>NZ_JACFXV010000009.1 GCF_014050225.1 Stappia albiluteola | reverse complement strand
CTCCGCTCGTCTTCGCCGGGCCCAGATCCGGCGATCCACCCGAAGGCCGCAGCATATCCTGTCATGCCCGGCTCGACCGGGCATCCAGTAACCGCCAGCTCCGGAGATTTAGCCGCAAGTGCATGCGTTTACTGGATCCGCTGAATTCACGAAACAAGTGCAACACCTGCTAAGGTGTTGCCGCGATGGGACAAAGTTACGATCAGTTGAGCCTGCGGGAGCGGGTAAAGA
>NZ_JACFXV010000008.1 GCF_014050225.1 Stappia albiluteola | reverse complement strand
AGCGCGCGCAGCGCGGTATCGGCGAGAACCTCGAAGGCGTTCTCGCCATTGCGCAATCCGCTGACGATATCCGAGACCGCCCCTCGCACGATCGCTGCGTTTTCCTGAAAATCGCTGTAGGCTTCGGCCTCCAGTACATTGAGCTCGATCTTCTTCTCCAGGATCGCCCGCTCTTCGTCGGTCGCAGCCGCCAGTATGTGGCGCAACCGGATCATTTCGCGCATGACCGGATCGCTCGTGCGCAGGATCGCCAGTTCATCGTCAAGCGCGGTGCTCAGATCCTGAACGCGCTGCCGCGCCGTGTCTTGCTCCCGGATACCGCGGGCCGCGGCCCTGTTTGCTGCCAGTTCCGCCTTGCGGCGGGCTTCTTCCTCCGCCTCGATCGCCGCCTTGCGCTCGAAAAGCTGCCGGACATTGTTGGCAATGCTCTGCCCCTCCTGCGAGGCAAGGGCTACACCGGCCTTCTTCAGCTCCTGATCAAGCCGCCTTTGTTCGGCTGTCTTGCTGAGGGCGTCGATTTCCTGCTCCAGGCCACGGATGACACCTGTTGCGGCCGGGTTCGACCCGAGCGCCTCCTGCTGGGAGCCGAGACCGGCTATCGCTGC
>NZ_JACFXV010000070.1 GCF_014050225.1 Stappia albiluteola | reverse complement strand
GAGCAAGGCCGGCCCGGTCTGGACGGGCGAGGTGCGGTTCAACGAGCAATGGCTTGACCAGCCCCTGCGCTGGAAGCGGCCGCGGCGCATCTTCGTCGCCGCTCATGGCGACCTGTTTCATGAGGCCGTGCCGGACGAAGTGCTCGACGAGGTTTTCGCCATCATGGCGCTTTGCCCGCAGCACACATTCCAGGTGCTGACCAAGCGCAGCAAAAGGATGCGGGAATATCTGAGAGACCCCAATACGCCGTTCAGGGTCGCCGATATGGCGACGGTTGTTGGCCGTCATCTACCAGATGGACACCCAGGATGGCAGCGAGGCAATTGGCGGGCATCGCCAATAATCGGCTGCACTCAACCCGCAAATTGGCCTCTGACGAACGTCTGGATTGGCGTCTCCGTCGAGGACCAGACCCGCGCCGACGAGCGCATTCCCGACCTGCTCGCCACCCCGACCGCCATCCGCTTTGTCAGCGCCGAGCCGCTTCTCGGGCCGGTGGATTTTTTGGCGTTCCAGGAGGGAATCCCCGGGAATGAGTGGCTGACATGGCTTGATGGCATCGACTGGATAATCGTCGGCGGCGAAAGCGGCCCCGACGCACGGCCGATGCATCCGGATTGGGCGCGATCCATCCGCGACCAATGCGCCGCCGCCGGCACCGCTTTCTTCTTCAAACAATGGGGCGAATGGGCGCCGCAAGTGGGCGCCGTCGATGGCTGGAACATCGACGACAACCCGGAAATAAGCCGCTTTGACCACAGGGATTGGGAAGGCGGCCATTGGGGTGAACCTTATCGGCCTATGTGGTGCGACGAAGTCGATGACGACACAGTCTCCCGCATCGGCAAATCCCGCGCCGGCCGTCTTCTCGACGGCGTCGAGCACAACGCCATGCCGGAGGTGGCCCGGTGAACCGTTGCACAAACCTCATAAAGCGAGCGTTCATCGGCCTTGGCCGCGCCATATACGACGCCTTCCCTGTCTGCCTATGCGTCCTTGGCGGCGTCTTCTTCGGCATCTCCTTCCACGTTCCGGAAAATCATGATTCTGGAATGCTAGGCATGGCCCTTCTCGGCTTGGTTTGCTGTTCGACGGCGCTTTCTCTCGCCAGCGAGCGCGCGCGGGCGCGCGGATTTCTGGACGGGGCCGAAGCCCTCTTTCACCTGATAAACCGCGAATTCGCAAAGGACGACGGCCAATGACCGCCGCCCTTCCCGTGACGATCGATGCCGCCGCCACCCTTTGCCACCGGCGCAAGGTTGCCGACCGCCGCGTCAGGCTGGAGCTGCTGGTCGAGGATTACACGGTCGACGCGCAGGCCGCCTATGACGTCGGCGATCCGGGCCTCGGCAAGGCGCTCGAGCGCAACGCCGGCCGCATCCGCGCGAAAGCAAAATCGCTCAGCCGCCGCAACGACGGCCGCTGACGCACGCCGCCCCATCGGCATTTCCCCCTCGTTTCAGGAGGTCAATGCAATGTCTGATTTGCTCAAGATCGAGACCCCCGCCGGCGACCTGCGCAAGGTTCTGTCGCTGCTGTCGCGCATCCGGCTTCACAGGTCGAAAATCCCTGTTCTCGGCTGCGCGCTTGTCGAGGCGAAGGACAACGCGGTCACCCTGACCGTGACGGACCTTGGCGCCTGGCTGACGCTCAGCCTGCCGGCGCGCGTCCACGCGCCCGGCCGCGCGCTGCTGCCGTTCAACCTTGCCCGCATGCTTGTCGCCAATCACGCCGCCGGCACGCCCATCACCATCGAGCAGGCGGCCGGCGGCACCGAGCTGACGGTGAGCGACCCGGACGGCCGCACGACGCTGATCACACCACCGGTCAGTGACTTTCCCGAAGATAACCTTTCCACCAGGCCCGTGATCGGCACCTTGACGCTTGCCGACGAGGCAGCCTTTCGCGACAGGTTGAAACGGGCGCTGCGTGTCGTTTCGACCGAAGAGACGCGCTATTACCTCAACGGCGTCTGCCTGGACGTTGCCGAAGGCGCCGACAAGGTCAAGCTCGTATCGACCGACGGTCACCGGCTGATCGCCATCGATGCGGGGGCCGAATGGAGCCCGGCGGCGCAGGGTGAGATGGACCCGCCCGACCAGCTTTGCATCCTGCCGCGCATGATCGTCCCCGCATTGACGGCCATGCCCTTCGCCGGGCCGATCCTGCTGCGCGAGGGGGAGAATTTCGAAGTGCCGCTCGTCGGCGGCCGCATCATCACCAGCACGATCGATGGCAAGTTTCCGGACTGGCGCCGCGTCGTGCCGAAGTTCGGCGAACGGCAGCCGGACATGATCAGCTTCGACCGGGCCGAACTTCTGTCGGCGATGCGGCGTATCCCGTGGGGCCATAGATCGACGCGGATCGACATCGCTGTCGGCAAGGGCAAGGCGGTTCTTAGCTACAACAGCCGGCATGACCTCAGCGGCTTCCGGGTATTGTCCGTCGAGTCGTCCACAAAAACACCCGAGTGGTTTCACGCCTTTGACCGACAGTACCTCACGGAGGCCTGCCTCGCCTGTCGGGGCGATCTGCTGACTATCGAATGCACGGCCGGCGAAGAAGGCGGTCCGGTTCGCATCGTCTCTGACAGTGGTGTGGACTTCGTGCTCATGCCGATGCGCGGCGAACGCGACGAAGCCGTCGCCCTGCTGCGCTCCCTCACTGCCGAACAGCCCCGCGCCGCCGCCTGATCGCCGAAAGGATACTCCCCATGCACGGGCAAAACACGCCAGCCAGCGAGCATCTGCGCTCTTTCCGCGACCGGATCGTCCGCCTCGAGGAAGAGAAAAAGACCATCGCCGACGACATCAAGGACGTCTACGCCGAAGCCAAGTCGATGGGCTTTGACCGGAAGGCGCTACGTGTCGTCGTAAGGGAATCGATGGAAACGGCAACCGAACGAGAAGCGCGCGAGGAAACGGAAGCCGTAGCCGATATCTACCGCGCCAATCTCGGCATGCTGGGAGGCACTCCGCTCGGCAATGCAGCGCGCAAGCGCATAACCGAGGACAGCCCGCCGGACGACGACGATACCGAGCAGTCCGATATCGAGCAGGGCGGCGAAATGCCCCAGGAAACGATCGACGAGGCCCGCGAGAAAGGCCGGGAAGCCGCCCGCGAAGGCCGCAAGGTCATTGAAAACCCCTATGTCGCCGACGATCCGCGCCGCGCCGCATGGGACGAAGGCTGGTGCGCCGAAAACGGGTCGGACGGTATGGGGATCCCCGAAGCCTGGCGCCGCAAATCCAAAAAGCCAAAGAAGACACCCGGCGACGAAGGGGACGAAGGATGAACGCTCACGCCCGCAAACCTTCCACCCTTGCCGCGACAGAACGGCTTCGCAGGCTACTCGGCAACCAGGCCGAAGTGTTGTCGCCGGGCGAGGCGGACGAGCCGATCCTTGGCGTCAGTGTCCGTTCAGCGATTTACGAATGGCTGGTGGAGATCAACACGGCCGAGGAACTCAAGGCAGCGCGGCTGACGCCACGCACTTCCGCCCTGCTGTCCGGCCCTCCGGGATGCGGCAAGACGACCCTTGCCCATCACCTGGCCGCGCGCCTTGGTATCCCGATGGTCAATGTCGGCAGTGAGATGCTGTACGAGGCATTTCTCGGTGCCAGCGAAAGAAACGCGGCCGCCCTGTTCAATGCGCTGGCCACATCAGAAGACCGGTGCGTTGTCTTTCTGGACGAGATCGATGCAATCGGCGGCAAGAGGCAGGAGGACAGCGGCGGCGGTGCACAGAATGGGCGCAACTCGATGCTCACCGTGCTGCTGCGCAAGATCGAGACATTCAACGGGATCCTGATCGCCGCAACCAATCGCCCCGAAAGCCTGGACCCGGCTCTCTGGCGCAGATTCGGCATGCAGATATCCGTCGACCTGCCCGATGACGACGCCCGCTTCGCGATCCTCAAGCGCTACGGCATGCCCTACTCGTTCGATGAGGATCTGCTCAGCGAGTTGTCGGACCTTACTGAAGGCGCAGCACCTTCGCTCCTTCGCCAACTCATGGAAAGCGTCAAGCGGCAGCTCGTCGTCGGCCCACGGATCCGACGCGAAACCAGGTCAGCGGCCGAGGCCTTCGCCCTGGCGATTTCCCAGAACGAACCACACCCCGACTACGACAAGCCTGTCCTTTGGCGAAACCCGCAGTTGGTTGAAAACCTTTCCCAAGACCAATGGCCCCCGAAGATGGAGACGCGCGCATGAACGCCCCCGTCAAAAACCCAGTCGCCGCGGCCCGTCTACCCGTCTGGAAACAGATGGCATCCGGCCGCATGGTCGACCTGGCGAACCTCAAGCCCGAGGAAGTCTATTTCCCCGACCTGGTCGAGGCCCTTTGCAAGATCGCCAGGTTCGACGGCGCCACGCCGAACGTGCTCTATACCGTCGCCCAGCATTGCTGCCTGGCTTATGACGCCGCCTCCGAAGAGCGGGTAAAACCTTTCGCCCTGCTGCATGATTTTCACGAGGCCTATATCGGCGACATCACCACGCCGGCGGCAAGGCTGCTGCAGGCGATGCATATCCACCCTGGCGAAATCGTGGGGCTGATCGTACGGGTAAAAGCCCATCTCGACACGGCGATCTTTGCCGCCGCCGGCATCCCGCCTTTTATCGACGTCGCCGCCTATCAGGACGTCGCCCGCCAGGTGCGGGCGATAGACGACGCGCTGCTCGCCACCGAACGGCGCGACCTTCTGGCGCCGGCGCAGGGCGCGGGCTGGCCGGAGCCGATGCCCATGCCCCTGCCGACCCGCATCAGGCCATGGGGACAGGACGTCGCCCGCGAAGAGCTGCTCAAGCGCCTTAGCCTGATCGGCATCAACGGCAGGGGGTGAGCGGTGGCCACACTTGCTTACGATATGGATGAGAACGCGCCAATGACACTTGAAGAGGCGTGCCGGCTGGTGTTTCGTGGCACGATCAAGCCGGCTACTCTTCGGGCTGAAGCCGCGCGAGGCAGGCTTGTGATCGAAAGGATCGGCCGGCGTCAATTTGTGACGCTTCGCGCGATCGAGGAAATGAGATCATTATGCCGCGAAAGCCAAAAGGCCCCCGCCTCTACCTTATCCCCGACGAACGCGTCTGGATCATCCGGGACGGATCAGTCAAGCGTCGCACTGGCTGCAGCGAGGGCGACCGTGCAAGCGCTGAAAAGGCCCTCGCCGACTACATCGTCTCAAAGCACAGCGTCTCGCGCAAAAACAACAGGGCGCCGGCAGAGATCCTGATCGCCGACGTCCTGAACCTCTACGCCGCCGAGGTCGCGCCCAAGCACGCAAGACCGCATGAAACGGCCGCGCGGATCGAATTCCTGCTCGACTTTTTCGCGGAAAAGACACTCGCCGAAATTAACGGCGCCTTATGCCGGGCTTATGCCGACCATCGGCCATCACTCAGTGCGTCTCGCCGCGAGCTGGAAGATCTCCGCGCGGCGATCAATCACCATCGACGCGAAGGCTATTGCTCGGAAATCGTGTCAATCGCCTTGCCCGAGAAAAGCCTGCCAAGGGAACGATGGCTGACACGTTCGGAAGTCGCAAGGATGATTTGGGCCGCATGGCGCTATCGGGAAATTCAGAATCTTCGAGCCACCGATCGCTACACTCGCCGACACATCGCGCGGTTTATTCTGGTCGCGCTCTATAGCGGCACTCGATCGGCCGCCGTTTGCTCTGCCGCACTGCGGCCAACAACCGGTCACCCGTGGATAGATCTTGAGCGCGGCGTCTTTTATCGCCGACCGGAAAAGACGCGGGAAACAAAAAAGCGCCAGCCGCCCGTTCCGTTGCCGTCACGGCTGCTTGCCCACTTGCGGCGGTGGGCAAGGAAGAACGGCCAGACCTTCGTTGTTGAATGGAATGGCGCACCCGTCACGTCAATCAGCAAAGCCTTCCGGGCCGTCGTCACTGACGCCAAAGTCGGCGACGACGTGACGCCGCACACCCTTCGCCACACCGCTGCTACCTGGCTAATGCAGTCCGGCACCGATCTTTGGGAAGCGTCCGGCTATCTGGGAATGACACCCGATACGCTGAAGAGCGTTTACGGCCATCATCATCCGCAGCACCTTCGCGGGGCGTCCGAGGGGATAACACGCCGGCCCGGACAGAAACCGGACAGAAACAACGGAACGAAAGAGGAAGATCCTAGGGATTCCGATAGCAAAATCATCGATCTTTCAGCGAAAATCATAGGGCTTTAGTCGTTCGGGACGAGGGGGTCGCAGGTTCGAATCCTGCCACTCCGACCAATAAAAACAAAGGCTTACCCGTCATTCAATCTCCCAAATATGGCGCCGCGCACCAGTTCCGCACCAATTCGCCTATTGCATTGAGTTTCCCGCCGCTCACAACCATTGCTTAGTCGCACGCTCCGCATTTTTGACATGTAATCTTCTTGGTCACGAACGAGTGAACAATGGACCGAGAAGAACGCCTGAGAAGGGCGCTCCGCGACCATATCGACGCGACGGGAACAAGCGCCTCGGCCTGGTGCCGCAGGGCCGGCCTGTCTTCGGATTGGCTTGCGGCGTTTCTGCGCAACAACTCCCATGACATCGGATCGACACGCCTGATCGCTCTTGCCGACGCCGCCGGCGTTTCGATCGATACCCTGCTCAACCGGGATGCCTATGACCGCATGTCGGCTATCGCCGCGGCGGCTCCTGTTCTTGAGCACCGCGGCGTGACGGCGACGCTTGGCGAGATCGCGAGAGAGACGCAAATCCCGATCCGGGATCTGATCGGCCAATTCGAGAACAGGGATAACCTGCTGGTCGAGGCGTGGCTGCATCTGGTCCGGGAAAGCGCCATCCCGGCGATGAGGGCCGTCAACGGCGAGTGCCTGACCTCCAGGATGGATGCCTATGCCGGAACGGTCATCGGCTGGATGATGCCTCGCTTGCCGTTCTACATCGCCTTTCGTGCGGCCATAACGAAGGGCACGCATGCACAAAGGGAAAGCTACAGGCAGGTTCAGCAGGTCATCGCGGATGCGATCACCGACAGGGTTTTGCGCCCGTCACGCGAGCTTCTGCCACTGGACGAGGAAACGCTGAGACGCACCGCGTTGGTGATCTATCGAGAGCTGGCATCCGTCTTGGTGAGCTGCGGGCTTGACGAAGATGAGGAGTTCCTTGTGCAGGACTTTCTCAAATCCGCGCGCGCGATCCTGAGCGGCAAGACCCTTCGACCGTGAATAAATTCCGTTATGCTATCGTGATTTTGAATATATTCGCCGCAATCTCATTTGCTGAAAAATCATACAAGAGCGAGGCTCCCCGGGTCGTAATAAGTACCTAAGGGGGTGTGATGGCCAGAGCGGATATCGCTTCGGTGCTGGCAAACTTCGTTGAATTCGTCAGCGCCGGCGGCTCGATCTATATCGTCACACAGTGCACGCCCGAAACCATCGACAGGCTCGCCGTATTGGGCATCGAAACGGAAGATCTCGAACCGGACGCCGATTTCGAGCACAGCGAGTCCTGAACGCCAGAAACCCGCCCCGGCGCGGACCGGGGCGGGCTTGTTTTCGCGGCAATCGCTTAGGATTTTTTCGCTTGACGACCGCATTCTTATGTCCTAAATATAGGACATAGACGGAAGGGGATCGGCCCCGCCGCTCAAGGGTAAGGAGACCCGGAGATGACCACGAACGAAGCCATCCTGACCATCAAGGCCAATGTCGAAGCCGACGGCCGCACGATCGAGGAGTTTGTGACCGAATGGTGCAACGCCTCCGAAGTCGAGGTCAGCGAGGACGGCAATATCTGGATTGCCAATCCTCAGCGCGGCCACTGGCTGAGTGAAGATCTCAAGGCGGAATTCGTCGCCTGGTGTGAGGCACTTTGATGAGCAGCAAGTTGATCCGCGACGTTGGCGAGGCCCTTTACGGGCCTCGCTGGCAGTCAGACATGGCCCGCGACCTGGATGTTTCGGACCGGCACATTCGCCGGCTGGCGGCCGGAGCATCCGACCTGACGCCCGGCATGGCGATGGATCTCKGGCGTTTGGCCGAGGAGCGCGCCGCCGCGCTCGACGATGTGATCGAGCGTCTCAAGGTTGTCGCCCGGCCAAGCCACTTACCTACGTCCGAGGCCGATTGACGCCTCAACGACTCTCGGGCGCACTGTCGAGACTGCAAAATTTCCCCGGTCGCTCTGGCCTGCCAAAGTTGAGGGAAAACCTGAACTTTACCTCATACTCAAAGCCACTATGCGCATCTGTACAAAATTTGTTAACTTGATTGATGCGGGATAGAGGTCTAGATACCCGGTCCCGCAATGAGGGAGAGGATCATGAAGGCGACAGACACGGTGATACGAGTCGTCATTTTTCGTGAAGGCGACCACTATATCGCCCAAGGGCTCGAAGTCGATCTATGCGCGCAAGGCCGCGATCTCGAAGAAGCCGAGAAGCGGTTCGGAGTCGTATTGCGCGCGGAATTGCGCGAAGCCAAGCAGCGCGGCGCGAGCATTTTCGATATCGGGCCGGCGCCGGCGGTCTTTCACGCGCTTTATGACAACAGCTCGATTTCGCGATCAGAGGCTTTGGTAGCTTAGGGTTTTCATGACCAAATCCGTTACCCTTGGCCAATATATGGCATGGGTGAGGGACAGCGGCGGCTATTGCACAAATGGAATTCAGGCCGACCATGAAATTGGCATGGTGCCGGTCATCAAGCTTGTTGCGGATAGCGGGCGTTATGTCATTCACCCATCGGACAACCAGTCCGAGATCCTCGAGCCTTCGTTAATCGAATACTACGACCGCCGATTGGGGCTCGTGTCGCCGTTTAAAACGACGCCACGAGCCTAGATGCGCATTCCGACACCCACCGCACAGCAAGAATCAAAGCGGAGCCTGTCATCGCGGGGGGATGTGAAGATGGACGGCGGTATTCCGGTGCGGCCTTCCCTCTTCCCGGCATGACGAGCAGCCATAGACGCCACGCATCCCGTCCTTGCCGGCAAAGCGATACGTTGATCCGAGCTTCGCGATCGCGACATCGATGTCGACGTATCTGCCCCGCCCGCACGCCGTGTTGAGACAGTGCACCGCCAGCCTGTACCCGTGGCGCTTTATGTCGCCAAGGGTCTCCAGTCGCGTTTCGCCTTCGCCCTGTTTCGCATCGTCCATTCGAATGATTTGGACGATCCGGGCCGGCGGATCAAGCCGGCCACTTGCCAAGCAGGACGTGAACGATCTCACGCCAATAGCCGGTCACGACGGCACCGAGCATGGATCCGGCGATGCCTGCCATTCCCAGCGCCCCGAGCCCCCGTTGTTTCCAGCGCGACACCTCGTCCACGACAGGCGAGATATCGTCATTGATCCTGACGTTTATGCCGCTGACCTTGGTTTCGAGCGCCACCGTTCGCTCCGTCAACTCGTTCAG
This sequence comes from Stappia albiluteola, assembly GCF_014050225.1. GTDB lineage: Bacteria > Pseudomonadota > Alphaproteobacteria > Rhizobiales > Stappiaceae > Hongsoonwoonella > Hongsoonwoonella albiluteola. Next base: position 1,624 of record NZ_JACFXV010000070.1, on the reverse strand, counting down.
ACGCCGGTGGACGATTGCGCGGGACTCCGCCGATTTGTGATCCGACCGGGCAAAGTCCTCGCGCAGCCCCTTTACTTCTGCGATGAGCCCGCCGACATCGCGGTGGAGCTGCGAGAGATCCGAATTCGTCATTACGCCCCCAATTTTATTCATGGCGCCACGGCCGCCGCCTGCTGATGTTTCCGGCATTCCGCCCTGGTCCAGACCGCCGCACCGCACAGGCCGGCCGCCGTGGCGTCAATCGCCTCCTGGTCCGCCGGGGTCGCTCCCCGCGCGCCGATCAGGGACGTCCCGACGATCGCCCTTGCCGAGCGCGCCAGCGTCGGCCGGGCCGCATCGGCCGGCGGCGAAGTCCCACACCCCGCCGCCATCAACGCAAAGGCGGCGGAGAAAACGAGCCTTGTCGGCAGCGGTGGCAAGGTCATGGATTGCCCTTTCTGTTGCCTGCCGGGCTTCGGCTGTCGCCGCCGCGTGACCACGGTCATAGGCCCGGTTGTTGATGGTGAGGATGACGGCTGCCGCGACGGCGAGCAGCAGGATGAAGCGGCCGGCTTCCGTCGCCAGAAGCCAGCGGCCGAGCGCGAGGAGGCCGGTCATTCGCCGGCCGGCCGATCGTTCGGGACGAACCAGACGCCAAAGGCCGCAAGGCCGCTGACAATGAGGTCCACCAGCAGAGTTTCAGCCCCCATCAGGTCGACGCCGAAGCGGCGATAGAGGATCATCACCACAAGCCCGACGATCGCGGCGATCAGCTTGCGGTATTCGGCGAGGCGGTTCATCGGGTCTTCCTTTCGAAAAGCGCTGCGATGATCTTGACGAGGGCAGCAAAAAGCCCGCTCGCGGCGGGCTGTTGCGGCTTCGGCTCGGGTTTCGGGATATCCGGCGGCGGCGGAACCGCCACCACCTTGCGCGGCTCGTAGGCGGCCCTTTGCAACGCCTCGAAATACCGGCGATGAAGGGCCGCGACGGTCATGTCTTTGCCGTCCTTGCCGTTGACGATGCGGCGCGGGTTCGACTTTTCCGGTTCTTCCAGCGCGGCAGGGAAGTGGTAATCGGCAAGCCGCTTGCCTGTGAACAGGCCATCGACCATGCCGACGATGGCGATTTGCGCGGAAACCACCGGATCGAGCGCCAGATTGCGGTTGCCGACCAGGTCGACGCCGAGGCGCCTGCCAAGCCGGGCATAGTTGTCGCGGTGCGTGATCTGGATCAGCCCACGGCCGAACCATCCGTCGCGCCAATATGGCGTCCGCACCCAGGGCAACTGACCCTTGGCGAAGGCCGCGTCGAGCCGGGATTCAACCGTGATATCGTGGGGATTGGCGTCCTTGTGATAGGCCTGCACGGTCTCCTTGATCGGAACCATGCGGCCGCCGGTCTCGTGGTGGATCTGCGCCAGGCTGTTGGCGATCCAGTGGGCCGGCGCGTCCGGGTAGAGATCGCGCCACTGGTCGAGAATGACGTTGATCCCGTCGACCTCGGATTGCGTCAGGTGTCCGCCGAAAAGCGACTTGCGGATGGCCTCAAAAAAACCGGTGCGGTTCATGGGGGCTCCTAAAACGAGAAAGAGCCGCCGAATGGCAGCCCTTTTGTCATGCGTGATTGCTTGTGATCCGGCGGTCAG
>NZ_JACFXV010000007.1 GCF_014050225.1 Stappia albiluteola | reverse complement strand
TCCCGCAGGCTCAACTGATCGTAACTTTGTCCCATCGCGGCAACACCTTAGCAGGTGTTGCACTTGTTTCGTGAATTCAGCGGAACCAGTAACCGCCTGCGACAGCGATTGAATCTCCAGCCTTCGCGGTTACTGGATGCCCGGTCGAGCCGGGCATGACAGAGATTGTGGGTGCTCTTCTGCCGCAACCTCTCGGCTCGTCATACGCGGGCTTGACCCG
>NZ_JACFXV010000069.1 GCF_014050225.1 Stappia albiluteola | reverse complement strand
CGGCGCTGCCGGCGGCGAACAGAGCCGCGCCGGTTACGGCCGGATTGGCGAGCGTGACGCCCGTAAGCGTCAACGCACCCGTTGCCTGCGCGATCGACAGCACGTCGACATAGTCATTGCCCGATCCGGAAGGCGAGCGCTGGATCTTGAGATCGTCCGAGCCGAACAGCCCAAGCCGAAAACGGTGCGCCCCGCCCCGCTGTAACAGCAGGCCCGCTGCGCCGGCCGCTTCCGCCTTGTCGAGGCTCAGAAGCTTGTCGTCGCCGCTGACCGACAGCACGGACGCCGTGGCCGTCGCCAGCGCCCCCACCTGCTCCAGCACCGCCGCCGCCGTGTGGCGGGCCACAGACACTTTAAGGATCGCATAGGTAACGCCAGTCGCCGTCGCGCCGGCATAGGGCCGGTCGAGCGTCAGCGCCTCATCGCCGCCGATTGCCGCGATTTCATAAAAGGCCGACCAGTCGCGCGTGAAAAGATCACCCACCCGCGCATTGGCACCCTTGGTCAGCTCTGCGCCGGCAATGGCAACCGACGCACTGCCATTGGTGACCGTAGCTAAGCCGATCCTGTAGCTGGACATGCAGGTCTCCAGATAAGCAAAAGGCCCGCGATCGCGAGCCTTTGGAAGGTCAGAAAGTGGGGCGGAAGGTCAGTTGAAGGTGCCGGCAACCATCCGGTATTCGACCGTCAGCGCGGGAAAGACGACCGGCAGGCTTGCCGAGGTCCAGGCCGAATAGCTGGTCGCGATCAGGTAAAGCTTCTCGTTCATGATGCCGGCGCCAAGTGTCTGCCAGAACCGCAGGCTGATCGCGCGCTGCCAGTTCGCCTGTATCAGGGCCCCGCCGCCGAGCACCATCCATCGGTCGCTGCTGTAGTAGTTGCCGTTGCCGGTAACCCGGATCATGCCTTGCGCGAGGCTGGCATAAGGCCCCACATCGGCAACCGGAAACCGCTGCCAGCGGACGCCCGTGCCCGACGAGCCGGACACTGTCCTTTGCGGGATGACGATGCTGCCGGAAAAGATCGTGTCAGGGATCAGCAGCATTCTCTTGTCGGTGTCGAGCGTCGTCTTGCCCGCGCTGTTGACCGTCACCAGCCTCCCGTCGTTATAGTCGAAGTCCCGCATTCACGCCCCCATCCCGATCACCGGCCGCCCGTGATAGATGTCGTTTTCATCGGAATAGCCCGACGACGGGAATGGGTATGCCGCGTTTGGCGTGACCGAATGCGGCACCGGAATTTGAAAATTGTCGAACTCGCCATAGGCCACGTTCTCGCCGAACGCCGCCGGGATGCTGTCGCCACCGTCAAAACCGTCCAGCACGAGCTGGCGCTTTTCGCTGTCGAACTTGCCATCCGCCACGACGAGACGACCGGCCAAAGCGTCCAGGATCAGTGCGTAGGGCGGGCCGCCGACCGCAAGACCCGACTCCATCGAATAGTCGGTGATGAAGATCTTGTAGGCGATCGTCAGGTCGTCCCGTGGCGTGTTTGCCGGCGCCAGTTGGCGGCGGAACATCAGGAACACATCGTTGATGTCGGCACCGAGATCCAGCGTCATATGAGTGTATGGCTCACCGTTACCAGGCAGCGACCCCGCGAGGGGTACAGTACCGCTCCACGGCACCGTGATATTGCCGAGATAAGTCGGATAGGTTTGCGACCAGTCATAGTTGCGCGCATTGGTGATCGCCCCGAAGACGAGGGGCGTATACCCAAGGCCATGGCTGAAGATCGGCTGGAACTTCTTCGAATAGGCGTCGACGCCGTCGCTATTTACGTTCATCGTACCTTCGATGACGTTCACCACCGAAATATACGGCAAGTCCGAATGGAACTTGACGCGGCTCAGATCCGAAAACGGGTCGGCCTCCAGCGCCAGATCCTCCGGGCCGTAGTAGATCGACACACGCCCGGCCTGCCCGTCCGCGCTGAAGACCACCTCGCCCGCTTGCGGCCCAGGGAGATGATTGGTGTGCTCGATCACATAGGCAATGCTGGTCCGGTTGCCGCGCGGCCAGCCGGAATAAAGCCGTAGCTCGGTATTGCTGACGACCTCGGCGATCTCCATCACCGCGTCGCCGTCGCAGACCAGCCAGTCGCCCGGCCTGACATTGCCGACGAACTGCGTACTGTTGCCCGTCACGCGATTGGTGTAGGCCGAAAGTGAGATCGTGCCGGCCGAATAGGTCGTCATGCGATGATCCTGATGCGTTTGTTGTCGAGATCGATGAGGAACTTGCCATCCTCGGACTGCATTTTACCGGCGGTAACGGTTCCGACACTCGCGGCATCCAGCGTCGCCTTGCCGTTCTCGAAATAGATGCCGCGCGACATATTTGCGCCGTCCGAAAAGAACACCTGATCGACCATGAAGACCTTGCGGCTGCCGCCCCCGGTCAGGAGCTGGAGCACTTCTCCCGCGCTCTCGAAATCGGGCGTCTCCGGCGTACCCCTGTTGAGCTGCACGACATATTCGGCCGCCACGCCTGCCGGCAGCGTGCCCGCCGTCGCCGAAAGCCGGTAGAAGCCGCCTGCGGTCGCTCCGTCGACCATGGCGGAGACTTGGGTAATCGCTGCCGCATTGGCGCTGATGTCGTTGCCCTGCTGCATCACCGTCGTCGTCAGGCCGTTCAGGACCGTGGCGTTCGCGTCGACCGTGCCGGTCAGCCCGGAAAGATCGCTCATGAGTTGAGTGATCGACAGGGCTTGCGACGTAATCGTGCCTTCCGCCGTCGTCACCCTGGCGTCCAACGCCGACAGGGCCGACGCATCGGCCTTGCCCTCTACCGTCGCAGTGAGGTCGAGGATTGACGAAGCCAACGCTGCGGTTTCAGTGACAATCGCAACGTCGAGCCGCGATACCTCCGCCTGGAAATGCACGCCGGCGCGCACCGCCTGCGCCGTCAGCTTGTCCGATCGCTGCTGGATCGCAATCATCGCAGCCAGCGCGCCCTCGGCCGCCTGCTCAGACAGCCGGCGGACATAGGCGAGCGAGTCCGGATTGGTCTCGTCGTCGTCCAGATAGGCCAGCAGCGACCGCGCCGCCGCATCCATCTGTGCCCGGCCAACCGAGCCTTCAATGACGCTCGTCGCTTCTATCGGCGTGCCCGGCGGCACACGGATCTCCGGCGCGACGGCCGCCACAGCCTGATAAGCCCACGGGCCACGCCCCGAGCCCACACCCGCCATCCGGACCGTCAGGGCATCCGTGCGCACTGCGACCGAAAAAGCCGGCGAAGACCCCTCGTAGACAGGTGTCCAAACCGACCCGTCATACGAGATTTCAGCGACAAACGACCTTGCCCCTGCCGGCCACCGCGCCGATACGCTGAGATGGCTTTCGGTAACGCTTATTTCCCGATGTGCCTGAAGATCAGTGATGACCGGCAGTCCGGATGATGGCGGCAGCAAGCCCGGGGTCGGCAGCGCCGGTATCGATATTCCCTGATCCGCCGAATAGACTGCCGGGTCATCGATCACGACTTCCAGCGATACCTGCCCGCGTTCCGGCTCCATCTTGAGAACCTTGCCGCGAAACGCGAATTCTATACCTTCGCCGAGGAGGTAGGTCGGTGCCTCGTCTCCGTTGTCCTCCAGGTGATCGTCGATTGGCCCGATCTGCGCCGTCACCAGCGCAAGATCGCCCGCGTCCATCGTCACGACGCGAGAACCTGGCACGAAGTTGACCTTGACCGGCCCCCACTCGCCGCCATGCTTCAGTCGTATGCGGATATAGGTGTTTGCCGGATCGGTTTCGGGAGCTGCCGACAGCGTAAGATCGTTGCCGATGACCGCCTCGACAAATCCCGCAGATCCCCATGTCTGCGGCATTTCCGACTGGACAAGCACCGTAGATCCGCGTTTCAGCAAGCGGCCTTCCAGCTCCGTGCGGAAACGCACTGTCGTACGCCGGAAGAAATTGTCCGCCGCCAGATGCATGCCCTCGCGCCAGACGTGGTCTCGGTTCGTCTGGCCGATAGCTCGCACCCGCGCAGGTACCTGCGATGCCGACTGGGCGATCGAACAACGGACTTCCTGCAAGCTCCAGCTCGTCTCGTCCATGTATTCGACGATCACGTCGTCGGCGGAATCCTCGCGGTGCAGGATGTATTCGACCTCGAGCGAGCCACGCACGATATTTCGGTCGCTGAAGACCTGCGAGGCGAGCTGCCTCTGCTCGTCGCGCACCATGGATACCTTGTCGCCAAGGAAGGAAATCGACGCTCGTCCGGCGGCCAGTACCGTATTGATCGCATCGAAGCGGGTTCCTCGTGTGTCGAAGACACCGTCGAAGTGATCGCCGCGCGCTTCCCACACCTGGTCATAGGACAGGAACTCCGCCAGATCGACGCGGGCGGACTGCAACCCGGCGCCATAAACCGGGTTCATGGCGATATCTACCGCCGCCCATGCGATCGAGCGCGTCGGTTGATCCACCCATGCGTTGCCGTCCCATACGGGCAGGATGCGCGTCTGTACCAGCGACACCTGCCGCGACGATTGCGAAGTGAGCTGCTCGTTCGCCCGAACGCGCATCGCCATGGTCGAGATGTCGGAAAATGCCTGAGGCCCGTCAAGATGCGCGCGAAGGCCACCCCATTCTAGGCGGTCCTGAACGCGGTCATCCTCGCTCCAGGCATTGTCTCGCCGGGCCCGGACCTCGTAGCGACCGGGGCTCACTTCCATTCGGTAGGTACGCCTGTGCGGCGTAGCCGTTGTCAGGGTCACGTTGTCCTGGGCAAGCACCATCCAGTCGCCGGACGGAATCCCGCTGTCGTCGATCTCTCTGTATTCGAAGGTGAAGGAAACAGTTGCGCTGCCCTGGCTCGCGTCGTCATTGATGCGATAAAGGCCTTGCGGCAGGATGATATCTACGGACAGTTCGTGCGCTTTCTCGCCTGCCGGCACGGCCGTATAAGGGCCAATCCACTGGATGTTCGCCAGCAGTTGCCCGGCTACTTCCGCCGAGGTCTCCACCTGGACCGGAAAGGCGTCGATTTGCTCGCCGGGATCGTAGAATGTGATCTCCAGGTCGTCGACCGCGCCGGTGTAGCCGCCGTCCTTCCGCCAGACCACGGTCTCGCCGATCCGCACATCCTCGACGTCCGAGCGGCCCATGCCCCGGCTGAACAATAGGTAGAGATACTGATCGTTGCCGTCGAACTCCTGATAGGGATCGGAGGCGTAGTCCGGCCGCAGGATATGGCGGCCATACTGGACGGGGATCGGTTGGAAAAGCCGCGCCTGATTGCCCGAAAACGACGTCGAATAGGTCGGAGAGGCTTCCAGTTGCGCGGCCGCTGAGGCAGACGGGCGCGGCGCCAGCAGCGTGTTGATCAGAATACCGCCGCCGGCAAGAATCACGGACCCCGCGATCCCGGCGACGAGGCCCGTGGCCGAAGCGCCGAGCGCGGTCGCGATCAGTCCGCCGGCGTAGGGGGCGAATGCGGTCAGAACGATCAGCGCCACGATACCGAGCACGTCCTTCACGCTACCGCCAGCCGGAAGAATGATCACCGTGAGGTTTTCGCGCGGCGCAAGAATCCTGTTCCACCCAGCGCGAAGGACCGGCACCCCGTCCACCTCGACATAAAAGACAAGGCCGCCCGGGATATGCGCAACCGCATCGGCAATGGTCATACCGAACACATGCGACACGGGAATCGGGGTACAAGGCGCGGCCGGCGCCGCAAGGCCGGTCAGGTGACCGGCACCAGAAACGTTTGATATCGCCATCCCGCAAACCGCAATGTTTCGAGGGTTTCGAAGACGACCCCCAATTTGGGGGTCGCGTGAAGGACGCCGCCTCCGTCGATGCCGACAAAGGCGCCGATATGGATGGGAAGTCGCGAGCGGCCGAGCATGACGGCCGCTCCATGCACGGGCGCGGGGATCTCGCGCCAGTTCTCGCGCTCCCCGTGATGCAGCAGTGCATCGCCCTGCGAGGCAGCCGTCATGCGCTCCAGGACGATGCGGGGAAGACCGTCGCGCCCGAGGATGCGCTGCACCTCGCAAAAGAGGCCCCAGCAGTGATATCCGGGCCTTTCGTCGGTATTCGAATAAGGCGAACCGATGAGCGCCTGAAGCGCGCCCAATGCATCGGGAGAGACGCTCATGACAGGGTCCGGAACTCATCCCGGGTATAGACTTTCCCCGGGAACAGCCTGTCTTGCCAGTCGTTCAGTTTCGCAATCGCCGTCGCCCGGGCATTCGTCACCTTGACGTTGCGAAGCTCGATGCCGTCGACGCGCTGTTGCGGACCGTCCAGACCGACGATGTATTCCCGCCAGGTCGCCACGATCGGCGCGCGGATGCGGACCGCCGCCTGCAGATGCGGGTGAATCTGCGACGAAACATTGTCGATCCAGAAACGGACCTGAGGCACCTGCCCCTCGCTGGACGAGGGCGGTTCAAGCCCGAAGGGCATTGCGGTGAACATGACCGTCTCGCCGGCATTCATCACCGCGTCGTCTTCCAGCAAAAGGGCTACGTCCTCCCCGTTCAGAACGAAACGCAGAGCGATCGTCGCGCCTTGCCCGTTCACGAAGGCCGGATGGCGGAGCTCGATCGTCTGCAGGATCGTGTCGGACGTCCGCGAGGCGTAAGCCTCGCGGATCGCGAGCGTTCGAAGATCTTCGGTCAAAGCTGCACCTTGAGCGTGAGCGAGACGATGACCGCGCGGTTGCGCTGCTGCGCCTCGAAAGGGTTTTCGCCGGCAAGCTGCACGGTTTTTTCCTCGAAGCTGCCGCCAAGCCAGACAGTCATGCGGAAACGCTTGCTGCCCTTTTCAAGGTCGTCGCTGACAAAGGCGTCAAAGCTTGCGAATTCGGTATCCGTCATCCGGATCGACTGTGCAATTTGCCGGTACTGGACCGTCCCGACCGGCCGCACCCGGTCGTTGCCAGCTTCGAATTCGGTCCGCACCGCCGGATTGAATGGCCGGCTGATGCGCCAGCTCGACCGTAGCGGCTGGTGCGGCACCCCGGCGGGCCAGGTTGGCAAACTCATGCATTTACCCCGTCAGTCCGTTCGCCCGGCTTAGCCCGAAGCGGCGCTCGATTGCCGATGCCACCGGGCCGCCCTCCGAAATCCCCTGGGCGATATGACGCTCCACCGGCCGCAGCAGGACGTCGATTTCCTGCTGCCCGTTAGGCCGCTGGCGCTGCCGCACGTCCGGCTCCACATTGCCCTGCGAATAGACATTCACGATCGGCGGCAGTGGCGCGGCCCGGGTCGTCCCCGCCCCAGTCCCGGACGCCAGTCGGGCAACCGAGGCAAGCCCTTCCGCCAGCCCGTCACGAATGGCAGTGGCAGCGCCGATACCCGCCGGCCCGAACCCTGCCGGAGACGGCGACAGCATGTCGACGCTCGGCAGGATTCGTCCGTTCTGGTCCGGCACGAAGACCTCGGTCCGCTTTTCGCCAACCAGATAGGCGCGGCCAGCCTGCACCGGGCCGCCGAACTCGCGGCGGCCGGCAATCAGATCGCCGAAACGCTGCCCGATCGTCGAGATTAGCGAACTGCCACCGCCGTTTGGCGTGCCGCCAAGCAGGTTGCGAAGCGTGTCGTTCGTGAAATCCCTTGTGATCTGCAGCGCGAGGTTCTTCAGAAGATCCCCGAAACTTCTCGCCTCGAAAATCGCGTCCGTCAGGGCGTCGGCAATCGTGTTGCCGGCCTCCACCATCGCATCCTTGAAGCTGTCGGCGCGGCGCTCAAGCAATGCGATTTGCGCCGCCGCGGCACCTGCGCCGATTCCGTTTTCGGCGATGTCCTGCACGCGCAGGAGCGCCTCTTCCGTATCCTCGGCGGCCTCGAGATATTCGCGAAAGGCCGCCACACGCGCGCGGAAGGCCTCATCATCGCCAACACCCGCCTGCGCGCCGTCGCCGCCGACCGCCCGATCGAACGTCCCGGCGGACTGCAATTCGGAGATCCGGGCAAGCCGATCTTCCAGTTCTTCCGCCGGCGTATTGGCGGCCCGGAGGATGCCCTCCACCTCGCGCAGCATGCGCGCCGCTTCCCGGTCGGCGTCGCTCTTGGTCCGAGTGCCGCGCTCGACGATCTTCTGGTAGTCTTCCTCGGCTTTCCTGCGCGCCGCCGCCCCCTGTTCGGCGGTCAGCAGGCCCTGGCTTTCCAGACGGCCGATTTCCTCAAGCAGCTCCTTGTATTTTTCTCCCTCCGTTACGAGACCTTCAAGGATCTCTCGCGCTCGTTCTTGCGCCTCTCGGCTTGGTTCCCGGTTGCCGCTCGCGGAAGTGCCGGCACCGACTTCCCGTCGCTTGATCTCCGCCTCGTATTCCTGCCTGATGGCGTTGAGATTGCCGATTTCCGCAAGCGTCTGATCACGAAGACGCTCCAACTCTCGCCTTTGAGCAGCAAAGATTCTGCCTTCTAGTTGTCTGTCGATATCTTTTAGTTTTTCAAAGGCTTCGTTTATTTCATTGTTTGTATCGTTCAACTTTCTCAGAAGCGATCGATCAGTCAGATTTTCGTTGTCTTGTAGGAAATCGAATAACTCATACGTCGAATTTGCAACATTAACGAGAGCACTATTCCACTGATCGGATATAGTTCTGGAAATGCGAACATATATCTTATCTATTTGCTCGGCAGACTTGATAATCTCTTCGGTCTGAACGCGACCTAATTCATGCGCTTCCGATATGGTCTGGCGAATCCCCTCCGCGCCCTGGTCGATCAGGGCGACGAACTGCTCGCCGGCAGTGCCGCCGAAAAGCTCGTCGGCAATGCGGATCCGTGCCGCCGTATCGAGCTGCTCCAGCCGGCCGATGATCTCCACCAGCAGGGCGGAAGGATCCTTCAGCTTCTCTTGAAGTTCTTCCGCCGAGAAACCGAGCCGCTCGAATGCCTCGGCCGCCGAGCCGCCACCGGTGAAAATGAACTCGTCCGCGCGAAGGTTCAGTTCCTTGATGCCATCCGTCAGCGCATCGACCGCGATGCGGTTTTCCTCCGCGACGAAGGCCAGTTCCTGGAAGGATTCCACGTCGATGCCAGCGCGCCGGGCGGCAAAACCGATCTCCGCAATTTCGGCCGACGCCGACCGAAGACCCAGCGTCAGCGCGCCGATGGCTACCGCCAGGCTGGTTCCGATCGGGCCAAGTGCGGAAAGCGCGGCGCCTGCCGGGCCGAGTGCGCTGGCAAAACCCGACGCGCTGGACTTCAGGCTGTCGGCAGCCGCGTCCACCGCCCGGAGACCGGCATTCGCCGGCTGGCTGGCCCGCTGGATACGCTTCAGGGCGGCCTCGCCTTCCTTGCCGAAGTTCCGCAGCGCCGCTTCCACCACCTTGCCGTCGCGCGCAACAAGACGGATGCCGACTTCGTTGTTTCGCGGCGCCATCCCTAGGCATCCTCTTCATCTGTTTCGCTTTCAGGCTTGTTGGCACGGGCGACGAACCCGGCTTCGAAAGCGGTCAGGCAGGCCATGACCAACGCCGGGTCGAGGCCCTGCCCGACGATCCGCCTCAGGGCCTCCCCGGTGTCGAGACCGTCAACCCGGCCGGAAAAGCCGTTGACGCGCCAGACGCCAGCCTGGCCGCAGACCTCCGCCGCCGCCCGACCTTCCGGTGTCAGGGGCGCTTCCTTGCGCGACGGGCACCGCGTCCCGCAGTCGAGACCTTGCTGCCGGCATCCGTTGCAATAGGCGCCGCCGCCCCGGCCGTACCAGCCGGCGAGGCGGCGAAGCCGTTTCCCTCGGCTTGCTCCAGATGGACCGCCCGGAAGGCCAGCCTTTCGAACGCGGCGAACAATGCGCTTTCCAACAGGAAAAGCCCAATCGAGCGGCGATCGAGCGGTGCAGGCTGGCCGTCTTCGCCCGCCACGCCCCGCCAGCCGGACACCACCTGCTCGAAGACGAGCGCCGCCGCCAGGAAGCGGCTCAGCCCGACCAACCCCTTTACGTCCGTTGCCGGCGCCGCTTCCGGCAATCCGAACTCGGCGACGGCATGCGCGCCGGACAAGGCCGAAGCCACCATCCGGGCCGCCTCGTCCCGCGCTTGCGCCAGTTCGATTGACGAGGCCGGGCGCATGGTGACCTTGACGCCGAACGGAAAGGTTTCTTCCTTCACGCTGCGGTCAAGCGGTTTCAGGATGATCATGCATAGGCCTCGATTGCGTTGGTGACGGTCACGGTCAGCATCGGCTCGCTGTCCGTCTGCTCCGCCGTCCAGTTGAAATCCGCCTGCAGGCCGCCCGGCCCGGAGATCGGCGCGAAGGCCTGCTTCTCGAAACGCACGGCGGGCATCGAAAACACAATCTTCTCATTGGCCGAATTGGCGTATTCCAGCTCCATCGCCACCGGGTCGCCGGCCTGCATGATGTCGTAATAGGCCTCGTTGACGTAGCGCACCCGGCCCGTGCCGCTTGCCACCGCATCTCCGTCGAGATTGTAGCCGGACAGGTACTTGCTGCCGTTGATCGCCTCGTCCGGCTCCGGGTTGTTTTGGTAGGAAAACGACCCGCCCAGGAAGTTCGCCGCCAGCACCCCGTCGATGCGCAGCAGGCCGACCGCCGCCGCCACCGGTGCCCGGTCCAGCACCGACGCCGGCATGCCGCCGCCGCTGGCGCCAAGCCTCACCTGGTTGCGCCCGACGAGCGACACCGTTGCCTGCCGGAAGCCGCCGGCCCGCGCCGTGTCGAAGGACAGGCTGGAGGCCAGACAGCCGATCGACTGGAAGAAGGACGCCCCGGCCCGCTTCTCGATTTCCACCGTCGTATAGGGCAGCACCTCGCTTCCCGAGGTGAAGGTGTGCGTGTAGGGCCCCGCTCCGGCGCTCACGCCCGCCCCGAACAGCATTTCCAGCCAGATCGGGAAATGATTGATATCGATCGGGATCGTGATATCGCCGGAAAGCGAGGCAAGACCCGGCGCCGGCCGCGTGCGGTCCCGGTTGTTCGCCCGCGGCGTTCCGAGCAGCGGATCGTCCTCGAAGGGTTCCGCCTCGCCCAGGCTTTCGGAATAGAAGAACGTGCGGACATAGTTGCCGCCCGCCGGCGTCGCGAAATCCGCCTGGGTGCCGAGCAGCAGGTTTGCCGTCTTGCCGCGCGGCGTCGGTGCCGTTCCCATCTACGATGCTCCTTGTGTTCCGGCGATCTGCAGATCGCGCAAGCTGGCGCGGCGCGCAGCGCCCGCCGTTTCCAGATCCGCCGCCCGATCAAGGTCGAGCGTCACCACCGCGCCCCGCTGGCCAAGCCCGTCGACGGGCGCCAGCAGGACGCAGGAAACCGTTGCCACCGGGGCCTCCCCGGCGGGTTCTTCGTCGCCTTCAAATGTCATGGTGTTGTCCTGTCAGTCGGGCGGCGAGCGCCCGGTCAGTTCCCGTTGCGCAGGCCTCCGGCCAGCGGATCGATGACAGTATGATTCGGTAGAAGCACCGAGCTACCCGTGATCTTGCTGAAATTCAGCCAGCCGATCTTTGCCCCTGCCCGCCGCCGATTTGTCGTTAGTCGAAAAATCATGATCGAATGGCTGCGCGAAAACGGCCCCGCGAAGGGACGATAAAATTTCAGCAGGATCGACTTTTTGGGCTTGATTTTTACAACTTCAGCGCGTCCCCTTCCTCTCCATTAATTGGAGAGGCAATATGTATTACGGTATTTGCGTGTTAGCTTCCTTGCTCGTCGGATGGATGGCACAAATCGGCAAGAAACAAATCGGTGTTCTTTGGGGCGCGATTACCTTGTCCACCTTGCTAGTTGTTCACGCCTTGACAGGAAGTCACTTCCAAAACTTTTATTATCAATGGGGTATTGACCAGACGTTTAGTTTACATGTCGCGCAGTATTTCTTTGGCGTCGTCGTACCCACTGCTATATTGGTTCTCGCCGTAGCCAGCTTGCCGGAGCGATAATCTCTCAAAACGGCCGGTCGGATCGAAACAGGATCTCCAGCGTCAGTTCCGCGCCCTTCACATTGGCGACCCCGTCGGTCGCCAGGTTCTCCCGCCGCAGCCCGGTCACTTCGCAAAAATCCGCCGTCTGCCCAAGCGTTCTGTCCGCCGCGATCGCCGCTTCCATCGCCCCGGCGATCGACGCGATCGCCGCCCGACGCGCCGCGTCCGTTTCGGCCTGCACGACGATCTCCACCGTCGCGCGTTGCGCCAGCTCGTACCCGTCAGCAGCGGCGCCGAGCGCGACATCCTGCTTCTCGAGATCCCCGTCCACGAGGTTGACATAGGCCGATGCGCCGATGCCGAGCGCCTCGAAGGCATCGTCCAGCGTTTCGTTGCGCTTGATCTCCGGCACGTCCGGGCTTGCCGCCGCTGCTGCAGATAAAACCGCGTGCAGGGCGTCGAGCACTTCGTCACTGCGAAGCATTGCCAAGCCTTTCCGAAATCTTGCGGGCGACGAGGCGCGGGTAGAGCGCTTCGGCAGCCGAGCGCACCGTCTCGATATTCAGCCGTTGCCCAAGCCGCACCTGCTTCACCAGCACATACATCAGCAACCGCTCGTCCTTGATCCTGCCTCTTGCCTTGGTCCGCCGAGACCCGCCGCGCCGGCCTCGGCTTCGGCGGAATCCTTGCTCGGCGATGGCGTAGAGGACACGCCCGCCACTGCCCTTCTTCGGCAGAACGCGGAGGGAATCGAGCCCGAATTCCTCAAGAAACCGGCTCATCGATATTGGGGCCGAACCGCGACCCCGGCGCGGCGTGAATTCTGTCGGGATCGCCAGGAACCCGGCCTCGCGGGACGAGCGGATCGGATCGCCTTGCGAAAATCCGCGAATAATCTGCGGGGCCTTGGAATAGATGATCGCCGCCGGCTCCAGCGTGACAATGCCCTTTCCGGGATATGCCTTTCTCTGCCAGGTCCTCGCGAGCCTTTCGCCAAGTCCCGCGCCCGTCACCTGCTGCCGCAGACGACGCCGGACCACCTCGCTTGCCTCTAAGGTGCCGTCGTAGATCGCCTTGGCGACCTCCTTTCGCTCCGCCTCGAGGTACTTCGCAAGATTGCCGACAAGGGCGAGGCGAATTTCTCGGGTCATACCGGCACCGCCTGGCAGGTCCAGATCAGGCGGGCCGGGTCCTCGATCCGGGGCTGGCCTTCCACCCTCATGACCTGCCCTCCGATATCGAAATGACCGCCTTTCGCGGGAGAGGCTTCGGACGCGCGCACCTGGACAGTAACAGCCCGGACGAGCGGACGGCTTTCGCCGAAGCCCGCCGCCGTATCCTCGTCGCGCGACCGGAAGACGCGCACGGACACCGGCTCACCGCCCGGCGCCGTGTAGGCGCCGACGATGCCCAGTTCCTCGAAGCGGGCATCGACCACAAGGGCGGCAAGTTCCGGGTCCATTGGATGCTCCTCAGATCATGTTCGTCTGGCCGGCCTGCAGGGAAGCCCAGGCGATATCGCGTTCCTCGGCCGTCACGTCATAGCCGAGGCGTTTTTCGAGCTCCGCCAGAACCGGCAGGCCGGAGCGGGTGAAGTGATCGTCGTTCTCGTCGTCGAGATCCTTCACGGCCGCGACGATCGCCGCCGTCAGTTTTTCGCCCTTGGGCTTTACCGGGGCCGGCTTCTCGGCAGCGCTGACCGGCGGCCCCTTGTATTCGCCATAGCGGGCGAGCATCGCTTTCGCCTCGCTTTCCGGCAGGTCGATCACCTCGCCGGGCTTGCGATCCTTGCCGTCGATGACAGCCGTGACCGGCAGGCGCACCGGCACCGCCTTTTCCTTTTCCCTTGCCATTTCTGGATTTCCTGAATTTCGAGGAGAGGACCGCGCGAGGGATCGCGCGGCTATGATTCGGCCTCAGCGCACCTGGACGAAGAGCGAGCCGTTGGCGTCGGCCGGCACGTTCAGCGGTGCCGCCTGCGTCATCAGGAAATCGACGCTCGGGTCTTCCTGCGACCACATCTTCGGGAAGCGCGACATGGCCCGCAGCGCCTTGTTGTCCTTGATCGCGCCATAGGCCATCATGCCGTCATGCGCCTGCGGAGCGATCAGGCTGCAGCCGAACGACGGGAAGAAGTCCTGGCTGTTGCCCTGCTCGTCCTCGTAGATCTGGGTGTACTGGTAGAAGTCGAACTGCCCGATCGAGCCGAGATAGGCCGCGACGATGTCCTGCGATCCGGTGGCGACAGGACCCAGTTCGAGCGTGCCGCTTCGCTGGCGGCGATTGTCGAGAATCTCGCGAACGTTCGCGTCTTCCTGGAAAAGCTCCGCCGCTTCCGCCCCGAGAACCACGTCGGTGACGTTCGATCCGGAAAGCAAAGCCACTTCCGTCGCCCAGGCCCGGATATTCTTGAGCACGCTGACGCCCGGCTCGCCCCAGCGGCTCGTCGTCAGGAGCTGCTTGGTCAGAGACGGGTCGCGGCCGAAATCAACTTCCTGCGCAGGATAGTCCTCGCCCTCGACGATCACCTTGCCGGTCACCAGCATCTGGGCACACATCCATTCCTCGCGCCGGGTGATTTCGTTGTCCTGATCGGCAAGCTTCTGGTTGACGTTGATCTCGTAACGCTGTTCCGGCGACAGATTTCCGCCGAACTGCTCGCCTTCCAGCCGCACGAAATTCTCGTCCGGGTCGATCTCGTGCTTCGGTTTGACATAGGCAGGCTCGAAGGTGGTGAGCGACCGGCCTCGATCCCTGCGCACCTTGCCGGCTACATGCGGACTGACGAAGGGCGCCAGCTTGCGCCGCTTCTGCAGCTTCTCGAAGGCGATTTCCCTGGTTTCAAACTGAATCGTCCGACTGAAATAGCGGTCACGCAGCCACGCGGTCGGACGATCGAGCGTTTCGAGCACCCCGATCAGCGCGGTCGTCGAATAAAGAGGATCCATGTCCGGGTATCCTTGTTTCGGAAAGTTGAGGTGAGACCGCGCCGGGCGCGGAGTTGGCGTCAGACGCGCTTGCGCACGAAGATCGGCAGACCGGTGACGCGACAAGCTGCCTCGACGGTGTCGGCGTCGTGGCCTGTGCCGTAGACAAGCTTGTCGGCGGCAAACTCGCCGCTGAAGAAGGCCTGCACGGTCACATCGCCGCCGGTCGCGTCCACCGCGTCGGGCAACACCGCCACCGGGTCGGCCGATCCGTCGACCGCGGCCGTGGCCGAGAGAACGTATTTGTCGTCCGCCGTTACGCGGCCGAGCACGGCGCCGCGCTCGAGCTCCTGGCCGCTGGCGATTGTCACGGTGCGATGCGCAAGCGGGTACGGCCCGGCGACAAGGCCGCCAGGCTGATAGCTATAGGTAGGCATTGGCTTCTCCTAGGAGATCGGGGTCTGATTAGGGAGGCGGGCGGCTTGGCCCCGCCAGACGCGTCAGCGGGCGCGCCGCGCGGCGCGCTGTTCCTGCATGCGTTTCGACGTCGCCAACAGGCTTTGTTCGGACTTCGTCAGTTCGGAGCTTGCCGAAACCGTGTCACGGCCGGGGTTCCTGTCCCTGCCTTCCATTGCATCGGCAAGGGTGCCCTTCTTCGGCGCCGCCGCCAGAAGCCTCTTTGCGCGCTCCGCGCTCATCCTGCCCTTGGCGACGTCTTCGGCCAGTTCGGCAGCCAGCTTGTCGCGCCCCTTGGCTTCCGGGGAACGCAGCAGGCCGAACGCGGCGTCGATCGTGGAATTGCCGGCGCGGGCGGAAGTATTTTCTTCCTCGTCGTCGCCTTCGTCCGTATTCGCCTCGTCGTCCTGCTCTTCCTCATCCTCGCCTTCTGCGACAGGCTGGTCTTCTTCCTCTTCGTCCTCGCCTTCTGCGGCCGTTTCGGAAGCACGTGCGGGGTTGCCGCCCTTGAAGAGATGGGCGAGCCGTCCAGTCTTGCTCATTGGGTTTCCTTTCGCATTTGGAAATGATCAGGCCGTCGCCGCGATCTCTTCGAGGATCCGGGCAAAGGCTTCGTCCGGCGCCATGACAGCGTCGATCAGGCCGAGATCGGCGGCCGCTTTCGTTCCAATCGGTCCTTCGAAGAGACGCGCTTCCGTTCCAAGGACCTCATCCTTGCCAATCCCGCGCCCTTCGGCGACGTGGTCGGCAAAAACAGAGCGGAATGCATCGACGGTCGCCTGCCAGTCCTCGGCCGCTTCCGGGTCGAGCGGCCGATAGGGAGAGCCGTCCGTCTTGCGCGCTCCCGACTGGATGACAGTGATTTTCCATCCGCCCTTTTCGAGCAGCCCGGAGATGTCGACATGCATCCGGACGACGCCGATGGAGCCGACCGACCCGGTCATGGGCACGGTGATCGCCTCTGCTGCGCTGGCAATGGCATAGGCGGCACTCGCGGCCATGTCCTTGACGATCGCCATCAACGGCTTTTTCCTGCCAGCGTCCCGCAACCACCCGACGAGCTCGAAACACCCCGCCACCATCCCGCCCGGGCTGTCGATATCGAGCACGATCGCCTTGATATCCGGGTCGCCAAGGGCTGCCGAGACAGCCATGCGGATGCCGTTGTAGCCGGTAATCCAGTCGGAGCCATGGAACGGAAGCGTATCGACCAGGTAGCCGCGCACGCCGACGACGGCCACGCCGCCGACCGACGCGTAAAGGTCACGCGAGACCACCTCGTCCAGCCAGACGACGCCCCGGACCTTGCTATCCGGCTCCGCCGCCCGCGTGAGCGTTTGCACGAAGCCGTTTTCGCTGCCCTGGGCGATCGCCACATAGGCTTGCCTGCCTAGCGGGATCATACCTGACGCTCCCTTTCCTCGACCGGGCGCCGTTCGTCGTCAGACGGGCCTTGCACGGTCATGTCCGTACCTGGACCGCCCAGGCCGAGACGCTCGCGATCTGCGTTTTCCCGGGCGATCTGGGCAAGGATCGTCTCGTAGTCGCTGCCCTGCTCCGCCGCCTCTCGCTCCAGCGTCGATATCTGCCCCTGCATCCGCAGGACCGCCGCTTGTGCTTCCTTGACGGGGTCGATGTAACCGCGCGCAGGACCGATCCAGTCCGCCCGCAGATACCCTGCCGGCTGATCGTAGAAATCCGCTGCACCGGCCGGCACTTCCACTTCCCCGCTGTCGAGCGCTTCCTCCAGCCATGCGGCATAGATCAGGTTTGCCGCGCCCCAGGTCAGGATCCCGCGCAACCGCCAGACCCCGCGCCACACTTCGTTGAGGGCCGCACGAGCCGACGAGTAGTTCGTGCGCGACCAGTCCATCGAAAGTTGCTCGTAGGTAACGCCGAGAGATGCAGCAAACGCTTGCAGGAACGCGGTCTGGAAGGCCGGATAACCCGCCGTCTGGCGAGGCTGGGTATTCAGGTCCAGACGATCGGTTGGAAACAGCGTGACGAAACGATTGTCGTCCATCACCCGGCGCGATTCTTCGTAGAACTGCGCTCTCTGCTTGTTGAACTGCCCCCAGTCCGTCGTACCGCCGCCAATATCGTTGCCGATCGCCTCGGCCGCGTATTCCGATCCAAGCTGTGTGTAGATCGCGCCGACTATCGTGGCGTTGATCGCAGCCGTCTTGACCTCCGCTTCGGAATACCGGGACAGCATCCTCAGCTTGGCCAGAGCCGTCACCAGCTTGGAGATCCCGCGCGTCTGCCCGGGCCGCCGCTTGTCATAGACGTGGAACACCTTCGGCCGCTGCCACGTGCCGACCTGGTCCCACCTCTCGATACGGTCCCATGTCCAGGACTTTGCGCCGCGAAGGAAGACGTCGCCGGGATGTGAACGGCGAATGTGATAGGCGATCGGCGCGCCGTCCGCGTCCCGCTCGACGCCACCGGTGATCGTCTCGTCGTCCATCCGGCCATTCGGGTTCGAAAGTCGGTCCGGGTCGATCACATGCACGGCGGTCGCGTATTTCCAGCCTGTTTGCGGCTTCCATCGGATGACGCCGAGCGCTTCGCCGCCGGCAACGAACTCGCGGGCAATCAGGCCCATCAGGCCGACAAACGGCAGTTGCCGCTCGGCATCGCACCGGAACGTTGGATCCTCGGCAAATCCGCGCCAGGCCGACTGGATACGCCGGCCAAGATCGGTTGCCGCCTCTTCCGAAATCCCCAGCGCCATCGCGTCCGGCTTGGCATTCGGACGAAATGTCCCGCCGACGAGCATGTCGACTTGCCGGTCTATGCCGGCAGAGGCCCAGCCTTCGTTGCGCTCCAGATCACGGATCCGGGCAACCGCGGTATCCCGGTCATGTAGCCACGCCGCATCAGCCGACAGGAGCGACGGAGACCAGCCCGAAAGTGCCTGCGACCGTCTGTCAGCTGCCGAATAGGCCGCATCTCCGCTCGTCGAGGCCATCGCGGGTCGCGCGCTCGCACCGGTCGCGTCGCCGGCCGATACCCTCACGCGAGGCTTTACCGTCATCACATCCTGCCTCCAAAGCCGATGCGGATTGGTCCGAGTCCGGATGGCGCCCCGGTCAGCTTCGCGAGCTGCAGCCGAAGCTTGACAATCTCCTGCTCGATTTCGGCAATTGTCGCGGGCACGAAGGTCACGCCGCCGCCGTCATAGGACACCTGCTGTCGCGCCTTGCCCGTCAAGCGGGCACGCTTCGCCGTTTCGAGATCGGCAATTGCCGTCTCGATTTCCTGCCGTGTCATGGCCATCGGGTCACCTGTTCAGATTGGCAAGGGCGCTCAGGCCATTGTCGCGCGGCGGGCGCTTTGCCCCGCCCGTCTTCACCTTCACGCCGGAAGTCTCGTCGCCTGCGGGCAATTCGTCTTCCGCGTCACTGATTGGCGGAGCGGCAATGACTGCCGAAGGCATCGCCCCGAACATGTCGCCCGGTTCTTTTGCAAGGTCGTTATAATAGGCGGCCCGCTCCTGCCACTTGGCCTCGGACCAGCCCCACAGATTGGCGAAATGCGTCAATGCCCAGTTGTAGACGCGACAGTCAAACCAGTGGTTCGGCCCGCGCTTGTCCCAGACCCGCGATACTTCGCCGTTGCGGTCCTTTTTCGTCGTCACGTATTCCGAGACGAGTTGCCGGAAATATTCCTCTTCGGCGTCCGCCGGGAAATGGCAGTACCCCACCGGGAAGCCGGAGCGATCCTCGCGGGGCGTCCGGCTCAGATAGACCATCAGGGTCGATTTGATTCCCCACGTGCCCACCTGCCAGACGCGAATACCGAACTTGCGGGCTTTGCCCGCCGACAAGCCGGTCTTCTGGACCTCCGGCGACTCCGAGCGATAGATCGGCAGTTTCGACCAGCCATCCTGTCCCTTGAGCGCCAGTGCGTTGTGCCGGCGCCGTGTCCAGGCATAGGCCGCCTCGGCGTGATAGCCGCTGTCCACCCCGATCAGGTCGTCGCTGCACCGCGCACCGCAAGCATGCCGGAAGCCCTGGTCGACGATCTGGTCAAGTTTCGGCCACGCCCCCTCGAGCGGCGCGTCGGTATAGCCGGCCAGGAAGCCGTGATCGATCAGCCAGCTTTCCTTGTTCGGCCCCCATCCGACGCGCTCCCAGTAAAGGCCATCGCCCTGAACGTCGACGGAAAGCGTGGCGAACAGGACGCCAGCCGGCGCTACTCCGCGATGCCAGTCACCTTCGCGACGGGCGGACAGACTTTCCCATGCCGGGCCTTCGCCCTTCGGCTCATAAGCATGGCCGAGCGAGGTATTCTGGAACGGCTTCAGCATCTCAGGGTCGTCCCCCGCCTCGTCTTCCAGTTTCGCCAGTTCGTCCCAAAGTTCGAACACGCTCATGAACCCGGTAATGTGAAATCCAGCCCGGTAGCGTCCGGTGTACCGCGTCCGCCACCGCTCGGCTTCCTCGCGCGGGATCGTTTTAGGCGGCACCTCTCCATTCTCGTCCGGTGCGGTCGGAATCCAGCAAGCCCCGCTTTCAGGGGCAAGCATCGTCCGCTTGTCGGCCTCGAAATGCGCGGTCTCGCAGACCTCGCAGATCACATGGCAACGATAGGGTGGTGCATCGTTTCGCTTCACATCGCCCCAGTCCCAATCGTTCAGCGCCCCGCAGCCCTTGCAGGCCATGTAGTAGCGTCGCTTGTCGCTCGCCTCGTATTTGCGGTCGATGTTCTTGCCCTTCAGTCCCGGCGTCGAAATATCGAGCGACTTCGACAGGCCGAAAGCCTTGTAGGTTTTCAACCGCTGTTCCGACAGCTTCTCTGGATCGCCTTCGCCGTCCGCATCCTCGGCCCAACCCGAGGTATCGTCGCGGACCATGAAGCGGATCGAGTGCTGTCGCAGAGATGCCGCCGAGTTCGACCCCGCGAGCAGCAGGAAACCGCCCTGGAAACGTATGCGTTCGGAGGTTGAACCCTCGCCGGAGCGGGATTTCATCGGCCTGACGACACCGCCCTTTTCCGGGTTCAGCACGTCGGTCGCGCGGATCGTCTCGTCGAGTTTCTCGACTTTCCAGTCCTTGGCAGCCTTGACCGTGGTCTGGATATACATGATCGGCGCGGGCGTCTTGTGCATGATCGCGCCGATCCAGCTCTCGGCAATCGCCGATCCGCCCGATTGCGCCGCCTTGATGATCGCAACCTCCGAGACCGGATCGTCCGGCGAAAGCACGTCCATCGGCTCGACCAGGTAAGGCGCGGTTGCGTTGCGCCACGGACCCGGTAGCGCCGACCCCTCAGGCAATACACGGTGTTTTTCTGCCCACTCGGAAATCAGCATCCGAGGATCCGGCCTTAAGCCGGACGCCGCCGCGAGCGCGATGCAGGATAGATTGCCCTTCAGTCGCGCCTCGATTTCGCGCTGAAGGTCAGTCTTCATCGCCTTGCTCGCCCTCTGCTTGCGATGCAACCAGTTCCGAGGCTTGCTGCAGGATACTGCGCATTTCCTCGTCCAGAATGTTGCGCACCGACCGCGCATCCGGCGCCGCCGCCACGCGCGGCGCCACGATTGCCGGGAACCCGATTAACCGGTCGCGCACCCGGCGAAACAGCAGGAAGATACGGTCCTCGACCTCATCGCGCTTCACCAGGTTCCCGATGCGCTCTTCGAGATCCAGGCGTTCACTTTCAGCGCGGTAGTTTTCCCGCCGGGCTTTCGCCTTGTTGTAGGAGCCTTCGTCTCCAGCCGGCAGTGTTTCGCCGCCGCCGCCGTTGCGCAACTCTTGCGCCGGGTCGGTCATCTCCCCGACGAGCCGGTCATAGACGACGAGATTCACATGGGTTTCGCGTCCGGCCCTGCGGGTTTCCAGCAAACCATCCTCGACATAGCGGGCAACGCGCTTCGAGACGGCCTGCTTGCTGACGCCCTTCTGGCGCGCAATGGCAGCGATAGACAGCCAGACGCCATCGGCATCCGGACCGTCAACCGTCAACGGTTCCGTCGTCAACTTGGTCAACCCTGTTTGAAAATACCGAGACTGGAAAACACCCGGGCTGAGTTTTCCCGTATTGCTCTAATAGCCGAGGAAGGACCCGCCGCGACGACGGGGAACGGAGCGCCCACGAAAAAGCCCGGCAGCGGTTTCCCGCTCCGGGCTGTGATCTTTTCATCTGTGACAAGAGCTATGTCAAATTTCAGGTTGCGTCAACGGGAAAACGCAGCATTTGCAACGAGTACGCGCGGCGCGGCTTTGTCGGGCGTTTGCCAGGGTCGCGGCGAGCGGCGGAATTCCGCCAGTTCGAACCGCTCCAGCACGGGCCGCAAATCTTCCACAAGGCACTCCAGCGAGGCGTGCCAAAGCTCATATTCGGCCCGCGCGAGGATCAGCGGCAGCGGGTCAGGATGCAATTCCGCCTTCTGGTAGGCGCCGCGCTTCGGCCTGTTGCGGTACTTGTCCCAGCCGTCCGCCGTCTCATAGCGATATTCCATCACCTTGCCGAAAGCGTCCCGCGTCCGGCTCACCCGCTCGCGAAACCATAACGGCCCACCTTCCGGCCCGGTGACAATCCGCGCGGCCGGCTCTTCGCCATCCCACTGCCATTCGGGCACGCCGCCAAGGATTGCGTGCTTGCGCACCAGCCTAGCCGGTCCATTGCGCAACCGGCGAACCCCTGCCCCGTCGACCACTGTCAGCGTATCCAGCGCGACCGCCACCGCCATTTCGCCAAGCTCGCCATGCTGGCCAAGCTCTTCCATCGGCGACCACCCGTCCGGCAGGTCAAGCGCCACACTGTCGAGCGCAACCACCGCCTCATGCACGCGCACCGCGTCCGGGTGCGGCTCACCGCCATCGGCAAGGTTCGGCACGCAGCCGTATTCGTTGTGATCGATCACGGTCAGCAACTCGGCATAGCTGGAAACGCCCGCCCAACCGTTGACGATACCAGCGCCTGCGCCATTCCCCGCCGCCTTGGGCAGTTCCTCACGATAGGCCCAGGCAAGCAACCCTTCAATGTCGATCCGCTTTTTCATGTCGCCAGCCCTCATTGCGCCAATTGACCCGAACCGCTCATCCGATCGAAGCGGGCTCCACGATCTTGCTGGAGATGTTGAACTGGGCGTTGCGGCTGCCGTCCCTCAAGCGGGCCAGATTGAAACCACAATGCACGGCCGCCGCGATCATCGCCGAGTTGCTGATGTAGCCGCCCATGACCCTCTCTGCCTGATGCTTGAGCCCATAGGAGCTGCGACGCTGGTTGATCTTCTTCGTCTTGCCTTGGACGGAAATCCAGCGGCACGCGGCGTCGAACTGTTCCAGCCACCTTACCTTGGAAAGAAACGCCTGATCGCCATTCTGCGGCCCGCCGATCCGCAGCCCTTCCTCGTCAAGCTGCACGGCCTTCGCAACGGCGTGAGCAGACTTCTCGGCGGCATCCTTCGAGGTGAAAAAATGAAATCCGGACATATCGGAACCTTTTCTTGAGGTCTTCAAATGCATGAAGAGAGTTTTCGATGGTCAGGCGATAGTTTGGTGGCAGTTTGATTTTATTTTTATTGTTATATTTCAATAAGATAACTATCTTTGTGATAGTTGGTGATAGTTTTACGTATCTATACGTGTAATTTCATTTCCCCTCACCCCATTATATATACGCACGCGGCCAAAACTATCACCAACCATCGTAAGCCGTTGATTTTACGCACGAACCCCACACCCCTAACTGTCGCCAAACCCCCGCGTAACCCTCACCTACTATCACCAACCTTGAGGGTTTGCGCCTGCAAATCCGCCTTGATCGTAGGGGTTCGGGGTCGGCCGTTCGGGCACGTCGCGCAAGGTAACGTTCTCGTAGAAGATGCGGCCGCTGACGGTTTCCTTGGCCAGCCGCTGTCCCAGCACGCGGCCGAACTTGGTGTTCGACCGCACCCGTTTGGCATTGGCATCGCTCCAGGACTTGTAGGCCTCGTACATGGTGCTGGCCTGCACCCGTGCGCCCGAAAGCGGGGCAACGCATGCCGACAGGAACTCGCCTATCGGGTCCATCTCGCCGTGATACTTGTCGGTCGCCGCCTTGATCGCGTCTGCGACGAACAATCCGTGCCGCAGATAGTCTAGCGCCCCGCGCGCCAGCCAGGCCAGAATGCCCGGCCCGTCCTCCCGCACCAGCTCGCCCACCATTTCCTCGAAATCGCGCTGCTCTTCCTCCGGCAAGGTCTGGTCCCAGTGCACCACCAGCATGCGGCGCCAGATGCCGTTATCCGTGCCGTCGATGGTCGGGAAGCCGTTGCCGGACATGTGCGGCGTGGCGACCGACTGGAACTCGAAAAACCCCTTGAACAGAGTTCGAACGGGAAAGGCTTCGCCGCCCGTCAGCCGCTTGATCAGGTCTTCCTGCAGCGGCACGTCGGCGGGCACTTCCAGCACGCGGACCATGCGCTTGCCATAAAGGCGCACCAGGTCGGGCGAGGCCGCGCCTGCCCCGCGCTCGCCGCTGCCGACGATGGATTCCCGTGGCAGGCCCACCATGAGGCCCGGCCCGATTACTCGCGCCACCGTCTCCAGGAAGACGGACTTGCCGTTGGCGCCCATGCCATAGTGGAACATCACTTTCTGGATCGGCACGCCAAGCAGGCCAAGCCCGGCCATCTGCTGCACCGTGCGCAGCTTGTCCTTGTCGGGCATCATCCGGTCGAGGAACGCCTGCCACTTTGGGGCGGGATAATCTTCGCCGCGCCACTCCACAGGCACGACGGCAGTCAGCCAGTCCTCGCGCCGATGCCCGCGCGTTGCTTCCATCTCGTAGGTGTAGCGATCGACATCCGGGTCCGGGCATTCCGGGTCCAGCACCTTGCGAAACTTCAGCGTGTGCGTCTTCGTCCCCACAAGATGCGGGTCGAGGTTGAAATCACCCACCGCGCGGCGAAGCTGGCTTGCCGCCATCTTCAGCATGTTGTCCACCCGCCCGGCGTTCTTTGAGGTCACGCCAAAACCGCGCCGCTTGGCCTTGCGGCCTTCCAGAGACTTGAAGGCCTTCGCCCCCGGCTTCCAGGGTTCCGGGAAGCTTGCCAGATCCCGATGCGGGTTCGAAATCTGGTCGATTGGCGCGCCCGCCTCCGTTGCCGCCTTCACGGCCGCCGCTTCGTCCGGGGTCATCGCCAGATAGTCGGCCTCCAGCATGATCAGGTCGCCCACCCGCTTTGCCATCTCCTGGGATCGCGCCGCCCCTTCGGCCATGTCCCAGTGCGTGCCTGTCCACGACAGCCAGTCGCCGCCGGTCGAACCGTCCATGGCCATGACGCAAAGATCGCGGCCGAAATGGGCAATCAGACGCTTGCCATTGTCGGTATCCGATGCGTCCAGGCCCGCGCACATCTCGATTGCCTTGGGGTCCGCCTCCTTGTCGTCATCGGGCCGTTGAGACGGCGGAAGATTGTTCGGGTCGGCAATGCCGGACGCCGCGTCCAGCATCCCGGCTATTTGCTCATCTGCCTCCGGCACGAATTCGCCTTCCGGGTTCATGCCCCCTCCATCGCCAAATCGTTGAAATCCTTACCTTCCGGCGCCCATGCCGCGACGATCGTGCGTCCGGGCATGGCCCATCGCGCCGCCGCGCGGGCGTGCACCTGCTCGGCCGTGAAACGGTCGCTGTCGCCGTCGCCCAGGGTGATGACCTCGCGCACGAAATCCGGCAGCGGGATCGCCGCCTCGTCGCTCATGTCCGGCACAGGCCCCGGCACGCGCGCCGGCCGCCCGGTCGCGGTTTTCAGGGTCGGATGCGCAACGGTCTCGGTCGCCTTGCCGCCCATATGCTGCAGGTCGATCGACGCCCAAAAGGCCGTGCGGACAAAGCGATCCGGCCTTTTCGCCTTTTCGGCGCGGGCGGCGGAAAGCACGGTTTCCCGCCCTTCTCCGATCACCAGCCGGTCGAACGCCGCCGGCATGATCAGCCGTTCGGCCGCCTGCCGTTTCGACCCGCGGATCTTCTTCGCCGGCAGTATCTCGCCCGTTTCCGGGTCTCCAAGGGCCAGCTTTTTCCCCGGTCGGTCAGGGTCGAACCAGGTGATATGCACGCCGGCGAATGTGCCGTCCGGCCTCGTCATGGGCGAAAGCAGCGCCGGGCCGGAATAGAGCACATAGGGTTTCGGCTTCTTCTCGCCCGGCGCCTTTTTCTGGTGCCAGTAGGGCTGGCTCGGCACATAGCGCAGCCGCAATCCGTCCAGCACGGGCGCGAGGCCCCGCGCGGCAAGATAGGCTTCCGCCTCGGTGCCCGGTAACGGCCGCCCCTCGCGCCAGATTGCATAGGCCTTGCGCCGCTCTTCCTCGCGATAGCGCTCGCTGGCCGCGTCCTGCTCGCGCCGCTTGCACTCGCGTTCGGCGGCAAGCCGGGCCTCGGTTTCCGGGTCGGGCTGCGCGTCCGGCGAGCCGCCGAGATATTCCACCGCCTCGGCAAAGCTCTTGCCCAGATACTCCTGGATGAAGCGGATATGATCGCCCGTCGCGCCGCAGCCGAAGCACTTGTAGATGCCCTTGCCGTCTTCGCAGTGGAAAGACGGCGTCTTTTCGCCGTGAAACGGGCAGCAGCCCCAAAAGTCGCCTTTCGAAGGCACGCTCTTGGCCCTGTCCCAGTCCACATGACGACCGATCACCTCGGAGATCGGCTGGTCTTTCACGCGGGCGATTTCGGAATCGGCAAACCGGGTCATGCGGCCACCTCTTGCAGCGCCCGCCCGCCCCATTGTTCGGCCATGGCATCAGCCATGCTGGGAAAGAAGCGGGCGCGTTCCTTTGCCCGGTCCTTGCCCGGTGGCATGCGCCAGACGCGGTTCCAGGCTTTCCACTCTTCGCTGCCGCGCTCCGGCTCCGGCAGGCGGCTCGTCTCCTGCAGGTCAGGCAACCCTCGCAGATACCAGCCCGTCGCCTTGTACTGCGGCTCACCAAACCAGAACGGCTGCACCATCTGCGGTCGCGGCACATCGTTCGGCATGCGCGCGCGGGCAAGGTCGTGCATTTCGGGATTTTCGATCGCTACCCGCGCAATCGGCGCGCGCCAGCAAGCGACGAAAAGGTCGAGGCCGTCCTCGAACTCGGCAATCATGCTGTCCCAGGTCCGCCCCCTCGGCAGCTTCTTCGGCGGCGTCATGTTGCCGGGGCCGGAAAGCCACCGCCGGCCGGAGCGGCAAAGCCGTGTGCATGGCGGGTGCGCCACCACAAGCAAGTCCCAGCCGTCGTCGAGGTGATCCCTCACATCGCCGACAATGTGCCGGTTAGACCGGTCCTCGGCGGGCAGCAGATCGCAGGACCATGCATCATGCCCGCGCGCGGCAAAGGCCCTACGCACGATGCCGGAATATTCGCAGCCGACCAGAACGCGCAGGCCGTCCATCACGCCGTCCCTCCAGCCATCTCAGGCAAACACTCAAGGATATGCAGCCGCTTCTTCGAAATGCCGGCGAACCGCCACCCCGCCTGATAGAAACAGTGTCCCCATGTCGGCCGGCCGGCCCGCATCGTGGGAGCGACCTCGCGAGGATCGACGAACGTGAACAGGCGGGAATTAGGCCACCGATCCCATGCCAAACGCATCGCGTCTTTCAGCAACTGGCTGGCGACGTCCCCTTGCTCTCGGCGGAAAATGCAGCATTCAACGCCCTGTTGGCCGTCGGCCCTATGCTTTTCCTTGCGCCAAGCGCAAACCGCTCCGCCATCGACAGAAATTAAAACAAGCTTGAAACCCGGCCCAATTATCAGCTTCGGCTGACGACGGCCTCGGCGGCCGTACTGATTAGAATAATGCCGCGTGAACAGGTCGCGAGCGGTCGGATTACCGTCTTTGACTTCTATCCATCCGGAACCGAAAAGAAATGGCTGCACGTTCACCCCACACCTCCCGTCGCCATCTCCACCTGCTCGCCCTCGAAGGCATCGAACATCCCGCGCGGGCGGGGCGTGGCGGCCGCCGCCTCGATCCGCCGGCAGGCGGCGTCGAACCACCGCCGCTCGATCTCCACGCCGACGAAGCGCCGCCCGGCGCGCACGGCCGCGACGCCAGTGGAGCCAGAGCCCATGAACGGGTCGAGCACCGTTTCTCCGGGCTTCGCCGAGGCGCGGATATAACGCTCCATTTCCAGCACCGGCTTTTCTGTCGGGTGGCCGGTTTCGTCGCGCTGCGGGATTTGCGAAAGCTGCTTGGCACCGGGGGTGAGGATCGTTTTCGCCCGCCCCTTGAACAGGTAGAGCGTGAACTCGCAGTCCTTCATGAACCAGCGGTTCGCCGTCGCCGTTCCCTTGCCCCAAACCAGCAGATTATGCAGGCGGAAACCCGCGCGGACCCCCGCCGCATGCGCCGGGAACACGTTCTTGTCGTTCGCCATCAGGTAGCAGTCGGCGTCGTCGACAAGCGCTTCGAAGGCCAGCGCGGCGACCTCGTCCCAATCGATATCGCAATGGACGATGGCGCCATTGTTGGAATAGTCCGCCATCCAGCCGACGGTCATCGGCTTGTGCCTGGACGAGGTCTTGGCCGCCCCGCCGGAGGTGAGCCGATACGGCGCGTCGGAGACGAACAGATGCGCCTTGGGCAGCGCCGGCACGATCTCCCGCGCATCGCCCAGGTAGAGCGTGGCCGGGCCGATCTCGCGCTTTTCGAGATAGCCCGCCATTACAGCGCAATCCCCAGGTCGCACCACAAAACCGGGTCACCCATGCGCCCCCGGCTGGCATAACGCCGCGCCCTTTGCTCGGCCGCCGCCGCGTCGTCGTCGCTCAGCGGCGCGAAAGGCATCTCGTTCGGCACGCCGTCCGGATGCGCCTTGCGGAAGCGCTTGCAGGCCGCCTCCGTCGCCAGTTCCAGCGCTTCCCGGTCATTCGTTTCGATCTCCGGCAAACCCGGATCGGACGGATCCAGCATCGGTGTTCGGACGTCGGAAATCATGCGGCCACCCCCTGCCCTACGATTTCGAACAGCACCGCCTGAGCCGGTACCGGCGCCGGGCCGCGCGAGCGTCGCTTGATCGCGCCCTTGCTTGCCGTTTCCGCCAACCGCCGATACGCCGCCACCCGCCGCCGCAATGCGCGGCCAAGCGCCATCGACCGCAGTTGCCAATGCGCCAGGTCTTTCCGGCAAAGAAAAAGCTCGGCTTCCAGATAGGCGATCCGCGCCTCGTGAAAGCGGATCTCGGCCGCCTTGTCGTCCGGCCGCCTGTCGGCAGCCGCGCGTGCCCTGGCCAGATCCCGCGCCAGATCGTTGAGGGATTTGCCGCTCAT
>NZ_JACFXV010000068.1 GCF_014050225.1 Stappia albiluteola | reverse complement strand
CGGCGCTGCCGGCGGCGAACAGAGCCGCGCCGGTTACGGCCGGATTGGCGAGCGTGACGCCCGTAAGCGTCAACGCACCCGTTGCCTGCGCGATCGACAGCACGTCGACATAGTCATTGCCCGATCCGGAAGGCGAGCGCTGGATCTTGAGATCGTCCGAGCCGAACAGCCCAAGCCGAAAACGGTGCGCCCCGCCCCGCTGTAACAGCAGGCCCGCTGCGCCGGCCGCTTCCGCCTTGTCGAGGCTCAGAAGCTTGTCGTCGCCGCTGACCGACAGCACGGACGCCGTGGCCGTCGCCAGCGCCCCCACCTGCTCCAGCACCGCCGCCGCCGTGTGGCGGGCCACAGACACTTTAAGGATCGCATAGGTAACGCCAGTCGCCGTCGCGCCGGCATAGGGCCGGTCGAGCGTCAGCGCCTCATCGCCGCCGATTGCCGCGATTTCATAAAAGGCCGACCAGTCGCGCGTGAAAAGATCACCCACCCGCGCATTGGCACCCTTGGTCAGCTCTGCGCCGGCAATGGCAACCGACGCACTGCCATTGGTGACCGTAGCTAAGCCGATCCTGTAGCTGGACATGCAGGTCTCCAGATAAGCAAAAGGCCCGCGATCGCGAGCCTTTGGAAGGTCAGAAAGTGGGGCGGAAGGTCAGTTGAAGGTGCCGGCAACCATCCGGTATTCGACCGTCAGCGCGGGAAAGACGACCGGCAGGCTTGCCGAGGTCCAGGCCGAATAGCTGGTCGCGATCAGGTAAAGCTTCTCGTTCATGATGCCGGCGCCAAGTGTCTGCCAGAACCGCAGGCTGATCGCGCGCTGCCAGTTCGCCTGTATCAGGGCCCCGCCGCCGAGCACCATCCATCGGTCGCTGCTGTAGTAGTTGCCGTTGCCGGTAACCCGGATCATGCCTTGCGCGAGGCTGGCATAAGGCCCCACATCGGCAACCGGAAACCGCTGCCAGCGGACGCCCGTGCCCGACGAGCCGGACACTGTCCTTTGCGGGATGACGATGCTGCCGGAAAAGATCGTGTCAGGGATCAGCAGCATTCTCTTGTCGGTGTCGAGCGTCGTCTTGCCCGCGCTGTTGACCGTCACCAGCCTCCCGTCGTTATAGTCGAAGTCCCGCATTCACGCCCCCATCCCGATCACCGGCCGCCCGTGATAGATGTCGTTTTCATCGGAATAGCCCGACGACGGGAATGGGTATGCCGCGTTTGGCGTGACCGAATGCGGCACCGGAATTTGAAAATTGTCGAACTCGCCATAGGCCACGTTCTCGCCGAACGCCGCCGGGATGCTGTCGCCACCGTCAAAACCGTCCAGCACGAGCTGGCGCTTTTCGCTGTCGAACTTGCCATCCGCCACGACGAGACGACCGGCCAAAGCGTCCAGGATCAGTGCGTAGGGCGGGCCGCCGACCGCAAGACCCGACTCCATCGAATAGTCGGTGATGAAGATCTTGTAGGCGATCGTCAGGTCGTCCCGTGGCGTGTTTGCCGGCGCCAGTTGGCGGCGGAACATCAGGAACACATCGTTGATGTCGGCACCGAGATCCAGCGTCATATGAGTGTATGGCTCACCGTTACCAGGCAGCGACCCCGCGAGGGGTACAGTACCGCTCCACGGCACCGTGATATTGCCGAGATAAGTCGGATAGGTTTGCGACCAGTCATAGTTGCGCGCATTGGTGATCGCCCCGAAGACGAGGGGCGTATACCCAAGGCCATGGCTGAAGATCGGCTGGAACTTCTTCGAATAGGCGTCGACGCCGTCGCTATTTACGTTCATCGTACCTTCGATGACGTTCACCACCGAAATATACGGCAAGTCCGAATGGAACTTGACGCGGCTCAGATCCGAAAACGGGTCGGCCTCCAGCGCCAGATCCTCCGGGCCGTAGTAGATCGACACACGCCCGGCCTGCCCGTCCGCGCTGAAGACCACCTCGCCCGCTTGCGGCCCAGGGAGATGATTGGTGTGCTCGATCACATAGGCAATGCTGGTCCGGTTGCCGCGCGGCCAGCCGGAATAAAGCCGTAGCTCGGTATTGCTGACGACCTCGGCGATCTCCATCACCGCGTCGCCGTCGCAGACCAGCCAGTCGCCCGGCCTGACATTGCCGACGAACTGCGTACTGTTGCCCGTCACGCGATTGGTGTAGGCCGAAAGTGAGATCGTGCCGGCCGAATAGGTCGTCATGCGATGATCCTGATGCGTTTGTTGTCGAGATCGATGAGGAACTTGCCATCCTCGGACTGCATTTTACCGGCGGTAACGGTTCCGACACTCGCGGCATCCAGCGTCGCCTTGCCGTTCTCGAAATAGATGCCGCGCGACATATTTGCGCCGTCCGAAAAGAACACCTGATCGACCATGAAGACCTTGCGGCTGCCGCCCCCGGTCAGGAGCTGGAGCACTTCTCCCGCGCTCTCGAAATCGGGCGTCTCCGGCGTACCCCTGTTGAGCTGCACGACATATTCGGCCGCCACGCCTGCCGGCAGCGTGCCCGCCGTCGCCGAAAGCCGGTAGAAGCCGCCTGCGGTCGCTCCGTCGACCATGGCGGAGACTTGGGTAATCGCTGCCGCATTGGCGCTGATGTCGTTGCCCTGCTGCATCACCGTCGTCGTCAGGCCGTTCAGGACCGTGGCGTTCGCGTCGACCGTGCCGGTCAGCCCGGAAAGATCGCTCATGAGTTGAGTGATCGACAGGGCTTGCGACGTAATCGTGCCTTCCGCCGTCGTCACCCTGGCGTCCAACGCCGACAGGGCCGACGCATCGGCCTTGCCCTCTACCGTCGCAGTGAGGTCGAGGATTGACGAAGCCAACGCTGCGGTTTCAGTGACAATCGCAACGTCGAGCCGCGATACCTCCGCCTGGAAATGCACGCCGGCGCGCACCGCCTGCGCCGTCAGCTTGTCCGATCGCTGCTGGATCGCAATCATCGCAGCCAGCGCGCCCTCGGCCGCCTGCTCAGACAGCCGGCGGACATAGGCGAGCGAGTCCGGATTGGTCTCGTCGTCGTCCAGATAGGCCAGCAGCGACCGCGCCGCCGCATCCATCTGTGCCCGGCCAACCGCGCCTTCGAACACCTCACGCGCAATGTTGGCAACCGGCACCGCATAGGTGTTCGCCGTCGTGATCCCGGTCCACGGGCTCCAGGTCGTGGCGCGGGCCGGCTGCGTGGCGATCGTGACGCGGACATCGTAGTCAGTGCCCGCGAGGATGCCGGCAGAAATCACCGTGCCGTCCCAATCCTCGCTTTCCGCCGGCCGCTGCGACACCTGCGTCCCGGCAAGTGCCGTCTCACCGGCGACGCGATACTGGACCGTCACCGACGTGATCGTGCCGTCCTCGATCGCGTCCCATCCCACAGCAATCGCTGGCAGGGCTTGCCCTTCCGTGCCATTGACCGTCGCCGGCTGCAGCGAGAGGTTCGTAACGTTGGTCGGACGCGGACCGGGCTGCGGCGCGGCCGGCGGCAGGGCGACCGGCATTTCGTCGGCCGAAGACCACGAGTAGATCGACGCCGACACCTCTTCGAGCGTCAGCGTGATCAGATCGCTTTCGCCATCCAGAGACCAGCCTGTGATGCGCCAGGTGCGCGTGCCGTAGCGCTGCGAGGCCCAGGTGATCCAGTCGCCGGGCTCCCACTGCAAGGCTTCAAGGCCAAGCGTGATTGTCGCCGTCGCCTGATGCCTGATCGAGCGATAGGCGATCCGCGCCAGCCGTTGCGCCTGCCCGCCGGAAATCACCTGCGGATAGTCGCGGTTGCGCGGCAGGGTTTCGCCGCCGTCAGCCGTCTTGGTCGCCGCATCGCCGATGATCGACGGGATGTCGGACGGCCCCCATGCATTCGCGGGGTCGGTGAACTGCCCGTAAAGTTCGTTGACCAGCTCGTCGCGCGGGCGCTTGGCGCCGAAGCTGACAGGTGCCTCGGCAATCAGGTCGTCGTCGGTGATCGTCGCCACCGGCACATAGGCGGCCCCCGCGATTGGCGCGAAGATGCCCTGCCGCTCCAGCATGTGACCGGCCATCGCATCCACAAAGGACTGGATGGCCGTGTAAAATTCCTCTCCATCCGAGGCGAATAGCGACACGCAATAGCGCGGCTCGACGCCGCCGGCGTCCAGCAACACCGGCTCATCGCAGATATTGGCGGCCGCGTTGTAGAGATCGGTCAGCAGGTCATAGGACGCGACGCCCATGCCGAAGAGCCGCACGCCACTAACGAAATAGCCACGCTGGAAGTGATACAGGCAGGCGGACGGATTTTCGGAAAACTCCCACGTCGTCCAGTCGTCGAAGCGATGCGTGCCGGCACCGCCCGCCGTGTCATCCTTGCGCGGATCGTAAAGCCGCAGGCCCTTGAATTCGAACAGGTAGGGCGCGTTGAAAAGCCCCTGGAAATCCTCGATATCCTGATTGTATTCGGCCCGCACATGCGCATAGCAGACGCCGCGGCCGACGAAATTCGCCGTCCAGCGCGACGAAGGATTTGCGGCGGCGATAAGTTCTGCATTGGCGGCCTGGTCGTGCCGGCCTTCCCAGAACGTTACCCACATGCGGCGGACGTTGCCGTCATCCGGCAGCGTCACGGCATACTTGGTCCAGCCCTGCCCTGCGTCGACCTGGGTCAGCGTCCTGAGTTCGCCGTTGATGCGGAACTTCTCCAGCCCCTCGCACCATCCGTCCGACAGCACAAGCACCTGGTCGAGATAGCGGTTGTTGGCGCCGGAGGTGTTGCCGAACACGTAATGCCCCGGTGTCGCTACCCGGCCGAAGGCACCCTGGCGGTAGATATCGCCGCCGAACTGCACCTCTCCCTGAACGCCCGAAATCGACGCGCCGGAGCGCGTGCGTGGAGCGAGAAGGGAATTCAGGCCAATGGAGACACCAAGAGACAGCCCGAATGTGCCGATGGCGGTTGCTACAGCCGCCGCCGTTCCCGTCAGTCCAATGGCGGCTACCGCGATCCCGACCACCGGAGCGGCGGACGCACTTTCCCCGCCGGCCAGCCAGAAGACCGCCGTCAGTATCAGCAGAAAGAATGACTTCATCGTCCGACCTTGAAGGCCTTTCTGAGCGTCTTGACCGGCACGCGGATCGTGCCGCGCTCCGATTTGCCAACCGCTTCCGCGCCGATCACCACGACCGCGCAGTCCTGCCCGTCCGCCTCGACAAGGCCGATGTCGCCGCGCTGCGCCAGCGGCACGGGCACGGGCTCAAACACAGCCGCGAAAGCATCTTCCAGCCAGCCGAAGCCGCGCTTGCGAAACCGCCGCAGCGCACCGATCCGCGTCTTGTAGCGGCCGCGCTCGTCTGCGTAGGGATCGGTTCCGGTGACCGCCTTTGCCGCGTCCATGGCGAGCATGAAGCAATCGGTCCCGCCATCTGTCCCGCCCCAAGAAAAAGGCCGTTCAGCGTGTTGCTGAACGGCCTCGATCAGGCGCTCCTGCCAGTCCTCGCGTCTCATGTCCGGCCCCACTTCAACTGCCACTGCGAGGCACGGGCGGCGTGGTCGTAGAACTTGTCCGTCATGCCGCCATTCATGGCCGTCTGCGTCTCGACGCTGCGCTTGGCGTAGCCGGTTGCCCGATACTCGTCTGACCGAGACACGATCCGGGCCGTGACCGTGTATTCCGCGCCCGGCCGATCCTCATGCGGCATGCCGTCGATCTTGCCGGAAAGCAAAACTTTAGGCGCGGTACCGAGCATCAGCCCGGTCTCCGGAGAGAACAGGAAGCTATAAATCCGGGCCGGCCGCTGGTGATAGGTGTACTGCTCGATCGAGGCCAGCACGTCCGGTGTCAGGTCGCTATTCGGGATCGCCGACATGGACACATTCACCTCTGTCGGCGAGCCGTCAGCACTGGTGCTGATCGTGTCGACCTTCAGCAGGCTACCCGTCCCCTCAAAGCGGATGCCGTTCCACATCAGCGGCCCCTCGCCCCACCAAAAGCCGAACAGGCCTTCGGCCAGGTCGAACAGGATCGCATCGCGCCGGATCACCCGCCCGGCATCGATCGCCGACTTGATTGGCGCTTCTAGCTCTTGCATCAGTAGATCCGTTGAATGGCCTGGAACGAAAACGGTCTTGGGCCGATACCGAATTCGAAAGCGTCGCTGTTCGGCTCGGGGATGAAGATCGCCTTCGGCTTGTCGAAATGCACTGCCGCAGCCGTGGTGAAGATATTCGTCCTCACGAACGGCTCCACGGTCACCGTGACGACGCCGGCGGCCGCCGTCGCATCTTCCGTGATCATGTGCAGTCCGCGCTTGCCGCCTTCTGACAACCCCACATAGTCGCCGGCCTTGAGATCGAAAGCTGTCGGCAAACCGCTGATCGTGAGCGCGGTCGGCGTCAGTGCCGTAACGGAGGCGTCCCCGTCGAAGGCCCCTCCGCCGTGCCGTGTCATGCCGGCAAAACCCGTGCGATAGATGATCGGTCGCGGGTGCGCCGGATCGTGCAGCAGGAATTCCCGCATGCCGCCCTGGAGCGACAACCACCAGGCCCGAACCTTCTGATAGTCAGGCCGCTGCATGACGCCGAAGGTAACTTCCACACGCCACCGCGCCTCGCCACGCTCGACGACCTGGAGGCCGCCTCCGCGACGAGCGTTGATGTTGATATCCCGGCCAAGCTCGAATACCGCCCGCTCGATATTGGCGACCGGCAGTTCACGCGGATAGGTAATCGTCATCAGCGCCCCCTGAACGCCGGCGACACGCTCTTGCGGTTCGCCCTGCCAACCGCGCTCACCGCGATTTGCGGCACGATCTGCCGGTTGTTTTCTTCGATGATTGCCCGGAATTCACCGGCGCGCATTTGCGATCCGCGCGCATCGATATTGTAGACGGGCGCGAAGACCATCCCACCCGAACCCGCGCCGTTCGGGATGATCTGCCCGGCCGATTTCGGCACGAACAGTTCCGGCCCACGCTCACCGACCACATAGGCCCGCCCGGACGACACCGGCCCGCCATCCGCTCGGAAGCCGTCGAAGATGGCGCCGAGCAAACCCCCGACCGCGTTACCACCGCTTGGCGACGTCCCGAACAATTCGGCGAGCGGCCCTTGTCCCAGCAAGGTCGCCTGCAGCACCACATCGGAAATGGATGCGGCGACGCGGCGCAGGCTGTCCTCGAAGGAAGAAGCCCCGCTGATCAGGTCCGAAAACACTCCGGTAATCTGGTCGCCGGCGAATTGCGCGATTTCGTTGAACCGCTCTTGCTCGGCGTTCAGGCGATAGATCGCCTTCACCTTCTCTTCGATGATGTCGGCTTCTTCCGTGCCCGTCGCGACGCCGGCGCGCGACAGTTCGTTCATGATCCGCTGCTGTTCCGCCGTCTTGCCGATTGCCTCAAACTCCAGGTTCAGGGCATCGACGACACGCTGGTAGGTTTCCTTCTGCCGCTCGCCTTCACGGTCCAGCTTCGCCCGCGCCTCAGCAGCCTTGTCTGCCGCAATGGCTTCCCGCGTCAGCGCTTCGATCCGCTTACCGGCGTCGCTGTCGGCGGTTACGCCGGCCTTCGCCAGCTCAGCCGCGATGCGCCTTTCATCGGCCGATTGCTTGCTGAGATCGATTTCCTTCTGCAGCCCGGCGACCACCGTATCGATGCGCTCCAGTTCGGCCGCTTTCTGCTGCTCGATGGACCGCACATAGGCATCGTCTTCTTCCTTGCGCTGCCGGTCGAGTTCCCGAAGCAACTGAGCGCGATAGCGCAGCAGCCCCTGAAGACGCTCTTCTTCTTGCGCCACCACATTCGCGCCCGGCGGGCGTGTTCCGGCGAACTCTCGTTCGGTCAGAATGTTACGTCGGGCCAACGAGATATTGTCATCGACGGTCTGCAGTTGACCGCCGAGGCCCGCCCGAAAGTTGACTTCGTCGATGGCCCCCGCAATCCCGAGAATACCCGACTTGAGCGAGGTTGCCGCCGCGATCTGCCTGCCCCACCGCTCCAGCAGGATCTGGGTTGCTTCCGATAGCGTGTCATAAGCGCCGGCTAGGCCCTGCCCGGATGCTGCGCCCGCGCCGCCCACCTGCTGCTCGACCGCGTCAAGTATGACATTCTGCGCTTCGGCAACGCGGCCGGTCTCGCTGAAATTCCGGATCAGGTCCTTCTGGGCTTCTGTGAACGAGACGCCCACGCGGCGCAGCGCCGAAAGCCCGTTGACGGGATCCTCCAGCGCCTTGCCAAGCTGGACCGTCGAGCTTGACAGCGTCCCGAAGCCGACCGTTGCCAGATCCTGCGCCAGACGCAAGGTACGGTCGAACGCATCGTTTGCAATCGACCGGAAGGTCAGAAGCTGAGCCGCCGCCTCGCGCGCCTCGCTCGTCGAGCCGAGTGTGTTGAAGCCGACGCTCTGCGCCAGTTCTTCAAGCTGTCGAGCGGTGCGCCCCGCCGATCCGCCGGTCGCCCGCAATACTTGCTGCAGCGTGAGCTGCTGCGTCTCGAACCTAGCAAAGGCAGGCACGGCCTTGACGGCGGCGGCGGTAAAGCCGGCCAACAATACACCCGCCGTTGTCAGGAGCGGATTGACTGAACCAACCGCGCTGGCGACCGCCGTCAACCGACCGGCCACACCGCCAAGCGGCCCTTCGAGCACCGCGACCGAACGCGACGACTGCGAAAACAGCGTCCTGAGTTTTTCCGCCGGCCGCTGCGTTTTTTCCAATTCCCGGCTGAACCGGCGCAATGGCGTGCGGGAATTGTCAAAGGCGCGCTTCGATGCCCGTTCGATCTGGTCGAGTTTGCGAATAACGTCGCGGTTTTGCGCCTCATAGAGGAGCACCAGCTTTTCGGTATTCTCACCGGGCATCAGCCGTACCTTCTCTTCAAGGCTTCGTATTCATCAGGATCGACACCGTCGCTGGCCTTATCCGCGCCGTTCATCTCGGCATGGCCTTCTATGGCTACGAAGAACTCGACCAGGCTTGCCGACCAGAAATCCGATGGACGCCAGCCAAGGGCCGGCATCCACCGCATCCATTGCCGGAACGGGATTTCCGTCAGCTTTTCTCCGCCCCGGCGTCGGCGTTTCCCGCCGCATCCCCCATCAGCGCGTCCATGCAGCGCTCGGCCGCACTGGCAATCTTCATCATGTCGGGAATCTTCATCGCCTTCAGGGCCGCCACCGCGTCGCCCTCGACGGTCCAGGACTGGACAACCGCGATGATGGCATTCGGCTCACCGCCGCAGATTTTCCGAAACATCTGCGCGAAGGTTTCGGACTTGGTGGCGGCCGACACGCCGGCCAGACCGCCAAGCGTGGCGCAAAGGATCAAGTCGACCCCACCGACCGTAACGGCGACTTCGCCACGCGCTTCGTTTGCCGGGCGCATGTCACACCTCCGCCGTAAATGTCAGAAGATCGGACGCCGAGAACGTGGCCGAGAAGCTCATGTTGCCCTCGCTTTCGCCGCCGAACTCGAAACCGGAAATGATCCACGGCCCTTCGAACATGCCGTAGCCCGGCACGATCACCTGGCAGTTGATCGGGACGCCGAGGCGAGCGGCGTCCACTGCCCGCTTGGCTACGGCGCGATTATCGAACAAACCGCTACCGCTGAAGGTTTGCGTGCGCACGCCGGCGACGACGGTGCGCTGCACGACGCCGCCCGGATCGTCGCAATCCGGCACGGTCGTCTCAACCTCATTCGTACCCATGTTGAAACTGCGCGTCGTAATTCCGCACAGGTTATCGAACGTTTCCGGACTGCCGCCGTCGCCCACCTTGATGAGCAACAGAGTACCTTTCTGCTGTGCCATAGTGGC
Source organism: Stappia albiluteola (assembly GCF_014050225.1). Taxonomy (GTDB): domain Bacteria; phylum Pseudomonadota; class Alphaproteobacteria; order Rhizobiales; family Stappiaceae; genus Hongsoonwoonella; species Hongsoonwoonella albiluteola. The sequence continues at coordinate 15,464 of NZ_JACFXV010000068.1, read as the reverse complement.
ACCTCCTAGATGTGACAGGTGATTTTCAGGGTGACGACGCCGTGCCGGGTCAGCCCGTCCGGGTCGGTGAAGACGCGCTGCCCATCGACATACGCGAAGCACGACGACAGGCCGTCCACGGCCAGCGTCGATTGGTGCAGGGCGGCATGGATTGCGCCCATGATTTCTTTCACCTCCCGCTGGCCGCGATACCGCGACCAGACATGAAGATCGATGTATTCATCGCTGCCGGTCGAACATTGCACGTCGTTCGGCAACGACTGCGCCTCGCCGATCTGGACGAATGGGAAATCGCCGTTGCCGGCATCCGCAAACGAATGGTCGACAACCCGCGTTACACCGTCGAGCGGCGGGTCGGTGAGAGCGGCATACAAGGCCTGCTGCAGGGGCCATGCGTAGGCGGTCATTTGGCCAAGGCCTTCCGAACCGCCACGCTCAAGGCCCGCCGCGCCCTGCGAAGATGGCGCCGCCTGATCAGGCGATACGCCGGAAAGATATGCGGTTGCGCGGACGCATTACGGGTACCGAATTCAAGAAAGGTCCAGATCCAGCTTGCGAAGATGCCCCAGGCGGCAGTCGCCGAGATTGTGCGCGAGGTCGTCGAGACCCCGCGCGGCGTCCGGGACGTATTGACAAAAGTCGCCTGCCCGTCCTCTACCTTCTTCGCATTGATGGATGCCGCGTAGTCGCCGCTGCGTTTCGGGGCCAGACGGCGAGCGAGATCGGCCATTTCGTTCGCGGAGGCCTCGTTCGCCTTGTTGATCTCCGCGTCCAGTTCCGGAACGACCCTGCGCAAACGGGCAAGCGATCGGTCAACCGAACGCGTCTTGAGCGAAACACCGTCAGCCATCAGACAGCCACCCCTCGCTCCAGAACCATTTCGATAATCCGGTTGCGGCGATCCGGCTGCGCGATCGAGCGGATGTTGTAGACAACGCCGCCGATCACCGCACGGTCGCTCTCTGTCACCACTGCAACCGCCGGCGAATGACGAACACGCAGCACCGCACCGGCGCTGGCCTCGATCCGGCCGTTCGCGATCCGCTCCCGACCCCGTTCTTCGACCAGATGCGCCCAGACGGTCGCGATGTCGGCCCAGCCTGTCGCCTGACCACCGCCGCTATCAGGGATATCGGTCTCCGTCTGAAACGTGACCCGATCCCGGAACTGCCCTGCCCGCGCCATGGCCTCAGATCCCTACGCGCCGGTGCGGCGCCAGCAACGCGTCAACCGCCATCGGCAACACACTCGTGATATTGCCGATGTTCACTGCTTCGCGATTTTCGTACCAATGCCCGATCAGCAGAAGCATCGCCTGCTTGATCGATTGCGGCACGGCTGCTGCATCTCCATAGCCAGCGGCGAAGCTCACCTGCACCGGATCGGACCGGTCCTCATAAAGGCTTGGGCCGGCGAATGCGTCGATGAAGCGGAGGAATGCCCCGCGCGCGTCCTCCAAAATCTCGAACTGCTCGGCAGGTACCGTTTGCTCTGCATTGTCGCGGTCGAAATATTTGACCGTGACACTTGTAACGTCTGGAAACGGCAGACGCAGACAGCCATTGCCCCATGCTCCAAAATCCTGCCGCCAGATCTGCGTCACGAGGCAGCGCCCCAGCACGCCGTTCCATCCTTCGAGATGCGCCACCGCGGCTAAGACCAGCGAGTTGATCAATTCATTATCGTCGTCGAATTCGACGCGCAGGTGCGACTTGGCTTCGGCTAGTGATACAGGCGTTGACGCCGGAGCGCTGAGGCGGACGGGGCGCAACATGGTTTATTCGCTTTCCGGCTTGGCTTTGGCGGCAGTTCTTTCGGCCTGCGCTTCGACTTCCGCCGCACCGTCGACCTGACCACCCTGCGCTTCGGCTTCCTCGGCGCCGTCGACCTGGGCTGCCTGCCCATCGACCCCCTCGGCACGGTTAACCGAGACTGCCCATCCCTCGGCAACCGCCACAGACGCAAGGTCGCCGCTGACGATTTCCCCTACCACAAACTTGCGTGTCTTCGGATCGTGGTCCGCCGCGCCCATGAATTCCGCCGTGACTTCCGCCTTCATATCTGCACCTCCAAAAGAAAGCGGCGGAGGAAGCCTCCGCCGTCAGGTTAGGTCATGTCCGGTATGACCGGATCAGGCAACGGGTAGCCGATGCGCGAGACCTCGGACGATGCTGACGCCATAGACAGCGCCCGTCACCGCCCCGGCTACCGTCACTGCGGCGCGGATGTAGCGCTTGGTCCCGATATAACTGACCTTGTAGATCTGGTCGTCGTCCGTGGCACCGCCGACGACGGGCTCCGACCCGAGAAGGTCATCTGCGGCGACTGCCGCGAAGGCGACGTTGTCGTCCGATTCTTGCACCTCAAACGTGTGGGTGCCGTCGGTCCAGGATCCGGCATCGATCATGACCATTGCGCCATCGAAATCGCGCAGATCGACGCCCGCGCCGTTAGCCGACGCTGTTCGGGCGGCCGGCGCAAGCGACTGCACCGGGCCGAGATTGCTGGAGAGATCACGCATGGGATCAGTCCTTTTGGATAAAGAGTGGGAAAAGAAATAGGCGGTCGATCGACCGCCCATCAGCCTGATGGTTACGCCGCAGCGAACCGCATGAACTTGAGCGCCTCGAAGTTCAGGACTCCGCCGCCGACGCGCTTCGTCGTGTAAAACTTCACATAGGGCTTTGATGTGAGCGCATCGCGAAGGACGCGCACGCCCTGCCGGTCGACGATCTGATAGGCCCGCGCGAAATCACCGAAGGCGAGCGACAGCGAATTCGCTCCGAGCCCCGGCATATCCTCCGCGCGCGTCACCGGATGGCCGACGATCGTCTCGGGCTGACCGGCAACGAAGGATGGCTGCCAGAGATAGTTGCCTTGGCCGTCCTTGAACTTGCGAATCTTCGTGATGACGGTACGCCGCGTCACGAAACGGGCATTGTTCAGGTACTCGTTCTTCAGCAGACCGACTAGGTCGAAGATCGCGTCAGCCGGGTCGTCAGCGGCAAAATCGCCAACCGCACCGGATGGCACGTACCCGATCTTACCCCATTCCACGCCCGTGCCGTCGTCTGCCGCCACTTCATAAGAACAGAAGCCTCTGATCTTCGTAGCCCCGGTCACGAACTCAGCATTCTCGAAACGGGCGAACTTGTCAGCTACCTTACCAGAAAGCCATGCCTCGATATTAATCGAAGAGTCGTCGAGGAGTTGCTGTGTCGCCTTGGGCTCCGTGTCAATCCAGTGGACCGGAATACGCCACTTACCGACATCAGGCGTATCGGTATTGGCGGACGTCTTTCGTTCGCCCGCATAACCGGCCCCTGCCTCGCCGAGGTCTTCTATACCTTCCAGGGCATCGGTGGAAATCGTCTGCTGCGAAGCGATCTGGCGGATTGGCGAGGATTCGTAGATCTGCGTCACCATCCGGCCAGCTGTGTCTGGGGTCACGAAATAACCACCTTCAGCATCCGAGCTGATTTGCAGCGTCTTGACCTCTTCGGGCGACATTTCTCGCTCGCCGTGACGAACCCACTGTTCGAGCGCCGCCTTGTACGCGCTCATGCCGCCATGGTCTAGTGGCTGGAACGACCGCTTGCGATCTGCCGCGAGCCCTTGGAGAGTGGCGTTGAACTCCTTAAGCTGCACCTCCTGGTTTGCTTCGGCGTCGCCATTGGCCCTGATACCTTTGCGAGAAAGCCTAAGCTCAAGATCCTCACGCTCCTTCTTCTCGGCATCAAACCTGGCTTCGAGCTTCGCCTTGGCCTCGACAGCGTCGTCAAGTGCTTTCTCAATACGGCTGAGCTTTTCCTCGGTCAGCGCGTCTGCCTTCCTCAATTCTTCATGCGTTTCCTTGAACGCATCGAAAGCCTCGCCCTGCTTCTTGATCAGGGACTTCAGTTCGTCGTCCATTGTAAACCTCCGGTCAGGATAGCTTGTCGATGTTGCGGCGGATCAGTGCCGCGATACCGGCCACGTCCTCATCCCGAGGTTCCGAGCCCTTGAAGCCCTGCGAGGCAATCGCCTTCGCTCGGGCGTGAGAGAAGCCGCCCGCGTCCCGCAGGAACTCCTCGAATTCGCGAATGGTTTTGATGCCTTCGGCAGACTTGACGGCACCAACTCTGGCCTTGCCGTTGGCCGGGAAAGTCACGATTGAAACCTCGAACAGGTCAACAGCCTTCAAGGTTCGCCGCGGTTCGTCCGGCTTGGTGCCGAGCGCGAACTCCTTAGCCCTGTATCCGATCGACAGGCCGTCGAGGACGCCTTCCTTCATTGCGCCATAGATCGACTTGCCCCGTTCGGTATCAAGGTTGATCAACCGACCCTCTGCTCGAAGCCCGGTATCGTCCTCCTCCATCAGCGTCCACACGCCAACCGGGAGACCGTCCGTATCAGTCATTCCCCAACCGCCATGCTGCAGTAGCATCGCCGGCAGCTTCTTCTCCCGCTTCCAGTCGCGCAGCGTCTGGCGGAAAGCACCCTTGGCGATCACGTCGCCATAGCTGTCGATATTGCCGAACACCGCACCGTAGCCAGAGAATGTGCCGGTCTTTTCGTCGATGCCGTCGGCCGCGAACTTGACCTCAATTCGATCCATCGTTCTCGTCTCCTGTCGGCTTGGGTTCGGATGGCCCTGCCGGCATAGGCTCGGGTATCGTGTCCCCGCCATCTATCGGATCTAGCTCTTCAAGCGATCGGACCTCGTTTGGCGTCATGTAGCCACGGGCACCAGGCCCACCGAGCGCCTTTGAATAAAACTCCGCGCGGTCCTTGGCCGCGCCACGCAGTAGTCCATTCGGGCTGAACTTCGTGTAGTAGCCATCAGCCCGATCGGTTTCACTGAGCAGCTCGTTGTCCGCTGACTGCTCGATCCGCTCGTACCAGGGCAGCAGCGTGTAAACGACGTGCGCCAGGAACATTTGCTCAGCGCTGGCATAGGTCGCCGTCTTGTCGGCGTGCCCCACCATGATCGGCATGACACCATACGCGCGGCAGATTTCCTCGATCTGATGCTTGCGGGTCTCGAGGTGCTGAGCGTCGACGCCGGTCATCTGAAACGGCGAGAACTTCGCACCGTGGTCCAGGATTAGTGGCTTTTGCGACCTTTCGCCGCCGATGGCATGCTTGTCGAGCCAAGCCGACAGGAAGTCGAACTGCTCCTTGGATAGATTCCCGTCCACTGACAGGAGGCCACCCACCCGTGCGCCGTTCTTGTGCAATTCCGCTTGCGCGGTTTCCGTCGCGATCGAGAGCCCGATCGCGTCGCGCGCAAGCTTCGTCGCATCCAGGCCTATCCAGGTATTCCAGGATGGCCCGCGCAGGTGCCATATCTGATCGGCCGGGAAGACTGCTGCTTGCCCGTTATCAGCCTGGACCCTGTAGGTAAGGACGTCGTCTGTCATCTGCACCGTCACCCGGTGCGGCTCGATCGGCTTCAGCTCGCGGATCTCGCGCTTCGATCCGACCATGCCTTTCCACACGAAAGCGTTTCCGGTTAGCAACAGGTGATACATCACCGTTTCACGGAGCGCGAAGGACGACTGCCACTTGTTCGGCCGTCGATAGATAACCGGATATAGGTAGTGGTTGACCGCCGGCCTCTTCGATCTGCCCTGATCCTGATAGACCCGCCAAGGTACTTGGGCGACGCCATTGGCAATCACCCGCACACAAGCGAGTACAGTCGCAACCTCGATCGCGGTCTGCCAGTTGACACTGACCCCCGACCTCGCCTCGCGACCGCCATAGATTTCACGAAACAACTCGAGCGTCGAAGCGCTCTTGGCATCCGCATCGCCGAACAGGCGCGACCAGAAACCCATTACGCTGCCCCCGTCTGTTCCCAGAAGGACGAACCCTCCTGTTTGCGTTCCCGGCAGGTTGCAACCCCGATCGACATCGCCTGTGAAACCATGCCGTCGATCCGGCCGAACGCCTTTTGCTTGTCAAACATGCGGTGCCCGGTTCGATTTTCCGCATAGGTCACCGAAGCGGCGCAATGATTCATCATCGGATTGCGAGCCACCCTGATCCGCTTGTCGTAGATCGCATTTTCCAGCTTGTTGATGCTGTCCGGCATCCAGAGATAGACCTCTTGGGCGCCTTCCGGCTGCGACTTGTCGACCTCGATCACCCGCTTCTGGAAGCCTTGCGGATGCACGGTCATCGGCAGATCGGCCCCGATATCGGTGAGATGATCCTGCAGGTTTTCCAGCCCGTACTGGTCACAACCGATTTCGACAGGATGCGCCCGCGCACAGATCTTCGCCACGGCCTCAGCGACCCATCGGTAAGAGATGCGGTCGCCGTCGACGGCCTCGATATGCCCCTCGCGCTCCCAAGTCTCATAGGGCGCGTGATCTTTGGCAGCTCGTTTCGCCAATGTTGCCTTGGGCGTCCAGAACCAGGTGAACGATACAAGCACCTGCTTGTCGCGCTCCGCGTCCAGAACCCACGTGAGCGTGAAGGCCGTAAAGTCCCTCACCCGTGAAAGGTCGAGTCCGCCATAGCAAGGGTGCCCCGCCTCGATCAGCGCGTCGATATCGACATCGCCAACGCAAGCCATCCAGGCTTCGCGCGAGAACGCCGCGGACTCCGCGTCCGTCCATTCGCAGAAGTGCAGGCGGGCGATGCCGTTCCGCTTGCCGGGGATCGATTTCGCCTGCGCAACCTGCAGCGCCAGGTAATCCTCTTTCAGGATCACACCGAGAAGCGGATTTGGCTTGCCCCAGCAAGCCGGATCGTTTTCCCAATCGTCCCCTTCATCCAGCGAACAGACAAACGGGAACGTCGTGTCGTCTTCTGTCAGGCCGGCCGCGACATTCACCGCATGGGTGCGCTCTTCGAAGCAGATCGAGTTGCGGTCCGTGCCGGCATTCGTCGCCATCGCCAGCAGCGGCTGGGTTCGAAACTTGAAGCCTCGCTCCAGCATGTCGATCGTATTGCGGTTCTTGTGCTCGTGCACCTCATCGCAAAGCGCCATGTGTGGGCGCGGTCCGGACTGGCCTTCGTCCGACGATATCGGTCGGAACACCCGGCGGTCGCCGCTCGCTCCTGTGTAGGTCAGCGCCCAAACAGGGTCGATGCCGTGAGTCCGGATGCGCTTGGCCAGATCCGGCGACTGTGCCCGCATCGCTACGGCATCGTTGAAGAGCACCATCGCCTGGTCTTTCTTCGACGCCGCCGCGTAGACCTCGGCGCGGGCCTCCTTATCCTTCACCAGCCCGACCAGGCCGATGCCGGCAAGCATTGGAGACTTGCCGTTGCCCTTGCCCTCCTCGTCGTAGAAACGACGAAAGCGGCGCAGTCCGGTTTCCTTCCACTTCCAGCCGAACAGCGATCCGACGCGAAACTGCTGCGACGGATGTAGGTGGAAAGGCTTTCCTTCGAACTGCCCGCCGTTAAGCCGTAGCTTACGCGGGAAAAAGCCAATCACGTCGAGCGCCGCCTTGGCATCCCACACCAGCCCGCGCTTGCGGCCGTCTTCCAAGTCGGTCAGATGCCGCTGGCAAGTGTTGCGAATATGCGGTCCCGCGATCACCCGGCCGGCAACAACGTCCTCAGCCCAGGCGGTGACAGGATCCTTTTCATGGTCGGTCTTCACGCGAAATCCGGATCGAACAATTGCCCCTGGCCGGCCGCCGTGCTTATGCCGCGCTCGGACGCCGGCGTCAGGCCGAAATCACGGGCAAGCGTCAGAAACTGCCGGAAGGCTTCGTTGCGTTGCGCCACTTCGGGCCGCGACTTGTACTGGACGCCGTTGCGCCCCTCCGTTGTGTAAGTCTCACCCAGCACGACCAGCTCAGCCGCTATGGCCTCGTATCGGGCTAGCGCCTCGCACATCAACGCGAAGGTCGCGACCATGTGGGGCCTGAGTCGATCGACCGTAGGATGACAGACCGGCACCGCGAGACGGTCCCAGACCTTTGCGACCTCTTTCGAAAGGCCGCGCGGCTTCAACTCTTTCGCCTTCTGCTCGGCGCGCTCATCAAGGTTGGCGCCGTACTGGCCCTCTTCCGTCAGCGGTACGACGTTGTCGGTACCCGGCTTGCGTCCCTTCATGGCACTTCTCCAAGCCCAATTGCCCGGTCAGTCAATGACTGCCGAGTGGGCTTTTTCTCTCCAATTTCAACTTTCTACACAGAAAGGTTCCCCCACCGGTCCGCAGCGGCGGGGCTCCAGAGTTTCGACCACCCCCCCCTTAGCGATTTGCCGGGTGGTTGATGTCGATCGGCCAGCCATCGAGACCGACCTCGACTGAAAAGCCTCGGCTTTCCTCGCCTTGCTTCACGACGTCATGATGATCCGGGCAAAGCGTTTGCAGCTTGCCGAAGAAGAACTTGTAGCGGTCGCCTTTATGTGGCTCGACATGGTCGGCGACTAGAAAGCGCCGTCTCGCATTTGTCTGCGGCTTGCCTTCCATCGTGCGGCTGCCATCGTTCAGGAGCCCACGCGCCTGGCACATTCGGCAGAGCGGCTCTACGGCAAGGTGTGCCGCCCTGCGCTTGCGCCACCGCGCAGTCTTGTAGAGCGCACGATATTCCTGCGCATCTTCGCTGCGATGGTCACGATACGACATGGCGCCCACGAAAAAGCCCGGCAGCGGTTTCCCGCTCCGGGCTGTGATCTTTTTATCTGTGACAAGAGCTATGTCAAATCTCAGGTTGCGTCAACGGAAAAACGCAGCATTTGCAACGAGTACGCGCGGCGCGGCTTTGTCGGGCGTTTGCCAGGGTCGCGGAGAGCGGCGGAATTCCGCCAGTTCGAACCGCTCCAGCACGGGCCGCAAATCTTCCACAAGACACTCGAGCGATGCGTGCCAAAGCTCATATTCGGCCCGCGCGAGGATCAGCGGCAGCGGGTCAGGATGCAATTCCGCCTTCTGGTAGGCGCCGCGCTTCGGCCTGTTGCGGTACTTGTCCCAGCCGTCCGCCGTCTCATAGCGATATTCCATCACCTTGCCGAAAGCGTCCCGCGTCCGGCTCACCCGCTCGCGAAACCATAACGGCCCACCTTCCGGCCCGGTGACAATCCGCGCGGCCGGCTCTTCGCCATCCCACTGCCATTCGGGCACGCCGCCAAGGATTGCGTGCTTGCGCACCAGCCTAGCCGGTCCATTGCGCAACCGGCGAACCCCTGCCCCGTCGACCACTGTCAGCGTATCCAGCGCGACCGCCACCGCCATTTCGCCAAGCTCGCCATGCTGGCCAAGCTCTTCCATCGGCGACCACCCGTCCGGCAGGTCAATCGCCACACTGTCGAGCGCAACCACCGCCTCATGCACGCGCACCGCGTCTGGGTCCGGCTCGCCGCCATCGGCCAGGTTCGGAACGCAGCCGTATTCGTTGTGATCGACCACGGTCAGCAACTCGGCATAGCTCGAAACCCCGGCCCATCCATTGGCGATGCCGGCGACGCCGCCATTCCCGGCCGCCTTCGGCAGTTCCTCGCGGTAGGCCCAGGCAAGCAACCCTTCAATGTCGATCTTTTTCCGCATTTGCCTTGTTGCTCCCGTCAAAACGGTCGGTTTTCATCGCTTAGGGAGGCAAGGGAGGCAGGATTTCGCGGCATTGGCTTGCCTCCCTGCTTTCCTCCCTAGATTTCTCTCTTTTATTTCAATGCCTTACTTTTCTTTTCTCGTGTTCAGGGAGGATAGGGAGGATATTTGGGAAGAAACGCATGAGAGTTTTTTTAAGGGATACGAAACCCCTTGCCCCTTTCTCACGCGCAACGCGGAATTTTGCCTCCCTAGCCTCCCTAGCGTCCTAACTTGTTGAAACCCTTCGCACTTCCCAAGGGAGGCAGCGGCAACCGCATTTTCCTTGCCTCCCTAGCCTCCCTGAATTCGGCGCAGTTCGCCGTCATCAGTCCCAACCGGGGGTGACAGAGGGGCCAAAGGCGGGCTTGATGCTGATGCCGCGATAGACGGACAGCCCGTTCGTCTTCGACTTGGTGAAGCCGAATTGCGCGGCCTTGAGCGGCAGTTGCCGGTTGAAGGTCGTCGGTTGCCAGACCGTGAAACTTTGCGCCTTGGCGTATTTGGCAAAGGCGTCGTACAGCTCGCCCGGCGTGACCACGTCGCTTGGCAGACTGGTCACGTCGCATGCCTCTTTGAGAAAGGCCCCCACCGGGTCGCTCTCCTCGCGGTAGTCATCCGTCGCCGCTCGCACCGCGTCCGGTACGCGCAACCCCTCCTCCAGATAGGAAAGCGCGCCGGCGACCATCCAGGCGAATATCCCGTCCCGTTCCGCCCACAGCCGCTTTGGTAAGGCCTTGTCGACCTCATGGTCGGGTATCTGCACTTCCCAGGGCACCAGCAGCACGCGCCGCCATATGCCGTCGTCAGTGCCCTTGATCGTCGGCTTGTGGTTGCCCGAAACAATCAGCTTGAAGGCCGGATAGATTTCGTTGAAGTCCTGATGCAGCCGCCGCACAAGGATCGGCTCCGATGACGTCAGCGACTTGACCATGGACTCGCGGAATTCCATGCGCTGTTCCGGCTCGGAAGCGCGCACCAGCCGCACACCCGGCAGCCGGGCCAGTTCGGGCGTTGCCTCGCTTGCCTTGCGCCTGTCGTCGCCCGCCAGCGTCTCGAATGGCACGGTCGCCGAGTAGTCGGCCATGATCTGCGCGACCAGGTCGACGAGCGTCGATTTGCCGTTTCGCCCTTTGCCGTAGAAGAAGCAGAACACCTGCTCGCGCGTCAGCCCGGTCAGGCAATAGCCAAGGAAACGCTGGAGAAAGCCGCGCATTTCCTCATCGGGCATCACACGATCGAGGAAGCTCAGGAACGCCGGGCATTCCGCATCCTCGCGATAGTCGACGGGCAGCAGCTTGGAAATCAGGTCGTCGCGAAAATGCTTGTCCAGCCGCGCCGTCCAGATGGACTTGCCGCCCTCTCCGTTCTGGATGAACCGCAGCGTGCCGTTCTTGCAATTGACCGCCAGAGGATCGGCGTCCAGGTCGCCCACGGGGACGGAGACGTAAGGCGCCGCCTCCTTCATCATGTTGTCCACCTTGCCCGAAGAGCCGGAAGTCTTGCAGTAGCGCCGCCGCGCCTGCCGCCGGCTGGAAATGCCCTTGCGAATGTCATTCGCCCGGTCGATCAGCGCTTCGAGCGCCATTTGTTCGGTCGTTTCTTCCGGCGTGCGGCCTTTGCCCTTGGCGGCCAACTCGCGGTGCCGCACGCGGCCTGCGTCGGCATCGTCCATCACCTGCTGCTCTTCTTTCGTCGGCTGGATACACAGCACTTCCATCGCGATCGCCTCGACGGTGGCGTGCGAAAGCGGCCGCACCAGCCGCCCGTCATTGTCCTCGGCAAAGCGGCGGCCGTCATGCAGGTGCCAGCCCACTTGCGGCACGTAGATCACCTTCTCCCGGTGCCGGATCAGAAAGCGCCGGCCGTTGCCGATGTCGGTTTCCGGCTCCAGCGCACATTCCTTCAGCCGGGGCCAGTCGATATCCTCGCCCTCATCCGGTCCGATCCGGACGTCGGACGCATCGTCTTCGCCGGCGTCGACCGAGGGGGTGTCGAGGGGTTTCGCCGCGTCGAGAATATCGGCGATTTCGCCGTCAACATCGGGCCGCCCCTTGTCTTTCTCGCTCATGCCTCCTCCATCGCCAAATCGTTGAAATCCTTGCCTTCGGGCGCCCATGCCGCGACGATCGTGCGGCCGGTCATGGCCCATCGCGCCGCCGCGCGGGCGTGCACCTGTTCGGCCGTGAAACGGTCGCTGTCGCCGTCGCCCAGGGTGACGACCTCGCGCACGAATTCCGGCAGCGGGATCGCCGCCTCGTCGCTCATGTCCGGCACCGGCCCCGGCACGCGCGCCGGCCGCCCGAGTTTTGTTTTCAGGGTCGGGTGCGCCACGGTTTCAGTGGCGTTGCCGCCCATGTGCTGCAGGTCGATCGACGCCCAAAAGGCCGTGCGGACAAAGCGATCCGGCCTTTTCGCCTTTTCGGCGCGGGCGGCGGAAAGCACGGTTTCCCGCCCTTCTCCGATCACCAGCCGGTCGAACGCCGCCGGCATGATCAGCCGTTCGGCCGCCTGCCGTTTCGACCCGCGGATCTTCTTCGCCGGCAGTATCTCGCCCGTTTCCGGGTCTCCAAGGGCCAGCTTTTTCCCCGGTCGGTCAGGGTCGAACCAGGTGATATGCACGCCGGCGAATGTGCCGTCCGGCCTCGTCATGGGCGAAAGCAGCGCCGGGCCGGAATAGAGCACATAGGGTTTCGGCTTTTTCTCGCCCGACACCTTTTTCTGGTGCCAATAGGGCTGGCTCGGCACATAGCGCAGCCGCAACCCGTCCATCACGGGCGCAAGCCGCCGCGCGGCCAAATAGGCTTCCGCCTCGGTGCCCGGTAACGGCCGCCCTTCGCGCCAGATTGCATAGGCCTTGCGCCGCTCATCCTCGCGGTATCGTTCGGCGGCCGCGTCCTGCTCGCGCCGCTTGCGCTCGCGTTCGGCGGCAAGCCGGGCCTCGGTTTCCGGGTCGGTTTGCGCGTCCGGCGAGCCGCCGAGATATTCCACCGCCTCGGCAAAGCTCTTGCCCAGATATTCCTGGACGAAGCGGATATGATCGCCCGTCGCGCCGCAGCCGAAGCACTTGTAGATGCCCTTGCCGTCGTCGCAGTGGAAAGACGGCGTCTTCTCGCCGTGAAACGGGCAGCAGGCCCAAAAGTCGCCCTTGGAAGGCACGCTCTTGGCCCTGTCCCAGTCCACATAGCGGCCGATCGCGTCGGAGATAGGCCCGTCCTTGACGCGGGCGATTTCGGAATCGGCAAACCGGGTCATCGGCTTGCCTCGTCTTCACCGGCGGAAAGCCGGATCCCCTCATAGACCACCCGTCCTGTTGACTTGCGCTTGCGAAAGCCGAGCCGGGCAAACCGGATGCCGAAGGGGATTTCGCCTGGGTTCGCAATACCTTCCGCCTGGCAATAGTCGGCAAATGCCCGCCAGATCAGCCGGAAGGGCGTGACGACGCCGGGCGCATGCTCGATTTTCGCATGCGCGAAGCGATAGACCGGGTCGCGTTCATCCAGCGCCGAGGCTCCCCCGCTTGCCGGCTCCAGCGCCGGGTCATAGGGCAGGCCAAGCCGCTTCCAGATCGAAAGCGCCGCCGCCGGCCCGTTGATCCGCCGCGCTTCGGCCACCAGCCGCACCGCCTCGTTGAAGCTGGGGTGCCCCGGCACCAGCTCCACCGGCTCCCGCTCGACAGCGTAAGAGCCGGTCTTGCGGAGCGCCGGCAGAACCTCATGCGCCAGCCAGCGTTTGAAACGTTCCGCTTCCGGCTTTCTGGACGAGAAGACGAGCCGGTAAACTCCCGGCTCGGAGATGATTGTTGTCTCCTGCGGACCGCCAAGGGAGTCCACTACTACCGACCCCCTTTCGTCGGTGTCCAAGCGGGACAAAGCATCCCGATGCTTGCTGATATCCAGCGCCCGGCAGACATCCATACCGACGAACCACGGCTCGCCTTCCCGGTCGATCACCCGCACAAGCTGGTCTTCGAAGACAAACGGCTGCAGGGCGCTCATGCTGCCGCCCTCCGCTCGCGATAGCTTTTGGCAATCGCCGCATTAACCTCGGCAATCGCCTCGTTCAGCACGGCGGAAACCTCCTGCCCCGCGCCGCATAGCCTCATTCGCTGCTTCTGGTCGGTGACGGAGGCAAGCGAATCCAGAGTGGCGCCCAAGGCAAGCGCCAGCCCCTCTACCTTGCCGAGATGAAATTCGATGTCGATGATATGCGCGAAGGACACATGGTCGTGTCCGCTGCCATCGTGAGCCATGGCCGGTTCTCCTGTAGAGATTTTCCCGGCTGCTCTTCCCCTGTCAAAAGAAAGGGCGGCCGGGCGCAACGGGTTGACAGACCGTGCTACAGGACACGGCGAGCCCGAAGGCTCCCCTTTGCACCCGACCATGTGATGCGCATGCACAAATATAGGGCGCGCGCATGAAAAAACGCGCCCGGCAAGGTGCATGGCGCGTCGAGCGCCTGTAGACGAACGGGCTGTCAATCCCGACTCCGGCCTTTTTCGCCGAAGCACCGCCACCATGCTCTGAGCGTGCAAATGTGTCAAGCCACACCTCCCGTCGCCATCTCCACCTGCTCGCCCTCGAAGGCGTCGAACATCCCGCGCGGGCGGGGCGTGGCGGCCGCCGCCTCGATCCGCCGGCAGGCGGCGTCGAACCACCGCCGCTCGATCTCCACGCCGACGAAGCGCCGCCCGGCGCGCACGGCCGCGACGCCAGTGGAGCCAGAGCCCATGAACGGGTCGAGCACCGTTTCTCCGGGCTTCGCCGAGGCGCGGATATAACGCTCCATTTCCAGCACCGGCTTTTCTGTCGGGTGGCCGGTTTCGTCGCGCTGCGGGATTTGCGAAAGCTGCTTGGCACCGGGGGTGAGGATCGTTTTCGCCCGCCCCTTGAACAGGTAGAGCGTGAACTCGCAGTCCTTCATGAACCAGCGGTTCGCCGTCGCCGTTCCCTTGCCCCAAACCAGCAGATTATGCAGGCGGAAACCCGCGCGGACCCCCGCCGCATGCGCCGGGAACACGTTCTTGTCGTTCGCCATCAGGTAGCAGTCGGCGTCGTCGACAAGCGCTTCGAAGGCCAGCGCGGCGACCTCGTCCCAATCGATATCGCAATGGACGATGGCGCCATTGTTGGAATAGTCCGCCATCCAGCCGACGGTCATCGGCTTGTGCCTGGACGAGGTCTTGGCCGCCCCGCCGGAGGTGAGCCGATACGGCGCGTCGGAGACGAACAGATGCGCCTTGGGCAGCGCCGGCACGATCTCCCGCGCATCGCCCAGGTAGAGCGTGGCCGGGCCGATCTCGCGCTTTTCGAGATAGCCCGCCATTACAGCGCAATCCCCAGGTCGCACCACAAAACCGGGTCACCCATGCGCCCCCGGCTGGCATAACGCCGCGCCCTTTGCTCGGCCGCCGCCGCGTCGTCGTCGCTCAGCGGCGCGAAAGGCATCTCGTTCGGCACGCCGTCCGGATGCGCCTTGCGGAAGCGCTTGCAGGCCGCCTCCGTCGCCAGTTCCAGCGCTTCCCGGTCATTCGTTTCGATCTCCGGCAAACCCGGATCGGACGGATCCAGCATCGGTGTTCGGACGTCGGAAATCATGCGGCCACCCCCTGCCCTACGATTTCGAACAGCACCGCCTGAGCCGGTACCGGCGCCGGGCCGCGCGAGCGTCGCTTGATCGCGCCCTTGCTTGCCGTTTCCGCCAACCGCCGATACGCCGCCACCCGCCGCCGCAATGCGCGGCCAAGCGCCATCGACCGCAGTTGCCAATGCGCCAGGTCTTTCCGGCAAAGAAAAAGCTCGGCTTCCAGATAGGCGATCCGCGCCTCGTGAAAGCGGATCTCGGCCGCCTTGTCGTCCGGCCGCCTGTCGGCAGCCGCGCGTGCCCTGGCCAGATCCCGCGCCAGATCGTTGAGGGATTTGCCGCTCAT
>NZ_JACFXV010000067.1:69327-183418 GCF_014050225.1 Stappia albiluteola | reverse complement strand
CGGATGAAGGGCTACGAAGGCGAAAGCTGCCCGGAATGCGGCAACTTCACCATGGTGCGCAACGGCACCTGCCTGAAGTGCGACACCTGCGGCTCGACCAGCGGCTGCAGCTGACCGGGGTTGGACGGTTCGACGTCAATTAGAAAACCCGCCCGATCGAAGACGATCGGGCGGGTTTTGTCTTGCCGAGGAAGGCGACAGGCGCTTCCGGCGGAGAGCAGCCATTCGTTGAAAAATGGAGCGAACGGCTGCGATCGAGACCATCGCGGGCATCCGCCGCCCGCGCTATTCGACCACTTCGATCTCGCTTGGCCGCCAGGACTTGTCGAAGAACGACGCAAGCGGACTGTAGAGCCGCAGGATGGTGACCCAGCCCTTTTGCGGATCGGTCTGGATCCAGTTGCCGCGCGCTACGCCTTCGGGCTGCTCCGGCGCGAACCAGACTGTCGTCGTCCCGTCCTCCGCAGCTTCGGCAGCAGGTGACGGATAGCTTTGGCTGCCGGCACGCGGGTACTTTTGCGGTGTCACCAGCATCGAGCGCGTCTGATTGTCATAGAGCGTGAAGGACCAGAACGCCGCCGCCGGTATGTCCTTGGGCAACGTGACCTTGTAGGTCTTCGCGCCGTCGAAGAAGTCGCCGTTCGCGTCCTTCGTGGCAAACAGATATTGCGATCCGACCCCCGTCAACCGCATGGCCATCGCCGGCGTGATGCCCGTGGCATTGTAGAAGAACGAGGTGCGGGCGCTGTTCTGGCGATACCCGGTCGGCGGATAGGGTTTCGCGCCCTGGGCGGTAATCTGCGGCAAAGGCGTCTCGAACTTGTAGCCGCCGAGGAACAGCGGGTTCCACCAGTACGAGCCCTCATAGTAGAACCAGTTCGGGTTCCGCGGATCGAAGCCGAGCGTCCTGCCCGTCGCGTTTGCGACCGCCACTGCGTCTGTCAGGATTTTCTTCATCCGGTCATCGGGTGCGAATTCCTTGCCCTTCTCGATGCCAATGGCGGCTATCGGCCCCATGAGCTCGGGGTCGATGACCTCGGCGGGTTCGGCCTGCACCAGGTCGTTGAGCATCTCGTAGTAGCTGTAGTCGTTCGGCGGGATCGTATTGATCACAAGTCCGGTGCCTTCGTGAAACACCGGTGTCTTGGGATCGGCGTTCGCAGCCAGTTCGATGCCGCCTTCAAGGAAGCGTGCGATCGAGGTCCCCACCGCCCCGGGGACGTAGGGATATATCTTGGTCGTCGACTTGATCACCTCGACCGGAGCGGCCGGGTCATCGTCCTTGAGGAAGGACCGACCAAGCATCAGGACGCGGTTTGTGCGGGAGTGGCCGACATAGAAGCCGCCCTCGGGCATGGGGCCGTCATAGCCCGGCCCTACCAGCAAATACTTGCCACCCTCTCCCCTGTCGGGACCGGGCCGGCCAAAATCGATGACCCAGCGGAACCACATGTCATCGAAGGTGCCGAGCGCCTCGGGCGGCGTCTCGACCACCATCGGGCCATTTGAGAGATCGAGAAAGCCGAGGAAATAGACCGTGTCCGCGTTTGCAGTGAGGAACAGTGACGAGGAATCCATCAGTTCCGAGAATATCAGGACCTCGTTGTCCTTTACCCCGGCGCTTTCGAACCCCTGTCGTGCAGCCTCGACGCTCACGCCCTGGATGGTATCGGTGAAGGCGCGGAAGGCATAAACGAAGTCGAGATTGTCGTAGATCTTGGCGGCGGTGTCCGCGCCCGGTGCGCCGTCCTTGAACGTCAAAGTCCCCAGGTGTGTTTCGACCGTATCGGGCGTGGTGATCGAGGCTGGCGTTTCCGCAGAAGCATTCGTCAGCAGGATCGACGAAAGAAGGAGCGCAAGCGCTCCCCCGCTTGTAAAGACTGAGTACTGCAATTTATGGCACCCCTTTGATTAGCGATTTAATTTCGCAACCGTAGAATATCGGGAGCCTAACATCAGAAAATGACGTTACGTAAGTATTTTTGTGTAATTTCCGGGCGCGACGAGCCGATCGGGTAGGACCGGATATCCGGCTGGCCTATTGCTGGGCACATGCCCGCCGCAAGCTGGTTGAAATCGCCCAAACCGGCTCCACACCGATATGGAAAAATGGCTGGCGCCATCGCGCTCGTGTCGCTGCCAAATCGCCCCTGGGCGAGGCCCTCAAATACATCGCCAAATACTGGGCGGGCTTCTGCCTGTTCCTGACCGACGGGCGGATGGAGATCGACAACAACGCCGTTGAACGAACCATCAGACCCATCGCACTCAACAGGAAAAACGCTCTCTTTTCAGGTCATGAGGCGGGAGCTGAAAACAGGGTGGCGATCGCCTCACTCATCGAGACCTGCAAGTTCAATGCGATTGACCCGCAAACCTATCTGGCAGCCACATTGACCGCTATCGTAAACGGCCACAAACAAAGCGAGATCGATGAACTTCTGCCGTCGAATTACGACGTAAAAACACCTCTTACGATGCGTCAATTCTAACAACACGCTATCTCCTGAAAATTTTGAGCGCTAGCTCCCAAGCCAGAAACCTGAGGCCGGCAACGGGCAATACCTTTCCGCGCTTGCCATTGAATCTTCGCAGAATATCCATGTGAATACGGGTGACATCAAATTTTCCGCAACGTAACTTCATCCTCCGCATGCTGTACGCAAAGGGAGCGATTTTGATGAGTTACATAATTTCCAATCGATTTATGTGCTGCATGGGTAGCGTGGTTTTGCTGCTATCAGGCGCCGCGGGTGCTCATGCTCAGGTGTCTGAGGACACGCTGAAGTCCATTTCAACGCCTGACGCAATCGAGACGACGATCGGTGCGCTGGAATTCAAGGACGGTGTTCCGAGCGAGGAGACCGCGAAAAAGCTCTACGACAACCTCGACTTCACCTACGCCTATCGCACATTCATGGACAACATGCGCGGGGTGAGCATCCATGCCCTGAAGAAGGGCATGATGGACATCGGCATGAAGGAGAACGAGGTACTCGTCTTCTCCGAGCTGATGGACGCGAAGTCGCTGTTCCTCACGGCCAATGCCGACACGGTCTACGTCATGGGGTATCTCGACCTCAGCAAGGGGCCTGTAGTTCTGGAGACGCCGCCAAAATTCCTTGGCGCGGTGCAGGATGCCTGGTTTCGTTGGGTAATCGACATCGGGCTGCCCGGACCGGACCGCGGCGTTGGCGGTAAATACCTGATTGTGGGACCGGACTATGACGGGCCGCTTCCGACTGGCGGGTTCTACACCGCCAAGGCGCGCACCAATACAATCCTGTGGTTTGGGCGCTCTTTCCTGGAGAATGGCAACGACCCCAAGCCGGTCGTTGAGACGATTAAGAATTTCACGAAAGTCTATCCTTACGAAGTCGGTGGCGTCGGCACGCCGATTGCCGAGTTCCTCGCAGGCAAGGCGCGACTCGGCCGCATCACGCCACCGCAGCCGACCCTGTTCCACGAAGGCAGCGGCAAGGCGATGAATACCATTCCGCCGAATGACTGGAGCTACTACGAGATGCTCAATGAGGTCGTGCAAAGTGAGCCCGCCACATCTCTAGACCCTGAACTTATGGGGCCGGTGGCGGCGCTGGGCATCGTCAAGGGCAAGCCTTTCGCGCCCGACGAAAGGTTGAAGGGGATCATGAATGAGGCGATCAAGGTCGCCAATGCGACCGCGCGCACCTTGTTCATGGCTCCGCGGGAGGAGAGCTGGTTCTACTACCCGGGTTCTTCGTGGAACAACTATCTCTTCCAGACCGGTTACCAGTTTGAAACACCGATCCCCGAAATCACTGCCGATGGCGTCAAGCCGTTCCCGCCGACCGGCTATCGGACGATGAGCGCACGCAGCAACTTCTTTTATGGGGTCACCGGCATCACGCCCGCCATGGCCATGCGGCTGACAGATATCGGCTCGACCTATCTGTGGACCATGCGGGATGCGGACAAGCGCGCATTCGATGGCGCCAAGAAATACAAGGTAACGCTGCCGAAAGGCATCCCGGAAGGCAACTTCTGGTCGCTCACTCTCTATGACAACATGACCCGTTCCATGCTCGACACGCCGCAGCGCTTTCCCCGCGCCGGTAGCCAGAGCTATCCGTCGCCGGCCGCGGAGGCGGACGCCGACGGCTTGACCACGGTCTGGTTCGCGCCGAAGCAGCCGGAGGGCGTAGCGCGCGGCAACTGGATCCAGACAGATCCGCAAAAGGGCTGGTTCGTCGTTTTGCGCCTCTACAGCCCGCTCGAGCCGTTCTTCGACAAGAGCTGGCGGCCGAGCGAGGTCGAGCTTGTTGACTGACAAAAGAAGCGAGCCTTCGGGCTCGCTTCTTTTACTCCTGGTGAGGAGTTTCGGGTTTCCAAAACCGCACCTGCGATGTTCTCGAAGACCTGACCTGAGACCCTGATCTTCCTCCAGATTTTGGCGGAAACCATCGCACAGGATGTAGACCCTATGCGAACGGGCAGGGTCATTCTCAGTCAACCTGCGTAACGTGTTTCGATCTTGGCCACCCGCGCGAGACATAGGAAGACATCCCCTCCCAACCCTCCAAATTGACAAAAAGGTAGCAAATTGCTACCTATATGGAGTTTGGAGGCTTGCGCAATGGCCCAGTCAGTGAAGCTTGGCGACGACGTGATGGCGCTCGTACGCCGCGAGGCTGAGTTGCAGAGCCGTTCGGTTGCGGGGCAGATCACGCATTGGCTGCGCATCGGCCGCGCCATCGAGAAATCCGGCAATTTCGATCACTCGCGGATCAGCGCGGCCCTGGCGGGAAAGCTCGGGACCACCGGGCTGACGGACGAGGAAAAGGACGTCTGGCTCGACAGTTTCACCGACGCAATGGCGCAACCGGGACCGGAAGAAGAGGCTTTTTTTGCGCGGCGGCGACAGCTTGGCCTTGGCGTCGGCCTTGACGCGGCGGGCAACCTGGTTCGCGCGGAAACCAGTTCCAAGGCATGAACCCGACGATGATCCTGCTCGCCGGACCCAACGGCGCAGGCAAGTCGACCCTCTACGAGACCCGCGTGGCCCCCCGCTTTGCGGGTCCTTTCATCAATGCCGACATCATCCAGCGCGACGAGCTGCGCACCCCCTCCCCCGAAGCGTCCTACGAGGCAGCCCGCATCGCCGCCGCACGGCGTGACGACTGCCTTGCCCAAGGCCTGGATTTCGTAACGGAGACGGTATTCTCGCACCCCTCGAAGCTTGACCTCATCGACAGGGCGCGCGCGGCGGGGTTCACAACCATCGTCATGCATGTCGGGGTGGAGTCCGCCGAGATTTCGGTCGCCCGCGTCTCGGCGCGCGTCGACGAAGGCGGCCATACGGTTCCACAGGAGAAGATCCGCGCCCGCTACGCGCGCGGCGAAGCCCTCATCCGGGCGGCAGTCCTCAAGGCAGACCGTGCGATGGTCTACGACAACTCCAGACTGAACATGCCCCCAACCCAGTGTCTCATCTTCGACAAGGGTCGCCTCGTCTTTGCCTTGCCCCACCTGCCCGGCTGGATCCGAAACGTCTATGCGAAGGATCTCGTGATCTAGAGTATATCCCGTCAAATCCGGATCGGATTTGGCGATAAGGATATGCTCAGCGCATTGATCCTGGAGCGATTTCTTGATCCACGAAAGCGATCCCGCTTTCG
Source organism: Stappia albiluteola (assembly GCF_014050225.1). Classification (GTDB taxonomy): domain Bacteria; phylum Pseudomonadota; class Alphaproteobacteria; order Rhizobiales; family Stappiaceae; genus Hongsoonwoonella; species Hongsoonwoonella albiluteola. The sequence continues at coordinate 177,761 of NZ_JACFXV010000067.1, read as the reverse complement.
TGGAAAGCGCTCTAGGGTCAGGACCGTTTCAAGAGCGAAGCCCCGCTACGAACACTCGAAGGACTGCGCCTTGCCGTTGCCGGAGCAGCCGCATTTCAGGTCGCGGATGAGGCCGTCGTTCAACCCATAGACCCAGCCGTGGATCGCCAGCGGCTTGCCGCGCTTCCAGGCCGACTGGATGATGGGCGTGCGCGACAGGCTTTCGACCTGTGCGGCGATGGACAGTTCGCAGAGGCGGTTGAGCCGGATTTCGGGATCGGGCACGGTCGCGAGGTCTCCGGCGTGCTGATCGGCAACGTCACGCACTGGCTGGAGCCAGTGATCGATGATGCCGTGGCGATGCCCGTCCATGGCGGCGCGCACGCCGCCGCAGCCGTAGTGTCCGCAAACGATGATATGCCTGACCTCCAGCGTCTCGACCGCGAATTCCAGCACGGACAGGAGATTGAGATCGCCGCGATGGACGAGGTTGGCCACGTTGCGATGGACGAAGACCTCGCCGGGTTCGAGGCCGGTGATCACATTGGCCGGCACGCGGCTGTCCGAACAGCCGATCCAGAGATATTCGGGCCGCTGAAGCGCGGAGAGCCGGCGGAAATAATCCGGATCCTCCTTCACCTTGGCCGTTGCCCAGCGGATGTTGTGGTCCAGCAGATCAGACAGCATGGGTATGGGTGTTCTCCGGGAATGCGACGCCGCGGCGCGCGGCCATCCGGCGGCCAAGATTACAAAGGTCGTCGTCGGTCAATCTCGCGCGGGCCAGCGGCAATACAATCGCGTTCTCCACGATGAGGTGACGCCGTTCGTTGCCGGCGAAGCGGCGCAGGAGCATGCGCAGGGTCTGGGGCAGGCTTCGCTCACACCTTTGCCTCTCAAGCCCTTCGACGATCGCGGTGGCGTCGAGCCTATCTTCCGCATGTTCCTTGCTCAGGCCGGCAAGCACTTCCTCGATACGGTCTTCATGGCCTGCCCGGCGGCGAAGCAGCGGGAAAAGGTCTTCCTCCTCGTCGACGACATGCGGACCGAAATCCCCCCGCAGGAACAGCAACACCGCGTCGATGCATTCCTCGTCGGACTCGCCGCTTTCCGCGATCCGGTCGATCAGCCAGCAAAGCGTTCGATGCCGGAGATGCTCGGCAAGTAAATAATCGAGCGGCGTACTGAACCCGGAGACCGGCGGCCGGGCGGCCAGCGCTGCGAGTGCCGCCCGGCGCGCCTCGTGGTTCCTGCGCATCGGCATTCCCTCACTGAACGAGAGGACTATCCGCCCCTTTCAAGGAAATTCCTTCGATCCGGGCGCGCCCGGCCAGCACCGAAATGTATTGCGAGACGGCCCTGGACCAGGCGGAAGCCTCCAGCCAGGCGGAGATTCTCTCCCTTGCAAACTCGAAGGGCAGCCGGTTTCCCTCCACCTTGCGGTCGAGGGCGATCACGTGAAAGCCGAAGCGGCTTTCGACCGGCGCGGCCGAGATTTCCCCCTCGGCCATGGCCGCCACTGCCGTTTCGAATTCCTCGACCGTGCTTCCCCGGGACAATTGACCGAGATTGCCGCCGTGTTCGCGCGACGGACAGTCGGAATTCGCCTGCGCCAATTCGCCGAAGCGTTCCGGCTGATCGCCAAGCAGGCGGCAGAGCCCGGCAGCGCGCTCACGCGCCTTCGCCCGCGTCTCGCTATCTTCCCGAGCCGCTGCGATCAGGATGTGCCGCGCCTCGTAGAGCGGCTCGCTGCGGAACTTCTCCGGATTGCGGTCGTAGAAGCGCCGGCATTCCTCCTCAGTCGCGGAGGGAACATGCACCGCCTCCTCGATCAGCAGACGAATGGCCGCATCCCGCTCCGTTTCGAAGCGGCCGGTTTCGTCGCAAGCGAGTACCACGGCGATATTCAGCCGCTGCGCCTCCTGCCACAGAAGCTCCCTGACGACGAGAGCCTCGGCGGCCGCCCGCAGGGCCTCGCCCGGGTTCCTGGCCGGATGGTTCTGCGCTTCGCCGAGAATGTCGCTTTCGGGAATGGCAACGCCGTTCACCGAAATCTCCGCCAGCACGGGTGCCGCCTTCGGCGGAACACGGGTGTCGACTTCCTGCTTCGTCGTATAGCCGTCGCCGGAGCCCCCCTGCGGCGGCTGACTCAGGGAAGGGTTGCGATAGAGGGTTGCCATGGCCACTACTCCGCCGGGGTGCGCAAGGGGGCCGTGCGGCGGTTACGCTCACGCACGACCTGATAGCCCGGTCGCCAGAGATAGCGCACCGGCACGCTCAGCATGTGTACGAGACGGGTGAAGGGGAAGACGAGCAGGATCGTCAGGCCCAGGAAGATATGCAGCTTGAAAATGATGGAAGCGCCTGCAACATAACTCGCCGCATCGCCGTTGAAGACGAAGATGCCCTGCGCCCAGGTCATGAAACGCACCATCTCGTGGCCGTCGAGATGCTGGAGCGAAATCGGGATCGTCATCAGCCCGAGGGCGATCTGCACCCACAGCAGGATGATGATCATCGTGTCGGCGTTGCTCGACGCGGCCCGCACGCGCGCATCGAACAGCCGGCGGTGGATCAGCATGGTGGCACCGACGATCGCCATGATGCCGGCAATGCCGCCGGCCACGATCGCCAGCAGCTGCTTGGCGCCATGGCTGATGCCGATTGCGTCGAAAATGGCGATGGGCGTCAGCAGGCCGATCAGATGCCCGAAGAAGATGATCAGCACGCCGACATGGAAGAGCACCGATCCCCAGACCAGTTGCTTGCGGCGCAGGAGCTGGGACGAACCTGAACGCCAGCTATAGGGCTCGCGGTCATAGCGCACGATCGTACCGAGGATCAGCACCGCCAGCGCGATATAGGGATAGATTCCGAACAAAAGCGTATTGAGAAAATCGGACATGATGCGTCTCCTCAGGCGTTCGGTGCGCTGCCGATGCCATCCGGGCGGCGGTTGGCCGCGCGGATCTGGCGCTGCAGGCGATCGGGTCCGCAGGCGCCCTCGCCCGCATTACCGCCGAAGGTGACGACCTCTTCCTCCCAGACGCGGTCGAGCGCGGCGAGATCGGCCGGGTCGTCGTCCTCGGCATTCAGCAGGTCGCGAAGGAGGGCCGCATCAGGCTTTCCCTTCGCCAGAACCTCCAGCACGGCGAAGGCGTTGACGTAGATCGAGCCGCGCTTCTTCAGCCGCTCGCGGATCGCAGCGAGGATATGGGCGATCTGGCCGAGTAGTTCCGCCGCCTCCGCAGGCTCCTTCGTGGAAAGGAACTCCAGGAACATCGGCAGGTAGTCGGGCAGTTCCCTCGCGCCGATCTCGAAGCCGTCGGCTTCGTACATGGCCAGAAGGTCGACCATGGCCTGACCGCGATCGCGGCTTTCGCCGTGGACATGCTCGAAGAGGTGGAGCGACAGCGACCGCGTCCTGTCGAACAGGAAGACATACCGCTCCTCGGCCTCCATGCCGTCAAGTGACGCGATATCGTCGACAAGGCGGACAAGCAGCCTGGCCTCGCGCCCGCCGAGCTCCGTTTCGCCCAGCGCGCTTTTGAGGTCCGGCAATCCTGCCCTGATCTCCGGCGTCGGGTAGGACAGGAGCAGGGAAATGATTTTCAGTGCCTTGTTCATCACACCTGCTCCTTGAAAATGTCGGTCGGCGTCTGCACCGTGCGCGGGCGTTTCGCGCCGAACAGGTCGGTCGTGGAAGAGCCGCCCGAGCAGCCATTGCCGAAGGAGAAGCCGCAGGAGCCGCGCACGTCGTAGGCGTCCTCGGAGATCTCGCGATGCGAGGTCGGGATGACGAAGCGGTCCTCGTAATTGGCGATCGCCATCACGTGGTACATCTCCTCGATCATCTGGCCAGTCATGCCGACCTTCTCCGCCGTCACCTCGTCGATGACGCCGTCGATCGTCTTCGCCCGCATATAGGCCCGCATGGCGAGCATGCGTTCGAGCGCGGAGACGACCGGCGCTTCCTTGCCTGCCGTCAGGAGGTTCGCCAGATAGCGGACCGGGATGCGCAACGAACGGACGTCCGGCATCGCGCCGTCCATGCCAAGCTTGCCGGCTTCCGCCGCCGACTGAAGCGGGGAAAGCGGCGGGATGTACCAGACCATCGGCAGGGTGCGATATTCGGGATGCAGCGGAAAGGCGACCTTCCATTCCATCGCCATCTTGTAGACGGGAGACTTCTTCGCCGCCTCCAGCCATGCATCCGGCACGCCATCCTTGCGCGCCTGCTCGATCACCTTTGGATCGCTCGGATCGAGGAAGATCTTGAGCTGCTCCTCATAGAGATCGCGCTCGTCCGCCGTCGACGCCGCCTCATGAATGCGGTCCGCGTCGTAAAGCACCACGCCGAGATAGCGGATGCGACCGACGCAGGTTTCCGAACAGACGGTCGGCTGGCCGGCCTCGATGCGCGGATAGCAGAAGACGCATTTCTCGGATTTGCCGGAAGACCAGTTGTAATAGATCTTCTTGTAGGGGCAGCCGGAGACGCACATGCGCCAGCCGCGGCATTTCTCCTGGTCGATCAGGACAATGCCGTCATCCTCTCGCTTGTAGATCGCGCCCGACGGGCAGGCCGCCACGCAGGTCGGGTTGAGGCAGTGTTCGCAAAGCCTCGGCAGATACATCATGAAGGTGTTTTCGAACTCGCCGTAGATCTCCTTCTCGACGCCTTCGAAGTTGTAGTCCTTCGATCGCTTGGAGAATTCGCCGCCCAGGATCTCCTCCCAGTTGGGGCCCCATTCGATCTTCTCCATACGCTCGCCGCTGATCAGTGAGCGCGGACGGGCGGTGGGCGACGCCTGGCTCTCGCCGGCCGTCTGCAGGTGGCCGTAGTCGAAGTCGAACGGCTCGTAATAGTCATCGATTTCCGGCAGGTCCGGATTGGCGAAGATCTTGGCCAGAATGCGCCACTTGGAGCCCATCTTCGGCTCGATCTTGCCATTGGCCTTGCGGGTCCAGCCGCCGTTCCACTTCTTCTGGTTCTCCCACTCCTTGGGATAGCCGACGCCGGGCTTCGTCTCGACATTGTTGAACCAAGCGTATTCGACGCCTTCGCGGTTGGTCCAGACGTTCTTGCAGGTTACGGAACAGGTGTGGCACCCGATGCATTTGTCGAGATTCAGCACCATGCCGATTTGGGCGCGGATCTTCATTCTGCCGCCTCCTTCCGAGCAACGGGTTCGCCGAACGGACCTTCCATCCAGTCGACCGCTTCCAGCTTGTGCACGACGACGAACTCGTCGCGGTTGGAACCGACCGTGCCGTAGTAGTTGAAGCCGTAGGATTGCTGGGCGTAACCGCCGATCATATGCGTCGGCTTGGTGATCGCCCGCGTGACGGAATTGTGGATGCCGCCGCGCTGTCCGGTGATCTGCGATCCCGGCGTGTTCACGATCTTCTCCTGCGCGTGATACATGAAGATCGTGCCTTCCTTCATGCGCTGGGAGACGACGGCGCGGGCAACAATGGCGCCGTTGGAGTTGAAGACTTCCACCCAGTCGTTGTCGACCAGGCCCGCCTTCGCCGCATCCTTTTCCGATAGCCAGACGACCGGTCCGCCACGGTTCAGCGTCAGCATCAGCAGGTTGTCGGAATAGGTGGAGTGAATGCCCCATTTCTGATGCGGGGTGATGAAGTTCAGCACCACCTGCGGCCTGCCGTCCGACTTGGCCTCGATCACCGGATTGATCGACTTGGTGTCGATCGGCGGCCGGTACACGCAGAAAGCCTCGCCGAAGGCCCGCATCCACAAATGATCCTGATAGAGCTGCTGGCGGCCGGTAAGCGTGCGCCAGGGGATCAGTTCGTGGACGTTGGTGTAGCCGGCGTTGTAACAGACCTTCTCCGACTCCAGCCCCGACCATGTCGGCGACGAGATGATCTTGCGCGGCTGGGCCACCACGTCCCGGAAACGGATTTTCTCGTCCTCTTTCGGAACGGCCAGATGCGAATGATCCCGGCCGGTGTTCTTCGAGAGCGCCTCCCAGGCCTTGACCGCAACTTCGCCGTTGGTTTCCGGGGCGAGCGAAAGGATCACCTCCGTCGCATCGATATCGCTGTCGATACGCGGACGGCCCTTGGTCACCCCCTCCTCCGTCACGACGCCGTTCAGGCGGCCAAGCAGTTCCACCTCATGCTCGGTGTTCCAGGAGATGCCCTTGCCGCCATTGCCGAGCTTGTCCATCAGCGGCCCGAGCGCGGTGAAGCGCTTGTAGAGGTTCGGATAGTCCCGCTCGACGACGGCAACCGCCGGCATCGTCTTGCCGGGCACGGGGTCGATTTCCCCCTTCTTCCAGTCCCTGACGTCCAGCGGCTGGGCGAGTTCGCCCGGCGTGTCGTGCAGGATCGGCACGAGGACGACGTCCTTCTCCACGCCAAGGATTTCCGGGGCGACCTCCGAGAACTTGCGGGCGATCCCCTTAAAGATCTCCCAGTCGCTCTTCGCCTCCCAGGCCGGATCCGCCGCGCTCGTCAGCGGATGGATGAAGGGATGCATGTCGGAGGTATTGAGGTCGTTCTTCTCGTACCAGGTGGCCGTCGGCAGAACGATGTCGGAATAGACGCAGGTCGTGGACATGCGGAAGTCGAGCGTGACCAGCAGGTCCAGCTTCCCTTCCGGCGCCTTGTCGTGCCAGACGACGTCGGTGCCGCGCTCGCGGCCCTCCTCGCCGAGGTCCTTGCCGAGCACGCCATGCGAGGTGCCGAGCAGGTGCTTCAGGAAATACTCGTGCCCCTTGCCCGAGGAACCGAGCAGGTTCGAGCGCCAGACGAAGAGATTGCGCGGCCAGTTGGCCTCGTGGTCCGGATCCTCGCAGGACATGTGCAGCTCGCCGCTCTTCAACTGGCCGGCGACGTAGTCCTTCGCGTCCTTCCCGGCCGCCTCGGCGGCCTTCGCGACCTCAAGAGGATTGATCTGGAGCTGCGGCGCGGACGGCAGCCACCCCATGCGTTCGGCGCGGATGTTGTAGTCGATGAGAGAGCCGTCCCACGGCCCTTCCGGCGCCGTCGGCGACAGGATCTCGTCGACCTTCAGCGTCTCGTAGCGCCACTGGTCGGTATGGGCGTAGAAGAAGGAGGTCGAGTTCATCTGCCGCGGTGGGCGGTTCCAGTCCAGCGCGAAGGCGAGCGGCAGCCAGCCGGTTTGCGGCCGCAGCTTTTCCTGCCCGACATAGTGGCTCCAGCCGCCGCCCGACTGGCCGACGCAGCCGCACATGACCAGGAGATTGATGATCCCCCGGTAGTTCATGTCCATGTGGTACCAGTGGTTGAGGCCAGCGCCGAGAATGACCATGGAACGCCCTTTGGTCTTCTCCGCATTGGCGGCAAACTCGCGGGCGACCGTTATGATGTGGTCGCGCGGCACGCCGGTGATCTTTTCCGCCCAGGCAGGCGTGTAGGGCTGCTCGTCATCGTAGGAATAGGCGCAGCTTGCATCGCCCAACCCCCGATCGAGCCCGTAATTCGCGGCGAAGAGGTCGAAGACCGTCGCGACAAGAGCCTCCCCATCGGCGAGCTTGACCGTCTTTGCGGGGACGGAGCGCATCAGCACGCTTGGATGATCGGTACCCTTGAAGTGATCGTGCTCGCGGTTGCCGAAATAGGGGAAGGCCACGGTCGCCACCTGATCGTGATCCTCGTCCAGGATCAGGCTCATGCCGAGCTCGACATCCTGGCCCTTGCCGTCTTTTGCCTCGAGGTTCCACTTGCCCTGCTCGCCCCAGCGGAAGCCGACTGAGCCCTGCGGCACGACGATCTTCTTCGTCTGGCCATCGATGGCAACCGTCTTCCATTCCGGATTGTTCTTCTCGCCGAGCCCGCCCTTGAAGTCGGACGCCCGCAGCAGCCGATCCGGCACATAGTGGCCGTTCTTTGCCACCAGACGCACCAGCATCGGCATGTCGGTGTAGCGGCGGCAGTAATCCTCGAAATATTCCGCCTGCCGGTCGAGATGGAACTCGCGCAGGATCACATGGCCCATCGCCATGGCGAGCGCGGCATCCGTTCCCTGCTTGGGATGGAGCCAGAGATCGGAAAATTTCGCGGCCTCGGAATAGTCCGGCGACACGACGACCGACTTGGCGCCCTTGTAGCGCACCTCCGTATAGAAATGAGCGTCGGGCGTGCGCGTCTGCGGCACGTTCGACCCCCACAGCATCAGGAAGCCGGAATTGTACCAGTCGGCCGATTCCGGCACGTCCGTCTGCTCGCCCCAGGTCATCGGCGAGGCCGGCGGCAGGTCGCAGTACCAGTCGTAGAAGGACATGCAGACGCCGCCAAGCAGCGACAGGTAGCGCGACCCGGCCGCGTAGGAGACCATCGACATCGCCGGGATCGGCGAGAAGCCGATCACCCGGTCCGGACCCCATTTGCGGGCGGTGTAGGCATTGGCGGCGGCGATGATCTCGTTGACCTCGTCCCAGCTTGCCCGCACGAAGCCGCCGAGGCCGCGCACCTTGATATAGTCGGCGCGCTTGGCGGGATCCTCCTGGATCGCGGTCCACGCTCCGATGGGGGTCTTCACCGCCCTCTCCTTGCGCCACAGCTTCAGCAGGCGCGAACGGATCAACGGGTATTTCACCCGGTTGGCCGAGTACATGTACCAGCTGTAGCTCGCCCCGCGCGAGCAACCGCGCGGTTCGTGGTTGGGAAGGTCGGGCCGCGTGCGGGGATAGTCCGTCTGCTGGGTTTCCCAGGTGACGATGCCGCCCTTGACGTAGATCTTCCACGAGCAGGAACCGGTGCAGTTTGCCCCGTGCGTGGACCGCACGATCTTGTCGTGCTGCCAGCGCTTGCGGTAGGCGTCCTCCCAGTCCCGATTTTCGTTGGTCGTGACGCCGTGCCCGTCGGCGAAGGTGCCCGTGTTCTTCCTGGCAAGGAAGTTCAGGCGGTCGAGAAGATGGCTCATGTTGCGTCCCTTTCTCGCGTCATTCAGCCGAAGTTGCCTGGAGGGTCGTCGCGGCACGGCGATGCTCGATGTCGTGGAGCAGGCCACCGCTACGGGTGTAGACGAACCAGGTGATGACCGCGCAGCTCACATAGAAGACCAGGAAGCCCCAAAGCGCGGCCTCCGGCCCGCCCGTCATGGCGATCGACGAACCGTAGGACTTCGGGATGAAGAAGGCGCCGTAGGCGGCGATCGCGGAGGTGAAGCCGATGATGGCCGCCGACTCCTTTTCCGCCTGGCGAAGGCGCTCCGCCGGCGAGAGCGCGGGCATCAGCCGGTCGACTTCCTTGCGCATGATCACCGGGATCATCTGGAAGGTCGAGGCGTTGCCGACGCCGGTGGCGAAGAACAGCACCATGAACATCGCGAAGAAGCCCCAGAAAGCGCCCGGCTGTTCCTTGATGCCAAGGAAGAACAGCACACCGCCGACCGCCGCGATCATCAGCAGGAAGGTCCAGAAGGTGACCCGGCCGCCGCCATACTTGTCCGAGACCCAGCCCGTCGCGGCCCGCGACAGGGCGCCGACGAGCGGCCCGAGGAAGACGAACTGCAGCGAGTTCACTTCCGGGAACTGGGTCTTCGCCAGCAGCGGGAAGCCCGCCGAATAGCCGATGAAGGAGCCGAAGGTGCCGGTATAGAGCCAGCACATGATCCAGTTGTGGCTGCGGCTGAAGATCACCGACTGCTCGGCGAAGGACGCCCGCGCCGACGCGATGTCGTTCATGCCGAACCATGCCAGCACGGTGGAGATGATCAGGAACGGCACCCAGATGAAGCCGGCATTCTGCAGCCAAAGGCCGGCACCTTCGGCCGTCGCCTGCGGTTCGCCGCCAAGCGCTCCGAACACACTGGCGGTAATCACCAGCGGAACCAGGAACTGCATGACGCTGACGCCCAGATTGCCGAGCCCGGCATTGAGGGCGAGCGCGTTGCCCTTCTCCCGCTTGGGGAAGAAGAAGGAGATGTTGGACATGGAGGAGGCGAAGTTGCCACCGCCCAGGCCGCACAGCAGCGCCAGCACCAGGAAGATCAGGTAAGGCGTCTCCGGGTTCTGCACCGCATAGCCGATCCCGAAGGCGGGAATGAGCAGCGACGCGGTGGTGATGGTCGTCCACAGACGCCCGCCGAAGATCGGCACCATGAAGGAATAGAAGATGCGCAACGTCGCACCCGACAGGCCGGGCAACGCGGCGAGCCAAAACAGCTGATCGGTGGTGTAGGTGAAACCGATGGTCGGCAGCTTGGCCACGACCACGCTCCACACCATCCAGACCGAGAAGGCAAGCAGCAGCGCCGGGATCGAGATCCAGAGGTTGCGGCGGGCGATCTTCCTGCCCTCCGTTGCCCAGAACTCGGCGTCCTCAGGCCGCCAGTCCTCGATCACGCCGGCAAGCGCGCCTTTTTGCGCCGCACCATGCACGTCCTGCATCTCGGGCAGTTCCGGCAGCGCCTGGAGCTCGGCCGGCAGGGCGGCGCGCTCCATGATCCGGATGGAAACGTGCATCCAGACCAGCGCCACGGCGACGATGGCGAAAAGCAGCATGAAGCAGCTTGTCCAGACGCCGGTGAGGTCCAGCAGGACGCCAAAGGCGATCGGCAGGACAAAACCACCGAGGCCGCCGATCATTCCGACCAGTCCACCCACGGCCCCGACGTGGTCGGGATAGTAGACTGGGATGTGCTTGTAGACGGCGGCCTTGCCGAGCGACATGAAGAAGCCGAGCACGAAGATCGTGACCACGAAGGGCACGAGGCTCATGCTGGTCGAGAAGGTGATCGGCCCCTGAATGCCGTGAATGATGTAATCGGTGTTCGGGTAGGACAGCATGAAGGTCAGGACGACCGACGTGCCGAAAGTCCAGTACATGATGGTGCGCGCGCCGTATTTGTCGGACAGGCGGCCGCCATAGGCGCGGAAGATCGACGCCGGGATCGAATAGAAGGCGGCGATCATGCCCGCGCTCTTGATGTCGAGCTGATAGACGCCGACAAGATAGCGCGGCAGCCACAGCGCCAAGGCCACGAAGGCGCCGAAGACGAAGAAATAGTAGAGCGAGAAGCGCCAGACCTGCAGCTTGGCAAGCGGCGTCAGTTGCATGAACGTCCCCTTGGCCCGCTCCCCTTTCGCGCGGCGTGCCAAGAGATCGGGGTCATCCTTGGTGGTGAACCAGAAGACGACAGCCATCACCGCCAGGATCGCCGCCCATACCTGGGCGACCGCCGTCCAGCCGAAGGCAACCATGACAAAAGGGGCGACAAACTTGGTCACCGCCGCCCCGACATTGCCGACGCCGAATATGCCAAGCGCGGTCCCCTGCTGGTTTGCGGGATACCATTTGGATACATAGGCAACGCCAACGGCAAACGAACCGCCCGCCAGCCCGACACCAAGCGCGGCCACCAGCATGGCCTCATAGGTCGTCGCATGGGATAGCAGGAAGGTCGCGCCAGCCGCCGCCAGCATGGTCAGCACATAGACGATGCGTCCGCCGTACTGATCCGTCCAGATGCCGAGGAAGATGCGCGAAAGCGATCCAGTGAGGATCGGCGTACCCACGAGCAGGCCGAATTGCGTGTCAGACAGGCCCAGATCGCTTTTGATTTTCACGCCGATAATGGAGAAAATCGTCCACACGGCGAAGCAGACCGTGAATGCGAACGTACTGAGCCCCAGTGCCCGGTATTGGTCCGAGCGGGTTACTCCTTCAAGCGAATGCATCGATCCTGCCCTCTCCTGAAAGACGGGGGTTCCGCCATTTTCAAAACTCGCAGGAGGCAGTTACAATTGGTGGAGAGCTATGGAAGTTGATCCAAATCAACGGCTTGCCCGGGCCGGAGAGAAATAAGCCGCAGCGTAACAATCAACAAAGTCGCGTTTGCACTGCATCAAGGCTTCAAGTTGAAAGGCGAAAACCGGGCTGCTAACAAAATCAAAATCAGGCTTGATAATTATCAAGAGGAGCCGACGTGCGCACAGCTGATCTACCGCAAATACGATCCCTGCGCCTGTTCGAAAGCATGAGCGAGTCGAACTTCGAGGCTCTCATGCAAGCAGCCTATCTGCAGACATTTCCCGCCCAATTGGATCTGATTTCGGAAGGAGATCCGGCCGATTTCCTCTACGTCGTAGTCGAAGGTTGCGTGGAACTCTACGCCCGCTCGAACGGCAGGGAATCGACCATGGGGATGATCCGCCCGATCGGCACCTTCATCCTGGCGGCTGTCCTGCGGGATGCCGTCTACCTCATGTCCGCCCGCACCTTTCAGAAGTCGAAAATCCTGCTGATCCCTTCGGAAAATGTGCGGGACACATTCGAGAAGGATGAAGCCTTCGCCCGCGCTATCGTGCTCGAACTTGCCGGCTGCTATCGCGGCGTGGTCAAGGAGCACAAGGATATGAAGCTGCGCACGTCGGTCGAAAGGCTGGCAAACCGGCTCCTGCGATACCACCGCGACCAGGGCGGCAACGGTACGGTCGAGCTTCCCTACGACAAGCGGACGATTTCCTCCATGCTCGGAATGACTCCGGAAAACCTGTCGCGCGCCTTCAACACGCTGAAGCCCTACGGCGTCGAAGTCGACGGCTCGACGATACGTTTCAGCGACATCGAGGCGCTCGAAAGGCTGGCAAAGCCGAACCCCCTGATCGACGAGCGCAGTATGTAGAGGGCAGATCCCGCATTCGGGACCAACGTCCTACAAATATCCCTCGACCTGGCGCCTCGGGCTTGGCGGCGCGAAGGGATACGGGTCTTCGTCGACGTCAATATCGTCGGGCAGGTTCAGCTGCCAGGGGCGCGTTTGCGCCTCCGCCTGGGTTTCCGGCTCGTCGAGCGGGCTCAACGTCCCTCCAAGCTGCTCGTAAATCCCCTTCAGGCGCTCCCGCCCGGCGAGCTGCTCCTGGTTAACGGGATCGGTCCGCTTGGTATTCGCCCGGCGGGAAAAAGGCTGCACGTTCGACGCGGTTACGGGAGCGGCGAAATAATTCAGCGTGAATTCTATCGCGGCCCTCGCTCCGGCGACGACGATCTCCCGTGCATCCGCACCATCGTCGATGGCCGCATCGATGGCGCGGATGACATAGTCCCGCCGTTCGCTATCCATCTCCGCATGTTCGCTTGCCGTGGCATAGGGATCGGCGAAAACGGCCTTGGCCCGGTTTGCCGGATGCTGCATGACCGCATCCTTGGTGGAAAAGCCGGTATATTCGGTCTTGAGGCGGATGTTCGAAAGGACGTCGATCAACTCGACCAGATAGTCCCATTCCTTGTCGGACAGCTCATCCACGCCCTCCTCGTCGAGAATGCCGCGTACCAGCTCCCGCGTGGAGGCCGTCGAAAAGGTCTCGTCCATCCTTTTCCAGGCGGCCCGGAACACCCGGTTGACTGCGGCGTTCGACCTCAACTTGCGCTTCTTGTCCACGAAGCGCTCAAGAACATCGGGGCGGGCTTCATCCGAAAAGTCGTAGCTGGGGATTTTCCGCTTCCTGTCGAATGTCTTGCGGATCCGCCTGCCATAGCGAAAGAAGCGCGCATCGCCCTCGGTGCGGCTGATCCTTTCCCGGCTTCCCTTGCCCTTCTTCTTGCTGATGCCGGGAAGGCTGGTTTTCTTCTTGGCCGAGAAGTTATTGTGCTTCGGCATCCCACGCCCTCTTCGGCTGGTAGAGCGAACTTGCCAACCGGGCCCTGGCAGCGGCGAGGCTCGAACTCAAATGGAGAATTCGGGAACTCCATTCGAGCCATGTGCTTCCCAAAGGCGCTCCTGGTTCCGGCATTTGCTCACGCAAGCGCCGCCACGGGATGCATGTTTCGATTGGCACTAGGCTTCTCCGACCGTCGCTGCAAACAGCGTGTATTCGTTCGCGATACCTGGATTGACGGGCGTCACTTCGACCTCGACCGTATTGGTGCCGATGACGAGGTAGTCGTGGAAATTGATCGACGTGAAATCGAGGTTCCTGAGTTCGATCGAACTGACGTTGCCCTGGCCGCCCTCACCCTCCGGGCTATCGACGAACAATGTTCCGGAATTTTTCTTGTTGACGGTCCAGTTGACCTTGCAAGCTCCGCTGTTTTCGCCGATCCAGTGCATCAACATCAAAGCGTATTCAATATTGTAGTCAGATATCTTGAAGGTGAATATCATCTTCGGATTTGCGGTGAACTTGCTTGTCATCACACTGTCGAAGCCCGATCCCGTGACCTGAAGCGTGTTGGCCGGCGAAAGGATCTTGAACGTATCGCTGGGCTTGGTCGGGGCGATCGTGAAAGGGGTCGCCGTAAAGCCGATTGCGGCGCCGTTGCCGGGCCCCGCGCCATTCAGCGGAATGATCGAATAGATCGACAGATCCAGCACGCCTGACGAATATTGCGCCGCATTCGCAGCCGTCTGCGATTGGAGCGTGGCGGAGATATTGCCCGAAGACAGCGAATGGCTGGCCGTGAAGCTCATCGTCGTATGGGTCAGCTGGATCGTCTCGTCTTCCGTGACGCCGTCCGGGAAATCGATCAGCCAGCCGGCCGTCATGGTGAAATCGAGCCCGAACAGCGAAAGCTGGCTGGGAGGCAGCACCAGCGAGCCGTTCATCAGCCTGTCGACGACGAAGTTCGGCAGGTTGATCGTGGTGCCATTGGTCTGGTTGTACTGGATGACGTCCCAGGGGTAGCTCTGGCCCCAGATCCAGGTGGGATTGACCGCCGCCGCATCGAGAAAACCATAGGCGCTCCAGTCCTTGACGCTCATGCTGTCGCCCGCCGTCGCACCCTGCATCGTTCCGGTGCCGGTGCTGTCGGAATGGGAGCCGAAGGTGCTGTTTTCCCAAGTGTGGCTGTAGTCGAGCGTCAGAGACCCCATCGGCAATTCGCCGAAAAAGCCGCCGCTCAGCGCGACACCGAAGGTATTTACGTTCGTATTGGACGAACCGCTCGACGTTTCCTGCGACGCGGACGAGGTTTTGTTAATGTCGGAACTCTGGGAGGTGGATACGGCGGAATTCAGCGTTCTTGGAAAGATGCGCTGCAGGACGATCGATCCCTTGTTGTTCACCTTCAGGTCGACGGAATTCACGAGGATCGCGGGGTAGTCATCGTAGCTTGTGTTCGATGTCGGCCCGGCCTGATAGCCGTTCTGGTTGGGAATGATGATCCGCTGCTTGAGCGTCAGGAGATAGCCGAGGCTGCTGCCAAGGTTCCTGACGTCCCGGCGCCTGTGGATCTGATAGTCCACGACGCTGTTTCCGAATGTGGTGCCACCCGGCCCGTTCGTAAGCACGAACTCCTTGCTCGCGGAGAAGAAGTTCGGCGAAATCGGTTTCGGTTGCCTGGCCATTCGGATGTTCCTCCACTCAGCTGTCGTCGCTGTCCGGCGCGAAGACCCACATTGGCGGTCCCTCGCGGGTCTTTCCGTTCGATCCATCGGCGCCGGCCGTTCCCGCCTGCCCCGTCAGGCCTGAACTAACGCCGGCATGATCGCGCCCGCCCGCACCGCCGGGGCCAGCCGCGCCGCCTCGACCGCCGGGCCCGCCGCGGCCAGGTTGCGATTGCAGAGCGATCGATCCGTGGAACTGCCGTGGCGCAGTGACGAAGATGTTCGATCCAAGCCCGCCGCTTCCCCCTCGACCGCCGGCACCGCCATCGCCGCCGCGACCACCTGGACCGGGGACGCCCTGCGCCATATCGAGGCCTTGTGGAACGGCTGCGGCATCGCCGCCCTTTCCTCCGGCACCGCCACCTCCCCCCGCCCCTCCGGGCCGGCCCGCGCCAGCCGCTCCTACGATGCAAAGCCCGCCGGGCCGCAAGCCTTGAAGAGCCGCGATGCGGATATCGGCGAGCATGGCCAATCCGCCATTCTGCCCGTCGGTTCCCGCAGCACCCGCCTCTCCCGGAGCCCCCGCATGGCCATCCGGCGCACCCGGATCGGCCAATTGTGGCCCGAGAAAGCTTGCGCGGACCGTCGGCGGGCGCCCGGCGGCACCATCCATCCCCGGCAAGCCGTCCCTTCCCTTCTTCGCCTCGAAAGTTCGTGCGCTGCTGAAAGCCGGGTGATCCGTCCCAAGAATGCGGATCCCGGCTTCTCCCCCGGCTGGCAACTCAAGCCTTCCAATATCGATGACCGCAACGTTGCCGCGCACTTCGATCGCCGAACCCGGTCCGGCGATCACCCTGTCGACCACGAGCGCGACATAGAGCTCCTCGCGGAAGTGTAGGCCCGGCCAGGTGCCATGATGGGATGTGATGTCCAATATCTGGCCTGGTGCCAGCCGCAGCGCCTTGAGCCGGATTACCTTCAGATGCAGCGGCAGATGGCGAGCCTGCCCCTCTCCGTCGCGCTCTTCCAGCGGCAGATCGGCGAAGGCGTAGGCCTCGCCGCGATCGTGCATGCCGAGGCGAAGCCGGTTGCGCAGGCGATAGGTGCGTGACTCGAAAAAGACCTTCCCCCGCCTGCGCCGCAGCGCATCGGAACGCGGTCCGAGGAGTTCTCGCGCGGTCGCCAGATCCGGCACCAGCACGTAGGAGACGCCCCAGGGCATGTCGGAGAGCCGCGCGGGCAACGGCCCGTCGAGATGCCGCGCGCGGGCGACAATCCGTGCCCAGCCCTCTTCCCCGTCGGCCTCCGGGAGAGAAACGGCCTTCCCGATTGCGGCGGCGGTCGCGAGATCAGCCGACATCGTGCCAGCCCTCGCGCGTCAGGACGTCCAGTTGTAGGAGATCGAGCCGGGCGCACCGTCCGACTGGCCTTTCGACCCGGCCTTGCCCTGCTGTCCGTCCTTGTTTCCGCCTCCGGTTCTGCCATCGGACTTGTGCTTGCCGCCTTTCCCGCCGCCACCCGGCGTCCCCGCCGAACCGGGATCGCCGCCGTCGCCGCCACCGCCCCGAAGCGCTGTCGTCGACACGATCTGCAGCATCGCCTTGCTGGCGAGAGGAAAAGCAATCGCTATGGCATGCCCCGGAACGCCGGAGCCGCCCGGGCCGCCCGGGCCGCCGTCGCCACCTTCGCCCGCCTGACCGCCGTGACCGCCGTCAGTACCCTCGCAGCCGGAGTCACAGCCGTGGCCGCCTGCGCCGCCGGTCTGTCCCGTGCCGCCTTTTCCGCCCTTGCCGCCTTTGCCGCCCGCGCCCGACTGGGTGGCGACGACGAGCGGCGCCGTGCTCGACGCGTCGAAGGCCGCAATCGTGATGTTGGCAGGCAGGCTAGCGCCGCCGTCGTTGCCGGGATTGCCTGGGTCCCCGGTGTGCCCCTTCAATCCGGGATCGCCCGCGCCGCCATTCGATGCCCCGGTGCAGATACCGGGTGTCGGTGCGCTGGCATTGTGGCCGGCCTTGGCGGCATCCTTGTATGGCTGACCCGGACCGGCTACCGAAACCGGCTCGCCTGTCGAGCCCATGATGCCGATGTGATAGCTGACTTTCGGGCTGCCGGCCTTGATCAGCAAAGTCTTTGCCTGGACCGTAAGTGCGGTCGTCTCGACCGTCAGCGACCCGCCGTCGATGATCAGGGTATCGGTCAGGATCGCGTAGGGAGCCGCCTTCGGCCCCACTTTCACGTCGGCCGATATCGTGTGCGTCGTTTCCGCCACCAGATCGACCTCGACCGGAAACAGCTTGCCGGCGTAGCTTTTCAGCTCATCGGTCAGGTCGCCAGTCCCGAAGACATGATCCATAAGCCCCGCCATCAGGGAGCCCATATGCTCGTCTGCGGGTGTGTTCGCGGAAAACGCCTTGCGCTGCTCATCGGTCAGCCCGGAGCCGAAAATCTTGCGGAAGACATCTATCCCATCGACCGAAACCCTTCCGGAAACCCGGTGGCCCTTGCGGAGCTTCTCGACATCGAGGCGCAAAAGCCCCGCCTTTTCATAGATATCCATGAAACACCCCCCAAGCCCGAAAAATATCGAAAATCAACTTGAAATCATTTGCAGCAAACTTAACGTAACTAATTTTTTAGACTTTGATTATTGTAAATACCGCCTAGGTTGAGCTTTTTTATTTTTTGTATCCTGGAATTATTTTAGTTGCCTACCCAACCGGGCAGGAAATCGCGCGTGTGAAACAGCATGCACCAAACGAGAGGGTCACTACCCCGATCCGCGGCAAATGCTCCGGCTGGACACTTCGGACCACGTCAGACGAGCAGGACGGCTCTTCGTGCCACCGCCGGACGCGTATGAGATATGCGCGATGGAAAGCAGAGCGAGCGCAAACCGGCGTCGATTGACAGGATCGAGCCAAAGCATGCTTGCCACCGGGCATTTCTTCGGATTTTCTCTTCTTCCCCTTAGGAAGCTTTAGACCCGCCGCCCCATCGCACGCTCGTAATGCGGTTTGAATGACCCGCCGAATGCGGACGACCGGAAAAACCGCACGGGCGACGGCAGCATCGTCTGGAAAGGAAATGGCGTAATGCCATTCGATCTGTTTGCATATCTGAAACGTATCGGGCAGGCGGAAATCGCTTGCGACAAAGACGGTCTGTTCGCACTTCAGGAAGGCCAGCTTGCGTCCATTCCGTTCGAAAACCTGGATCCGCTGCTCGGCGTGGTCCCAGACCTCGAACTGTCCTCGATATTCCGGAAGACTGTCCTGCTTGGGCGGGGCGGCTATTGCTTCGAGCTGAACACGCTTCTCGAAGCAGCGATGTTGGCCTTGGGCTTCCCAGTACGACGTTCACTGGCGCGGGTGCGCATGGGGGCGGCAAGCGGCGGCCCGAGAAGCCATCTCCTGCTCCTGACGGAAATTGATGGGCATCGCTACCTTGCGGACGCCGGCTTCGGCGGTCCGGGATCGAAGGTCCCGCTGGCGCTGGATACACAAGAGGAACAAGTAGCGCCGAACGGCTCATACAGGATCGTCAGGGATCCCCATTCCGGCGAGAGCGTCGTCGAACGCAGGACGGACACGGGCTGGTTCGCGCTCTATGGTTTCGATGAAGCCTTCGTGGGCGATATGGACGTCGTCGCTGCGAACTACCTGTGCGCGACCTGGCCCGGCGCGCCGTTCCGCGACCATCTGATGCTCAACGGCTACGACGGCAGCGAGCGTATCGGCGTGTTCGATCTGGGTGTCACGGTGGAGACGACCGCCGGCCAGCGTCGCCGTGAATTCGAGGGTTTCGACGACTTTGCCGAAACTCTCACCACGAGGATCGGCATTACCTTGGAAGCCGAAACCCTGCAGACTGTATGGGACAGGATCGGAAAAGCGGACAGGTTGCGGCAGGGCGACGAGAACGTCGCTTAAGATACCGACCTTTGCCGCGACCACGTCCTCGCCAACCGCACATAGCGTCAGGATCGGAGACCGGCATGACACGACTTGCGAAGCTATCGCTCATGCTCGTCGTCTTCGTGGACCTGCTCGGCCAGGGACTGGTCTTTCCGATCATCAATTCCCTCGTCATGGAGCCGACTTCCGGTTTCCTGCCGGCCGATACATCCGACACCAGCCGCCATCTGAGCTATGGCATCGTCATTGGCATATTCTTCCTCGCCTGGTTTTTGGGCGGACCGTACATCTCCCGGCTTTCGGACATGATCGGGCGGAAGAACGCGATCCTGATCTGCCTGTTCGGCGCGCTGGCGGGCTACGCGATCACGATTGCGTCTCTCTATGCCGACAGCCTGGCCCTGCTGGTCGTCGGACGGGCGATCACCGGTTTCACTGCCGGCAACCAGCCGATCGCCCAGGCGGCCATGATCGACGGCAGCGTCGACGAGACCGACCGGGCCCGGAATATGGGCTACATCATTACCGGCATCAGCTTCGGTCTGGTCGGCGGCCCCATAATCGGCGGCTTTCTCTCAGATCCGGAGGTCATGGGCCGCTTCGCCAGCCTGCAGCTTCCCTTCTATGCCTCATTCGTGCTGGTCGCGCTGGTGATCGTGCTGATCGTGGTCTTCTTCGAGGATGCGAGGCAGGAGCGCGAGCCCCTGGTCTTGCGGCCGCTGGAAGTCTTCGGGATCCTGTGGCGCGTGCGCGAATATCCGGTCGTCATGCGCCTGACGGCGGTGCTGTTCTTCTTTCACGTCGCCAATGTCACGTTCTACATCTTCGTCGACAACTACCTGACGAGCCGCTTCGGCTATGGCGAGTTCGGCGGCAGCATGGCGATGCTGACGATCGGCGTGGCGCTTGCGCTCTCCAGCACCTTCTTCGTGGTGCCTGCGCAAAAGCACTTCGACAAGCAAACCATCATCATCGCCAACCTGTTGATCTGGGCCGCCTGTGCCGCAGCCTTCATCCTGTCGCCCGCCGCCGCTTTCTGCTTCGTGCCGATCTTCATCTTCTATTTCGTCTTCGGCATTTCCTATTCGACTTTCCTCGCCGTATTTGCCGCCAGCGTAAGCGACGAGGAACAGGGCTGGGTGATGGGCATTACGGTCGCTGTCTTCACCTTCATCGCTGGCGTCATGTCGCTGATCGGCGGCGACCTGATGAGCATCGACATCCGCATGCCGTTCTATATTGTCATCGCCGCTGCATTGGCCGGCTGCGCGGCCATTCCGGCCATCTGGGGAAATACGCAGATCCGCTTGTTGCTGCAACGCGCGGATAGCTAAGTCCTTACAAAAACGACCCATCTATCAGACTTTCTCAGGGCTTCGGATAATTATGGAGGCTGAAAATCCCAGAATTTCCGGCATTGCCTGTTTGACATTCGAGAAATTGCATCACACAAGCATCTAGAATTCTCTGTTTGCGATACGGTCGGGGGGCTTCTTGAACAGAACGTTTCTGTTGATACTTGTGTGCGCGCTGACCGGATTTGCAACTCCTGCAGCTTCTTCTGACGGTTTCATGCTCCTGCAGCTTGATGGCCACGTCGTCAAATGGGGAAAATCAAACCTCAACGCTCCAGCCCGGATTACCTACGCGTTCGTAACATCGCCGCTGCGCGATGGGAGCGCCCGCAACTGCAAGGCTGTCGATCGGCTCGACGACCTCGCCCGCCGGTCCGGCCTCAAGCCCGAAGATATCAAGCGCGAAGCGGAAGCGGCATTCCGGCTTTGGGAAGACGTCGCGGGCGTGACCTTCGCCGAAGCCCGATCCGAGGAGGAGGCCGATATCCTGATCGGCCAGCAAATGCAGCCGCGGGGCCATGCGTTCGCCAATGTGCGTTTGAAGGACCAGGAACTGGCCACGAAACCAGGAGGGTCGAACAATAGCCGGGGCTTTGGCGAAAGAGCGCTGCCTGAGCCTCTTCCGCCTATCGATCGGGACCGCCCCGTTACCGCGATAGAACGATCCACCATCTGCCTCAATCCGGAACGCCCGTGGAAAATCGGCTTCGACGGAAATGCCGATGTCTACGACCTGCGATATACGTTCGCGCACGAAATCGGTCACGCAATCGGCCTGGACCACTATCGCCGTGACGGAAACCTTATGTCGTTCCGCTACTCGGAAGACTTTCGCACCCCGCAAGCCGGCGATGCGGCAGGTGCCCGGACGCTCTATGGACCACCCCTGCCCCTTGACTAAGAGTCGCGACCTGCTTGAAGGAGGAAATATTTACGAAATAGATTTATGTAATCAAAATTGTAGTATTACATATATAGTCGCATGTTTTCCACAAAAAAGACAACGTTTCTTATTATCATATGACCTTGATCGAGGAATTAGCTTTTGTCGATGGCTAATTCCCTCCGAATATTAAAAAGGAGCATGGTCATGATGAGGCAGATGTTTCTGACAAGCGTCGTCTCTTTGGCATTTGCCGTAGCTCCGGCCTTTGCGGAAGAAACGACTCCCATGCAGCAGGGCACTGGCCCTGCCGAAGCCGCAACGGCTTCGCCACAGGCGGCAACTGCCGCGCAGATGCAGGATCTGGGCTTCCTGACGCAGCAGGAAAACGGCCAGTGGCTCGCCAATAGCTATATCGGCCAGCCGGTGACCAATTCCGAGCAGGAAGTGCTGGGTGACGTGGCCGATCTGCTGATCGGACCCAATGGCGAGGTCACCGGAGCGCTGGTCAGCATCGGCGGCTTTCTGGGTATCGGCGAGAAAATCGTCGCTCTGCCGTTCGATGCGCTCGTACGCATCGAGGATGGCAGCGGCACGCCTCGGCTGTTGCTGGCAGCTTCGTCCGATCAGCTGGAGAACGCGCCGGAGTTCATGACCCTGGCCGCTGTGCGCGAAGCCGAGGAACTGGAGCGAATGCAGAGGGAAGCGGAACGGCAGCAAACCGAACCGGCAACTGTTCCCGCTCCGGCCCCAAACGAGGGCACGCCGACGCAGTAACGTCAACGTGCGCATGACTTCACATCGCCGCCGCTCCGGGCAACCGGAGCGGCGGAGGTTTGTCAGCCCGGACGATAGACACAATTTGCCTTCGGATCTTCCATCGCATCGCAAAATCCTCCGGCTCTATTCAGAAAGCAGCCTCTATGGCGGCCTCCGGCCAGTGCGGATCATGCGCGATGCTTTGCGGCGAGGAAAAGCCGGCAGGCGTGGTCTGGCTCAGCTCTGGAATTGATGGAACATCCGACGATAGGCGCCGGGTGTCAGGCCAGTGCATCGTTTGAACAGCCGGCGGAAGAAGGCCGGATTCCCGTAACCGACCACGGAAGCGATCCGCTCTGCGGACACGCTGTCGTTTTCGAGCAGCCGCTTCGCCTCCTCAATGCGCAGATTCTGCACGTAATCCATTAGCGAGGCGCCGGTAGCCTGCTTGAACCGGCGCTTCAGGCTTCGCTCCGGAATTCTGCAATCGGCGACAACGCCGGCCACGGCGCGCTCTTCGCGAAAGTGGGAGGCAAGCCAGTCCTCCGCGCGCCGGACCACGGAGTCGGCGTGCGGTTGCCGCCGCACGAGGCTTGCAAACGGCAACTGACCTTCGCCATGCCATTTCAGCAGATAAACCTTGGCTATGCGGAGCGCCTCGCCCGGGCTGCAATGGCGGGCAATGATATGAAGCGCAAGGTCGTGCCACGACGTCGCGCCGCCGGCCGTGACGATCCGTCCCGACGGGTCCGCGATGACGAGGTTGGGCGCGGGGTTAAAGCGGACTGCCGGAAAGTTCCGTCGGAAGAGATCCTCATAACCCCAATGGGACGTCGCTTCGCGGCCATCCAGCAACCCGGTCGCAGCCAGGAGTACCGACCCTGAGCATGCCGTATAGATGGTGCTTCCCTGCCGGTAGCAATTACGGATCCAGTCTTTCAGCCCGGCATAGCGCTCATGCAGGTCGTCGGTCGGCGCCAGCCATAGCTCCGGCAGGATCAGGATTTCGGGCGCATCCGCGTCCTTGATCGAAATATCAGGATTGACCGGGATACCATTCCCGCAGCGAAACGGCTTGCGCGACAATGAAACGACATGCGGCTCAATAAGCCGCTCGCCGGGTCCTTCACCCGAAAGTTCGCGCCAGAGCGTCCCCGTGGCCGCAAGCACATCAACCATGCCATAGAGCGCGGATCCGGCCGTCTCGGGCAAGGCGAGTATGAGTGCGTCGACGGCTTCGGTTCGATGTCGCTCCATGGCAGTCGCAATACTGGCACGAAAGGATCGAATTCGGCCAAAATCGCGCTGATAGCCCTACCTGTCCATCCTTAATTTAGGGTCATGGCGGCGCCGATCCCCGGTTCCGCCGCTATCCGAAGGATGGAGACCGAATATGACTGCCCAATCTGCCGTAGTCGGCAAGACAACCTATCTGAACGGCATCGATACGAAGGCCGCCGCCGATACGATCGCGGCCATCAAAAACGACAAGAGCCTCGCGAAGTTCCAGTTCCGGGCAACGAACGAGTGGGTCAGCGGCGGCGAAAACCGCTCGACGATCCGCGACTTCTTTGGTGCCGGCATGGAGGACACCTCACGCGCGGCGGCGTTCACCTTCACCAATGGCGAACCGCCGGTGCTGCTTGGCAATAATGAAGGCGCCAATCCAGTCGAGTTTCTGCTGCATGCCCTCGCGGGCTGCGTGACGACGACCTTCGTCCTGCATGCCATGGCACGCGGCATCGCGATTCAGGAACTGTCGACGGAATTGAAGGGCAATATCGACCTGCAGGGCTTGCTCGGCCTCGATGACAGCGTGCCGCCGGGTTACGAGCGCATCGATATCGTCATGCACGTCAAGGCGGATTGCAGTGACGAGGAACTCGAAGACTTGATGTCCTACGCACAACAGCATTCGCCGGTCTGCAACACGGTTTGCCGCCCGGTTCCGGTAACTGTCACGCGTGCAATGCGGTGACCGGCCGGCCAGCAGCGACCGCAAAAAAGGGCCCGCCATCCGGCGGGCCCTTTTTTGCGGTCCGTTCAGGCAGTGGCCTCAGCCCGGACGATAAACGCGGTTTGCCTCCGGATCTTTCATCGAATAGGGCAAATCCTCCAGTTCTTCCCAGAACGAGACCGGTATTGCGGCATCCGCCCAGGCAAGGTTCTGCGCGATGCTTTGCGGCGAGGAAACGCCGGCAAGAGTGGTGGTGATCCTGGGGTCGCGCATGGAAAACTGCAACGCCGCCGCTCCAGGCTCGACAGCGTGCCTGCCGCAAAGCGCCTCGAAGGCACGCACGGGGGCAAGGCCGCCCTCATCCGTCTCCTGATAGGCAATGCGATTGGTCTGCGCGCTGCCTCTGGCCAGAATGCCGCCGGCAAAGGGCGCCGCATTGATGATCGCGATGCCCGCTTCGTGCGCGAAGGAATACATCTCATCGGCGCTGCGGTTCAAAACCGTGAAGCGATTGTGGTTGATCAGCACGTCGAAGGGCCAGTCCTTCAGGAGCGGCATCATCATGTCGAGCCGGCCCATGGCGAGGCCGACCGCCTGCGCGAGGCCCTCCTCCTTCATCCTGAACAGCTCGTCCAGAGCCCCGTCTTTGCCGCGGATTTCCTCCAGGTCGGCGGAGTGCTCGGGATCGTGCAGATGCAGCATCGGTATGCGGTCGAGCGACAGAGCTTCGAGGCTTTCCTCCAGCGACCTGCGTGCCTGCGCGGCGTCGAAACGGCCGGTCGGCATGTCGCGGTCGAGCTTGGTGGAGATCACGAAGCCTTCCGGCAGGCCGCCCCGCTCGCGGATCACCGTACCGATCCTCTCCTCGCTGCGGCCGAAACCGTAGTTGCGGGAACTGTCGAGCATATTGACGGGGCTGGCGAAGACCTCGCGCACCGTCGCCTGCGCCTGCTCCTCGCTGACCGGATAGCCGTACGTGTCGGGCATGTTGCCGAGCGAAGCACCGCCGAAGCTCAGTGACGTGACTTCGAGCCCGGTTCCGCCGATCTTGCGCTTTTCCATGAGAGTCCTCCTGTTGGGCTGACAGATAGACCCGGCTCCCCTGCCCTTCAACCGCTCTCTTCAATCTGCACCAGCAAACGTAAAAAGACGCTGCGGAAGCATGTCGCGGTAGCACGTGGAAAATTGCTGGAGGAGAAGGTTCTGGCTTACCATCCACTTAGGCAGGCAACGCGGATAACAACCGATGATCATCGATGCCCATCAGCATTTCTGGAAGGTCTCGCGTGGCGACTATTTCTGGATGACCGACGATGTGGCACCGATCCGCCGCGACATACTGCCCGCCGATCTGGAGCGTTTCGCGCCCGCCCTGGGCGTCACGGGCAGCGTGCTTGTGCAGGCCGCGCCGACCGTCGCCGAGACGGATTTCCTGTTGGATCTCGCCGCAAAAAGCCCACTGGTGCGCGGCGTGGTCGGCTGGGCCGACCTTGAAGCATCCGATCTCGCGTCGACGATCGACAGACTGGGGAGAAATCCGAAGCTCAAGGGTATCCGGCCAATGTTGCAGGATATCGCCGAGACGAACTGGATCCTGCGGCCGCCGGTCCTACGGGGGTTGGAACTGGTGCAGGCCGCCGGCTTGCGCTTCGATGCCCTGATCCAGCCCCGCCACCTCGATGTCATGCTTGAGGTGGCCCGACGCTTTCCCGCTCTGCCAATCGTGATAGACCATTGTGCCAAACCGGTCATCCGAGACGGCATGGACCCGGGCAATCGCTGGCGCGACGGGATCTCCGCCCTTGCCGAATACGAGCAGATCCATTGCAAGCTGTCGGGCCTTGCGACCGAGCATGGCCCAGGCTGGCAAACGGAGACGCTCGCCCCCGTCTCCGATCACGTGCTTGGCGCCTTCGGGCCGCAGCGTGTGATGTGGGGGAGCGACTGGCCGGTGCTGGAACTTGCCGGAGATTACGCGGGCTGGCTTGCCTGCGCGCGGGAGCTAACGGCCGCGCTTGACGAAGCAGCCCGTGAACGGGTGTTCTGGAGAACCGCGTCGTCCTTTTACGGGCTCGGCGACATCTGAAATCGACCAGTCCTGCCAATGCAAGCGAGGCCCGTCGTGCTGCGCAATATCCCGCCGATCCTCTCCCCCGATCTCCTGCATATCCTGCGCGCCATGGGCCATGGCGACGATATCGCCATTGTCGACGCCAATTTCCCGGCCGAGAGCATGGGACAGCGCTGCGTCAGGCTCGATGGCATACCGGCAACCGAGGCGCTGGAGGCGATCCTGACCCTGATGCCGCTCGACACCTTCGTTCCCGATCCGGCCCATACCATGCAGGTTGTAGGCGATCCGGAAGCGGTACCGGAAATCGTCGGAGAGTTTCAGGCGATCGTCGACCGCATGGCAGACCACCCGGCCAGGATTTCAGGCATCGAACGCTTTACCTTCTACGATCGGGCGCGCGCCGCCTATGCCATCGTCCAGACCGGCGAAACCCGTCTCTATGGCAACATCATCCTGAAGAAAGGTGTAATCGCCCCCTGATGCGACGCGGCGCCCCTATTCCGCGGCCTCCGGGATGCGCGGCGCTTCGACGAGCGCCTTCCAGGCGTCGAACTGGGACAGGAACACGCGTCCGGTCAGTTGATCCAGGAAATGGGTACTTTCCAGCCGGTCCATCACCGGCCCCTTCACTTCGGACAGGTGAAAGCCGATCCCGAGTTCGCCGAGCCGGCGATTGATCTCCTCGAGGCTTTCCAGCGCCGAATAATCGATCTCGTTGACGGCGGAGCACATCAGCACGACGTCGCGGATGGACTTGTCGCGGCTGATCCGATCCTGGATGAGATCCTCGATGAAGCGCGCATTGACGAAGTAGAGGCTTTCGTCCACGCGCAGGGTCAGCAGGCCGGCATCGGTTTCCACCCTGTGGCGATTGACGTTTCTGAAATGCTGGCTGTCCGGCACCAGCCCAACCTCCGCGACATGCGGCCGGCAGGTTTTGTAGAGATGCAGGCCGATGGAAAGCAGCACGCCGGCTGAAACGCCGACTTCCACGCCTAAGCCCAGGGTCAGAGCGATCGTCGCCGCGACGGCGCTGAAATCCGATTTCGAATAAGCCCAGGTTTTTTTCAGGATCGAGAAATCCACCAGGCTGAGAACGGCGACGATGATCGTTGCCGCCAGCGTCGCCTTGGGCAGGAAATAGATCAACGGCGTCAGGGCGACGGCGGCGATGGCAAGCCCCAGCGCAGTGAAGGCACCGGCGGCGGGCGTTGCCGCGCCGGCATCGAAATTCACCACCGACCGGGCGAAGCCGCCGGTAACGGGATAGCCGCCCGTGAAGGCGGCCCCGAGATTGGCGGCACCAAGGCCAATCAGTTCCTGGTCGGGATCGATGCGCTGGCGCTTCTTCGCCGCCAGCGTTTGCGCGACGGAGATAGACTCCACGAAGCCGATGATGGAAATCAGCAGCGCGGGTATGAAAAGCATGCCGAGGAGATCGGCCGAGAAGGAAGGCATCGTAAGCGGCGGCAGGCTCTGCGGCACCTCGCCAACGATCTTCACGCCTCCATCGGCCAGCCCCAGTTGCCGAACCGCCAGCGTGCTGATCACGATAGCCGCGACGGGCCCGGCCTTGGCGACAATGTCGGAGACCTTGCCCGAAAGGCCGAGTTTGCGCAGCGCCGGCTTCAGGCCCTTGCGCACCCAAAAGAGAAACGCCGTTGCCGAAACGCCGATAACCAGCGTCGGCAATTGCGTCTCGCCCAAATGCTCGGCAAGCGACGCCAGCATGCCGATCAGCGCCTCGCCATGCGCCGGCACACCAAGAATATGCTTGAGCTGGCTTGCCGCGATCAGGATGCCGCTCGCGGTGATGAAGCCCATAATGACCGGATGGCTGAGGAAGTTCGCCAGAAAGCCAAGCCGGAAGACGCCCATCAGGAGCAGGATGGCGCCCGACAGCATGGCCAGCGTCAGGGCGGCCAGCGCATAGCCCATGGAGCCCTGATCTGCGACCTGTCCCACCGCGGCCGCCGTCATCAGCGAGACGACCGCAACAGGACCGACGGCCAGGGCGCGGCTGGTGCCGAAGACCGCATAAAGCACGATCGGCGCGATGGAGGCATAGATGCCGGCTTCCGGCGGCAGGCCCGCCAGCAACGCATAGGCGAGTGACTGGGGGATCAGCATGATCGTGACGATCACCGCCGCGATCAGGTCGCTGGAAAAGGTCTCGCTCGAATAGGCGCGCCCCCAATCGAGGACGGGCATATAGCTAGCAATGCGTCTGATCATGAGGCAAATTCCTGAAATCGCGGGCGAGACCCGACGGCCCCGCCCGCTTTCATACGGTCCGAAGAAACGGGAAGCCGCTACCTATTTCGGCGAAACGACGATCTTTTCCGGCTTGGCGAACCATTCCTTGCCGCGGAGCATGCCGCGCCAGTAGATCGGCGGCAGCATCTTCTCCTTCAGCAGCCAGGCAGCGCGCGAGGGCCTGGTTCCGTCGATCAGCCATTTCGGGAAGGTCGGCTTCAGCGCGCCGCCATAGCCGAATTCGGCGAGCACGATCTTGCCGCGCTCGACGGTGAGCGGACAGGAGCCGTAACCGTCATACTGGGCAACCGGCGAACGGCCTTCGATATCCGCTACGATGTTCTCCGCCACCACCGGCGCCTGAACCCGCGCCGCCGCCGCCGTCTTGGCGTTCGGCGCATTCATTACGTCGCCGAGGCTCCAGATATTGTCGAAGGTCTTGTGGCGCAGCGTCGCCTGATCGACATCGACCCAGCCGACCGCATCGGCGAGCGGCGACACGCGAATGAAGTCCGGCGCCGTCTGCGGCGGACAGACATGCATCATGTCGAAGCCCATCTCGATGGTCGTCGGCTCGCTGTCGGGCTTCTTCACTTCGAACAGCGCCCGTTTTGCCGGACCGTCCACCGCGATCAGGTTGGTGAAGAAATTCAGCCTCGCGCCGTATTTCTGGACGTATTGTTCCAGCGCCGGCACGTAGTCCTTGACGCCAAACAGAACGCCGCCGGCATTGTTGAACTCGATGTCGATGTTCTTCAGGACGCCGCGGCGATGCCAGGCATCGGCGGAAAGATACATCGCCTTTTGCGGCGCGCCCGCGCATTTGATCGGCATCGGCGGCTGGGTGAATATCGCCGTGCCCGAATTCATACGCTGCACGAGCTCCCAGGTGTAAGGCGCCAGATCGTAACGATAATTCGACGTCACGCCATTGCGACCGAGCGTTTCCACCAGGCCCTCGACCCTGGCCCAGTCGAGCTTCAGGCCGGGGCAGACGACCAGCCGGTCGTATTTCACCACCCTGCAACCGTCGAGCACGATGGCGTTGTCCTTCGGTTCGAAGGCGGCGACGGCTGCCTTGATCCAGTGCACGTCCTTCGGGATCAGGCTTCCCATCGTCTTGGCGGTGTCCTGCGCCTCGAAGACGCCGCCGCCGACCATCGTCCAGCCGGGCTGGTAGTAGTGGATGTCGGCAGGGTCGATCACCGCGATTTCCAGACGCGGCCTGCGCGCCTTGAGGCTCGCCGCAACGGCGATACCGCCGGCGCCCGCCCCGACGATCACGACCTCGAACTTCGCGTCGCCCGTATCCGTTGGCGTCCTGCCTCCATTGGCGATGCGCCGCGCGACGCCATTCATGTCGTAGCCCGCCGCCTTGGTTGCGGCCAGGATTTCCGGCAGCGGGCGGCGGCGCGCCTCGCTGAGGGACCAGAGCGTCGCCGAGCGCGTGCCCGTCCGGCAATAGGCCAGAACCGGTCCCGGAAGCTCGGCAAGCGCCCGCCCGAATGCCTCCGCCGTCTCGTCCAGCACAATGCCGGGCGTTACCGGCAGGTAGACGAATTCGAGACCGGCCGCCTTTGCGGCTTCGGCCATTTCCTCATGGCCCGGCTGGTCGGAACCCTCGGCGTCGGGGCGGTTGCAGATGATCGCCCGGAAGCCTGCCAGCTTCGCCGCCGAAAGGTCGGCCGCGCTAAGCTGAGCGCTTACGGAAAGCGCTTCGGAAATCTTCTTCACGTCCATTGTGCGTTCCTCCTCAACGCCGGCTGAAAGGCGATCCGGGCAGTTCAACCGCCCGGAAAGCTCGCTCAAAGCGCATTCACCGGCACTTTCAGGTAGCGCTTGCCATCGGAATCCGGCGGCGGCAGTTCGCCGGCGCGCATGTTCACCTGCAGGGACGGGATGATGAGTTTCGGCATGTCGAGTGTGGCGTCACGCTCGGTGCGGAACTTCACGAACTCTTCCTTGGTCTTGCCGCCGCCAACGTGGATGTTGTGCGCCTTTTCGTCGCCGACCGTCGTCTCCCACTGGATATCGCGGCCATTCGGGCCGTAGTCGTGGCACATGAACAGGCGCGTTTCGTCCGGCAGGCTCAGGATCTTCTGAATAGAATCGTAAAGCGTTCCTGCATCGCCGCCCGGGAAATCCGCCCGTGCCGATCCGCCATCCGGCATGAACAGCGTGTCGCCGACGAATGCCGCGTCTCCCATCACATGCGTGACGCAGGCCGGCGTGTGGCCGGGCGTGTGGATGGCCAGGCACTCCATCGAACCGACCTTGTACGTGTCGCCGTCGTCGAACAGACGGTCGAACTGGCTACCGTCGCGCTGGAATTCTGTGCCCTCGTTGAAGATCTTGCCGAAGGTGTTCTGCACGATGGTGATGTTGCGCCCGATGCCAAGCTTGCCGCCAACCTTCTGCTGGATGTAGGGCGCAGCAGAAAGATGATCCGCATGGACGTGGGTCTCGATCAGCCATTCGACCTTGAGGTCGTTCCTGCGCACGAACTCGATGATCTCGTCGGCGTGCTGATAGCTGATGCGGCCGGCCGCATAGTCTATATCCATGACGCTGTCGACGATCGCGCAGGACTTCGAAGCCGGATCCTTGACCACATAAGAGATCGTATTGGTCGCCGGATCGAAGAAGCCGGTGACTTCGGGTTTCACCTCGGGGTGGGTAACGTAGCTCATGTGAGTTTCCTCCTGATCCGCAGCCACGCGGGGCCGCGAGGGTCAAAGGCCCTGCGCCTGCGCCCGACGGCTGTTTTCTTGAAACGACTTGCGCCCGAAAGGTTCCCGGCTTTCGGGGCCGGCTTCAGGAAACCCGGCAGGTCCTGATGCCAACGAGGCTGTAGAGAGGGCAGTTGCCGACAAGCGCGGTCAGCGCGAAAACCGCCGCGACCGCGATGGCCAGCCAGTGAAGCGCGCCGCTCGACGCGACTTCGGACGTGAATGCCGCAACCAGCAATACGGCCGCCACCACCAGACGGATGCTGCGATCGGCCTTTCCCATGTTCACAGTCATCTTGCCCTCCTTACGGAACCGAGATGACGGAGTTTCTCACATGGCAGGGCAATCCGACGGTGACATGGTCACCGTTCTCCGGCGGATTTCGCGAGACGCTCGAGTCCGACCCGCCCGACGAGGCGGACCTCGCCCCTCGCCTGCTCCACCCAGCCCCGGCGCTGGAACTCGGAAAGGATGCGGGAGATGACCTCGCGCGCCGTCCCAAGTTCCGTTGCGAGAAACTGGTGCGTCGCCTTGACGGTGTCCTGGTCGCCCGCCAGTTCCAGCAGCCTTGCGGCAAGGCGCACGTCCATGCGCTGGAAGACGATGTCGTCGATGAGGGTGAAGAGATCGGTGATGCGCCGGGAATAGGCCTTGAAGATGAACTCGCGAAAGACGGCGGAGCGCGCCGCGAGGTCGTCGAAGGTCTTGCGCGGGATGGCGACGGCCGTCACGTCCGTCTCGGCGAGACCGTCGGCGGAATAGTCCTCGAAGGCCAGCATGCATGCGGTCGTCAGCACGCAGCTTTCCCCCGCATGCACGCGGTAGAGGAACACTTCGCGCCCCGTCTCCGAGCGCTGCTGCACGCGCACCGTGCCATCGAGCAGGAGGAGCAGATTGTCCGCCGACTGGCCGGGGGCGAAGATCTGCGTACCGGCCGGCACGCTGACAACCTGGCTGCCGTCGACCAGATCGTCCTTCAGGTCCTGAGGAAGTCGTTTCAGACCTGCGAACTTCTCGATCCACTCACCCGCCCCAGCCGCCATCTGCCCCTCCAACCTGCCGACTGCCAACAATCTACAATGGATAAGCGACCGCAAAACAAGTGCGGCAAAACCGTTACACGTCGGCCCAAAAAAACCATCAAGCGTCGGATTCCATGACGACTTCCGCAAATCACGTCGCGATTCCGTCATGATAACGCTACGTAATATTGCGGCGAAGCGACACAACTGAACGATGCAATCTGGTGCCGGCAAGTGCGGGCATGATGGAGCAGCGCGGATGGACAGGATTTTGCTTAAGTCTTTTATCGCTTTGGCCGGGCTTTGCGTTTGTAGCGCCGCATCGATGGCGCAGGATGCGGATCTTGCAAAGAAGCTTTCCAACCCGGTCGCCTCACTGATCAGCGTTCCCTTCCAGTTCAATTACGACACCGGTTACGGACCGAATGACGGGGACAAGGCGGCCCTCAACATTCAACCCGTCATACCGATTTCGATCAACGAGGACTGGAACATCATTTCGCGCACCATCCTGCCGGTGGTCTGGCAGAATGATATCGCCGGCCTGTCGGGGACCCAGTTCGGTCTCGGCGACACAACGCAGAGCTTCTTTCTTTCCCCCAAGGAGCCGGGACCCGGCGGCATCATCTGGGGTCTTGGCCCGGTCTTGCTGCTGCCGACGGGAACCGACAGCCTCCTGAGTTCGGAAAAATGGGGGGCCGGCCCCACCGGCGTGGTGTTGAAGCAGTCCGGTCCCTGGACGGTCGGCATGCTGGCTAACCAGATCTGGTCCTTCGCCGGCGACAGTTCGCGCAGCGACGTGAACTCGACCTACCTGCAGCCCTTCCTCTCCTACACCACGCCGGATGCCTGGACGTTCACGCTGAACACGGAATCGACCTATGACTGGGAAAGCGACGCATGGTCCATCCCGCTCAACGCCATGGTGAGCAAGATCGTACGCTTCGGCGAACAGCCGGTCAGCCTGCAGGGCGGCCTCCGCTATTGGGCCGACAGCCCCGCCAGTGGCCCGGAGGGGCTCGGCGCCCGCTTCACGGTCACGTTCCTCTTCCCGGCCGCAAACTAATCTGCCCCAACGTCCTCAATATGCTAGCATCGACCCCGTAGATAAAAACACCCCGGCGCTACCGGGCATTTTCCCATTTGATCAATTTATCAACGGGAGGTCGTTGTTATGCGTTTTCTGCCAAGGCTCCTTGGAGCCTGTGGGCTGGCGCTGGCGCTTGCCGGCACCGCCCATGCCCAGGATCAGGCGAAGCCGAACATCCTCGTGATCTGGGGCGACGATATCGGCACCTGGAACATCAGCTTCAACAACCGCGGCATGATGGGCTACAACACGCCAAATATCGACCGCATCGCGAGCGAAGGCCTCTCCTTCACCGACTATTACGGCCAACAGAGCTGTACCGCCGGGCGCGCCGCCTTTATCGGCGGCAACGTGCCGGTCCGCACCGGCATGACCAAGGTTGGCCTGCCGGGCGCCGCCGAAGGCTGGCAGGCAAGCGACGTCACGATGGCCACCGTTTTGAAGAGCCTCGGCTATGCCACCGGCCAGTTCGGCAAGAACCACCAAGGCGACCGCGACGAGCATCTGCCGACCATGCACGGTTTCGACGAGTTCCTGGGCAATCTCTATCACCTCAATGCCGAGGAGGAACCGGAGAACCGCGACTATCCCGGCGACATGGTGCTGGCGAACGGCAAGACCTTCCGGGAGCAGTTCGGCCCACGCGGCGTGCTGCATACCTGGGCGAACGGCGACGGCACCCAGCGCATCGAGGATACGGGCCCGCTGACGAAGAAGCGCATGGAAACGGTGGACGAGGAAACGCTTGCCGCCGCCAAGGACTTCATCCAGCGCCAGCACGACGCCGACACACCGTTCTTCGTCTGGTGGAATGCGACGCGCATGCACTTCCGCACTCACGTCAAGGACGAGCACACCGGCATCGCGGGGCCGGACGGCGACGAATACCATGACGGCATGGTCGAGCATGACATGATGGTGGGCGAGCTCTTGCAGCAGCTCGACGACCTGGGCATCGCCGAAAACACGATCGTCTTCTATTCCACGGACAACGGCCCGCACTACAACACCTGGCCGGACGCAGGCACGACGCCGTTCCGCAGCGAGAAGAACTCGAACTGGGAAGGCGCCTACCGGGTTCCCGCCTTCATCCGCTGGCCCGGCCAGTTCCCGGCGGGCAAGACGCTGAATGGTATCGTCGCCCATGAGGACTGGCTGCCGACATTCGCCGCGATCGCCGGCAATGAGGAAATCAAGCAGCAACTGGCGGAAGGCACCGAACTGAACGGTCGCCAGTATCGCAACTATATCGACGGCTACAACCAGCTCGATTATCTCACCGGCGGCGTCGAGGCATCGCCTCGCCACGAGTTCTGGTACGTCAATGACGACGGCCAGGTCGTCGCGGCCCGTTACGATGCCTGGAAGGCAGTCTTCCTGGAAAACCGCGGTCAGGCCTTCGGCGTGTGGCGCGAGCCCTTTACCGAACTGCGCGTGCCGCTTCTGTTCAACCTGCGGCGCGACCCGTTCGAGCGGGCGCAGCACAACGCCACGACCTATAACGACTGGTTCCTCGACCGGGTCTTCGTGCTCGCGCCGCTTCAGGTGCTGGCGGGAAGGTTCCTGCAGACGATGAACGACTATCCGCCCAGCCAGACACCGGGTTCCTTCAATCTCAGCAAGATCGAAGCCCAGATCAAGGCCAGCATGGGCGGCCGCTAGGGTCAGGACTCATAAATTTGACTGGAATGGCGTTCGAGATGACGAGAGATGGAAGGAAAAGCTCGAAGAGCGGGGTTATTCCCCCGGTCGAGGGCTTTGACGCGGCAGCTCGAAGTCAGCTCGATCGTCCTTTGGATCGGACGGATCCGCACGGACTACTTTGTCGCAAACCCTTGAAAGGCTTTAGCCTTCCTGCGGGCTTGCTCCTCGTATCCGCACAAATCCGCTTCGACCATTTCAGCCAAATTGATGGATTCTAACCCTAGACTCCGGCGCGCGGCCCTGCCCATGGTTTGAACCATCAGGGCCGCGCTCCCTTCTCACAGCCTTACCGGATGAACCGGTCGACGTAATCGCGGCCGAGGCCGATCGCTTCATAGTGCTTCCGGCACATGTCGATCTTGGTGAAGACGTCCTCGTAACCGAGATGCTTTCCCCACGGATCGACGTAATACATCACGCCATTGACCTGAAAGAGCGTGATCATTTCCTCCACGTCGTCGGGCACGACCAGCGTATGCGTCTCGCCCGGCGGCTCGTAGACGTAACCGCCCGCCTCGGCCGTCCAGTCGTGCTCCAGATAGTGCCATCTGCCTTTCAGCACGAAACCGTGCACCGGGTTGGGGTGGCGGTGGCGGGAAAGCGCGCCGGCCTTCCGCACCTTCAGGAGGTTCACCCAGTAGCCCTGGCTCCGGTTCAGGCAAAGCGGACGGAACCAGACGTTTTCGGCCTGCGGCACCCAGACACGGTCGTCTTCGGGGATCGCCTGCGGCACCACTATTTCCTGTTGCGCATCCGCCGGAAACGGCAATTGGTACGGAATGCGGGGATTTTCGTCCTTGTCCGTCAGTGGCATGTCACCCTCCACTTCTTCGCGGATGCAAATCTCAAGCGGCGGCGTATCCGCCATCGACGGGATAGATGGCGCCTGACACGAAGCTTGCCTCTTCGCTCAGGAGCCATGCGACGAGCGCGCCGACCTCACCCGCCTGTCCCCACCTACCAAGCGGGGTGCGCGACAGGATGCCGGCTTCCCGCGCCTTGTCTTCGCGCAGGCCTCGCGTCATCTCCGTTTCGATCCAGCCGGGTGCCACCGCATTGACGCGGATGCCGTCCGCCGCCCACTTCACGGCCAGCGCCTTGGTCAGTTGCGCCACGCCGCCCTTGGACGCCGAATAGGCCGGCACCTGCGGCCCGCCGAAGTAGCTCAGCATGGAGGCTGTGTTGACGATCGCGCCGCCCGTTTCGGCAAGGAAGGGATGGGCCGCGACGCACATGCGCATCGTTCCCGTCAGGTTGACTTCGACGACCTGACGGAAAACCTCCAGATCGTATTCCTCGCCGCGCCGCAGGATGCCCGCGCAATTAACCAGGCCATCAACACGCGCCTGATCGGCGAAGAAGTTCCGCACGTCGAGATCGTTCGTCACGTCGAGGACGCGTGCCGTCACGCTATTGCGCAAATCGGCATCGAGGCCGGCGAGAAAACCTTCCACCTCCTCGCGGCTAACCCCGGTGGCCACCACCTGCCAACCCTTGGCCGCCAGCGTCCTTGCCACTCCGGCGCCAATACCCCGCGTGCCGCCGGTGACGATGCAGACCCTGCTCACGATGCGTCTCCTTCCGCCAGAAAGGCTTCCACTTCAGCCCGGCGCGGCATCGGTGCGACCGCGCCATAGCCCTGCGTCGAAAGAGCGGCCGCCGCATTCGCATAACGCGCCGCCTCGAACGGGTCGGCCCCTCGCACCAGTTCGGCGAGGAACGCGCCGTCGAATGTGTCACCCGCAGCGGTCGCATCGACCGGCTTGACCTTTCTTGCGGGAATGCGCCGCCGTTCCTCCGGCGTGGCGATGAGAGTTCCTTCAGAACCGAGCGTCAGTGCCACGATGCCAACCCCGAGACGCAGATAGAACTCCGCAATGTCCTCCGGCGCATCCAGCCCGGTGAGTTGCCGCGCATCGTCGTGGCCCGGCAGGGCAATATCCGCGCAGCTCATCGCGGCATGGATCACTGCACGCGCACGGTCGAGCGGCCAGAGCTTGAGCCGGAGATTGGTATCGTAGGAGACGAGCGTGCCCGCCGCCTTCGCCGCTTCTATCGCCGCAAAGACTGTGTCCGCGGCGGTTTCGGAGATCGCCTGGCTGATGCCGGACACATGCAGAACGCGAGCCGAGGCGACGTAGTCGGACGGCAGCCATTGCGGCGTCATAAGGCTTGCCGCCGAGCCGGCGCGAAAATAGCTGAAGGCGTGACCGTCCCGGGTATGCGTCACGAAATAGATGCCGGTATGCGCGCTCTCGTCCCGTTCCACGCAGACGGTATCGACGCCCTCGTCCTCCCAGAGCCTCATGAATTCGTCGCCGAAGGCGTCCTGCCCGATCCGCGTCAGGTAGCCGACGCGCGCACCCTGGCGCGCTGCGGCAATCGCGCAGTTCGAAGTGTCGCCGCCATGGCCGGGCAGATAGCGCCCGTCCGGCTGCTGGTTGAATTCGAGCATCGGCTCGCCGAGGCAGACGATTTCAGGTGTCATCGGTGGTCCCGTTTCAAAAGGCGGCCGCGCCCGAGAAACACCTCAACAGGCGCGGCCAGTTTGCTTGGGAGGTTACGGCTTCGTGTAGCTTTCCCCGACATGCGGGATCTTCCAGATCCGGAAGTTCGGTATGGCCGGATCGTCGAAATTCATGTCGCCGTCGACCCAGACATGAAGATGGTTGGAGACGGCATAGAGTGCTCCATCCGGCCCCCAGGCCAGCGTGTCGGGCCAGTTCATCTCCGGATGATGGACGAGACGGGACAACTGTCCGGTCTTGCCGTCGAGCTTCATCAGCCCGTCGAGCGTCAGCGCGGTCATGTAGACATTGCCGTCCCGGTCGGCCGTCATGCCGTCCGTGTTTGAAGGCAGGCTGGTGACGGTCTTCACCGCGTTTTCGAGCACCGTTTCGGAGGTGGAGAAATCGCGCAGGAGGTCCGTATCGAGGCTGTAGAGCGTGTTGCCCGTAAGGTTCGTCCAGTAGAGCGTATCCTTGTCGCCCGACAGCGCGATACCGTCGGCGCCTGTCTGCATGCCTCCATTCTTCAGCACCGTGCGATCGTCGATATTGAAGAAGAAATTCGGCTCGTTGTTGGTAAATTTCGACTGGTCAAGGATGCGCCGCGCGGAGTTCGTGTTGCTGTCATAGACGATAAGCCCGCCATGCAACGGATTGCAGAAGATGCCGCTATCCGTGATGTAGGCGAAGCCCGTGTCGTTATCGACCGCGAGGTCGTTGAGGAACGAGCATTTCGGATCGGCCTGGTCGGCGGGAAAGACATACCGGCCGATTTCCTTGCCGGCCTTCAGGTCCCACAGCACCAGCTTCGCGTCGCCCTCGCTCATCTTGCCCGCGACATGGCCCTGGTCGAGGATCCACATCACGTCGTTGCGGTCGATCTCGAATCCGAGCACGGCCTTGAGGCCAGCGGCATTTTCAACCGCGTTCATCGCCTCCGAGGGGAAGGGCTGCAGCGCCCAGCCGTCACCCTCCCTCACCAGCTTCGACAGGGTCGCGGGAATGGCCGCGCCGCCCCAACGGGCCGTCGAAACGTACATGTTCCCGGCGCTGTCGAGCTTCACGCCCTGAATCAGCGCCTTGCCGTGGATATCGCTTTCCTCCCAGGCCCTGCGGATGTTGGCATCCTCGACCTTGTAGGGAAGGCTGTTCCACTCGGCGACGATCTCGAGATCCGGCGCCTTCTCCTCCGCCATCGCGCCGCCCGTCAGCAGGGCAAGCGCGATGGCCTGCATGGCAATCTTCCTCATCTTCTCCTCCCTCTTGCCGCCAGTTCTAGATCCGCCCGTACTTGGCCAATCCCTCGCGCAACGAGCCCACCTTGATGATCAACCTGGCCTGCTCCAGCTCGCGCGCATCGATCTCGCGCGCCATGGCAAGCACTTCCTCGGCGTGGGTACGCGGCACCACCACCACGCCGTCGATATCGCCGACGACGATGTCGCCCGGCCGCACGATGACATCTCCCATCGGTACGGCGACGTTGGCGGCCAGCGTCTTGTGGCGGCCGAGCGTGGTGCCGGGCGAGGCGGAACGGGCGAAGACGGGGAAGTCGTAGTCGCGGCGGATTTCGGTAATGTCGCGCACCGCGCCGTCGAGCACCGCGCCCTCGTGCTTGTTGGCGACCGCTCCAGCCGTCATCAGGCCACCCCAGACGGCGACATTCGCCTCGCCGGAGATCGAGATCACGATCACCGAACCCGGTTCGGATTCATCGATCGCGTCCAGCGCATGCTGCGGCGGTACGAATTCGTCGGTCGGTCCCTCAAGCACCGTTACGGCCGGGCCGACGACCTTCTTGTCGTTGATCCGCGGCTTGATCGCCTGGTCGAGATATCCCTTCTTGCCGGTGATCTTGTCGACCGCATCGGCAACCGATGCCGTCGCTGTTTCGCGGAAACCCGCGATCAGCTCGTTGAGCTCCATCTTCGCTTTCTCCCGATTGTCCGCCCGATTGGCGTGCGGATTGAAGGTCAGGCCCTGCTCACCAGGGATTGACCCAGTTGCGCGGCGCATGCCCTGAAAGCACGCGCGCCAATTCCTCCGCGGCCTTGGTCTGGAGCTCCCTGACGGAGGCTTCCGAATACCAGCCGCAATGGTCGCTGAGCACCGTGTTGGGTGCCTTGAACAATGGATTGGTTGGTGCCGGCGGCTCCTGCTCGAAGACGTCGAGCCCGGCGCCGAACAGCCGGCCGGAGATCAAGGCATCGGCGAGCGCCGCCTCGTCGATCAGCCCGCCGCGCGAAACATTGAGCACGATGGCGTCCTGTTTCATCGACGCGATGCGTGCCGCATCAAGGATATGTCGGGTTTCCGTCGTCAGTGGCGTGTGAAGGCTGACGACGTCGGCCTCCCGGCACAGGTCGCCGAGATCGACGCTCTCCACTTCCCATGCGAGGGCGGTTTCCGCATCCAGATGAGGATCGCTGACGAGCACCCGCGAAAAGCCGAGCGCCCTGAACCTTGTGCAGGCTGCCCTGGCGATCCGTCCGAAGCCGATCAGCCCGAGCGTCGCCCCGCGATGGCCGGGCACCGGCTTTGCCTGCGCGACGCCCCACGCTCCCGCCCTCACCTCGGCATCCCGGCTGACGACGCGCCGGGCGACTGCGAGGTAGAGCGCCACAGCGTGGTCGCTCACCTCGTTCTCGGCGCCATAGTCGGGGATGTTGGCGACGTAGATGCCGCGTTCGGACGCCCGCTTGACATCGACATTGTCGACGCCGACCCCGTAACGGACGATCAGCCGAAGGCTCGGGAAATCCTCGTAGAAAGCCCGGTCGATACGGCGCTCGCGAACGAGCACCGCAAAGACGTTGCGATCCTTGAGGGTGGAGACCGCATCCTGATCCCTGGCCACCGCCAGAATATCCGCGCCGAAGGGACGAAGGGTCGCCCTTTCGGTCGAATAGTCCGCATAGCCGGGCTCCAGCACGGCGGCCACGGGCACCTTCTGAAGGATATCGGTCTCCGCCCGCATCTTACTGGTCCCGATAGGCTGCGACGGCCGCGTCGAGCTTGTTCGGCCAGTCCTCGCCGATCTCGCCGACGATGAACTCCCGCACCGCCGGCTGGGAAAGCTCGCGGAACTTCGCCTTCTGCTCGGGGCTGACGGGCACCACTTCCATGCCCTTGGCGGCGAGGATCGTCGCCGCGTTGGCGTCCTGGGCCGCAGTCATGCCGCGATGGATGACCTTGGCGATCTCCACGCACTGGTTGACCGCCGTCTTTTCGGCATCAGTCAGGCCTTCGTAGAACGCGTCAGCGATCATGTAGGCGTGCCAGGAGAACACGTGCCCGTCGAGGGAAACGTATTTCTGGTGCTGGTAGAGCGACGCGTCGACGATATTGGTGACGCCGTTTTCCTGCCCGTCCACGACACCCTGCTGCAGCGCGCCTGGAAGCTCGGGCCAGGGAACCGGCGTGGCGGATGCGCCGAGGGACTCCACGAGCCTCGTCCACACCGGCGCCGTCTGGACGCGGATTTTCAGGCCCTTCATATCGTCGGGTTCGGCGACCGGACGCTTGGAATTGGTGAAGTTGCGCACGCCGTTGTCGGCCACGCCCAGCACGCGAATGCCGGTCTCCTTGCGCATGTCCTCGAACATTTCCTTGCCGAAGGCGCCATCCATGATCGCCCAGGCCATCGCCTGGTCGTCGAAGACATAGGGCATGGCGAGCACGGCGAAGGGCTTGTAGACAGCCGAGATCGGGCCGTCATGGACGACGCCCATCTGGATGGTGCCAAGCTGCAGCCCCTCGATCACCTGGCTGCCGTCGCCGAGCTGCGAGGCGGGATAGACCTGAACGTCGATGCCGCCGGAGGTCTTGCCTTCCACGCAGGTTTCGAAGGCAAGTGCGGCGGCCTGCTTGGGCGATGCCAGGTCGGCCGCCTGGAAGTGAGCGTATTTCAGCTCCTTGGCCTGCGCCGCCGCCGTTGAGGCGGCAATGGCGAGCGCTGCCGTCGCGCTCAGGAATTTCGACAGGTTTCTCATCAGTTTCTCCTCCCTGATGGGTCAGTTGGCAAATCCGAAGAACCGGGGCACCACCGTGCTCACCGCCGGCATGAGAATGACCAGCAGCAGGACGATGAGTTCCGCCGCAAGCAGCGGCAGGACGGCGCGCGACAGGCCTTCAAGGCGAAGGCGCCCCACGGTCGCGATGACGAAGAGGACGGGGCCGACCGGCGGCGTGATCATGCCGATCGTCAGGTTGAGCACGAGCATCATCGCGAATTGCAGCGGGTCGATGCCGAACTGCGCCGCAATCGGGCTCAGTACCGGCGTCAGGATGATCAGAGCCGGCAGGGTGTCGATGAACAGGCCGCAGACGAGCGCAAATCCGGCGAGGAGGAAGAGCACGGCAAGCGGTTCCTGCGTCAGTCCGGAAATGGCGCCGGCCAGAGTCTGGGGGATCTGCGCATAGGTCAGAAGCCAGCCGAAGATCGAGGCCATGGCAACGATGATCAGCACCGACGACGTCGTCACCGCAGCGCGCACCAGCACCCGGTAGAGAGCGGACATCGACAGCGTGCGGCGACCGAGCCCGAGCACCAGCGCATAGGCGGTCGCAACGGCTCCGGCCTCCGTCGGCGTGAAGACGCCTGCGAGGATGCCGCCCAGGATGATCGCCGGCATCAGGATCGCAGGTCCCGCCGCGATACCGCTCGACAGGATCTCCGATGCGGATGCCCGGTGGGTTCTTCCACGATAGTCGTGGCGAACGGAGACGAAATGATTGGCTGCGGCAAGGCTGAGACCGAGCAGCAGCCCGGGCAGGATCCCGGCTAGGAACAGGCCCGCTACTGTCACGCGACTGTCGGCGATGGCATAGACGACCATCAGGATCGACGGTGGAATGATCGGGCCGATTGTGGCGGTCGCCGCAGACAGCGCACCGGCATAGTTCGCCTCGTATCCCGCCCGGCGCATCATGCGCATGACGATGGCCGAGGGACCGGCCGCATCCGCAAGCGCGGATCCGGAAATACCGGCGAACAGCATCGAGACCAGCACGTTCACATGGCCGAGGCCGCCACGGATATGACCGACGAGATCGTTGGCGAAACGCAGCAGCGCCGTCGTCAGGCCGCAGGCCGTCATCAGTTCCGATGCGAGGATGAAGAACGGGACCGCCATCAACGGGAAGGAGTCGATACCGCCATACATGCGCTGGGGAATGATCAGCGGATTGAGCGCGCCGTCGACAAGGATCGCCGCCATGCCGGCGATACCCATGGTGAAGGCGACGGGGATGCCGAGCGCAAGCGTCGCGAAGAACAGCAGGATCAGAACCTTCGCCATCCCGCTCACCCGTCCTGACCGGGATAATCGCCGTCGCTCTCGAAGTCGCGCGAGACGAAACGCCGGGCGAAGAAGAAGAGATGACAAAGGAAGAGTGCCGCACCGGTCGGGATGGCGAGATAGGGAATGCCGCGCGAAATCCCCGTCGCCATGGTCTCTTTTGGCCAGCCGAAGGCGACAAAGCGCGCGCCGAACCAGAAGACGAGCGCCATGAAGAGCCCCATGACGACGACCGCGCCCCAGCGGATCATCGTGTTGAGCCTCTCGGGAAACACCGAGACGAACAGGTCGATCTCGACCAGCCGTCCCTCACGCAGCGCGAGTCCCGCGCCAGCGAAAGCGCCGAAGATCATCAGGAAGCGCGCCACTTCCTCGCCCCAGGAAAGCGAAGACCCGAACACATAGCGGCCGATCACGTTGACGAAGACGATGGCGAATATCGCCGCAAGTGCTGCGGCGACGAGCGCCCTGTTGACCGTAACCAGCGCTTCTTCGATGCGCCTCATCCACCCCTCCCGAGGATCGACGGGCGTTCTTCCGGCCCGCCTTGTTAGCGGTCATTTAACTGACATACTGGCATACAGTGTGTCAATAGAGTAGAATGCTGTGATTGAGGAACGATCGGCGCTATAAGCGTGCTGAATTGAACGGGCCGGGGAAAATGCTGAAAATTCAACGACCGAAGTCATTGAGCGAGCAGGTTGCCGATGTCCTGCGGGATGAGATCGTCAACGGCGATCTCGATATGGGCGAGGCGCTTTCGGAATCGAAGATCGCCAGCCGGCTCGGCGTAAGCCGCACGCCCGTGCGCGAGGCCTTCGCGCGGCTGGAACTGGAAGGCCTTGTCCACACCGAGCCACAGCGCGGCACCTATGTCTTCAAGCTCGACCGGGATGCGCTGTTCGACATCTGCGACGTCCGCGTCAGCCTGGAAACCACCGCCTTTCGCAAGGCTATGGAGCGCGACC
This sequence comes from Stappia albiluteola, assembly GCF_014050225.1. Lineage (GTDB taxonomy): Bacteria > Pseudomonadota > Alphaproteobacteria > Rhizobiales > Stappiaceae > Hongsoonwoonella > Hongsoonwoonella albiluteola. The sequence continues at coordinate 134,004 of NZ_JACFXV010000067.1, read as the reverse complement.
CGAAAGGCCTGGCCAAGAGCCTTGCCAGGGTCGTGAACGACATGACCAAGGCGCGTTCGGCCGGCGACGACCGGCTCTATTTACAGCTCGACACGGATTTCCATCAGAAGCTATTCGACCACGCGGGCAACAGCTTCCTCGACGATGCCTACCAGACAATATCCGCCAAGATGGCTGCGCTCAGGAACCGGCTCGGCCGCCATCCGGACCATATGGACAAGTCGTATCGCGAGCATGTCGAAATGGCCGAAGCTATTGCCGAGGGCAAGATCGATCCCGTCATCGACATCATGATCAGCCATATCGGCCGCAAGGAAGGCTCCTACTGGAACCTCGATAGCACAAAGAGCTGAGGATCAGTACAGCTCCTGCCGCAAGCGGGCGGGGCTCGCTAGCACCAGCAGATATTTTATTTTCTTTTCTATTTTTTCGAACGAAACGGAAGATATTATCCCTGTTTTTCGCAAAGCATGGCGATGCCATATTTCCCTCATCGAAGCGGCCCGGGACGGGCGCTCATTCAGAGGAGATATCGAAATGGCAAATTCAGGCGCTCTCGCTCACTCCCATGGCACCGAAACGGCAATCTCAAGGACGCTCGACGGCATCGTGCCGCTGGCCGGCCGCGTGCTGATCGCTGGCCTGTTCCTGCTCTCCGGCATTTCGAAGCTTCAGGCCCCCGCCGGAACGATCGCCTATATTGAATCGGCCGGCCTGCCCTTTGCGACGCTCGGTTATATCGCAGCGCTGGCGGTGGAGATCATCGGAAGCCTTGCGCTAATTGCCGGTTACCGGACACGCGCTGTCGCGGCGATCATGGCGCTGTTCACCCTGGCAGCGGCCTTCGCCTTCCACTTCGATCTTAGCGACCAGAACCAGTTCATCCACTTCTTCAAGAATATCTCGATCGCCGGCGGCCTGTTGCAGATCGTCGCCTTCGGCGCCGGACGGCTGAGCCTCGACGCCCGCCGCGCCTGACCTGACAGGCGCCTGACCTGACGGAAAGGCGGCCCCTCGCCTGCCTCGCCATCTCCACAGGCTCCCCGGGCATTTTCCCGGGAGCCTGTGAGCTTTCGGCGGGTCACGCTTCCTGACCGAGAAACCTTTCGATGAGCCACAAGCCCGCCGGCCCCGGTGGGGTATCCATCCGGTAGATCGCGTTGAAGACATAGTCCCGCCCCTTGCCCTCAGGCATGTCGAGCGCGACCAGCCGACCCGTCTTCAGGTCTTCCCTCACCATCGGTTCCGGCATGTAGCCCCAGCCGATGCCGGCTTTCAGCAGCATATGCTTGGAACTGAGGTCTGCGAGTCGCCAGGTTCGGGTGCTGAAAACCGCGAAATCCCGGCCCGCCGTCAGATCCGAGCGGTCGGTCAGAACAAGCTGGACTTCCTCCCGCCCGGCACCGGGCGGGTTTCGGCCGGCCAGTGCCAGGGGATGTTGCGGCGCTGCAACGGGGATCAACCGTACGCCTCCGATGCCGATCCTCTCGATCCGATCCACCGTTTCCAGAGGTCCGCTGACGCCAAGCCGCGCCACGCCGTCGAGAACCAGCTTGGTCACCGCCCCCAGCGCCTCGGTATGCAGATGCAGCGTCACCGTGGGGAACTGTTCGCGAAAATTGGTCAGGGCATCCACGACCCTGTCTTCCGGCATCAGCACGTCAAGCGCCAGGTGCAACTCGGTTTCGAGCCCTTGCAGGATGCCCCTCGCTTTTGCCCGCAGATTGTCGACGCCGTTGGCGACGGTCCGCGCCTCGGCCACCATCATGCGCCCCGCGTCCGTCAGCCGCGGCTTGCGCGTCGTCTCCCGGTCGAAAAGCGTCAGCCCGAGCTGTGCTTCCAGATTGGCGATGGAATAGCTGATGACCGACGTCGCGCGGTTGAGGCTGCGTGCCGCTCCTGCGAAACTTCCCGCGTCGACGACAGCCAGAAGGACCTGGAGCTGATCCAGGGTCGGCGTGCCGGGATCGGATACCATTTCGATCTCCTCGAACGAAGATGGCATCCTTATATCAGATTATTCGACGATCCGCCTCATTCGAAGATCGGATCGGCCACGAACTTGCCGCCCTGATAGACCGACTGCACAGCATCGGCGGGTGGTTTTGCCACCGTCTTCTCGATCTTGTCGCGGAAGCGGGAGGAATTGTCCTTCGGCCGCCAGCCCAGATAGCGCGCCGCCTTGTTGTCCCACCAGGATAGATCGTTGTCCGACGCCCCGTAGATGATCGGGCAGCCGAGACGCGGCGCGCGGAAGATGCATTCAACGAGCGAGACGAAATCGTCGAACGACAGCCAGGTCGCCAGCATCCGGTGGTCGACCGGCTCCGGGAAGCAGGAGCCGATGCGCACGATCGCCGTCTCGATGCCGAACTTGTTGTGGTAGAGCGAGGCCATCGCCTCGCCGTAGCATTTGGAAACGCCGTAGAGCCCGTCGGGCTGCAGGTTGGCGGAGGCGTCCAGGTACTCGTCCTGGCGATGGAAGCCGATGGCGTGGTTGGAGCTTGCGAAGAAGATACGCGGCTTGCCGGTCTTGCGGGCCGCCTCGTAGAGGTTGTGCACGCCGACAATATTGGCATTGAGGATCTTGTCGAACGTGTCCTCGACCGAAATTCCGCCCAGATGCAGGATGCCGTCGCAGCCCTCCACCAGGCTCATCACGGCATCCATGTCTCCCAGATCGCAGACGACGACCTCCTCCCTTTCACCCGCCGGCGCGGGCGCCACGATATCCGACAGCCGGATCGTCTCGGCGATATGGCCGAGGCGCTCACGCGCCATCCTGCCCAGCCCGCCATTTGCGCCGGTGATCAGCAGTCGTTTCAACATCGTCATTCCTCATTCGAACAGTCCGGGTAGCGTCAGGGATATCGCCGGCACGTAGGTGGTCAACATCAATGCCACGAAAATCGCCAGATAGAAGGGCCAGATCGTCTTGACCGCGTTCTCTATCTTCACACCGCCTATGACGCAGCCGACGAAAAGGCAGGCGCCGACCGGCGGCGTGCACAGGCCAAGCCCGAGGTTCATCATCATGATGATGCCGAACTGCACCGGGTCCATGCCGAGATCGCGCAGCACCGGCAGGAAGATCGGCGTGCAGATCAGAATGAGCGCGGCCATGTCCATGATCATGCCAAGTGCCAGCAGGATCAGGTTGAGCATCAGCAGGATGACCACGGGCTCGCTGGAGACGAAAGTGAGCGCACTGGCCAGCAGTTCCGGCACCCTGTAGAGCGCCAGCAGATAGGCGAAGGCAGAGGCGCAGCCGACGAGGATCATCACCAGGGACGTGGTGCGCACGGCGCCGGCCACCGCCGCCTTGAAGCCTTCCCAGCTCAGCTCGCGATAGACGAGCGCGGTCACGGCCAGGGCATAGATCGCGCCGAAGGCACCCGATTCCGTCACCGTCATGATACCGGACAACACGCCGCCAACGATGATCACCGCCGTGAAGAGACCCGGCAGCGCGACGATGAAGCTGCCGGCGAGCACCGTGAAGCCCGGGAAGGGTTCTGAACCGTAGCCGCGCTTGACGGCCACGATATAGGCGGCGACGCCGAGGCACAGGCACATCAGCACGCCCGGTACGATGCCCGCGATGAAGAGCTTGGAAACCGACACGCCGCCGGCGGCCACCGCGAACAGGATCATGTTGTGGCTCGGCGGGATGACGACGCCGGCGATTGACGACGTCACCGTGACGTTGACCGCATAGTCGGCATCGTAGCCCTTGTCCTTCATCACCGGCATCAGGATCGAACCCAGCGCCGACGTATCCGCCACCGCCGAACCGGAGATGCCGCCGAAGAGCATCGACGAGGCCACGTTTACGATGCCGAGGCCGCCGCGCAGGCTGCCGACGGCGGCGGCAGCCAACCGCACCAACCGGTTGGCGATGCCGCCCTGCAGCATCAGTTCGCCGGCGAAGATGAAAAAGGGAATGGCCAGCAGCGAGAAGACGGATATGCCGGACAGGATGCGCTGGAACGCGACGAAGAGCGGCAGACCTTCGTAAAGGAAGCCCGCGACCGTCGCGATGCCGAGCGCGAAGGCGACCGGTACGCCGGCGATCATGGCGCCGAAGAAGAGGCCGAACAGGATGAGAAGCCCCATGTAAGTCAAACTCCGCGCGAGATGCCGCGCTGAATGCGCGCCAGCATGTCGAATGAGGCAAAGAGGACGATAAGGATGCCGCAGACCATCACCGGAGCGGCGCGCCAGCTTTCGGAGATGTTGATCAGCGGCACGATACGGTTGACGTTGGTGGCGACGAGCAGCCAGCCCTGCCAGCCCATGAAGGCGCCGAAGACGATCATCATCAGATCGCTGAGGAGATGCAGCGGGATGCGAACGGCACCCGGCATCGCCTCACGCACGAAATCGATGCTGAGATGGGTGCCTCTGCGAATACCGACGGCCGCCCCAAGGAAAGTGACATAGGCGACGATGATCAGCGACCATTGTTCCACCCATGTCGGCGTGCTGTTCAGCACATAGCGGCCGAAGACCAGCCAGCCGAAGATCGCAACCAGAATTACGAGCAAGGTTCCGGCGACGACCATGCATGCCCAGGTAAGCCAGTCGAGCACTTTCTCGGCTGCCGGCCGGGCATCTATCTTCGGACCGGCATCGCCGGCCTCCTGAGATACGCTCAAGGCAAACTCCGACAGGAAAGAAAGGCCCGGAAGCGACGCTCCCGGGCCAGTTGAGTGGAAGGCTGCTTAATTGGTGGACTGGATCGCGGTGATCCACTCCTCGAGGTCCGGATTGGCCTTGATGAAGGCGGCATAGACCGGAGCCATTTTTTCCTGGAAGGCCTTCTTGTCCTGCACCTCGTTCACCTTGACGCCGGATTCCTCGACCTTCTGGCGGCTGGCGACCGAACGCTCCTCCCAAAGCTTGCGCTGAAGGGTGGCGGAGTCGATGGCGGCCTGGCGCACGATCTCCTGGTCTTCCGGAGAAAGCTTGTCCCAACTCGCCTTGGCGATGCAGACGCATTCCGGAATGATCAGGTGGTCGGTGATCGAATAGAACTTGGCGACCTCGTAGTGGTTGCTCGATTCGAACGAGGGGTAATTGTTCTCCGCGCCGTCGATCACGCCGGTCTTCAGCGACTGATAGACTTCGCCATAGGCCATCGGCGTGGCGTTCCCCCCAAGCTGGTCGATCATCTGCACGTAGAGATCGTTGTTCATCACCCGCACCTTCATACCGGCGAGATCGGCGGGGGTCTGGATCGGCTGCCGGGTGTTGTAGAAGCTGCGCGAGCCGGAATCGTACCAGGCAAGCGCCACCAGTCCCTGTTCTGCCATGGCATCGGAGAAGCGCTGGCCGATTTCGCCGTCCATCACCTTGTGCATCTGGTCGACGCCGGTGAAGAGGAAGGGAAGCGACAGGACGTTGGTGGCCGGAACGATGGGGCCCATGGGTCCGAGGTTGAAGTTGGCAAAGTCGAGCGCGCCGTTGCGCGTCTGCTCGATGGCGTCCGGCTGCGAACCGAGCACGCCGCCGTTATAGACGGTCGGGGTTACCCGGCCATCGGTCTTCTCCGCCACGTCCTTGGCGAACTGCTCGAGGGCGACGGTGTTCGGATAGCCTTCCGGATGGATGTTCCAGCCGCGCCAGTCCGCGGCAATCGCCGACGCGCCGGCGAGCGCCACGAGGGTCCCGGCGAGCGCAGTTACGCGCAGCAGCTTTTCTAGTCGCATTTCTCTCTCCTCCCAGATGCGAAAACGCGGATTGTCGCGACAAGTTCGGCAGCATGACCGCGCCGCCGCATCATCTTGTCATATGTAAATGCGAATGTCATATTACATGTTGTCGACACCCCGTCAACAGACGATCGTGCTGCCTGGCGTGACTTGTATTGACAGTTGGCAGGGGCGCGGGACCATTGGCGGAACGAGCAAGAACAAGGCGGTGAAGCAGGTCTTGGAACATTCAGCGACGAAACAGGACGAGAGGCCGGCGCAGGCTAAGACGCGCGGGCGCACGAATCTCGTCGCCAAGGTCAGCGGCGAGTTGCGGCGCGCGATCCTGGCCGGAGAAATCCTGGCCGGCGAAAGACTGCCCAGCGAGGCGGGCCTGACGCGGCAATACGAGGTCAGCCGCACGGTCATTCGCGAGGCGATCGCGTCGCTGCGCGCGGATGGTCTCGTCGAAGCCCGGCAGGGTGCGGGCGTCTTCGTCATTTCCAACCAGCCATCGGCCAGCCAGCCGTTCCGCTCTTTCGATCCAGCGCGAATTTCCTCAATTATTGAGGTACTTGAGCTGCGCACCGCCGTCGAGGTGGAAGCCGCGTCCCTTGCTGCCGCCCGCCGCTCTCCCGCACAGGACGAAGCGATCCACGAGCGGCTGTCGGAGATCGGTCAGCACATCGCCCGCGGCGAGCCGACCATCGAGGCGGACTTCGCCTTTCACCTGGCAATCGCCGACGCGACCAACAATCCGCGCTTTCGCGAATTCCTCGAAGTGATGGGCAGGAACGTTATTCCGCGCACGTCCCTGCAGGACAGCGACGTGGAACACACGCCCGGCGACTATCTTGCCCGCATCCAGGCGGAGCACCGGCGAATCGCCGACGCCATCTCGGCACAGGACGAGACAGCGGCCCAGGAGGCCATGCGCATTCATCTGAAAGGCAGCCAACAGCGCTACCGCACCATGCTGCGCCGCGGCTAGACCTCAAAGTTATCATACAACTTATTGACTTACGTATGACGATGGCTAAGATGGCGGCACGTTTCACATGGCCCCATCAGGGTCGGGGGCGGCCCGTCGCGGCGGCACCCCGACCAGCCATCCGCCAATGAAAAGCATTGCCCGTCAAGGGCATCAGGCCCAAGATTCAGGATCGCGAAACCCATGCCAGCCCCCCTGCAACCCGAAGCCCTGAAAGTCGCGCTCGGCGCCGGCCTTCTGTCCTTCCCCGTCACGCCTTTCGACAAGGCCGACAGATTCAATCCGAAAGCCTATTCGGAGCATGTCGGCTGGCTGTCGGGCTTCAAGGCAAGCGTGCTGTTCGCTGCCGGCGGCACGGGCGAGTTCTTCTCGCTGGCGCCTGAGGAGGTGCCGGAAATCGTGCGGGTGGCGAAGGCATCGGCCGGCGATACCCCGATCGTGGCCGGCTGCGGTTACGGCACGAAGATCGCCGTCGAGCTTGCCCGCGCCAGCGAAAAGGCCGGCGCCGACGGCCTGCTGCTCCTGCCGCATTACCTTATCGATGCGCCGCAAGACGGGCTCTACGCGCATATCAAGGCGGTCTGCGACGCGGTATCCATCGGCGTCATGGTCTATAACCGCGACAATTCGATCATTCAGGCCGATACGCTGGCCCGCCTCTGCGAAGCCTGCCCGAACCTCGTCGGCTTCAAGGACGGTTCAGGCGATATCGGCCTCGTCCGCCAGATCACGGCGACCATGGGCGACAGGCTGACCTACCTCGGCGGCATGCCGACCGCCGAGCTGTTCGCCGATGCCTATCTCGGCGCGGGCGTTACCACCTATTCCTCGGCGGTGTTCAATTTCGTGCCCGCCCTGGCCCAGGAATTCTACACGGCCCTGCGCGCCGGCAAGAAGGAGCGCACGGAAGCGATCCTCAAGGACTTCTTCTATCCATTCATGAAGATCCGCAACCGCAACAAGGGCTACGCGGTTTCCGCCATCAAGGCCGGCGTGCGCCTCATCGGCTTCGATGCCGGACCGGTGCGCGCACCCCTCGTCGACCTGACCGCTGAGGAAACCGCCATGCTCGCCAGGCTGATCGAGCCGTACCTCCCATGAAGATCGCCGCCGTTCGCACGCATGTGCTGGACCATCCGCTGGATCAGGTGTTCGAAAGCGCGTCGATGTATTTCGACCGCCGACAGCACTGCCTGGTGGAGATCGTCTGCGACGATGGCACCACGGGCTGGGGCGAGTGCCTGGGCCCTGCCCTGCCCAATGCCGCGGTGGTCAAGGCCTACGAGAAATGGCTTCTCGGCCGCGACCCGCTGGAAACCGAAAAGATCTGGCTTGAGCTTTACAACGCCCTACGCGATCAGGGGCAGCGCGGGCTGACCGTCACCGCGCTCAGCGGCATCGACATCGCCTTGTGGGATATCAAGGGCAAGCGCTTCGGCGTACCCGTTTCCATTTTGCTCGGCGGGCGCTGGCGTGACAGCGTGAAAGCCTATGCCACAGGCTCTTTCCGCAAGGAGGGTGTCGACCGTGTCGCCGACATTGCGGCCGAGGTCGCGGGTTATCGCAAGGAAGGCTTCCACGCGGCCAAGATCAAGATCGGCTTTAATGTCGAGGAAGACCTTGCGGTCATTGCCGCCGTGCGCGAGGCCATCGGCGACGACATGCGGCTGATGATCGACGCCAATCACGGCTATGACGTGCTGGAGGCGGTCGAACTGGGCAACCGGGCGGCGGATTACGGTATCGACTGGTTCGAGGAGCCCGTGCTGCCGGAGCAGATCGGCTCATATCACGCAGTGCGCGCCGGCCAGCCTATCCCGGTCGCCGGCGGCGAGACCTGGCACGGCCGCTACGCCATGCGAGAACCGCTGGAAACCCGCGCCGTCGATATCATCCAGCCGGATATCTGCGGCACAGGCGGCTTCACCGAAATGCGCAAGGTGGCCGATCTCGCGGCGATCCACGGCGTGCGCCTCGTGCCGCATGTATGGGGCACCGCCGTCCAGATCGCCGCGAGCCTCCAGTTCATGGCGGCACTTCCGCCCAATCCGCCGCGCCGCGATCCGATCGAGCCGATCCTGGAATTCGACCGCACGCATAATCCGTTCCGGCAGGCGGTGGTAACTGAACCGATCGAGCATGAGAACGGCGTCGTCGTCATTCCCGACCGCCCGGGACTTGGCATCGAGATCAATCGCGACGCGCTTGCCGAATATGCCCTCAAATAGGAACGCCGATGCTGGTCCGTAAGCTTTCCGGCGACACGCCGAAGACCGTGCTGCCGAAGGGTGCCACCGACACCCAGATGCACCTCTACCTGCCGGACTATCCGGCCGAAGCCGGCGGGCCACCGGTGCCCGAGGGCACGCCGGGTCCGGACGACTACCGGCAGGTGATGGAATGGCTCGGCATCGACCGCGTCGTGGTCACGCAGGGCAACGCGCATCAGTTCAACAATGACTGTCTGCTTGCGTGCGTCGCGGCGATGGGGCCGGTCGCGCGCGGCGTGGCCGTCATTACCAGCGACACGCCCGATGCGGAGATGAAGCGCCTGCACGAGGGCGGCATTCGCGGCGCCCGCATCATGGACTTGGCCGGCGGTGCCGTCGGTCTCGACGGTCTGGCCGGCGTCGACGCCCGCGCACATGACTTCGGCTGGACGGTCGCCGTCCAGTTCGATGGCAGCCGTATCCTAGCACACATGCCGAAGCTCGAGGCGATAGAAAGCCGCTACATCATCGACCACCATGGCAAGTTCTTCTCCGGCACGACGCCGGACAGCGCCGAGGTCGATGCGGTGAAGCGCCTCATCGACCGCGGCAACTGCTGGTTTAAATTCGCCGGCTGCTATGAGTCCTCCCGCACCGGCGGGCCGGATTATTCGGACATCGCGGCGGTGGCCCGCAAGATCGCGGCTTATGCACCCGAACGGATCATCTGGGGCACCAACTGGCCGCATAACCAGGTGAGGCGTACCGAGGACTACCCCGATGACGCCGGACTGCTCGACCTGGTGCTCGGGTGGGCGCCGCAAAGCGCATTGCAGTCCGTTCTGGTGGACAGCCCAGCCCGCCTCTTCGACTTCGACTGACGCCGATCACGTGTCCAGCACCACGGTTTCCAGCGAAAAGATGATGGGCAGATGCTGGGCGATCATCGTCCAGTTCTCCCCTTCGTCGCGACTGGCGAACAGGCTCCCCGAATTTGAGCCGAAATAGACGCCGACCGGATCCAGGCTATCCGTCGTCAAGGCCTGGCGCAGGATGCAGAGGAAGGCGTTTTCCTGCGGCAGGCCGTTGCGAAGATCGGCCCAGCTCCGTCCGCCGTCGCGGCTGCGCCAGACCGCCGCCCGGCCCTCCGGCATATAGCGCCCGGCGCTGTCGCCATTAAGCGGCACCAGATAAAGGGTATCGGGATCACGCGGGTGGGCGGCGGCCGGAAATCCGAAGCTCGACGGCAATCCGTCCTCGATGCTCTGCCACTCGATGCCGCCGTCATCGCTGCGGTACATGCCGCAATGGTTCTGCTGATAGAGGCGGACCTTGTCGCCCGCAGCCCGCACCAGCGAATGTACACACTGTCCGTATTCGGGATAGCGCTGGTCTTCCGGGTTGTAGTCGGCCCGCGTGCCGCGATTGCGCGGAGCCCATGTCCCGCCGCCGTCTGCGGAGTGGAACACGCCGGCAACCGAAATGCCCACCCAGATCTCGTCGCCGTCTCGCGGATCGGCGACCAGCGAATGCAGGATCATACCGCCGCCGCCGCTTTGCCATTCAGGCCGCGAGGGGTGTGCCCGCAGGCCCTCGACATGGGTGAAGCTCTCTCCGCCGTCGCGGCTTTCGAACAGGCCCGCCGGTTCGACGCCCGCAAGCAGCTGGCCGTTCGATTTCGCCAGGCTCCATACGGACGTGAGCTTCGGCTCGTCCTCGTCATAGGCAAGCCCCTCGCCGGAGAGCCGCCAGTTGTGGCCGAGATCGTCGGAGCGCCACACCCCGGCTCCGGTCCAGCCGTTGCCACCGCCGGCATAGAGCGTGCCGCTCGCGGGGTCCGCGATCACATGATGGATCACCCAGTGGTCGCAATAGGGGCCGCGCAATTTCCAGTCGGCGCGGTTCCTGTCGCTTTCCAGCACGAACGCGCCCTTGTTGGTGCCGATGAGAACGAGAACCCTTTCAGTCATGGCGCCTCTCCATTTAAGGATGACGCTGCGAACTCTGCCACTTCAGCGCGGGCCTTGCACCAACATCTTTGCGACAGGCCGCGCCCTTCCCTGTTTCTCTCCCCTTGGCAATCGCTTAAACAGGGGCAACCGAAATCCTGCTTCAGGAGAGCCCCGATGCGCCCCTTCCATTTCGCCTTCCCCGTGACCGATCTCGAGGCGACGCGCCATTTCTACGGTACCGTGCTCGGCTGCCGCATCGGTCGCGAACTGGCCGGAAAGTGGATCGATTTTGATCTCTTCGGCAACCAGTTGTCCGCCCATCTGGGCAAGCCCGCCACCGAGGGCGGCGCCACCGGTACCGTCGACGGCGTCCCGGTGCCGATCCCGCATTTCGGCGTCATCCTCGCGCCCGACGAATTCGCCGAGCTTGTCGACCGGCTGGAACAGGCACCCGATACCCGCTGGCATATCCGACCGCAGACCCGCTTTGCCGGCGGGCCCGGCGAGCAGCAGACGCTTTTCGTCTTCGACCCGTCGGGCAATGCGCTGGAATTCAAGGCCTTCGCCGACGACAAGGCGATCTTTGCGGCCTGAACCGCCCCTCCGGCGACGTTCTGGACTGCATTGAAGGCTGCCATAGGTTACAATTGGCATGTTCCCGCCAACGGATCTGGAGGTCGCCATGCAGGTCGCTCCGCAAATCACCTTTCGCGGTCTCGACTCCACCCCGAGGATCGAGGAGGCGCTGCGCAAGCGGCTGGAAAGGCTGGAGCGTTTCCACGGGCGCATCACATCCTGCCACGTGGTGGTGGAGGCGCCGCATCAGCGCAGCCACAAGGGGCAGATCTACCACGTCCATATCGACATCAAGGTGCCGGGCGGCGACATCTTCGTCGGCCGCGAGCCGGAGGAAAACCGCGCGCACGAAGACGTGCTGATCGCCATTCGCGACAGCTTCAACGCCGCCGAGCGGCGCCTTGAGGATACGTCGCGCAGGAAGAACGGCCACCTCGTCAAGCCGGTGCCGGTCAAGCTGCAGGGCAAGGTCGTCCGCCTCGTCGCCGACGAGGGCTTCGGCTTCATCGGCGCCGCGGACGGGCGCGAGTTCTTCTTTCGCCGCGAGAGCCTCGTCTCCGACGACCTCTGGTCGGGTATCGGCGTGGGAACGCAGGTGCGCTTCACGGAGCATACGGGAGAAAAAGGCCCCTATGCTTCGGCGGTCGCACCCGCCTGAACGCTCTACTCCAGAACGAACGAGATCTTGGCGTTGACGCGATAGCGCTGGATCTTGTTCTGGTCGACCGTCGCCTCGAAATTCTTGATGTAAATCGATTTGACGTTTCGCACCGAGCGCGAGGCGTCCGCAACCGCCTGCCTTGCCGCCTGCTCCCAGCTCTCGTCGGATTCGGCCAGGACTTCGATCACCTTCAACATAGCCATTGCTTCCTCCCTTCCCCAGCCGACGCCAAGGCTCGCGCAGCAAGACTTTCGGGTCATTGACCATCGTCAACGACAACCGGTGCCATGCGGGTTAGGGCATTCGCGCCGACAGCGACACGGGAGGCAGGCACAATGCCCTTTCTTGATCGCGCCGAGGCAGGCCGTCGCCTGGGCCAGGCTCTGCAGGAATACGCGCGCGAGGACGTGGTCGTGCTCGCGTTGCCGCGCGGCGGCGTGCCGGTCGCGGCCGAAGTCGCAAGGAAGCTCAAGGCGCGGCTGGACCTTTTGATCGTGCGCAAGATCGGCGTTCCCTGGCAACCCGAGCTTGCCATGGGCGCGATCGTCGACGCCGAGGAACCGATCGTCGTCCGCAATGACGACATCCTACGCCATGAATTCATCCGTGAGGAGCAGTTCGCCGCCACCTGCAAGAGCGAGCTTGCCGAGATAGCCAGGCGGCGCCAGGCCTATTGCGGGGATCGTCCCCCGGTTCCCGTGCGGGGACGCGTGGCGATCCTCGTCGATGACGGTATCGCGACCGGCGCAACCGTCAAGGCGGCGATCCGCGGTCTCCGGCTTCGGCAGCCTCAAAGGATTGTCCTGGCCGTGCCGGTCGCGCCGATGGAAGCAATCGAGGATCTGCGAAGCGAGGTTGACGAGATCGTCTGTCTCGAAACTCCGGCCGCCTTCGAGGCGATAAGCCGTTCCTATCGGGATTTCCCGCAACTGGCCGATGTCGAGGTGACGGATATCCTTGCGCGGTTCAACAGACTGCCTGGACGAAGCGACTGACTTCGGGAAGGACCTTGTGCCGCATCGTCTGCCCGTGAAACAGCGAGAAGTGACTGCAGCCATCTAACGCCAGATAAGCCTTCCTGTTTTCAGGCAGGTTGCGGCAGAGTTGGAGTGCTGCAGCCGTCTGACCCGGCGCGGCGATGTCGTCATCCGCCCCCTCCACCACCATCAGGCCGCCCTGCACAATGCACGCCGGATCGACCGGGTGGCCCTCGACGCTCACGCCACCGCTCAACGCATCGCTTGCCTGATAGACATGGGCGACCGTGTCGAGGAAAAGTTCCCCGGGCAGGTCCATCAGGGAGAAGAACAGCTTCGCAAAGGAGTAGTGCAGCGGGTCGTCGCCGTCATCCTGCACGAACTTGCGGAAAATCTCATCCCCGCTCAGCACATGCCGCCAGGCGTAGGCGGTTGCCAGAACCCGCTGGCTGGAAGCCGGATAGACCAGCCGCCCGGCGCCGGCATTTCCTTCCGGCACGCGCTCCAGCTTGTCGGCGAACCAGCCGAGCGGCTTTGCCCGCATGATACGGACGATCCGAGTGGGATTGGCAAGCGGCGCGATCGGCCCGCCGAGCAGAATGACGGAGGATGGGACTTCCTGCCGGTGACGGATGCCTTGCAGCGCCGCCGCTCCGAGGGCCGCAACCGCGCCCTGGCAGACGCCGAAGAGATGCACCCCCTTGCCGAGGAGGCCGAGCATGTCCGCCGTATGGGCGATATTCTCGCTCAGGCTGAACCGCCCGTGCGACAGCGGCACATGACGGGCGTCGAACCATTCGGTGATTGACACCCGCGGGAACAGGCCAAGCAGCCCGACGACGAGGTCGCGCATCAGCATGGGAAAGGCACCGGCAAGCGGCACCACGACCAGGGCCTCGCCGGGACAGTCCGCCTCGTGCTCCAGCCTTCTGAATTGCGTGAGGACAGCGAATGGAAACTCGGCCAGTTCATGCGTCGACACGATATGTGGCGCGCCCCGGACATTGACCTGGCCGACGCCGAAGGATCGGCGCGCTGCGGCCGGCACCGCTCCCGGCATGTTACCGGCCGAATGCGCACCCATTATCCCTCTCCAAGAAGGCGTGCCCGGCCACGACATGGCACCGCCATGCCGCGACCGACCCATTGTGTCATTTCCCGTCAGGCGTGATGGGCGGACACCGCCTTCACCACGTCGGCCGTCAGGCGTTGCGAGGCCGCGTGGCAGACGTCGCCCAGGCTCACCATGCCGACGAGCCTGTCATTGTCATCCAGGACCGGCAGGCGGCGGATGTGATTGCGTTCCATCATCCGTGCCGCCGTGTCCAGATCTTCCAGCTCGCGGCAGCAGTTCACCTTGCTGCTCATGATATCTCGCGCCGTCAGCCGGGAAACATCCTTGCCATTGGCCACCGCGCGAAGCGCGATGTCGCGGTCGGTCACGATGCCGATGACCCGGCCGTTTTCCGCCACGGGAATTGAACCGACATCCATGTCGGACATTATCTTGGCGATCTTCGTGATCGCGGCGTCCGGGCCGACGCTGGAAGCGCCCCGGTGCATGACTTCAGAGATTTTCATGTGCGGCCTCCCGTAAGAAGCCCCCCATGCGCGAACGAACCTTCGTGCACTCCGCTCCGCCGCGCCATGATCTGGGTCATGGAATGCGGTTTATTCCGGCCCCACCACCCACTCGCAAGGTCAGCGCCGCGCCGAAGGCCGAACCGAGATCGGAACCTCGGCCGCGAGGGGCGCGGTCCGTGTAGTGGACGGGACAGGCCTGACCGCCCATTCGTCAGCACGAACTGCCGCACCTCACTCTTCCGCAAAGGAAATCTGCACCTTGACCGCCTGCGTGCGGTCGCCAGCCTTGCGGAAGGCGTCGAGAGCCCGTTCAAGCGGATAGGTGCCGGTGATGATCGGCTTCACGTCGATGGCCCCGCTGTCGATCAGGCGGACGGCTTCGGCGTATTCCTCGTGGAAGCGGTGGGTGCCGCGCAGCACCAGTTCCTTGCCCACCAGCATGTTGAGCGGGATTGCCATGTCACCGGTTACGCCAACCTGCACGATCGTGCCGCGAGGCCGCGTCGTCGCCAGAGCGGTGCGCATGGCCGGTGCGGCAGCCGAACACTCGAAAGTCACGTCGAATTTGCCTTTGTCGGCGGCATAGGGCTCCAGCTTTTCGGCATGCATCATGACATTGACTGTCTCGGTTGCACCCATCGCCCAGGCGACATCCAGCGTCGCGTCGTGCAGGTCGGTGACGACGACCTGCTCCGCCCCGCGATGCCGGGCGACGGCGACGCAAAGGGAACCAATCGGGCCGGCGCCGGTGACCAGCACGCGCTTGCCCGCAAGCTCTCCTGCCTGATTGGCGGCGTGCAGGCAGACGGCCAGCGGTTCGGCGCAGGCGGCCTCGGCGATACTGGTGCCCGGTCCCACCTTCTCGCACTGAAAGGCGTCGGCGACGATCAGGTCGCGGAAGCCTCCCTGTTCGTGGGGAAAGCGCATGGCCGAACCGTAGAAGCGCATCGACAGGCAGTGATTGAACAACCCCTCCCGGCAGTAGGCGCATTGCCCGCAGGGGCGGCTGGGGTTCAGCGCCACCCGGTCGCCGACGGCGAGATCCGACACGCCTTCGCCGAGCACCTCGATCGTGCCGGCCACCTCGTGGCCCAGGATGATCGGTTCACGCACCCGGATCGGGCCGAAGCCGCCATCGTGGAAATAATGCAGGTCCGATCCGCAGATCCCGCCCGCACCGACGCGGACCAGCACCTGGCCCTTGCCGGGCTCGGCCACCGTGTCGGTTTCGATGCGGATGTCGTTTTGGCCATAGAGGCGGCAGACGCGTGTCTTCATGGCAAATGCCTAATCGAGCAGAAGCGAAGGGAGCCCCGTTGCCAGCACCGGGATATAGGATACCAGAAACAGGACGATGATGTTCGTCAGCAGGAAGGGGGCGATGGCCCGCACCACCGGCGACAGCGGCAGCTTGGCGATATTGGCGCAGATGAAGAGGCAGACGCCGACCGGCGGCGTGGTGAGCCCGATCATCAGGTTGAGCACCGCAAAAGTGGCGAAATGCAGCGGCTCGATGCCGACGCTCTGCGCCAGCGTCAGCAGCGGCACGAACAGGATGATCAGCGCGGCGATCGTCTCCATGAACATGCCGACGAAGAGCAGCAGCAGGTTGATGAGCAGGATCACCAGGATCTTGTTTTCCGTGATCGATAATACGGCATTGGCGATCGTCTGCGGAATGCGCTCGGAAACGAGGATCCAGCCGAAGACATTGGCAAAACCCACCAGCGCAAGGATCGCGGCCGAAGATACGGCGCTGTCGATCAGGATACGCGGCACCTGCCTCAGCGGCAGTTCGCGGTAGATGAAACAGCCGACGACGAAGGCGTAGACGCTCGCCACGATCGCCGTTTCGGTCGGCGTCGCCAGGCCGCTCAGCAGCCCGCCGATGATCAGCGCCGTCATGGCGATCGCCCAGAAGGCGCCGAAGAAGGAGCCAGCCAGCTCGCGGAAGCCCTGCCAGGCCTGGCGCGGATAGTCGCGCTTCGTCGAGATGATGTAGCAGGTCACCATCATCGCCACGCCCATCAGCACGCCCGGCACCGCGCCGGCCAGAAACATCTTGCCCACGGAAATGCCCGACAGCGCTCCGACGATGATCATCGGCACGCTCGGCGGGATGATCGGCCCGACTGTCGAGGAGGCCGCCGTGACGGCTGCCGAGAAATCGCCGGGATAACCGGCCTTCTTCATGCCGGGGATCATCACGCCGCCGATGGAGGCTGCATCCGCTACCGCCGTTCCGGAAATGCCGCCGAACAGCATGGAGCCGGCGATATTGGTAAGGCCGAGGCCACCGCGCATCCAGCCCACCATCGCATTGGCGAAGCGGATGATGCGCTCGGTGATGCCGCCGCTGTTCATCAGGTTGCCGGCGAGGATGAAGCCCGGAATGCACAGCAGCACGAAGACGTCGATGCCCGCATACATCTTCTGCGGCATCACCACGAGCGGAATGCCCTTGAACAGGAGGTAGCAGAGCGAGGACAGGCCCAGCGTTACGGCGACGGGAACACCGATGACGAGGCCGAGGATGAAAACCCCGATCAGGATTGCAAGGCTCATGATGCTTGGTTCTGCGAATTGGCGGGAAGACCGTCGGAGCGGCCGGCAAGCACGGCGAGCACGCGCGCCAGGGAGAAAACGAACAGCGAAAGTATGCAGACGAAGATGCTCGCGTGGATGAAATCCATCCGCCAGGCAAGCGCCGGCGAGGTCTGCAGCCGGCCGATCGAGGTATAGGTCCACGCGGGCAGCAGCAGCATCAGGCAAAGCAGCGACGTCAGAAGTGCCGAGACGAAGCGCAGGACCTTCGGCCAGCGGCCGGGCAGCGCCTCGCAAACGAGGTCCACATTGACGAGATCGCCGCTGCGGAACGAAAGGCCCGCTCCGAACGCGGCCAGATAGAGCAGCGCGAAGCGGGTCAGTTCCTCGGTCCAAACCGGAGAATTGCCCACCACCGAGCGGCCGAGCACCTGCACCAGCACCGCCCCGATCATCACCATGAAGGCGATGCCGGTCGCGACCCGCGCCACGCGCTCCAGCCTGCCGATCGTCTTCTGCCAGTCCATCCGCAAACCCTGCTTCCCGCAATGCGAGGCAGGGGCGCGAAGCCTGTCCGCGCCCTGCCCGATTGCCCGTTACTGATTGAAGAGCTGCTCGACGGTCGGGCGGATCTCCTCGCTGACATTGGCAAGCACCGCGTCCTTGGCCTTGGCGGCGAAGGCGACATTGTCGACGTCGACGAAGGTCATGCCCTTGTCCTTCAGTTCCTGGACCAGCTTGCCCTCGTCTTCCAGGAAGAGCTCGCGCTCATAGGCCTGCGCCCGCTTGGCAGCCTCCAGAACAGCGGCCTTGTCGGCGTCGGAGAGCTTCGACCAGGTCAGCTCGGAGATCACCAGGTAAATCCACGAACGAACGTGCTCGGTCTTGTTGACGTATTTCTGCACCTCGTTGAAATTCGCCGACTTGATCAGCGCCAGCGGATTTTCCTGGGCATCGATCGTGCCGTTCTGCAGCGAGGTGAAGACTTCGGAGAAGGCCATCGGGGTCGGCTGGGCACCGAGCGCCTTCCACACGCCGACGAACAGCGGAACGTTCGGCACGCGCAGCTTCAGCCCGTCGAGGGCATCGGGCGACTCGATCGGCCGGTTGGAGGTGAGATTGCGCGGACCCCGGGCGAAATAGGCGATCGGGCGCACCTGCGCCTTCTCGACGATCTGCGCCTCGATTTCCTGGCCGATATCGCCGCTGGCGACGGAGTCCATGTGCTCCAGCGACTTGTAGGCGTAGGGAACCGCCAGGAGAGCGGCTTTCGGCGCCCAGTTCTGCAGGCTTTCGCCGGAAATCGTCATGTCAGCGGTGCCAAGCTGCATGCCGTTGATCAGGTCGATTTCCTTGCCCAGCGATTCGTTAGGATAGATTTCGACCTCGATGCGGCCGTCGCTCAGCGTCGTCACTTCCTCGCCGAACTTCATCGCCGCCTTGTGCCAGATATTGTCCTCATTGGCGAGGTGGCCGAGCTTCAGCGTCACGTCGGCGGCAAGCGCCGATCCTGCCAGAAGCATGCCGGCGAGGCCGGCCGCCAGCGTTTTCCCGAACACGCGTAGTGCAGTCATTCTTTCCTCCCTGTCGTGGGTTTCATCAGCTTTCGCTGTTTGCATCCGCGTCGGCGAAGAAGGCCGGACGCGCTTCGGCAATCGCCGGAAGGGCCGTGATGATTTCCCGAAGGTGCCGCCGCATCGCCGCTTCAGCGGCATCGGGTGCTTCGGCCGCGATGGCATCGACCACCGCCTCGTGCTGCTTGATCAGCGTCGGAACCGGAAACTGGATGAAGCTCAGGAACCGCACCCGGTCCATCTGCGCCTTGACGTCCTCGATCACCTTCCAGGCATAGGGCTTGCCGGCGGCCTCCGAGAGCGTGCGATGGAAGCGCTCGTCGAGGCGCATGAACTGATCCGGGTCGCCGCCGGCGATCGCCTTCTGCAGCTCGATCTGCCCCCGCAGGTCGGCAAGCACCGCCGGGTCGACGGACCGGGCCACGAGGCGAACCACATCCGCCTCGATCGCCTCGCGCACGAAGCGGGCATCGAGCACTGCTGCAGTCGAGATCTTGGTCACCAGCGTACCACGCTGCGGCCGCACCTCAACCAGCCCTTCCTCGCTGAGCTTGATGAAAGCCTCCCTCACGGGCTGGCGGCTCAGGGCGAAGGTGCGGGCGATCTCGGACTCCGAAATCCGGGCGCCGGGCGCCAGGTCGCCGCGAATGATCTTCGCCCGGAGGATCCGGTAGACCTGCGGCCCGACCGGCGCCCCTTGCGCGATGATCAATTCGGCACGGTCCTGATTGTTCACCGGATGTGTTCCTCCCTTTGCGGCATGCATATCACCATACTTCCATACTAGTCAACTTACGCAGGCGGTGATAAGACAGGCCTGATCCCGGGCAGCCCGAGGCGGACGCCCTATATCCAGCCCGTACGGCGCGAGCCATAACTTCGAAAATCGAAAGAAAATCGCGTTTGGCGCACAAGAGGACGAAATGAGACAGACGTGGCGCTGGTTCGGCCCGAAGGACCTTGTCTCTGTCGACGATATGCTCCAGGCAGGCGTCGAGGGCGTCGTTTCCGCCCTTCATCATGTCCCGAGCGGCGAGGTGTGGAGCGTCGCCGAGATCGAGAAACGCAAGGCCGAGATCGCCCGCCGCCGTGACGGCTCGCCATCCGGCCTCGCCTGGGAAGTTGTCGAAAGTCTCCCGGTATCCGAGGACATCAAGAAACAGAAGGGCGACTGGCGCGCCCACATCGAGGCCTACAAGGCAAGCCTGCGCAACATCGCCGCCTGCGGCATCGAGGTCCTTTGCTACAACTTCATGCCGGTCCTCGACTGGACGCGGACGGACCTCGCCTACCGGGTTTCGCATGGCGGCACCTGCATGCGTTTCGACCTCGTCGATTTCGCCGCATTCGACATTCATATCCTCAAGCGCCCCGGCGCCGCGGCCGATTTTGCGGCCGATGTGGCGGAGGCTGCCGGCGACCGCTTCCGCGCCATGAGCGACGAAGCGAAAACCGCGCTCGCCGGCAATGTCGCCTTCGGCCTGCCGGGCGCCGCCGAACACCTGACGCTGGACGACGTACGTGCTCACCTTGCCGAATACGGCGCTATCGACGCCGGTCGGCTGCGGCGACACTTCATCGATTTCCTTGAGGAAGTCGTGCCGGTTGCCGAGGAGGTGGGCATCCGCATGTGCTGCCACCCGGACGACCCTCCCGTCCCGCTCCTCGGCCTGCCGCGCATCATGTCGACGGAAGCCGACTACAAGGCGACCCTGGATGCGGTCGATCTGCCCGCCAACGGCATGACGCTTTGTTCGGGATCGCTCGGCGCTCGCGCCGACAACGACCTGCCTGGCATAATGGAGCGCTTCGGCGACCGCATTCATTTCCTGCACCTGCGCAACGTCAAGCGCGAAAGCAACGGCCTGTTCGGCTCCTTCCACGAGGCGGAGCATCTTGGCGGCGACACCGACATGGTCGCTCTTGTCGCGGCGGCACTGAAGGAAGAGGCACGGCGCAGGAAAGCAGGTCGCAAGGATCACCAGATCCCCATGCGGCCCGACCACGGTCAGGACATCCTCGACGACCTGACCCGCCGGGCGCAGCCGGGCTACCCGTCGATCGGCCGGCTGAAGGGGCTCGCCGAACTGAGGGGCATCATGACCGCCCTTTCGCACGAAAGGCACGGGTTGCCGGCATGAGCGGAAGAGAAAGACTGTCGTCGCTGGACGGGATTCGCGCGCCGGTTCGCCTGCCCGCCTATAGGCCGTCGGATCATGGCGTCGGCATCGTCCATATCGGCTGCGGCGCTTTCCACCGTGCGCATCAGGCCGTCTATACCGACGACGCTCTTGCGCAGCACGGCGGCGATTGGCGCATCCGCGGCATCAGCCTGCGCGGCTTGGACGTTGCCGACGCCCTCAACCCGCAACACGGGCTCTACACCCTGCTGGAACGCGACGGCGAAGGAACCAAGGCCCGTATAATCGGCAGTATCGCGGGCGTCATTGCAGCGGCCCGCGGCAGGGAAGCCGCGCTGGCTGCCCTCGCCGCTCCGGCAATCAGGATCGTCAGCCTGACCGTCACCGAAAAGGCCTATGGCATAGACCGGTCAAGCGGCGCCGTCATGCCGTCGCATCCGGCAATCGCCCATGATCTCGCGAACCCACGTTCTCCCGAAGGTGCGCTCGGCTACATCGTCGAGGCGCTGCGCCTGAGGCGCGAGGCAGGGCTTCCCGCCTTCACCGTGCTTTGCTGCGACAACCTGCCGGAAAACGGTAAACTCATCCGTTCCGGCACGCTCGACTATGCGAGGCGCATCGACCCCGATCTCGCTCGGTGGATCGAGGCGAACGCGTCCTTTCCCTCCACCATGGTCGACCGTATTACCCCGGCGGCGAGTGAGCGCACCTTAGTGGATGCCGAAGCCCTGACCGGCTTCAGCGATCATGCCGCGATCGAGACCGAACCCTTTTCGCAATGGGTGATCGAGGACGACTTCGTCGCCGGACGTCCCACGTGGGAAATCGGCGGCGCCCTTCTGGTCAAGGACGTTGCCCCCTACGAGAACATGAAACTCCGGATGCTGAACGGCACGCATTCGCTGATCGCCTATGCCGGCTTTCTCTCAGGCTACCGCTATGTCCGAGACGCGATGGCATCGCCGGGGCTTACCCGCCTCGTCCGGCGGCATTTCGATGCCGCGGCGGCGACATTGCAGCCGCTTGAAGGCATCAATCTCAGATCCTATGCAGAAGATCTCGGCCGCCGTTTCGAGAACCCGGCAATCGCCCACGAAACCTACCAGATCGCCATGGACGGCACGGAAAAGCTGCCGCAGCGACTGCTCGTTCCCGCCGTTTCCGCCTTGCTCGACGGGCAGAACATCGCCTCTTTCGCCTTCGCCGCCGCAAGCTGGATGCGCTATTGCCTCGGCCGCGACGACCAAGGCGAATCCTATGCCCTGCGGGACCCGCGCGAGGAGGACATCCGAACTGCCTTGAGCGCTGCAAGCGATGACGCAACAGCAATCTCGCGGGCGCTGCATGGGCTGGATAACCTGTTTCCGGATGAGCTCATGGCCTCCACCGACTGGAGGAGGGCTGTCGAGATGCGGCTTGAGCGCATGCTGAGATTTGGAATGCTCAAGACAATCGAAGACGAAGCGGCGAGCCTGAACTGAATTCAGCCGGCGCCCTGTGGCCGGGCCATCGCCGTTTCGTAGGCGAGGATGGCGCCGGCGAGATCCTCAAGCGCTGCGCCGACCGACTTGAAGAGAGTGATCTCGTCCTCCGATACCCTGCCGGGCACGGTTCCGGTGGCGAGGGAAAAGAGATCGCCCCGAATGTCCTCCATCTTGAGCACGCCGGACTGGAGCGGCTGGACGATGTCGCCGCCTTCCCTGGTTGCGCCGGCCAGTGTGTCGACGAAGACGGACGCCCGGCGGATCGCCTCGTCGTCGCTCTCCCGCATGGAGGGCTTGAAGGCACCGACCAGATCGACATGGCAGCCGGGCGAAAGCCGTACCCCCTCGATCAGCGGTATTTCGGACAGGGTAGCCGCGCTGACGATATCGGCCGTCTCCAGCGCCTTGCCCAGGTCGCCGGCGGCCTCCGCCTCGACGCCATGTTCACGGGCCGCGGCTTCCGCCAGCGCCTCCGCCTTCGCCATGTCCCGTCCCCACACCGACACCTTCCGGATCGGGCGGACGGCGCAGTGGGCGCCGATCAGGTTTTCGACCACCCGGCCCGTACCGATCAGCAGCAGGTCGGACGCGTCCTTGCGGGCCAGGTAGTCGGCTGCAAGGGCCGAGGCGGCGGCTGTCCGTCTTGCCGTGAGCTCGCCGCCATCGATCAGCGCCAGCATCTCGCCTGTCCTGCCGCTGGAAAGGCAATAAGTCGCCATCACGGCGGGCAGGCCCCGCGCACCGTTGCCCGGCACGACCGTGGCCAGTTTCACGCCGATATAGCGGCCTGGCACCCAGGCCGGCATCAGCAGCAAGGTCGCGTCCGCCTCGCCCGGCACGGCGACATCGTGATGATGGCGAACCGGCATCTCGCAACCGTCGTCGAACATCGCACGCAGCGCTTCGATGAGCGGCCGCCACTCCAGCATCGCCCGCGTCGTCGCCTGATCCAGTTGCAGCATCGTCTTGCCCTGTCGGTTGCGCGGTCATGACCCGCGACTCGTCGCCGTTGCCGGCAGTCTAGCCGATCTGGGAAGGGGCCCGGCAAGCCTCAGACGCCGAGATAGGCTTCCCTCACTCTCGGGTCTTCGAGCAGCGCCTTGCCGGTACCCGAAAGGGCAATGTCACCGGTCTCGATTACATAGCCACGATCTGCGATCGACAGCGCCGCGAAGGCGTTCTGCTCGACGAGGAAGACTGTGACGCCGCTTTCCTCGCGCAGCCTGACGATGATCTCGAACACCTGATCGACGAGGATAGGTGCCAGGCCCATCGACGGCTCGTCGAGAAGAAGCAGGCTTGGGCGGCTCATCAATGCGCGGCCGATCGCCAGCATCTGCTGCTGTCCGCCCGAAAGTCCGCCGGCCGGATTGAAACGGCGCTCCTTCAGTACCGGAAACAGACCATAGACCTGCTCGAGGTCTTCCCCGACCTTGCGGTCCTTGCGCAGGTAGGCGCCGAGGCGGAGATTGTCCTCGATCGACAGCGGCGCGAAGATCTGCCGTCCCTCGGGCACCTGGGCGATGCCGCGCCTCACTCGCTCGTGCGGCGAGGAACGGGTGATATCCTCGCCTTTCAGCGACACCTTGCCGCCATTGACCGGCTGCACACCGGAGATGGAGCGCAGCAGCGTCGTCTTGCCGGCACCGTTGCCGCCGACGAGTGCGACGATCTCGCCGCGATTGACCGCAAGCGACACGCCGTGCAGCGCCTCGATGCGACCATAGGACGAATGGAGGCCATCGACCTGAAGCAGGGCGTCATCGACACGCAACGGAAGCCTCCTTCGAGCCGTGAGTGCCGAGATAGGCCTCGATGACCTTCGGATTGGCACGGATTTCCGCCGAAGTTCCCTGAGCGAGGGTACGGCCGAACTCCAGCACATGAATGCGGTTCGAGATCCGCATGACCATCTTCATATCGTGTTCGACGAGCACGACGGTGACGCCTTCGTCGGCAATGCTGCGAACGAGCCGTTCGATTTCTTCCGTCTCCACCGGATTGCAGCCGGCCGCCGGTTCGTCGAGCAGCAGCACCGAAGGCTGAGCGGCGAGCGCACGGGCAATCTCCAGCCGCTTCAACGCGCCATAAGGCATGGCGGAGGCCGGCATGTCCGCATAGGCAGCCAAGCCGACGCGATCGAGGAACCGGTCGGCCGCTTCCGCGCTCTCCCTGTTCTGGCGGGCGGTCGCCGGCAGGGCGAAAAGATGGGCGAAAAGGCCGCGCTTTTCCAGGAGGTGTCTGCCGACCATGACGTTTTCGCGCGCCGTCATCCGGAAGAAGACCTGCAGGTTCTGGAAGGTGCGTGACATGCCGCGCCGCGCCAGTTCCTGCGGTTCACGCCCCGTCACGTCCTCGCCCGAAAGCAGCACCTTGCCGAATTTCGGGCGGTAGACGCCGGACATCAGGTTGAACAGCGTGGTCTTTCCCGCGCCGTTCGGCCCGATGATCGAGAAGACCTCGCCCTTTTCGACATGGAAGGTGACGTGATCGACGGCCTTCACGCCGCCGAAGGCGATGCCGATATCCTCCACATGCAGGATGCTCATGCCCGCCTCCCCGCGAATGCCGCTGAAAGGCTCGGCACGATGCCGGCGCGCAGGAGGATCATGAAGGCCATCATCAGGAAGCCGAGCAGCAGGTGTTCGTAGTCGTGGAAAGCGGTGAGCACCTGCGGCAGGACGATGAGCACGGCAGCCCCCACCACCGAGCCGAGAACCGACCCCATCCCCCCAAGCACCACCATGGTGACGAGCTGGATGGAATGCAGGAAGCCGGCCGCATCCGGGGTGATGAAGCCGTTGACCAACGCCAGTGTCGAACCGGCCACCGAGGCATAGACGGCGGAAATGACGAAGACGATCAGCTTGTAGCGGGCGACGTCGACACCGACGACGCGCGCGGCCACCTCGGAATCGTGCAGGGCCCTCAGTGCCCGTCCGGTCGGGCTCGCGACCAGATTGACGGCAATCCAGCTGCCGACAACCATCAGGGCGCCGGTTATCCAGTACCACGCTTCCCCGCCCCTCACCCGCCAGTCGCCGAGCACCAGCCGCGGCACCGGCATGCCGTCCGGCCCTCCGGTCAACCAGGCCTCGTTGCCGATCACCATGAACACGAGGATGCCGAAGCCGAGCGTCGCCACGGCCAGGTAGTGGCCCTTGAGCTTGAGGATCGGCCGCCCGACGAGAAAGGCCAGCAGCGCCGCCGCCAGCGCTCCGACTATCAGCGAGACGAGCGGATGCAGGCCGAACTGCGCCGGCAGGATCGCAACGGAATAGGCGCCAACGCCGAAGAACCCGGCATGGCCGAGGCTGACCTGTCCGGCATAGCCCATCAGCAGGTTCAGCCCGATGACCGCCAGCGCGGAGATCCACACCAGAGCCGCGACCCTGAGATAGAAACTCGACGGCATGACGAAGAACAGCCCGACGACGAGGAGCGACAGGATTGCCGGAACCGCCAGGCGATTGGACATCAGGCGCCGCATCATCACACCCGCTCCACGCTGGCGCGCCCGAGCAGGCCGCCCGGCATCACGAAGAGAACGGCCAGAATGACGATGAAGGCAACTGCATCCTTGTAGGTGGATGACAGGTATCCGGCGCCAAATGCCTCCAGCAACCCGACGAGCAGGCCGCCGAGGATTGCACCGATCGGGTTACCCATGCCGCCCAGCATCGCTGCTGCGAAACCCTTCAGCGCCAGTAGCGTGCCGACGTCGTAACTCGTCAGCGTGATCGGCGTGACCAGAATTCCGGCAATCGCGCCGATGGCGGCCGAGAGGACGAAGGACAAGCCGATCACGAAGGAGGTGTTGACGCCGACAAGCCGCGCTGCGAGCCGATTGGCCGCCGTCGCCAGGATTGCCTTGCCGGTGAGCGTACGGTTGAAGAACGTCCACAGCAGCACGACGATGACCAGCGCGCCGCCGATCACCCAGAAGCTTTGCGGCAGGATCGCCGCACCGCCGAACAGCACCGGGGTGTCGCCGGAAAAGGCCGGCAGCGAATGGAACTGCTTGTCGAAGACGATCGCCGCCAGTCCGCGAAGGAAGATCGACGCGCCGATTGTGATGATGATCAGCGTCACGGGCGATGCGCCGCGCGCCGGCTCGATTGCCAGGCGATGCAGCAGCAGGCCGATGATCATCGCGGCGGCGATGGCGATGAGGATCGCAAGCGGCATCGGCACGCCGGCGGCGGTGGCGAAGACGGTCGTCATGCCGCCGATCATGACGAACTCGCCCTGCGCGAAGTTCACCACATCCGACGCGTTGTAGATGATCGTGAAGCCAAGCGCGACCAGCGCGTAGACGGCACCCACCGTCAGTCCCGATGCGCAGAATTGCAGGAATTCGGCCATGTCAATCCTTGGTCTTTTCCGTCGTTCGCCGAATCAATTGCTCCGGTGCCCTGCATGAGTTTTTCGGTTGCCATTGCGAAATTCGGCTTAGATGCATCCGCATAAGACATTCGCACCGCAATGTTCCCTCTCCCTTGAGGGAAAGGGCCAGAATGAGTGGAACAGCCGAAGAACTTCGAAATGCTTCTTCATCCCCTCACCCGGCGCGTTCCGCGCCGACCTCTCCCTCAGGGAGAGGTGGAGCATGCCGCCGTCCTGGTCCAAACCGCCTGCACGCGCAATCGGGCGCCGAACAGGCTGGCCAATGGCACGGCATAATTCCCTCTCCCCGCAGGGAGAGGGTTAGGGTGAGGGGAACAGCCGGGAATTAGAAGCGCTCTTCCATCCCCTCACCCCGCGCATTCCGACTACTGGACGATCGTCCAGTCGCCGTCCTTGATTTCCAGCATCTTGAAGGCGGAAAGATCGAGGCCGAGATGGTCGGTCGCCGACATGTTGACCTCGCCGCCGGTGCCGATGAAGCCCGTGGTCTTCTCGATCTCGTCGCGGATAGCCGCCGGATCTTCCGAGCCCGCCCGCTTCATCGCCTCGACCAGGATCATCAGGCCGTCATAGGCGTGACCGCCGAAGGTGGAGACGGGCTGGCCGGTGGTCTCCTCGTATTTCGACTTGTAGCCGGTCACGACCGCCTTCTGCGGATCGCTGTTGGGGAGCTTGTCGCCGACCAGTAGCGCGGCTGCCGGCAGACGCACGCCTTCGGCGGCCTCGCCGGCAAGATCGATGAACGACTTCGAGGCAACGCCGTGGCTCTGGTAGAGCGGCACGTCGATGCCGAGCTGGCGATAGTTGCGGGTAACGATCGCCGGCCCCTGGCCGAAGCCCGGATTGACCACGGCTTGGACGCCGTCCGTGCCCTTGATCTTGGTGAGCTGGGGCGTCATGTCGGCGTCCTTCGGACCGTAAGTCTCGTCGGCCACGACCTCGATGCCGTAATTGCCGGCGACGCCGAGGCACTGTTCGCGCATCGACTTGTCGAAGCCGCCGGAGCCCGAGATCATGCCGATCTTCGAAATGCCGCGGCCTTTCATATCCTCGAAGATCTTCTCGCAGGCCATCTTGTCGGTATGCGGCGTCTTGAAGACGAACTCCTTCACCGGGTCGATGATCACCACCGCGCCGGCGAGCGAGATGAAGGGTATCCCGGCTTCCTCGTAGACTGGCACCATCGCCATGGTCGTGCCGGTGGTGGAGCCGCCGACGACCGCGATGACGCCGTCGTCTTCCACGAGGCGGGTCGCGAAGGTGCGCGCATTGTTGGCGTCGCCCGCATCGTCATAGACCACCAGCTCAAGCTGCTTGCCGTTCACACCGCCGGCGGCATTGATGTCGTCGACATACATCTTGAGCGTCCTGGCTTCCGGATCGCCGAGAAAGGCGGCGGGGCCGGTCACCGACAGCGATGCGCCGATCTTGATCGTGTCGGCCGCGCCGGCGCCGCCGGCGAAGGCGCCGAGCGCCAGGGTTGCCGCGGCTACGCCGCCAATCCACTTCCTGCTTTTCTGCATGGCTTCCTCCCAGAAACGTCCTTTTCGGACGATGCAGCGCGGCCGGATCACCTCTTCCCTTGCTCCGGCTGCTTCCTCTCAAAGCGAAGTTCTGTCCCCCTGCCCGTTCCCCCTCAGGCCGCGGTGCGGCGCATGCCGGCCACGCGGAAGCGGTTCGCCACGAAGGCGCTGTCGCAAAGGCTCGCATTGCCGGACGGATTGGCGCCGCTGACGTGATAGTCGGAAAAGGCGGCGCTCTGATTGACGAAGATGCCGCCGGTCAGATTGACCGAGAGCGAGACGCCGGCCTCGGCAAAGGCATCAGCCGCCGCCTCGATGACGGCCTCGTCGGTCGCATACAGCGACGCGGTGATCGCACCCTTCTCCCTTGCGGAACGCGAGGCGCGCGCGATCGCGTCCTCTATGCCGTCCGTGGCGATGATGAAGCTGACCGGGCCGAAGCGTTCTTCCAGATAGGCGCTTTCGTCCTTGCCGTCGACGGCCACGACAAGCGGCGTTGCGCTGCGCGCGCCTTCCATGCCCTCCACCGGACCGCTGTCGCGGACGACCTTACCGAGCTTGCGCGCCGCATCGATGCGCTTGATCGTGGCGTCGTTCTGCACGGCCCCCAGGATCGCGGCTGCGCGCTGCGGATCGCCGAGCAGCTTGTCGATCGCCACGCGGATCGCGTCGGCCACCTCGTCGAAGGACTTGTGCCCCTGGTCGGTCTCGATGCCTGAGCGCGGAACGAAGATGTTCTGCGGCGCGGTGCACATCTGGCCGGTGTAGAGCGACAGCGAGAAGGCGATGTTGCCGGTCATGCCGCGCAGGTCATCGGTCGAATGGACGACGATCGAATTGACCCCGGCCTCCTCCGTATAGACCAGCTTGCCGGCGCCATGCGCACGCACCCAGCCGCCGAAGGCAGGCGATCCGGTGAAATCGATGATCGCCACGTCCGGATGGGTAACGAGGTCCTTGGTGATCGGGTTCTCGGCGCTGTCAGGAGCCAGCAACACGGTATTCGGATCGAAACCGGCTTCCTTCAGCACCTCGCGGGCGATCTTGACGGTAATCGCGAGCGGCAGGATCGCACCCGGATGCGGCTTGGCGATCACCGCGTTGCCGGTCGCAAGGCTGGCGAAGAAGCCCGGATAGGAATTCCAGGTCGGGAAGGTCGCGCAACCGATCACCAGCGCCACTCCGCGCGGCACAATGCGGAAGGTCTTGTCCAGGACAAGCGGATCCTTGGGACCCTGCGGCTTTTGCCAGCGCACATGCGATGGCACCCGGCTCATCTCGTCATAGGCATAGGCAACCGCCTCGAGGCCGCGATCCTGGGCATGCGGCCCGCCCGCCTGGAAGGCCATCATGAAGGCCTGACCGGACGTGTGCATCACCGCATTGGCGATCAGGAAACTCTGCCTGTTCAGCCGCGACAGGATTTCGAGGCAGACGCCCGCTCGCGCCTCGGGGCTCGCCTTCGCCCAGCTCTTCATCGCCGCCTTCGCTGTGGCGACGAGCGTCGCCGGCTTTGCCGCCGGATAGGTCACGCCCAGCACAGGCCCGAACGGGCTCCTTTCGCCGCCAATCCTGCCGGCGTCCGAAGGCTGATCCAGATCGAAGGGCTTGCCGAGCAGCCCGTCAAAGGCCGCCTGCTGATCATCCTTCGCCGTCTCGCCATAGATCTTGCCGGACGGCATCTCCGGATAGGCCGACCAGTATTCGCGACTGCGGATCGTCTCCAGCGCCTTTTCGAGCGTCGCCTTATGCGCCGGGAAGAAATCGGCCATGGAAATTCTCCTCCCATTTGCCAGCAGACAGCCGTTGGCCTGCAAAGGCCGGCATCCCTGCCGACGGGCGTCTTCGCGCCTCTTCGTTTTCCGTTTATCGGCGCGATTGACAGCGCCATTTGTCAGGTCATAATAATTAACCGACCGGACGGTCAGTCAAGAGAAAAAACACATGGCCGGTCAAATTGACGTAACGAACGCTCAACGCGGATCGCCAGCGGTCGAAAGGGAGGAGATCTGGACGATGGAGAGCGAAGTCGTGCTTTCCCAGGTTGCGGACGGCGTGTTGACGATAACGCTGAACCGGCCCGACAAGCTGAATTCCTTCACCGTTGCCATGCATGAACGCCTCGCCGACGCCTTTGAACGGGCCGAACGGGACGATGGTATCAGGGCTGTGCTGATTACGGGAGCCGGACGTGCATTTTCCGCCGGCCAGGACTTGTCGGATCGCGTTACGCCGAAGGATGGCACCCCACCCGATCTCGCCGTTACCATAGAGAGTTACTACAATCCGCTCATACGCCGCATCAAGGCGCTGCCCAAGCCCGTCGTCGCGGCGGTGAACGGCGTTGCGGCCGGCGCCGGCGCAAATATCGCGCTTGCCTGCGATATCGTGCTTGCTGCGGAAAGCGCGAAATTCATCCAGGCCTTCGCCAGGATCGGCCTCCTGCCGGATTCAGGCGGCACCTGGGCCCTGCCCCGCCTCGTCGGCATGGCGCGGGCCAAGGCGCTTGCAATGCTCGCCGAACCCGTTTCGGCCCGGCAGGCCGCAGACTGGGGTATGATCTGGCAAGCTCTGCCCGATGCCGATCTGATGCCGACGGCGCGGAAACTCGCTGCCGCTCTCGCCAGGGCGCCGACCTATGGTCTCGGCCTCATCAAGCAGGCGCTGGAGGCATCCGCGACCGCCGATCTCGACACCCAGCTCGATCTCGAGCGCGACCTGCAGCAGAAAGCCGGCTTTTCGCCCGACTATGCCGAGGGCGTGCGCGCCTTCATGGAAAAGCGCACACCCGCCTTTACCGGCAAGGAGCCAACGGAGAAGACCGGATGACGCCTGACGATCTCGCAAGGGCCTGCGCCGAGGCCATGTGGAAGAACGACCGGGCGAGCCAGGCGCTCGGCATGGAAATCGTCGAGGTCGGGCCGGGCCGCGCGACGCTGGCGATGACCGTCCGCGAGAGCATGGTCAACGGTCATGACATCTGCCATGGCGGGTTGATCTTCACGCTGGCGGACAGCGCCTTCGCCTTCGCCTGCAACGGCGGCAATGAAAATACGGTTGCAAGTCATTGCGCTGTCTCGTTCCTGCGCCCCGCCCGGCTTGGCGAACGCCTGATCGCCAAAGCTGTGGAGCGCTTCCGCAAGGGCCGCTCGGGTATTACGGACGTGACCGTCGCCACAGAGGCGGGCGAGATTGTCGCGGAGTTCCGCGGCAATTCGCGGACGATCGGCGGAACGCTCGTCGAAGTGCCGGAATGACAAATCGGCCGCATAAGGCCGGATCGGAAAAACGCGGAGGAATGCCCAGATGCTCGACCTTTCTCCCCGCCCCGGAGACCTGTCGGCGATCGAAACCGCATCGCGCGATGAAATAGCGGCCCTACAGCTGCAGCGGCTGAAATGGACGCTCTCGCACGCCTATGAAAACGTGCCGCACTACCGCAAGGCCTTCGACGAGAAGGGCGTGCACCCGGGCGACCTGAAGGGACTGGCGGACCTGCGCCACTTCCCCTTCACGTCAAAGCAGACCCTGCGCGAAAACTATCCCTTCGGCATGTTCGCCGTGCCGCACGACAGGATCGCCCGCGTCCATGCGTCTTCCGGCACCACCGGCAAGCCCACCGTGGTCGGCTATACCAAGAAGGACATCCAGGTCTGGGCCGAGGTCGTCGCCCGCTCCATTCGCGCCTCCGGCGGCCGGCCCGGCATGAAGGTGCACGTGGCCTATGGCTACGGCCTCTTCACCGGCGGCCTCGGCGCCCATTACGGCGCGGAGGAACTCGGCTGCACGGTCATCCCGATGTCCGGCGGCATGACGGAGCGCCAGGTGTCGCTGATCCAGGACTTCCAGCCCGACATCATCATGGTGACGCCTTCCTATATGCTGGCGATCCTCGACGAATTCCGCCATCGCGGCATCGATCCGCGCACGACCTCGCTGAAGGTCGGCATTTTCGGTGCCGAGCCGTGGACCAACGCCATGCGCGAAGAGATCGAGCAGGATTTCGACATGCACGCGGTCGACATCTACGGCCTGTCGGAAGTGATCGGCCCGGGCGTCGCCAACGAATGCGTGGAGACCAAGGACGGCCTGCACATCTGGGAAGATCATTTCTATCCGGAGGTGATCGACCCGGTGACCGGCGACGTGCTGCCGGACGGCGAGAAGGGCGAACTGGTCTTCACCTCGCTGAGCAAGGAAGCGATGCCCGTCATCCGCTATCGCACGCGCGACCTGACGCGGCTGTTGCCGGGCACCGCCCGCTCCATGCGGCGGATGGAAAAGGTGACCGGCCGCTCCGACGACATGATGATCGTGCGCGGCGTGAACGTCTTCCCGACCCAGATCGAGGAGCAGATCCTGCGCTCGCCGGGCCTGTCGCCGCATTACTACGTGGAGCTCACCCGCGAGGGCCGCATGGACGACATGGCCGTGCATGTGGAAGCGGCGCCCTCCTCGGCGGATGCGGCCGGCCGCGAGGCGAGCGCGGCAGAACTCAGGAAGCACATCAAGGACACTATCGGCATTTCGGTGAAGGTCGTCGTGGCCGCCCCGCAATCCATCGAGCGGTCGATGGGCAAGGCGAAGCGCGTGGTCGACCGGCGGCCGAAAGACTGATATCCGGGCGGCGCTTCGGCTGATTCAGGATCGAATGGAAGCAGCGGACGACAGGAGAGCACGATGGCGCGGCCGCGCGCGGAAGATTACGACGAGAAACGCAAGGCCATTCTGAAGACGTCGGCGGAGCTCTTCGCCGAACATGGCTTCGACCGTGCCTCGATGAGCCAGATCGCGCAGGGCTGCGGCGTCTCCAAGGCGCTGCTCTACCACTACTATACCAACAAGGATCAGCTTCTCTTCGACATCATCCGTGACCACCTAGACGAACTGATCCAGGGCGTGGAGCTGGCAGTCGACACTTCAAAGCCGGCCGAAGCGCTACTGCGCGATTATGTGGCCGCCCTGCTGGAGGCCTATCGCGACGCCAATGCGGAGCACAAGATCCAGATCAACGAGATGAAGCGCCTGCCCCCCGACCAGCAGGAAGAGCTGAAGGCGCGCGAACGCCACCTCGTGCGCCTCTTCGCCGATGCGATCGCAAAAGCGGTGCCGGAACTCGGCTCCGGCTCGCTGCTCCTGAAGCCGGTGACCATGAGCCTCTTTGGCATGGTCAACTGGCATTACCTCTGGTTTCGCGAAGGTGGCCCTGTCAGCCGCGACGACTATGCCGACATCGCAACGACGATCCTGCTCAACGGGGCAAGAAGTTTGGCAGGGTGATTGCGGACTCGC
This sequence comes from Stappia albiluteola, assembly GCF_014050225.1. GTDB lineage: Bacteria > Pseudomonadota > Alphaproteobacteria > Rhizobiales > Stappiaceae > Hongsoonwoonella > Hongsoonwoonella albiluteola. Next base: position 100,395 of record NZ_JACFXV010000067.1, on the reverse strand, counting down.
TCAAATCTCGTCGTAATCCAGCACCACCCGTTCGCTGACGGGCCGCGACTGGCAGGAAAGCACGAAGCCGGCTTCCAGTTCCCAAGGTTCGAGCGAGTAATTCACGGCCATATCCACCTCGCCCTCGACCACCTTTGCCCGGCAGGTGCAGCACATGCCGCCCTTGCAGGAGAACGGCGCCTCGACGCCCGCACGCGCCGCCGCGTCGATGATCGTCTCGCCCGCCGCGACCGGAACGGAATAGCGCGCGCCATCGATGACGAGTTCGGCCAGCGCCGCGTGATCGACATGGGCGCCCTTGTGAGCCGGCTTCGGCGCATGCGGCGCGGTGCCGTCGGCCGGGGTGAAGAATTCCTGGTGGACCTTCTCAACCGGAACGCCGAGCGTAGAAAGGCTCGTCCTTGCCATCTCGATCAACTCGCCCGGTCCGCAAAGAAAGAAGTGATCGACGTCGGCAGCCGGCACGATGCTGGTCAACAGCGTCCGCAGCTTCTCCGCGTCGAGCCGGCCCGAGAGCAGCGACACGTCCTGCGCCTCGCGCGACAGCACGTGATAGACGGCAAGCCTCGTCGGGTAGCGGTCCTTCAGATCCTCGAGCTCTCCCTTGAAGATGATCGATTGCGAGGTGCGGTTGCCGTAGAAGAGGAAGAATTGCGTCTCCGGCTCGCGCGCCATCACGGTGCGGATCATTGCAAGGATCGGCGTGATACCGGATCCGGCGGCAATCGCCACCAGCGTGCGCGGTCCGCCCTCGCCTGCCGGAACGGCGAAGCGGCCGGACGGGCTCATCACCTCGATCTCCGCGCCGGGCGCCAGGTTCTCGTTGGCGAAATTCGAGAACAGTCCGCCGTCGATCTTCTTGATCGCAACGCGCAGTTCGCCGTCGCCTTCTCCCGCGCAGATCGAATAGGAGCGCCGCACTTCGCTGCCTTGGATCAGGGTCTTCAACGTCAGGTACTGACCGGCGGAAAACCGGTAGTCTTCCCTCAATCCTTCAGGCACATCGAAGGAGACCGTCACGGCATCCTGCGTCTCGCGGCGGACATCCTTGATCTTCAGCGTGTGAAAGCGAGGCGACATTCGGTTCGATCCCCAACAGACCCTAGATGCATTTGAAATAGTCGAAAGGCTCCGCGCAGTCGCAGCAGCGCCAGAGCGCCTTGCAGGCGGTGGAGCCGAACTCGGAGACCTTTTCGGTGTTCTTCGAGCCGCAACGGGGGCAGGTCACCTCGTCGTCGCCGAACAGCGCGCGGCGCGAAGCCTTGCCGGCCGGCGGAGCGATGCCGTAGTCGCGCAGCTTTTCGCGCGCTTCCTCGGAGAGCCAGTCCGTCGTCCAGGCCGGCGAAAGCACCGTGTTGATGCGCACCTCTCCGAAGCCCGCCTTGGCAAGTTCCGTCTCGATATCCATGGTGAACACGCCCATCGCCGGGCAGCCGGTATAGGTCGGCGTGATGTCGACCTCGACCACACCGTCATCCGCGATACGCACGTCGCGCAACACGCCAAGATCCTCGATGGTCAGCACCGGCACTTCCGGATCGACCACCTTTGCCGCGACATCCCAGGCGATGCGGCGCAGACCCTCGACATTCTCGCGAAACTTGGCCGTTGCGGACATGGCGCTCACCACTTCAGGCCAGGATAGGCCCGCTGCATGTACTGCATCTCTGACAGCAGATGGCCGAAATGCTCGGTATGGATGCCGGAACGCCCGCCGGTCTGCGCGTAGCCTTCTTCCGGTATGGCAAGCGTCGCCTCGCTCAATACTCTGGCAACGGTTTCGCGCCATTCCGTGCGGATCGGCTCCGGATCGACGGCAATACCGTCCGCGATCAGTGTGGCGAGCGTATCGTCGACCTCGAAAAGCTCGCCCGTATAGATCCACAGCGCCTCGACGGCGTCCTGCATGCGCTCGTGGCTTTCCCCGGTGCCGTCGCCAAGGCGGATCACCCATTCGGCGGAGTGGCGCAGGTGATAGGCGGCTTCCTTCTCCGCCTTCGCGGCAATCGCCGCCAGCGTCTCGTCGCGCGACGCCTTCAGCCGCGTCCAGAAAGGCAGCATGAAGGCGGCAAAGAAGAACTCCCGGGCAATCGTCTCGGCGAAATCGCCGTTCGGCTGCTCGACCAGCAGGCAGTTGGAAAACTCCCGCTCATGCCTGAGAAAGCAAAGCTGGTCCTCGTCGCGGCCCTTGCCCTCGATCTCGCCTGCATAGGTGTAAAGCGCGCGCGCCTGCCCGATATAGTCGAGGCCGATATTGGCCAGACCGATATCCTCCTCAAGCGTCGGCGCGTGGCCGCACCACTCGCCAAGGCGCTGTCCGAGGATCGCCGCGTCGTCGGCAAGGCGCAAGACATAAGCGAAGAGCTGATCCTTCATCGGTCGTTTCCTGTCCTTCGGAATTGTCGGAAGCAACCCGCAGGTTCACATGTTGCCGACTTCGTCCGGGATCTCGTAGAAGGTCGGATGGCGGTAGATCTTCGTGCCCGTGGGCTCGAACATCATGCCCTTCTCGTCCGGATCGGAAGCCACGATGGCACTGGAGGGCACGACCCAGACGGATAGCCCCTCGCCGCGCCGCGTATAGACGTCGCGCGCCGCCTGAAGCGCCATTTCCGGGTCCGCCGCATGGACGGAGCCGACATGGCGATGCGCCATGCCGGTGCGCGAGCGGATGAAGACTTCCCAAAGCGGCGTTGCTTTCTCGCTCATTGGACGTTCCTCGAAATTCGGTTCAGCGCCTTGTTGCAGCGCCTTGATTTGACTCTGGTTCGCTCAGGCCGCGGCCGATTTCGCCGCACGACGCGCCGCGCGTTTCTCGGCATAGGCAAGTGCGGCTTCGCGCACCCATCCGCCTTCCGCATGCGCCTTGCGCCGCGCCTTCATGCGCTGCCTGTTGCAGGGGCCATCACCCTTGAGTACGCGGGCGAATTCCGACCAGTCGATCTCGCCATACTCCCAATGGCCGGTTTCCTCGTTGAGCTTCAGATCCTCGTCCGGGATCGTCAGGCCAAGAAAGTGCGCCTGGGGCACCGTCGCATCCACGAATTTCTGCCTGAGCTCGTCATTGGTGAAGCGCTTGATCTTCCATGCCATTGACTGGGCCGAATGCAGCGAGTCCTTGTCGGACGGGCCGAACATCATCAGCGACGGCCACCACCAGCGGTTCAGCGCGTCCTGCACCATCGCCTTCTGTTCCTCGGAGGAGCGGCACATGGTCAGCAGCAGTTCGTAGCCCTGGCGCTGGTGGAAGCTCTCTTCCTTGCAGATGCGGATCATCGCGCGCGAATAGGGGCCGAAGGAGCAGCGGCAGAGCGGGATCTGGTTCATGATCGCTGCCCCGTCGACGAGCCAGCCGATCGCGCCGATATCCGCCCAGGTCAGCGTCGGATAGTTGAAGATCGACGAGTATTTGGCCTTGCCCGACAGAAGCTGCTCGGTCAGTTCCTCGCGCGATACGCCGAGCGTTTCTGCGGCGGAATAAAGATAGAGGCCATGGCCCCCTTCGTCCTGCACCTTGGCAAGAAGGGCCGCCTTGCGCTTCAGCGTCGGCGCGCGCGTGATCCAGTTGCCTTCCGGCAGCATGCCGACGATCTCGGAATGGGCGTGCTGGGAAATCTGGCGGACCAGCGTCTTGCGGTAGGCCTCAGGCATCCAGTCGTTGGGCTCGATCTTTTCTTCCGCGTCGATGCGTCCCTGAAAGGCCGCCTCCCGCTCGGCATCCTCGACCGTCGACGCCGTATCGACCGTGTTGAGCGCCTGAGTGTACATCCGCGCCTCCCTCCTTCGCGCCGCCCCTGAATGATGGCGTGCTCCTCATCTGCCACAACGAACGACGCGGAGCATTGATTGGCCGCAAACGGCCGTCCACCGCCTGCCAGCCTGGAATAATTATAAGTGACAGTATTTATAATATGCAATGATTTTCCGTCACATATTAGAACGCAGCCTCGCCGCACCGGTTTCGCCTTGTCGAAAAGGATAGATTTTTCAGGAGGAAAAGCGCTTGTCGTAGTCACGATTGGGAGCGGGCAAGCGCCCTTTCCGGCTGGAAGCCGCCGATTTCAGCCAGGCATCGGACGGCGCAAGCAACCGCTTGTAAAGCGCGGCGCAAAGCGCTTCCGCCTCGTGTCCGCGCCAGTCCGCCGGGAGGAGCCGGGCCGGCAGGCGCGGATCGCGCAGCACGATGCGGCGATAGTCGTGAATGAGCAGGGTTCGGGCCACCATCGCTTCAAGCCCTTCCGGCGGGTCCGAACGCTCCAGAGCCTTCACCAGCGGCCGGTAGCGGTCCAGGAAGGCCTGATAGCGCACCGAAAGCGGGATCAGGTCGAAAGCCCGACCGACGAGATCGCCTTCGTCGCCGAGTTCCAGCTTGCCGAGCAGTACGGCCGCTCCCTGCCCTTCGAAGCCGGAAGGAAGCGGCGTGGAAGCGGCGCCGATCATCACATTCGGGGCGAACTGACCGAAACCGGATCGGGCGAGCCGCTCCTTTTGTCCGGCACGCACGTCGCCATCGACGAGCAGTACGAGCCGCCAGCCCTCCGCGTCCGTCTTTCGTCCGCTCTTGTAGATCCGTTCCGTGGCTTCGGCGAAGGTTGCGTGGCCGGTTTCCGACAGGCCGTAATAGCTCAAGCGGCCGATCTTGGCGCGCTCCAGCCAGCCGTCGCGGGCAAGCCGGGACATCGCAGCCCGCACGGCGCGCTCGTCGACACGCAAGGCCGCCATCAGTTCGGTGATGGTGCCCAGCCAGACTTCCCCGCCACGCGGCGCGATGGCGTCGCCATAGAATGTCGCAATCAGCGACCAGGCCCGGACGGGCGGCTTGGCATGGAGGCTGTCCACCAGCCTGTCGATCGCGCGAACGCAGTCCCCCATGCCCCCAAAACCCTTTCAGAATCCCTTTGTCAGCGCGCGTGGTGGGCGTGCCAGTGCCAGGCGATATCGATGCGCCTGGGCAGCCATACCTTTTCGTGCGAGGTGACGTAATCGAGAAAGCGCGCCAGGGCCGCGGCCCGTCCAGGCCGTCCCGCGAGGCGGCAATGCAGGCCCACCGACATCATCTTCGGGCTCCCGGCCTCGCCCTCCGCATAGAGCGTGTCGAAACTGTCCTTCAGGTAGGCGAAGAACTGATCGCCGGAATTGAAGCCCTGCGGCGTCGCGAAGCGCATGTCGTTGGCGTCGAGCGTATAGGGAATGACGAGATGCGGCCCGCTCGGGCCGTCGACCCAGTAGGGCAGATCGTCGGCATAGCTGTCGGAATCGTAGAGGAAGCCCCCCTCCTCCATCACAAGCGACCGGGTGAACTCCGACGACCGGCCCGTATACCAGCCGAGCGGACGGGAGCCCGTCACCTCCTCGTGGATGCGGATCGCCTCCTGCATGTGGCGGCGTTCCTCCTCCTTCGGGAAATCCTTGTACTCGATCCACTTCAGCCCGTGCGAGGCGATCTCCCAGTCCGCTTCCTTCATCGCCGCGACCGCTTCGGGATTGCGGGCAAGGGCCGTCGCCACGCCATAAACCGTGACCGGGATCGACCGGCCGGTGAAGGTACGCCACAACCGCCAGAAACCGGCACGCGAGCCGTATTCGTAGATCGACTCCATGTTCATGTGACGCTGGCGATGCCAGGGCTGCGCGCCGACGATTTCCGAAAGGAAGGCCTCCGAATGGCTGTCGCCATGGAGGATGTTGTTTTCGCCGCCCTCTTCGTAATTCACGACGAACTGCACGGCGACATTGGCCCCGCCCGGCCATTTCGGATCGGGAATATCGCGTCCGTAGCCGATCAGGTCACGGGGATAGGTCTCTGTCATGCTGCGAATCCTGCTGGAAGCAATGAGTTTCCATCATGGAACCCCAGCGGACGGCCTGTTGCAACGCCGTCCTGCCGAATTGCACGCAAGATAGAGTGTAGCAAAGGATATCAGCGGCGCGGGCGGGCCCTCGCAGGCGCAAGCGCCGGCTGCAATTCGAGCATCTGCGGCACTGCCGGCAGGCGAGATCCCCTGCCCCTGTCTTGGTCCTCGCCCTTCGGCATCGCCATGATCGCCGCTCCCATAGCAGCCGAACAGAAGGTAATCAGAAGACCGCAGAACAGCACGACGGCCGGCAGCACGGGATGTTCCGTATGCGCCATCAGCGTCCGCAGGCCCGCCGTGTCGAGGGCGAGCAGTCCCACGGTGACGATCAACGCCGCGAAGGCTCCGATCAGCCAGTTGATGGCCAGCAGGCGAAAGAGCGGCTCGCGGGCGAGATGCCGGATCGCCGCCGGGACGCCGGCTTCGGTCTTGTTCGAGATGGATGCGCTAGCCTTGTCTGGAGCGGCCATTCAAACCTCCTGCCCGCTTGCGGGATGCGCATGCAATGCAACATTCCCCTTACCGAAACTAATCTCGCAAATGCCCGGGTCAAGGTCGACGCGGCGCGATGGCGCAGCCGCATGAAAAAATTCCGTTACGTGAGAATTCTTGACAAGCCGTCGCTCGATATATAGATGCGTCATATATCGGTTCGATATATTGCAGGTTTCGAAAGCCTGAAACTTCTTGATCTTTCGAGCTAGCCACGAGGTTTGCGGAGCGGCCATGAGCGTCAAGACCCTTTGCCTGGCGATCCTGAATTGCGGTGACACCACCGGCTACGAGATCCGCAAGCATCTGACGGAGGGGGACTTCTGCTATTTCGAGGATGCGAGCTACGGCTCGATATACCCCACGCTCGCACGCCTGGAGACCGAAGGCCTCGTCACGGTGCGCGAAGAGCCGCAGCCGGGCAAGCCTGCCCGCAAGGTTTATTCCATCACCGACGCCGGCCGCGCCGCCTTTCGCGAGGCGCTTGCCGAACCGCCGGGACCCGATACGTTCCGCTCGCCTTTCCTGCTGGTTGCCATGTGGGCCGAACTTGCCGGCCCGGATGTCATCCGCCAGGCGCTCGATGAGCGTATCTGCAACCTGAAGGCCGAAATCGCCAAGCTCACCGCGATCCGCGACGCCACCAGCCATCCCGGCACCGGCTTCATCGTGGAATACGGGTTGAACTGCATGACCAACGACCTCGCCTTCCTGGAGCGGGAGGGCGAGCGGCTTATCCGGATCGCTTCCGGCGCGGATGCCGGGCTGCCGCAGGCCGCCGAGTGACGGCCCAATAATTCAGCGGAGCAATTTGAATGCGTATCAAGTTTTCTTACGTCCTTGCCATCGGCCTGACGGCTGCCGTCGCGCTGTGGATGGCCGAAGGCAAGGTGATCGTAGCCGGCCGCGCCGATGCGGAGGGCGCAACGCCGCCCCCGGCCGAGCGCGCGCCCGAAGCGGCGCAGAAGCCCTTCGCCGTCAGGGTGAAGCTTGTCGAGGCGCAGACACGCCGCGCCGTCCTGGAGATCCGCGGCCGGACCGAAGCCGAAGCCAGGGTCGTGGTGCGCGCGGAAACGGACGCGCGGATCGTCGAGCGCCCCGTGACCGAAGGCGCGCTTGTCGAACCCGGCGCCGTGCTTTGCGTCCTCGACCGGGGCGTGCGCGAGGCCCAGGTTCTGGAGGCGAAGGCACTTCTCGCGCAGGCGGAACTGGATTTCCAGGCGTCCTCGAGCCTCAACACCAAGGGCTTCGCCGCCGAGACCCGCGTCGCCGCGCTGAAGGCGCAGCGCGATGCCGCCAAGGCGCGCCTCAGCGAGGCGGAGCTGGAGCTTGAGCGCACGGTCATCAAGGCGCCCGTCGCCGGCCGCGTCGAAAGCCCGATGGCGGAGGTCGGCACCACGCTCGACAAGGGCGACGCCTGCGCCACCATCGTCGACACCAACCCGATGCTGGCGATCGGCCAGGTATCGGAGCGCGACATCGCCAAGACCTCGCTCGGGCAGCCGGCCAGGGTGGAACTGGTGACCGGTACGACCGCCGAAGGCAAGGTGCGCTACATCGCCCCTTCCGCCGACGCCGACACCCGCACCTTCCGCATCGAAGTCGAACTGCCCAATGCCGACGGCAAGCTGCTGGACGGCACCACCGCCCTCACCCGGCTGCCGCTGAACGAAGGCCATGCGCACAAGATCAGCCCGGCAGCGCTGACGCTCAACGACGAAGGCCGCGTCGGCCTGCGGCTCGTCGACGACGAGAACCGCGTCGCTTTCGCACCCGTCACCGTGCTTGGCGGCGAGACCGACGGCGTGTGGGTGGACGGCCTGCCGGACAAGGCCCGCGTCATTGTCGTCGGCCAGGACTACGTCAGTGAAGGCGAAACCGTCGAACCTGTGCTCGATACCGCTGAGGTCGCCCAATGATAGCCATGCTCGAAGGCATCCTTCGACGGCCGAAAACGGTCTTCGTGTTGATGGTGGCGCTCGTCGTCGCCGGCGTCGCCACCTACATCGCGATCCCGAAGGAAGACAGCCCCGATATCGACGTGCCGGTTTTCTACGTATCGATCGCCCAGCAGGGTGTGTCGCCGGAAGATGCCGAGCGCCTGCTCGTACGGCCGATGGAGACCACCCTGCGCGGTCTGGACGGGCTGAAGGAGATCACGGCGATCGCCTCGGAAGGCCATGCCGGCATCATTCTGGAATTCGACATCTCCTTCGACAAGGACGAAGCCCTTGCCGACGTGCGCGACAAGGTCGACCAGGCGAAGAGCGAGTTGCCCGAGGAGGCCGAGGAACCGGTCATCCAGGAGACCAACTTCGCCCTGCTGCCGACGATCACGGTAGCCCTGTCCGGCGACGTTCCCGAACGCACGCTCTACCGTCATGCCCGGCGGCTGAAGGATTCAATCGAGTCGATCGACACCGTGCGCTCCGCCGATCTGTCCGGCCACCGGGAAGAGCTGCTGGAAGTCCTCATCGACACGCTGAAGCTCGAATCCTACGCAATCACCCAGCAGGAACTGCTCGATTCCCTGACACGCAATAACCAGCTTGTGCCCGCCGGTTTCATCGACGGCGGCCACGGACGTTTCAACGTCAAGGTGCCGGGCCTCGTCGAAAATGCCGAGGACGTCTATTCGCTGCCGATCAAGCAAAGCGGCGAGGGCGTCGTCACGCTCACCGATGTCGCGGAAATCCGCCGCACCTTCAAGGATCCGACCGGCTTCACCCGCGTCAACGGCAAGCCGGCGATCGCGCTCAAGGTGACCAAGCGCATCGGCACCAACATCATCGAGAACAACGAGGCCGTGCGCGCCGTCGTCGCCGATGCCACGAAGGACTGGCCGGAGACGATCAAGGTCGACTTCATGATCGACATGTCGAGCAACATCAACGAGACGCTCGGCTCGCTGCAATCGTCGATCCTGTCGGCGATCTTCCTTGTCATGGTGCTGGTGATCGCCGCCCTCGGCCTGAAATCCGCCTTGCTGGTCGGACTTGCGATCCCGACCTCCTTCATGATCGGCTTCCTGCTGCTCGGCGGGCTCGGCATGACGGTCAACATCATGGTGATGTTCGGCCTGGTGCTCACCGTCGGCATGCTGGTCGACGGCGCTATCGTCGTCGTGGAATATGCCGACCGCAAGATCCATGAAGGCATGGAACAGCGCGAGGCCTATATCCGCGCCGCCAAGCTGATGTTCTGGCCGATCGTCTCCTCCACGGCGACGACGCTCGCCGCCTTCCTGCCCATGCTCCTGTGGCCGGGCGTGGCGGGCGAGTTCATGAGCTACCTGCCGATCATGGTCATCATCGTGCTGTCGGCCTCTCTGGTCACCGCGATGGTGTTCCTGCCGGTTACCGGTGCCATTTTCGCCTCCATCTCGTCCTGGACCGGCCGCCACGCGGCCGGCCTCCTGGCGCTGCTCTTCGCAACGCTTGCGGCCACGATCGTCATGAAGGCGCCGCCGCTTGCGGCCGCCCTCACCCCGCTCATTGGCGCCGACAACCTGGCTGGCGCGCTCTCGGCCCTTGCCGCGTTTGCATTTGCCGCAACCGCCATTCTCTCCTTCCTTGCGCTCAGGCCGATCGTCCGCCGCTCCAGGCAGGCGGCGGCAAGGCGCGCGGAAGAGGATCAGGCCCAGGCGCGCCTGCTTTCTGGCGCTGAAGCCTTCGACGCCCGCAAGATCAGGGGCGCCACCGGCCTCTACGTGCGGTTGCTCAAGCTTCTCGCCGGCAACGTGGTTGGCAACCTCGTCGTCATCGTCGGTGTGATCGCTATTTGCGGCACGATTTTCATTGCCTATGGCTCCAACAATGCCGGCGTCGAGTTCTTCGTCGACGAGGAACCGGACCAGGCGGTGGTGCTCGTCTCCGGCCGCGGCAATCTTTCCTCGCGGGAGGCATTGGCGCTTGTCGGCGAAGTCGAGCACGAGGTGCTGCGCGTCAAGGGCGTTGAGAATGTCGTCACCGCCGCCTTTTCGCCGGGTGGCGGCGGCGGTCCCGACTTCATCGGCGGCGTCCAGGACAAGCCTGCCGACGTGATCGGCGAGTTGCAGATCGAGCTTGCCGACTATTGCTGCCGGCGCAAGGCGACCGCGATTTTCCAGGAGATCCGCGACCGCACGGCCAACCTTGCCGGCATCAAGGTGGAGGTTCGCAAGATCGAGGGCGGCCCGCCTTCGGGCAAGGACCTGCAGCTTGAGGTCAAGTCTACCGACTACGGCACGCTGGTCGCGACGGTTGCCGATATCCGCGCCCATCTCAATGGCGACGATACGCTGATCGACGTGGAGGACGACCGTCCCCTGCCCGGCATCGAATGGCAGATCGGCATCGACCGCGAGCAGGCCGGGCGCTACCAGGCAGGCATCGCCTCGGTCGGCTCCATGGTGCAGCTCGTCACCAACGGCGTGCTGATCGGCAAATACCGGCCGACGGATTCCGACGACGAGGTGGACATCCGTGTCCGACTGCCGGAAGGCGAGCGCACGCTCGACCGCTTCGACCAGTTGCGCCTGCAGACGCCGCTCGGACTGGTGCCGCTCGCCAATTTCGTCGAGCGCACGCCGCAACCCAAGGTCTCTTCCATCACCCGACGCGACGGCCTCTATTCCATGATGCTGAAGGCCAATGTAAAGCCGGACAGCGGATTGCTGGCCGACGACAAGGTGACGGAACTGGACGTCTGGCTGAAGGAGCGCAGTTGGCCTTCCAACATCCTCTTCAAGTTCCGCGGCGCCGACGAGGATCAGAAGGAGTCGGGCGAGTTCCTGATGAAGGCGATGATCGCATCGCTCTTCCTGATGTTCATCATTCTGCTGACGCAGTTCAACTCGTTCTACCAGACCTTCCTGACGCTCTCGACGGTGGTGATGTCGGTCATGGGCGTGCTGCTCGGCATGATGATCACGGGCCAGAAATTCTCCATCATCATGACGGGTACCGGCATCGTCGCGCTCGCGGGCATCGTGGTGAACAACTCGATCGTGCTGATCGACACCTACAATCGCTTCCGCGAGGACGGCATCGAGCCGCTCGATGCAGCGCTGAAGACATCGGCGCAGCGCATCCGTCCGATCATGCTGACGACGGTCACCACGATTGCCGGCCTCATCCCGATGGCGACGCAGGTCAATTTCGACTTCTTCGGCCGCGTCATCTCGGTCGGCTCGATCACGGCCATCTGGTGGATCCAGCTCTCCACGGCCGTCATTGCAGGCCTCGCCTTCTCGACGCTGCTGACACTCGTCGTCATCCCGACGATGCTTGCGCTTCCCAGCGTGTGGTCGTCGACGGCATCGCGTCTGGCACGGCCGTTCGTGGCGAGGTTCTCGAAGTCCGGGGAAGCGATTGCCGAACCTGCCGCATCGGCTGCGGAAGCCCCTGCGTCCGGAGAGGTGGTTGCCCTGCCAAAGAAGTCTGCCGTTAAGGTCGACGGCGACAAACGCCCGCTGCCCGAGGCGGCGGAGTAGACGAAAGCACGGCGGGGCCTGTTAGCGACCCCGCCGTTCAGGCTCACGCACCCGTCAGCGCAGCATGGATCGCGGCAATCCGCAGGGTAGGTGTACTAACTCTCGCCCGCCTGCGCGCCTGCCGCATCGCCTTTCAGATAGCGCTGATAGCTTCTCCAGGCGAAAATGATCGAGACGAGATAGGCGATGCTGCCCACCATCAGCACCTCGAACGGATAGCTGACGAGCAGGGCCACGAAGAGCACCGCCAGCACGAAGAGCGGCAGCACGAGATCGCGGCGAATGCGGGTGCCGAGCTTCTTGCCGGAAAAGGTCGGCAGCCGGCTGACCATCAGCAGGCCGACCACCACGACGTATACCGCGACCACCGGCGCGAATTCTTCCCAATGCGGCAGGACCCCGACGAACTCCATGTAGACCGGCAACAGAGCGGTCAGCGCCCCCGCGGGCGCCGGCACCCCGGTGAAGAAGTTCACCGACCAGGCGGGCTTGTCCGGATCGTCGATCGATACGTTGAAGCGGGCCAGCCGGAGGGCCGCCGAGATCGAGAAGACCAGCGCGGCGATCCAGCCCAGCGAGCGCACCTCGTGCAGCAGCCAGGAATAGAGAATCAGCGCCGGCGCCACGCCGAAATTGACGAAGTCGGCGAGCGAATCCAGTTCCGCGCCGAATTTCGACGTCCCCTTCAGGAGCCGCGCAAGACGCCCGTCCATTGCATCCAGGAAAGCGGCGAGCACGATGGCGCCGATCGCCATTTCCCAGCGTGCTTCCAGCGCCATGCGGATTGCGGTCAGGCCGGCGCACAGTGCCAGCAGTGTGACGAGATTCGGCAGTACGAGCCGCAAAGGCACCCGGCGAAAGCGCGGTGCTCTTCCCTTACGCCGTGTCGTCGGGCCGGGATCGTAAGGCGCAAAGGGAGCGGACAAGGTCTTCTACCTTTCGGTTCTTCAGCCGACCCGGGTCACGGGCGCCGCCGTCTGGTCACCCCTGAGATCGGCGATGATGCTTTCGCCGGCGATCATCGTCTGGCCCACGGCCACTCGCGGCACGATGCCTTCCGGCAGGTAGACGTCGAGGCGCGAACCGAAGCGGATCAGGCCGAACCGCTCGCCCATGCCGACATTCTCGCCCTCGCGCACGAAACAGACGATACGCCGCGCCACGAGGCCGGCAATCTGCACCACGCCGATCTTCACGTCGCCGTTTTCGATGACAAGACCGTTGCGTTCGTTGTCCTCGCTCGCCTTGTCGAGATCGGCATTGAGGAACTTGCCGGCCTTGTAGGCGACGCGGACCACGCGGCCGCCGATCGGCGCACGGTTCACATGGCAATTGAACACGTTCATGAAGACGCAGACACGCATCATCGGCTCGTCGCCAAGGGCAAGCTCGACGGGCGGGCGCGCCATGCCGACCTGGGAAACCGTCCCGTCGGCCGGCGAAATCACGAGCCCCTCGACCACGGGCGTCACGCGCGCCGGATCGCGGAAGAAGTAGCAGACCCAACCGGTCAGGAAGAGGCCTATCCAGAACAGCGGATCGAAGAACCAGCCAAGGATGAGCGTCGCCGCGCCGGCGATGGCGATGAACGGCCACCCCTCGCGATGGATCGGGACGAGGGTCTTCGAGATCGTATCGGCAAGCGACATGGGAGCCTTTCGGTCATTCGTGCAACAGGGCCTGCCTGATGGTCCGGCAGGCGCCCCATTTGCACCAGAGCCACGCGCAAAATCAATCCTTTCGGCTAAATTGCGCGGATGCGTCCTACTGTGCCGGCTCCACCTCCCCGGCGCGCGGGCCACGCATCACATAGCCCTCCTCGTCGGCGGTCGCGGCGCGCAGCCTCTCTTCGGCCTCGCTCGCCTCCTGCTGACGGGCCCACATCGAGGCGTAGAGGCCGTCCATCGCCAGCAGTTCGGCATGGGTGCCGCGCTCGACGATGCGGCCCTTTTCCAGCACCAGGATGATGCGCGCATTGACCACCGTGGAAAGTCGGTGCGCGATCACCAGCGTCGTGCGGTTCCGCGACACCTGATCGAGCGCCGACTGGATCTCGCGCTCGGTATGGGTGTCGAGCGCCGACGTCGCCTCGTCGAGGATGAGGATCGGCGGCGCCTTCAAAATAGTACGCGCGATGGCGACACGCTGCTTTTCACCGCCGGAGAGCTTCAGGCCCCGCTCGCCGACTTCGGTGTCGAAGCCCTTCGGCAATGACGCGATGAAATCGCCGATCTGAGCCATGCGGGCTGCTTCCCGCACTTCCTCGTCACTCGCGTCAGGGCGGCCGTAACGGATGTTGTAGGCGATCGTCTCGTTGAACAGCACCGTGTCCTGCGGCACCATGCCGATCGCCGCGCGCACGCTTGCCTGCGTGACATCGCGCAGATCCTGTCCGTCGATCGTCACCCGGCCGCTGGTCGCATCGTAGAAGCGGAAAAGCAGGCGCGAGATGGTGGACTTGCCCGCCCCGGACGGGCCGACGATGGCAACCGTCGCGCCCGCCGGCACCTCGAAGCTGATGCCCCGCAGGATCGGTCGATCATGGTCGTAGTGGAAGGCAACGTCCTCGAAACGGATGACGCCCGTCTTCACAGCCAGATCCGGCGCGCCGGGCTTGTCGGTAATTTCGGCCGGCACGGCAAGAAGCGTGAACATCGCCTCGATGTCGGCGAGGCCCTGGCGAATCTCGCGATACAGGAAACCGATGAAATTCAGCGGGATCGCGAGCTGGATCAGCAGCGCATTGATCATCACGAAATCGCCGATGGTCTGCGTGCCGGCGATCACCGCGCGGGCCGAAAGGATCATGCAGATGGCGGTGCCGATGCCGAGGATGAAGGACTGGCCGAAATTCAGCCAGGCCAGCGAGGTCCAGGTCTTCGTCGCCGCCCGCTCGTAACCGGCCATCGACTTGTCGAACCTGCTTACTTCCAAGCGCTCGTTGCCGAAATACTTGACCGTCTCGAAATTGAGCAGGCTGTCCACCGCCTTGGAATTGGCTTCCGTGTCGCTTTCGTTCATCTCGCGGCGGATGCCGATGCGCCAGTTCGACGTCTTCACCGTGAACCAGACATAGGCGACGATCATCACGGCCACGACGACGACGTAGCCGAATCCGAACTGATACCAGATCACGCCCGCCATGATGGCGAACTCAAAGATCGTCGGGACGCCGTTGAGGATCGTGAAGCGGACGATATTCTCAATACCCTTCACGCCGCGCTCGATCACCCGCGAAAGACCGCCCGTGCGCCGCATCAGGTGAAAGCGCAACGACAATGCATGCAGATGCTGGAACGTGATCAATGCGAGCTGGCGCACCGCATGCTGGCCGACGCGCGCAAACAGCGCGTCACGGAGCTGGTTCAGGCCGACGAATGTCACCCGCGCGGCATTATAGGCGACGACCAGCATGACGGGTGCGGCCAGAAATGCCGGGACGATCGCGTCCGGCCCGCCGCTCAGCGCGTCGGTCGCCCACTTGAAGAAATAGGGCGAGAAGACCGTGACGACCTTGGCGACGACCAGGGCGGCGATTGCAAGCAGCACCCTGCCCTTCAGGTCGGGGCGGTCGGACGGCCAGATATAGGGCCAGAGATTTTGCAGCGTCCTCAGCGTGTCGCCCTCTTCCGCCGATACCGTCGGCGAAAGCGGAGCCGGGATGCCCGAGCGGCGGCTGGTCATGAAACGTCCTTGAGAATGCTGTTATCGTGGACCGGCAGGAGTTCCGACACGCTGGTTGGGGAGGGCCGAAGCTTATCCAGGAAACCGGCGACGCTTGCCCCGAATGCCGCAATCGCCTTTCGGTCGATCGAGTAGTGGCAGCAGCGGCCCACCACTTCACAGCGGACGAGACCGGCGGATTTCAGTACCGCCAGGTGCTGCGAAACCGTCGATTGGGCCAGCGGGAGCGAATTGACGATCTTGCCGCAGCAAGCGTCGTCCCCGGCAGCGAGCGCGCGCAGGATTTCCAGACGTACCGGATGGCCGAGCGCCTTGAACAGGGAGGCCAGGTCGCAATGATGCTCGCAAGCTGCGTCGTCGACGCCTGGCGGAGTTTGTCGGGGCATTCATCGTAATTAACCGATGGATTTCCGCACCGCAAGGCCGGCCTGGAATTTTCGCAGCGTAAGATTCTTCGCTTTTGAAACTGCGCCGCTCCAGAAGCCGTTCTAGTTGGCGGTTTTCTCCCAGTTCTCGTCGCGGATCGGCAGCACGAAGACCTGGCCCGGATAGATCAGGTCGGGATTGCGGATCTGGCCCTGGTTCGCCTGGTAGATCGTCGTATAGCGGATGCCGTGACCGTAGAGACGGCGGGAAATCGTCCACAGATTGTCGCCGCGGCGGATGATGACGTTCGGAATGGCTGCGTCCTCGGCTTCCGCAGTCGCACCCTGCGTGCCGGAGCCGGTGGCCGTCACCGAAACGGGGCGAAGCTGAACGGCTTCCGCCACCTTCTCGAAGGTCACTTCGGCCCGGCCGGCTACCTTGCCTTCTTCACCCTCGACCTGGTCGGCGCGCACATTCACGCTGCCCGGCTCGATGGCCTTGTTCGTTTCCAGCAGCCAGCGCCCCTTGTCGTCGCTCTTCGTCTTGCCGATCAGTTCGTTGTCGACATAGACGCGCACTTCCTTGTTGGCTTCGCTTGCACCGGCAACGAAGACCTTGTCCTTTTCCGTCTCCACCGCATCCACCGTGATGGAGGCCGCATCGGCCGCCTCCCCGGCAGGTGTGGTGTCAGTCGCCGTCGTCTCCGGCGCTTGAGCAGGAGCGGGTTCTGCCGTGGCTGGAGCCGAGGCAACCTTCTGCTCTTCCGTCTTCACGGGTTCAACCGGCTCTGCCGCCACCGGCGCGGATGGATCGGCGGCGGGGGTTTCCGCGACCGGCTGAGGAGCGGGTTGCGAGGTCGCCGGCGCCGGGGTCGGGGCTTCAGGTTCGGACGGCCTCTGCGGCTCCGCCGCGGCAACCACGGTTTCCTCGGGCTTCGGCTCGGCAGGCGCCGCGGTGGCGACTTCCTCCGGCTTCTGCAGCACTTCAGTCGCCTCGCCCGGCTTGTTCAGCACGACGAGAACCTCGCCCTGCCCGCTTTCCGGCACCGAAACCGCTATGCTTTCATTGGAGATGACGGGTTCGGCGTCACCGACCTTGGCTTCGATCGTCACGTCGTGGGTACCGGGCGCCAGCGGCTTTTCCAGCACGATGGCGAATTCGCCCGATTCGTTCGCGATGCCCTTTCCGACCACTTCGCCATTGGCAAGCAGAGCGATGATTGCGCCGGCTTCCGAGCGACCGGCAACGACGGCGTCGCCCGTCGGCTCCACGCGGAAGATATCGAAGGTTGGCTGGATGCGGTCAGCAGCCGTGTTCGTATCCGTGGACTTCTCCGCCACGGTCGTCTGGGAAGGGGCGGACTGCTCCGGCTGGTTCACCTCGGGCGCAGGCTGTTGATCAGGCCCGGACTTCGGTTCGACCTGCGCTGTCGACGGAGCGGCATCACCTGGCGCTTTCGCTTCTTGCGAGCGCTCGTAGAAGGCTAACGCCAGCACGATCAGACCAACCACCGCAGCGGCGCCGACCAGCCTTCCCAAACCCTTCTTCGTCATTCCAGCCCAACTCCTTCGTCCGGCGCTTCGCGGCGTTGCGCTCAAAGCCTGTTGCCGGACCACCCGCCTGCCCCGACCGTCCGCCCGTGAATATCACGGAATCCCTCAGGCGGCGGTCTTGTTTTGTCCGCGCATGGTTATACCGGAATGCGCATTGCGGCAAGCAAACCCGTAATCATGGATAAGGCGCATCGATGCTTGACCGGGCGCAAGCCACAATGCCACATCTTTGCCATGACCGATCTGAAGACAGTCTGCGTTTATTGCGGCTCCGGCACGGGCAAGAACCCGGCCTATGAAACGGCCGCCGTCGAACTTGGCCGGGAAATAGCCCGTGCCGGGCTCAAGCTCGTCTATGGCGGCGGCTCCATCGGGCTGATGGGTGCGGTCGCTGGCGCCGCGCTTCAGAGTGGCGGCCATGTCACCGGTGTCATCCCGCGTTTCCTGAAGGAGCGCGAGGTGATGATGGAACGAGTAACCGAGCTGGTCGTCACGGAAGACATGCACGAGCGCAAGCGGATCATGTTCGAGCGGGCTGACGCCTTCGTGGCATTGCCCGGCGGCATCGGCACGCTGGAGGAGGTCGTCGAGATGATGACCTGGGGCCAACTCGGCCGCCACCGACGCCCGGTGATTCTCGCCAATATCGGCGATTTCTGGAACCCGCTGGAGCGCCTCCTGCAGCATATGCAGGACGAGGCGTTCATCCGTCCGGGTTTCGAGGTCGACTATCACATGTGCGATCGGATCGCGGAAGTCGTGCCCGCACTGCAGCGCGCCTGCCGCGAGGCCGCCCTGGCCGGTCGCGACGAGGGCGCCGGCGTCACCGACGTCGAGAAGCTTTAGGCATTTTGGGTATCAGGCCCGGGCCGGTCGCCGCTCCCGCCTGCGGATGGCATCGACGGACACGATCGCCAGCGAGATCCAGATCAGCACGAAGCTGGCGAGTTTCACCGTCGACAGCGGTTCGCCCCAGTAGCTGATCGCCAGCAGGAACTGGATCGACGGTGCGATATACTGCAGGAAGCCGACGAGGCTCAGCGGCAGACGCCTGGCACTGGTGGCAAACAGGATCAGCGGCAGCGCCGTCACGATGCCTGTGCCCAGAAGCGCGACAAGCAGGCCCGGATCTCCGGTCGGCAGCACCGTCCCGCCATGGGAAGCAAGCCAGATCATGAAGCCAAGCGAAAACGGCGTCATCAGCAAGGTTTCGATGAACAGGCCGGGCGTCGCGCCCACCGGCGTCATCTTGCGGACATAGCCATAGGCTGCGAAGGAAAAGGCCAGCACCAGCGACACCCAGGGCAGGCTGCCGAGCAATATCCCCTGCGAGGCAATGGCGACGACCGTCAACCCGGCCGCAATGGTCTGTGCCCTGGTCAGCTTTTCGCCGAGAAGCACGAGGCCGATGACGATGTTCACCAGCGGGTTGATGAAATAGCCAAAGCTGACCTCCAGCACCCGTCCGACCTCGATCGCCCAGATGAAGACGAGCCAGTTCACCGAGATCAACGCCGCCGAAAGAAAAAGCAGCGTCAAGGGCTTGCGGCTTTTCAGAATCGCCTTGACCTCGCCCATGCGACGCACGATCACCAGGAACAAGCCGACCGACAGCACCGACCAGATGATGCGGTGCGCGACGACCATGTAGGCCGGCACGCCATCGGTCAGCGTGTAGTAGAGCGGCAGAAAACCCCACAGCAGATAGGCTGAAATCCCCGCCGTCAGCCCAAGGCGGAATTCCGCCTGCGCGGTCGATGCGACATCAGGGGCGGCATCTGGCGCGGCACTATCTGCCATGCGAACTCCTTCGCGCGGCAAAATGCGCCGCGATCAACAAGCCGTGCGGGCGTCCTGTCAGATGCCGGCTTTCAGCAGGGTATAGGTAACGGAATCGATCAGCGCCTGGAATGAGGCATCGACGATGTTTCCCGACACGCCGATCGTGAACCAGCGCTTGTGCGTGCGCTTGTTCTGGCTTTCGATCAGAACCCGCGTCACCGCATCGGTGCCTCCGTTCAGGATGCGCACCTTATAGTCGATCAACTCCATCTCGTCGATGATGGACTGATACTTGCCAAGGTCCTTGCGCAGGGCGATGTCGAGGGCGTTGACCGGGCCGTTGCCCTCGGCGACCGACATGCGCGTCTCGCCGTCGATATCGACCTTCACCACCGCTTCGGAAACCGTCACGAGTTCGCCGATGGCGTTGAAGCGCCGCTCCACCATGACGCGGAAGGATTTCACGTCGAAATAGCCGGCGACCTCGCCAAGCCGGCGCCGCGCGAGCAGTTCGAACGAAGCATCGGCCGCCTCATAGGCGTACCCCAGCGCCTCGCGCTCCT
This sequence comes from Stappia albiluteola, assembly GCF_014050225.1. GTDB lineage: Bacteria > Pseudomonadota > Alphaproteobacteria > Rhizobiales > Stappiaceae > Hongsoonwoonella > Hongsoonwoonella albiluteola. The sequence goes on along the minus strand of NZ_JACFXV010000067.1, from coordinate 80,627 downwards.
TGACATCGGCAAGCAGGGTATCGAGCCGCGGATCCTTGCGGTCGACCTCGATGCCGAGCCGCTTCAGCTCGCCGATCAGGTTCGACTTTCCTGCCTGGTCGGATACCAGCACCCGGCGGCGGTTGCCCACCGTTTCCGGCGCAACGTGTTCATAGGTCTGCGGATCCTTCAGCAGCGCCGAGGCATGGATTCCGGCCTTGGTGGCGAAGGCGCTCGCACCGACGTAAGGCGCGTGAATATCCGGCGTCCGGTTGACGATCTCGTCGAAGGCGCGGGAGATCGCGGTGACGTCCTTGAGCGCGGCCTCGCCGACGCCGGTCTCGAAGCGTTCCGCATAGGCTGGCTTCAGCAGCAGCGTGGGGATCAGCGTCGTCAGGTTGGCGTTGCCGCAGCGCTCGCCGATGCCGTTCAGCGTGCCCTGGATGTGGCGGCAGCCCGCCTCCACCGCCGCCAGCGAATTGGCCACCGCCTGCCCCGTGTCGTCATGGGCATGGATGCCGAGATGGTCGCCCGGCACCACGCGCGCCACGTCGGCGACGATCTCGCGCACCTCGTTCGGCAGCGTGCCGCCATTGGTGTCGCACAACACCACCCAGCGCGCGCCGGCGTCGTAGGCGGCCTTGGCGCAGGCCAGCGCATAGTCCCGGTTGGCCTTGTAGCCGTCGAAGAAGTGCTCGCAATCGACGAGCGCCTCGCGCCCGGCCGCGGTTGCCGCCTCGACGCTTTCGCTGATCGAGACGAGGTTTTCCTCGTTCGTCGTCTCCAGCGCCACGCGGACGTGATAGTCCCAGGCCTTGGCGACGAAGCAGATCGCATCGGAACGCGCGTCGAGCAGCGCCTGCACACCCGGATCGTTGGAGACCGAGCGCCCCGCACGCTTGGTCATGCCGAACGCGGTGAAGACGGCGCTCTTCGTGCGCTTTTCGGAGAAAAAGGCCGTGTCGGTGGGATTGGCGCCCGGATAGCCGCCCTCGACATAGTCGACACCCAGCCGTTCCAGCAGTTCCACGATGGCGATCTTCTCGTCCACCGAGAAGTCGATACCGTTCGTCTGCTGCCCATCGCGCAGGGTGGTGTCGAAGAGATAGAGGCGTTCACGGGTCATTTCGCGGAGTCCTTGGCGGGCCAGGCCGGCGTATCGTGGTCGGGATGCTGATAGGAGCGGATCGACAGCAGGAATTCCGCGCTCGCCACGTCCTCCTCGGTGCGTCGCTCAGGCAGGGCGGCAAGTGCCTGGAAGTACGGCATCCGCCCTTCGGTGCCGAACTGGATCACCGGTGCGATCTCCTCCGGATGATCGAAGGCCCCGATCGCGATCGCCACGTCGTCGTTCGGCGCCTCGTAGGTCAGTGGCGTGCCGCAATCGGCGCAGAAGCCCCGCGCGACGTGATTGGAACTCTGGAAGCGGCGCGGCATGCCCCGCGTCCAGGTGAAGCCGCCAGCGGGCACGGAGACGAGCGGAGCGAAGTAGTTGCCGAACGCCTTCTGGCACATGCGGCAATGGCAGATGGAAGCCGTGCCGAGTTGTCCTTCGACGCGAAACCGGATCGCGCCGCACTGGCAGCCGCCGGTATGGATGTCGTCGCTCTCGCTCACCGCTTGACCTCCCAGGACGTCCGGATCTCACCGGTATCTCCGTCCTTGTAATCCTTTAGGACAATTCCTTCGCCTGCAAGCTCATCACGAATGCGATCGGCTTCCGCCCAGTTCCTGGCCGCGCGCGCGGCGAGGCGGTCGGCGATCCTGCCCTCGACCCGGATAGCAAGTTCCGGGTCTGCCTGCTTTGCTTCTTCGCCCTTCGCGGCACGGGTCAGCATCGCTTCAGTCTCGAAGCCAAGGAAGGCAAGGCTCGCCGCAAGCCTGCGAACGGCGAGCGCGTCTCCTTGTCGACCTTCGCGGGCAAAGCCGTGCAATGCGGCGATCGCGCGCGGCGTATTGAGATCGTCGCACAGCGCTTCCACCACCTCGACCGGCAGATCGTTCGCCGGACCGCATTCGGATTCGTTCGCCGCAATCAGTTCCGCCCAGCGGTCGAGCAGCCGGTCGGCTTCCTGAAGCGATTTCTCGGTGAAATCGAGCGGTTGCCGATACTGGGTCATCAGCAGCACAAGACGGATCGTCCGTCCGTCCCAGGCTCGTCCTCCGATCTTCTGCGTCTCCAGCAATTCGTGCACGGTGACGAAGTTGCCGAGCGACTTCGACATCTTCTCACCTTCGACCTGCAGGAAACCGTTATGCAGCCAGTAATGTGCCATTAAGGGCGCATCGTGGCTGCAACGCGATTGCGCTACTTCGTTCTCATGGTGCGGGAAAACGAGGTCGACGCCACCGCCATGGATGTCGAAGGTCTTGCCCAGATGCTTGCCGGCCATCGCCGAGCATTCGATATGCCAGCCGGGGCGTCCTGACCTTTCGATGCTGCAGGGACTCGGCCAGCCCGGCTCGTTTCCGGCCGAAGGCTTCCAGAGCACGAAATCCATCGGCCCCTTCTTGTAGGGAGCCACCTCGACGCGAGCACCGGCCTGCATGTCCTCCAGCGACCGGCCGGAGAGCTTGCCGTAATCCTCCATCGAACCGACATCGAAGAGCACGTGGTCCTCGGCCACATAAGCGTGGCCCTTTTCCACCAGCGTCTCGATCAATTCCTTCATCTCGCCGATATGCTCGGTGGCGCGCGGCTCGATATCCGGATCGAGCGCGCCCAGCGCGCGCATGTCGGCGTGGAACTGCGCCGCCGTCTTTTCCGTCAGCTCGCGGATGGAGATGCCTTCGGCTGCGGCCCGCGCGTTGATCTTGTCGTCCACGTCGGTGATGTTGCGAACGTATTTGACGTGTTCGGCACCATAGAGGTGCCGCAGCAGCCGATAGAGCACGTCGAAAACGACGACGGGCCGCGCATTGCCGATATGGGCATAGTCGTAGACGGTCGGACCGCAGACATACATGCGCACGTTGGCCGGATCTTCGGGCACGAAGTCTTCTTTCTGCCTGCTGAGCGTGTTCGTCAGCCGCAGCGTCGGTTTGTCCGCCGGGAACCTGTCCATGCGCCTATGCCTCTCCTGGAGCATACCCCGCCAAATCTGAATCGGATTTGGCGACAAGGATATGCTCAAGATATTGATCCTGGAGCGATTTCTAACCACGAAAGCGATTCCGCTTTCGTGGAAAGCGCTCTGGCCGCTTGGCCGGGGCGTTCGTCTCAGATCCCTTGGGGGTGCTTGCGCATGAGGGGAACGGCCACAGCCAGCGGTGTCGCTAGCTGCAAATAATCTGAACCGGAATGATTTTCCGCGTCGCCGTTGTCATGGGACATAGCTTCTGACGCGATTGGGCTTTCCGGTCAAGCCGTAAACGGCGTTTACCTTCCTGAACGCAGGCTGAACCCGGGCCTCAGGCCGCATTCAAGGCGCAGGATGCAAAGTGCTTCCATCCTGAGTATCGCGCGTTTCGAGGAAGTCCCATGCGCCCCTTCTGCCTCCGCTTCGCCTGCCGCCTTCTGGTGCTTGCCATCCTGCTCGGCCCCTTCCTGCTCGCGGGCGTCACGGTGCTCCTTTCCGCGCAGGCCAGAGGCGATACGAGCGCCAGCCTCGCCTGCGCCGGTACGACTTGCGCGGCCTCCATGACAGGCCCTTCCTTTGCGTGGCGCGTGAATTGAGGTACCTTTCTCGCCTCAGCTGACGTCGCGGCTAAAACAAGCTTTTCCTATCAAGTCCGAAGGGCTATTGCTGGAAATGCGTAGTTTTTCGGATTCGGCCTGACTAGAGGATGGGCGGCCGCCGGAAATCAGCCGAGCTCTGCAAGCGCCAAGGACGCATCCTATGGGACGGATAGGAGAACTGGCAGTGAATACGCTTGAGCAGAATGCGGAAGAAGCCGCGGCATTCCTCAAGATGCTGGCCTCCGGGCCGCGGCTGATGCTGATCTGCCATATGACCGACCAGGAAATCAGCGTGAGCGAACTTGCCCAGCTGACCGGCATGCGCATGCCCACTGTATCCCAGCAACTCGCGCTTCTGCGTGCCCAGGGCCTTGTGGCCACAAGGCGCGACGGGACGACGATCTATTATCGCCTGGCCAGCGAGGTTGCGCGCGAGGTTCTGCAGCTCCTGCAGCGGCATTTCTGCCCGCCGGAACTGCTCAAGGCGCCGGCCGCCGCGTCGATGGCGGCCGACTGACGCTTCACTCGTCCAGCCAGTCCGCGCAGCGCGGTGCCTCTGATGTGCCCCAAGGCATGATCGGCACTGTGGAGGTGGAGTTCTTGGGGCTGCCCTCGATGATCTTGTCGGAATAGACCAGATAGACCAGCACGTTGCGCTTGATGTCGCAGCCGCGCACGATCCGCATCTTCTTGAACAGGAAAGAGCGGCGCTGGCGGAACATCTCGTCCCCCTGCTCGAATTTTTCCTTGAAGACCACGGGGCCAACCTGCCGGCAGGCCAGCGATATGTCGGAGACTTCCTCCGCCACGCCGACCCAGCCGCTGATGCCGCCTTTTTCCGGCACCGTGAAATGGCAGGCAACGCCCTCCACCAGCGGATCGTCCACCGCATAGGTCGCCAGCTTGTGGTCGGGGGTGAGGAATTTCCACACGGTCGACTTCTTGAAGATCAGGTCCGGCTCATCCGCCGCCAGGACTGGCGCTGCAACAAAGGCAGCCGCCAAGACAAGGGCCGGCAGAAGGCAATGTCGAAGGCGCATGGAGATCTCCCGCGAGGACTGGGCATGAATGGCGTTCAATCGCGATATAGGAAACCTGTCTCTGCTATGCGACCCCGTATCTGCATGCGGCGCCTCAATCGACCGCTTCGCGGGCGTCCTCCTCGAATTCCTCCTCAAGCGCCTTCAGGGCTTTCTCGCTCTTGTCGTCTCGACCCTGCGTATTTCCCGCTTCCTCGCCTGTCACTTCGTAGTCCTCTTCCGGGACGACATCGTCCATCGCCGCTACCGTCTGGAAGAGGTGCCAGATCTCGCGATCGCGCTCTGCGGTCCAGATTCTCGGGTGCCCTATCTTCTTCGCCTCGTCATAGGCCCGCGCAACATTGAAGGGCAACCGATGGCCGAAAAGTGCCAATCCCGAAAAGTCCGGTCCCATCACCTGCTCAGCGGCGCGATAGGTATCTTCCAGCGAAAACTTGCGCTCGACAGCGCCCTTCACCGTCTCCTGCAGCGTTTCAAGATAGTCGCGCGTGAGGTCGATCGCCTCGTGGACCGCCTCCGTTCCGCGGATCGGCTCTCCCCTTCCCGGCACCAGCGCCTCCGCCTTGAACGCCCTCAGCCGCTCAAGCGTTCGCAGCCAGTCGGCGATATGCCCATCGCCGCAATAGGGCGCCGAAGCGTTCTCGACGAGATCTCCGGCATAGAGCACGCCGGCATCCGGCACGAAGCAGACGATATCGCCCATCGTATGCCCGCGCCCGAGATTCATCAGGCGCACTTCCCGGTTGCCGAGCCACATTGTCAGCGAGGAGGAGAATGTCGTCGTCGGCCAGGTCAGGCCGGGTATCGTCTTCGCATCACGAAAGAGGCGGGGAAACCGGCCCGCCTCGCTTTCAAGATCCTGCTTGCCGCGCTCGCTGATCAAATGCCTTGTCAGGTCGGAACACAGGATTTCCGAAGCACCGAAGACAGTCGCGCCAAGCGTACGCGTCGCATGGAAATGGGTCAGAACCACTCGCCGGACCGGCACATCCGCGATCTCACGAATACGCGCCAGCAATATCTCTGCGCGGGCCGGCGTCGGCTGGGTGTCGATGACGACAACCTCCTTTTCGCCGACCACGACGCCGCTGCTGGGATCGCCGACCGCCGTATAGGCGTAGCAATCCCTGCCGACTTCCCGGAAGTTCGTACTTCTTTCTTCGGTATCCCCGACGGATGCGAAACTCTCGCCCATTACCTACCCTCCGTCATGCGGCGGGTATCCGGCGGCGGGCGCTCAGATGAGACGCGCCAGCAGACCCGCTGCAACGCCAAGCGGTGCCACCCGGCCGAAAAGCGCGAGACAGACAAGGCTCGCCGCTCCAAGACCCAGGACCACTGCCTGAAGAGCCGTATGCCCCCCTGCCCGTGCCATCCGCCAAAGCCAGGCATGCAAGGCAATTGATAGGCTGGCTAAACCTAACGTAACGGCATAAATAGTTATCTTCTGCAATTCTGCTGAAATTGCAAAGACTTTCGTAAAAATCACAGGTATCAGGAAGCCTGAAAGGGGTAGAATGAATATTTGAGCAAGTACCAACCAGAAGAAAATCGGACTGACAGGGGTATTTTTCGCAGCCGTCCGACGATCGTTCGAAGACCCGACTTTCCTGTTTATTCTGTCACGCATCGACTGATTTCACCTACAGCCAACTTCACCCGTAATGCCGGACTTGCTACCTTCGAAACGGGCCGGATGAACAGCCGGCCGGCGACGAGGAATACCGGATGGCGAAGACCACAGGCAGCAGCGCGAGCGAACGGCTGGAGCTTGAGAAATTCCTGCCCTATCGACTCAACGTGCTGGCGGAAGTCGTCAGCCAGTCCTTGTCGCGCTTGTACGAAAGCCGCTTCGGCATCGCAATTCCCGAATGGCGGATCGTGGCGACGCTCGGCCAGTATCGGCGCATGACCGCCAAGGAAATTGGCGCCCACAGCCACATGCACAAGACAAAGGTAAGCCGCGCCGTTGCCGCGCTGGAGGCCAAGGGCCTGCTTGCCCGTACGCCGAATGACGAAGACATGCGCGAGGCGTTCCTGCAGCTCACCCCGCGCGGCGAGGACGTCTACAAGGCTCTTGCGCCGGATGCCCTCGCCTTTTCCGACGCGCTGCTCGATGCGCTGGATGCGGACGAAAAGGCGGCACTCGAAATCATCCTGACACGCTTGACGGACCGCTCGATTGCCCTTGCGGAAAATTTCATAAAATCTGATTAATTCAGGAATCTTCGCATCTTTCCAAAGTGTTAAGGCGATCTTTGATTGTCGTTCGGTTTACCACCTCCACCACTCTTGCTTGAGATCGGCAGGCCCAACTGAAATAATTCAAATACTTCGATACTCGACCCTCCGTCGAACATCACACGCCCGTCGAGAAGATGCGGGACGCAGAATAACCCGCTGGCGACAGGGCCGGCAACAAAGCCGGATGACAGGCATGGACCGCAGGACGCCCGCAGGGAAAGCTGCCGCCGCCGCGCTTCTGGCGGGCATTGCGTTCGCATTGCCTTCCGGAGCGCTTGCGGCAACTTGCGGCGATCTCCGCGCGGAACTTGCTTCGCTTGCCTCCGGCAATTCCGAATACCGCAAGTGGGATGACGCCGCCAGACGCCAGGCAGGTGCATTGAAAGCCGCGGAGCGCGACGCCTCGCTGCTTGGTTGCGGCGGTTCCCCGGCTTCGGCTTCCTGCGCCGGCCTTCCGGACAAGATCAAGCGCATGCGCGCCAATCTCGCCAAGATCGAGGCGAAGCGCGACCGGCTCGGCAAGTCGGGCCGTGCCCTACAGATTCGCGCCGAAATGCGCGCCAAGAACTGCGGCGGCGAAGCCCACGCGGCGGTGCGGGAAAGCGTGCGCCCCTCAGGTGGCGGCCTTCTCTCCTTCCTAGGCTTCGGGCGCGAGCGGCAGGCGCAAGCACAGCCGCAATCCGCACCCATCACCGCATCCTCCCGCCACGGCGACGACAACGGCAGCCGGTCGCGCGTCCAATATGTGCAGCGGGTGCAATACGGCGATCCGGATGCCGACGACGGGCTCGTTTCGGCCCGCTTCGGCCCCGGCCAGTACCGTACGCTGTGCGTGCGCACCTGCGACGGCTTCTATTTCCCGGTCAGTTTCTCGACGACCAAATACGGTTTCGGCCGTGACGAGGCGGTCTGCCGCTCCATGTGCCCGGCGGCGGAGACCCAGCTCTATGTGCATCGCAATCCCGGAGAGACGATCGATGCCCTCGTCTCGCTCGGGGGCGAGCCCTATGGCGAAATGCCGAACGCCAATCTCTTCCGCACCCAGTTCGTCGAAAACTGCACCTGCCAGGGCGATCCGGGCGCGCGGCAGACGATCACCAGCCTCATCCGCAGCGGCGAGGCTGAGGCCGGCAGCTACCTGCGCTCCGATACGCTGGAACCGAACATCCTGTCGACGAGCCTGCGCGACACGATAGACCCTCCCGCAATCGAGGTTCCCGATGGCTCGGACCCGGACACGGAACTGAACCTCACGCTCGGCTACGCGCCGCAGCGCGGCTCGCCGTCCATCGCCACGCTCGGCGTCATCGGCGGCGAAGACCGCAAGAACGAGGCCCAGCCGGCGGCCGAGCCGCAGATTCCCGCCGAAAAACGGGCAGTCAGGATAGTCGGGCCAAGGTATTACGTCGCCCAATGACCGGAAGCAGGACTTTCATGTCCGGTCCGTGATCGAGCCCGGTCAGAGCCCGGCGCAGCGGCAGGAACAGGTTCTTGCCCTTGCGCCCGGTCTTTTCCTTCAACGCGGATGCCCAGTCCCCCCACGTCGCCTCGCTCCAGGGCTCATCCGGCAGCAGGGCGCGTGCTTCGGCGATATACTCCCGGTCTTGCGCGTCGATTGCCGCCGAGATCGGGCCCTGCACCACATGCCACCAGTCGGCGGCATCGCTTACCGTCCCGCAATTCTCGCGGATCGCCAGCCAGAAGGCCTCGTCGCCACTGATGCCCTGTGCCGCAAGCCGCTCCCGCACCGCTTCGAAGGGCATGGCATGGACGAGCCTGGCGTTCAGAGGCTTCAGGTCGGCCGGATCGAATTTCGCTGCCGACTTGGAAACCGAAGCAAGATCCACCATGTCAGCCAGCGCTTCCAGCGATGCCGCCGGCTCGATCGCATGACTGGTGCCCGTCAGCACGGCGAGCGAAGCGACCGCCATCGGTTCCAGGCCCGCTTCGCGCAGCGAGCGCAGCGACAGCGCACCGGTGCGCTTGGAAAGGCCTTCGCCGTGGATCGTCGTCAGCAGGTTCAAATGGCCGAAGACGGGCGGCTCGGCGCCAAGCGCGCGGAAAATCGCGATCTGCACGCCGGTATTGGCGATGTGGTCTTCCCCGCGAATGATATGGCTGACGCCCATCTCGATGTCGTCGAGGATCGAACAAAGCGTATAGAGGAAGCTGCCGTCCTCGCGCACCAGCACCGGATCGGAAAGCGAGGCGAGATCGACCGTTTCCGGCCCCCGGCACAAGTCGTCCCACTGCACTTCCGTGCGTCTCGTGGCGAAGGGATCGCCGTCGAAATTGGGGAGCAGGAAGCGCCAGTGCGGCTTGCGTCCCTGCGCTTCGAAGGCCGCCTTTTCCTCGGCCGAGAGCTTCAGCGCGGCACGGTCGTAGACCGGCGGTCTTCCGAGTGCGCGCGCCCGGTTGCGGCGGCGCTCCAGCTCGTCCGGCGTCTCGTAGCAGGCGTAGAGCAGGCCTTGCTCGCGCAGCCCTTCCGCCGCCGCTTCGTAGCGCGCCACGCGGTCCGATTGCCGCTCCACCCGGTGCGGCTTGATGCCGAGCCAGGCGAGATCCTCGGCGATCGCGGCGGCATATTCCGCCCTGGAGCGCTCGATGTCGGTATCGTCGTAGCGCAGGATGAACTGGCCGCTGTTCTTCAGGGCAAACAGCCAGTTCATCAGCGCCGGACGGGCATTGCCGATATGGAGATAGCCAGTCGGCGAAGGAGCGAAGCGAACGGTAACGGTCATGGGCGAGTCCCTACTAGAACCCGGCCGCACCGGCAAGCCGCCGCGAGACGGAACCGGAGACGACCGTCATCAGCGCGATCATCACCATGCAATAGCCGGCCATCGCCACCATCTGATACTCGTATGCGACGCCGAGATCGATCAGCCAGCCGGTCACGCCCGGCCCCAGTGCCGAGGACAGCACCATCAGCGCGACGACGACCGATCGAATCGCACCCAGATGCCTGGTGCCGTAGACCTCCGGCCACAGGGCACCGAACAGCGTCGATGAAATGCCGTAGCTCGCCCCCAGCAGCATCATGAAGATAAAAGCCGCGGCCGGATGCGTCACGCCGGCCAGCACCAGGCAGGCGAGCGACAGGGGCAGCAGGAAGAACGGCAGCATCTTCAGCGCCGAATAGCGGTCGATCGCCAATCCGGTTGCCAGCGCGAAGACCACCGTCATGCTCGACATGGCGATGAAGGCGGCGGCGAACAGCTCGCGCGTCCAGCCCCTGAGTTCCACCAGATAGACCTGATGGAAGAAGATCGTCGTGCCGATGAAGGGCGGCGCCAGCGTGCCGCAGGAGATGATCCAGAAGGCCGGATCGCGCAACACCTCGCCCCGCGTCCACTGCCGGCCGGTTTCCGGCGCGCCCGTCACCTTGCGCGCCCGTGGCGTGCGCTCGACCTGCAGCAGCCACAGGATTGCCGGCAGCGCACCGAGGAACAGGGCAGAAGCGGCGATCCACCAGCCCGCCCGCCAGCCGACGAGACCGATCAGCGCGACGAAGAGGATCGGCAGCAGCGCCTCCCCCACCTGATGACCGAGCGTCGCGACCGAGACGGCACGCCCGCGCTGGGCGGAATACCAGCGGCCCATCGCAGTGAAGGCGGTATGGGTCATCATGCCCTGGCCGAACAGCCGCAAGCCGTAGATGACGGCAAACAGCATCCACACATTGGCGACGTTCGCCATGGCGATGCAGAAGGCGGTGAGCCCCAGGATCACGCCGACGGCCACGGCGGCGATCGTATGGTCGTCCACCACCTTGCCGATCACCGTCAGCGTGCCGGCCGAAAACAGCGTCGCGGCCATGTAGATGCCGCCGAAATCGCCGTGCGACAGCGAGAACTCGGCGCGGATCTCACCGGCGAAGAGCGAGATGAAGAAGGTCTGGCCGAAGCTCGAGAAGAAGGTCAGCAGCAGACCGGCCGCAAGCCAGCGGAAGTTTTCGACCACGAAACGAAAGAAGGGCATGGAAGCCTCGCGGAGCACGCGCAGCCAGAGCGCTTTCCACGAAAGCGGGGCCGCTTTCGTGATGAGAAATCGCTCCAGGATCAATATCTTGAGCATATCCTTGTCGCCAAATCCAATTCAGATTTGGCGGGATACGCCCCAATGTGTGAGCGGCCTGAAATCTGGACGAAACCTAGCAATAAGGCCGGACGAAGGAGCCGGCAATGCCGAAGTCCTCTATTGCCGGCATTCACCCGGCCGCTCGGATGAAGGCGTGCAGGACGAAAGGAGCGGAGTTGCGCACGGGGCCAGCAGGAACATCGCCGCGCGCTCGTGTGCGCCGGCGGTTTGGCCTGGGAAGCGGCAAGGCGCGGCTTTGCCGCTCTTGCGAATTGAGT
>NZ_JACFXV010000067.1:0-69277 GCF_014050225.1 Stappia albiluteola | reverse complement strand
CCCAGCCCGGACACCTCTCGGTGCTCCCCCCGGCATAGGGATCACCCCAGCCTACTCGGGGCCGTTACACCCTTTCAGCCAGAGCCGTCACGCCCGAGCGCCCGGCGGAAAAGTGGGCTCCGGTTTTCCGCGAAAAAGGGCGCTCTCCTTTCTCGACGATCAACTTGTCTGCGATCAGATCGAAGATCCGTTCGCAGGTTGATCTCGCTGACATGAACGGTCGGTCCGATCACGGTCCCACGAGCAGCCGGGCGATGGAACAAGGATAAGCGTGCGCCGCAAGGCGGGGATTAGTTTTCGCGAAAGTGCTGGGGAGAGGGGTGGTGCCGCATGGATACGCGGGTCGAGCCCGCGTATGACGAACCGAGGGGCTGCGGCAGAGAAGTAGCCACTGAGGCGGGTGACTACTGGATCCCCGTCTTCACGGGGATGACATCAGAGGATGGGGCAGGCGCCGGTCTCACCTCTTACTCGTCGGATAGGCGCTCTGCCTCTCCCCTCGTCTTCGCCGGGCCTAGACCCGGCGATCCATCGAAAGGCTGCGGCAAGGGGGGATATCGCGTGGATACGCGGGTCGAGCCCGCGTATGACGAGCCGAGGGGACACGGCAGAGAGGCTACTCACTCTGTCATGCTTGCACCAACGCGCCCACAAGCCCTGTCATGCCCACGAAGGTGGGCATCCAGTAGCCGCCAGCTCCGGAGATTTAGCCACTGAGGCGGGTGTCTACTGGATCCCCGTTTTCACGGGGATGACACGGGAGTTTGGGGCAACTTCATCCCGCAATTCTCCACTGCCAAACCGGCTTGACCATGCGCTCGAACGCGCCCGCGAAAAATGCATCGCCCTGACAAATCCGCCGATTGCAGCCCTCCGGCAATCCATGATTTCATTTCCAGATTAGACAATTTTGACGATTGGGGCATTGCGATGAGGAATCTGGTCGTTTGCTGCGACGGAACCTGGAACACCCCCGACATGAAGGATGGCGGCATTCCCGCCCCGACCAATGTCTACAAGATCTGGGGGGCAGTCGCGGATCAGACCGAAAAGGGAAAGGAGCAGCGACGATATTATCATACGGGCGTCGGCACGGATGGCGGCTACCTCTCCCGCATTGCGGGGGGAACCTTCGGAACCGGCCTCAGCAAGAACGTCAAGAGTGCCTACAAGTGGCTGGCGGAAGAATACGAACCGAAGGATCGCATTTTCCTGTTCGGATTCAGCCGGGGCGCCTTCACCGTTCGCAGCCTTGCAGGGATGATTGCCAGATGCGGCCTGGTCGACCTGAAGAAGTCGGCGGAATCGCCGGACGAAGTCTGGGCCTGCGTCGATGCCATCTTCGCCAAATACCGCCGCGAAGCCTATGATGAGAGCGTCGCCGCCGAGGCGGCGTACCACAACGCCAAGAGCGTCGGCGATGCACCCGGCAAGACGGCCGTGCATTTCCTCGGCGTCTGGGACACGGTCGGCGCGCTTGGCGTTCCCGACGACCAGGCGCTGCTCAACCTCGTCGACGATCCGAGACGATATCAGTTCCACGACACCGAGCTCAGCGCGACGGTGAAGACCGCCCGCCATGCAGTCGCGATCGACGAACGGCGGCAGGTCTTCGCCCCCACGCTCTGGTCGAATTGCCACCAGCATGACGACGCCATCGAAATCTGGTTTCCCGGCGTGCATGCGGATGTCGGCGGCGGCTATGCCGCGACCGGCCTGTCCGACATCGCTCTTGCATGGATGATCGAGGAGGCAGAGAAGGCGGGCCTGAAGCTTCGCGACACCGCCAAGCAGCAGATCAAGGGAGATCCGCATGGCGTGCTGCACGATTCCCTTACCGGCATTTTCGCCAGCGACCTGAGCAATATAAGGCCTCGCGCCGTACCGGGCTTCGGCGCGAACGGCCAGAAAGCCAACTTCCATCCGGCGGCGCTGGCGCGGCAGGAAAACCCGCCTCTTGCCCAGCCCGACTACTGGCGCACGATACAGCTTGCGAAGAAGAAATCCGCCGCCCGCGACGTCTTCGCCGGAGAGAAATGGAACTACAGCGGCATCTTCGTGAAGAAGGGCGAGGAATACCGCCTGTCGGCAACCGGCCAGTGGATCGACGGCCTGACCGTCAAATGCGGACCGGGCGGCACCAGCGACGGCGTCTTCCAGCTTGGCGAGATCGCCCATCTTTTGAGTTCCGGCATCGGCAAGCTGGAAACCCTCATCGAGAAGGCAACCGGAAACGGCCACGCCAATATCAAGCTGACCCGCCGGGAGGAAAACCTTCCCTGGTTTTCCCTCGTCGGTGCCGTCGCCAACGGGCGCGGCGTCGACGACAATGGCCACGCCCGGCGCCACCAGATCTTCCTGGTGGGGGAAGGCTGCACCCTCCTGCCGGAAGACGACGGTTATCTCTATTTCTTCGCCAACGACGCCTGGGAGAAATACGAGAACAACCGCGGCAGCGTGAAGGTCGTGATCGAGCGCGTGAAATAGGGGCAGAATCCGCGACCGTCAGCTTCGGTCGCGGAAGCGGTTGGTGATCGGATAGCGCCGGTCGCGGCCGAAATTCTTGCGGGTGATCTTCACGCCCGGCGCCGACTGGCGGCGCTTGTACTCGGCGATGTAGAGCAGGTGTTCGACCCTGTGGATCAGCTCGCGCGAATGGCCCCTCGCCTCGATTTCCGAGACCGCCATCTCGTTCTCGACGAGGCATTCGAGGATGTCGTCGAGTTCCTCGTAGGGCGGCAGGCTGTCCTGGTCGGTCTGCCCTTCCCTCAGTTCGGCCGAAGGCGCCTTGGTCAGGATATTTTCCGGGATCACCACGCCCGCCGGCCCCTTCATGCCATCCGGGCGGTTGGCATTGCGCCACGCCGCCAGGTGATAGACCTGCGTCTTGTAGAGATCCTTGATCGGATTGAAGCCGCCGTTCATGTCGCCGTAGAGCGTCGCGTAGCCGACCGACATTTCCGACTTGTTGCCCGTCGTCACCACCATGTGGCCGAACTTGTTGGAAATCGCCATCAGGATCACGCCGCGCGCGCGCGACTGCAGGTTCTCCTCGGTGACGCCCGCGTCGGTACCGGCAAAGAGCCCGGAAAGCGAGCGCGTGAAGCCGGCCACCGGATCCTCGATCGGCACGACGTCATAGGCAAAGCCGAGACCGGCGGCGCATTGCTGCGCATCCGTCAGGCTTTCCTGCGAGGTGTAGCGGTAGGGCAGCATGACGCCCCGCACCTTCTCCGCCCCCAGCGCATCGACGGCCATGGCGGCGACGACCGCGCTGTCGATGCCCCCCGAAAGCCCCAGCACCACGCCGGGAAACCGGTTCTTCTCGACATAGTCGCGAAGGCCCGTCACGCAGGCGAGCCAGTTGGCCTCGTCCCGGTCCGGCAGCTTCGCGACCTCTCCGCTCACGCAGGTCCAGGTGTCTTCATCGTCCTTCTTCCAGTCGGAGAAGGCGACCTCGGGCGCGAATTGCCGCATCTGGAACGCCAGACGCCGGTCGGCCTGCAACGCGAAGGACGCGCCGTCGAAGACGAGTTCGTCCTGTCCGCCAAGCTGGTTGCAATAGACAAGCGGCAGGCCCGTCTCCACCACCCGCGCGATCATCGTCTGCAGGCGCAGTTCCGCCTTGTCCACGTGATAGGGCGAGCCGTTGGGAACGAGCAGGATTTCCGCGCCCGTTTCCGCCAGGCATTCGCAGACCTCGTCCGTCCAGGCGTCCTCGCACACGGGAATTCCGAGGCGGATGCCGCGGAATCCGACCGGTCCCGGCAGCGGCCCGGCCTGAAAGACGCGCTTTTCATCGAACTCACCGTAATTCGGCAGGTCCACCTTGAAGCGCACACCCTCGATCCGGCCGCCGTCGAGCACGGCGACCGCGTTGTGGAGCTTGTCGTTCTCCCGCCAGGGCAAGCCGATGACCACGCCCGGCCCACCATCGGCGGTATCCGCGGCAAGCTCGTCCAGCGCCCGCCGGCAGGCGGTCACGAAGGCTGGCTTCAGCACCAGGTCCTCCGGCGGATAACCGGCAAGAAAAAGCTCGGAAAAGAAGACGAGATCGGCCCCGCCATCAGCCGCCCTGCGGCGTGCGTCGCGTGCCAGTGCCAGATTGCCGGCGACATCGCCGACCGTCGGATTAAGCTGGGCGACCGCGAGACGGAAGCTGTTTTCGATACGGGCGGAAGGAGCGCTTGTCATGCCAAGCGGTTTATCGCGGCGCCCTTTCCGATGCAATCAGATGAAGACCGCCGAGCCGTCATCCGCCTCGTCCTCCGGCCCGTCCTGTCGCGCCTTGCCGTTACCGCCAGGACCGACGAAGCGCGGACCGCCCGGCATGGATGCACGCGGTACCGGACCGAAATACCCGTCCTTGCGGACGAAAGGCCGGTTCTCGAGCAGGATATATTCCAGCCGCTCATACATCAGCGCCGGCGAAACGGGCTTGGCGAGAAACTCGTGAATGCCGAGCCTCAACGCCTTCAGCACCACGGCCTTGCGGGTATCGGCGCTGAGCATCATCACCGGCGTCATCGCAACTACCGGCTCTTCATCGCCCCTGAGCGCCGCCATGAAATCGGCGCCGTCGCGCGGCGCCATCACCCAGTCGCACAGCACGATGTCCGGCCGCTGGTCGCGGGTAACGGTCATGCCGGACTGACCGTCGGAGGCCTCGTGAATTCTACGGATGCCGAAGCTGTTGAGGATCGTGCGCAGGATGGTGCGCATATGCGCATTGTCGTCGACGACGAGGACGCTCAGGCGGGAAAGGTTCATCGGCGTCGGCATCGCGATGCTGCTTTTCCCCAATAACCATCGCAGCTTGGCGCCGTCCGGCATTTCGGACCCCGGCCTGCTTGCGATCTCCGTCCCCGTTTCCGCATCCCCTTGCGAGCTTCGCCTGTCGCCGATTAGAACTCCCCCAACGGCAGCCGATAGCCCGAATTACCTATCCCACGCCCGGTTCATGGTAAATCCGGAAATGCGCCGAATCTACGAATTCCGAAAAATTTGAAGCAATTTGCGTCAGACTGTTGCGGTCGTGTTGTCGAAGGCAAAGGTATCCATGCGGATGTAGCCTCTGTTCGCGCCACGGAAGAGGCTGCGACCCTGCCATCCCTCGCCCGCCGCGCCCATCGCCACGAAGATCGGCAGCAGATGTTCGTCGGTCGGATGATTGCGCACTGCGTGCGGGGCGAGGCTGCGATAGGAAACCAGCGACGCCTCGTCGCCTTCCTCAACCCTTTCGCCGACCCAGTCGCCGAAAGCGCTCACCCAGTGGGGCACCGGGGCATCCTGCGCCGGCATCTGCCCCTTGCCGAACAACTCGCCGAGATTGTGCGTCAGGGCGCCACTGGCAAAGACCAGCACGTCGTCAGGTACCACCTCCCGCAGCATCCGTCCGAGCTGCAAGTGATGTTCCGGCCCTTCCTTGGGCTGAACGGAAAGCTGCACCACCGGAATATCGGCTTCCGGATAGATCAGCGACAATGGCACCCATGTGCCGTGATCGAAGCCGCGCCGGTGCGCAATCCCCACATCGGCACCACGTTCCGCCAAGCCTTCCACGATGCTTGTAGCAAGCGCCGGTTCGCCCGGCGCGGGATAGGTAATCTCCAAAAGGCGCGGATCGAAATTGCCGAAATCATAGATCGTCTTCGGCGCAGGGTCGCTAACCACCACCGGGAAGTCGGTCTCGAAATGGGCAGAAATCGAAACGATTGCCCTCGGCCTCGGCAAGGTCTTGCCAAGCCCACGCAGGAAATGGTGCTCCGGCGTCTCGATCACCGCGAGGTCGGGGGCGCCGTGCGATACGAACAGGGCTGGCAGCATATCATCTCTCCGGAGCTTCGGGGCCTTACCGGAGAAAATAGTCCGGCCGGCCTCCCGCTTCGAGAGGCCGGCCGGTGAACGGTGCGATCACGGATCAGGTGCTGCCGGCAGCGCTCAGCCCCGCCGGCATTGTGCAGATCGGCAGGGATCAGGCGTTGACGGCCTGCTTGCCGGCCTTCTCGTCGCGTTCCTTCTTCAGGTTCTCGGCGACGAGGAAGGCAAGTTCCAGCGCCTGATCCGAATTCAGGCGCGGATCGCAATGAGTGTGGTAGCGGTCGGCCAGATCTTCCGCCGTCACCGCGCGGGCACCGCCCGTGCATTCGGTGACATTCTTGCCGGTCATCTCGATATGGATGCCGCCGGCATGCGTGCCCTCTGCCCGGTGGACGGCGAAGAAGGCCTCGACCTCCTTGAGGATGCGCTCGAAGGGCCTGGTCTTGTAGCCGTTGGCAGTGATCGTGTTGCCGTGCATGGGATCGCACGACCACACCACTGTCCTGCCTTCCCGCTCCACCGCGCGCACCAGCGCCGGCAGATGCTCGAACACCTTGTCGGCGCCGAAGCGGCAGATCAGCGTCAGCCGGCCCGCCTCGTCGTCGGGGTTGAGGATGTCGATCAGCTTCAGCAACTCGTCCGGCGCCAGCGACGGACCGCATTTCAGGCCGATCGGGTTCTTCACGCCGCGGAAGAATTCCACATGCGCATGGTCGGGCTGACGGGTGCGGTCGCCGATCCAGATCATGTGGCCGGAGGTGGCATACCAGTCGCCGGAGGTGGAATCGACGCGCGTCATCGCCTGCTCGTAGCCGAGCAGCAGCGCTTCGTGGCTGGTGAAGAAGTCGGTCGAACGCAGCTGCGGCGAGTTGTCCGGATCGATGCCGCAGGCGCGCATGAAGGACAGCGCCTCGGAGATCCGGTCGGCCAGCACCTGGTAGCGGTGGCTCTGCGGGCTGTCCTTGACGAAGCCGAGCATCCAGCGGTGCACGTGGTCGAGATTGGCGAAACCGCCCTGCGCGAAGGCCCGCAAGAGGTTCAGCGTCGCCGCCGACTGGCGATAGGCCATCACCTGGCGCTGCGGATCGGGGATCCGGCTTTCCGCCGTGAAGGCGATGTCGTTGACGATATCGCCGCGATAGCTCGGCAATTCGACGCCGTCCTGCTTTTCCATCGGCGCGGAGCGCGGCTTGGCGAACTGGCCGGCGATGCGGCCCACCTTCACCACCGGCTGGGCGCCGGCATAGGTCAGCACCACGGCCATCTGCAGGAAGACGCGGAAAAAGTCGCGGATGTGGTCGGCATGATGTTCGGCGAAGCTTTCGGCGCAGTCGCCGCCCTGAAGCAGGAAGCCGCGGCCGGCCGCGACATCCGCCAGCTGGCTCTTCAGCTTTCGCGCCTCGCCTGCAAAAACGAGCGGCGGAAAGGACGAAAGGCGACGTTCCACGTCAGCCAGAGCCTCCTGATCCGGATAATCCGGCACCTGCACGATCGGCTTCGACCGCCAGGTTTCCGGTGTCCATTTCTCCGCCATTGTCTCAACTCCTGAACAGCGCCGGCTCCAGGTCCTGTGTTTCGTCGGCCGGACGCTTCCTTTGTAAACCCTTGCCTATTTGCAGGACAGGCTTTGCGAACAAGCCCGCGCGCCGCCTTATACACGCCATGCGGCAGGTTGACCATAAGCGGGCTCGCCACGAACGCCAACCTGCCTTCCTTGCCTCGCCCCTCCTTCTGCGCTTTCCTGGAACCGGGAGGAAAGCCGATGGCACGGGCACCGGAGAGCCTTGTGGGGCTGAGTATCGAGTGGACCGGCGTCCATCACTCAAGGGACGGCGATTTCACCGACATCTCCACCCATGTGGTGACCTACGACACCGAAAGCCGATGCCACGTTACGGCGGGCGGAAGACTTGTCGGCGAGGCGGACTACACCTATTGCCGTTTCGACGATCGCATGGGCGTCGTCATCTACCGGCCCGCAATCTACCAGGGCCGCAATGACGTTGTGCTCCACGCGATGTTCGATTTTGCCGAAATGACCGACCGGGCGGTGCTCACGGCCGGTGGCGAGCCTTTCGCCGTTGCCGATGGCCGCATGCGCCTGGTCTGACCGGCCTCCCCTGCATCTAGGGATCGACCCACCTCAGGTCGAGCGCGGCGAGCCGTTCGTCGAAGAGCCCCGTCAGATCAGGCTCCAGCGTCACCGCGCGGGCATAGATCGGTGCATGGCGGTCGGCCAGGATCGGCGCATGCCAGCCGTCCGTCGTCTCCAGGAAGTGGTCAACGCCCGCCTCGCCCCAGATTTCATGAAAGCCGGCCAGCACGCAGTCGAGGTAGCTCTGCAGGATGGGGTGATCCTCGTCGCCCCAGCGATAGTGCTCGGCCTTTGCCCTGTAGAGAAAGACGGCTTCGGGAACGCCCGCGGTTCCATCGTCGGGCCTGAACTGGTGGGAAATGCCGTCTATCCGGTCGTAGCGCGCTTCCCGTTTGTCGAGCGCCGCAAGGCCCGCCGTGGCTTCACTGAGCAGGACGCCCCGTATCGCACATCCCGGCTCCGGGCGCACGGTCAGCGCGCAGGCGCCCCTCCCCGCGCCGTCCGCCTCTGCAGGCCGCCCGACCACCCGCCATTCGCGCCTCCAGCCTTCAAGCCTGCCGGGAAGCGCGACCACATCGCTTGCCAGCGTCGCGCGGTTGACGAGCGAGCCATATCCGAAATAGCTGATCAGCATCCTTTCCTCTTTTCCGCCCGGAGCATGTCCATGTCCGCAAGCGCCGATGCCGGCCGTCCCTTCTCCGCCGACGAGATCGCGGCTCTGCGTGCAGATACTGCAGGCTGCGACATCGTCACCCATTTCAACAATGCCGGCTGCTCGCTGCCGCCTCGCGCCGTTACCACCGCCCTCAAGAACCATATCGACCGGGAAGCCACCATCGGCGGCTACGAAGCGGCGGCCCTCGCCCGGCCGGCAATCGACGATTTCTACCATGCCGTCGCCGATCTGATCGGCGCCACTCCTGCCGAGATCGCCTACGCCGAAAACGCCACCCGCGCCTGGGACATGGGCTTTTACGCCATCCCCTTCACGCCCGGCGACCGGGTGATCACAGGGCGGGCGGAATATGTCTCCAACTACGTCGCCCTGCTCCAGATGAAACAGCGCGCCGGCATCGAGATCGACCTGATCGACGATGACGAAAGCGGACAGATCGACCTGAAGGCGCTGGAGGCGGCCATTGGCCCCAGAACCCGCCTGATCGCGCTGACCCATGTGCCGACCAATGGCGGCCTCGTCAATCCTGCCGAGGAGGTGGGCGAGATCGCCCGCCGGCACGGTCTCCTTTACCTGCTCGACGCCTGCCAGTCCGCCGGCCAGATGCCGCTCGACGTCAACCGGTTAGGCTGCCACATGCTGGCGGTGACTGGCAGAAAATACCTGCGCGGTCCCCGGGGCACCGGCTTCCTCTACGTTTCGAACGCCATCGGCGACCGGCTCGATCCGCCCTTCGCCGAACTCGATTCCACCAACTGGATCGACGAGAACCGTTTCGAATGGCTTCCCGGCGCCAAACGATTCGAGACCTGGGAGCGCAACTATGCCGGCCAGATCGGCCTTGCGACCGCGGTGCGATATGCGCTCGATCTCGGCCTTGATCGCATCGAGCGCCGGGTGAATGGGCTGGCTGGCCTGCTGCGCGACGAGTTGAAGCAGGTTAGTGGCCTTAGAATTCACGATAAAGGCAAGCTCAAATGCGGGATCGTGACCTTCACCAGGGACGGCGAGGACCCCGACGCGACGAGGCAGCGGCTCGCCGCCCGCTCGATCAACGTCTCCGTCTCGCGCGCCTCGTCCTCGCGCATCGACTTCCCGCACCGTGGACTGGACGCGGTCGTGCGCGCCTCCGTCCATGCCTACAATACGGAGGATGAAATCGAGAGGCTGGTCAGGATTCTGAAGGACGGCTGATACAAAAAAGGCGGCTCAAGGCCGCCTTTTTCTTTGAACTATCCGCGGATCCGTTCGCTTGGTTCCCGCATGGTGACGAGTTCTTCCGCCGCCGTCGGATGCACCGCCATGGTGGCGTCGAAATCGGCCTTGGTCGCTCCCATCTTCAACGCGACCCCGACAAGCTGGGCCATTTCGCCCGCGTCGGCCCCCATCACGTGGACACCGAGCACCTTGTCCGTATCGGCGTCGACGATCATTTTCATCAGCATCTTCTCGTCGCGGCCGGACAGCGTGTGCTTCATCGGCCGGAAGGACGAGCGATAGATGTCGAGATTGCGGTATTTCGCCGCCGCTTCTTCCTGGGTCAGGCCGGCGGTGCCGATTTCCGGCTGCGAGAAGACGGCCGTCGGGATCAGGTCGTGATCCGCCATCCAGGTCTTGTTGCCGAAGATCGTATCGGCAAAGGCATGGCCTTCGCGGATCGCCACCGGCGTCAGGTTCACCCGGTCGGTGACGTCGCCGATCGCGTAGATGGACGGCACGTTGGTCCGCGACTGGCCGTCAACGACGATCGCGCCGGTAGCATTGGTTTCCACCCCGGCCTTTTCGAGACCGAGGCCGGCGGTATTCGGACGGCGGCCGATCGCGAACATGATCTTGTCCGCCTCGATCCGCTCGCCCTTAAGGGTCATACCGACGAGCCCGGACGACGTCTTTTCGATCGACGTGAAGATATCTCCGCAAATGACGCGGATGCCCTTCTTCTCCATTTCCTCATGCAGCGTACGCCGAAGGTCCATGTCGAAGCCGCGCAGGATTTCCTCGCCGCGGTAGATCAGCGTCGTCTCGGCCCCCAGGCCGTTGAAGATGCCGGCGAATTCGACGGCGATATAACCGCCGCCGGCAACCACCACCCGCTTCGGGAAATCGGCGAGATGGAAAGCCTCGTTCGAGGTGATCACATGCTCGCCGCCCGGCAGGTCCGCATCCACGTTCGGCGTGCCGCCCACGGCCACCAGGATGTACTTGGCTGTAATCCGCCGGTTGTCGGAAAGACGCAGGACGGTATGGGCGTCCTCGATCACGGCGCGGCTGTCGAATATCTCGACTCCGGACCGCTCGAGGTTGCGGCGGTAAATGCCTTCCAGGCGGGTGATCTCCGCGTCCTTGGCTTCAACCAGCTTTTGCCAGTCGAAGGAACTCTCGCCAACGGTCCAGCCGAATCCTCCAGCATCCTCGAATTCCTCCGCAAAACGGGAGGCGTAGACGAAGAGTTTCTTGGGAACGCAACCACGAATGACGCAGGTGCCGCCGTAGCGGTATTCCTCCGCTATCGCGACCCGCGCCCCATGCGTCGCCGCTATCCTGGCCGCGCGCACGCCGCCAGAACCGCCGCCGATCACAAAAAGATCGTAGTCGAATTCCGCCATTACCGCCTCGTCTTGAATTGGGGGAGCTGCCGGTCAGTCGATGTAGCCGCGCTTTTTCAGCTCATCGCGAACGATCGAGACCATTTCGGCCGAAATCCGGTCGCTCCACTGCTTGCCTGCGCCGACAGAGAGCGCCGTGAGTTCGCCGCCAAGGTCGGAAAACTTCTGCCCGACCGGCGAATTATAAAAGGCCGCGATCTCCTTCAGCTCTTCCTCGCTGAATCGACGCGCCCAGACTTCGTAGACGATCTGGTTCAATTCCGGGCGCTTTTCCACCATGTTCAGCGCAACTTCGTTCACGACTTCGTCAATTTCAGCGCCGGCGCTCGGGTTGCTGCGCACGAAAAGCGTCCTGGTCTGCTCGGCAATGAGCGGCAGGAAATTGTCGTAGGGCGTCAGAACCTTTGCGGCCAGAACCGCCTCCTTGGCCGCCTGCAGGTGGGTTTCGGAAACCGGCTCGGGCTTTTTCTGCTCCTGCGCAAAAGCGCCGGTCGCGAGAACGGCAGCGGAAAGTGCCACGGCGAGGCCGCCGGCGATACGCTTGTAGGCTCGGTTGAACATCAGAATCTCCCTCAAGAACCGTATTGGTCCAGCACTTTGGTATCGATCGAATTCCGGACCTTCAATCGACTCCGATCGAAGGTCGGTTGATCCAGCAGCCGTCGCCCGAAGTTTTGCGAGGATCGACGGCCTATGGTGTGCAAACTCGCTTCCCCGCGCCGGGCCGGCCCGCCCGACCAGCTCAGCGGCGCGGCTCGACCTTTTCGACGCCGGCATCGCCAGCAATATAGGCCGCCGCAGCCAAGCCCAGGAAAAGACCGTGCTCCACGACGCCGGGAATGCGAAGCAACGCATCCGACAACGCGCGGGGCGCGCCTATCTGGCGCAAATCCGCGTCCAAAATATGGTGATGGCCGTCGGTCACATAAGGGCTCGCATCGCCGCCGCGCAGGCTCAGCCTGGGTGTATATCCGAGCTCCTCCAACACTTTGGCAATTGCGCGGCGCGTCGCGCCAAGCCCGAATGGAACGACCTCGATCGGCAGCGGAAAGGCGCCGAGCGTCTCGACCTTCTTGGATGCATCGGCGATCACGATCATGCGCGCCGAAGCGCTTGCAACGATCTTCTCGCGCAAAAGCGCGCCGCCGCCGCCCTTGATCAGGGCCAGCTCGGAATCAAGCTCGTCGGCCCCATCCACGGTGAGGTCGAGTTCGGGCAATTCCTCGAGCGTCGCCAGCCGGATACCTTCCGACCGCGCCAGCGCCGCGGTTCGCTCCGAGGTCGGGACGCCGACCACGTCGAGGCCAGCTCTCACTCGCGGCCCGAGCAGGCGGACGAAATGCTCGGCAGTGGACCCCGTCCCGAGGCCAAGCCGCATTCCGCCTTTCACCTCTTCAAGGGCAGCGGCCGCCGCCTTCGCCTTCATCTGGTCGCTCATAAACCCGCCTATTTCCCAATCCGATCCGATCCGCACCGGCCCGAGCTGGCGCGCGGGCGCGGTTTAGCATGGCGCAGGCGCAAGGCAAAGCGGCGGCGCCAATCCGGGTCCGGAACGTGGAGGGAGGATACGCAAATATTCATATAATGAGAGATGTTAACTATGCTTTTAGCCCGATGAACTTAAAGTACGCCATCAACAACTACCATTCGCGGCTAGCGGGAGCCCGATACATGCGCTTTTTCGGAAAATCAAAACCTTCCGCAACGATCGAAGCGGCAATAGTTTCTCAAGAATCAAATACTTCCCTTACGACATCTATAGAATTGAGTTCCCCTGAAAGCACCAGATCGGCTTCGGATTTCTCCAATACGCTGGATCTGATTGAGTCGGATTTGCGGGCGGCAGCGCGCAATATCGCGTCCGGCGCCGATGGACTGCGCGACCGCATCGAAGAACAGATGCAGAAATTGACGGAAATTCGCGGCGATACGCAGACGCTCAGATCGGAGGCCGAAGCGGCGAACGAGAACGCGAACAGCCTCGCCGAAGCCATCGAGGAACTTGCAACCGCCAGCACAGAGATCGACACCCAGGTCAAACAGTCGAGCCAGCTTGCGGAGGAAGCCCGCACGGTTGCCGATACGGCAAACGCCGGAATCCATGAATTGAAAGGCGCAATTGACGACATTGTGAACGTGGTCCGGCTTATTTCCGATGTGGCCAAGCAGACCAACCTGCTGGCGCTCAATGCCACGATCGAAGCCGCCCGCGCGGGAGAGGCAGGCAAGGGCTTCGCGGTGGTCGCCAATGAAGTGAAGTCGCTTTCGGTCGAGACCCAGAAAGCGACGGACGTGATCGTCGCCAATATCGAACGGCTTCAACATTCGGCCGAGGGCAGCATCCTGGCCGTGGATCGCATCATCAATGTGATCGGCGATATCCGGCCGAATTTTGCCGCCGTTGCCGATAGCGTCCGCCAGCAGGTCGCAGCTACCCAGGAAATCGGCATGACCGCGCGGCAAACCGCGGATTTCGTGCGGGAGGTCGCCGGCAAGGTCGATGCCATAGCCACGGCGACAGACCAGGCCGAAAAAGCCGGATCGGCAGCAGCCGGAGCAAGCGACGGCATGACGGAAATGAGTGCCGCACTCAATCGTCGTTTCACGATGATGATCCGGCAGAGTTCGGCCGGAGACCGGCGACAGCACGACCGCTATCCGATCGAGATCGCCGCAACCCTGAAGATCGGCCAGACCACGATCGGCGCCAAGACACGCGATCTGTCGGAAGGCGGTGTACTGCTTGTGCCGGACAGTGAAACGAGCCTGCAGCCCCCTGCCAGCGGCGAACTGGAGCTTGCCCGCATCGGCCGCATGCGCGTGCGTGTGGTCGGCCGGTCGGACAACGGGTTGCATTGCGCGTTCGAACACCTGGAGGAAAGCGTCGACAGCGCGGTCAGGCGCATCATCGCGGGCGTGCGCAGCGATGCCGAGCAGAAAATCCAACTGGCAACAGAAACGGCAGCCAGGGTTTCGCTCGCCATGGCGGACGCAATCAAGACCCGCCGCCTAACGCTCGCCGATCTGTTCGACACCGACTATCGACCGATTGCCGGCACCAACCCGATCCAGGTCGAAAATCGCGCGTTGAAGGTACTCGACGAAATCCTGCCTCCCATCCAGGAGGAAGTGCTGGCCGGCGCCGCGCGATCCGGCATGACCTTTTGCGCCAGTGTCGATCGCAACGGCTACCTGCCCGTCCACAATCTGGTCTATTCCAAACCGCAGCGGCCGGACGATCCGGTCTGGAACGCTGCCAATTGCCGCAATCGCCGCATCTTCGACGACCGGGCCGGACTTTCCGCCGCGCGCAACACCCGCCCCTTCCTGCTGCAAACCTATCCCAGAGACATGGGCAACGGGCAGATTATCTGGATGAGCGAGGTCGATGCGCCGATCCTCGTAGACGGCCGCCATTGGGGCGGATTCCGCACGGCCTATCGTCTTTCGTAATTTCCCGAAGCTGCCTGCCCAGTCTTCGCGGGGGCAGGCAGCACGATCTTTATTATATGAATTTTCTAATATCTCATGTGAATTAACCTAAGATTCAGTCAACTTGCCAATTATCCCTACGATACGGTCAAATTTTCGGGATCGAGGTAGGTAAATGCGCTTCTTTGCCGGCAGAAAGCAGATACAGACGGAATTGGCAGTCACACAGCCAGCCGAGATCGAAAACGATCCCGTGACGAATTGCGACAGCAAGCTCGCTGGCACCGCCGACCTTGCGGGGCAGATGGAGCAAACCTTCGATCTGATGGAGGACGATCTGCGGGCGGCGGCCCGGGGAATCGCTTCCGGGGCCACCGGTTTGCGGGGCAGGATCGGCGAGCAGTTCGAGCGCCTTGCCGAAATACGGCAGGAATCGCTGAGGCTGCGCACGGAATCCGACGCCACCAACGAAAACGCCAAGGGACTGGCCGAGGCGATCAACGAGCTTGCGACGGCGAGCAACGAGATCGATGCGCAGGTGAGCCAGTCAAGCGCGCTTGCCGACGAAGCCCGTTCGATCGCCGATACGGCGAGTGCCGGTATTCGCGAACTGAAGGATGCCGTCGACGATATCGCGAATGTCGTCCGGCTCATTTCCGACGTTGCGAAACAGACCAACCTGCTTGCCCTGAACGCCACAATCGAGGCCGCGCGCGCGGGCGAAGCGGGCAAAGGGTTCGCTGTCGTCGCCGGCGAAGTAAAGGCGCTCTCCGTGGAAACGCAACGAGCGACCGATGTCATCGTCGCGAATATCGACCGCCTGCAAAGCTCCGCCGAAACGAGCATCCAGGCGGTCGACCGCATCATTCAGGTCATTGGCGAAATCCGGCCCAACTTCGCCGTCGTCGTCGAGAGCGTGCAAAACCAGGTCGCCTCAACCCACGAAATCGGCGCGGCAGCCCACCGGACCGCCGATTTCGTGAATGCGGTCGTCGACAAGGTCGACACCATCGTGAACGCGACCGATCTGGCCGAACAGGCAGGCTCCGCCGCCAACAAGGCGAGCGACGAAATGGCGGCCCTGAGCGCCGACCTGAACCGCCGCTTCACGATGATGATCCGCCAGAGCGCGCTTGGAAACCGCCGCAAGCACGACCGCTATCCGATCGAACGTTCGGCCGAGCTGACCGTCAACGGAGAGCGGATTTCCGCCAAGACGCGGGATATTTCCGCCGGCGGAGCCCTGCTCATTCCAGCGGGCGAAACAAAAGCCTCCGCCGGCGCAAGAGGCCATGTCGATATATCCGGTATCGGGCGGCTTGAAGTGCGCATCGCCAATCGCTCCCATCACGGACTGCATTGCAGTTTCGAAAACATGGGAGACGCGGAAAATGCCGCCGTCCAGAAGGTGATTGCCGGCATCATCAGCGAAGCCCAGTGGAAGATAGAGGTCGCGCAGGACGGAGCCGCCCGTATCGGCAAGGCGATGGAAAAGGCGCTCGCCAGCCGCATGATCACGCTGGAAGCGCTGTTTGACACGGAATATTGCGAAATCCCCGGCACCGACCCCATGCAATACCAGACCCGCGCCATGAAGGTGCTGGAAGAGATCATCCCGCCGATCCAGGAGGAAATCCTCGCCAAATACGCCTCATCGGGAATGATCTTCTGCGTTTCGCTGGATCGAAACGCCTTCCTGTCCGTCCACAACAAGGCATTCTCCCAGCCGCAACGGCCGAACGATCCGCTCTGGAACGCCGCGCACAGCCGGCACCGGCGCTTCTACAACGACACCGCCGGCCTGACCGCGGTCCGCAATACCCGCCCGTTCCTGCTGCAGGCCTGGCCACGCGACATGGGCGGCGGCAAGATCGTCTGGATGAGCGAGGCCGACGCCCCGATCTTCGTCAACGGTCGCCACTATGGCGGCTTCCGGACAGCCTACAATCTGGGCTAAGCCTCTTCTTGCGAGGCGGGCGGAAAGCGTATAGCCCTTCCGCCCAAATCCAGGAGGAACCCGCTTGACCAGTCCCGTTCTCGTCTTCGATCTCGATGGCACCCTCGTCGAAACCATGGGTGACCTGACAGCCAGCCTGAATTTCGCCCTGCAAGGCGCAGGCTACAATGCCATCGATCCCGAGCGGGTGCGCACGATGGTCGGCCATGGCGCCCGCTCCCTGCTGCAGCGCGGTCTGGCGGCAAATGGCGTCGAAGCCGATGCGGAGCTGATCGAGCCCCTTTACGAGCGTCTCGTGGAGTATTACGCGGCAAATATCGCCGTTCAAAGCCATGCCTTCCCAGGTGTCATTGCCGCGCTCGAGCGTTTCCGCGACACGGGCTGGAAAACGGCAATCTGCACCAACAAGATCGAGGGCCTCGCCCGACCCCTGATCGAGACCCTCGGCATGTCGCACCTCTTCGACGCGATTGTCGGCGGCGACACGTTCGAGAAGCCGAAGCCGGATGCGATGCCGGTCCTTGGCGCCATCGAACAGGCGGGCGGCACGGCCGCAGGCTCGGTGATGGTGGGCGATTCCCAGACGGATATCGACGCCGCGCGCGCCGCCGGGATCCCGGTCGTCGCGGTTACGTTCGGCTATACGCCGGTGCCGGTCAGCGAGCTTTCCCCAGACCGGATCATCTCCCATTTCGACGACCTGTGGCCGGCGGTGGAAAGCCTTCGGGCGGCGGTCGCGAGCTGAAACGCGCTGCCCGCCTCGCTGCGGCGACGACGGCCGAACCTCGAGGAAGACGATGATGCGGCTTCCCGTCTTCGCACTCGTTACCGTATTGACGTGCGGCCATCCTGCGGCCGCCCAGACGATAGAGCCGGCCCAACGCGGCTGGCTCGTGCGCGAAGAGGGCTCGGCGCAGGACGGCTCGGCCACCATCACGCTGCAGCGGTCGTCCCGGGGAAAATTCCACAACGAATATTTCGACGACTGGAAATTCGCGGAAATCAATATCCGCTGTTTTCGCGGCCACACGTCGCTGTGGTTCCATTTCGTCGACGAATTCATGGAAGGCAGGGAATTCGGCCTCATCCGCTACAGCCTGGACGGACAGGCGATCGGAACCTGGCAGTTCGAGGCTTCGCCCAGCAACAAATATCTGGGCCTATGGGAAGAGCGCAGCGCCCTGCCCGTTCTCGAGGAAATCCTGAAGGCGGGCAGCCTTGCGATCGAAGTCACGCCCAACCGTAACCGGGCACGCAGCATAAAGGTCGCGTTCGACGTTTCCGAACTCGCCGAAGAGATTGAACCGCTTCGCGAAGCCTGCGGATGGTGACGGTGACGGCGCGCGAAACCGGACGCGCCGCCCGTTTCAGCGCGGGACCTCGCCGCAAAGACAGTCCCGTCTTCGCGGCAAGTGCTTCATGTCAGTGCGCCTCCCGCAGATGAGGAGTCGATTGCGCAATCGGAAATCACGCTAAGCCGCACGAACCCGGTTGAGGAACTCTTCAACCTGCGTGCGAAGGATTTGTGCGTTCTCGGACATCTCCTCGGCAACGCCGAGGACCTCCTGCGCCGCGCCCCCGGTTTCCGAGGCAGCCTGCGCCACGACACTGATCGTCTCGCCGACCTCTTCCGTTCCCCTCGCCGCCTGTTGAGTGCTTGCGGCGATTTCCTGGGTCGCAAGGCCCTGCTCGTTGACGGCGGCCGTGATGGTGTCGGAAATCAGTTTAATCCGGCCGATCGTGCCGCTGATTGCCTTGATCGCATCGACTGCATGCCCGGTCGCAGCCTGCATGCCGGCGATCTGGCCGCTGATGTCCTCGGTGGCCTTGGCGGTCTGGGTCGCGAGGTTCTTGACCTCGGATGCCACGACGGCGAAGCCCTTGCCGGCCTCTCCCGCGCGCGCGGCCTCGATTGTGGCGTTCAGCGCCAACAGGTTGGTCTGCTCGGCAATGCCACGGATCAGGTCGATCACTTCGCCGATCCTGGCGGCGGCTTCGGCCAATCCCTTGACCGAGTCGTTCGAGCGCACAGCTTCGGCATTCGCCTGGTTGGACACTTCGGCAGCTTCCCTGACCTGACGATTGATCTCGCCAATGGAAGCCGCCATTTCCTCCGCTGCGGATGCGGCGGTCTGCACGTTGTTCGACGCGTTTCCGGCGGCCGTGGCCACCTCGGCAGCACGTTCGCGGGTCGACTCCGCCACAGCGGACATCGACCGGGCCGTGCCTTGCATCCTGGAAGACGACGAAGCGACGGTCTCGACGATCCCGACGAATCGCGCCTCGAAGTCATTGGCGAGCGCATTCATGCTCGCGCGCTTCGCTTCCGTCTCGCGTCTCTCGTGGTCGACCTTTTCTTCCTCCATGCGCTGCATGTCCGTTATGTTCCGGCGGAACACGGCGAGCGCCTGAGCCATCTTGCCGATTTCGTCGCGGCGCGCCGTGTCAGGCACTTCAACGGCCGTGTCGCCCGCGGCCAGTGCTGTCATCGACCCGATCATCTGCACAACCGGCCGCGATATCATCCGGGAGACCAGCCAATTGATCAGGATGCCGACCACGGCGACGACCGTGACGATGATCAGGAGCAACCGCTCCGCTTCCCCGACCCCCTCCAACGTGGCCAAGGTGGCCTCACCGCGCAGGCGGTCGACCGCCTGATTGAGGGCAGCGACATCCTTTTCAAGCACACGGAAGCGCTCGACCGTGGTGTTGAGTGTGATATTCGCGACCGTGACGTCGATGATCGCCATGTCGGATGTGGAGAGCGCTGCATCCTGGAACTGGCGGGCGTGCTCTATCGCTTCCTGCTGGAGGGCGAGCAATTCGTCATTGCCAAGGGCACTGAGATCGAGCGCCTCGAACTTCGTGACCACCGATTTCAGTTCGGCGTTCGCTTCTTCGAGCAGCGCATTGATCCGGGTGGCGTCGGAATCGTTCGCGACGATGTTCATGAGCGCATAGAGCGCCAGCTGCCCTGACGAAAGGGTATCCTTGACATCGGCCATATCGGCGAAGGCCTTGATCTGAACGTTGTTCAGCGTATCCAGGGCCACTTTCTGCTGATTAACTGTAATCAGGGAAATGGCCGACACGAGCCCCAATCCGACCAGCAGGAAGATTGGGGCGACAAACATCTTCTTTGCCAAAGCCAGGCTGGCGAACCATTTCATGAGCGGTCTCCGCGTACGAAAAGACAATCCGGAGGGGACGACGGCAATGTCCGAAAGCACGGGGCTGCCGGATTGCCGCGGGGGGCGATCTGTGGCCACTCAGACGAACTCGAACAGGTACGATTCGTTCCCGGTGGGTGGAAGCCGATCGGTGAACGCGCCCACCGGCTTCCTTTCTCGATGCGGGAAGGTTTCATGCAGCGTCAGCGGCTGGCTCCCGCCATTGGGCAGCGCTATTTGAAGATTCCCACGCCGCAAATATCGTCGCCGAACCCCTTTACGGTCGAAGACTTCGATTCCAGCTTGTTCGTGGTGGGGTTCGGCCAAAGGTAATCGACCCAGCCGCCGCCTGCCCTTGCAGTCGAGATGATCTCGACTATGAACTTCTTGCCGTTGGCATCCTTCAGGCCCGACAGATCGCGCCCCACAAGGGCGCTATTCGCTCCGTGACCGGTGATTACTCCGGCATCGTCCATGCAGAAGACATAAAGATCGCGATCGACCCAGTTCGAGCCTTTTTCCGAGAAATCCTTCAGGGCCTGATCCCGTCCAACCGCCTTGTAGTGAGCCTCCGCATTCCCCAGCATTGAGGAGGCCTCATCGGCAGTCCCGCGGTCACCAGCGGCGTTGACCTGCCCAAGAAGTAAAAGGGTACCCACTAACCCTAGGATAGACGCCTTGAGAGATTGCATTGGATGTTCCTTCGCGATCGTTGTTACTTCTTCCAGTGATTGAACTTCTTTTTTTTGCAATCATAACTGGCGGCAACGTATTAAATTCGCGTTAATTCGCAATGCAATCCACAGACAGAATATTCATGTTTTTTCGCATAGTTATCCAAATTTATTAATGAAAATTAACACCTCATTGCATAAATTTTTTGCAATCTGAAGAGATAATCGTTCAACATCCTCCTCCATCGAAACGAGATATACTCGCCATAACGCTTAAGATGGCTGGTCAATAGGAAGGAAAACTTAGTTACGCGGCGTTAAGTCAAGAGAAAAATTTTTTACCACTGCCCGAGCGGTATCGCGGCCGGAATTCGGCACGGCACGCATCGCGGCAAGGCGGAAGGCAAAGTGAACGAAATCCGTGCCGCAGAGCCGTTTTCCACTGCCCGCCGTGAACGAAAAAGCACAGAGTTCCAAATGGTGTACGGGAGGCGGTTTCAACCGGCCGGTATTTTTTTAGATTGCCTATTGCCTAACCAACTGGCCTAGAATAGATAACCGCCACGCAACGATTGCGACAGGGCGATTAGCTCAGCGGGAGAGCGTTCCGTTCACACCGGAAAGGTCACTGGTTCAATCCCAGTATCGCCCACCATCTTTTCCTAAAAATCTCAATACCTTGATGCAGGCCTTGCTTCGTCGGCGCGGTTTCCGCGCGGCGACGATTCGCGTATCATGTCGCGCTGGCAGCTGAAGAAGACCGCTTGCACCATGAAAGCCCGACAGTCCTTCGCGCCCCTGGATCCGGCACCCAGAGACTATCCCCGTGGAGTGGTCCTGCTGCGGCGGTCGGCACGCGGCCGGACTTGTGCTCCAGACTGGCTATCCATTGCGGAGTTCGAGGAATGGCTGCTGACGAAGGCGGTACAATGCGACGACCTGCTCGAGCTTTTCGAGGATTTCGTCTGGCGACTGGTCGCCTGCGGCCTGCCGGTAGACCGGTCCACCATTCATATCGGCACGCTACACCCGCTCCTGATGGGCTTCGCCTACAATTGGAACGTCATCGACGGACTTGCCGACGAAATGAAAGTCGATGACAGCTCGCGCCAGACAGGAGCTTTCCTGGAGAATACGCTTTACCGGGTCATCGAACTCGGCGAGCGCTTGCGTATCGACATCAGCGATCCAGAGCAGGCAAAGCGCTTCCCCATAACCCGGGATCTCGCCTCGCAAGGC
This sequence comes from Stappia albiluteola, assembly GCF_014050225.1. Taxonomy (GTDB): domain Bacteria; phylum Pseudomonadota; class Alphaproteobacteria; order Rhizobiales; family Stappiaceae; genus Hongsoonwoonella; species Hongsoonwoonella albiluteola. The sequence continues at coordinate 47,605 of NZ_JACFXV010000067.1, read as the reverse complement.
TTTACGGACTACGTGGCCGTCCCGCTCGTCACCGGCGGCGCCTACCACAACGCCGCCACCCTCGCGACGCGCCAGTCCGGCGGCCTGCGGGACGATCAGGTCGTGCTCCTGCGTCGGCTGTTTCAGATATTCGCTCTTCACCTGGAGCGGCAGATCGCGCTCAAGGTGGCCGCCAACTCGCTTGAAACCTATCTGGGCGGGGCTGCCGCGGGGAAGGTCCTGGGCGGTACGATCCGGCGCGGATCGGGCGAACCGATCCGCGCCATCCTTTGGGTATCGGACCTGCGCGGCTTCACGGATCTTTCCGATCATGTGCCGGCGGCGGCGGTCACCGAAATTCTCAACGCCTATTTCGAACAAATGGCCGGTGCAGTGATCGCCTGCGGAGGCGAGGTGCTGAAATTCATCGGCGACGGGCTGCTTGCGGTCTTCCCGTTCGAGGATGAAGACGAGGCACGGCAGTCTGCCCAAAACGCGGTGGCGGCCGCGCGCATGGCGCTGGCGGGTATTACAATGCTGAATGAGGAAAAGCCGGGTCCCCTGGACAAAATCGATGGATGGCATCCTCTTCGCACCGGGATAGCGCTGCATGAAGGGGAAGCCTTCTTCGGCAATGTCGGCTCGCCGGACCGCCTCGACTTCACAGTGATCGGACAGGCGGTCAACCTGGCCAGCAGAACGGAATCGCTGACAAAAGAGCTCGGCCACGCTGTCCTGCTGACGGAGCCCGTGGCAATGCGCCTCGATGAGACACTGAGGGATTTCGGCGCCCATCGCATGCGCGGCCTCAGCGCTCCGGTGCGAATTTTTGGTCTGCGGTAATTCTGTCCGAAGCTGCAAATAATCGGCCGGCCGGAAGCAGAACTCGAACGATCAAAGAAAAGTACGGCTGACCGGCAGAGCAATCCGGCGTGCCAATTCACAATGAGACGCGCGAAAACATTGCCTCGTTCGACTGACCCGAATTCATGTCGGTTTTACGACAATGCGTCGCACGAGAACCAGAGGTAAAGCGCTCAACGTATCAGGCCGCTACGATTACCAATATAAATCGCAAAGTCAGAAGTTATATACTGAACACACAGCCGCCCTTGGCCGGCACTCCATAATATAATCACAGATATGTATAGCATTACTATTTGACATCGGCCTTTGCCTTACACACTCTTGCCCTATCTAATAAGGAATGGTCGACTGTTCCGCCGCCTCTTGCGAAGCGGAAGTCGGCAAGTCCAGTTGGCGTGAAGAGGTCTTGGCATGGCCGGCGGCGTTGGACAGCAGGAAAAGCATCGGGTCGCCCTGATCCTTCTCGATCGCTTTTCGATGATCGCATTTTCATCGACGATCGAACCCTTGCGGCTGGCCAACCGGGTGCTGGGCGAAAGCTTTTACGAGTGGAAGACCTACTCGGTCGATGGCGGCGAAGTGGAGGCAAGCAACGGCTGCCGCGTCTCCGTCGATGCGTCGATGCAGGACCTCGAGGACGCCGATATCACGCTTGTCTGCGCGGGGATCGATGTCGAGCGGATTCCGCTCAACAAGGAACTCGGCACGAAGCTGCGCAAGCTGAATGCGCGCGGGCGGACCTACGGTGCCGTCTGCACGGGTTCTTATGTTCTTGCCCGCTACAATCTGCTCGAAGGCCGCCGCTGTACGATTCATTGGGAGAACCTTCGCTCCTTCCGGGAAGAATTCCCGGATGTCGAAGTCACCGGCGACATCTACGCCATCGACCGCAATTGCATTACCTGCGCCGGCGGCATGGCCGCGCTCGACATGATGCTCCGGATGATTGCCATTCGTCACGGCGCCCATCTTGCCCACGAGATCGCGGAAGTGGCGCTTTACCAGAACATTCGCTCCGGCGAATCGGCTCAGCGCCACGACCTGGAGACCCGTACCGGCATCGCCAATATCAAGATCCTCGACGCCATCCGCATCATGGACATGCATATCGAGGATCCCCTGTCGTGCCAGCAGCTGGCCCTGACCGTGAATCTCAGCCCCCGCCAGCTTGAGCGGCTATTCCGCCGGCATTTCGATTGCACGCCGGGCCAGTATTATCTGAAGCTGCGCCTGGAGACGGCCCGCGACCTTCTGCGCCGAACGAATCGCGCCGTGCTCGACGTGGCGATCGCGTGTGGTTTCGCTTCGACGTCGCATTTCACCAAATGCTACCGGGAGCGCTATAGCTGCACGCCGACCGAAGAACGTCACTCTTATTTCTGGACGCAGGGCGCCAAGCGCAAGGCTTCGACCTCGGCCAGCACGATTTCCTGAACCGACTATCCGCCCAGCGAGAAAGTCGATTGCGGAGAAAGCCGCGTCGTATTTTCAATAGTCATGGGCTCGCCCCTCCCCTAGCCTCCCCATCGAGGAACAATCCGGTTGCGCAAATCCGCATTTGACTGCATGCGGCGCCGGCAGGGAGACAGCACATGGCAAGCGACATTGAAATCGCCCGCGCGGCAAAGATGCGACCGATCTCGGAGATCGGAGAAAAGCTCGGCATCCCGCAGGACGCACTGGAGAACTACGGGTCGACCAAGGCCAAGGTCCGGGCCGATTTCATCGCGTCGCTCGACGGCCGTCCTGACGGCAAGCTTGTTCTGGTCACCGCAATCAATCCGACGCCGGCGGGCGAAGGCAAGACGACGACGACGGTGGGCCTTGGCGACGGGTTGAACCGGATCGGCAAGAAGGCCGCGATCTGCCTGCGCGAACCGTCTCTCGGCCCGTGTTTCGGCATGAAAGGCGGCGCGGCGGGCGGCGGCCATGCCCAGGTGGTGCCGATGGAGGACATCAACCTCCATTTCACAGGCGACTTCCACGCCATCACCTCGGCGCACAATCTGCTCTCCGCCCTGATCGACAATCACATCTACTGGGGCAATGCGCTCGGGATCGACCAGCGGCGAATTACCTGGCGCCGGGTGATGGACATGAACGACCGGGCCCTTCGCCAGATCGTTACGTCGCTTGGCGGCGTGGCGAACGGTTTCCCTGCCGAAGCCGGTTTCGACATCACGGTCGCCTCCGAGATCATGGCGATCCTCTGCCTGTCGCACGATCTCGCGGACCTGCAGCGGCGTCTCGGCGACATCATCATCGGCTACCGGCGCGACCGCACCGCCATCACCGCCCGGGACCTGGAAGCCGACGGCGCCATGACCGTGCTGCTGAAGGAGGCGATGCAGCCGAACCTGGTGCAAACGCTGGAGAACAATCCGGCCTTCATCCACGGCGGCCCCTTCGCCAATATCGCGCATGGCTGCAATTCGGTGATCGCGACGCGCACGGCACTGAAGCTTGCCGATTATGTAGTGACCGAGGCGGGCTTCGGCGCCGATCTGGGCGCGGAGAAATTCTTCGACATCAAGTGCCGCAAGGCCGGCCTGCAGCCGTCCGCCGCCGTCATCGTGGCTACCGTGCGTGCGCTCAAGATGAATGGCGGTGTCGCCCGCGAGGATCTCAAGGCTGAAAACGTCGCCGCGCTGAAAAAGGGCTGCGCCAATCTTGGTCGTCACATCGACAACGTCAAACAGTTCGGCGTGCCGGTTGTCGTGGCCATCAATCACTTCACCGGCGATACCGAAGCAGAAATCGCGGCGGTGAAGGAATATGCGGCCACGCACGGTGTCGAAGCGGTGCTTTGCACGCACTGGGCCGACGGATCGGCGGGCACGGAGGCCTTGGCGCGCAAGGTCGTGCAACTGGCCGAAAGCGGCGCGGCCCAATTCGCCCCGCTCTATGGCGACGACATGCCGCTTTTTGAGAAGATCCAGACAATCTGCCGGCGCATCTACCGCGCCGACGACGCTGCCGCCGACAAATCGATCCGCGACCAGCTCAAGAAGTGGTCGGCCGACGGTTTCGGCCACCTGCCGATCTGCATGGCAAAGACGCAATATTCCTTCTCGACGGATCCGAACCTTCGCGGCGCGCCGACCGGGCATATCGTTCCGATTCGCGAGGTCAGGCTTTCGGCCGGCGCCGGCTTCATCGTGGTCATCTGCGGTGAGATCATGACGATGCCGGGCCTGCCGAAAATACCCTCGGCCAACCAGATCAGGCTGGACGAGCGGGGCCAGATCGAAGGCCTCTTCTAGGCTTGCCGAAAGCATGGCCGGCGGCTTGGGCTACCGCTCTCCGCCGGCCATTGCGTTCCTCCCTGTTGCCATCGCCGGTTACTTGTCGCAGGCACGACCTGCCGTGTCGTTTTAAAGACATCCGGAAGGCTTCCTCATCTTCAGAGTGATTTTAAACAACGTGGCTTTAAGAGGCGCGAACGAATACTTGCGACCCGGCCAGGTCAATTGGCCGCCGTAGGGAATCGATCGACGCTCATGGAGTGTTGAATGTCCGAAGACGATCTCGATCTCAGGTCCCTTTCCGACGAGGAACTCGTCGAGCAGATGCACGACGATCTCTATGACGGTCTCAAGGACGAGATCGTCGAAGGCGTGGAAATCCTGCTCGAGCGAGGATGGACGCCCTACAGGGTGCTGACCGAGGCGCTGGTGGAAGGCATGCGTATCGTCGGCATCGACTTCCGGGACGGCATTCTTTTCGTGCCGGAAGTCCTGCTATCCGCCAATGCCATGAAGGCCGGCATGGGTCTCCTGCGGCCGTTGCTTGCCGAAACCGGCGCGCCCAAGGTCGGCAAGATGATCATCGGCACGGTGAAGGGCGACATCCACGACATCGGCAAGAACCTGGTTTCCATGATGATGGAAGGCGCCGGCTTCGAGGTGATCGACCTTGGCATCAACAATCCGGTCGAGAACTACCTTGCGGCGATCGAGGAGCACCAGCCGGACATCGTCGGCATGTCGGCGCTTCTGACCACCACGATGCCCTACATGAAGGTCGTTATCGACGCGATGATCGAGAAGGGTATTCGCGACAAATACATCGTCATGGTGGGCGGCGCGCCGCTGAACGAGGAGTTCGGCCAGGCAATCGGCGCCGACGCCTATTGCCGCGATGCGGCGGTGACGGTGGAAATGGCCAAGGACCTGATTGCGCGCAAGCACAATCAGCTTGCCAGGGGAGCGTAGTTCGAGATGACCGCGCAGGTCTGGCCAGCCCCTCTACCCGACGGAACGGTCCCCCTTTCGGGGGATGCGGCCGGACGCGTGCTCATCATCGCCTGCGGCGCGCTGGCGCGGGAATGCCTCGCGGTCATCGCGAAGAACGGCCTTTCGCATGTCGACCTGCAGTGCCTGCCGGCTCAACTGCACAATCGACCCGAAAAGATACCGGAAGCCGTCCGCGCCGCGGTGCGAGCCGCCAAGAGCACCTATGGCAAGGTGCTGGTCGGCTACGGCGACTGCGGCACCGGCGGGCAGCTTGACAAGGTCGTTGCCGAGGAAGGCGTAGAGCGCATTGAAGGCGCGCATTGCTATGCCTTCTATACCGGTATCGAGGCCTTTGCGGCCGAGGAGGAGAGCGAGCTTGGGACGTTTTACCTGACCGACTTCCTTGCCCGCCATTTCGAAACGCTGGTTATCCGGCCGCTCGGTCTCGACGTCTATCCAGAGCTCCGCGATCTCTATTTCGGCCACTACACCCGCCTGCTCCATCTGGCGCAGGACGATGACGCGGACCTCGACGAGCGGGCACATGCGGCCGCGGATCGTCTGGGGCTGCGACTGGAAAAGCGACGCACCGGCTACGGCCTGCTCGATGACTTTCTCCGGCAAACCCAGGCTGCCTGAAAGCATAGATCGGCCGCTTTCTCTGCATTTTTTGGACACAAAGACTTCCCGCACCGGCGGTCAACCATCTATTTCCGAAAAGAAATACTGAAGCGTGAAGTATACGCGACGGGCAACGTCGCATTTGGAACTGCCTGTGTCGGCTGAAAGCCGAAGATTGCAGGCGCGACGGGCAAGATGACGGAAATTCCGGAGCGAACTGATGGCTGAGAGAATCATCGTCTACTGGCGCGACATCCCGGCCCAGATCCTTGTCCGGGCAGGCCGGAAGGCTGCGCGACGCGAGCTGCCGGAGAGGTTTATCCAGGCCATCGACCGCTGCGCCATGTCGGTCGGAGTGAAGGACAGCGACGCCTATCTCGCGGAATGGCGACGTGGTTCCCCGGAAGAGATTGCAGGCGATCTGGAGGCGGCGGCGGACAAGGCGCTGACCGAAATCGACGCCGTTTATACCGCCGAGCGCCTCAAGGCGCTGATCGCTGCTGGAGGGTTCGATAATGCCTGATATCCGTCTCCCCGATCCCCGCCTCAATGCGTTTGGCCATATGGCAGCCTCGACGGAGGTCTCGCCCCGCCAGGTGCTGGAAAAGCCGGAAGTGCTGGAGGTTATCCCGCGGCTGACGCGGGTCTATCTCACCGACCTCGGCAATGCGGCGGAGGAGGATATCCTGCTTGCCGCGCGCCGGATCCATGCGGCCGGGCTGATACCCGTACCGCACCTGGCGGCGCGCCGGTTTCCGTCGCTGGACGCCTTCGATCGTCGAATCCGCGGGCTGGTTGCCGAAGCCGGCGTGCGTGAGGTTTTGACGATCGCCGGCGAAGCGGAGCGCAGCGGTCCGTTGACCTCGTCGGTCGCGCTGATCGAGACCGGCCTTCTGAACGAACTCGGCATCGAGCGGATCGGCGTCGCGGGACATCCGGAAGGCGCGCCTGCCATTCCGGCGGAGACGATCCGCGCTTTCCTGATGCGCAAGCATGAGTTGGCCGCGCAAAGCGATGCCCATTTCTACATCGTGACGCAATTCGGCTTCGACCCGCACGCCGTCAACGTCTGGCTCGACCAGCTGGAGAGCTGGGGCAACCGCTTCCCCGTTCACATCGGCGTTGCCGGCCCCGCCAAGATGACGACGCTGCTGAAATTTGCGGCCTTCGCCGGGGTCGAGAACTCCATCAACTTCCTCAAGAAGCGCGGCGGCGCCGTCGTCTCGATGCTGTCCGGCTACGACCCGGAAACGATGGTGCACCCGCTCGAAGCGCGCATCGCCGCAAGACCCGAAACGCAGCTGGAGCAGATCCACGTCTATCCCTTCGGCGGGCTGAAGAAGACATCCGAATGGCTGGTCGCCCGCGACAGCTGGACATTTTGCGGTGAAGCCGCTCCCCAAACCCACGAGGTAGCTCAATGACGCGGACGATCGTCGCTTCGGCAACGAAGGAAATCGCCATCGGTTTCGACCAGCCCTTTTGCGTGATCGGCGAACGCATCAATCCGACAGGCCGCAAGAAGCTGGCCGCCGAGATGGCCGCGGGAAATTTCGAGACCGTGATCAAGGACGCGCTGGAGCAGGTCGCGGCAGGCGCCACCATGCTCGACGTCAATGCCGGCGTGACGGCGGTCAATCCGAACGAAACCGAACCGCCGCTTCTGGTCGAGACACTTCAGATCGTGCAGGGTCTCGTGGACGTTCCGTTGTCGATCGACAGTTCCGTCTCGGCGGCGATCGAGGCCGCGCTCAAGGTCGCCAAGGGCCGACCGCTGGTCAATTCGGTGACCGGTGAGGATGAGAAGCTCGAGGCGATCCTGCCGCTCGTCAAGAAGTACGACGTGCCGGTGGTTGCCATCTCGAACGACGAGACCGGCATTTCGGAGGATCCGGACGTGCGGTTCGAAGTGGCGCGGAAAATCGTGCAGCGCGCCGCCGACTACGGCATCCCGGCCCATGACATCGTGGTGGACCCGCTCGTCATGCCGATCGGCGCCATGGCCACCGCCGGACAGCAGGTATTCCGCCTGCTGCGCCGCCTGCGCGAGGAACTGAAGGTCAATACGACCTGCGGCCTGTCGAACATCTCCTTTGGCCTGCCGCACCGCCACGGCATCAATGCCGCCTTCATCCCGATGGTCATCGCTTCCGGCATGACCAGCGCGATCATGAACCCCTGCCGTCCCCAGGAGATGGAGATGGTGCGGGCCGCCAACGTGCTGACCGGAAATGACGCCAACTGCTACAATTGGATCATGACCTATCGCGACCATTCGCCGGTGGCCGGTGTCTCTGCGGTGCCGGCTGCGGACAGTGCAGGTGCCAGGCGGCGCGGCGGACGCGAGGGCCGGCGGCGTGCAAGCGCCTGAGGGATGAAGACCTAAATGAACGCCAGCCAGAAAATGGCAAAAGTTGTCTTCCAGCCAAGCGGACGGCGCGGCACGTTCCCGGTCGGAACGCCGGTGCTCGATGCCGCGCGCTCGCTCGGCGTCTATGTGGAATCGGTTTGCGGCGGTCGCGGCATTTGCGGCCGCTGCCAGATCAGCGTCTCGGAGGGAACCTTCGCCAAGGAGGGCATCGTTTCGTCCGACGCCCATCTTGGCGGCGCGACGGAAATCGAGACGCGATACCGCAGCCTGCGCGACATGGCGGCCTCGCGCCGCCTTTCCTGCCAGGCGACGATCGAAGGCGATCTCGTCGTCGATATCCCGACCGAAGCGCAAATGAACCGCCAGGTCGTGCGCAAGCGCGCCGAAAACGTGACGGTCGAGGTCAACAGCGCCGTCCAGCTGGTACGCGTCGTCGTCGACGAACCGGATATGGAAAATCCGCGAGGAGACGCGGATCGCCTGCTCGACCGGCTGAAGGCCAAGACCGGAGAAAGCGCGCTCGCGATCGAACCCCGGCTGCTTTCCACGGTGCAGTCGGTCTTGCGTACCGGAAACTGGAGCGTGACGGCCGCGATCTGGCAGGACGATGCCGCACCGCCCGTCGTCGTCGCGATCTGGCCGGGCGCCAAATACACCGTATACGGCCTTGCCGTCGATATCGGCTCGACGACGATTGCCGCCCATCTTTGCGACCTCGTCAGCGGCAGGACGGTCACGTCCGCCGGCACGTCCAATCCGCAAATCCGCTTCGGCGAAGACCTGATGTCGCGGGTGTCCTATGTGCAGATGAACCCGCAGCGCCTGCCGGACCTGACCCGCACCGTGCGCGAGGCCATCAACGCGCTGGTCGGCAAGCTCGTGGCCGATGTCGGGGCGGAGCGCGGCGATATTCTGGACACCGTCTTCGTCGGCAATCCGATCATGCACCACCTGTTCCTCGGCATCGACCCGACGGAACTTGGCGGAGCTCCCTTCGCCCTTGCCGTCTCCGATGCGGTTCAATCCCGCGCCGCCGACCTCGACCTCGAATTGAACACCGGCGCAAGGGTCTATGTCCTCCCCTGCATTGCGGGCCATGTCGGCGCGGATGCAGCCGCCGCAACGCTCGCAGTGCAGCCGCATGAAGCCGAGCCGTTGACCCTGCTTGTCGATATCGGCACCAACGCGGAAATCATCCTCGGCGACAGACACCGGCTGCTTGCCGCCAGTTCGCCTACCGGCCCGGCCTTCGAAGGCGCCGAAATTTCCTGCGGACAGCGCGCGGCTCCCGGCGCCATAGAACGCATCCGCATCGACCCGCAGACGCTTGAACCGCGCTTCAAGGTGATCGGCGTCGATCAGTGGTCCGACGAGGAAGGATTTGCGGAAGCGGTCGAGGCGGTCGGCGTGACCGGCATTTGCGGCTCGGGGATCATCGAGGCCGTAGCCGAGCTCTTCCTCGCCGGCGTCCTGACGCAGGACGGACTGATCGACGGCTCGGCAGCAAGCCGCAGTCACCGTATCGTGCAGGCAGGCCGCACCTTTGCCTATCACGTCACGGATCACACGACGCCGATCACCATCCGGCAGACCGACATCCGTTCGATCCAGCTCGCCAAGGCCGCCCTCTATGCCGGCGTGAAGCTGCTTCAGGACAAGCTCGGCGGCGCGCCGATCGAGCGTATCAGGCTCGCGGGTGCCTTCGGCAGCTATATCGACACAAAATACGCAATGGTGCTGGGCCTGATCCCCGATTGCGATCTCGACCAGGTGGCAAGCGTCGGCAACGCGGCCGGCACCGGTGCGCGGATCGCGCTGATCAACCGGGGCAAGCGGCGGGAGATCGAGCGCGTCGTGCGGGAGATCGAGAAGATCGAGACCGCCATGGAACCGCGCTTCCAGGAGCATTTCGTCAACGCCATGGCGCTGCCGAACAAAGTCGATCCTTTCACCGAATTGCGCAAGACAGTGCCCCTGCCCGCGCCTCGTGACGCCGAAGCCGTCGATGGCAGCGACGGAGCCGGATCAGGCCGGCGCCGCAGGCGCCGCGCCTAATATCCCCGGCCGCTTAGAGCGCCGCTCCGGGGAGTTATCCCGAAGCGGCGATAGCCCTGTCAGTGCCCCATGGCGCGTTCGGGCGCGCCCGGCTTGTCGTAGATGGCAAGCCTGTCGACGATCGTCTCGCTTGCTTCATTCAATCCGACGACTTCCACCGCGATGCCTTCGCGGCGGAACTTCAGGACGATCGCGTCGAGCGCGGCAACACTGGAGATGTCCCAGATATGGGCGCGACTGACGTCGATCTTCACCCCTTCGAGCTGTTCCCTGAAATCGAAGGCCGCGCTGAAATCCTCGACCGATGCGAAGAATAGCTGCCCTTCCACCACATAAGTCCGGGTCTTGCCGTCCGTCGAGAGATCCGACCGCACCTGGAAGATCCGCGCGATCTTGCCGGCAAAGAAGATACCGGACAGAAGCACGCCGACCAGAACGCCAATCGCCAGATTATGCGTGATCACCACGCAGGCGACCGTCGCCAGCATCACCAGCGACGACGAGCGCGGGTGTTGCCTGAGATTGCGGATCGACGCCCAATTGAAGGTGCCGACCGACACCATGATCATCACCGCGACGAGGGCTGCCATCGGGATCTGCCGCACCCAGTCGCCCAGCACGACGATGAGGAAGAGAAGCAGGACACCTGCGGCAAAAGTCGACAACCGGCCGCGTCCGCCGGACTTCACATTGATCATCGACTGGCCGATCATGGCGCAACCCGCCATACCGCCGATGAAGCCGGTGGCGGCGTTGGCGATGCCCTGGCCGATGCATTCCTGATTCTTGTCGCTCAGCGTGTCGGTGAACTCGTCGACGATGGAGGCGGTCATCAGCGATTCAAGCAGGCCGACGGCAGCAACCGCGGCCGAATACGGCAGGATGATCGTCAGCGTTTCGAAAGTCAGCGGGATCTGCGGAACGAGGAAGACCGGCAGCGTGGACGGAAGTTCGCCCATATCGCCAACCGTGCGCAGATCGAGGCCGAAGCCGATCGCGACCGCCGTCAGCACGAGAATGCAGACAAGCGGCGACGGAATAGCCCTGGTTACATAAGGAAAGAGGTAGATGATCGCGAGGCCGGCGGCCACCATCACATAGGTCAACCAGGGAACGCCGATCAGTTCCGGCACCTGTGCGAGAAATATCAGGATGGCGAGCGCGTTGACGAAGCCGGTCATCACCGAGCGCGATACGAAGCGCATCAATTGGCCAAGCCGCAGCAATCCCGCGCCGATCTGCAGGAAGCCGGCGAGCACGGTGGCTGCCAGCAAATACTGCAGCCCATGCTCCTTCACCAGCGTCACCATCAGAACGGCTGTGGCGGCGGTCGCCGCCGAGATCATGCCGGGCCTGCCGCCGGCAATCGCGGTGATCACGGCGATGGAGAACGAGGCATAGAGGCCGACCTTCGGATCGACCCCCGCAATAATGGAGAAGGCGATGGCTTCGGGAATCAGCGCAAGGGCGACGACGAGCCCGGAAAGGAGGTCGGCGCGCACATTGCCGAACCATTCGTTCCGATAGGCGTGAAGTGAAAACATGAACTCTCCAGAACAGACGGCCGCGACCACGGGACTGGGAGATCCCGGCGCGGCGGCTGGTATGGTGGGAAGAATCCGGTACGGTGCCGGATCGGGATACGACCGGGCTTGACCCCGGCCGGAATAGCTTAAGCCCTGTTAGACCAGATCGTTGCTGCATTGCAATGTCGGCAAGGCGACAAATTCGTGAATGCTTGTAGCTTCTAACCTCGCCGCCGCCGGTTCCGTCTCTCCACAGGCTCATCGCCAACGAGACGCGGCGGGGCAACCAACGGCCCGATCTCGGCAACGATCCGCGACACGTCCGGGCGCCCTTCCGGCTGGTGCGTGTCCATGGCATGCCGCATTGCCGCGACATGCTGCGGCGAGGTCCCGCAACAGCCGCCGATGATCCTCACGCCGGCATCCATCGCCAGATGGACATAGCGTGCCATCAGGTCCGGCGTCCCGGTATAGACCACGTCGCCGCCACGGATTTCCGGGATGCCGCAATTGGCCTTGGCGATGACCACGGCATCCGGATAGGCCTCTGTGATCTCGAGCACGGCTGCCAGCAGGTCGGAGGCACCGACACCGCAATTCGAGCCGAGAGCGACCGGTTCGCAGGCAAAGTCCGAGGAAAGACTGCCCATACCCTTCGGCGAAAGCCCCATCATCGTCTTGCCGGCAGTATCGAAGCTTGCAGTCACGGCGAAAGGCATGCCGACGGAAGCCGCGGCCTCGGCCGCGGCCTTCATCTCCTCGGGTGCCGACATGGTTTCGGCCCAGGCGACATCGGCCCCCGCCTGTTTCAGGGCCTCGATCTGCTCGCGAAAGGCCTCGACGGCCCCGTCATAGGTCAACTGGCCAAGCGGAGCGAAAAGCTCTCCGGTCGGTCCGACCGAACCGGCGATGACGACCGGACGCCCCGCCTCGGCAACGACTTCCCGCGCAAGCGCCACGCCGGCCTCGTTGAACTCTCGAACGCGACCTTCGAAGCGATGCAGCTTGAGGCGATGCCGATTGGCACCGAACGTATTGGTCAGGATGATATCGGCGCCGGCTTCCACGAAGGAACGGTGCAACGCCTTCACCTTGTCCGGCTCGGTGACGTTCCACTCCTCCGGCGGATTGCCGGACGCAAGGCCTACGGCGAACAGGTTCGTGCCTGTCGCTCCGTCGGCGAGAAGCGTACCCTTCTCCCGCAACAGTTCCTGAATCGAGGGCAAGAACGCCTCCGTCGCACCACCCGCTGAAGGATCAGCCCGCTTTCGCGCGCCGGCCGAAACGCAGTGGTGTCGAATTGAAAGATTTTCCGCAGACGTATAGCCGGAAATGTCCGGATGGAAAGCACCGGCATTGCGATCTTTCCATCCGGAGCGGAAAAGTTTTCGAAGATCGGGCGGAACCGCCCGATCAGGCCCGCAACGCCTCGTTTTCCGGATCGAAAGGGCTTTCCGGAACGACCGTCGCCTTGTGCAGCTTACCGAGGATCTTGATATCGAATTCGGCGCCTGGCTCGACCAGATCCTGACGTACCATGGCCAGGGCAAGGCTCTTGCCAACGCGCCAGCCATAGCCACCCGATGTCGCGCGCCCGACCAGTTCTCCATTCCGGTAGATCGCTTCGTTGCCGCGCGCGTCGGCATCGGTCACGCCATGAACCTCCAGCGTCACGAAGCCCCAGGTGAATCCGCGCTCATGCCAGTCGAGCAGCCCCTGCTTGCCGAGGAAATACTCCTTGTCGAGACGCACGAAGCGCTCGAGGCCGGATTCCAGCGCGGAATATTCGATGGAGAGCTCGCGGGGGATCAACCGGTAGGATTTTTCTAGGCGCATGGAATCCATCGCCCTGATGCCGAAAGGACGGATATCAAACTCCTCGCCGGCCGCCATGATCGCGTCGAAGAGCGCATTCTGCATCTCGACCGGATGATGCAACTCGTAGCCAAGCTCGCCGACGAAGTTGACGCGCAGCACATCCGCCACCGCATGGCCAACGCTGATGCGCTGCCCCGACAGCCACGGGAAGGCCTTGTTCGAAAGGTCGGCATCCGTCAGCTTCCGCAGCACATCCCGCGAACGAGGTCCGGCCAGAACCAGCACGCCGTAAGCCGTTGTTATCGGCACCATCCTCACCGAACCGTCCGCCGGCAGGAGCTTTTGAAGCGTGTCATGGTCGTGGCGCTCGAAAGCTCCGGCCGACACCAGGTAGAAGCTTTGCGGCCCGGTCTTGTAGACGGTGAACTCGCTGCGGACGCCGCCCTGTTTTGTCAGAAGGTGGCACAGGCCGATGCGGCCGATCTTCTTCGGGATGCGATTGGCGAGGATCCGGTCGAGCCATTGCGCCGCGCCCGGTCCGCTGATCAGGCACTTGGCGAAGGCCGACATATCGAGAAGCCCAACCTTTTCATGAACATGCCGGCATTCATTACCCACATGCTCGAAATAGTTGGAACGGCGGAAGGAGTATTTCTCGACGATGCGGCCGTCGGCCAGGGCCGGCGAATGATTGTGGTTCAGCAGCACGTCGGGGCTCTGAAGATCCGCCTCCGTCAGTGCCAGATCCTTGGGCGCGAACCAGTTCGGGCGCTCCCAGCCGTAGACCGTGCCGAAGACCGCGCCGAGCGCCTTCATGCGGTCGTAGCACGGCGCCTGCTTCAGCGGCCTGCCCGCCGGACGCTCCTCGTCCGGGTAGTGGACCGTGAAGACGTTGGCATAGGCCTCCTCGTTCTTCGTCTTCAGATAGCCGCGCGACGCATAGGGGCCGAAGCGGCGCGGATCGACGCCCATCATGTCGATCGACGGCTCGCCCTCGACGATCCATTCCGCAAGCTGCCAGCCGGCGCCGCCCGCAGCCGTCACGCCGAAGGAATGGCCTTCATTGAGCCAGAAGTTCTTCAGATCCCACGCCGGTCCGATGATCGGCGAGCCGTCCGGCGTATAGGCGATGGCGCCGTTGTAGACCTTCTTGACACCCACCTCGCCGAAAGCCGGCACGCGCGCGATCGCGGTCTCGATATGCGGCTCGAGGCGCTCCAGATCCTCCTGGAACAGCTCGTATTCGCTGTCGTCCGTGGGAGCGTCGACATAGCAACAGGGTGCGCCAACCTCGTAAGGTCCAAGCAGCAGGCCGCCATTTTCCTCGCGCATGTACCAGGAGGAATCGCTCTCGCGCAGCACGCCCATTTCCGGCAGGCCGGCTTTCTGCCGCGCGACGATCGCCGGATGCGGTTCGGTCACGATGTACTGATGCTCGACCGGGATCACCGGCACGTCGAGGCCCACCATTTCGCCGGTCTTGCGGGCGAAGTTGCCGGTCGCCGAGACCACATGCTCGCAGGTGATGTCCCCCTTGTCGGTGGACACGACCCATTCGCCATTCGGCTTCTGCGTTATCGCGGTCACCGTGGTGTAGCGGTAGATCTCGGCACCTCCCGCGCGGGCGCCCTTCGCGAACGCCTGGGTGAGGTCGGCCGGCTGCACATAGCCGTCATCCGGGTGCTGGATCGCGCCGAGAAGACCGTCCGTTTCGCAAAGCGGCCAGACTTCCTTCACCTGCTCGGGCGTGAGCACGTTCAGCTTGACGCCGATCGTCTCCGCAACGCCGGCATAGTACATGTACTCGTCCCAGCGGTCTTTCGTGCGCGCTAGACGGATGTTGGAGACCTGCCGCAAACCGACATGCTGGCCGGTTTCCTCCTCCAGCCTGCCGTAGAGATTGACCGAGTACTTGTGGATCTGGCCGACCGAGTAGCTCATGTTGAAGAGCGGCAGCAGGCCGGCGGCATGCCACGTCGAGCCTGAGGTCAGTTCCTTGCGCTCGATCAGCACAACGTCCGACCAGCCCTTCTTCACGAGATGGTAGAGCGTGGAAACGCCGACAACGCCGCCACCGACCACCACCACACGCGCATGACTCTTCATCGCCATTTTCCTCGCTGACCGCCCCGAAGCCGGAACGCCGTCTCCCTGAATTTCCCGCAAGCCTAGGAAACGGAGCGACCGGCCGACCACCACGGGGCGACAGGAAGTATCGTCAACGCGGCATGGGCACCGGCTTCGCGGCGCCGCCGGCATGACGTTTTTGGGTAAGGCGACGCCGCTTTCGCGCCTTATCTCCCCAGGCATCGGGAGCACAGTAAACCGACTTTTTCATAACTGCCCAGGGCAAGGACCAAAAAGAATGACGGAACAGGAGGCGCGCAGCTTGCGTCGCGGCCGGGCGGCCAGGCGAGAGCAGCGTGAAGGCGGCCACGGATCGCTCGGACGCCCCTACATAACCCGCAATATCCCGGTCATCGATTTCCTGACCGACGAAGGGCTCGAGATCATCGAGGCCAATGCGGATACGATCCTGCAGGAAATCGGCATCGAATTCCGCGACGATCCGGAAACGCTGAATATCTGGAAAGAAGCCGGCGCCGACGTCTCCGGCCTGCGCGTGCGCTTCCCGAAAGGCATGCTGCGAGATATCGTCAAGACCGCACCGTCGCAATTCACCCAGCACGCCCGCAATCCGGCCCGCAATGTCGAAATCGGCGGCAAGAACCTGGTATTCGCGCCCGTTTACGGACCACCATTCGTTACCGATCTCGATCGGGGCCGACGCTACGGCACGATCGAGGATTTCCGCAATTTCGTGAAGCTCTCCTATGCCTCGCCCTGGATGCACCATTCGGGCGGTACCGTGTGCGAGCCGGTGGACCTGCCGGTCAACAAGCGCCATTTCGATATGGTCTACTCCCATATCAAATATTCCGACAAACCTTTCATGGGCTCGGTGACGGCGGCGGAGCGCGCGGAAGATTCCGTGGAGATGGCACGGCTCGTCTTCGGGCGCGAATTCGTCGATGCCAATTGCGTGATGATCCAGCTCATCAACGCCAATTCGCCGCTCGTCTTCGATGGCACGATGCTGGGCGCGCTGAAGGTCTATGCCGCGGCCAACCAGGCCTGCATCGTCTCGCCTTTCATCCTTGCCGGCGCAATGAGCCCGGTAACCGTCGCCGGCACACTGTCGCAGGTGCTGGCGGAGGCGCTCACCGGCTGCGCATTGACGCAGCTCATCAGGCCGGGTGCGCCCGTCGTGTTCGGCGCCTTCGTCTCCTCGATCTCGATGCAGTCGGGCGCCCCCACCTTCGGCTCGCCGGAAGGCACGTTGCTGCTGAACGGCGCAGCGAAGCTCGCCCGCAGGCTCAACCTGCCCTTCCGCTCGGGCGGCTCATTCACGTCTTCCAAAGTGCCGGATGCGCAATCCGCCCAGGAATCGGCCCAGACCATCACCGCGACGGTCCTATCGGGCGTGAATTTCTGCCTTCATGCGGCCGGCTGGCTGGAGGGCGGACTGTGCTCGTCCTACGAGAAATTCGTGCTCGATGCGGACCAGCTCGGCATGATGCACGTGCTCGCCAACGGCATCGACCTTTCGCAGGAAGCCCAGGCGATGGACGCGCTCCAGGAGGTCGGCCCCGGCGGGCACTTCCTTGGCGCCGCGCACACCCAGCGCAATTTCGAGCAGGCCTTCTTCCGCTCGGAGATCGCCGACAACAACTCCTACGAGCAGTGGCTGGCCGACGGCAGCCTGGACGCGGCTCAGCGCGCCAATAAACGCTGGAAGACTATGCTTGAAAGTTACGAAGCACCCGCTCTGAATGAAAGTATAGACGAGGCGCTTACTGATTTCATGAGAAGACGAAAATCCGAATTCCCAGACAGCAATGTGTAGTGTAAGGTACATTGTCGGGCGTTCGTTAGATAATCATGCACCAGGCGCCAATCTGCACGCGCGCCTGGCGAGGCGTAATCGTTATTAATGCACAGGCATTTCTGATGATTTGCATTTTTCCCCAGCTGGGGTTGATTTCGTAGACTTTGGCGGTACGTTTAGGAGAGCAGATCAACGATAAAATAGAGCGGCAACATGCTGCTCTGGCGAGACGATGGGGGACAGGTAGCAGGCCGTGGACGATCAGGATTCAATTGTTTCCTTCCGCGAGGTTCAAAAGTCCTATGACGGTGTCTCGCTGGTCGTAAAAAACCTAAATCTCGACATCAAACGCGGCGAGTTTCTCACGATGCTGGGACCTTCCGGTTCCGGCAAGACCACCTGCCTGATGATGCTGGCCGGTTTCGAAGCCGCCACTCATGGCGAGATTTTCCTGAACGGAAAACCGATCAACAACGTGCCGCCGCACAAGCGCGGCATCGGCATGGTGTTCCAGAACTACGCCCTTTTCCCGCATATGACGGTGGCGGAGAACCTCGCCTTCCCGCTGCAGGTGCGCAAGATCGGCAGGGCGGAACAGGAAGCCAAGGTCAAGCGCGCCCTGGAAATGGTCGAACTGGCCGGTTTCGGCGCCCGCCGCCCGGCGCAGCTTTCAGGCGGCCAGCAGCAACGCGTCGCCGTGGCCCGCGCGCTGGTCTTCGAGCCGGATCTCGTGCTGATGGACGAGCCGCTTGGAGCGCTCGACAAGCAGCTGCGCGAGCAGATGCAGTACGAGATCAAGCACATCCACGAGAGCCTCGGCGTTTCCGTCGTCTATGTCACGCACGACCAGTCGGAAGCGCTGACCATGTCGGACCGCATCGCCGTCTTCAACGACGGCGTCATCCAGCAGCTTTCGGGACCGGACGATCTCTACGAAAATCCGCAGAACTCCTTCGTCGCGCAGTTCATCGGCGAGAACAACAAGCTCACGGGCACCGTCAAGGAGCTTAACGGCGCCACATGTCAGGTCGCACTTGCCGACGGCACCGAGCTCAGGGCCGAGAAAGTCAACGTCGATGGCGTCGGCAAGGGCACGACGCTGTCGCTCAGGCCCGAGCGTGTCGAACTGGAACCCAATGGCGGCATGGACAACAAGGTCACCGGAAGGATCGAGGAACTGATCTATCTCGGCGACCATATCCGGATCCGCATGAGCGTTGCAGGCAATAACGACTTCATCGTCAAGGTCCGCAACCGCGGCGAACGCCGCCGGCTCGCCGAAGGCCAGGATATCGAGATCGGCTGGGCCGCCGCCGACTGCAAGGCCCTCGACCTCGTCCAGTAATCAGGCACTGGGCGCAAGGCCGCGCCACCGATGCGGTCCCGGGCAAGGCGGCAACGACATCACTGCACGAAATCCGCGTCCTCTTCGCCGGAGGGCGTTTATCGAAAGGCAGGAGAACACAAGAACCAAACGCCTGACCTTCAACCTAAAAAACCGGATAAGGGGAAAAGAGCATGAGATTGAAAGCTTTGATTCTAGCAACAACCGCCTGTGCGCTGATCGGCGGCACGGCGGTGGCGAAGGACATGACGATCGTCTCCTGGGGTGGAGCCTACTCCGCAAGCCAGAACAACGCCTATCACAAGCCGTACATGGCCGCGAATCCGGACATCAACATCATCAACGATGAGTCGTCCAACGAAGCGGTCGCCAAGCTTCGCGCCATGAACGAGGCCGGCAACATCACCTGGGATCTCGTCGATGTGGTTGCCGCGGATGCTATCCGCCTCTGCGACGAAGGCCTCGCCATGGAGATCAACCACGATGAAGCCCTGGCACCGGCGCCCGATGGCACTCCGGCGTCGGAAGACTTCGGCCCGATGATCGTTTCGGACTGCTACATCCCGCAGATCGTCTACTCGACCACCTTCGGATATCGTACCGACGTTGCGGAGTGGAACGGCAAGGAGCCACAGGATATCTGCGCGGTCTTCGACCTCGAGAACTTCCCCGGCAAGCGTTCGCTCGAGAAGCGCCCGATCAACAACGTCGAGTGGGCCCTCCTGTGCGATGGCGTGCCAAAGGACGAAATCTACGACGTCCTGGCAACGGATGAAGGCGTCGATCGTGCTCTTGCCAAGCTCGATACCATCAAGGACCAGGTGATCTGGTGGTCGGCCGGCGCCGAAACGCCCCAGCTTCTCGCCGACAAGGAAGTCGTCATCGGTTCCACCTACAACGGCCGCCTCTTCTCCCTGATCGAGGAGCAGGACCAGCCGGTTAAGATGCTGTGGGACGCGCAGGTGTTCGATCTCGACGGCTGGATCGTACCGGCCGGGCTGCCTGAAGATCGCCTGGCGATGGTGATGGACTACCTGAAATTCGCGACCGACACGCAGCGTCTCGCCGATCAGGCCAAGTACATCTCATACGGTCCGGCGCGCCAGTCCTCGGCACCTCTCGTCGGCAAGCACGCGGAACTCGGCATCGACATGGCACCGCACATGCCAACCGACCCGGCCAATGCGCAGAACACCTTCCTCTATAACTACGAGTGGTGGGCTGATCATCGCGACGACCTGGACGCCAAGTTCCAGGCCTGGCTGACCCGGTAATCCGAGCAAATGCGGCGGGCGGGGGCGATCCCCCTGCCCGCTCCTTCATAACAAGAACGGCGTGCGAGCATGACTGACCTGACCGCTGAAGCTCCCGTCCTGACGACCCGGGACGGCAAACCGCTCAAAGCAAGTCTGGCCCGCGCCTTGCGGCGCGAAAAGCTGCGGTCCCTGATGCTGATCGCGCCGCTGCTCGTTTTCATCGTCGTCACATTCCTCGCGCCGATCGCCGACATGCTGTTTCGATCAATCGACAACAGGATCGTCGCCGAGACGTTGCCGAAGACCGTGGTGGCGCTGGCCCAATGGGACGAAACATCCGGCAACCTGCCTGACGAGACCGTCTTCCAGGCTCTCCACGACGATCTGTTGATCGCGGTGGAGGAAAAGACGCATACGCGTCTCGGCTCGCGGCTCAACTATGAAGCGTCGGGCATGTCGAGCCTCTTCCGCACCACCGGTCGACGCGTGAAGCGCATGGAAGACGGCAGCTACGCCGAGCAGTTCATCAATGCAGACAAGGACTGGGGCGACGTCAAAACCTGGCAGATCCTGAAGCGCTTCTCGCCTCCATACACCGCGGGATATTTCCTCAACGCCGTTGACGCGCAGGTAACGCCTGACGGGATCGAAATGAAGCCCGAGAACCAGCGGCTATATCTGTTGCTGTTCGCTCGCACGATGATGCTGAGCCTCATCATCACCTTCTCCTGCCTGTTGTTCGGCTATCCGATCGCCTATCTGCTGGCCACCTTGCCGCTTCGCTATTCCAATCTGCTGATGATCCTCGTCCTGCTGCCGTTCTGGACGTCGCTTCTCGTGCGCACGTCCGCCTGGAAGGTGTTGCTGCAGCAGCAGGGTGTCATCAACGACGCACTGGTATGGGCGGGCCTGGTCTCGAATACCGATCGTCTGGTTCTCATCAACAACCAGACGGGCACGATCATCGCCATGACGCATATCCTCATGCCGTTCATGATCCTGCCGCTCTATTCGGTCATGAAAACGATATCGCCTTCTTATGTGCGGGCGGCAAAAAGCCTTGGCGCCACGGACTGGACCGCTTTCTGGCGGGTCTATTTCCCGCAGACGGTGCCCGGCATAGGCGCTGGCGCGATCCTCGTCTTCATCCTGTCGATCGGCTACTACATCACGCCCGAGCTTGTCGGCGGTACCGAGGGCATCTTCATTTCCAACCGCATCGCCTACCACATTTCCTCGTCGCTGAACTGGGGCCTCGCGGCCGCGCTCGGCGTCATCCTGCTGGCGATGGTTCTGCTGCTCTTCTACGTCTACGACCGGATCGTGGGCATCGACAATGTGAAACTCGGATAGGGACAAACAATGTCAGGCCTTCCTCCCTATGCCTCCGCAGGCCAGCGCACGTGGTATTACGGCTTCCGCATCCTGTGCGCGCTGATTTTCTTCTTCCTGATCTTCCCGATCATGGTGATCATCCCGCTGAGCTTCAACGCCCAGGACTTCTTCACCTTCACGCGGGAAATGCTTGCATTCGAGCCGGCCGGCTATTCGCTAAAGCACTACGAAGACTTCTTCACCAATCCCGACTGGCAGCAGGCGCTGACCAATTCCTTCCTGATCGCACCGGTCGCAACATTGCTTGCCACGGGCATCGGTACGCTGGCGGCGATCGGCCTTTCCCAGAGCCACGTCCCGTTCCGGCCGGCGATCATGGCCATCCTGATCTCGCCGATGATCGTGCCATTGATCATCTCGGCGGCTGGCATGTACTTCTTCTATTCGCGGATCGGATTGCAGGGAACTTATTGGGGCGTGGTGCTGGCCCATGCCGCGCTCGGCACGCCCTTCGTCATCATCACCGTGACGGCCACGCTGGTCGGCTTCGACCGCAGCCTTGTCCGTGCGGCCGCAAGCATGGGAGCGGATCCGGTCAAGACATTCTTCCGGGTTCAGATGCCGTTGATCATTCCCGGCGTGGTGTCGGGGGCGCTGTTCGCCTTCATCACCTCGTTCGACGAAGTGGTGGTCGTGCTCTTCCTCGGATCGGCCAGCCAGAAGACCCTGCCCTGGCAGATGTTCACCGGTCTGCGGGAGCAGATTTCACCGACGATCCTCGCAGTCGCTTCGGTGATGGTGGCGCTGTCGATCGCGCTGCTCACCACGCTGGAGATGTTGCGTCGCCGCTCGGAACGGTTGCGCGGCCTGTCACCCGCTTGATTGCGAGAAAAAGCCGCTGGCCAGAGGCGCAGCGGCTTCGCGTATTCTTGCATTTCGGTCCTCGTCGGACGCTACAACTCTCCCGCCGCGCGGGCCAGCCTGTAGCGCTCGGCCACATGCCACAGGGCCAGGATTAGGAAGTAATAGAGAAAGCATTCCTGGATTTCGCTGTAGCGAACGGCAGGAAAATAGCCCGCAGCCATCAGTCCGAGCCGCTTCGGCACCTCGCTTAGCTGGATGAGGATTGCGATCGGCATGAACCAGAAGCCCGTCACGAAGGGCTTGAAGACGCGCGGCAGCCATCCTCTCACCCTCTCCTGCATGAAGGGAACCACCAGTCCTGCCAGGATGGTGATCACTTCGAGCAGGGCGCGCGGTTTCTGGTCGAACCACGTGCCGATGTTGTGCAGGTTCGTCTCCTGCTGGTCATTCAGTTCTTCAAAGACGCCGGTCGCCTTCCACTTGAAGAAATGCTGACCGTAGCTTGCCTCTTCTCCGGCGATAAAGAGGCCGGCCAGGACCGCGAGACCGGCGATTGCCATCAGCGTCCACTGGCGGTCCTTGCGGAACTTCAGAACGAGCCGCAATGCCATGCCGGCTGCGATAAGCGGCAGGATGATATGCGAAATCTCCAGCCAGCCGGTCTCCCGCTCCAGACTGGCGTGGTAGAAATCCAGATGGGTGAATGCCGTCCAAAACAGCAGGACAAAGGCAATGGTAGGCAGCGCCACGTAGAAGACCGCTTTCAGCATTACCGATTGGGAACCCGCTTCGGAGGCTGACGCGTCGAATTGGCGAAGAGTTGTCATGTGTCCGGCCTTGCACAGGCGACCGCAATATCGGTCGCCAATAATATCCCTGGCAACGCAGCAAGCGCGCCTAGAGAAGAATTCGTGAGTCTGATGCTCTCACCTAACGGCATCGAGCGGGCGGAGGAAATGACAGAATTGTGACAATTCCAAGAGACCGTCCCCGCCAGGTCTCGCAGAATTCCGTGGCTCAAACGACAGCCTCCGAAATGTTCCGCGCTACCTCAATAAGGCTGCGATCGGAGTTGCGCGGACCGATCACCGAAAGCCCGAACGGCGCGCCATTCGCTCGCCCAAGCGGAAAAACGACCTGCGGCAACCCGGCGAGTCCAGCGACGCACAGAAGCTTCATGGCGTCATGGCGATAGCTGTCGAACGCTGCCTCTCCCGCATTGAGCCTCAGCGGCGCATCATGCACGACCGGCGAAATTACGATGCCGTTCGGGCCGAGCAACTCCTTCATTTGCCGGGTGAAGTCCATACGCAACTCCTCGGCGGCCCTCACCGCATGGGACGACAGTGACCGGGCATAGGCAAAACGCTCGGCAATGCCGGGACCGAGCGGAGGATGCATCGTCTCCTGCCACTCACCGTGAATGGCAAGCACCTCGGAGGCCTGGATGTTGCGGAAGGCGGAATAAAGCGCTTCACGCTGCCCGTCATAGACAGACACCCTTTCCAGCGGCCCGAACACAGTCCCGATCCGCCGTAAGGCCAGATCGACCAGATTGCTCCCCTCGCCGGAGACACCCGCGAGCAGGTCTTGAGGAAGCAACAGCCTCTGCTTCGAAAAAGGCGCTTCATCCGCATCCATCAGCACATCAGCAACCAGCTTCAGCGTTTCGCCATCCCGGGCGAAAAAGCCGCAGGTATCGAAGCTTGGAGCCAGCGCCATGCAGCCGTCGAGCGCGACCCGGCCGTGCGTCGGTCGAATGCCCCACAGCCCGCAGAATGCAGCAGGCGCTCGCACCGAGCCGCCCGTGTCCGTGCCAAGGGCTATGTCGGCAAGATGCCCGGCGACAGCGGCGGCGGAGCCGGAAGACGAACCACCGGGAATATGGTCTGGCGCGACAGGGTTCACCGGTGTCCCGAAATGCGCGTTCACCCCGTAAAGCGACCAGGCGAGTTCGTCGGTATGGGTCTTGCCGCAGAACTCTGCACCGGCATCGAGCAGGCGCTTCACCACCGGCGCATGGTCCTGCTTGATGCCGCTTGCGGCCAGCTTCAGGGGGTTGCCGCAACCGGTTGGATATCCCGCAACGTCGAAAAGATCCTTTACTGCCAGGCGCAAGCCGGCAAGCGGGCCCGTTGGCGCGCTCACGACCTCTGCCGGAGGATAGGGAAGGAAGGCACGATAGCGGTCGAGATGCGCCAGCATGAAGGCGTAGTCCTATCCGAGTTCGAAAGTGGTGATACCGAAGATCCGCTCCAGCGGCAGCTTTGGCGGCTTGCCTTTGTACATCCGCGCCGTCTCGAAGACCGGGGAAAGCTCATAGCGCTCCGCAAGCGCCTGGGCTCCTGCATTCGGCTCCGGAATATCAAGGATAACTTCCTGCCCTCTCACGCTTCCGGCAAGAGCGCGGAACAGAAGATCGGCAACCTCCTCGCCTTCGGCGAACAACGGACCGATCTTGAAGCCGTCCCGACAGGCGCGAATCGTCCCGTAACCCTTCATGTCGCCGTCTTCGACGACCGCAAATCCGCGACGGGAGGCGCTGCCCGGAGCCAGCCATTCCTTCAGGAAATTCTCCCTCTCTTCGGGGAAATGCTCGCGATCGTGGGAAACGACAGTCCGATGAAGCCCCCTCCCGATCGTTGCGATGCGCTGATCGACCGGCATGTCGGCCGTGGAAATGCCGCTCATGCGCACATTGCGATGAGCGTATTCGAAACCCGATTTCCGGTAGTTCGGCTGTTGCTCGACAACGCCATCGAGGCCGATGGTCCTGTCGCCGAGGCTGGCAATCGCGTGCCGCCACAGGCCATGGCCGATGCCCTGCCCGCGCAAGTCCTTGCGGGTGATGTAGAGCCCCAGAAAGGCGAAGCTCTCCCCATATCGAACGATGGAGATTGAAGCCGCCGGTTCTCCGTTGGCATAGGCCATGAGGTAGCCGCCGGGATCCGCAGCATAGAACGCCTCGACATCCTCCAGACCGGGATTCCAGCCTTCATGCGCTGCCCAGTCGACCGCAAGCGCAAGGTCCTCCTTGCTCATGGGGCGATATTCGATCCGCATCTTTCGCGCCTCCCCTGCTGCAAGCGCAAGCTCAGGCCCGTGTCACCTTCGCTTCCGTTGCCGGATACCGGCCGCGCGTGTCGATGATCAGCCGCGCTTCCCGCAGGATCATATCGTAATCGAAATTGTCGTGGTCGGTCGCGATCACCACGGCGTCATGCGCGGCAATCGTCGCCGCATCCGCGTGCAGGCTTTCGTAGGACGACGAAACGCCGTGCCCCGCTTTCAGACGCGGCACGAAAGGATCGGCATAGGAAACCCTGCCACCCTTTGCCGCGATCCCCTCGATCACGTGCAGGCTCGGCGATTCCCGCATGTCGTCGATATTCTTCTTGAAGGAGACGCCGAGCACGAGAACGCGCGCGCCCTTGAGCGCCTTGCCTTCCTCGTTCAGGGCATGCATCAGCTTCTCGACGACGAAATCCGGCATCGCCTGATTGATCTCGCCGGCAAGCTCGATGAAGTGGGTGTGAATGCCGTATTCGCGCGCCTTCCAGGTCAGATAGAACGGATCGACCGGAATGCAGTGGCCGCCGACGCCCGGTCCCGGGTAGTAGGGCGTGAAGCCGAAGGGCTTGGTGGCGGCGGCACGGATCACCTCGAATATATCGATCCCCATCCGGTCTGCCACAGTCTTCATCTCGTTGACGAGGCCGATATTGACGCTGCGATGGATGTTTTCCAGCAGCTTGGTCATCTCCGCGACACGGGTGGAGGAAACCGGCACGAGATTATCGACCGCCGCGCCATAGAGCGCCTCGGCAGCGGCAAGACAGTTTTCCGTAACCCCGGATACCACCTTGGGAATGCTTCGGATATCGAACTTGGCATTGCCGGGGTCTTCGCGCTCCGGCGAATAGACGACGAAGAAATCCTCGCCCACCGAAAGTCCTTCGCGCAGGAGTTCCGGCAACATGTCGCCTTCTGTCGTGCCGGGGTAAGTCGTGCTTTCCAGCGCAACGATCTGCCCTTCGCGCAAATACGGGTGGATGCGCCGCGCGGCGTCGAGAATATAGCCGATATCCGGGTCGTGGTATTTGCCGAGCGGCGTCGGCACGCAGATGATCAGCGCGTCGCATTCGGCCGTTCTTGCAAAGTCGTCGGTCGCCAGGAAGTCGGTTTCGAAGCGCACCTGCACCGTCTCGCGGCCAACATATTTGGTGAAGCCGTTATCGCGATTGAGCTCGGCGATCTTCCCCGCATCGACATCGAAACCGGTGATGGCGAAGCCGACTTCGCTGAAACGCGCGGCGAGTGGCAAGCCGACATAGCCAAGGCCGATGATCCCGATCCGCGACTGGCGCGACGCCAATCTCTCGATCGTCCTGCCCAGTGTGCTTTCCGGCTTGATTGGACGGGCGGTCACAGGGGCATCTCCTCGGCTTTGAAGATTGCGGCCAGGCCAGTTCCCGTCAGATCGCGGCGATCCAGCAAGAACGTACCTAAGCCATTGAAATCTATGGCTTTTGATTAGGCATTCGCCCTCAACTCATTGGAAAGCGCGAAGCCCGCAAAAGCATCGCTTCGCCTGTAGCATGGCCGGCTTTCTCAAAACAAGGCGGGTCTACCTCCTTCCGGCCTATCACAAGCGGTAATGGCGGCGGCGCAACCCTTTGCTGCAACGCAAGAAGCCTCTATTTTCATTGTCACATTTCATTCCACGCTCAAAAGCCGTTTCATAAGAATGCCGAAGACGACACGCTTTCATCCATCCTGGCGACCGCACTTGCGGAAAATATCTGAGCGCTTGGCACGCGGACGCTCGAACATGGTATCGCCATGCGATTGACCCGCAACCGGCCTACCGGCTTTTCTTCCTACCACTATCTGAAGCTCATCGAGGAAACCGCCGAGATCGGCACCTGGTCCTGCAATTTGGCCGAAGGCGTGGATGTCTGGTCACCCGGGCTTTACCGCATGCTTGGTCTGTCGCCACAAGACGTGAAGCCGTCCTTTGCAGTCTTCGCCGATCTCATTCACCCGATCGACCGGCAGCTCTTGCCCGATATCGCTCAGTCCCTGCGCGACATGCTCCTGATTGACCACGAATGCAGGATCTTACGCGCCGACGGCAGCCTGCGCTGGCTGCATTTCCGTTTCGAGACCATCCACGGAGATGTGGGCGCGCCGCTGCGGGCGGCGGGCGTTTTCGTCGATCAGACCGAGCGTCGCGAAGCCGAACGGGCGCGCATATTGTGGGAGCAAAGATATCGGGCCAACGCCGAGCGGCAGGCGGAGCCTTCCTGCCGGGCCGCACTGCCGGAAAATATTGGTGGCGCGTTGTTTCGCGCGGCAAGGGGACTGGTGAATTGGTCGATCCCGGAACTGGCCCGCGCATCGGGCGTATCGGAGTCGACGATCCGCCGCGTCGAGTCGCGGCGCCGGGATAGCGCCGTACGCCGAGGAACGATTTCCGCCCTGGTAGCGGCTTTGTCGGCCGAGGGCGTCGAGTTTTGCGCCGACCCCAGCGGACGGCCGGGTATCCGCCTGGTCCACGATACATGGCAGTCGCCACGCCCTTGAATGCGAACCGTTCATGCCTACCGGCGTCCTGGCGGAAATGAACCGAAAGCGCTCATTTCATGCACTGTCTCACGCGCAATATGCATGCCGCCATCAACCGCGAATTAGCTTCCACCCTTGATGATTTCTGAAAATGTCTGATGGATCAAGTGGTTGTGATCCACGCGGCTCAAACACGTGGCTGGATGGAAAACATGAGCATGACAGACGCAGTCTCACAGCAGCGGCGAAACGGACTGGGTATAAGCGGCAAGATCTACATGATCGTCGCCGCAATGGGTTTCGTGGTGGCACTGATCGTTGGTGCCACGCTGCACGTGATTTCCGAGTATGACGCTCAGCTCGCCGATTTCGAAAATGCATCCCAAAGGGCCTATAACGGCGAGCATCTGAACAGGCTCGTGACGGCGGTGGTCATGGAATCCCGCGGCATTTACGCCTCGGGAGGCCGCCAAGAGGCCGCCAAGTTCGCCCAGGGCCTTATGAAGAACCTGGACCTGATCGACCAACACCTTGAGATCTGGGAGAAGATAGTCCCGCTGGAGGGGCGTCAGGCGTTCGACCAGGTCGTGCGCCGCACGAAGGAGTTTCGCGCATTCCGTTCGGAAACCGCCCGGCTTGGAACCGAAGTCGGCCCCGAAGCGGCCAACGAACAAGGCAATAACGAAGCAAACCGCGCCAATCGCAAGTCCTATCAAGCCGAGATCGACGAACTCGTCAAACTCAACCAGGCTAACCTCGACTCAATCCGTTCCGAGATCGCATCCTTTAAAAATTTGATGATGAGGATCGTCCTAGTGACGGCGGGCGTTGGGTTCGTTCTTGGCGTTCTGATTGCAAGCTATATCGGCTTCGCCCAGTTGGTGCGGCCGTTGCGCCGCCTCGGAGCCACGCTTGTCCGTATCGCCGAAGGCGAATTCGACGTGGAGATCACCGAGGCCCGCCGCACCGACGAGATCGGCGACCTCGGCCGGGCCGTGGCGGCAATCAAGCGGAAGGCGGTCGACCGTGCAAGGGAGGAACTGAATCAGCAAACCCAAGCCGAGTTGCTGGTCCGGGAAGAACGGCGGGCGCAGCGCACGCGCATGGCCGACGAGTTCGAGCAGGCAGTAGGCCAGGTCGTCGACGGCGTATCGAAGGCGGCAAGAGAGTTGCAGCAGGCCGCCGAAACCCTCACGTCTTCCGCTGAGGAAACGAATGCGCAGGCAGCAGCCGTCGCTTCGGCCGCCAGCCAGGCAGCGGCAAACGTGCGCACTGTTGCTGAAGCGGTTGAGGAGCTTGCCGGATCGGCAGCCGAAATCGGGCGTCAGGTCGATCAGTCGACCGAAGTCGCCTCACGTGCCGTGACACAGGCCGCCAACACCAATGCCCGCATGACCGGACTGCAGAGCGATGCCGAAAAGATAGGCGCGATCGTCGGCCTGATCGAGGATATCGCCGCGCAGACAAACCTCCTGGCGCTCAATGCCACCATCGAAGCCGCACGCGCCGGCGAAGCAGGCAAGGGCTTTGCCGTCGTCGCCCAGGAAGTCAAGGGGCTGGCGGAACAGACTGGGCGCGCAACGGCGGAGATCGCGGCCCAGATCACGAGCATGCAGACGTCGACGGGAGAAGCGGCAACCGCGATTTCCAGCATCGGCAGCACGATCGGCGATATCAGCCAGATTGCGTCGGCAATCGTCGCAGCGGTCGAGGAACAAGGGGCCACAACGACAGAAGTGGCGCGCAACATCCAGCAGGCGGCAATCGGCACGAACGAAGTCACCGCCAATATTGCCGGAGTTACCGAAGCTGCACAGGCGTCGAGTTCGGCGGCAAGCCAGGTGCTTGCTTCCGCCCGTGACCTTGCGACCCAGTCGCAGTTGCTAAACGGCGAACTGCAGAAGTTCCTCGCCAACGTACGCGCGGCATAACGGCAGCAAGTACCCGGGCGGGCACGTGGCTTCTCCGCGTGCCCGTTCCCTATCCTCTCACCAGGTACTCAGTGCAGCACGACGCCATGTGTTGGCGGCCGTGCAGACATAGACGAAATTCGCATCCCAGCAGATGTCGCCCTGATTGCCGGAATCTGTTGGTGACGCCGGCGTTCGGGGATTGCGCAGGCGCATCCTGTCCGAGTTCACGTCAAGAAGTGACGTTGGCGACAAGGTACCGATCCCGAGCCCTGCCGCGGTCCATCGGCTGCGTTCCTGACCGTTCAATGTGACACGAAACGTGTGACCGGCGGGGTCGAGCAGCAGGCTGTCGACCCAGGCCGCACCGTCGGCCGAGGCCTTCAGTTCCAGAGCGTCCGAACCGGAATTACCGACCTCGGCGCGCCCGGAGTAGCTGGTCTGAAAAATCAGCGATGCGGTATTGCCCTGGGTCTTCTTGTTCACGACGAGGCGCATGTCGCCCGAGCCGGGTGTGACATCGTCGTGCGACAACAGCGCCGCGTCGGATTTCACGGCCAGCCGATTATAGGAATCCGCCCCCGTATTGACGCCGAAAGACTGCGGTACCTCGGTCTCAAGCAGGGGCTTCCATTCAGATCCATCCCAGACGAGCAGTTGTTTCGTCGCCTGATCGTAGAGCCGCCATCCCGTCTCCGGGGTGAAGAAATGCCAGATGCCGTTGACGAGGACGGCAATCTGTCCCTCCCTGCCTGTCCACGCCCCGGATGCCGGCGACGCGATCGCATATTTGTCGCCTTCCGCAGGATCGGCGGGCGGCTCGGTCAGGTCTCTCCGCAACACCACCAGATTCATGGCCTGATCGATGACATGCAGGGCTTCGTTCACGGTGACGTGCTTCTGGGCCTGCGCTGCGGCAACTTCCTCGATCGCGTAATGGGGAGTGGTCATGTCCTGCCTCGCTATATTCAAGGCAAAGGATAGGTCTGCCCCGTATTACCGGGGAAAACTTCGCCGCAGCCCACCTTCGGCGCTCATTGCTACCTGTCCGAAACGGATTGAGTTCGGCTTCCCCTTGACGCAGCCGGTCCGGCATCGGAAGAAACGGCAACCTTCAAGTCTCGGGGATAGTCGATGTCCACGCCCTCATGCCTCGCCATTGTCCTGGCCGCCGGTCTCGGCACCCGGATGAAGTCCGCATTGCCGAAGGTGATGCATGAAGTCGGCGGATTGCCGCTTCTCGGTCACGTGCTGACGGCCGTCGCGCAGGCCGGCATCGACCGTGTCGCCGTCGTCATCGGGCCGGACATGGAGAATGTCGAGGCGCTCGTCGCAAGGCTCTCCCCGAATGCCAGCTGCCACATCCAGGCAGAGCGCCTGGGCACCGCGCATGCCGCACGCGCCGCCTCCAGGGCCCTGGCAGATACGCCGGATCACGTGCTCGTGCTGTTCGGCGACACGCCCTTGGTCGAAACCACCACGCTCAAGCGGATCCGCGCCCGCCTTGACCAAGGCGCGGACCTCGCCGTACTCGGCTTCGAGGCCGCGAACCCCTTCGGCTACGGCCGCCTCGTCATGGATGGCGACCAGTTGGCCGCGATCCGCGAAGAGCGCGACGCCTCCGAAACGGAGCGCAGGATCACCTTCTGCAATTCCGGCATCATGGGTTTTCGCGGGCCCCATTTCGCTTCCCTGCTGGAAGCCATCGGCAATGCCAATGCCAAGGGCGAGTTCTATCTCACCGATGCGGTCGAGATCGCGCGCGCACGCGGCCTCTCGGTGATGACTGAAAGCGCGCCGGAAGACGAGGTTCAGGGCATTAACACCCGCGCCCAGCTTGCGGCCGTCGAGGCCGTCTTCCAGAACCGCATGCGCAACGCCGCCATGGATAACGGCGCGACGCTCGTCGCGCCCGAGACGATCTTCTTCTCCCACGACACGGTCCTCGGCAGTGACGTGGTTGTCGAGCCGAACGTCGTCTTCGCGCCGGGAGTAGTGGTGAAAAACGGCACACGGATCCGCGCCTTCAGCCATCTGGAAGGGGCGGATGTAGGTGCCGCGGCGACGCTTGGGCCATACGCCCGCCTGCGGCCGGGCGCCAGGATCGGCGAGGCAGCACATATCGGCAATTTCGTCGAGATCAAGAACGCCACTGTCGAGGCCGGTGCGAAGGTCAATCACCTGACCTATATCGGCGACGCCCGCGTCGGCGCGAAGGCCAATATCGGCGCCGGCACCATTACCTGCAATTACGACGGCGTGTTGAAGCACCACACCGATATCGGCGCCGGCGCCTTCATCGGGTCCAATTCGACGCTGGTGGCCCCCGTTACGATCGGCGACGGCGCTTATATTGCTGCGGGCAGCACGATCACAGACACCGTTTCGAAAGATGCCCTGGCGCTTGGCCGTGCCCGGCAGAGCGAGAAGCCCGGACGGGCGGCCGAGATCCGCTCACGCCTTCAGAAAGCCAAACGGGCGCTCAAGGGCGATTGAGCGTCGGGTCGGCGGCGTCCAGAACGCGAAGCTGCACCCGTTCCGCTCCCTGCCAGGTATCGATCGACAGGGCACCGGCAAGATGTAGCGGCATGCCGCGCCGGCCCAGCAGGAACTGGCCGAGCGGCGTGTCGGCGGCCTTGAAGGCGATCCCCTTGAGGCTTTCCCCGGCATTGGAGGAGACTGACAGGCGGATATGACCGTTGCCCACCACATCGGCAAACGTGAGCCGATGGCTCGGCAACGCGAAGACGGGCTCCGGATGCCCCGCGCCATAGGGCCCGGCGCTTTCGATCTTGTGCAGCAGGTCAACCGTCGCGCCAGCCGCTGTCGCCACACCGTCGATCTTCAGTTCGTGTTCGGCTGTCGCAACGGCAACGTCGTTCGCAAGCCTCTCTTCGAAGAATGCCGCAAGGTCCGCCTCGCGATCCTTCATCACCGTCAACCCGGCGGCCATGGCGTGACCGCCGCCCTTGACCAAAATGCCGGCCTCTACGGCCGCGCGAACTGCCTTGCCGAGGTCGACACCGGCAACCGAACGGCCCGACGCGGTGCCTTTGCCCGCATCGTCATAGGCGATGGCGAAAACCGGCCGGCGATGACGGTCCTTCAGCCGTGAGGCTACCAGCCCCACCACGCCCGGATGCCAGCCCTGCGAGCCTGTGAGAAGCACGGAGGGATCGCCGGCCTGCAGTGCGGCAAAAGCCTGCGCCTCGCCTTCCTCGAGCATGGCGGCTTCCACCGCCTGCCGCTCCTGATTGAGGCCCTCCAGCACGGCGGCAATTTCCCGTGCCTCCTCCGCATCTTCCGTCGTCAGCAAGCGGGCGCCGAGCGCGGCGTCACCGATCCGTCCTCCCGCGTTGATCCGGGGGCCTATCAGGAAGCCCAGGTGATAGGGCGTCGGCTTGCCATGCACCCGCGATGTATCGCACAGGGCCGCGAGACCGGAATTCATCCGCCGATGCAGAATGCCCAGCCCACGCGTCACATAGGCCCGGTTCAGGCCCTTGAGCGGAACCACGTCGCAAACCGTTCCCACAGCGACGAGATCGAGCAGCGCCAGGAGGTCCGGCTCGCGCCGCGTCTTGAAGGCTCCGCGCCGACGCAATTCCCGGTTCAGCGCCACAAGGAAAAGGAACGTCACGCCAACGGCGGCGAGATGCCCCTGCCCCGAGAGATCGTCCTGGCGATTCGGATTGACGAGCGCTTCCACACGGGGCAGTTCGACGCCGCATTGATGATGATCGAGCACCACCACCGGCAGGCCGACCTTGCTCGCCGCGTCGAAGGCCTCGAAAGAGGTGCTGCCGCAGTCGACGCAGACGAGGAGCCCCGCACCTTCCGCTTTCAGCTGCTCGATAGCCGTGCCGTTGGGGCCGTAACCCTCGATGATCCTGTCTGGAATATAGATGCGGCTTTCGATACCGAGCGCCGCGAGGTAGCGTGACAACAGGGCCGATGATGTCGCCCCATCGACGTCGTAATCGCCGAAAATCGCGATCCGCTCGCCCCGCTCCAGCGCGTCGGCGACCCGGAACGCCGCCTGGTCCATCCCGGTCAGGCTGGAGGGATCCGGCATCAGGTCGCGGATCGAGGGTTCCAGGAATTCCAGCGCCTGATCGGCCGTGACGCCACGCCCGGCCAATACGCGGGATACGACGTCCGGCAGCCCATGCCGCTGGGCGATCGTCAACGCTTGCGCATTTTCACCCGCATCGAGCCGCTCCCGCCAGACGCGACCGGAAGCCGAGCGCGTGACGCCGAGGACGACCCGCCTTTCGCCTTCATCCCCTGCCGCCTGCATTCTCCCTCTGCCAGTCAATCCAGGAGGAACTTCTCGGTATGGGTGTGCTGCGCCTTGATATAGCGAACCGTGCCCGTAGTGGAGCGCATGACCACGGTATGGGTCGTGATGCTGCGACGGCCGAATTTCACGCCCTGCAGGAAATTGCCGTCGGTGACGCCGGTCGCTGCGAAAAGCACGTCGCCGCTCGCCATTTCCTCCATCATGTATTTCCGCTTGATATCGGAAATTCCCATGCGATGCGCGCGTTCCACCTGTTCGTCGCGCGTGATCACCAGCCGGCCCTGCATCTGGCCGCCGATGCAGCGCAGGGCGGCAGCCGCAAGAACGCCTTCCGGCGCGCCGCCGATGCCGACATAGATGTCGATACCCGTCTCGTCGGGATCGGTCGTGTGGATCACCCCGGCAACGTCGCCGTCGCCGATCAGGCGGATGGACGCACCGGCCGCGCGGATGTCCTCAATCAGCCGGGCATGGCGCGGACGATCGAGCACGCAGGCCGTCACTTCGCCCACTGGCACGCCCTTTTCCTTGGCCAGCGCATTCAGGTTCTCGGCGATCGGCGCGTCGAGATCGACAAGGCCCTGCGGATAACCGGGGCCGATCGCGATCTTTTCCATGTAGCTGTCGGGAGCGTTCAGCAGCCCCCCGGCCGGCGCCAGCGCAATGACGGCCAGCGAATTCGGCAGGTTCTTGGCGCAGATGGTCGTGCCTTCCAGCGGGTCGAGGGCGATATCCACCTTCGGCCCCTGCCGCGTGCCCACCTCCTCGCCGATATAGAGCATCGGCGCTTCGTCGCGTTCGCCTTCGCCGATCACCACCGTGCCTTCGATGGGCAGCCGGTTGAGCTCGCGGCGCATGGCGTCCACCGCAGCCTGGTCGGCTGCCTTCTCGTCGCCGCGCCCGCGCAGCCGTGCCGCCGCCACCGCGGCGCGTTCCGTCACGCGCGCCAGTTCCAGCGTCAGGATACGGTCCAGCACTTCGCTCTTTCCGACTTCAATCTTCGACATTCAGGGCTCCCGGTCACAGGCAGGCAGCGGATCGTTCCGGCAGGATCGGCCATCCGCCGCCCATGCCTATACCCAACTCACGACAGTTTTTCGATACGGATCATCTGCGGTCTGTCGGCGATGACGTTCTGGCTGGCAATGATCTCGAGCGCCTCGCGGATCGCCGCCTCCGTCGTCTCGTATGTGATCAGGATGACGGGCTGAGGTTCGGCCGGCTGGCTCGACCCTGGCGCGTCACTCCTGACCGCGCGTCGGCGCTGCACGATCGATTCCAGCGAGATGTTTTGCGTAGCCATTTCCTGCGCGATCCGGGCGAAAGCGCCGGGACGGTCGTAGACGGAAAGGCGGATATAGTAACCGCCCTCATGCTTGCGCATGCCGGCGGGCTTGTAGGGCTCCAGCTCCGCGGCCGGCTTGCCGAGCGTCGGCGTACGATCCCCGCGGGCGATGTCGGCAATGTCGGCGACCACGGCCGAGGCGGTCGCATTGCCGCCGGCACCGGGACCGACCAGCACCACTTCGCCCACCGTGTCGCCGTCCACCGCCACCGCATTCAGCACGCCGTCAATGCGGGCAATCGCCGAGGACTTCGGCACCATGGTCGGATGGACGCGCTGTTCGATGCCGGTCTCGGTGCGTTGGGCCACGCCCAGCAGCTTGATACGATATCCGAGTTCGTCCGCCGCCTCGATATCGGCGATGGTGATGGAGGAAATGCCCTCGACATAGATTGCGCCGGCGTCGATCTCGCAGCCGAAGGCCAGGCTCGTCAGCAGCGCCAGCTTGTGGGCCGTGTCGAAGCCTTCGATATCGAAGGTCGGATCGGCTTCCGCGTATCCAAGCCGCTGCGCGTCGGCCAGGCATTCGGCAAAGGCCAGACCCTCGCGCTCCATCCGGGTCAGGATGTAGTTGCAGGTGCCGTTCAGGATGCCGTAGACGCGGTTCACGTGATTGCCGGCAAGGCTTTCGCGCATCGTCTTGACGATCGGAATGCCGCCTGCCACCGCCGCCTCGAAATTGAGGCTGACGCCGTTTTCTTCGGCAAGCTTCGCCAGTTCCACGCCGTGCTTTGCCAGCAGCGCCTTGTTGGCCGTCACCACATGCTTGCCGGAGGAAAGCGCCGCACGCACGCTTTCTTCCGCTGCCCCGCTGTCACCTCCCATCAGCTCGACGAAGAGGTCGATCTCGCCGCTTGTCGCAAGCTTCACCGGATCGTCGAACCACGCAATGCCGGAAAGATCGATACCGCGATCCCGTCCGCGACTGCGCGCACTCACCCCGGTAACGCGGACGCCGCGTGCGCAGCGCCTTGCCAGCGCGTCCGATTTCTCGCTTACAAGCCGCACCAGCGATGCGCCGACCGTACCAAGGCCTGCGACGCCCAAACGCAAGTCATTCGCCATTTGAAAAGTCGATCCGGGTTCTATGGGTTAGCGGGATGCCCTGACGGGGACCACGTTGTGCAACGTTTCGTCCGCCGTTTCAAGGAAACGGCGGATACCGCGCGCCGCCTGCCGGATCCTCTGTTCGTTCTCCACAAGGCCGATGCGGATATAGTCGTCGCCGTACTCGCCGAAACCGATGCCTGGCGATACCGCCACATCGGCCTTCTCGATGAGAAGCTTGGAAAACTCAAGGCTTCCGAGCGAGCGAAACTTCTCGGGGATCGGCGCCCAAGCGAACATGCTGGCTTCGGGAGCCGGGATCGGCCAGCCGGCCCGGGTGAAGGATTCCACCAGCACGTCGCGGCGTTTGCGATAGATGTCGCGCGTCTCGGCAATGCAATCGTCCGGGCCGTTGAGGGCGGCGGCCGCCGCCACCTGGATCGGCGTGAAGGCGCCGTAGTCGAGATAGGACTTCACCCGCGCGAGCGCGGCGATCAGCCGCTCGTTGCCGACCGCGAAGCCCATGCGCCAGCCCGGCATGGAGAAGGTCTTCGACAGCGAGGTGAATTCGACCGTCACGTCGATCGCGCCCGGCACCTGCAACACGGAAGGCGGCGGCGTGTCGTTGAAATAGATCTCCGAATAGGCCAGGTCCGACAGAATGAAGATTTCGTGCTTCTTGGCGAAGGCGACGACATCGCGATAAAAGTCGAGGTCAGCCACATAGGCAGTCGGGTTCGCCGGATAGCAGAGGATGAGCGCGATCGGCTTCGGCACCGAATGGATGATCGCCCGCTCCAGCGCGCTGAATACTTCGGGTGTCGGCTCGGACGGGATCGATCGCAACGCCGCACCCGCCATCAGGAAGCCGAAGGCGTGGATCGGATAGCTCGGATTGGGCACCAGCACCACGTCGCCCGGGGCAGTGATCGCCTGCGCCATGTTGGCGAAGCCTTCCTTGGACCCCAGGGTGGCGACGACCTGCGTATCCGGATTGAGCTTCACGCCGAAGCGGCGGGCATAGTAGCCGGCCTGCGCCTTGCGGAGGCCGGGAATGCCCTTGGAGGCCGAATAGCGGTGCGTCCGCGGGTTCTGCACGGTCTCCACCAGCTTTTCGACGATGTGGCGCGGTGTCGGCAGGTCGGGATTGCCCATGCCCAGGTCGATGATGTCGGCGCCTGCTGCGCGTGCCTTTGCCTTCAAGCGGTTGACCTGTTCAAAGACATAGGGCGGCAGTCGCCGCGTCTTGTAGAAGTCTTCCATGGCACTGGCCTTCTATATGTCAGGGCGCCGGCTCTTCTCGCCGGGCGGGTTTCAGACCATGCGGGACACTCTGTCCCGCGGGCGATTGTTTAACAGTCCGCGCAGTCTTGCGCATCGTCCATTTCGTACGGGAAAGCAAGTTTTCTCGGCGCGTGGCCCGTAAGGCCCGCGCTTCGATCCGATTGTCCGGGATCGGATGGGAGGGCCTCGCGGAGCGGCTATTGTGCCGCCGCGGGTGCGCCTTCGATGTCTGCGATAGCGGCATCGCCATGCGTGGCGCCAAGCTTGCGCAACACATCGACGGAGGAGGTCGACGCCGACGGTTGACCGGATGCGCGCGACTTCGCCAGCGCCTCGAGCGAGGAGCGCGTTGCCGTCTGCTCCTCATAGGACAGCAGGCCTTCCTGCGCCGCGCCGGTTCCGTTTTGCGTGCCGTGGATGAGCGGTGACGTTGCGGCTGCCTGGTCGGGTGCCGGCAGCGGATGTGCGGATGCCGTGCTCGCCGTTGCGGCCTGCGGCGTTTCGAGTGCCTCGATAAGGGTCTCGTTCGGATCGAGCGCGCATGCGCCGACCGCGAGGGCAGCAAGAACGGGCAGAAGTGCGCGAGCACGCATAGTCGTCACCTTCCAAAGCTCCTTACAGAGCCGAGCCGTCGAGACCGAATGCAGGGAATCGTTTGCCTCAACGTCAACACAATTCGCACAATACCGGAATTCGGTCTGATTCTCACCAATCATCCCGATCCCGACCGGCCGGTGCATGCACCGGTTACCGGCAATGGGCGACATTCTTTACTCCTTTGGTGCAATTCGGAAAAGGGGCCAGCTTTCACCATCTTGTCAGCCCCCTGTCATGACGCGCTATTATGTGGGCAGAACGCCGTTCAAGGCACACGAAACTACCCGGGGAGACGCTGAACGATGACCGAAGAACGTCAGAATCCGCTTCTTCAGTATATCGTGAAAAACCCCGAGGCTTTCGCGCAGAACCTCGCGAAAGTGGTCGAGAATGCGGGAAAGGCATTTGCCGCCTATATCGAGCCCCGCGAAAAGGGCGAGATCAAGAACGAGATGGCCGACGATCTGTCGTCCATCTTCAAGACCCTGTCCCAGGTCGGCGAATACTGGATGTCGGACCCGCAGCGGGCGGTCGAGGCGCAATCGCGGCTCTGGACGAACTACGTGAACCTCTGGAATTCCTCGCTCAAGCGAATGATGGGCGAGAAGGCCGATCCCTCGATTGCGCCTGATCCGCGTGACAAGCGCTTCCAGGATCCCGAATGGAACGAAAATCAGTTCTTCGACTTCGTGAAGCAGCTCTACCTGATCACGTCGCAATGGGCGGAAACGCTGGTTCAGGACGCAAGCGGCCTCGACGAACACACCCGCCACAAGGCCGATTTCTACGTCAAGCAGATCGCCAACGCCCTGTCGCCGTCGAATTTCGTGCTCACCAATCCGGAGCTCCTGCGCGAAACGCTGGAGACGAACGGCGAGAACCTCGTGCGCGGCATGAAGTTGCTTGCAGAGGATATCAAGGCCGGCAAGGGCGAGTTGAAGATCCGTCAGTCGGACCCGACGAAGTTCCGCGTCGGTGAAAACCTGGCGCTGACACCCGGCAAGGTGATCGCGCAGAACGACGTCTGCCAGGTCATCCAGTACGAGCCGACGACAGCGGAAGTGCTCAAGCGGCCCCTGTTGATCGTGCCGCCCTGGATCAACAAGTTCTACATTCTCGACCTCAATCCCGAGAAGTCCTTCATCCGCTGGGCCGTCGCCCAGGGGCATACGGTCTTCGTCGTTTCGTGGGTGAACCCGGACGAGCGGCAGGCGCGCAAGAGCTTCGAGCACTACATGCGCGAGGGCATTCTGGAAGCCCTCGACGTGGTCAGGCGGGCGACCGGCGTGGAAGAGGTAAACGCCATCGGCTACTGTGTTGGCGGAACGCTCCTTGCCGTGACCCTCGCCTATATGGCGGCGATCGGCGACGACCGCATCAGGACCGCGACCTTCTTCACCACGCAGGTCGATTTCACCTATGCGGGCGATCTGAAGGTGTTCGTGGACGAGGAACAGATCGCCGCCATGGAGCGGCGGATGCAGGAAAAAGGCTATCTGGAAGGCAGCAAGATGGCCTCCGCCTTCAACCTGCTGCGCTCCAACGACCTGATCTGGCCCTACGTGGTCAACAACTACCTCAAGGGCCGGGAACCCTTCCCCTTCGACCTTCTTTACTGGAACTCGGATTCCACCCGCATGCCGGCGGCGAACCACTCCTTCTATCTGCGCAACTGCTATCTGGAGAACCGCCTGACGAAGGGCACCATGGAAATCGCCGGCGAGAAGCTCGATCTCTCGAAGGTCAGGACGCCGATCTACAATCTCGCCGCGCGCGAGGATCACATCGCGCCGCCGAAATCCGTGTTCCTCGGCTCAAAGTCCTTCGGCGGGCCGGTTACCTTTGTACTCGCGGGCTCGGGTCACATCGCCGGCGTGGTCAATCCGCCGGACAAGAACAAGTACCAGTACTGGCTCAACCCCTCGCTGAAGGGCGAGCTGGAAGACTGGATCGCCAGGGCGAAGGAATATCCCGGCTCGTGGTGGCCGCATTGGGATGAGTGGATCCGCACACATGACGGCGAACTTGTGAAGGCGCGCAAGCCCGGCGCAAAGCGAATGAAGATCCTCGAGGAAGCCCCTGGCAGCTATGTGAAAATGCGCGTTTGAAGCAACCGCCTGGCCGTATATCCACCTGCCGCATACCCTTTGCGCGGGCATTTTTAGGGATTTTCCAATTGAGCCCGCGGCTCCGGTGATTGTATTTTGGGTAGTCTGACCGAATTCCCGACCAATCGACGCCCGAGGCGGCAAATGTCTCTGCCGTACGAGACAAATTCGAAACTCGCAGCCCCGAGAGCGGAGCACCCTCGACCCGTGAGCCGGCTCCTGCGCCCGATGGACCCGGGGCGTCTGCGTATGCTCGGCATGGATTCGGAAGTCTGGAAGCGGCACGCCAGCGGCTGGAGCGTGTGGACCCGCTTCGCCACCCTGCCCATCCTCTATCTCGCGATCTGGTCGCATGTAGAGCTGGGCTGGCCACTCGCGCTTGCCTGCATCGGCGTCGTCGCCGTCTGGCTCTGGCTCAATCCGCGCGTCTTTCCGGCCCCCCGGCGCTTCGATCGCTGGCACGCGCGCGCCGTCCTTGGTGAACGGGTCTGGCTCAACCGTGCCATCGTGCCGGTGCCGCAGGATGCCAACCGCAAGGCGCTCGGCTTTTCCCTGCTCGCCGGCATCGGCTTTGTCATCGGGCTGTGGGGTGCCGTGTGGCCCTCAATCCCGCTGATTATCGCCGGCACCGCGCTGACCTATTGCGGCAAACTCGCCTTTCTCAACGTCATGGCCGGCCTTTACGACCTGATGCGGGATGCGCATCCCCTGTACCGGTCCTGGACGCAGATTCCGGACAACGACAACGGCCGCGATCGGCAGAACGACGCTCAGCGCGCCGGCTGACTCACATCCGCCTTTTCTCCGCCAGCACGCCGATATAGGTCAGCGCCACGGTCGCTCCGGCGATCGCGGTGATGTCGGCATGGTCATAGGCGGGCGCCACTTCGACGATATCCCCGCCGACGAAGTTGACCCCGCCGAGATCGCGCAGCACCGAGAGCGCCTCGCGCGACGACGGCCCGCCCGCGACCGGCGTTCCGGTACCCGGCGCAAAGGCCGGGTCGAGACAGTCGATGTCGAAGGTCATGTAGGCCGCCGCATCGCCGACGCGCTCGCGGATCCTCTCGGCGATGCCCTTCACGCCCAGCATGTCGAAGTCGTAGCCGTAGAGGATCTCGATCCCGCAATCGACCGGCGCATGGGTGCGGATGCCGATCTGGATCGACCTGTCCGCGTCGATGACGCCTTCGTTCACCGCATTCAGCACGAAGGAGCCGTGATCGAGCCGGTCACCGCCGTCGCCCCAGGTGTCCTGATGCGCGTCGAACTGCACCAGTGCCAGCGGCCCGTGCTTCGCGGCATGGGCTCTCAGCAGCGGCATGGTGACCGAATGATCGCCGCCGAGCGAAAACAGATGTGCGCCGCTATCGAGGATTTCCCGCGCCTGATGCTCGATATGGCCGTGGATATCCGCATGCAGCGCATAGTCGAATACGGCGTCGCCGTAGTCGACGGCTGCCAGCACCTCCCACGGGTCGAAGCCGAAGGGGTATTGCGGGTCACCGTCGAAGATCGCCGAGGCGCGCCGGATCGCCTGCGGGCCGAAGCGCGCGCCAGGACGGTTGGAAACGCCCGCATCGAAGGGAATCCCCCAGACGACCAGATCGACGCCGTCCAGATCGCGGGAATAACGGCGACGCATGAAGGAGAGCGCGCCGCCATAGGTCGGCTCGTGCGACCCGCCTTTCAGCGAAGCCCCGAGAAACGCGTTGTCGGTCGGGCGCGGGTAACGGCTTTCCATGTCACAGTCTCTCCCGAAAAAAGGTCGACGCGATTATAGCGCGGCCGGGAGGTAAGCTGAAAAGCCGGTACGGTTCAATCCGCCTCCTTCAGGAAAGACGCGTCAGCACCTTGTCGAACCGCTCCAGCGCCCAGTCGACATCCTCGCGGCGGATGACGAGCGGCGGCGCGATGCGGATCGTATGATCATGTGTATCCTTGGCAAGGATGCCTTCCGCCTGCAGCGCCTCGCAATAGCGGCGCGCTCCGCCAGCTTCCGGATGCAGTTCGACGGCAAGCATCAGCCCGCGCCCCCTTACCTCGCGCACCGCGTTGGAGCGGATCGAGGCAAGGCCCTTGCGGAAATAATCGCCTTCGCGCTCGGCATTCTCGATCATGCCTTCCTCCACCAGCACCTTCAGCGCGGCTCGCGCGATCGCGCAGGCAAGCGGATTGCCGCCGAAGGTAGACCCGTGCTGGCCGGGTTTGAGAACGCCCAGCACCTCGGAATTGGAAAGGACCGCCGAAACCGGATAGAAGCCGCCGGACAGCGCCTTGCCCACCAGCGTCACATCCGCCTCGATGCCTTCATGCTCTTCGGCCAGAAGCTTGCCGGTGCGGCCAAGCCCGGTCTGGATCTCGTCCAGGATCAGCGTGATGCCCTTCTCGGTACAAAGCTCGCGCACCCTGGCAAAATAGCCGGCCGGCGGAATGACGACGCCCGCCTCGCCCTGGATCGGCTCAACTAGGAAAGCGACCGTGTTCGGCGTGACGGCCGCCGCAAACGCCTCGAAGTCGCCGAAAGGCACCACGCGGAAGCCCGGCGCGAAGGGGCCGAAGCCCTGCCTGGCCACCGGATCCGTCGAAAAGCCGACGATCCCCATGGTGCGGCCATGGAAGTTGTCCGAGCAGACGATGATCTCCGCCTCGTTCTTCTTCACGCCCTTGACCTCGTAACCCCACTTGCGCACGGCCTTGATTGCCGTTTCGACCGCCTCGGCGCCCGAGTTCATCGGCAGTACCTTGTGCGAACCGGTAAGCGCCGCGATCTCCTCGTAGAAATAAGCAAGCTGGTCGTTGCGGAACGCCCGCGAGGTCAGCGTCAGCTTGGAAGCCTGCTTGACCATCGCCTCGAAGATCTTCGGATGGCAATGCCCCTGGTTCACCGCCGAATAGGCCGACAGGCAGTCGAGATAGCGATTGCCCTCCACGTCCCAGAGCCAGATCCCCTCGCCCTTGGTCAGGATCACGTCGAGCGGCTTGTAGTTATGCGCGCCAAGGCGGTGTTCGGCGTCGATATAATCTTCCGGCAGACGGCTCATTTCTTCCTCCAACAATCTCAGCTAAAGGCCTGCGTCGGCCGATCCATGACTTCCTGTCCGAAAAGGCTGGCGACGAGTTCCGCTAGCACCGTCGCGCTACGTCCGCGCTCGTCGAGGAAGGGGTTCAGTTCGACCACGTCGAGCGAGCCGACAAGGCCGGAATCCTCCAGCATCTCCATCACCAGATGCGCCTCGCGATAGGTGGCGCCGCCCGGGACGGTGGTACCGACGCCTGGCGCGATGGAGGGATCGAGGAAGTCGACGTCGAGTGAAACATGCAGCACGCCGTCTTCCGCCTGCACCCGCTCCAGGAAGCGGCGCATCAGCACGGAAACGCCGTGTTCGTCGATCTGGCGCATGTCGATCACCGTAACGCCGCGCGCCTTCAGAAGCTCCCGCTCGCCCGGATCGATCGAGCGCGCGCCGAAGATGCACATGCGCGCGGGATCCACCGCCACGGTCGGCTCCCCGGCAAAGACCGGCGCCAGTTCCTTCTCGCCGGCAAGCAGGGCCAGCGACATGCCGTGCATGTTGCCCGAGGGTGAAATCGACGGCGTGTTGAAATCCGCATGCGCATCGAGCCACAGCACGAAGAGCGGCCGCCCCTTTTCCCGCCAGTGGCGCGCCACGCCCATTACCGATCCCATGGAGAGGCTGTGATCGCCACCGAGGAAGATCGGCAGGTGGCCGGACGCCGCGACCTCATGCGCCTTGCGCGCCAGCGGTCTCACCCAGCCGGCGACCGTCTCCGGCAGATAGGTTTTGCCCTCGAATTCGAGCCTGCCGACGTCGCCGGCCGCAATTGGAGCAACGTCGCCGAAATCCGTCACGCGCCAGCCGAGCGCTTCAAGTCGCTCGGGCAGTTCTGCAACCCGCAGGGCCTGCGGTCCCATCGACGCGCCACGCCGTCCCGTCCCCGCCTCGAGAGGCACTCCGAGAATGCCGATCGGCGTGGCCTTTCGATC
Organism: Stappia albiluteola; assembly: GCF_014050225.1. Lineage (GTDB taxonomy): Bacteria > Pseudomonadota > Alphaproteobacteria > Rhizobiales > Stappiaceae > Hongsoonwoonella > Hongsoonwoonella albiluteola. Next base: position 3,273 of record NZ_JACFXV010000067.1, on the reverse strand, counting down.
TGTCGTCATCCACCGCTCCCGCATTTCCTGCTGCATTCGTTCCCGGAGAATCGCAGCAATCGGAGTTGGCGAATAGTTGGAGATTTGGCACTTTGCGCAGTATGATTTAGCACTATGACAACGCACACTTGGCAAAGTGACACCGCATGGACGACCTAGACCGCCAGCTCATCTCATTGCTTCGCCACGACGCGCGCCAGCCGGTGGCAACGCTCGCCGCCGATCTCAAGGTGTCCCGGGCAACGGTGCGGGCGCGTATCGACCGGCTTGTCGCCGACGGCGTCATCCAGGGTTTCACGGTCCGCCTGCGCGAGGACGGCAGCGCAAATCGCGTCCGCGCGGTCATGATGATCGAGGTGGAAGGCCATCGCGCCGAGGCGATCCTGCGCCGCCTCTACGGCTTTCCCGAGGTGCGCGCCCTGCACACCACTAACGGCCGCTGGGATGTCGTCGCGGATATCGAGACCGACACCCTGGAGAATTTCGACAGGCTACTGTCGACCATCCGCCTTCTCGACGGCATCGCATCCACGGAAACCAGCATCCTGCTGGCCTCACGGAAGGGATAGCGGGCAATCCATCCACATCGAAGAGTAGCTTTATTGGCACACCAATTATGGCTCTGAATTTGCCTTTCTCTCAGGAATCGGGATAAATCCCGGGCAAAGAAAGTTTGAAATTTGTCGCCGATGTCCACTTGGCCGAAAATTTGATGACTCCCATAGGTCTACATCTAAGTATTATGGAGTTGAGGCCGCCCAACGATGAAGAACAGAAATAAATCTGAGCAGAAAATTAGCGGATCATAATAAATGGGAAGCAAACTCTGTTTTCTGTGCCACCATCCGTTTTGGGAAGAGCCCCTAGGCTGCGGTTCCCTAATTCGTAATAGATATACACTGCTCCGGAAAATCGTGGATGATATCCACGTTATTTTCATCACAAGGAGCAACAAAAAAAGCCCATTACCCGGGACGACGGTGACGTTGGGCGCAGGGCTTACTAATAGCGCGATCAATGAAATTCAAGACTTTCTTAACAAGCAAAATTTTAAGTTCATTTACAGCAGCTACAATTTATTCGACAAAATATTAGAGGGAGTGCGAGCATTTAAGATTTGCGAAATTCATGATGTAATGCATTTAAGGCAGCAAGCATTCGAAGAAATGGGCTATTCTGCTCCTTATCAGACCACAAAAGCTGATGAGATAGCTTCACTTTCGGCATACGATGCAATAATCTGCATTAACACAAACGAGGAAAAATATCTCAAGGAGAACTCTTTAACGAACGTTAAGTATATACCGCCAAATTTCAGCTTCAATGCGAATGTCTCTGGCCCTAATTCCAAGTCCTTTGGAATTATTGGCTCTGCAGCAAAACCGAATATTGATGGCTTTGAGTTTTATAAAACACAGATCTTGAACCTCGAACAGGTCGTTATTGCGGGAGCACTTTCTTCAAATATTGGTAAAGTCGGCTACTCTTCAAAAAATATATCATTGCTGGGCGTAGTGAGGAATGTTGTCGAGTTTTATAAAAAAGTCGATATATCTCTCGCGCCGGTCAGGTTCGGAGGAGGCTTGAAAATTAAGGCTATCGAGGCTATCGCTCACGGAAAACCTGTATTTGGGACAAAGCATAGTCTTTCTGGCTTCCCAGAAGGTATTGAGCAAGTTTCAATTGCCGAAGACAGACATAACAAGTGGAATGTTAATAATATGGAAGCTTTATTTGATATAAAAAAATCAACAATAAAACAATACGTAGATGAAAATTTCTCAGATTTAGTTTGCAGCATGCATTTCGACGACCTATTAAGATAAAAAAATTATCTATTGTCTTTTCGAAGAAAATGCATCCATTAATATGTATTCAATTTCGTTTTTGCCTGAGTCTTGATTGCCGTTCAGTTCGGCACGGAGCCCTTTGTTTGATTTTTTGCCTCATGCGGCGCGTGTTTGCGGCGTCACTTTCATGGCGAATTTGTAGGACGTTAGATTGCCCTGGGACGATTGGGGGCTGTTGCGATTGTAGTCTTCCCTCCACGCGGTGACCACGAAAACAGCATTTCATTCAGACACTCGTCCCTGAAGCTGCCGTTGAAGCTTTCGACAAACCTGTCCTGCGTCGGTTTGCCAGGCTGGATGGAATACCAGTCGACACCGGTCTCCTGACTCAGTTTGAGAAGGGTCATACTGATCAATTCGGTTCCGTTGTCGGAGGCCACGGTGGACGGTTTGCCGCGCAGACGAATGAGCGCATCGCGTTCACGGGTGACCTGCAGGCCGGACAAAGAGGTATCAGCCACCAGCGCCAGGCATTCACGGCTGTAATTGTCGACGACGGCCAGAACCCGGGAGCGGCGCCCGTTCGTAAAGGCATCCGGCACGAAATCCTAGGACCTGTTGACAAAAGGGATTTCCAAATCAGGCGGGTTCTGATTCAAGACTGCTTTTCAGGAGGCATTCTTGGCCAGAGTAGAGTTTCGCGGCGATCTTACGGACATGGAATGTGCCGTCATCGAACCGCTTCTGCCGTCCGAGCGCGGACGGTGGGCGCGACCTGCCCAGGACAACCGGCGTTATCTCAACGGCATGCTGCATGTGTTGCGGGTGGGCTGCCCGTGGCGCGACATGCATGAACGATACGGCAAATGGAATTCGATCTATGTTCGCTTCCGGCGGTGGGCGGAACAAGGCGTGTGGGATGCTCTTTTGGAAACGCTTGTCGAGATGGGGCTGACGGACGATTGGCAGCACATGGTCGATAGCACATCCGTCCGGGGCCATTCGCAGACAGCCGGCGCAGTCCGCAGGACGGGACTCATAAGGAGGGCTTTAGTCGAAGCCGCGGCGGCTTTGCGAGCAAGATCCACGCCCGATCAGACGGTCAGGGACGCCCTCTTGATATCGTCCTGACCGGCGGAGGGGCCTTCCGGCCACAACGCCTTCAAGTCCCTGTTGGAGATGCCGGTTGGCGGACCGCGCCTGATGCTGGCCGACAAGGGGTATGACGGCGACACCATCCGCGAAGCGCTACTTCCTCAGGGTATCCTGCCGGTCATCCCGCCCAGGTCGAACCACCTGGCGCCTGCGAAATGCGACGATCGCGCCCACAAGGACCGCAACCGCATCGAGCGCATGTTCAATCGGCTCAAACAGCTCCGCCGCATCGCCACCCGCTACGACAAAACCGCCAGATCCTTCCTCGGCTTCCTATGCCTCGCCGCCGCAAGGCTCTGGTTGCCTTCTTTTGTCAATTGGCCATAGC
>NZ_JACFXV010000066.1:56972-209374 GCF_014050225.1 Stappia albiluteola | reverse complement strand
TTCCGATCGTCCTTCATCCCGTCGTTCGTTGAAGGCAACGGTGAGTTCGGTATCGCTGGAATTGATCAGATTGATGCCGTTGAAGCTGGCGTCTGCGGCCAACTCGTCGATCTGCTGCAGAATGTCGTTGAACTGTTCCGCCAGATCCGAGTTGTCTGCCTCCTGTGCCTGCGCCTGATTGGTGATGGTTAACGTGTCGAACAGGTTTGCCGATGTGCCTTCGGTGTAGACGACGCGCGTACCGCCGGGATCGTCCACGTCGGCTGTGGTGTTGGCGTCATTCTCGTCATCTACACCGACAGCATCCGCGTTGTCTCCAAAACCGAGGGATGCAAACACGGATCCGGCTGCATTTTGTGTGATGAGGTCGGCCGTCGAGCCATTTCCGGTGTCTTGCGTCGTGATTGTGAGATTTAGCGTTTCGGCGCCATTCGCGCGGATATCCAGACGTCCGTCGGAAGTTACCGATGCCTTGGCGACGCCGGAATTGTTGATCCGGTTGATGACGTCATTGACGGTTTCGGTAGCCGGAGTGGCTCCAACAGTATAGGTCACCTTTGATTCGGTGCCGTTCGCGTCGGTTGCTGTTAACTCGATGGTGTCGCCGTTCTTGAAATTCAGGGCGCCAAGGTTCTGATCGAGAACGCGCTGCTGTGTGGTTCCAGCGGAGACCCCGGTGGTGTCGACGGCGGCGAGGCCTTGGATCTGGGTCTCGGCTTCCGCGTCGGTATTGTTCTGCTGAGCCTGGCGAACCGTCGACTGGGCGCTTTCGACCAGCTTGGTGATTGCCTTGATGCCGTTGTCGGCTGCTTCCAGCGTCTTGATCGCGTTGCCAATGCCATCAAGCAGATTAGACAACTCACCGGCCCGCGACTGCAGGCCTTGCGAGGTGAAGAAATTGGTCGGGTTGTCGAGGGCCGAGTTTACCTTTTTACCGGTAGCAAGCCGGTTCTGGGTCGTGCTTAGAAGATCGGCAGTCTTCTGCAAGGAAAGCAGGTTCTGGCGTACGCCAGCGGAAAGCGTGATGTCGGACATGAGAATACCTTTCTGGTTTCACACGCAACGCATTCTCGTTGCATTCCGACAATCGCAATTTACTGCCAAATGAGTAGTAAAATATCTTGGTAAACTCAAATTAAGGTAAATAAGAGCTTATTAAATAGCCCTCGAATTTACAAGTGCCTGAAGATTTTTAGCTAACAAGGCAATTGTATCTGTCGCCCCGTGTTCGAGTGAAAATGGAAAATATTTTGTAGAGGGTAGCCAAGGTATTTTATTTTTACTGCCGAGCAAATGCGGCTCTGCAATGGAGCCAATTCGCCAGACAGGAATACCAAGGGCGCTTGCCAGTTCCGCTACACTGGAGCTTATCGCGATTACCAGATCGAGGTTGCAAATTATGGCCGCGACCGATTCTAAGTCGTTAAATTGATCAATTTCTCCAAACTCATTGATAAAAATGCCAAATTTACTTGTGGTCTCCGCAATTTCTTCTCTGCTGTTGATGTATTGAATATTGAAGAATTGGACGCCATCAACTCGAAGTATTGGCATCAATTCCTCCAGCTTGAAATGTGTAAGTCTGCGGAGTCCGCGTGTTATTTTTCCGCTCCAACATAGTCCAACTTTGAACTTGTCTGTTGTAAATTCTTTTCTTTTTCCAAATGATTCAACTAAAGTAGAGTCTCCCGTTAAGAATGAGCTTCTACTGGGAAAACTGTCCAACGAAGGCCGGAGATGTTCACTCAGACTGCCGATAGGGCAGTGAACATCATAATCAATATTCTCGCCAAATATTGCTAATTTTTCAAAGTGTTTTTCGCGACGCACCAACGCTTTAGGGAAATTCCTCTGGAGTATAGGTATGGTTTTGATCTGGGTTTCGATAATCAACTTAGCACAACGTTTCTGAAGCTCATTAAACATAGAAGAGTATCGAAGGACATCGCCAACTCCCTGTTCATTCCATATCATCAAGGTTTTATCTCGAAGATCTTCACCCATCCACCTGGGGGCGGAAAATTGCCGAATTTGCACTCCTGATTTTTTGTATAAAAAGCGGCGGTCATGAAGCCGAAAGCCACCCTTGAGATCACCAGAACAAAAATAGCAAAAGCCTAAGTTTAGTGCCGCCTCATGAAGTTCTGGATCAATTTTCAAGGCAGCTTCGAACTCGGGAATGGCCTCTCCAAATCTTCCCATTTGGTAGAGGGTCTTCCCATGGATCGCTCGCGCGTTTGCTGCGTAGGGCGCGTGTTTCGTTACGAAGGTTATATGCTCAAGTGCGAGCGTAAATCTTCCTACACCCCAGTAAGCATTTGCCAAGCGAATACGAAAATTCAAATCCGTGTCGAGGTCAAAGTGCGAGATTTTTCCTTCTAGAAATTCCGCGAGAAACGATGGTCCGTTCTGGGAAAATCCTATGTCGAGTCTTAAAAATATCGCTTCACGGTGACTTGGTTCTTTAGCCAGCACGTAGTCGCAAATCGCGATCGCTTCATCATGTTTCTCGGCATCCATCAAAGCCTGTCCAAGTTCGACTAGCGTGTCGAGGTTCTCCGGATCGGCGCGGACCGCAGTTTCGAAAGCCCATAGTGCATCGACAGTTTGACCAAGCTTCTTCAGTTGCCTTGCGCGCTTTAGAAGTAGAGTCGGTTCGTCCGGCTTTATTTCCAGCGCCTTCTCGGTCCAGGCAAGCGCTTCTCCTGGCTTGTCTTTCTTTTCCAGGAATTCAATGAGGTTCCTGTAGTGGCGCTCCCCGTCGGGCTGCAGCTCAACGGCCCGTTGAAGGTGGTTCCTGGCATCTTCTTCCGAATTTCGCTGCGCCAGGCAGAGGCCAAGAAGACTGTGTACTTCTGCGTTGCCCTTGTCGCGCTTGAGGATGCGACGATAGATGGGGATGGCCGCCGCCACGTCACCCTTCTTCTGCAAAAGAACAGCTTTTTTCAACAAATTGAGCGTCGCGGGAGAAGATGCAAGCATATCACGTGGACCCGTTGTTCCGTATCCCAAGATAATAACTGATTCGCGATATTCGGCGTTTGCGCCTTGGAAAAGGTCAAAGGATCCCGGGGCAGGGCGGAGGTGCGAGGTCTCGCAATCTTCGGTCGCAGGGGAGCCGGAGAAACGCAAAAAAACACCGCGCGCAAGCTGCGCCGGTGTCGTGGCAGGCATAAGGATGTCTGCTAGAGCCTTATCCCGCTAAGTCCGAATTGGATTTGGCGACAAGGATATGCTCAAGATATTGATTCTGGAGAGATTTCTCATCACGAAAGCGACTCCGCTTTCATGGAAAGCGCTCCAGGGGCGATCAGACCTTCCGGTCGAAACCGATGCCGGTCAGGTTCACATGGGTCGTCTCGGCCAGGGCCCGGCGCAGACGCAGGAGCGACTCGTCGGGGATCTGACGCACGACCTCGCCGGTATTGGTGTCGATCGCACGGTAGACGAGGCTGCCGGATTCCTCGTCCTGGAACTCCTCGCGCCGAATTGCATCGGAAGGGACGCGTTCCTGCCGGGACTCCCTGGCCTTCTCGGCGGCGGAGGAGAAGGTTTCGACCTTCTGGGCCGGCGTGACCGTCTTGTAAGAGGCGACATCCGTCTGGGTGGCCGGCTGAGGCGCAACCCCGGTCGTCTCCCGGGTTCCGGGAGCATAAGGCGGGATGACGATTTGCGGCGCGACTGCGGTGACCATTTTCCCCTTCTCCTCAGAAACGGTGAGACACACTGCGAGGAGCTAGGGGATTACCTTACGTAAGAATCATGAATCGACCGTTAACGGTTTGGTTAGGATTTTAACTATTGTCATTTTTTGCTGATTCGGTCCCCATCCGGGAATTGGCCGGGCGGCGGGCGGAACGGTGGCAACCGCCGCCCGTCACTATGCTCGCGGACCGTTCCGCCGTCAAAGGGAGCGGTTGACGGCAATGCCGCCCATCGGCTTCGGCGTTTGTGGTGCGGTACCGCCGGCGCCGTAGGTCGTGGGGTTGGTGGTTGCCGCGGCGCCTTCCGCAACTTTGCGCAGCAGGCCGTCGGCAACCTCACGCGCGGTGGCAAGCACCGCGAGGTTGATCCTGAGGATCGGCTGGAACTCGCCGTGCTGGCGCTTCAACTGGGCGGAGGCTTCCGGCGCCAGGTTGCCGAGCGTCACCGCATGGTCGCGCACGAAAGTCATGCCGCGCATGTAGATGCTGATCAGATCGGCCTTCAGCGGCTGGAGCTCGCCGGCTTCCTGCAGCTTGCCGCTGCGCACGAGTTCCGTTTCCTGCTCGATCGTCCGCAGGAGTTCGGTCATGGCCGTGGCGAGCCTGGCGCAGACGGCTTCAGCCGCCCTGGCATCGGCGATATGCGCGTTATAGAATTCCGGCGCGCGCTCGGCGATCGATTTGTTGCTCAGGCTCATGGTCAGTTGATCTCCTGCAATGCAATCAGTTCGCGTTTCACGGCGTCGGCAATGCCGATCCCGCCCGCTCCCGCGATGGCTTTCGAGTATTCGTCGATGAGAAGGCCCTGCCAGGCGTCCGATCCGGTGCCGCCGCCCCACGCGCCGCCGTCCTCGATGCCGGTGAACATCTGCTGCAGCATCGTGTTGAGGAACACGGACTCGAAATCGCGGGCGTTCTTCTCGATCGTCGAGAGAGAGCCGTTGGAGAGCGCTTTCGACTGGATGCCCGCGGGCAGTGCGCGAGCCTGCGCGTTGGAAAGCGTGGCGGAAAATCCGAGGTCGCTCATCACAGCACCTCGATTTCGGCCTGCAGGGCGCCGGCGGCCTTGATGGCCTGAAGGATGGAGATGAGGTCGCGCGGCCCGATGCCGAGGGCATTAAGGCCGTTGACGAGCTCCTGGAGCGTGATGGTCTCGTCCACCACGCCGAGCTTGTTGCCGCTTTCGTCGTCCACCTGCACGTCGCTGCGCGGCGTCACCACGGTCTCGCCATTGGAGAAGGGGAGCGGCTGCGAGGCCTCCGGGCTTTCGGCAATGCGGACCGTCAGGTTGCCCTGCGCCACCGCCACGGTGGAGACCCGGACGTTTTGCCCCATGACGATGATGCCGGAATTCTCGTCGATGATGACGCGCGCCGGCAGGTCCGGCTCGATAATCAACTGTTCGATGTCGGTCAGAAGATCAACGATATTGCCATCGAAATCGCGCGGCAGGTCGATCCGTACGGTCGCCGGATCGACCGGCTCCGCCGTCGGCAGGCCGATCAGTTCGTTGATGGCAAGCGCGACCCGGCGGCTGGTGGTCAGGTCGGGATTGCGCAGTGCCAGTCGCAGGCTCGTCATTGAGGCGAGCTTGAAGTCGATTTCGCGCTCGACCAGCGCGCCGTTCGCAATCCGCCCGGAGGTGGGGACGCCGCGGACGATCGAGGCCGCTTCGCCATTGGCGGAAAAGCCGCCGATCGCCACCGGCCCCTGCGCGATGGCGTAGACCTCGCCATCCGCGCCGAGCAGGGGGGTGACGAGAAGCGTGCCGCCCTGCAGGCTTTCGGAATCGCCGAGCGCGCTGACCGACACGTCGATACGCGTTCCCTGCGTGGAGAAGGCCGGAAGGTTGGCCGTCACCATCACCGCGGCGACATTGTCCGTGTTCAGGTCGAAGCCACGGGTGTTGACGCCAAGCCTTTCGAGCATGGCCTGCAGACTTTGCCGGGTGAAGGGAGAGTTGCGCAGTGAGTCGCCCGTGCCCAGCAGGCCCACCACGAGGCCGTAACCGATTAGCTGGTTGTCGCGGATGCCCTCAAAATCGGAAATATCCTTGATGCGGGAAGCCGCTATAGCCGAATTGGACAGAAGCGCCAGCCAGAGGGCTGCAACGAGAGCTCGCAGGGCAATGGTGAAAGTCATCGCTTCGCTTTCCGCGCTTTAAAAGATGTCGCGGTTGTTAAAGCGAATGTTGTGCCAATTTGCGAAAATGCTGGAATTCGGCGAAGTTCCGCGGAAAATCAGCGGCCATGGCGGACCGGAAGCCAGCGGGTCGGCGGAAGGTGCCGGGTTGGGCAGGCAAAATTTACCGGGTCGTTAACCATTAGTTTACCATCTCGGCAAATCCTGATCTTAACAAACCCTGAATCCGGATCGGTCGACGTGCGACCGGTGAAAGCCTCGCATCATGCGGCGGCCAGGGGCAGGCAAGGACGAAGCATCCAGGATGCGCATCAACGGTTTCACGCCAGTCTCGAACGTGCAGTCGCGGTCGCAGAAGCGGCGTCCGGGTGAACCGGCTTCCGGCTTTGCTCCCGCGTCGACGCCGGAAACGCCGGCTTCGGCGTCGACCGCAGCGGCCGCTTCATTTGGCGGTATCGATGCCTTGCTCGCCTTGCAGGAGGTGGAGGATCCGCTCGCCGAACGCAAGCGCGCCGCCCGCCACGGCCGAGACCTTCTCGATACGCTCGACCAGTTGAAGGCCGATTTATTGGCGGGACGTGTCGCTCCCGACAGGCTGGAACGCCTCGCAGCGCAGCTTTCACGGCGCAAGCCGGGTGACGATCCGTATCTCGAAGCAATTCTGGATGAAATAGACCTCAGGGCGCGGGTCGAATTGGCCAAGCTCGGCATCTTCACGGACTAATCAATCCCGTATCATTTGGGCGGACAGGTCGTTGCCGTCTGAGCCATCCGGCGGGGCATGAATGGGCTGCGAGCGTTGTTCCGCGAGGGCGGCTGGACGCCGCATCATCGCGAACAGCAGGTGTGCATCCGCGCCACGTTTAACCGTAATTTCCCTAAGATGCTGGCCCGTGAACACTAACGCTTTGACGTTGCGCGCTTTTTTGTTACGTAAATTTCACCGTACCAAGATTGTAGTTGGCGAAGGCTGACGCTATATTCCGCCGCGCCAGAGTGGTAGCCGGAGTTGGAAATGACGGTTGATCTTGAAGCCGACTATCGTCCCACCGAGGACGAACCGTTTATGAATGATCGGCAGCGCGAATATTTCCGTAGAAAGCTGCTTTCCTGGAAAGAGGATATTCTGAAGGAAAGTCGTGAAACGTTGCTGAACCTTCAGGAAGAAAACCAGAATCACCCGGATTTTGCAGATCGGGCGTCTTCGGAGACCGACCGCTCGATTGAATTAAGGGCCCGGGATCGCCAGCGCAAGCTTATCGCCAAGATCGATGCGGCTTTGGAGCGGATCGAGGACGGCTCCTACGGTTATTGCGAGGAGACGGGTGAGCCGATCTCGGTCAAGCGCCTCGATGCTCGGCCGATCGCGACCTTGTCGCTTGAGGCGCAGGAGGCTCACGAGCGACGCGAGAAAGTCTATCGCGACGATTGATGCTTACGCTGGCTCAATTCGGCATCTCCAGACGGCACGGTTATTCCGTGCCGTATTTTTTTGCCCCTTGCCCGAATAAAATTGCGCCGAAAGGACGGCCTCGTTTGGCCGATGTGCTGAGGAATGCCGCCTGACAGCCCGCGATACAACGCTTCGCTGTCCTTTCTCGATTTTGCTAAGTAGCGATTATGTGAGAATTTTTTCAGGTCAGGCAACTTAAGAAACGCGAGTTGTACTGCATGAATTTTCCATCTGAAATTTCAGGGAGACTTTTGAATTTCCATTGCATTCCCGCGCGATTTCTGTGTTTTTCGTAAATTTTCGTAAAGATACATCGGCTAAAATTTCTACTTCGACAAGAGCTCTGATCGACTGGAAAGTCTCCAGTCGACATTCGGAGGAATTGCAGTGGCTGAAATCCTGATCGTTACGGACAAGCCGTCCGGAGCACAGGCGATTCAACGAATCGTCGATCGGGCCTATTCGGTCATAGTCCTGCCGATGTCCGAGATAACGAATGCGGCTATCGAACGGGCTCCCGCGATAATCTTCACGTTCAGCGAGTTGGGCCAGAACGAGATCCAGCAGATCCGTCTCGTAACCACCGCGGAGGTGCGGCGTTGCAAGTGCCTGTTCGCGATTGCGAGCAAGGCCGATCGGGGCCGGATCGTTCAGGCGGAATCGCTTGGAGTTCGCCGCACGATCTTTCCCGAAGACGGGCTTGATGCGATCTATGCCGCGTTGAGCGAAATTTCCATCGAGGATTACCGGCGCTTGCTCGACGGTTTTTCGCCTGACCTGCGCGACGCATTCCTGTCGGTCAGTAGAATGCTGGAAGGCGTTGCCGGGTCGCTACGCAGGGTGAAGCCGCTCCAACTCGGGCTGATGATCCCTTGCATCGACATGCTGTCCAACGTCATCGCCAGGGAAGGTGTCGGCGAGTGGATGAAGGCCGTCAACGTGCACCATAACCAGACTTGCCGCCACAGCATTGCGGTGGCCGGTTATGCTGTGGCATTTGGCGAAGCGCTCGGCCTTGTGGCGGAGGATATTCGCTTGCTCGCGATGGCGGGCCTTTTGCACGATATAGGCAAGATGCTGGTGCCGGCGAGCCTGCTCGACAAGATGGGACGGCTCGACAAGGGCGAAGTCGCCGTGATTGCGGAACATCCTACCTTGGGCGCGCGCATTCTGGAACGACAGGGCGGCATCGATCCGCTCGTGATTGAAGCGGTACGCTCCCATCACGAATATCTCGATGGCTCGGGCTATCCGAAAAAACTGAGCGGCAGCGCGATCTCTCCTTTGACGCGGATGGTGACGATTGCCGATATCTTCTGCGCCCTCATTGAAAAGCGCTCCTACAAGGAGGCGCTCGACCCACGCGCGGCCATTGCGCTGATGTCGGAGATGGACGACAAGCTGGACCAGTCGCTTCTCGCGGTGTTCCGCACCGCCGCGCTGGATACGGCTTTCGCGCGTTCGAGGGAGCCGGACTTCGCGCGCAGGAAGCCGAAGGAGGCGATCCTGGCCAAGGGGCTCCATCCGATCGAGGTTCGTACCGCGGCACAAGGGACGCCGGTCAGAGCAAGCGTGCGCAGCTACTAGTTCATTTTTCTGGGCTTTTCCGGGTTCCTTCGCAAGGGGAAGACTGAAGCGGACACGGCGTGCCGGGGAGCAAATCGCCGTGTCCGATCAAGGCCGTCCGTGCCGGGGAGCATGAGGACGGCGGGGAGAAATATCCAAATACCTCCTTTGTCTGGTCTGGATCGCCCAAGCAATTGGGGAGCGCTCCGGCGATCAGGTTTCAGTTCGGCTTAGATGAGCAGGTCTTTGCGGAACGCCATCCGCCCGAGGACCTGCGGGAGCGTTTTCGTCAGAACGGCAGGACGATATCGAGCACCTGATTGCCGTAACGGGGTTGCTGGACATCGGTGATCTGACCGCGGCCGCCATATCCGATCCGGGCTTCGGCGATCTTCTCGCTTTCGATCGTGTTGTTGGAAGCGATGTCCTCGGGCCGGACTATGCCGGCGACGACCAGTTCGCGAACCTCGAAATTGACCCTGACCTCCTGGCGGCCCTCGATCACCAGATTGTTGTTCGGCAGTACCTGGGTGACGACCGCAGCAACCTTGGTCTGCAGTCGCTCGCGCCGGTCGACGGAGCCTTCGCCGCGGAAATCGGACGTGCCGTTGGTCGAGGCGATGTCGGACGCGCTTGTTCCCGCCGGCAGGAAGATCGTGTCGATGGCGGTACCGAGCGCGCCGCCGGCGCCCGACGTTTCGCTGCCCTCACGGCGGCGCTCGGTTTCGTTTTCGAATTCCGCACGGTCGGAAATCGTGACCAGCACGGTCAGGATGTCACCGACCTGGCTCGCACGCTGATCTTCAAAGAAGGCGCGGGCGCCGGACCGCCAAAGGGAGTTGGAATTGTAATGTACCGGTGTCGGTGTCGGCAGCGGCATGCGCACCGGGCGGTACCCGGGCGTCGTGGTCGGATCCTGGATGGCGGTCAGGGCGGGCTGACGTCCAACTTCGGCAAGCCGGTCGGCGGCGCCGCATCCTGCAGCCGTCAGGGCAAGGATGAGGGCGAGTGGTAGCTTCGAGAGCGTAGCGGCGCGGTGCATCAGTTGGTTTCCTTGAGGCTGGCTGTGCGCTGCAGGCCGGCATTCACCGTAACCTGGCCACGTCCTGTGACGGTTGCCGAGATGGTTCGGCGCGATTGCGGATTGAGTACGTCGATGGTTTGACCCTTGGCGCCGTTTGCGAGCGCCTGTGCGACTGCTGTGAGCTTCATGCCCGAGGTCTGAAGGACGATCGTGACCTTCTCTCCGCGCTCGACGAGGATCGGCGGTTCGAAATCCGCCAGCTGCAGGGGAGCGCCGGGGCGCAGGCCGCGACGCGCGGCAAGGCCAATGATGGCTGCGGGATCCGTCACCATGCGGTCGGTCACCCGATGGCGCGGCAGCTTCATCGCCGAAAGGTCTTCCTCTTCGACGACCGCGCCGCGCTCCAGCGATACGGATGCCGTGTAGATTTCGATCTGCTCGACGGCCTGACCACGCAATTCGAAGGTGTTGATCGGCTCATTGGTGGCGATACGCACCGTAGCCTCGAGGCGACCCGTTTCCGCCTGCCAGTCCAGACGCTCCACGCTGATCGGCTGGCGTGCTGCAGGGTCGGCATTGATGATGCGGCCGAAGCCATAGAGGCTGAGTTCGATGTTTTCCGGTTTCAGGCGGGGATTGGCGAGGATGAGCTCTTCGCGCAGAAACGTTTCCAGCCGTGCCTGATCGACGACGACCGCCCGGCGCGTGACCTGGACGCTGCGCAGGCCGTCGGTGCCGGCCGCCTCGTACCCGGCGCGGCGCGCGCGGTCGGCCACGGCGGACGCCGGCACCCGGCCGGAGGTTCCGAGGTCGGGAGCGCGGAAGAGGGGGATCGCGGCCAGTTTGCCGGCATCCGGGTAGAAATCGCCAAGGGTGACGATATCGCGTTCCACCACGACTTCCGAGCGCAGCGGTTGGTCTGCAGCGGCTGCCGCGAGGCCGAGAGCCGTGGCAATGGCGAAGGTGGCGAGGCCGAGCTTCATGGCAAGCGCTCCTAGCGCAGGTTCGACACGGTGGAGGACATTTCGTCGGCGGCCTGAATGATGCGCGAATTCATCTCGTAGGCGCGCTGTGCGGCGATCAGATCGGAGATTTCCGTCACCGCTTCGACATTCGAGGCTTCCAGATGCTTTTGCTGGAGGTCACCGAAGCCCGGTTCCGAAGGATTGCCGACAATGGCCGCGCCGCTTGAAGTCGTTTCGAGGAACAGGTTGTCGCCAACCGCTTCCAGGCCCGACTTGTTGACGAAGCGGGCGAGCTGGATCTGGCCAAGGTCCTGGATCTGCCCGTTGCCGTTGACCACCTGCACCACGCCTTGCGCATTGATGGTGAGGTCGCGACCGTCTTCGGGGATGACGATGCCCGGCAGCACCTCGTAGCCGTCGACGGTGGTCAACTGGCCGTTGGCGTCGCGCTCGAAGGAGCCGTCGCGGGTATAGGCCGTGTTGCCGTCCGGCAGGCGGATCTGGAAGAAGCCTTCGCCACGGATGGCGACGTCGGTTTCCTTGCCGGTCGGGGCGATCGTTCCTTGCGTCAGGATGCGGGCGGTTGCGGCCACCTTGACGCCCGAGCCGATCTGCACCCCGGTCGGGACGATCGTGCCGGTATCGGAGGTCGCGGTCCCGACGCGGCGCAGGTTCTCGTAAAGAAGATCCTGGAAGTCCGCGCGCTGGCGCTTGTAACCGGTGGTACGCAGGTTGGCCACGTTGTTGGAAATGACCTCGACGTTCAGTTCCTGGGCCCGCATGCCGGTCGCGGCGATGTGCAATGCTCTCATGATCAGTTGCTCCTGTCGCCCGGATCAGACGCGAATGGTGCCAAGGTCGTCGATCGCCTTGCGCAGCAGATCGTCGGCATCCGAAAGCATCTTGGAAACAGCCTGGTAGCTGCGTGTGATTTCGATCATGCGGGTGATTTCCACCACGCCTTCCACGTTCGAGCGCTCGACCGCTCCCTGGGTGATCCTTGGATTTTCGACGGGCAGGGGATCGTTGCCCTGAAAGACGTTGTCGCCGAGCCGCGTCAGCGTGCGCTCGTCCTCGAAACGAACGAGGCGCAGCTTTCCCTTCTCGCCAAGCTCGGTCGAGATGGTGCCGTCGGCGGCGATGGTGACGGCGCCGTCATCCGCGGTAAATTGAAGAGGGCCGCCTTCGCTGAGCACCTGTCGGCCGTCGGCGGTTACCAGAAAGCCGGTCTGGTCGAGATGCAAGGCGCCGTTGCGCGTATAGGCTTCGCCATTCGCGGTCTGGACGACGAGATAGCCGTCGCCGTTGACGGCGATGTCGAGCGGGTTTCCCGTTTCGACGAGCGCGCCCTGGCTGTTGTCGAAGATCGTTCGGTAGTCGAGAACGTAGGAATAGGTCTGGTCGCCTTCCTCGAATGCGGAGGCTTCCGCCACCGGCATCAGGTATTCCTCGAACAGCAGGCTTTGTCCCTTGAAGCCTGACGTGTTGAGATTGGCGAGATTGTTGGCAACCACGTCGAGTTGGTTGCGCAAGGCCGCCTGGCGCGACAGCCCTATGAGAAGTGCATTCTCCATCGAATACCGTTCCTTATGCTCCCCGGCGAACGCCCTTTCTCCCCAGTCCAGGCGCTCGTTAACCATGAAGCATGTGCCGTGCCAGTTTTTAAGTTGTTGAAAAATATAGGTTTGGCGGGCGACCAAGGGGGTAAATCGGGTAGGGAAGGGGGAGAAAAAGTTACCACCCGGCAAAATTTGCCGTTCTGCAAGGGTCGTTAAGGAATTGGTAACCACTCGTTAACCAAGATGACTTTAGAAGTTTATACGCGCGCGTATGCCGCCGCTAACGCAGGACTGGATTTGAGACATGACTGCCGAAGCAGATGCCGTTGAAGGCGAAGGCGGCGAAAGCGCCGGTGCCGGGCGGGGGGGAAGCCGCAAGCGCCTGGTCATCATCGGCGCGGGCGTCGCCGCTGCGCTGCTTGCCGTTGGCGCGGGCGTCTATTTCTCGGGAATTCTAGAGGGCGGATTTTCGTCGCCGACGTCGGAAGGGGTCGTCGAGCAGAAACCGGTGGTCTTCTACGATCTTCCCGAGATGACCGTGAATCTGGCGACCGAAGGACGCGCGACCTTCCTGAAGGTGCGTATTGCGCTGGAGGTTGCCGACAGGACGTCCATCGATCGGATCGAACCTTATCTGCCTCGCATTCTCGATGCGTTCCAGGTCTATCTGCGGGAATTGCGCCCGACGGACCTGGAAGGCTCTTCCGGTCTTTTCCGACTCAAGGAAGAATTGCTGCGGCGGATCAACACGGCCGTTTATCCGGCTCGTGTCGAGGCGGTCCTCTTCAAGGAAATTCTGGTCCAGTAGGTGGTCTATGGCCGACGAAGACGACGATCTCGATAACCTGGACGAAGCCTGGGGCGCTGCTCTGGCCGAGCAACGCGGCGGCGGAGACGACGACGAGGATCTGGCTGCCGCCTGGGGCGCCGCTCTTGAGGAGCAAGGTGCCGGCAGCGCCGACGACATGGCGTCCCAGTGGGCGGCCATGATCGACGACAGCGAGCCGGAGCTGGAAACCGCCTCGCGTGGCGCGGACCGCGTCCTGAACCAGGAAGAGATCGACAACCTCCTTGGTTTCAACATCGAGGACTCCATTACCCGGGATCAGAGCGGCATCCGCGCCCTGATCAATTCGGGCATGGTTTCCTACGAGCGTCTGCCGATGCTCGAAATCGTCTTCGACCGCCTCGTGCGGCTGACGACGACTTCCTTGCGCAATTTCACCTCCGACAACGTCGAGGTGTCGCTTGATTCCATCTCTTCGGTGCGGTTCGGCGACTACCTGAACTCGATCCCGCTTCCCGCGATCCTCGGGGTATTCAAGGCCGAGGACTGGGATGGATTTGGCCTCGTTACGGTGGAATCGAGCCTGATCTACTCTATCATCGATGTGCTGCTTGGCGGCGGGCGAGGCACCTCCGCCGTGCGCGTCGAAGGGCGGCCCTACACGACCATCGAGACAAATCTCGTTCGCCGGATGCTCGAACTCATCATGGTGGATATGGAGCAGGCCTTCTCGCCGCTCTCGCCGGTGAAGTTCAATCTGGAACGCCTGGAAACCAATCCACGGTTTGCCGCAATTTCCCGGCCTGCCAATGCCGCGATCATGGTCGAGCTTCGCATCGACATGGAAGACCGCGGCGGCAAGATCGAAATCATGATGCCCTATGCGACACTGGAGCCGATCCGCGATCTGCTGCTCCAGATGTTCATGGGCGAGAAGTTCGGCCGCGACCCGATCTGGGAAGGCCATCTGGCGACCGAGATCTATGCCGCCGAAGTGGAAGTCGATGCGGTGCTTTACGAGACCCAGCTTCCGCTCAGCCGCGTTCTGAGCCTGAGCGTCGGCGAGACGCTCGTCTTCGACGTCGGCCCGCAGGACAGCGTCTCCATAAAATGCGGCGGCATCCACCTGACGGACGGCACACTCGGCAAGATGGACGACTCGATTGCAATCCGTATCAATCGTGAATTGCGCAAGCCCAAGATGACCCTCGCCGCGTTCGAGCGGGCGATGCAGAAAGGAATGGAGGCTTCATGAGCAACCTGCCGGTCGGAATGATCATCGAAAGTCTGGTTGCAGCGCTGCTTCTGGTAACGATCTGCTATTGCTGGGTGCTGAATCACCGGCTCAAGCGCCTCAGGGCGGACGAGGAATCCCTCCGCGCAACGATTTCCGAGCTGATCACCGCATCCGAAATCGCCGAGCGCGCGATCCTCGGCCTGAAGGCCACCGCGGGCGAGGCGGACAAGACGCTCGGCCAGCGGCTTCTGGAAGCCGAGCGGCTGTCCAGGAGCCTTTCTGAACAGATTACGGTTGGCGGCGTCGTCCTCGATCGTATCAGCCAGATTGCGGAAGCCGCGAAAACGGCCTCGGCGCAGCGCGCGACTGCCGTAGCTCCCGAAACTGCGGCTGAGCAGAAGCCTGCGGTGGCGCAAAGCGTATCCGCGCGCGATCTTCGCACGGCGGCGGCTGAAGCTGCTGCGCGCCTGGAACGTTTCCGCAAGCGTGGTGAGGAAAGAGCGGCGTGAACTTGCGTCTGCTTCCTGCGGTCCTGATTGCGGTTGGCGCATTATGTGCGCTCAAGCTTATCGGCCTCGTGGTCGATGGCGGCTATGTGGCCTTGCCGGTTCAGCAGGCCGTAGCGCAGCAGGCGGATGCGGGAGGCCCGGCGCAGGCAGCGGCAAAAGCGAAGCGAACCGAACCGGAGAAAGCTGGCGACTCTTCGGGAGGGGCTTTGCCGCCTTCCTTCGATGCAGACGCAGACGGCCCTCCTTCCACGCTTGAAATCGGTGGCTCCTCGGCGGAACGAAAGGTTCTTGAAAGTCTTGGAGATCGACGCCGCGAGCTCGATGACCGCGAAAAGAAGTTCGACCTGCGCGAGCAACTCCTGAAGGCGACTGAAGAACGTGTGCAGGAGCGGCTGAAGAAGCTCGCCGAGGCGGAGGCCCGGTTGAAGGCGGCAGAAACAGCGAAACAGAAAAAGGCTAAGGAGGAGCTGCAGAGCCTTGTCATCATGTACGAGTCCATGAAGGCGAAGGACGCAGCCCGCATTTTCGACCGCCTCGACCTCGATATTCTCATGCGGGTAGCGGGGCAGATGAAACCTCGCAAGATGGCGGATGTGCTCGCGAGAATGGCGCCGGAAGCTGCGGAGCGCCTGACGGTGGCGCTGGCCAACGGCACCCAGCGCCAG
Source organism: Stappia albiluteola (assembly GCF_014050225.1). Lineage (GTDB taxonomy): Bacteria > Pseudomonadota > Alphaproteobacteria > Rhizobiales > Stappiaceae > Hongsoonwoonella > Hongsoonwoonella albiluteola. Next base: position 193,763 of record NZ_JACFXV010000066.1, on the reverse strand, counting down.
GTGGATGCGCCGCTTTCCGACGAATTGCCGAAAATCCAGGGGAATTGATTTTATCACCTTGTCGTAAGGCGACGTTAAGGGCGCGCTTATAGTGTCGGGCTTGGAGGTCGGGCTGGCGCTTTGCGCAGCGTCGGCAAGGTCGCGCTACTGGATTTGTTGGTCGCCATGCATGGAGCCGAAGGCTCGCCGGGCCCGTTGGTTCCGCAAAGATGGTTCGACCTGCCGTGGTGCGATGATTGCGGGTGAAAGGGCCAAAGGTGAGCCATCGGAGCCATTGCGGACTGGTACAGCGAATTCTCGGTTTTCGCGCGCGGAGATCGGCATTCCATTCGCTGATCGTCCTGCTGTCTGCGGCCCTCACCCTGGTCGCATATCCGCTTCGCGGCGACGTGGCACGCGCGGAGACGCTCAAGGCCGAATTGGTCGCGACGCCGGAAAACGGCTATGCACGCCTCGTAATCACGTTTCCCGGCCGTAGCTTGCTGCCGCACTACGATGCACTCATTACCAATAACGTGCTGAAGATCTCCTTTCAGGATCCCATCAGCGTCAAGGTGGACAATGTTCCGCTGAAATTGCCGACCTACGTGTCGATCGCGCGGCAGGATCCCGACGGCTCGGCAATTCGCCTGGCGCTGACGCAGGAATATCGCATCAACACGATGGAGGCTGGAGAAAAGCTCTTCATCGACCTGTTGCCAGCCAGTTGGAGCGGCCCAACTCCTCCGCTGCCGGATTCCGTCGTCAAGGAATTGGCGCTGCGGGCAGAAGAGGCGTTGAAGAAAGCCCGCGCTCTCGAGCTGGCGCGGCTGCGGGGACAGGTTGAGCCGGAAGTCAGCCTGCGGATCGGCCTTCATCCCACCTTCACGCGGCTGGCTTTCCTCTGGAACCTGCCCTTCGATACGGCCTTCGTACGCGAGGGCGATATCGTCAAGCTGACATTCAACTATGATGCCGATCTGGATCTGTCCCAGCTTCGCGCCCACCTGCCGCCGGGCATCGCCGACGCCACCTCGTTTGTCGACGAGGGCAAGCTGAAGTTTTTGCTGAGGCTCGCGAAGGGCGTTGATATTCGCGCTTTCCGGGAAGAGAGCACGTACGTTGTAGACGTGACGCCGGAGGGGCAGGCGCTCGATCCGATTAACGAAACGGTGCAGCAAATACTCACACCGGATTTGCCGGAAGGCGCACGCGAGATCATTTCCGCGCCGGGGACACCGCCTGTCGCCGCGTCGGAACCCAAGTCTCCAGCGTCCGACGGCCATCCGGCTCCTGTGGCACAGGACAAGGTCGTCACCCCAATCATCAAGGCCTCGGCCGCAGAAGACAAGGCGCGCGCTCCGGCCGATAACGCCAGTCGATCTCCATCGGCAGGTCAGCCAGCCGCCGAGGGTCACGATCTGCCGCCGGCCATTGACCTCGGCGCAGTCGAGCCGAAAGCCCTGACGCCGCTTGTCGGACGAACTCCACCGAGCAGTCCCGAGAGCACGCCTGCGGGGTTTGATGACGTGGCGCGCAGGTTTGTTGCTGCCGAAGCGCGGCGGATCGGGAACACAGTCCGTGTCGTCTTCCCGTTTCCCGAGCCGGTATCGTCCGCAGTCTTTCGGCGTAACCACAGTATCTGGCTAATATTCGATACCGCCGATCCGATTGATATCCGGGGCATGCGTTCCGTGCTCGCCAAGGATGCGGAGGACGTGGAAGTCGTCGCCCATGACGACTGGCAGTCGATCCGCGTCGATCTGACGGACAATGCCCTGGCAACGGTTGGTAACGACGGCAACAGCTGGGTGATGACGATCGGAGAGAGCATCCTCGAGCCATCGCGACCGCTCCTGCTTGAACGGAACGTTCGCAGCGATGGCGGAACCATCCTTCACGTTCCGCTGCAAGAGCCCCAGTATATGAGGCAGCTGAAGGACCCGTTCGTAGGCGACGCGATAACGGTCGTCACGGCTTTCGGTCCGGCGCGCGGCTTGCTCAAGCCTCAGTCCTTTGCCGAACTGGAGGCGTTGATGTCGGCGCATGGGCTGGCTGTATTGAGCCGGATCGACGACCTGCAAGTCGAGCTTCAGGGCGATGCGGTGCTTTTGCAGGGGCCGCGCGGCCTGTTTCTGTCAAATGATACCCTGAAACACGGATCGCGCATTCTCGATACGATCGTTGACCCGGCCCAGCCAGGTCAGGTCGACCTCGGTTCGCTGATGACCAGCAATACGCCCGATTTCCTGAACAAGGCCAAGGACTTCCAACTAAAGATCGCGGCAACGCCGGAAGGCCAGCGACGAATTCCGCGGATGGACCTCGCGCGTTTCTACCTGGCGCACGGTCTTGCGCAGGAAGCCCTGGGTTTGATGCAGTTGGCGGCCGAGGACGATCCGGCGATCGAACGCGATACGAGCTTCAATCTGATGACGGGAGCGGCGCAGGTTCTGGCGAGCCGGCCCAAGATCGCACTCAAGCATCTCAACCGTCATGAGCTGCGAAATAGCCCCGATGCCGCAGTCTGGCAGACGATTGCCGCGGCAGACCTGCGCGATTGGCCTTCGGCCAGGGAAACGATTCCGCGCGGGCGCGCTGTTATCGGCAACTATCCTTTGAGCGTCCAAAACGATTTCAATCTGTCCGGCGCTCAGGTCATGGTTGAGGTGAATGACTTCGGGCAGGCGGCTCGTATCCTGGCCGAAGTGGACCCCAGCGTGCTGACGGCGGATCAAGCGGCACGATACGACCTTTTAAGAGGGCGTATCGCTGATGCTTCGGGGCGGTCGCGCGAGGCGCTGACGTCTTTCGAACTGGTGCGGCGTTCTCAGGACGGGCCGCGCGCGGCTGAGGCCGCCTATCGCGCCTTGCGCGTCCGCTATCGCGACGGCGACATTGAAGTCGACAAGGCGATTAACGAACTCAGCGGTCTCGCCGCCAGTTGGCGTGGCGACGAAACGGAACTCAGGACGTTGCGGTTCCTCTCGCAACTCTACGTCCAAAAAGGCGAATACCGCAGGGCGTTCGAGGCGATGAAAGCCGCCGTTGTCGCCAATCCGGATTCCGAGACGACACGCCTTCTCCAGGAAGAGATGAATGCGGTTTTCGCCTCGCTTTTTCTCGGTGGCAAGGCGGATGATCTCAAACCCGTTCAGGCACTTGCCTTGTTCTACGACTTCCGCGAGTTGACCCCGGTGGGACGCCAGGGCGATGAGATGGTCCGCAGTCTGGCGAACCGGCTGGTCGCTGTGGATCTGCTCGATCAGGCAGCGGAACTGCTGAAGCATCAGGTGGATAATCGGCTGAAAGGTGCGGCGCGCGCGCAAATCGCGGCCGATCTCGGAGTGGTTTATCTGATGGACCGCAAGCCTGACGAAGCGCTCAGGGTGCTGAACCGGACCCGGCAGGCGCAATTGCCGCGCAGCCTCAGCCGCCAGCGCAACATCGTCGAGGCACGCGCGCTCACCGAAAGCGGTCGCCCGGACCTTGCCCTGGAACTCGTGCGTAACATGAATGGCGAGGATGTCGAGCGGCTGCGCGCCGACACGCTGTGGGCTGCGGGCAACTGGCAGGCAGCCGGCGAGCAGCTTGAGCAGATGGCGGGAGGGCGCTGGGGGGACGGCGTACCGCTGAGCGATAGGGAACGGGCCGATATCCTGAAGGCTGCAATCGGATATTCGCTTGCAGGCGATCAGTTCAGTCTCGATCGGCTTCGCACGAAATTCACGCCCAAGATGGCCGACAGCCCGGATTCGAAAGCCTTCGAAGTCGTATCGCGGTCGATCGACGAGCGCGGCGTTGAGTTCACATCGGTGCTGAACAGCCTGGGCCGTGTCGACTCCCTCGACATCTTCCTGGCCGAATACCAGCGCAATTACCTGCGGCCGACCAATCAGTCGCCTTTGGCTTCCGGAACCGAGCAGGGGGCGGATGCGGAAGAGAGCCTGCCTTCAGCCGCAAGCGTTGCCGTTCCGCTTGCGCCGAAGGGGTGAGCTCTTTTTTCGATGGCGTTGCGCCCGAAGCGCTTGCTACGAAAACCGGCTCGTATCCGTGATAGGAAATCTCTACAGGATCAATGCCTTAGATGAAATCCCGATCGCCGGATTCGAATCGGATTTGGCAGGATATGCTATCGCGCCTAACTTCCGGCGAAACTCCTGACAAGGCTTCCGGCCACAAGACTCCAGCCGTCGACCAGCACGAAGAAAATCAGCTTGAATGGCAATGAGATCACCACAGGCGGCAGCATCATCATGCCCATGGACATCAATACCGATGCGATGACGAGGTCGATGATCAGGAAGGGCAGATAGAGCAGAAAGCCGATTTCGAACGCACGCCGCAATTCACTGATCATGAAGGCCGGCACCAGGATTCGGAGGCTGAGGTCTTCCGGCGTTTGCGGCGCCTCTTGACGGGAGAGTTCCAGAAAGAGCGCAACATCCTTCTCCCGCACATTGGCGCGCATGAAGGTGTGGAAGGGGACAGCGCCGCGTTCAAATGCCTGCTCGAATTCGATCGTGCCGTCGATAAGCGGTTGCACTGCCTCCTGGTACGAAGTCTGGAAAGTGGGTGCCATGATGAACGCCGTCAGAAAAAGCGCAAGGCTCGTCATGACGGCATTTGGCGGGGCCGTCTGAAGCCCGATTGCGGAGCGCAGCAGCGACAGCACGACAACGATGCGCGTGAAGCTCGTGACCATAACGAGGATCGAGGGCGCAAGGCTCAGGACAGTCAGGAGAGCGACGAGTTGGACGGCCCGCTCGCTGAGAGACGTTCCCTCGCCAAAGCCGATCGTCACCTCCTGAGCCGCAGCGATGCCCGTCGCGGCAACCAGAAAAGCGAGGCCGAAAAGGGCTGCTTTTGCCGAATGCCTCACGGTCAGCCGACGTATGGCGTTCGTCATTTAGACCGGTTTCCGCTGATTTCGCTCAGCAGCTTCGCCATCTCCTCTTCAATGGCATCGATGGTGACCGGTCCTTCCTTGCCTGGCGTTTTTTCAGCAGGGGCCTCCGGCTTCACCTCAGGTGCCGCTGGCGATGCAGCTTCGGTCTGTGGCGGCTTGACCTCGGCCGGTGGCGCAGGTTCCCCTGCATTTTCGGTGACGGACGGCGCGGCCGTTTTCGGCTCGGGCGCTGTGGTTACCGGCGGTGCCTTCACCTCGGGGGAGGCGCTGGCGTCGCCCTCTGTCGAAAGTGCAGGCTCCTGGGCCGCGGGTACCGGAGCTGGCGCCTCGGAACTTTCAGGTTCCGGTGCCTTTGATGTCCCGCTTGCCGGGGACGCAACGGCAGGAGCCGAAGCGACCGGCGCGGTCTCAGGCTTCAAGCCGGACATGTCGACAGCCGGTGCCGGCGACAAAGGCGTGGCGGTTTCAACCGGCTTGACGACCGGTGCAGCCTTTTCGTCCCCAATCGACGGCCCTCGGACCTCGGGTTGAGAACGTGGCTCGTCCTTCAATTGCGGATACAGCGTGCGAGCCGTCGCGGCCGGCCCGGAAGACGGTGGCGTGATGGTACGCCGTGGCGCCGCCACGACCGGTGCGGTTTCCTGCCTTGCAGGTGCTGCCGGCTTAATCGCTGGTTCGCGCGTCAGGCTCGCCACCGCCGCACCGGCCGCCGCGACGGCGGCACCGGCGCGACGCTGTGCCTGCTCTTCGCCGGATTGTGGTGCTTGCGCAGGCCGCTGGGGGGCGGCAGGCGGGGGAGGAGCGGCCGGTCTGGCTGCACTCGGCGCGGGCGCGGGTGGGCGTGGCCGGGCGGGAGCGGGCTTCTGTGCGGGGCGGGGCGCCGGCGCCGGGCGCTGGGGTGTCGGGCGTTGGCCCTGCTGCTCCGGCGTGACAGGCGCACTCATCGGTGGCGTCGGCATGGCGGGCTCGGCCGCCTGCTCTATCGTTCCCGGCCTTGGATAGCTCGCGCTGACCGGGACGCCCCGAACGATGTTCTGCTCGACGACAACGTCGCTCGGGCCTCCGATCAGGATCAGATGCTCCACATTGTCCCGGCGGATCAGGATCAGGCGTCGCCGTGTATCGATGGGCGTCGCGTCCATGATGGAGAGGCGCGGCTGGCGGCTGCGGTTGCCGGTAAAGCGCGCACCTGTCACCCGCCGCAATATCCAGACGAACAGAGCGATCAGCGCGAGGACGACCAGAATAGCGATAAAGAACTGGACACCATGCGCAAGGCCTGGATCCATCTTGAAGGTTTCAATCAGCCACTCGCTCATACCACTTGGGCCCCATTCTTTTTTGATCGCTGTCTGCCTGACGCGCCTTTCGGCCATACCGCATCCGTTGGATAAGGCTATCTGGCTGTGCTTCTAGATCAAACTGACGCTGTGTGGAAACAATACGTGGTTGGAAGACCGATTACCTCAAAGTTGTCCTAGACCGTTCCGTCTTCCACTCGATTGGTTGCCCCGACAGCGAGAGCCATTTCGACAGCCTGTCCTGAATATCTATAAGCACCCAAATTGATTCTTGCCATTCTCGGGCGTTAACCTCGGTGGGAAAATTCTGCCCGGGATTGGCGCCCGCAGTCACGGGTTTGGCGGCGCGTTGCCTTGCAAATTGAGGCAATTACGGCGGAAATCCTTACGTTTTCGTTAAGTGTTAACCTTTCATTAACCAGTCGCTCGGCAGGATCTGCCTAGTGAGGCTGCCGAGTCTCGTTCCAATCCATCTGTCCTCTCGTTGTGAGGTGGCGGTCTCCGGAGGTCGTTTCGGCAGCTTGCAGCCCGCCGATGATTCGCGCATGGCGAAAGTCGCGGGGGTGGATAAAAGGCGGACTGTCGCATGGCCATTTCCGATCTGCCGGTGTTCCAGATCCTGAAGGCGAAGATGCAATGGCATCAGGCCAGGCAGGGTGTGCTTTCCCAGAATGTCGCCAATGCCGACACGCCTGGGTATCGCGGGCACGATCTCAAGGCATTCGATTTTGCCAGGGAACTGAGCCTCGCCTCTTCCGGGCTCGATACCGCCACGACAAGCCGCGGCCATATCGCCGGTAGCCTGCGTGCCACGGGCATCGGTTCCCGGGAGCAAGAAGTGGAGCCCTTCGAAATTACGCCGGATGGCAATTCCGTCGTTCTTGAAGAAGAGATGATGAAGGTCACCGAGAACCAGTTGGACTACCAGGCGGTGACCACTCTCTATTCAAAGAGCCTCGGACTTATCCGATCAGCCCTTTCATCGCGGGGCGGTTAGTGCCTCGGTCGGGTTTCGTCGTTGAGCGGCCGGTGACGGCATGACAGGGCAGGGAGAATTCCCATGGATTTCGTGAAGTCGCTTTTCATCGCCGCATCCGGCCTGCGGGCCCAGAACGGCCGCATGCGCGTGATCGCCGAAAATATCGCCAACGCCAGTTCTACCGGGCGCGCGCCAGGAGAAGATCCCTACCGGCGAAAGATTGCCACCTTCCAGTCGGAGCTCGATCGCAGCCTCAAGGCGGAGGTGGTGAGGCTCGGTCCGATAGAGGCCGACCAGTCGGATTTCGGCCAGCGCTACGAGCCCGGTCATCCGGCCGCCGACGAGAACGGCTACGTTCTCACACCAAACGTCAATTCGCTGATCGAAACCGTCGACATGCAGGAAGCCCAGCGCTCCTACGAGGCGAATCTCAATGTCATCCAGACGACGCGCAGGATGCTGCAGCGGACCTTTGAAATCCTCAGGGCCTGAGCCGGGAGGTCGATGACCGCCCTCTGTCCTGAACCGCCGAATGCCGGAGCTTGAACCATGCCCACGCCATCTTCCGTCGCCAATGCGTATAATTCGATCGCCTCGCTCGCGAATCAGGCCAAGCCGTCGCAGAATGAGGCCGCGACCTCGGTCGACTTCGGCTCGATGGTGAAATCGGCGCTGGAGGGCGTTGTCGAAAAGGGCGAGCAGGCCGATCAGAAGGCGCTCGGTCTCGTGCAGGGCCAGGCGGATGTCGTCGACGTGGTTACGGCCATTGCCGAAACGGAAGTGGCGATGGAGGCGCTGGTTTCGGTCCGCGATCGCGTCATCTCCGCCTACCAGGAAATATTGCGGATGCCGATCTGATGGACAGGGCTGGCAGGTGATCGCTTTTCTGGCTTCCCGCGCAAACGGTCTTCGGCGGGTTTAGTGGCCGGAGCGCCAGGAGGGCGTTAGATGAACGGTGCTGAAGTTCTCGATCTCGCGCGCGAGGGGCTGTGGACGCTGATTATCGTTGCGGCGCCCGTGATGCTGGTCGGCCTGCTGGTCGGCGTCATCATTGCCCTTTTCCAGGCTCTCACCCAGATCCAGGAGATGACCCTTGTATTCGTGCCGAAGATCATCGCGATCTTCGTGACGCTCCTTGTTGCCCTGCCTTTCATGGGGCAGACCCTCGCGGCCTTCACCAACCGCATTGCCGACCTCATCATCGCAAGCGGCTGAGGAGCGACGGCGAATGACCCTCGAACTCAGCTATCTGCCGCTGGTGGCAACGCTGTTCATGTTTTTGTTCGCCCGCCTGGGCACCATGCTCATGCTGGTTCCGGCCTTGGGTGAAACAGCAATTCCCACCCGTGTGCGGCTGACGCTGGCAATCCTGCTGACATTCGTCTTCTATCCGATCGCGTCGCCGCTCTATCAGGTCGATTCCGCCACGCCGCTGCCTGAGCTTGGGCTGCTCTTTGCCAGCGAAATGGCGATCGGCGGTTTCATAGGCCTGGGATCCAGGCTCATCACCTATGCACTGACAATCGCCGGCGTTATTTTCGCCAGCCAGTCGGGCCTTTCCTTCGCGCTTGCCGGCGATCCGACGAACGAGGGACAGCAAGGCGCCATCGTCGGCTCCTTTCTCGGGGTCCTGGGCATCACCCTTGTCTTTGCGACGGATACCCATTTTCTGGTGATTGCGGCCCTCAACGACAGCTTCACGCTGTTTCCTCCGGCGGATTGGATGCCGGTTGGCGATTTCGCCGAAATGGCGACGAGGCTCGTATCCGGCATCTTCGCAATCGCGGTTCAGATGAGTGCCCCGTTCATCATCGTGGGCCTCGTCTTTTATTTCGGCCTCGGTCTGCTCAACAAGCTGATGCCGCAAATGCAGATCTTCTTCATATCCCTGCCGCTCAACATCGCCCTTGGCATCCTTATCCTGTTCGCGCTGCTGATGACGGTCATGACCTGGTATCTCACCCATTTCCAGGAAGCGATCGGCCGCTTCGTGGTCGGGTAGGGGGCGCTGATGGCCGAAGAATCGGACGACTCCGAGAAAACAGAGGACCCCTCCCAAAAACGGCTGGAGGATGCCCTCAAGAAAGGCGATGTCGCCAAGAGCCAGGAAGTCTCCGCCTGGTTCGTGCTGCTGGGGACCGGCCTTGTCGTCGGGATGCTCTCCAGCCCGACCGCCATCGGCGTAAGCGATGCGCTGCGCGGCTATGTCGAGCGGGCTCACGCGATCCCGATGGATGCCTTCGCCGTGCGCGACCTGTGGCGCGAGACCGGCATGAAGATCGGGGCGGCGCTCGCGCTTCCGCTGATCATCTTGCTGGTGATGGCGGTTGCCGGCAATCTGGTGCAGCACCGCTTCGTATGGTCGACGGAGCGCATAACGCCGAAGCTCAACAAGGTTTCGCCGCTCGCCGGGTTCAAGCGCCTGTTTTCCAAGGAAAGCCTGGTCAATTTCGCCAAGGGGCTTGCCAAGATCGTGATTGTCGGCAGCCTGATGACCCTGGTTCTTTGGCCTCAGCGCGACACTGTCGATACGATGATCTTCCGCGAAACATCGGTGATGTTGACGGAAACGCGGGATCTCGTGCTGAAGCTCATCATCGCGATCCTATCCTTCATGACCGTGGTAGCGGGCCTCGACTATCTCTACCAGCGCCACCGCTGGTTCGAGAAGCTCAAGATGACCAAGCAGGAGGTGAAGGAGGAATACAAGCAGACGGAAGGCGACCCGCAGATCAAGGCACGCATTCGCCAGCTCCGGCTGGAGCGGTCGCGCAAGCGCATGATGGCCTCGGTGCCCGATGCCACCGTCGTCGTGACCAACCCGACCCACTTCGCGGTTGCCCTGAAATACGAAGATGGCATGCAGGCGCCAGTCTGCGTGGCCAAGGGCGTCGACCAGGTTGCCTTGAAAATTCGCGAGGTCGCCAAGGCGAATAACGTCCCGGTCATCGAGAATCCGCCGCTTGCCCGCGCGCTCCATGCCTCGATCGATATCGACGAGTCCATCCCCGAGGAGCATTACCGGGCTGTGGCCGAGGTCATCGGCTTCGTCTTCCGCATGCGCCGGCGAAAATCCTGGCAGTCGTGAACGCAACCCCCGGATTCCGGTGCGGACTCATGAAATTTGCGGCGATCCCGGGCGAATCCTGCGCTAAAAGAAAAATTGCCGTGTCATCCCGGGACTGCGGGGAGAGGCTGCGGCTGTTTGAGAGGGCTTGATGACTGACAGTGATGCGCGGCCGCCGCAGCCTGTGATCGACCGGTCGGAACGCACCGGAAATATCTGGCTATTGATGCTTCTGGCGCTGGGGCTGGTGGCGGCTGCTGCTGCATTTGCGCTGATGAGTCGGGATCAGGCGGAGCCCTATGTGCTTGCGCTGCTTGGCGTTCTCGCTGTGATTGGCGTGTTTTCCCTCTTTGCCGGCGCCATAGGGCTGCTGCATTTTTCAAGCCGCAGCACCGTCAATCCGGTTGCCGCGGCCTTTGTTGATACGCATGGCGAAGGCGTATTGGCGACGGAAGTCGACGGACGCATCATCTACGCCAATCAGGCCTACGCCGCTCTGACAAACGCGGAAGGGGCGGCGGACGTGAGAAGCGTCGAGCGGGTTTTTTCCGCGGACCCGAACGCTGCGGACGCGCTTTTCCGCCTGTCCGCGGCTGCGCGCGAGGGCCGCAGCGCCCAGGAAGAAATACGCCTGCCCCAGCCGCTTGGCCGAAACGACGGCGAGCCGCACTGGTACCGAGTTACCGTGCGCCCGCTTGCACTGGCGGTCGGCCAGGAAGCCGGGAAAAAGGAGGTCACGGTCTGGCAGGTCGCGGATATCAGCCGCGACAGGGTGGATCAGGAGACGTCGTTTCAGGAACTGCAGCGGGTCATCAATTTCCTCGACCATGCGCCCGCCGGCTTCTTCTCCTGCGATGCGCGCGGCAGGGTCGTCTATCTCAACGCGACACTTGCCGACTGGCTTGGATACGACCTTGCCCAATTCGACGCCGGCGATATCGATATCGCCAATTTCATTCGCGGCGACGGCGCCCAGCTTCTGCGTTCGCTGCAAGGCAGGCCCGGAGAGGTCAGGAGCGAGACTTTCGACCTCGATCTCGTCACCAGGAACGGGCGCGGTCTGCCGGTGCGCATCCTGCACCGCGTTCCGTTCGGAGCCGATGGAATGGCCGGGGAAAGCCGGACCCTGGTGCTCAACCGTTCCCCGGGCGAGGATGTCTCGGAAGAATTGCGGGCGTCGGAAGTTCGTTTCGCCCGCTTCTTCAACAATACGCCGATCGCCATTGCCTCCATCGATCGGGAGGGGCGGATCGGCAAGACAAACGCGCCGTTCCTGCGTCTGTTCGGCGGCGCAAACAACAAGGAAAGCAACGTTCCGGTCGTCTCGCTGGTGACGGAAGTATCTCGCGCGGACCTGCAACGTGCGCTCGATGCGGCGGCCGATGGCCAGAGCGAGATTCCACCGGTCGACGTGCGTCTTGACGACCGGGAAGACGGCCGCTCCGCCACCTTCTACGTCTCCGCCGTGCGTGACGGGGAGGGCGACGGCGAGGTTGCCATCGTCTATGCACTGGAGACCACCGCGCAGCGCGTGCTGGAAGCCCAATTCGCCCAGGGCCAGAAAATGCAGGCGATCGGCCAGCTTGCCGGTGGCGTGGCGCACGACTTCAACAATGTCCTGACGGCCATCATCGGCTTTTCCGACCTGCTGCTGGCCAGCCACCGGCCGACCGATCCGTCCTTCCAGGACATCATGAACATCAAGCAGAACGCCAACCGGGCCGCCGGTCTGGTGCGCCAGTTGCTCGCCTTCTCGCGCCGCCAGACCCTGCGGCCCAAGGAACTGGCGCTGAACGACGTGCTGGCAGACCTGTCGATCCTGCTCGACCGCTTGTTGGGAGAAAAGGTCGAGCTGAAGGTGGTGCATGGCCGCGACCTGTGGCCGATCATGGCCGATCTCAACCAGCTCGAGCAGGTGATCGTCAATCTGGCAGTCAATGCAAGGGACGCCATGCCGCAAGGCGGGCGGGTGACTGTCAAGACCGTCAATGTCTCCGAGGCCGAATGCAAGACCTATGAAAATACGCGCGGCATGCCGGGCGCCGACTATGTTCTCATAGAGGTTTCGGATACCGGCCACGGCATGACGCCTGAAGTCATGGAGAAAATCTTCGAGCCGTTCTTCTCGACGAAGGAAGTGGGCAAGGGGACGGGCCTCGGCCTCTCCACGGTTTACGGCATCGTCAAGCAGACGGGCGGTTTCATTTTCTGCACGAGCGAGGTCAATAAGGGCACGACGTTCCGCATCTTCCTGCCGCGCCATGTTCCGAAAGAGAGCGACCGGCCGGTCGAGCGTGCCGTCGAGCAGCAGCAGCTGACCGATCTGACGGGGTCTGCCGCCATACTGCTGGTGGAGGACGAAGAGGCGGTGCGGGCTTTTGCCGCCCGGGCCCTGATGTCGCGCGGCTATACCGTTCACGAAGCTTCAAGCGGTACGGAAGCTCTTGAAGTCATGGAGGAAACGGAAGGCAAGATCGATCTTGTCGTATCCGACGTGGTCATGCCGGAAATGGATGGGCCGTCGCTGCTGCGCGAACTTCGCAAGACCCGCCCGGACCTGAAGATTATTTTCGTGTCCGGATACGCGGAAGACGCGTTCGAAAAGAACCTGCCGGAAAACGAGAAGTTTTCGTTCCTGCCCAAACCCTTCACGCTGAAGCAGCTTGCGACCGCCGTGAAGGAGGCGCTGAACGCCTGAGGCGTTGCACGGGAAAAGCGGCGAAAGGCCGATTTTTCCTGACGCATTCCGTTTATCGTGCGTCAGGCGCGTCCGTCAGGCGCAACCCGACAGGACTTCCGCCTTGTTCTTCAAACCGATCAGGCTCTCGGGGTTGTTGTATTGCGGCTGGGTGACGGAGAACACCTGCTCCAGGGCGGTGCCGGCATTGTTCACCACGAACACCTCCTGCACGACCAGCGTATCGCATGGAGTGCCCTGGAATCTGACCCGGATGCGGAACTTGCGCTGACCGTTGTCGGAGGGGCCGAACTCGCTGTCGAGCGCCGGATTTTCCCCGGTCACTAGCCGCTCCAGCACCACCATGTTGGCGTCATTCTGGATAATCGGGGTCCCGCGCTCCGAAGCGCCGCTGACAAGGGTCTGGCGCACGGCGTCCGGGCTTGCCGCCACCCTGACCGACTGGGCGCCCGCCGGCACCGTGAGAGCCGCCTGCTGCGGATATTGCGAGACCGACCTGCCCGAGGACTGGCAGGCGGCCAGCGGCAGGGCGAGGGCGGCGAGGACGGCGAGGCGGCGCATGGGCGATGACCTTCGGGTTCTTCAGCAGACTTGCGAGGCGGAATTCGTACCAGGGCGTCCGGGCGGCATGCCGGGCGCTGCATGAAACGATAATCCGGCGCCATGGTTAAAAAACGGTCAGTCCTTTGTCACGCGAAAACATCCGCTAGGGGAGTTTGAACGCCGCGACTGTGTTGGAATGACGTCATTATTGGCCGAAGCGTCTTGTGAGGATGGTCGTGCGATGACGTAGAGTGCGTATCTGTAATTGCATAATATACTGATATTTACTTAACATTGAAGTTGTGAGACAATTGGGAAAATGATAAATAAAATATAAGAATACATGCTGATATTATATAATATAAATGATCACTGCTGTAAAAGGCTGTGCCTATAGGGCTACGGTTACCCCATTCAGTGAACGCTGCAACTGGGGAGTTGTGTTGATGTATATTGCGCATGCATTGAAGAAGCGCAAGACACTCGTGCTTGACGCCAACAAGACCTATCAGCAAAACGTCCTTTTCGTCTCCAGCTTCTGTACGGCAGTACTTGCCTCGAAGCTTCCCGCGTTGAACAGCTACCCTGCCAACTGGGCGGAAATCGAGACCGCCTATGTACAGGCCAACGCCGATGCGCTGAGCTGGGCCAACGACGTGCTGGCGCGCCTGCTGGCGACACCGGGCGAGGTCGACGATTACAACGCGACCATTGTCGCCACGCTCAATGCCGCTATCGCCAATGCAAATGCGCTGGTCAGCGATCCTTCGAACGCAAGCGCCCGCAGCGCACTGAACCAGAACCTCGCCACGTTGACGGGGACGATCAACCTGATCCTGGGTTTCGTGCAGTCGGCGATCACCTCCGTCCAGAATTTCAACAACACCGTTCCGGACATGGCGACGCAGTTCTCGACGATCGTCCAGGACGCGATTGACGCCTCGAATGCCGATCAGACGCAGATCAACCAGCTCAACGCCGACATCGACAACCTGAACCAGCAGATCAAGCAATACTGGATCGAGATCGGCGCTATCTCGGGCGCCGTCGTGGTGGAAGCCACGCTGGCTACCTTGGCGACCATCGTCGCCTGGCCTTACGGTGCCGTTGCCTGGCTGGTCTTCGGGCCGGCGATCCTTATCGAGGCCGCGCTGATTGCGCTGGATGCCAAGAATATCGTCGCCGCCAAGGGCAAGATCGAGGCGGACCAGAAGGCGATCACCGGGCTGACGGCGGATATGGCCGCTCTCAGCGCGCTGTCCAACCAGTATCAGGATTTCGCCAACCAGACGGAGGAGATCCAGACCAGTTTGCAGGCGATCCTGGCGGCCTGGCAGCAGGTGGAGCAGGAGGTGAGCGCGGCAGCGACCGAGATCCAGAACGCGGGAGAGGGCTATTCGTCGAGCGACTGGCAGGCTGTCGCCAATGACCTGAACGAGGCTCTGGACGACTGGGACGAGGCCTATGACCTGTCGCAGGCGCTGACGCTCAACCTTTCCGGCACCAATGCGGCGGTCAGCTATGGCATGACACAAAGGGATGTGCAGGCGGCGCTCAACGCCGGGACCAGCGTGCCGCTGATCCAGTATCTGAACCAGCTTTGAGAATATCCGCGCGCATCACACCAAGGAACTGCCGGCTTCCATCACCGGGGAGGCGTGGGAGCCGGCAGGGGAATTAAGCGGGACACACAGGCGGCGGACTACCGCAAACTCAAGCGTCAGCCTTGCGGAGGGGCGGCGCTCTTTTTTTGTCCTGCTTTCGGATATCGCCGTCAACGGAAATGGCGCCGATCCCGAAATCGGCGCCATCCCGAAGGGCCGGTCCGGCTGACGGAACGAGCGATCAGGCGTTGGCCCGGCTCACTGTGGCGCCGCCGAAGGGCAGGGCGGCGGGGCGCGCGGCGAAGGCGCCTTCGCCGATCAGGATATGGGCGATCTGGGCCACGATGAGGAAGACCGGATACTCCCAGCCGCCGCCTTCGGCCGAAAACACCCAGCCGTTGCCGATATGCGTGGTGGTGGCAACCGCAAGAATCGGCAGCAGCAGGACTGCGGCCTGGCGGCTGTAGAAACCGAACAGGATGAGAAGGCCGAGGCCAGTCTCCATCAGCGGCACCGGCCAGGCGAAGACGGAGGGCAGGCCCTGCGCATCCAGCCAGCCGGCAAACCCGGCAATGCCGAAGACGAAGAACTTCAGCCCGGCATGGGCAAGCCACATGATGCCGAGGGCAACCCGCAGCAGGAAGGCGCCATAGGGCGCAAGATCACGATCGATAGTCATTTCACGTCAGGCTCCCGATTGTGGAGGATATGTTGTAATTGCAACAAAAATAATGCATGTTTGGTGGAATTGCAACGATCTGTTATGACTTCGCCATGACCACGCTGACGAAAGATGGCGAAAAGGCCTGGGTGGGCCTGATGCTGGCCAGCCGGGCGGCCCTTTCACGGGTCGAGGCGTCGCTCAAGCGCGCCAGCCTGCCGCCGCTTTCCTGGTATGACGTTCTTCTGGAGCTGGGCCGCGCGGAAGGCGGCAGGCTGCGCCACAAGGACCTGGCCGCCCGTATGCTGCTTGAGAAGTACAACCTGACGCGGCTGATCGACCGCATGGCGGCAGACGGTGCCGTCGTACGCGTGCAGGACGAGGCGGACTACCGCGGGGCGGCGATCCAGATCACGCCCGAAGGTCGCGCGCTCCGGGAGAAGATGTGGCCGGTTTATCGCGATGCCGTTGCGGCCTCCTTCTCCGCCCGCTTCACCGACGGAGAGCTGGCGATGCTGGCCGGCCTGCTGCAGCGGGTGCGGCGCCCGAATTCCTAGCGGCCGCCCTTGGACCGCCAGGGCATTTCCCGGCACTGGGACCGGCGAAGACGAGGGAGAGGTGTCGCGTCCATTCCGCGGCAGAGTTAGATGCAGCCGCCCGGCCCACACTCTGATGTCATCCCCGTGAAGACGGGGATCCAGTAATCGCGTGCGTTGGGGGCTGAATCTCCGGCCACCGTGGTTACTGGATGCCCGGTCGGGCCGGGCATGACAGAGATTGTGGCAAACCGCTTGCCACGTACTCCCGTCATCCCGGGTCATCGCTCGGCTGCGCCTCACTCGCCCGGGATGATGGAGTATGTGGCAGACACACCGCTTCAACCCGTCGGCTCGTCATACGCGGGCTTGACCCGCGTATCCACATGCCGCCGAGAGGGAATGCGTTCATCCGGCGCGGCGCCGGCGAATCTGCGGCACCTAAGCAGATTGAAGCGCAATATCAGAGCCATACGGAACGACCCACAAAAATCCCGCTACCCCCATTGGCAAAAGGCTCCGGAAGCGACTATATATGCGCCAAGTGAGCATAAGGGCCGGCGAAAGCCGCGTTTTTTAAACCGCTACTTATGCTCAATATGAGTATAATGCTGCGCCGACAGCCGTCCGGATGAGTCGAAAGAGGGTCTTTCGCCAAGTCCGGTCCCGTCAGGCCCGGTCAGGCAAGGGAGGTCACGATGGCCATCACGATCATTTCGTCCAACGCCCGCCGTCAGGCGGCGGCCTGCGACACCGCACTCGACCGCTACGGCCGCGTGGATATGCCCGAGCTTGAATACACGGCGGAAATCGCTGCGGAAACCGCGCCGATCTACGAGAAGGTCAAGCACCTGATCCCGGCGATTGAATGGCCGGCCATCGCCCCCATCGTGCACGCGATCAACGTGCTCAAGAAAGAGCGCAACGCGGTGATCCTCGCCCATAACTACATGACGCCGGAAATCTATCACGGTGTTGCCGATGTGGTGGGCGACAGCCTGCAATTGGCCCGCGAAGCGACGAAGAGCGAGGCTGACGTGATCGTGCAGTGCGGCGTGCATTTCATGGCCGAGACGTCGAAAATCCTCAATCCGGACAAGACGGTGCTGATTCCCGACATAAAGGCGGGCTGCTCGCTGGCGGAATCGATCACCGCCGCCGACGTGAGGGAACTGCGTCGCAAGCATCCGGGCGTGCCTATCGTCACCTATGTCAATACGTCGGCCGACGTGAAGGCCGAATGCGATATCTGCTGCACCTCGGCCAATGCGGTGCAGGTGGTGGAGAGCCTGGGCGCGCCGCGCGTGCTGCTGATTCCCGACCAGTATCTGGCGGCGAATGTCGCGCGGCAGACCGATGTCGAGATCCTGACCTGGGCCGGCGCCTGCGAGGTGCACGAGCGCTTCACCGCCGAAGAACTGCGCGAATATCGCGAGATCGAGCCGGACGTGAAGATCATCGCCCATCCCGAGTGCCCGCCGGAAGTGGTGGACGAGGCGGATTTCGCCGGCTCCACCTCGGGCATGATCGACTGGGTGAAGCAAAACAATCCGAAGAAGGTGATGCTGGTCACCGAGTGCTCGATGGCCGACAACGTCGCCTCCGAGACGCCGGGCGTCGACTATGTACGGCCCTGCAATCTCTGCCCGCACATGAAGCGGATCACGCTGTCGAAGATCCTCGACGCGCTGGTGGAGATGAAGGACGAGGTGCTGGTCGATCCGGAGATCGCCGCGCGCGCCCGCGTGTCGGTGGAGCGGATGATCAACCTGAAAAGCTGAGCGGCTGCTTTTTGCAGCCCTCTTTCCGACAGCCCGCGCTATGATCGCCCTTGCGCGGGCTTCGTTTTCCGCCATTCCTGACAGATGCGCGGCGCCACGGCGCCGGGCAAGATCGTGCCCATCTCCGGAACTGTGCCCATGTCCAGCCAGACTTCGTCCAACACCTCCTCTCCGGCCCATGTGGCCCGGCATATCGACGATGTCGTAATCCTGGGCGGCGGGCTGACCGGCTTGTTCTGCGCCTTGAAGCTGGCGCCGCGGCCAGTGACGATCCTGACCGCCTCGCCGATCGGCGAGGGGGCTTCGTCCTCCTGGGCGCAGGGCGGCGTCGCGGCGGCGGTTTCCGAGCAGGATTCGGCCCAATCCCATGCGCGCGACACGATCGCGGTCGGTGGCGGCATTTGCGCCGAAAAGATCGTCCGGCTGATGACCGAAGAGGCGGGGGAGCGCGTGCGCGACCTGCTCGGCTACGGGGTTCCCTTCGACCAGGACCTCGAGGGCCGGCTGCAGCTTTCCCGCGAGGCGGCCCATTCGCAGAACCGCATCGTGCGGGTGCGCGGCGACATGGCGGGGCGCGCGATCATGGATGCGCTGGTCGCCGCGGTGCGCAAGACGCCGTCGATCCGCGTCATCGAGGGGTATCTGGGCGAAAGCCTGATCTGCCAGGGCAAGCATGTGACCGGCATTTTGGCGCGACGGCGCGGCGGGCGTGAGCGGCTGGCCTTTCCGGCTCGCGCCGTGGTGCTCGCTTCCGGGGGCATCGGGCATCTCTATGCGGTCACCACGAACCCGAGCGAAGCAAACGGCCACGGCCTCGCCATGGCGGCGAAGGCCGGCGCGATCCTCGCCGATCCGGAATTCGTGCAGTTCCATCCGACCGCGCTGAATGTCGGCCGCGATCCGGCCCCGCTTGCCAGCGAAGCGCTGCGCGGCGAGGGCGCGACGCTGGTCAATTCCGCCGGCGAGCGCTTCATGGAGACGATTGATCCGCTGAAGGAACTGGCGCCGCGCGACGTGGTGGCGCGCGCCGTCTTCGCCGAAGTCACGTCCGGGCGCGGTGCCTTCCTCGATTGCCGGCAGGCGGTTGGGGCAAGCTTCCCCGAACGCTTCCCGACCGTGCATGCCGCGTGCATTGCGGCGGGGATCGATCCGGTGAAGAAACCGATCCCGATCGCGCCGGCCGAGCACTACCACATGGGCGGCATCCTGACCGATGCCAACGGCCGCACCTCGCTCGACAATCTTTGGGCGGCGGGCGAAGTGGCGTCCACCGGCGCTCATGGCGCCAACAGGCTTGCCTCGAACTCGCTGCTTGAGACCGTCGTTTTCGCCGCGCGCGTGGCGGAGGATATCCAGGGGTTGATGCCGACGCCGCGAACGGCGCACTGGCCGGAGATCGACCACACGATCCAGGACGCCAGCGAGCGCAACGAGGTGGAGCGCGACGCGATCGGCATCCTGCGCGACACGATGGCGACGAAGGTCGGTGTGGTGCGCGATGGCAAGGGGCTGACGGAAGCGCTGGCCGTGATGAACGCGCTGGAACGGCGCTGCGAGCGGCTGTCGATCCTCAACATGATCACGGCGGCAAAGATCGTCGCGGCGGCGGCCCTGCGGCGCACCGAAAGCCGCGGCGGGCACTATCGCAGCGATTTCCCTGAGGCCGATCCGGCGCAACAGCACCGCACCTACGTGACGCTGAAGGACGTGGAGACGGTGGCCGCCGGGGCCGAAGCGACGGAGATCGGAGCCGAGGCCATCAAGGCCGGAGGGCTGCAATGAGCGGTGAAATGCTCCTTCCCGTCCTGCAACGTCTGATGGTGGAGGACGCGGTCCGCGCCGCCCTGCTGGAAGACTGGGGCAGGGCAGGCGACATCACCACCCAGGCGACGATCCCGGCATCCGCGTCGGCAAGGGCTGCGATCGTCTCGCGGCAGGACGGCCGGCTTGCCGGGCTCGATCTCGCGGAAGCCGCATTCCGCCTGACCGGCGAGGGCGTGCGCTTCACCCGGCTGGCCACGGACAGCGACAGGCTTTCTCCGGGTACGGCGGTGGCCGAAATCGAGGGGCCTGCGCGGGTCGTGCTTTCAGCCGAGCGGGTGGCGCTCAACTATCTCGGGCATCTTTCCGGCATTGCGACGGCGACGGCGCGCTTCGCGGACAGAATCGCGCATACGAAGGCGCGCATCGTCTGCACCCGCAAGACCACGCCGGGCCTGCGGGCTTTCGAGAAATACGCCGTGCGCTGCGGTGGCGGCGCCAACCACCGCTTCGGTCTCGATGACGCGATCCTCATCAAGGACAACCACGTCGCGGTAGCCGGCGGCGTGGCCAGGGCGATCGAACGGGCGCGGGCCTTTGCCGGCCATCTGGTGAAGGTGGAAGTGGAAGTCGACACGCTCGACCAGCTTCGCGAGGCGCTTGCCGCGCGGCCCGACGTGGTGATGCTGGACAATATGACGCCGGCAACGTTGCGCGAGGCCGTGGCGATCGCCGACGGCGCGGTGCTTCTGGAAGCGTCGGGCGGCGTATCGCTTGAAACAGTCGCGGCAATCGCGGAAACGGGCGTCGACCTGATCTCCGTCGGCGCGATCACGCATTCCGCGCCGGTGCTCGACCTCGGCCTCGATATCCGGATCGGGTAGGGGGTCAGCTCCAGCCGCCGCCGCGCGTGCGGTAGAAGATGTGGCGGCCGATCTTGTCCAGCCGCTTCATGGAGCGCGCCCAACGCGGCTTCACATAGGTGGCGTGATAGTGGGTCGATGCGCCCACGTCCTCGATATATTCGTCGCCGTCAACGGCGTCCTTGGCCACACGCTGGGCGGTCTCCCAGGCGGCTTTCGACGAGATGCGGTCGCGAATACCGTCGCAGGCGAAGGAAAACTGGCAGCGGTTGCGCTTGTGCCGGTTCTGGTAGACCACCTTGCAGATGGTATCCGGATAGGCGGGGTTCCTGACCCGGTTCAGCACCACCTGTGCCACGGCCACCTGACCGGTCTCCGGCTCGCCGCGCGCTTCGAAATAGACGGCTTCCGCAAGGCAGCGTTGCTCCTTGGAGCTGTTGACGCTGGCCGGCAGCGGCCGTTTCACCCACCAGTAGGGATCGCCGTCCTTGTTCGCCTCAAGGGCCGCTTCTTCCTGGGCGGCCGGGTCGTCGATCTGCGGCTGGCCGAGCAGGGCGCGGAAAGGGGCGTTGGTGTCGGCAAGGGCGTTTGGCGCGTAGGCGGCGGCAAGCGACAGGCTGGTGGCGGCGGCGTTGCGGGCGATCGCCAGTTGCATCAGATCGAGCGGCCTGCCCTGGCCGTCGACGTGGGCAACGGCACTGCCCTTGCCCGTACCGGTGAGCGGGGTGATCGGCTTGACGAAGGCTACACGCGGCAGATCCTGCTCCGGGCCCTCGGCGAAGAGGTTCGGCAGGGAATAGACCGTGCCAGCGGCGATGCCGACCATCTCGCGGTCGGGCGCCATGGAAAGGTGGCGGTTGCCCTTGCGGCTGCGGTTGATCTCGATCTTGTCGGGGATCGTCTTCGGAGCGCTGTCGATGACGAAATTCTCAAGCCCGCGCACCACGGTCGGATTGTGTCCGGGCGCGGCTGACGTCACGGCGATATCCGGCGCCTCGGTGAGATCGGGACGCGAGGCGTCGGCCATGATCAGGGTCGGGGCATGGGACGACTGGTGGTTCGCGGCCTCGAGCGCGGTCATCCAGCGCGGGGCATCCTGGCGGTTGGCCTCGAGAAGCGCGGTGATGTCCTGCTGGGCTATCTGGCCGGCGGAGGCGAGGAAGAATGCGGCCGCGAGCCCGAGATGGCGGACGATCGGACTGGCGCGGAGCCGGTCCTTCCGGGATCCGAATTCCGGCTTGCGGGTGCTCTGCTTCCTGCCAGGCATACGCGGCAACTCCAGACAAGATACGCCAGTATTGCGCGACGCTCCATGAGCGGAGGCGCGCGGTGTCGGCTGCCGGGCAACGGGTATGGTCCGACGCCGCACAACCGGGGAGCTTGAAGAGGATCGTCGCCGCTTAACCTTGAAACTCCGTTAATGAGGCGAAAAAGGCCGCTCCGGCCTCATGTCCGATGATGCGATTTAGGCGAACAAGGTTAATTCAGTCGGTAAAATCGGTTGTATCTTAGGAGGTTATGACATTCGGCATTTCCCGTGGGGAGGTGCGCAGCCGCTCATTCCTCAACGTCATCGACACTATAGAGGGCCGGCATTTTTCTTTGACAGGCCAGGCAGCGACACTGTCTCCACCGCCGGGATCGTCCCGGATGTAAGGGAGCCATGTCATGCCGAAGCTCAATCTTGCCGCCCTCATGGCGGCTGCAACTGTTGGAATTGTCGCCGGGCCTGCGCTCGCCGCAGAATGCCCCGCGGATCAGGTGTTGAAGGAACCTCGCCAGATCGAAAACGCGCCGGATATCGGTGTGGAGAGGCCGGTGATCGGGATGGTCGACCTGACGGGGTGGCGCGGCCAGGGAAATTTCTACCTGCGTCTGCGCCGTCTGACCGTTGCGCCGGGTGGCGTGGTGCCGACCCACTGGCATGACGACCGGCCCTCGATCGTGCATATCGCGGAGGGCGAGATCATCGAGCATAACGTTCACTGCGCCGTGCCGATCGTACACAAGGCCGGCGATACGACGCCGGAATTCGGTGAAGGCCACGGTCACTGGTGGGAAAACAAGACCGACAAGACGGTGGTGCTGTTCTCCACCGACGTGGTGCCCTTCGAAAAGAAGGAAGAGCCGCATATGTAAGCGGCCCGCATGGGCGAAACTAGAAGCGGAAGGCCGCCGGGCAGCGCTCGGCGGCCGCTTGTCCGGCTATGCCTCGCCCGCGGGGAAGATCATGCAGGTCTCGACGCCATGGGCAAGCAGCTTGCCGGCGGCATCCTTCAGCGTCGCCTCCGAGGTGGCAATCCGCTTGCCGCGATGGGTGACCTTGCCTTCGCAGATGAGAGTGCCGCTGGTTTCGAAGACCGGCCGGACGATATTCACCTTGAATTCGAGCGTCGTGTAGCCTTCGCCCGCCGCCAGCGTGGTGTGGACGGCACAACCAAGCGCTGAATCGAGGATTGTCGCGCTCCACCCGCCGTGGACCATCCCGAGCGGGTTGTAGTGGGAGAAGCCCGGCGTGCCCATGAAGCAAGCCTCGCCGTCGCCGACCGAGTGGAGGATAAAGTTCATCACCTCGCAGATCGGCGGTGCGGGTAACTCACCGGCCAGCATCTTTTCCAGCGCCTGTCGGCCGGAAAGGCCTTGCAGGTCTTTGCGATCAGCAAGGCCGAAGCGGGTTCCTGTCGGGATCATCAGTTTTTCCATTGTAATAACGTGCAATCGCACGAAAACATCGAAGTGTTGCGATTGCAATTGATTTTATTTCTCTATCCTAGCGTAATTCGTGCTTTTACACATCGCGTAATCGTGATATGTAGATTCTATGCAAGATGATCTCCTTTGTTCATGTCACAGGTTGCGCCGAACCAGCCGTAGCGTGACTCGCTTGTACGAGCAGGCTCTGGAGGGAAGCGGCATAACTATCAATCAGTTCTCGATCCTTTCTGCACTTACGCAGAGAGGGCCGAGCACCGCGACCGAGCTTGCCCGCTATCTCGGTTCCGACCGGACCACGATGACGCGGACGCTGGACCGGATGATGGATTCTCGTCTCGTCGATGAGGTTCCGGCTTCCGACGGCCGCGAGCATCCTGTTGCCGTTGCGCCGGATGGCCAGGAAGCGATGCTGAGAGCCAACAAAGGGTGGCGGAAAGCGGAAGGAACGCTAACGCATGCCCTTGGTCGCGACCGGGTCGCTCTGCTGTGGAAGCTGCTGAACGAAGTGGAACGGGCTTCCGACTGAAACGGCGTCCGTATCCTTATCCGGCTCGCGGTCTGCTCAACGTCCGCCGACCTTAAGGCCGAGGGCGGGGCGCTCTTTCAGGATCTCGCGCCGGAAGCGGAAAAGCGCTGCCGGTCGTCCGCCCGTGGCGGTCGAGGTGCTGCCGGTCGATTCCACCAGATCGTTCTTTTCAACCAGCCGGCGAAAATTCTGCTTGTGGAGATGGCGGCCGGACAGCGCCTCCACGGTGCGCTGCAACTCGGTCAGCGTGAATGTCTCTGCCATCAGTTCGAAGACCACAGGGCGGTATTTCAGTTTGGCCCTGAGGCGCGAAATGGCCGTCGCCAGGATGCGGCGGTGGTCCTGCATCATCGCAAGGCCGAGCGGTGGCAGGCTGTTGCGGCTGAGCGCGGCCGGGCGACCATCCCGCAGGGCCTCCTCAACAAGGCCCGCCTCATAGAGAAGCTCGTAGCGGTCGAGCGCCTTTTCCTCGTCCCAGGCGGAACCGGCGCCTCCGAAGGCAAGGCTGACCCGCTCGGCGCGCGACAGCGCCCGCGGCGGCGTTCCGGACGGCAGTGGTGCATTGGCCCAGGCTTCGAGGCTGGGAAGGATGTGCCGGGAGACTTCGCCCGGCACGCCGGTGCGCCAGTCCTCCCAGGGAAAGAATTCGTACCAGGATCGCCAGCGGGCATTCTGGCTCCTCAGGATGGCTTCGGATTCGCTCGTCTGGCGGGTCAGAGCCAGATATCCGACGGATACTTCGTGCGGGCGCGCGCTTTCCCGGCTGAAATCGCGGCCGCGGTCGCCGAAAGTGTAGAGCTGCTCGACATAGCCGAGACGCAACGCAGTCTGCTCTTCCACCCAGGCGCGCAAGCCGATCTCGAAAGTGCGGTGATACAGCGGATCGAACGGGCCGAAGGGTAGGGAATCCGGCTCGTCCTGTTGCCTGGAACCGGTCACCAGCACGAGCGGCTTCGGGTCGGCGACGGCAACGATCACCGCGTTGAGGCCGATTTCGATCAGGGTGGAAGAACCGGTGCCGGGCATTGCGGGTTCTCAGGCAAGCGGCAGTTCGAAGGGAGTGCCTTCGAAGGCGTCGGCTCCGCGACCTATGGCGCGTACGGCGTCGATCATCCGTCCGTCGCGATCCAGCACCTTGTCGGCAAGCGCCACCAGTCGCGCGTTGGGGGTGGCCGACGGAGAGGCGAGGCGGAGGATCTGTGCGATCTCCATCTCGTCCCGCCGCGGCGACAGGGCACAGGCGGTGATGAAGGCACCCGCGGTCGAACGGCTGATGCCCGCCCAGCAATGGATGACGATCGGCTGGCTGCGGTCCCAGCCCCGCACGAAGTCGATCAGGCTGCGAACGTGGACTTCGGCCGGCGGCGTCAGGCCTTCGGCGGGTGCGGTGATGTCGTTGAAGCCGAGGAAGAGGTGGCGTTCGGCAGCAATTTCCGGCGGGCGAGGCACCCGTGTTCCTTCGTTGATCAGGGTCACCAGGTGGCTCGCTCCCGTGCTGGACACGGTTTCGGCCAGGCGGGACAATGAACAGACGAAGAGCATTGGAGCCTCCCGATCCTATGGCGTAAACGATCCTCCGGTCAAAACGGAGTCTAACGATTTGGAAGGCGGCGGTCGTGATGCCGCCGCCTTTTGTTCAGCAAAATCCCGTGTGCAGTTCCAGACGTTGCCGCTCGCGGGCCAGTTCCCCGAAACGGGTGAGGAAGGCGGTTTGTGCCTTCGCCGCCGGTAGCGGCGCAAGGCCGAGGCGCAGCCTGCCCGCGCGATCCGCCTGGAAACCGCGGGGGCGGCCGAAAATGCGAGAGGCTTCCCTGTCGTCGAAGCCGGCAAGCTCGACCGCCTCGAAATAGGCGGCGATGGTGTCGGCCCGTTTTGCAAGCTTGTGGATCGTCGCCGGCAATTCGCGCGGCAGAGAGAAGCGCAGATGGATCGCCCCCTGCAGCCGCGCCTCGATTTCCTTGTAGTTGCCGCCCATGACGGCCTTGAAGGGCGAGATCATATCGCCGATCACATATTCTGGGGCGTCATGTAGCAGGACCGCCATGCAGTCCCTTGGCGGCAGGGAGGGCGTCAACCGGCGGGCCAGTTCCTCCACCAGGAGGGAGTGCTGGGCGACGGAAAAGGCGTGATCGCCCACTGTCTGGCCGTTCCAGCGGGCAACGCGGGCAAGGCCGTGGGCAATGTCCTCGATCTCGACGTCGAGGGGCGAGGGATCGAGGAGATCCAGGCGGCGGCCGGACAGCATGCGCTGCCAGGCGCGGAGCGGGAGGTCTGGGCGGTCGGCGGCCATGGCGATCGGACCTGAGCGGGGTCAGTCTTCGCCGACCGTCTCGGGCCAGCCGAAACCGGCCCATGCGGGAAGCGTGAATTGAAGCGTGACGCCGGCGGCGGTAATTGCCGCGCCCTTGTCCATCGCCTCGCGGATACGGTCGAGGCGGACGAGCGCGAGGCCGGCGGCGCCCGATGACGAACCGATGGTGCCGGCGGGCCTGCCTCCAGCAACGATTTCCGTGCCGGGTTCGGGCAGATCCCTATCGCCATGGACGAGGATGATACGGCGGCGCAGGTTGCCGCGATGCTTCATGCGGCTCACCACTTCCTGGCCGACAAAGCAGCCCTTGTCGAAAGCGACTGCGTTCAACGCGTCGAGATCGGCATCGTGCGGAAAGGCGTCGCCATAGGTGAAATCCGCCGGCGCTTCTGGAATGCCAAGCGCGATGCGATGGGCATGATAGTCCGCCTCGTCTGATGCCTCGAAGCCCGGCGTCGCAAGATCCGCGCCGATGGCCGATCGCGCGCCGATGGCGCGGAAGCCGAGTGCTGCAAGGCGCGGATCGCGCACGACGGTCGCCGGCATTTCGGGTTGGCCGTCGCCGCCCCAGGCAGCCAGTACCGCCAGATCCTCGCTGACGTCGCGGATGTCGACCTTCGCCCGCAATTTGTAGAAGGTCAGCCGCTTGGCAAAATCGGCGAGGGTCTGTCGCGGCGTGTCGAGGAGGTAGCCGTCGTCGATCTTCAGCAGCAGGAAATCGAAGAGGATCTTGCCTTGCGGGGTCAGCAGCGCGCCGTAGCCGGCACCTGCTTCGTCGACATCATCCATGTCGCAGGTCAGCAGGTTTTGCAGGAAGCCGCGCGCGTCCGGTCCGGTGACGTGGACGACGCCGCGGCCTGGCAACTCGGCGATCCGGGCTCTTTGCATGGAGGGCTCTTCCCGCGAAAATTGACTGGTTCTCTTCGAGATAGGCCGGTTCGGCCGCAGCAACAAGGCCGTTCCGCCTTCTTGTCCTCAGGCAAGCGCAATGCGGCATGTGCGAAGGGGCGATATGCTGGCGCAGCGTGCCCTTGCGGTCTATAAGCCCGGGCAGCAAGCGAAGGCTTGCCAGTTTCAGCGACAATCAATGCCGGAGACCGCCATGCAGAAGACCTACGACCAGATCCTCAAGGGCGGCACGGTGGTCAACCAGGACGGTATCGCGGTTCGCGATGTTGCGATTAAGGACGGGCGCATCGCCGGGATCGGCAGCTTCGATCCCGCCCAGGCCGGCGATGTAGTCGACTGCACGGGCCTGCATGTACTGCCGGGGGTAATCGATACGCAGGTGCACTTCCGCGAACCGGGCCTTGAGCACAAGGAAGACCTGGAAAGCGGGGCGCGCGCCGCCGTGATGGGCGGGGTGACGGCCGTATTCGAAATGCCGAACACCAAGCCGGAGACGACAAGTGAAGCCGCCCTTGCCGACAAGGTGGCGCGCGGCCGGCATCGCATGCATTGCGATTTTGCCTTCTGGGTCGGCGGCACGCGGGACAACGTGAAGGACATTCCAGACCTGGAACGCCTGCCGGGGGCGGCCGGTATCAAGGTCTTCATGGGCTCTTCCACCGGCGACCTGCTGGTGGAGGACGATGTCGGCGTGGCGGAGATTTTGTCCAGGACCCGGCGGCGGTCGGCCTTTCATTCCGAGGACGAGTTCCGCCTGCGCGATAGACTGGGCGAGCGGATCGAGGGCGATCCGCGCTCGCATCCGGTCTGGCGCGACGAGGAGGCGGCACTTTCCTGCACGAAGCGGCTGGTCGGCATCGCGCGCAAGGTCGGCGCGCGCATCCACATCCTGCACCTGTCCACGGCGGAGGAGGTGGACTACCTCGTCCCTCACAAGGACGTCGCTTCCATCGAGGTGACGCCGCATCACCTGACGCTGACCGACGAGGCCTACGAACGCATCGGCTCGCTGGCGCAGATGAACCCGCCCGTGCGCGCCGCCCGTCACAGGGACCGGCTGTGGTGGGGCGTCGCACAGGGGCTCATCGACGTGCTCGGTTCCGATCACGCGCCGCATCTCCTGGAGGAAAAGAAGAAGACCTATCCCGCATCGCCCTCCGGCATGACGGGCGTACAGACGCTGGTGCCGATGATGCTCGACCACGTGAATGCGGGCCGGTTGTCGCTTCAGCGTTTCGTCGACCTGTCCTCGGCCGGGCCGGCGCGGCTCTTCGGTATCGCCCGCAAGGGGCGCATCGCCATCGGCTACGATGCCGATTTCACGGTGGTGGATCTGAAGAAGCGGGAGACGATCCGCAACGAATGGATCGCGTCGAAATGCGGCTGGACGCCCTATGACGGCGTCAGCGTCACCGGCTGGCCGGTCGGCACCATCGTGCGCGGCAATCGCGTGATGTGGGAAGGCGAACTGGCGGCCCCGAGCCTCGGCGAGCCCGTGCTCTTCGCCGAAGCTCTGCCGCGCGGCTGATTCAGGCCGAGCGCGATAGCGGGTTGCGGAAGGACGGCGCGCGGGCGGCAAGCGGGATCGGCTTGATGGTGAGCAGGCGCGGCGTCCGGCTGTCACCGGCATCGCTTGCGAGCGCCATGAGCGCCTCGATCTGCTCGCCGACGCGGCGGTGGGTTTCCGTCTCGATGCGCACGCGGCGCCAGACATGGCGCTGGATGACGACATCCATGCAGTCGCGCAGATCGGCGTGCAGGAATTCCAGGTCGAGCGAGGGCAGGTTCAGGTATTCCCTCAACTCCTTGAGGATCGTGTCGAAGAGGCGGGCGTAAGCCTCTCCGACGGAAGCCGGCTGCAGTTCGTTGATGTCGAGGCACTGGATCTGCGCCTCCTCGCGGATGGCGGCGACGAAGGTCTCGATACGGGCACGGCTGAGCCTTGTAGTGCCGTCTTCTAGCGCCAACTGCTTCATCAGCAGGGATGCCTCGAAAATATCGAGGATGCGGCGGGAGAGCTGACCGACGACGTCGCGCAGCGCGGCTTCCTGCTCGGGATTGCACTCGCAGAAATTCATCTCGATGATGTCGAAAAGGCCGATCTCGAAGGATTCGCTGATGTTCTGGAAGCAATCATGCTGCTGCAGCAGCTTGTTCACCACGCCGAGGGCGTCGACTTCGAGCGGGCAATCCTTCATCAGGATTTCGTTGATGTCGGTGAACATGCGCAAAACTTCCATATTGCTTCCGGGTAGGGAATAACGCTCGCGCAATCGCTAAATCGCGGCGTTCTCTACTCGCGGGGAACAGGGGGCGGGGCGGGAAAAGCCCGTTGTTTGTTAACGATTCCGAATCGCGCCCTGAGTCGCAACGCCTTTCGTTCGCATCGAATTGCAAGGGTGGCGCGTATTTGGGCTCTGCTTTTCTGGGGGAATTACGTATTCTGTGGCGAAAAGCAGCCGAAAGTTTCGCCAATCCGTGATCCCGATCACGGCAGCCGGCGTAGAACCGGTCGTAAATAAAGCAACTAACCGTCGATTCACGAGTCCGTACTAGGATCACGACCGGGATCGCGGTGACTGTCGAAAAGTATTGCGTAAAGGCAGGGTTTGGCTATGGGACGCGAGGTTCGCAGGAAGGGCGGCAAGGACCGTCCGGTCCATCATTTCGCATTTGCGGTTTTGACGATTGCGATAGCAGGCGGGTTCCTGACGAACACCGCCCTGGCAAGCGGGGCAAGCCGCCTGCAGCCGGTCACGCTCGAACGACCGGAAGCGGCCGAGGCCAACAACGATCCGCTGCAACTCGTCGTATCGCTGAAGGAGCAGCGGCTCGACGTCTATCGCGGCACGGAACTCATCGATTCCACCCGCGTTTCGTCCGGCAAGCCGGGCTACGGCACGCCGACCGGCGTCTTCAGCATCCTGGAAAAGCGCCGCAAGCACTTCTCCAACCTCTATGACGATGCGCCGATGCCCTACATGCAGCGCATCACCTGGTCGGGCGTGGCGCTGCACGAGGGACGGGTGCCCAACTACCCGGCCTCGCACGGTTGCGTGCGCCTGCCGCGTGGCTTCGCGCAGAAGCTGTTCGGCATGACGGAGCGCGGCGCTCATGTGGTGATCACCCGCGACGAAACGCGGCCCGAGCCGATCTTGCATACCTCCCTGCTGCAACCGCGCCCGCAGGAAGCCGCAGTCGCCGTGCTCGACGCGCGCACGATTGCTGGCGATCCAGCGTTGCGCGGCGCGATCGATGCCGATGTGGGACCTGCCGCCGTGCTGCCGAAGAAGGTGACGGCCAAGCGCTCCGAAGCGCCCCTGCGAATGCTCGTGACACGGCTCAGCGAAGGCGAGCGCATCCGGGAAATGCAGCTCCTCCTGGCGCGTCTCGGCTACGAGCCGGGGCCGGCCGATGGCGTTTTCGGCCGAAAGACGCGGGCGGCGCTCGAAACCTTTCAGGAAGGCGCCGACCTTCCGGTAACGGGTGTGGCGAGCAATACGGTGCTGAAGCGCCTCTATGCCGAAGCCGGCCGCGAGGGTCCCTATACGGGCCGGGTCTATGTCCGGCAGAACTTCCGCGAGATCTATGCCGGCCCAGTCGGGCTCAAGGATCCGGAAGCGCCGCTCGGTACCTTCATCTTCACCGCGCTTTCCTTCGGGCCGGTCGACCGCGAGGTGGAGTGGATGGGTCTTGCGGCGGAAGAGCGTGGCGAGGCTTCGGCCGAAGCCGTGCTCCAGCGCATCGACTGGCCGGACAGCGTGCGCGCCGAGCTTGAGGAACGGCTCACGCCGGGCTCCTCGATCATCGTAACTGACCGCACCTTCCGCCTGCACTCGGGCCTCGGCACCGACTTCATCGTCACGACGCGCTGACGGGGATTCCGTCACCGTAGTGTCGCAGGTCCTTCGTAAACCTCTTCCCGTGAATCGGGCCATCAGGCGGGTCCGACGGCAGGGGGAGAGAGGGCGAATGGCGCCGACATCCATCGCGGCTTCGAAGAAGCGTCTCGGTCAGGCGGTGCACCGTTCCGGCGCATTGACCGGCGAGGGAGTGCTGGAGCGGCTGTTCACCTTCGCCTTCAAGGGTCTGGTCTATCCGCAGATCTGGGAAGACCCCGAGGTCGACATGCGGGCGCTCGAACTGAAGCCGGGTGCGCGCATCGTCACCATCGCGTCGGGCGGCTGCAACGCCCTCTCCTATCTGGTGGCCGATCCGGCGGAAATCGTCGCCGTCGATCTCAACCGCGCCCATGTGGCGCTGGGCCGGCTGAAGCTGGCCGCTGCCCGATACCTGCCGGCCTATGAGGATTTCTACCGCTTCTTCGGCGAGGCGGACGAGGCGGCGAACGTCGCCGCCTACGAGCGCTTCCTGCGCAACCGGCTGGACCCGCAGACCCGTGCCTATTGGGACGGCCGCGACCTCGCCAACTGGGGCCGCCGCCGCATCACTTTGTTTTCCCGCGATCTCTATCGCCATGGGCTGCTTGGCTACTTCATCGGCCTCAGCCATCTGGTGGCGCGCCTTTACGGCGTGAACCCGAAGGATTTCGTGCGGGCACGGTCGATGGAAGAGCAGCGCAGCTACTTCGACAAGGTGCTGGCGCCGATCTTCGACAGGCGCATGGTGCGCTGGGCAACGTCGAAGAAGGTGTCGCTCTACGGCCTCGGCATTCCGCCCGCGCAATACGAGGCGCTGGCTTCGGCCGGCGGCGGTGACATGGCGCTTGTCCTGAAGCAGCGTCTGGAGCGGCTCGCCTGCGGCTATCCGCTGTCCGACAACTATTTCGCCTGGCAGGCCTTCAGCCGCGGCTATGCTCCGAAAGGCAAGGCCCGGGGCGGGGAGAGCGGCCCGCTGCCGCCTTACCTCAAGCGCGAACACTTCGAGGCGGTGCGCGACCGGGCGAGCCGCGTCAGCGTCGTCAACCGCAATTTCGTCGAGCATCTGGAAGGCGAAGGTGCCGCATCGCTCGACGCCTATATCCTCCTCGATGCGCAGGACTGGATGACCGACGTGCAATTGAACGGGCTGTGGGCGGAAATCACGCGTACGGCAAGGCCCGGCGCCCGGGTGATCTTCCGCACCGCAGCCGAACCGACACTGCTGCCGGGGCGCGTCAGCGACACGATCCTGAAGCGCTGGGATTATCGTACGGAAGAGAGCCTCGAGTTCGGCCGGCAGGATCGCTCGTCGATCTATGGCGGCTTCCACCTCTACGTCTTCCGGGGCTGACGCGGGAATGACCACCGCCGAGACCGGCGCGCTGATGGACGCGATCTATCGCCGGCAGCGTCATATCTACGATGCCACGCGAAAATATTATCTGCTCGGCCGCGACAGGCTGATCGAGCGGCTGGAAGTGCCGGCCGGCGGTAGCGTGCTGGAAGTCGGCTGCGGCACGGCGCGCAACCTGATCGCAGTCGCGAGGCGCTATCCGGATGCCCGGCTGTACGGCTTCGATATTTCCCCGGCGATGCTGGAAAAGGCGGAAGACGCAGTGGCGCGGGCCGGGCTTGCCGGCCGCATCCACCTGGCGCAGGCCGATGCGGCGACTTTCGACCCGCAGGCGGCATTCGGCGAGGCGGGCTTCGACCGCGTGTTCCTTTCCTACACGCTATCGATGATCCCGCCCTGGCAGGCAGCTCTGGCGCGCGGAATGGATGTCCTGAACGAAGGCGGACGGCTGTCCGTCGTCGACTTCGGCGGACAGGAGCGCTTGCCCGGCTGGTTCCGCAAGCTGCTGCGGGCGTGGCTCGCGCAGTTTCACGTCACCCCGCGCGACAGCCTTGCCGTAGAACTCGAAACCGCGGCCCTGCAACGCGGATGGAGCGCCGGCGTGACGTCGCTCCATCGAGGATACGCGATCACAGGGGAAGCGAGACGCCCGGCTCCCTGATCCGGATCAGAACGCTTCGATTGCCTCGACGCGGTCCGGGTAGAAGGCGACATGGTCCTTGATCGGCAAGACCTCGTCATAGGGCGTCTCATAGCCCCAGACGGCGTTCTCGACCCGCTTGCCGTCGGCGACCAGCGACCAGTAGGACGCCTCGCCCTTGAACGGGCAATAGGTGCTGTGGGCGGTCTTCTCCAGCGCCTCGGCGCTGACATCGGCGATCGGCACGTAATGGACCGGCGGGTAGCTCGCCTCCTGCAGGCGGATGGCGCGTCCGGTTTCGGCGATCACCTTGCCAGCGAAGCGGACACGTAATTTCTGCGAAGGCTTGGACAGGGTGATCTTGTGGTCCGGGCGGCTGGCATAGCCTGGTCCTGAATTGCCGCTCATGCGTCTGCTCCTAATTTCGCTACGTCAACTTCCCCGTGAGTGGGTCAGTCTCCGGCAACGAAATAGTGCAGCGTCCCGTCGGGACCAATGCCGATGCGATAAAAGATCCAGGCGCCGTAGGATTCCATTTCGGCGAAGTCTCCGGCCGTAACGATCCGGTACATCTCCACCTTCTGCTGCGGCGTCAGCTTGGCGAAGGGATAGCGGGCGAAATAGGGCCAGACATACATTTCCTGCGCCGTACCGACATCGACATGGACCCAACCGGCCTCCAGCAGCTCCGTCAGGATCGCCAGGATCTCGTAGCCGTCCGGGTCGCCGGAGGATTCCTTCAGGAATTCGATCGGATCGTCCATGTCGCCGAATGTCAGCGTCGGCATCACCTCGTTGGCTTCCAGCACCAGCCGCATGCGCTCGATGTCGCCGGAATAGGCGGCTTCCAGCATCTGGTCGCGCATGCGGGCGACGGGCTTCGGCAGGTCCGCGTCGCCGTAGTGGACGACCGGCGGCGGTGCGCTTTCGTCGACCACCGGGGCGTGCCGCTCGGTCGAGGGCGGAGCGATCTCCGTCTCGATCGCGTCGGCGGGAATTTCGGGCACGAGCGGCGCATCTTCCTCTGGAGGGGCCACCTGGATGCGCTCCGTCTTGACGGGTGTCGCCATTGCCTGTTCGGCCGTGACGGCCGGCAAAATCAGCAGGACGGTGGCAAGAAGGGCCTGGGAAAGGCGGGGGGGAAGCATCAAGTTCGCTCCGGATTCGAGCCTGCGCGCTTGAGCGTTTCTAGCGCCCGGCGATGGCGGAATAAAGAGCCCCGGCGCGCAAAGTTCCGTCTCAAAGGTTGATGCGCGGGCCGGCATTGCGTATTCGAAGGCCGGTCAGGACGAACAGGCCGGGCTGGCCGTCAATCCGATCAAACGAGACTACGGACCCAGCAGTGCCGCCCTTTTCCTATTTCCTGATCGGTCTCGGCATCGGCCTTGTGACCAGCGCGCCGGCGGGACCGGTCAATCTGGCGGCAATCCAGCGCACTTTCCGCTTCGGCTTTCCGGGCGGCTTCGTCACCGGGCTCGGCGCCGTCGTCGCCGACAGCTTCTATGCGACGCTCGCCGCATTCGGCGTAACGGCGGTCTCTGACTTCATCGAGCTGCATTCCGGCATCATCCAGACGGCCGGCGGCATCCTGGTAATCCTGTTCGGGGTGAAAGTGATAACCTCCCATCCGCATATCGAGCCGAATGGAGGCGAGACGCGATCGCGCGCGCTGCGGAACCTGTTTACCGGTACCTTCATGACGCTGACCAATCCCGGCGTGGTGCTGGGATTCCTGGCGATCTTCGGCAGCCTGGGCAAATGGGCGCCGGACAGGGGGGATTTCGCCACAGCCTCGGAAATCGTGCTCGGCGTGGCGACGGGTGCGGTGGTGTGGTGGGCGTTCCTGTGCGCAATCGTTGCGCGGCTGCGCGACAGGATGACCGACGAATGGCTGGAGTGGATCAACCGCACGGCGGGAGCGTTGCTTATCGCATTCGGCATCGGCATCTTCATCCACCTGCTGTGGCAGACGGAGTTCTGACAAAGCCTTGCTGCGGAGCCGAACGGCTCCGCTGCTTCCTTCAGTGCATCGTGCGGTCGGTCGTGTATTCGCCGCGCAGGACGCGGTCGGCCAGGCCTTCCGCCAGCTTGGCAACCGCATCCTCGCCATAGGCGGCGACAAGGTCGGCAAGCGCGGTGAAAAGGGCCGCGTGGGCTACTGCGTCGGCGTCGACGCCATTGGCGATGGCATCCGCCCAGGCGTCGGTAATGAAGCCGAGGGCCGCACGGCGAACGTCTTCGTCGCTGGCGAACTGGTCTTCATGATCCAAGTCGGTGAAGTCGTTATCCTGCATCCTGCCCGCTTTCGAAAAGTGCCGCTGGGTCGGGCCGGAATATGCTCGAAGCACTGATCCTGGAACGATTTCCCATCCCTCAGGTGATTCCACCTTCGGGCAAATCGCTCCGGTTCCCGGTCCCTTTCGAGGGCGAATCATCAAATCCGCCACCCTTAAAGGGGTAAACGAATTCCTAAAAGTTGCCGCAGCTTTTATGCAACAAGGTTAACGGCAGTTAGGCAGTCTCAAGAATTCAAAAGAATTCAAATGCTTGTCAAATCGGGTCGGTGGACAACCCTGGGACCGTATGTGAATTGCCGGCCGGCCGCCTATCTGTCGCCTATCGATTGTAGCGGGTAGTCACATTGCGGACGATGCTGCCGGCCTCGCTGACGTAGCGGCTCAGGGTCAATTCGGCCGCCGGCGTGCAGTCGCGATAGACGGATGAAAAGCCGCGATAGCCCTGGTTGAAGCGCTCGATGAAGCGGCGCTTGCGGCTGTCGTCCTGCACCTCGGCCTCAAGCAGGGCCTGCATCTCGTCCCGCCACAGGCTGCCGTCGGGATGTCCGCAAAGCGGCCGCAGGTAATGCAGGGCGCCGAGGATTTCAGAAAGCCGCATCAGGTCCTGCTCGTAAGGCGGATCTTCCGGCTGTTCCTGAGCCGACAGGCTGGCCGCGCCCACCGACAGGGCAAGAGCAGCGCCGAGCAGCGCTTTCAGGCAGGCAAAGACGAGGTGCCGCGATACGGCGGCGGGCAAGCGGATCATGGCCGCAACATGCGAATTCCGAACGGCGTTTACAAGCAAAATGCGGGCATTGCCGGAGTCCCTAACAACTTGCAGCAGAGCCTTGATGAGCGTTGCCATTGAGCGTGGCGACGGATTGTCGTGCCGGCGTCGCGGCCCGCAGCCCTTCCCCACGGCGGGGAGAAGGGGGAGCAGGTGGCTCGCCATCCCGGTCCGAACAGGTGTTATCAAGCTCTAGTGAAATGGTGCCGGATGCGATCGGCCGTTCCTGGTGTCAGGTCGAGTTCGCCGATCCGGCCAAGGGGCACGAAGGCGGCTTCGGCCGCATCGTCGCCGGCGCAAACGTCGCCCGAGAGATAGGTTGCCCGGAACATCGCAATCACGAAGTGGCGTTCCGTCTCGCCTGCGTCGTTCCTCGTGATGAGGTCGAAGACCTCGGTCGGTTCGGCGTCCAGGTCTGCCACGACGGCGGTTTCTTCAAGGAGTTCCCGGCTGGCGGCATCCCGCATGGCTTCTCCGAACTCGACAAGTCCGCCAGGCAGGCTCCAGAAGCCGAGATAGGGTGCCTTGCCGCGCCTGACGAGAAGTACGCCGTCGGCCCGGCGGCAAAGAACGGAAACGCCGAAACGGGGCATGTCGGTCATGGGATACGATCCGGCTCAGGCAAAGAGCGCGTCGATGGCCGCCTGAGATTCGTCCTCCGCCGGCTCCTGCGTATCGACATGGCCGTGGATGATGGCACCGGCGACGGCGACGAGCGGCTTGATGGTCATCGTCGCCTCTTCGGCAAGGGAATTCGCCAAGGCCACCGGTTCGTCCGCCTGGCGCAACCGGGACTGGGCGGCAAGTACGGCGTCGTCGATGCGACGAACCACGGAGGTCAGCGCCTCTCGCAGCTCATCGGGGGCGGCCCGATAGGCGGTGATGGCAAGCTGCTTTTCGGAAAATCCGGACTTCTCGAAATGGGCTTCGTAGCTAAGGGGCGTCCATTCCAGCACGTCCTCGGCGCAGTCCGGCATCGCGGGCAGCATCTCCAGAAGCATCACGACTTCGTTGAAATGATTCAGGTAGTCTGTCGCCAATCCGGTCTGCGGATTGATGTTCGCCTGCTCCAGTCGTGCCTTGGCCAGTTCCCCGCGTCCTAGCGCGGCAGCCGCGTCGACCATGCTATTCCCCTTGATCCCATCTCCATGACAAGGTTAGCCCTCAATCGGTTTCGATTTGCCTAACCTTCGACAAGGACAGCGAAAATGTGTGGACGCTTCGCCCTGACCGCCTCGCCGGAAGAGGTGCGTGCGCTGTTGCAATATCTGGACCTCCCGAATTTCCCGCCACGCTACAACATAGCGCCGACGCAGCCGATCGCCATTGTCCGGCAGGGGCCCGGCGGGCGGCGCTTCGCCCTCGTGCGCTGGGGGCTGGTGCCAGGCTGGGTCAAGGATCCGGCGAGCTTCTCGCTGCTCATCAACGCGCGCTCCGAGACGGCCGGGGAGAAGCCGGCCTTCCGCGCTGCCATGCGCCACCGCCGCTGCCTGGTGCCGGCCAGCGGCTTCTACGAATGGAAGAAGATGGAGGGGGGCAGAAAACAACCGTTCTGGATCCGCCCCAGGGACGGCGGCCTCGTCGCCTTCGCCGGCCTCTGGGAAGAATGGAGCGATCCGGACAGCGGGGATATCGAGACCGGTGCGATCCTGACGACCAGCGCCGCCGGAAGGATCGCCGAGATCCACGACCGAATGCCTGTCGTCATCGGCAAAGAAGACTTCGCCGACTGGCTGGACGTCCTGAATGTGGGCCACCGGGAGGCGGCCGAGCTGCTGAAGCCGGCGCCG
The DNA here is from genome assembly GCF_014050225.1 of Stappia albiluteola. GTDB lineage: Bacteria > Pseudomonadota > Alphaproteobacteria > Rhizobiales > Stappiaceae > Hongsoonwoonella > Hongsoonwoonella albiluteola. The sequence continues at coordinate 155,892 of NZ_JACFXV010000066.1, read as the reverse complement.
GAGGATCTCTTCGAGGCGATTCCCGTGTCGACCCGGGTAAATTCCGCGCGAGATGACGACCCCGGCCTGCAAGAGGAGGTGCAGCCTGTGTCTTCTGGCGGGGAAAAGGATGGCGGCGGGGATAGGAAGCGCTCCGGCAGGACGAAAGCCGCGAAGACAGACGGCCAGCTGGATCTGTTTTGAGGATTGGCTCGGGAATACTGCATTTGTATGTCTGCGCTTCGCATTCCCCGCTTTCCCCCGAAGGAACGGCTTTCGGACAATCCGGTGGCGTCATGAGCGTTCGGGTTCGTGAGCCTTGATCATTGACGGGAAATGCCGCTCTCTTGCCCGTACTGGTAGATTTGCCGCCCCGATTATTCAGGAGTTGCCGCTTTGGTCGAGATTTTGCCGATGGCGTTGGCCATGCTGCTTGCGCAGCTCACTCCGGGCCCCAACATGATGGCCGTTTCCTCCATCGCGCTCGGACAGGGGCGGCGGGACGGCATTCTGACCGCGTCCGGGGTTGCTTTCGGTGTCCTGATCTGGGCGGCGCTCTGTGCGTTCGGCATCGGTGCCCTGTTTGCTGCTTATCCGCAGGCAATCACCGCCATGAAGCTGATCGGCGGCGGCTACCTCGCCCTTCTTGGCGGCAAGGCGTTGATCGGCGCGTTTCGCGCGAAGGCGGTCGGGAGCGACGGCGGGATCCCCGCCGGCCTGAAGCGGCGGCAGGCGTTCCGAACCGGCCTCTTTGTGGTGCTGACCAATCCGAAGGCGGCGCTGATGTGGATCGCTGTGTCGCTCTTCATCGGTTCGGCCGGTGGTTCCGGCCTGAAATACCTGACTGTCGGCCTGTTGGCCTCGCTGTCGGCGCTGACGATCTATTGCGGCTACGCGCTGCTCTTCTCGACAGGCTTCGCGGCGCGGGCGCATGGCCGCTTCTACCGGGCGATCGAGACGGCCTTCGGGACGCTGTTCGGTCTGCTGGGAGCGAGGCTCCTGTTCGAGGGCGCGCGCGAGATCAGGGGCTGAAGGACGTCGCCGCGGCGTGCATGGGATCTCCTTAAACCACGCGCCCCGGATTGAGGACGCCGTTCGGATCGAAGGCGGTCTTGATCCGGCGCATCATGTCGAGCTCGATGTCACTCTTCACCTCGGTGAGGAGATGCCGCTTCAGCCGGCCGATGCCGTGTTCGGCGGAGACCGAGCCGTTGAACTCGTGCACGATGCCGTGCACCAGTTCGTTCATCTCGTCCCAGCGGGCGAGATAGGCCGCCTTGTCGGCGCCGACGGGCTGGCTGACGTTGAAGTGGATATTGCCGTCGCCCATGTGGCCGAAGGGAACCGGCCGGCAGCCGGGCACCATGGCCTCCACGGCGGCGATCGCCTGTTTCAGGAAGGCGGGGACGGAGGCGACGGGCACGGAGACGTCGTGCTTGATGGAGCCGCCTTCCTCGCGCTGAACCTCCGACATGCCGTGGCGCAGGTGCCAGAAGGCGGCAGCCTGCGCGCCGCTTTCGGCGAGTGCCGCATCCTCGACGAGGCCGGCCTCGAAGGCGTCGCCCAGGATTTCCTCCATCAGCTCGCGCAGGCCGGCACCCTCGGTGCCGGAGGACAGCTCAATCAGCACGTACCAGGGATGCGCGGCGGTGAGCGGGTCGCGCGCGCCGTGCAGATGGGATAGGCAGAATTCGATGCCGACGCGCGGCATCAGCTCGAAGCCGGTCAGCATCGGTCCCGCCTTGGCGCGGGCGCGGGTGAAGAGGGCGAGCGCCGACTCAGGGTCATTCAAACCGGCGAAGGCGACTTCCTGCGCCCGCGGCCTGGGGAAAAGTTTCAGGACGGCGGCGGTGATGACGCCCAAAGTGCCTTCCGCGCCGATAAATAATTGTTTCAGATCGTAACCGGTATTGTCCTTGCGGAGCGAGCGCAGGCCGTTCCAGATCTCGCCCGTCGGCAGTACGACCTCAAGCCCGAGAACCAGGTCGCGCGAGTTGCCATAGGCGAGCACGGCGGTGCCGCCGGCATTGGTGGAAAGATTGCCGCCGATCTGGCAGGAGCCCTGCGAGCCGAGGGTCAGCGGGAAGAGACGGTCCGCTGCCTCCGCCGCCTCGTGGATCTTCTCCAGCACGCAGCCGGCTTCGACGGTCATCGTGTAGCCTTCGGCATCGACGGTGCGCACCTTGTTGAGGCGCGCCAGAGACAGCACGATTTCCGTAGCGGTTTCGTCGGGAATCTGGCCGCCGACAAGGCCCGTATTGCCGCCCTGCGGCACGATCCTGAGCCCAAGCCGGTTCGCCTCGCGCAGGATCGCCGCGACTTCCTGCGTGCTGCCGGGACGCAGCACCGCGGGCGTCCTGCCCTGATAGAGGTCGCGCCACTCGCGCAGGTAGGGGGCAGTGTCCGCCGGCTCGGTCAGCGCGTTGGCCGGGCCAACGATGTCGATGAGCGGCTTGAGGGCGGCGAGATCGGTCATGGCTGTTCCGGTCGGTCGTTCAGAATGGCTGCGGCAAGGAGGCTGCAAATCGCGCGTACACATAGCACAACCGGCCGGCTTGTCGATGCGGCGAAGCCGTGATCGACCCGCCCCGCGACGGCTTGAAGGTCGCGGGGGGCTGTGCCATAGGAAGCGCACTCGGGATGTGGCCCCCGCTGGCGCAACCTCTGGCCTTATTATCGGCGGATATGGGCTCAAAGGCTTGTCCGCAAAGGGGCAGGACGGGGTTCGCCGGCCAGGTGCCCGGAAGCAGGCGCCGGCGAGGCGGGCCAACCATGACTAGGAGACGAGAATGGCGAATGCGCGCGCATTGATGGAGGGAAAACGCGGGCTCATCATGGGTGTCGCGAACAACCGCTCCATCGCCTGGGGTATCGCCAGGGCGCTGAAGGATGCGGGCGCCGAGATCGCGCTGACCTACCAGGGCGACGCGCTGCGCAAGCGCGTAGAGCCGCTTGCCGCCGAGCTCGACGCTGTAGTGGCCGGTCATTGCGACGTCACCGACGAGGCGACGATCGACGCGGTCTTCGACACGCTGAAGGAGACGTGGGGCAAGATCGACTTCGTCGTCCATGCCATCGCCTTTTCCGACAAGGAGGAACTGACCGGCCGGTACGTCGATACCTCGGCCGACAATTTCTCCAAGACGATGCTGATTTCCTGCTACTCGCTGACCTCGGTCGCGCAGCGCGCCGAGAAGCTGATGACGGATGGCGGTTCGATCCTGACGCTGACCTATTACGGCGCGGAAAAGGTGATGCCGCATTACAACGTCATGGGTGTCGCCAAGGCGGCGCTGGAGGCGAGCGTGAAATACCTCGCCGCCGACCTCGGCAAGGACCGCATCCGCGTCAACGCGATTTCGGCTGGTCCCATCAAGACGCTGGCGGCATCGGGCATCGGCGATTTCCGCTACATCCTGAGGTGGAACGAATACAACGCGCCGCTGCGCCGCACGGTGACGATCGAGGAAGTGGGCGATGCCGCGCTCTTCCTGCTGTCCGACCTCAGCCGCGGCGTGACGGGCGAAATCCAGCATGTCGACAGCGGCTACCATGTGGTCGGCATGAAGGCGGTCGACGCGCCCGATATCTCGGTCGTGAAGGACTAGGGCCATCGCGGCGACACTGAAAAGCGGGCTCTAGGCTGAATGTCGATTCAGCCTAGAGCCCGCTTTTATTTTCCGTGACAGCCGGCCTTTCATGGAATCAGCATAGACATAGGGATCTCGCCCGAACGCCGAACAGCGCTAACTATTTGATCTGACGGATCAACAGGAATTCGCCATGACATTCGACCGCGCCCGGCGCGCAACGCTTCCCTTCTTCGCCTTCATTCGCCACGGCGAGACCGACTGGAACGCGGAGGGCCGCATGCAGGGCCGCAAGGATATTCCGCTGAACGACAAGGGGCGCGGACAGGCGGCGCGCAATGGCGAGGCGCTGAAGGCGCTGCTGGAGCGCGACGGCATTGATCTTGGCGGCCTGGATTTCGTGGCCTCACCACTATCGCGGACGCGGGAGACGATGGAGATCCTGCGCGAACGCCTCGGCCTGGATCCGGCCGCCTATCGGCTCGACGAACGGCTGGTGGAGATCGGCTTCGGCCTGTGGGAAGGCCGAACGATGGAAGAACTTGCCTCGGAAGATGCCGAAAGAGCCGCCGCGCGGCGGGCCGACAAGTGGGGCTTCCTGCCGCCGGACGGGGAAAGCTACGCGATGCTGTCGGAGCGGATCGGCGGCTGGCTTTCCACTCTCGACCGGCCTTCGGTGATCGTCGCCCATGGCGGGGTCATGCGCGTGCTGCGCGGTCTGCTGATCGATATGCCGACGCGGGAAATTCCGGTGCTCGACGTGCCGCAGGACAAGGTGTTCCTGTGGCGCGACGGCAGGGACGGCTGGGTGTGAGGACGGCGTGACGCGGATCTTCGTCGATGCGGATGCCTGCCCGGTGAAGGAAGAGGTGGTGCGCGTCGCCGAGCGCCACCACCTGTCGGCCGTCTTCGTCGCCAACAGCTGGATGCGCCTGCCGGACGGCGCGCTGGTGGAGCGGGTGGTGGTGCCGGACGGGCCGGACAAGGCCGACGACTGGATCGCCGAACGGGCCACGGCCGGCGACGTCGTGGTGACGGCCGATATTCCGCTTGCCGCGCGCTGCGTGGCGGCCGGCGCGCTGGTGCTGGGACCGACGGGCAAGGCCTTCCGCGAGGACGGCATTGGCATGGCGCTGGCCATGCGAGACCTCAACAAGGAACTGAGAGAGGCCGGCGTCATCCGCGAGGGCGGGCCGGGCTTTACGAAGGCCGACCGCTCGCGCTTCCTCAACGTGCTGGAAACGACCGTGCGGGCCGCAAGGCGGATCGCCGGCGGGTGACAGGCGGAGTACGATCTTTAGGTGTGGTCGGTTATTATTATTGGTTAAATGTAAATTAATGGCTATTTCTGGATATATACGTAATTTCTATTAGTTGTCGGCAAGAAATTTCCTTATTTTTATTCGATCATTGTGCCCATGAGATATATTTTTCTCGATAAAATCATGTGTTAACAATCTAAAATTGCGCGAGAGGCTTGCAAGCATAAAGATTTATTTTCCGAGTTTACGCTGGCTTAATAAGGCGGGGCGATGATTATTCCTCTGCGATATTTCGATGGAGGAAACGATGAAGCAATTGCTCTATACCGCCGTTTTCTGCGCAATCTTCCAGCTGTTTCCCGTTTCCGCTCCTCGTGCCGACGATGCGGTGATCCTGACCATCGACGGCAAGGTTGCCGCTTCCCAATCGGTCGACTTCACGCGTGAGCAGCTTGAAGCCATGCCGATGAGTACCATCGTGACAACCACTCCGTGGCATGACGGGGCGACGACATTCGAAGGCGTACCGCTTTCGGTGCTGATGGAACGCGTCGGTGCGAAGGGCGAGCGCGCTGTCGTTTTCGCGCTCAACAACTACAGCGTTGATATACCGGTCGAGGAATTCGACGCCTACGGGCCGATCCTCGCCCTGAAACGCAATGGCCAATACATGCCGATCAGCGACAAGGGACCGCTATTCGTGATCTATCCCTTCGATCAGCGTCCCGAATTGAAGAACGAACTGCACTACACCCGGTCCGTGTGGCAGGTGCGCTCAATTTCCATCGAGTGACGCGTAACCCGACCCGAACATAGAGACCAAGAAAATGCGCTCGTCCAATTGGTTCCGTTGCCTGGCGGTCGGCGTGGCGTGTGCGCTGACGATGGCCGCATTCATACAGTGGCAGGTCAAGGACGCGTCCGAGGAGGCGGTCTCGCGGGCGCTGCAGTTCGATCTTTCCTGGACCGGTACCAATGGCCGGCTGGAGACGTCGGAACTCGAAAAATACGTCGCCAAATATGCAGCGACCGGCGAACAACGCTATGCCGATCAGGCGCTGGTTTTCTATCAGGTCCTGCAAAGCAGGCTGAACACCTGGAGCGCCGGCGGGTTCCGGATCTTCCTCGATCGCTCGCCCGAACGCACCAGGCGGTTCGAGGAACTGGGCGCGCTCATACATGAACTGGAAAGCCAGTTCGCGAACCTGTCCGAGCCTGAGGCGCAGCAAACGATCCTGCGAAAGCTCGAGCAGGCCTCTCCCCTTGTCAACCGGATCGGCGGCGAGGCCCATTCGGAAAGCATTGCCGAGGCATCGGAGGTGAGACAGCGCCTGCAGCAAAGGCATTTCCTCGACAACGTGCTGTCTGTGGGCCTGATCGCCATCAGCGGATTGCTGCTGGTGGCGATGTCCTTCTTGAACCACTGGCTGCGGCAGGCCCATCGGCGGGCGCGCGACAGTGCCGATGCCTTCGCCCATCAGGCCCGCCACGACGCGCTGACCGGCCTGCCGAATCGCTTCGCATTCGGCGAGGCCTTGAAAGGCGCGACCGCGGGCTTTGGAACCGGGCAGCCAATGGCGCTCTTCGTCATTGATCTCGACGGTTTCAAGCCGATCAACGATGCGCTGGGCCATGCGGCCGGCGACGAATTGCTGCAGTCCGTCGCCAGGCGCGTACGGGGCGTGAGCGGAGACTGGGGCTCTTGTTGCCAGGTGTTTCGCCTCGGCGGCGATGAGTTTACCGTGCTGATGAAAGGCGAATGCGCCTCGCACCGGGTCATTGAACGGGCGAACGAACTGTTGGCGGCACTTCGAAAGCCCCACAAGATCACAACCGGCAACATCATCGTGGATGCCACCATCGGCGTTGCCCGCTCCGACGCGGAAATGACTGGAAGCGATGAAATCTTCGTCGATGCCGACCTTGCGCTAAGCCGGGCGAAAGCGTTGGGCAAGGGCATCGCGCTGGAATACGAGCCCTCGATGCACGCGGAATTGCGCCGCCGAAGCGAGATCGAGGCAGCGCTTCCCCTTGCTATCCATAACGGCGAGATATTCCCCTATTATCAGCCGCAGGTCGACATGATCAGCAACCGGATTGTCGGTGTGGAAGCGCTGGCGCGCTGGCGCCATCCAAGCCTTGGGTGGATCTCGCCCGGGGAGTTCATACCGATCGCCGAATCTTCTGGGCGGATCTGCGATGTCGGGCAATTGATCCTCACAGCGGCCTGCGAAAGTGCAATGCAGCTGCCGGCCGACATCCGCATTTCCGTGAACATTTCCGTCGCTCAGTTGATCCGCTACGACGTCGTCGACCTGATCAAGAACGTGCTCGAGCGATCCGGTCTGGCGCCGGCGCGGCTGAAGCTTGAGGTGACAGAGTCGATCTTTATGAAGGACGGCGATCGGATCTTCGCAACCTTGCGGGCTTTGAAAGCCATTGGCGTCGGTATTTCACTCGACGATTTCGGCACGGGCTATTCGGCGTTGTCGTACCTGCAGCACTTCGCCTGGGATGAACTGAAGATCGACCGCCAGTTCGTCAGGTCGCTCGAGGCGGAAGAAGAGAGCCACCATATCGTGGATGCCGTGGCGTCTCTCGCCGGCAGGCTTGGAATTCCCGTTACCGCCGAAGGGATCGAGACGCGCGAGCAGCATCTGATGCTGCGGGCGAGGGGCTGCAAGTTCGGACAGGGATATCTCTATGGCAAGCCGATGACGTTCGACGCGTTGCGGCAGGCCGTGAAGGAGGACGGGCACGCTCGCAACGTCATCCCGTCATACTCCGTGGTCTGACTTCCGCTCCCGCCGCCGCTAAGCGCCGGCGGCACCGAAATATTGATCCTGGACCAATTTCTCGCCGATCAGGTGTCTCCATTCGATCGGCAAGCGTCCTATTCCTCCACCACGACGATGTGCACCGCGCGCGGACCGTGGGCACCGAGCAGGATCGTCTGTTCAATGTCGCCCGAGCGTGAAGGGCCGGTGATCATGTTGACGACGCGCGGCATCTCGCCCTTGCCGTAGGTGGCGCGGATGCGGGTCCACACGGCTTCCATGTCGCCTTCGATATCGGCCGCACGGATCACGGCGATGTGGTGTTCGGGCAGGAAGTTGATCGTCGTCGGATTGTCCGGGCCGGATGCCAGGACCAGCGTCCCGGTCTCGGCGACGCCGGCAAGGGCGTGCGACAGGCCGACCTCGTCGCTGCCCTTGGCACGGCCGCTTTCGATCGTCAGGTTCTTCTGGCCGCTCCATGGCATCTCGGCAAGGAAGGCATCCGCGCCCATGCGTACATGCGCCGGCAGGTTCTTCTGCCTGAGATAGTCGGTTACCGCCTGCGGCACGTCGGCCGTGGAGGCAACACGGGCAACGCTTGCCTGGACGGCCTCGGCCATCTTGCAGAAAAGGTCGAGCTTCTCGGCCTGCGGCAGCTGCCCGCGCCGGGGAACCACGCCCTTCGGAGTGCGCTGGAGACGATCGGTGACGGCGGCGCGGCGGGCGGTGTCGTCGCTCTTGCGGCCCAGCGAGGCGCGCACCTTGGCAAGAATGTTGTCGCGCGGGGTGGTCATGCCGCTTTCGCCTTCATTTTCTTTTGCCTTTCGGCCCATTGGCTCTGGAAGGTCTTGCCTTCAGGAGCGGGAAGGTCGCGATGCCTGGTCCATCCGCCGGCAAGGGGCAGGGCGGCAAAGCGGCCCTTGCCCTTGCCTATCGCGCCGAGCAGGCGCATCGCTGTTCCGGTCGCGAACTGGTAGAGCGCCGGCCGCTTGGCGAAGAAGGCCCAAAGCCCGAGACCGTAGCGGGCCACGGCGGAATTGAGATTTCGCTCGAACTCGCGCTCGCGCCAGTGACGCATCATCTTCGGCAGGGGGATGCGCATCGGGCACACGCTCTCGCAGCGCCCGCAGAAGGTGGAGGCGTTCGGCAGGTGGCCGGCCTTGTCGACGCCGACAAGCGAGGGGGTCAGCACCGCGCCCATCGGTCCCGGATAGACCCAGCCGTAGGCGTGGCCGCCGACAGCATGGTAGACGGGGCAGTGGTTCATGCAGGCGCCGCAGCGAATGCAGCGCAGCATCTCCTGATACTCGGTGCCGAGCATTGCCGAGCGGCCGTTATCGAGCAGGATGACGTGATATTCGCCCGGCCCGTCGGGATCCTCGTCGCGCCGAGGGCCGGTGGAGAAGGTCGTGTAGACCGACATGTCCTGGCCGGTCGCCGAGCGGGCAAGCACGCGCAGGATCTGGCTGACGTCCTCCAGCGTCGGTACGATCTTCTCGATGGAGGCGACGACGATATGGGCCTTTGGCAGGGTCTGCGTCAGGTCGCCGTTGCCCTCGTTGGTGACGATGATCGATGTGCCGGTCTCGGCGACCAGGAAATTGGCGCCGGTGATGCCGACATCGGCCTGGAAATACTTCTCGCGCAATACCGCGCGCGCCTCGCCCAGCAGCGAGGTCGGTTCGTCGAGATTGCGTGACGGGTCGAGATGGGTGTGGACGCGGCGGAAATCCTCCTCCACCTGCTCCTTGTTGAGGTGCACGGCCGGCGCGATGATGTGGCTTGGATGCTCGCCGCGTAGCTGGATGATGTATTCGCCGAGATCCGTCTCGACCGGCGTGACGCCATGCTCCTCGAAAAAGGCGTTGAGGCCGATCTCCTCGGTGATCATGGACTTGCCCTTGGTCACCGTCTTGGCGCCGAGCCTGCGGCAAATCTCAAGGATGCGATTGCGGGCATCCTCCGCCGTTTCCGCCCAGTGGACCTGGCCGCCGGCCGCCTCGACCTTTTCCGCATAGGTCTCGAGATAGAGGTCGAGATGGGCGAGCGTGTGGTTCTTGATGTCGCGCGCGGCATCGCGCAGCGCCTCGAATTCCGGCAGAGCGTCGGCGGCCTTCTGCCGCTTGTCGATGAAGCCCGCGCGCACATTGCCGAGCGCCTTCTGGAGCTGGGCGTCGGCAAGCGCCTTGGCCGCGTTGTCCTTGAAGGTCGGGGAGGTGATCTGCATGCTGCCGCGTCCTCTCAAATGTCAAATTCACTCCACCAGCAGCTTCTCGACGATGACGCAGTCGCGCCATTCGCCATTGAGTCTGCCATGGCGCTCATAGGTGCCGACTTCACGAAAGCCGAGCCGGGCGCAGAGCGCGCGGCTGGCTACATTTTCAGGAAAGATGCGGGAGAGGAGCTTCCAGGCGCCGTCGGCGCGCGCAAGCTCGATGAGGGCGAGCACCGCGAGCCGTCCCGCGCCGCGGCCGCGATGGGCGCGCGCCGCATAGACGGAGAACTCCCTGACACCCGCATAGGCCTGCCTTGCCCGGTAGGGATGGGCGACCGCATAGGCGACAACCTTGCCGGCATCCTCGACCACGGCGAGCGGATAGCGGGCGTCGAACCATGCCTCGATCGCTTCCGCGCCTCGGTGCTCGGTCTCGAAGGTCGCGATGCGGTCATCGATGCCCTGGTTGTAGATTTCGGCGATGGCGGCGGCATCGCCGCGCCGTCCGGCGCGGGGCGAGAGGCCGGAAGGTGCCGGATGGTCGTTCATGGCCTCAGCCCTTGGCCTTCTCGCCGATGGCCGGCTGATCGCCCATGCCGGCCAGCACCTCGGCGACGTGGCGCACCTCGATCGCCGAGCCCTCGCGCTTCAGCTTGCCGGCCATGTTCATCAGGCAGCCGAGATCGCCGGCAAGCAGCGTTCCCGCGCCGGCATCGCGGATGGCGCGCGTCTTTTCCGAAACGATCTTGTTGGAGATGTCGGGATATTTGACGCAGAAGGTGCCGCCGAAGCCGCAGCAGACGTCGGGATCCTTCATCTCCTTCAGCTCGAGTCCCTGCACGCTTTTCAGCAGTTTGCGCGGCTGGCCCTTGATGCCGAGTTCTCGCAGACCCGAGCAGCTGTCGTGATAGGTGACGGAGCCGTTGAAGCTTGCCTCGACGGAGGTGACGCCAAGCACGTCGGCAAGGAAGCTCACCAGCTCGAACACCTTGGCGGAAAAGCGCTCGGCACGGCCGTGCCACACCGGATCGTCCTCGAAAAGCTCCGGATAGTGTTTCTTCAGCATGCCGGCGCAGGAGCCGGACGGGGCGACGACGTAGTCGTAATTTTCGAGCGCCCGGATCGTCTGTTCGGCGATGTCGCGCGCGTCCTTGCGGTCGCCGGAGTTGAAGGCCGGCTGGCCGCAGCAGGTCTGCGCTTGCGGCACTTCCACGACGCAGCCGGCATCCTCCAGCAGCTTGACGGCGGCAAAGCCGACATTGGGGCGGAAGAGGTCGACGAGACAGGTGACGAACAGTCCGACGCGGGGCGCCTTGGCGGGGCCGGACGGGGAAGCTTCGGTCATGGAGCGGTGATATCCTCTGTCGCCTTGCGCGGGGCGCGGCGGCGCTTGGTTTCGTCCTGGCTGGAGCTCAGCCGCTGCTGCAGGCGCAGCGCGGAAACCTCCTGCCAGGCGCCGTTTCTCTCGACGTCGCGAATGACCTTCTCGACGTAGTCGATGTGGGCGATCGAGGCGGCTTCCGCCTCCTCGCGGTCGCCGCGCATCACGGCGTCGAAGATCGCCCGATGCTGGGCCAGCAGTTGCTCGCGCGAGCCCGGATAGCGGTAAAGCTGCGCCCGATTATAGAAGACGCCGTCGGCCAGCAGCCTGTAGCAGGAGCGCAGGGTATGGAGCAGCACGATATTGTGTGCGCTCTCGCCGATCGCCTGGTGGAACTCGACGTCGAGCTCCGCTTCCTCGGCGAAGTCTTCCTTGTCATGCGCCTTTTCCATCGCCGCGAAAATGCGCACGAGGATCTCCCGGTCGGCCTGGGTTGCACGCAGGGCAGCAAAGCCCGCGGCAACGCTCTCGACCTCGCGGCGGAACTCCATGTAGTCGGCGATCGCCGGCGGATGGCGGCGGATGAGCTGGACGACGGCGTCGGAAAACACCGTGCCGATAACGTCGGCGACGAAGGTACCTTCGCCATGGCGGGTGGCGATCAGCTTGCGCTCCTCGAGCACCTTGATCGCTTCGCGCAGGATGGGGCGGGAGACGTCAACTTTCTTTGCCAGTTCGCGCTCGGACGGCAGTCGGTCGCCAGGCCGCAAGACCCCTTGCAGGATCAGCTGCTCGATCTGGTCGACGACGGCATCGGCCGTGCGATTGTGACTGATCTTCTGGAATACCATGTCGGCGCCAGCATTTATATCGCAGTGCGGTAGAATTTATTGTGCGCAGCGGAAAGATCTGCTTGCGCAGCAGCGGGCAGCACGGTCAACCTCTCCCTTCGTTGTAATCTATTCCGTGTTGCGTTAAGTGGTCAATATTGTTATCCAGTTATACGCGTTGCTGGAAAATAACAAGCCATCTGCCGCTGGGTGAGGAACATTTCCTGCTTTCCACATCCGGGAAAATGCGAGAGCGATCGGCCGCGCCGCCGGGAGGGCGGGGTGGCACAATCGCCGAGGGGAAGGCGGGTCGGGTGGAAAATATGGCAACGCGACAGGAAGGCGGGGGCGAAAGCCCGAAACCGGACCGGATTTGCGCGGATGTTTGTCCGTTGCCTTGATGGTTCAAAGCCCTTCGGCCGGCGACGGCGGAAAGGGTAAAGACCTGCTTTCGGGGGGAGCGTTTTCGGCGGCAAGGGGATGCCGCGCGGAAATTTCGCGTTCCTCCCGGCGAGGGGCCTCGACGGGCTCCGGTAAAGAGCATCCAAAGGGAGGAGCAGACCTGTGAAGAAACTTCTATTGGCTCTTGGTGTCTCGACGTCGCTTGCGCTTGCGGCATCCGCACCGGCATTCGCACTGGACGAGATCAAGTGGGACATGCAGTCCACCTATCCAAGCTCGCTGACCCAGCTCGGCACGCTCGGCAAGGTGATCGAGGAGCGTCTTGCCAAGGCATCGAACGGCCAGGTCCAGATAACTTTCCAGGAGCCGGGCGCCATCGTGCCGGCGCTTGAAGCATTCGACGCCGTTTCGTCCGGCGCCGTACAAGCGGCCTGGTCGACGCCGGGCTACTGGACGGGCAAGGATTCCGCGCTGGCGCTTTTCGCCGCGGTGCCCTTCGGCCCGCAGGCCGGCGAATACTACGCCTGGATCCGCTTCGGCGGCGGGCAGGAACTGCTCGACGAGATCTACGCCAACTACAACATCAAGTCGCTGATGTGCGGCGTTATCGCGCCAGAGGCCTCCGGCTGGTTTCGCAAGGAAATCAAGTCGGTGGACGATCTCAAGGGCCTGAAGATGCGCTTCTTCGGCCTGGGTGCGAAGGTGATGGAGAAGATGGGCGTATCGACCCAGCTTCTGGCGGGCGGCGACATTTTCCCGGCGCTTGAGCTTGGCACCATCGACGCGACCGAATTTTCCATGCCGGCGATCGATCTGAAGCTCGGCTTCTACCAGGTGGCGAAGCACTACTACTTCCCTGGCTGGCATCAGCAGTCGACGCTGTTCGAGCTGATGATCAACAAGGACGAGTGGGACGCGCTGTCCGACGACACCAGGGCGCTGATCGAGACCGTCTGCGAAGCCAATATCGCCTACGGCCTGGCCGAGGGCGAGGCGATCCAGTTCGCGGCTCTCAAGGAGCTTCAGGATAAGGGCGTGACGATCCACACCTGGCCGCCGGAAGTGCTCGACGCGCTGCGTGCCGCCTGGGGTGAGGTGGTGGCCGAGGAAGCGGCCAACAACCCGAACTTCGCCAAGGCCTGGGAATCGCTCAGCGCCTTCCGCGACAATTACAAGACCTGGAGCGAAATCGGCTATCTGCGCTGATGGCGCTGCATGATCCGACAAGCTTGATCCGGGCGGCGGTCTTTCGCCGCCCGGCGTTGTGCCGGAGAGCATGAAGGTCAGTTGGCGAATGTCTCGCCGTGAGCCGGGCACGCTGGTATCCTTCATTTCTCCGGCCTTCGGGCCGATTTCAGGCAGCTGCGCCGGACGAAGCGTGGCGCCGAAACTTCCAGGGGCAATCTCATGGGAAATCTTCTCCTCCTGGCGTCCCTAGCCGCATCCGCGCTCGGGATAACGGGATTGGCCGGCATACCGGTCATCGCCTTGATCGGCCTGTCGGCGCTGCTTGCGGCGGCGGCCGCGTTTCTGGGCGCCCGGCCCGCCGGCGTGCTTGTGGTCCTGATGGCGGCCCTTACCGTCTTTTTCGCCGCCCCCGACGGCATGCCGCAGCTTGTCAAATCGGCGGGCGGCAACCCGATCCGCTTCATGCGGTCCTACGGGCTGTGGGTTGAGATCGGTGCGATCGCGCTGGTAATCGCGGCCTTCGTGGTAGCAGCGATCGGCCGAGGCCCGACCGGCTATCATGCCTCGATCGAGGCGGCGGAGGATATCGACCGCGTGGTCGTCGCGATCGGAAAGGTGGCCGCCTTCCTGTTCATCCCGATGATGCTGGTGATCGCCTACGACGTCACCCAGCGCAAGGTGATCGAATATGACAGCGACTTCATCGACTCCGGCTTCTACTTCTCGTCCACCAAACTTCAGGAACTGGAGTGGCACCTGCATGCGGTGCTCTTCCTGCTTTGCCTCGGCTTCGCCTATGTAAAGGATGCCCATGTGCGCATCGAACTGGTGCGCGACCGCCTGCCGCCGCGCGCCCGGGTGTGGCTGGAACTGTTCGGTCTCGTATTCTTCCTCGTCCCCTACTGCATGATCATCGGCAAGCTCGGCTACACCTTCGCCGAAAGGGCCTGGGACACGAGCGAGGTCTCCGCCGCACAGACAGGCCTGTCGCACCGCTGGATCATCAAGGCCTTCCTGCCAGTCGGCTTCACCATTCTCGGCATCTCCGGCGCCGCCGCCTTCCTCAAGTGCTGGGTCTATCTGTTCGGGCCCGATGACCTGCGGGAAAGGTCGAGCGAATATGCCGGCACCCACCACGCGGATCTGCCGAAGGACGTTGTTATCAAGGGTCCGATCACGGACTGACGGGGGACTTCTATGACATTTGTGGAACTTCTTCCCGTCTTCATGTTCGTGGCGCTGGGCCTGCTGCTCTTCACAGGCTTTCCGGTCGCCTTCACGCTCGGCGGCATCGGTCTTGCCTTCGCCGTGGTCGGCGACCTGACAGGTGCTCTTAACTGGGCGCGCATGAACGTGCTGCCCAACCGCATCTTCGGCCAGACCATGGAGAACCCGGTGCTGGTCGCCATTCCCATGTTCATCTTCATGGGGACGATGCTGGAAAAATCGGGCGTGGCCAAGGACCTGCTGCACTGTCTTCAGGTGCTGACGCGGCGCATTCCCGGCGGGCTGGCGCTTTCGGTGACGCTGATGGGCACCATCATGGCTGCGACGACGGGCATCATCGGCGCCTCTGTCGTCATGATGACGCTGCTGGCGCTGCCCGTCATGCTGGAGCGCAACTACAACCTGCCGCTCGCTACCGGAACCATCGCGGCCTCCGGCACGCTCGGCATCCTGATCCCGCCGTCGATCATGCTCGTCATCATGTCGGACCTGATGTCGATCCCGGTCGGCACGGTGTTCATCGCGGCGATCGTGCCGGGCCTGCTGCTGTCGGCGCTCTACTGCATCTACATCCTGGTGCTGTGCAAGCTGAAGCCGGAACTCGCGCCGCCGCTGCCCGAGGATATCGGCCCGCAGGATCGGGGCGAGTTCTGGGTGATGATCGTCAGGAGCTTCGTGCCGCCGGTGATCCTGATCGCCTTGGTGCTCGGCTCCATCTTCCTCGGCTTCGCCACGCCGACGGAAGCGGCCGGCGTCGGCGCGGTGGGCGCGACGCTGCTTGCGCTGTTCAACCGGCAGCTGTCGCGTGCGGTGCTGACGGATGTCAGCTACCGTTCGGCGCTGACGACGGCGATGCTCTTCGGCATCTTCCTCGGCGCGACCTGCTTCTCGCTCGTCTTCCGCACGCTTGGCGGCGACCATCTGATCGATTCCTTCATCGCCTGGGCAGGCGTCGGTTCCTGGGGCATCCTCTTCGTGCTGATGGGGATGATCTTCTTCCTCGGCTTCTTCTTCGACTGGATCGAGATCACGCTGATCGTGCTGCCGGTCTTCGGCCCGATCGTTTCCAGGCTCGACTTCGGCATGCATCTGGCCGGCTTCGAGAGCGTGGGCGAGGTGGCGCTGATCTGGTTCACGATCCTCGTCTCCACCAACCTGCAGACCTCGTTCCTGACGCCGCCTTTCGGTTTCGCGCTGTTCTACATGAAGGGCGTGGCGCCGGAAGGCGTGACGATCCAGCACATCTACAAGGGCATTGTGCCCTTCGTGCTGCTGCAGCTCATTGGCCTTGCGCTTTGCATGATCTTCCCGGGCATCGTGCTTTGGCTGCCGACGGTTTTGCTGTAGCGTTCCGCTAAGTTAAAGGGATATCAGCGGAACGGGATCGGAATGGACGAAGTGCGCCCGGACGGGCAGGAACCGAGACCGGAAGCCAGTTCGCTTCCGGTCTTTGAACCCCACGCCCTGCGGGGCATGGTGCTCGGCGAAGTGCATGCCCGCCCGTTTCGTCCCGCCAGGGCGCCGCGCGTCTATCTTCGCTACGGCTTCATGACGGACGAGGCGGCCGCCGCCGCCGACCGGGACTGGCTCTCCGGCTTCTGCAAGGCGCAGGGGGCGGCGGGCCCGGAGCCCTCCGCCCGCTATCATGTCGTCGACCTTCAAACCGGCTCGCTGCGATGGGAGCGGCACGGGGAATTCACCACCTACACTTGGGATGGTCCGGGAGATGGACCTGGGCGCGCGCGGGGGGATGATGGCGCGTTGGAACCGGATACCCAGGCCGAGGACGCGGCCTCGGATGGCAGCGCCAGTTTCTTCGCGCCGCCCCATGGCCATCCCTTCGGCGCCAGCTTCCGGGCGCCGGGGCCGCTGATCGTCGCGGTCCGCCTCGACCTGCTGCAGCCCTCGGTGAACGGGTTCGAGCGGGTGCTCCGGCAATTCGACCGGGCAAGCCTCGCGGTCTCCGAGGTCGAAGGGGACGCGGCGCTGATTGCCACCGATTTCCGGCAGGACCGGGATGGGCTGACGCGCATCGTCATCGCCAACGAGCGGCTGCATCCCCAGCCGGCCGGTGCGTTGGCGCAGCGCCTGCTGGAGCTTGAGACCTATCGCACGCTCTCGCTGCTCGGCCTTGCGGAGGCGAACCGTCAGGCGCCGACCGTCGTGCGCATCGAGGACGGGCTCTTCCACATCACCGAGAAGATGCGCTCCAGCGAGGGCGTGGAGACGAACCGCGTGCTGCTGGACGACCTGACGCAGCTTGCGGCGGAGCTGGAATCGGGCGCGGCCGCCAGCGCCTACCGCTTCGGCGCGACGCGGGCCTATGATGCGATCGTCGGCCAGCGGCTGATCGCGATCGACGAAAAGCCGGCCGAGGGGTATTTCACATTCGGCCAGTTCTTGAACCGCCGCATGGCGCCGGCTATGCGCACCTGCCGGACCATCGAAGAGAGGCAGGCCAACCTGTCGCGCAAGCTCGCTCGCGCCGCCACCTTGCTGCGCACCCGCGTCGATGTGGAGCTGGAGCGGCAGAACCGCGACCTTCTCATGGCCATGAATCGCCGCGCGCGACTGCAGCTGCGCCTGCAGCAGACCGTGGAAGGCCTTTCGGTGGCGGCGATCAGCTATTACGTGGTCGGGCTCGCCGGTTATCTGGCGAAAGCGGCGAAGGAGGCGGGCCTGCCGGTGCCGCGGCCGGAAATCGTCACCGGCCTTTCCGTTCCGGTCGCCGTCGTTACCATCTGGTACGTGGTGCGGCGGATCCGTGCGCACCACAACGATGCCGACGAGAAGGGCTGAAGGGGGCGTACTCCGGGCAGGTTGACGGAATTGCGGTGAGCGGGCTATGCCTGCGCTGATTTTTGAATGCCGGATCGGCACTCGGCTGCGCCTGGTTTGTCCGGCATGACGTCGGAGTGTCCGGCCGCCTCTCTGCCATAGCCCCTCGGCTCGTCATGCGCGGGCCCGACCCGCGTATCCATGAAGCGCCCACATCCTTCGTTGCCATCCGATGGATCGCCGGGTCGTTTCCCTGTACTGGGCCCGGCGATGACGAGTGGAGAGGAGGTGCATTCATTCGACGGTCGGGGGAGGTAGGCGTTCGCCTCACTCGCCCGGGATGACTGCGGAGAGTGCGTTGCAGATACAAAAATGGCGGGATCCGGCCATCCGGAACCCGCCATTGTGACGATCGGGCTGATCCGAACCTCAGTGGGCGCTGAACTGCTCGAGATAGGCGAGGACGTTGACGACGTCGTCTTCCTTCTTCAGGCCAGCGAAGGCCATCTTGTTCTTCGGCACGGTGCCCTTCGGGTTCATCACGTAGGCCTTGAACATCTCTTCGTCCCAGACCTTGCCGCCTTCGCCGTAGGCAATCATGGCGGCGGAGTACTTGTAGCCGTCGGCGGTGGCCACCTGGCGGCCGATGATGCCGTTGAGCTGCGGGCCGACCTTGTTCTTGGCACCCTCGCCGACGGCATGGCAGGCCATGCACTTCTTAAAGACCTTCTCACCGGCGGCGGCGTCGCCGTCGGCCTTGGCCACCGAAACCATGGCAACCAGGGCGGTACCGGCGATCAGCATCAGACGATTCATTCCAATTCTCCCGTTTCCCGGCGGCCGTTTGCGGCCGCGTCTTGCAAGGGGCCGAAACCCCGCAAATCCTGAAATGGCGGCGGACCCTAACACGACGAATACGGGATGCTCCATCACGCTTGCGCAATTTGGCGGGAAGTAAGGGCGATTTGCCGCATCCAAATGCATGGAAATGTCATTCCGCGGCGTCCGGAAATTGCAGCAGCTCCGAAAGCCCTTCGTCCCAGTAGGGCGAAGGGCCGTAGAGCTCGGCCAGGAAGTCGATGAAGATGCGCACTTTCGCCGGCAGGAAGCGGCGACTCGGGTAGACCGCATGCAGGCCGACATCCTTGGACGCACGGTAGGCGGGCAGCACGATCTTGAGCCGCCCGTCGCGAAGCTCCGGGCCGATATCCCAGGTGGAGCGCAGCGCGATGCCGACGCCGGCAATCAGCGCCTCGCGCACGACTTCGCTGGAATTGGTGCGCACCGGCCCGTTGATCCGCACGATCTCGATGCCCTCCGGTCCTTGCAGGCGCCAGGGATCCTGGTGCTGGGCGGCAAGCGAGACGTGGTTCTCGATCAGATCCTCTATTGAAGCCGGCTCGCCATGGCGGGCGATATAGTCGTGCGAGGCGCACAGTACCCGGTGCACGGGCGCAAGGCGCCGGGCAACCAGGCTGGAATCGGCAAGCTCGGCGATGCGGATCGCCACGTCGTAGCCGGCGCCGACGATGTCGACGAAGTCGTCCTCAAGATCCAGATTGACGGAAAGATCGGGATTGTCGGCGAGGAACCTGCTGAGGTGCGGGGCGATGTGCAGGCGGCCGAAGGAAGTGGGGGCGGTGACGCGGAGCGTGCCGCGCGCCAGCGCCGAGCGGCGGGTGACGAAGGCCTCCGCCTCCTCGATGGAGGCGAGGATCGCCACCACCCGCTCGTAATAGCCCTGGCCGGCTTCGGTCAGCGCGATCTGACGCGTTGTCCGCTGGAGCAGACGGGTGCCGAGCCGGTCCTCGATCCGCCGCAGCCGTTTCGACACCACCGCCGGCGACAGGCCCATCTCGCGGCCTGCGGCCGACATGCTGCCGGTCGCCACCACACGGGCGAAGATTTCCATGTCCGAGACCATGCTCATTTTCAACCACGCGGAAAGAGTACTTCGTCTCTTTATGCCATTTTGAAAGTAATCACAATTTGTCAATGTCCTTCATGCGTGGTGCGATAGGGAGCGCCAATGCGTGCAAAAGCCGAAGCTGCCCTTGCGGCCTCGCGCGGAAAAGGGAATATCAATCAAAAGGCCTCGTTGCGGGAACCGCCGCGAAACAGGGGAGAGGGCGGCCATGGGCAGCATCGCCATGCCGAAGCCGGACGACGCGGTTATCGCGCGCCGGCAGGAGATCGTGAAGGCGCTCCGGGCCATCGTGCCTGGCGAGGGCGTGATCGACGCCGAAGAGGAAATGCGCGTCTACGAAACGGACGCGCTGACTGCCTATCGCCAACTGCCGCTCGTCGTGGTGCTTCCGGACACGGTGGAGCAGGTTGCCGCGGTCCTTCGCTATTGCCACGAGAACGAGGTGAAGGTGGTGCCGCGCGGTGCGGGCACGTCGCTTTCGGGTGGTGCGCTGCCGGCTGCCGACGGCGTGCTGCTGTCGATGATGAAGTTCAACCGGGTGCTGGAGATCGACTACCCGAACCGCGCCGTCGTGGTGCAGCCGGGCGTCACCAATCTCGGCATCACCCGCGCCGTCGAGGGAGACGGCTTCTACTACGCGCCCGATCCGTCGTCGCAGATCGCCTGTTCGATCGGCGGCAACATCGCGGAAAATTCCGGCGGGGTGCACAGCCTGAAATACGGGCTGACCACCAATAACGTGCTCGGTCTGGAAATGGTGCTGATGACCGGCGAGGTGATCCGCATCGGCGGCAAGCACCTCGACAGTGAGGGCTACGACTTCCTGGCGCTGATGACTGGCTCGGAAGGGCTTCTCGGCGTCGTAACGGAGGTGACGGTTCGCATCCTGCAGAAGCCGGAGACGGCACGCGCCGCGCTGATCGGTTTCCCTTCCAGCGAGGAGTGCGGCCAGTGCGTCGCCGATATCATCGGCGCCGGCATCATTCCCGGCGGCATGGAGATGATGGACAAGCCGGCGATCCATGCGGCAGAGGATTTCGTCCATGCCGGTTATCCGCGCGACGTGGAGGCGCTGCTGATCGTGGAACTGGACGGGCCGGAAGCGGAAGTCGACTTCCTGCTGTCACGGATCGAGGAGATCGCCAGGGCCAACAAGGCCTCGACCATCCGCGTATCGCATTCCGAGGAAGAGCGGATGACCTACTGGGCGGGGCGCAAGGCGGCCTTTCCGGCGGTCGGCCGCATTTCGCCGGATTATCTGTGCATGGACGGCACGATCCCGCGAAAGGCGCTGCCGCGCGTTCTGGCCGGCATGCGCGAACTGGGCCAGAAGCACGGGCTCAGGGTGGCCAACGTCTTCCACGCTGGCGACGGCAACCTGCATCCGCTGATCCTCTACGACGCGAACAATCCGGGCGAACTGGCCGCCGCCGAAGCCTTCGGCGCCGATATCCTGCTTCTTTGCGTGGAAGTGGGCGGCGTGCTGACCGGCGAGCACGGCGTGGGCATCGAAAAGCGCGACCTAATGGGGGCGATGTTTACCGAGGACGACCTGAAGCAGCAGCAGCGGGTCAAATGCGCCTTCGACGAAAAGCAGCTTCTCAATCCCGGCAAGGTGTTTCCCGTGCTGCATCGCTGCGCCGAACTTGGCCGCATGCATGTGAGCAAGGGCAAGCTTCCCTTCCCCGACATTCCAAGGTTCTAGGTCGATGGCCGAAACGCTGAAGCCGCGCGACGCGCGCGAACTGCTCGACGCGGTCAAATGGGCGATCGCGGGCGATGAACCGCTGGAGGTAATTTCGGCCGGCACGAAGCGTGACTTCGGCCGCCCGGTGCAGGCCGGCCATGTGCTCGATCTTTCGGGCATCGCGGGTATCGTCGACTACGAGCCGGCCGAGCTGATCCTGACGGTGAAGGCGGGAACGCCGCTCGCCGAGGTGGAAGCCGCGCTGGACGAACGCGGCCAGGAACTGGCTTTCGAGCCGATGGACTACGGCCCGCTGCTGGCCGGCGAGGCGGGCAGGGGCACGATCGGCGGCATGGTCGGCGCCAATCTCGCCGGCCCCAAGCGGCTGAAGCACGGGGCGGCACGGGACCACATCCTTGGGCTTGAGGCGGTGTCCGGACGCGGCGAGATCTTCAAGGCGGGCGGGCGCGTGGTGAAGAACGTGACGGGCTACGACCTGCCGCGCGCGCTCTGCGGCTCCTGGGGCACGCTGGCTTTGGCCACCGAGGTCACCTTCAAGGTGCTGCCGAAGGCGGAAAGCGAGGCGACGCTGATAATTGCCGGGCTCGCGCCGCAGGAGGCAACGGAGGCGATGACGCGGGCGATGGGCTCCTCCGCGGAAGTGTCCTCGGCGGCCTTCCTGCCGGGCGGGCTTGCTGCCGGGCAGGGGCTTTCGGGCGACGCGACGCTGCTGCGGCTGGAAGGCTTCGGCCCTTCGGTCGACTACCGTTTCGAGAGCCTCGTCAGGCTGTTCGGCAAGGATGCGAAGATCGAGCGACTGGACCAGGCAGCCTCGAAAGCGCTATGGAAAGCGCTGCGCGACTGCATGCCCTTCGCGGAAGGGGCCGGGCCTGTGTGGCGCTGCTCCGTCGCGCCGACCGCAGGCGCCGGGCTTGTCGCCGACCTGTCTCGCAGCCTCGCGGTCGATGCCTTCCAGGACTGGTCGGGCGGGCTCGTCTGGCTCCGGATGACGGGCAGCGACCCGCAAGCCGAAGCCGTGCGGGCGGCGGTGAAGCGGGCCGGCGGCGGGCATGCGACGCTGGTGCGGGCCGACAGTTCGCTGCGCAACACCATTCCTCCCTTCGAGCCGCAGTCGGAAGCGCTTGCCGCGCTCTCGCAGCGGCTCAAGGCGCAATTCGACCCATCCGGCATTCTCAATCCCGGCCGCATGGTCGCGGGGCACTGATGCCCGGTCGGGCTCAACCGATATGGGAAGGACTGGCGAAAGGGCCAAAATCGGCTCCTGAACGGAGGGACTGATCATGAGCATGGAGAGAAGCGAGATCGACGTCGGATATCTCGAGCCGGGAGGCAAGAATGTCATCCTGGTCTATATTCTCTATCTCGTCGGCTTCGTGATCGGCCTGACCACGCTTGTCGGCCTGGTCTTCGCCTATCTCAACCGAGGCAAGACCGGCGGCTGGGTTGAAAGTCACTACACGTTCCAGATTCGGACCTTCTGGATCGGTCTCCTGTACGGTCTTGTCGCCTTCGCGCTGATGTTCGTGGGCATCGGCTTCCTGCTGATGATCGCCGTCGCCGTGTGGGCGATCATTCGCTGCGTCAAGGGCTTGCAGGCGAGCGGCCGGAAGGAGCCGATCGCCAATCCCGAAACCTGGCTCTTTTAGGCATCATCGGAAAGATCGGACGCTCGATCCATGCAGACCAATTTTTCGCTCGCCCAGCTTGCCGACGCCAATGTGGCGGAAGCCGAGAAGATCCTGCGCAAATGCGTGCATTGCGGCTTCTGCACCGCGACATGCCCGACCTTCGCGCTGCTGGGCGACGAACTCGACAGCCCGCGCGGGCGCATCTATCTGATCAAGGATATGCTGGAGAACGGCCGGCCGGCCGACGAGAAGATCGTCAAGCATATCGACCGCTGCCTGTCCTGCCTGTCTTGCATGACGACCTGCCCGTCGGGCGTCCATTACATGCATCTGGTCGACCACGCCCGCGCCCATATCGAGGAGACCTATCGCCGTCCCGTCGCCGACAGGGCGGTGCGGGCGTTGCTTGCCTACGTGTTGCCCCATCCGGGCCGCTTCCGCATGGCGCTGATGGGGGCGATGCTGGCGCGCCCGCTCGCGGGCACGCTGAAGGCGCTCGGCGGGCCCTTGAAACGGCTGGGCGCCATGCTGGAACTGGCTCCGAAAAAGGCGCCGGGCCGTTCGTCCATGGAAGGGCCGGCAACGTTCCAGGGTCGGGGAGCCGCGCGCAAGGGCAGGGTGGCTATCCTTTCCGGCTGTGCCCAGCCGGTTCTCGCCCCGTCGATCAACGACGCGACGATCCGCCTGCTGACGCGGGCAGGCTACGAGGTGGTGCTGCCGAAGGGCGAGGGCTGCTGTGGCGCGCTCGTTCATCACATGGGACGCGAGGAGGAGGCCTTCGCCAATGCGCGGGCCAATATCGACGCCTGGTGGCGCGAGATCGAGGGCGAGGGGCTGGACGCGATCCTGATTACCGCGTCGGGCTGCGGCACGACGGTGAAGGACTACGGCTTCATGCTGCGTGAGGACAGCGTCTACGCGGATAAGGCGGCCAGGGTCTCGGCGCTGACCAAGGACATCACCGAATTCCTGACCGGGATCGAACTCGGCGCGCCGGTGGTGACGCCGGAACTGACGGTCGCCTATCACTCCGCCTGCTCCATGCAGCACGGCCAGAAGATCACCCGGCAGCCGAAAGACCTGTTGAAAGCGGCGGGCTTCGCGGTGAAGGACGTTGCCGAAGGCCACCTGTGCTGCGGCTCGGCCGGCACCTACAACATCCTGCAGCCGGATATCGCCCGCCGCCTGCGCGACCGGAAGGTCGCCAATATCGAGAAAACCCGGGCCGATCTCGTGGCCACCGGCAATATCGGCTGCATGACGCAGATCGGCGGCGGCACGGACCTGCCCGTCATCCACACCGCCGAACTGCTCGACTGGGTCTATGGCGGACCCAGGCCGGAAGGGCTTGGGAAAATAGGGTAGGCGGAGAAGCCTTTACCTCGGGAAGCCGACAGTGGCAGTTGCCGCCGACTGCATGATCGGCTGGCAAAGCGCGGATTTTCCTCGGATCGTGACGACGATTTTGCCGCCGCTCCTGGAAACGGTTTCCTCGTCTCCCGGGTGGCAGAGCAGAAGGATCGAGCCGGTGTCGTTCACGCGTGCCTGATGCAGGCTCGTGGCGGACGGTCCGGCTCCCTCCGTGCCAACGAGCACGCGGCCATGCACGGCGGTGAAGGCGATCGCGACGACGAGATTTCCGATCAGCAATGCCGCAGATGCGGGGGTACCGAGCTTCTCGAACAGGCCTTTGCCCGGAGAGGGAGCCTCGCTTTTCGGTTGCGGTGCGGTTTCCGGCAAGCCTGCCGCAAGGAGGCGGGAAATCGGATTCGATTTCTGGGTGTCCGGATCACTGTGTGTAGCCGTTTTATGGGAATCGGCGCGCGGCCTGTCCACCCTGTGAAACTCCGGGATATAGCCGACAGACGCAAGCTGGATCTGCACTGGATCGTCGCGCCCGGCATCGCTGTAATAGAGGCGAAGCAGATTTCGCAGGCGCGATGCGTTGACGCGTACGATCGGGTTCGTGCGGGGATTGAAGTCCGCCGGCTGGTCGAAGACCTCGACGGCGATGGTTGTTTCCTTGATCCAGCCTGAAGAGCCTGCGAGCGTCTGCTCGACCAGAAAGGCGAGAAGGCGGGTCAGCTTGGGCGACCTCAGGAACCCCTGGGACGCGAGTACAGTGGCAAGTGCCTCACGGATATCTTTCTCTGACGCGGAGATCGTCTCCGCGGATACCATGGCCATAAGCCGCTTCCTCCAGCGTCGATGGGTTGTTCGCCAGCAAATTCCGCAACTATCTCTGCGGAAATCACGGCGAACCACCGCAAATGGACCCCAAGTGAAGCCGCTCCCTCCATACGGCATCATCCGTCCAGCGCGCAGTGCCGAATAGATTATTCCCCAGCCAAAGCCGACGAATCTTCCCTCATTCGCTGCGTCATTTGACAGGATAATATCTATCTTGAACGAATATTCAATTCACCCGGCGTGCTTTTTGCCGCCGGGTGAGTTTCATGCGTACGTTACGGAAGGAAATTCAGATTAAATCACAATGACCTTGGCGCCAACCGGTACCCTCTCGTAGAGGTCGGTCACGTCTTCGTTACGCATGCGAATGCAGCCGGAAGAGACCGCCTTGCCGATGGTCCAGGGTTCGTTCGAGCCATGGATTCGGTAGAGAGTCGAGCCGAGATAGAGCGCCCGGGCGCCAAGCGGATTGTTCGGTCCGCCGGCCATGACGACCGGCAGCGTCTGGCCGGTCTTCGCGGCACGCGCCCGCATTTCGGCAGGCGGGCGCCAGTCCGGCCATTCCGCCTTGCGCGTCACCTTGTGGGTGCCGGCCCATTCGAAGCCCGGCCGGCCGACGCCGACGCCGTAGCGGCGGGCAAAGCCGTTCCCCTCCACCAGGTAGAGGTAGCGCTCGTTGGTATCGATGATGACGGTGCCCGGCTTGTGCGGGCCGTCATAGGCAACCACCGTTGGCAGGAACCGGGGATCGATCGGAGGCAGTGCGCGGGCGGCGCCGGCCGCCTGCCGGCTTGGCCGCGCCTGAAGGCGGGGTGCCGGACGGGTCGTCACCTGCTGGCGCACGCCGCGGCGCGAAGGCTGCAACTGGAGGACCCAGGGCTCGGTGAGATCCGGGCTCAGGAGAAGGGGAGGCGCGCCGGCGCCGCGATATCCGGCGTCCGCCGGCACTACGGCAAGGACGCCGAAAAGGCCCGCCGCAAGGGCGGTCACTACTGTGCGCTTCATGGTCGTACTCGCAACTTTCGCCAGAAAAAACGCAAGGAGGACCCTGCGTCCGAAAACGCGAGCGGGGCCCCCGGCCGAAAAGCCGCGCGGCAGGCGATGACAGCGCTTGCCGGCAGCAGGTTCAGGCAACAGGTTAAGGGGCTTGCGCGTTGGAAAGGTGAACGGTGCGGTAAGGTTACGGCAAAATCTGCATGCATGGTTAGCATGCGGTTGAAGGAATTGGTTTACGGAAGGCTAACGGATGCTGCCGCGCACCTCGCGCACCACGCCCGGCAGCAGCGGCTTGACCTGCTGCGGCGACATGCCCGGCTTGATCGACGGGTGATAGAGCATGTTGAGGATGAACCGGTCGAACGTGGTGAAGCGGCTGTGGCGGGAGCGGTCGTTGAAGACGGAATGCGCAAGGCTTTCGTCGTCGTTCATCGGGCCGAGCCCTTGCAGCACCTCCTCGATCAGGCAGCGGCGGAAAAGGAAGTCCCCCTCGTCCGACACGATCACCGCGGAGGAGCGGGATATGCCGCGGCTGTCGGACACCACGCGCACCAGGCAGCGGCCCGGCGCGTCCGCGTGCGAGTTGGCGTAGATGTTGTTGCGCACCACGTCCCGGTACTGGTCGCGGTCGACGACATAGATATGGAAATTGGCGTCTTCCGGCCTGGCCGCCATGCTCACGGAAAGACCGCGGATGTTTCCCTCAAGCGAATTGAGGAAAGACTGGATCACCGGCCTGCGGTTCTTGCGTGCCTCATTGTGAATGTAGAAACGCACAGGCGTGACGTATTTCTTGACCAGATAGGGCTGCCAGCTCCAGGTGCGGTATTCCAGCCCGAAAACGGTCTTCATGAAACCGTCGCTCAGTTCCTCGGTGGAGAACGTATAGGGCCCCGCATGGGTCGGGATCCCCGGCACGGCCAGAAAGAGGAGAGCGACGAGAAAGGTCAGTCCGTACAGGCGTATATTCTTGAACTGCAACCGCACTTTGGAATGTCCCGAATGGAGAGATCGTCCCGGCTGTGCCGGCCAGGGTCAACCTGGCGGCCGGACGATACACGCATGATCCGGCTTTTCCCAGCGATCCCGCCCCAATGGAAGGCTCATGCGTCGATAATTGGACGCAACTTCCGGCATTGTCAAAGAATGCGGAAACGCAATCTTGTGACTGTTGCGCGAAAGCATTGGGGGAGTGGCCTGCCGGCCGCTTACTTACCTTGCGGTAATCGCAATTCATTGCGCGAAAATAATTCCTTAAACCTCCTCCGCTATAAAAGGCCGACGACCGGGACGGGCTTCTGCCACGCCACCCGATCCGCTGCCGCACGCCCGGGCAATCGGCGTTGCGAGGATGCGGAGGGGCGAGGCAAACCCGGCGCGAGAGAACGGCGGCGCGCGGCGGTGCAGGGCATATCCTGCCGACGCGCGTTCAGGCAGGAACAAGGCCGCGCTTTCCCTCGCTTCCAGGAACAGGTCGGCGGGCAGGTGGAGAAGACGTTCGAAATGACGGCAATCAGGAGAGCCTTTCGCGCGGAAGCGCTGTTGTCGACGCGCGGCAATCCGGACGGGCATTCCGATATCGGGGAGGCGGAGCGCCACAGGGAGCTCCTGTCGGAAATGGCCGAGATCAAGCAGATGATCCGTCCGGCGGAGGAAGTCGGCGATCATCTGCTGGCCAAGTTCAAGGCGGAAATGGGCGAGGCGGTAAAGCTCAAGGCCGAGCTCGACGCGATCTACGAGGCGATCAACCAGACCAAGAAGGAAATCGCCACGCTGCATCACACCGCCGGCCCCGACAGCAACGAGATGGGCCGTGTCGCCAACGAGCTTGACGCGGTGATCCTCGGCACCGAAGGCGCGACGGAAAACATCCTCGCGGCCGCCGAATTCATCGACGAGACGGCCAATACGCTGAGCGCCAGGCTCAAAGGTCAGGACAGCGAACTTGCCCGCGACATTCAGGAGCGGGTGATCAGTATTTTCGAGAACTGCAATTTCCAGGACCTGACCGGCCAGCGCATCACCAAGGTGGTGGGCACGCTGCGTTTCATTGAGGACCGCATCATCCACATGATGGATATCTGGGGCGGTATCGAGAGCTTCAAGGGGATCGAGCCGGAGGCTCGGCCGCAGGCGCAAGGCGATGCGGCGCTGCTCAACGGCCCGTCGCTGGTCAGCGATGAAGGCGTGGCCACGCAGGACGACATCGACGCGCTTTTCGCGTAAGAGCGGGCATGCCCGCGCTGATTTCTGGAACCGGTTCGGCGATCTGATGCGATTCCCTTGTCCGGCATGACGGCTGAGGATTGGGCAGTTGCTTGCCACAAACTCAGGTGTCTTCCCCGCGCAGGCGGGGATCCAGTAACCACCCGATTCAGAGCGTAAATCGCCGGCGCCGGCGATGACTGGATGCCCACCTTCGTGGGCATGACAGAGTTTGTAGCGGCCTCTTTGCCCCAGGTCATGGACTCATAAATCTGATGGAAATGGCACCTGAAACGGCAAAAAGTTGCAATGAGAAGGGCGCAGGGCGGGTTGGTCACCCGGCCAAGCTCTTCGACGCGATAGATTGCAGCCGTTTCGGTGTCCGAAGGATATGGCCGATTTGGCCGGCTACTTTGTCGCAAGAGCTTGAAAACCTCATGGGTTTCCAGCGCTCTTGCTCCTCGTATCCAACCAAATCGGCTCATACCATTACCACCAGATTTATGAGTCCATGACCTAACCTCCCGCCTCGTCTTGCCCGCACCTGACCCGGGCATCCATGCGGCCTTTCCGCTTTTCGCCGCCTCCCACGGATCACCGGGTCATTCTTGGATCGGGCCCGGCGAAGATGAGGTCGAGACGCGGTGCGCACGGCCGATAATTTCTGCGCATTCCTATCCTTCGCGCTTGTCATCCGGAAGTGCGGAAACTAGAACAAATGCGAAACAAAACGCCGGGGCCGGGCTGGCGAAGCGTATTGGACAGCGACGGGAGACGATGAATGAACGGGCATGTGGACGGTCTTCTGGTCGGCGAGGATGGCAAGGCGCGCTGCTTCTGGCACGACAACCTGCCCGACTACCAGATCTACCACGACCGGGAATGGGGCCGTCCCGTCGGAAGCGACATCCGCCTGTTCGAGAAGATCTGTCTTGAAGGCTTCCAGTCGGGTCTGTCCTGGCTGACGATCCTGCGGAAGCGGGAGAATTTCCGCGCCGCCTTCGCCGGTTTCGATTTCGAGAAGGTGGCTTCCTTCGGCGAGAAGGACATCGAACGGCTGCTTGGCGATGCCGGCATCGTTCGCCATCGCGGCAAGATCGCCTCCACCATCAACAATGCGCAAAGGGCGTGCGACCTGGCTGCCGAGAAGGGCTCGCTCGCCGCCTATTTCTGGAGTTTCGAGCCCCCCGCGTCTGAGCGGCCGGAGCGGATGGATCTGGCAAGCCTCAGGGCGATGACGAAAAGCGCCACGTCGACTGCGCTGTCCAGGGACCTGAAGAAGCGCGGCTGGAGCTTTGTCGGCCCGACCACGGTCTATGCCTTCATGCAGGCGATGGGCCTCGTCAACGATCACCTGGAGGGCTGCTGCGTTCGCGAGGAGGCGGAAGCCGCCCGCAAGGAATTCCGGCGGCCTGCTTGAGCGGTCAGGCCAGGCGGTACTCGGCGTCTAGCGTGACGGCGCCGTCGGTTACGACCTTGCCTTCCTCCACCAGCGCCTCCAGTTGCGCCAGCACCGAGAGGGAGGCTGCACCGAAAAGCCTGCGGTCGATGCCGGCATAGATCGCCTCGACCATGTCCGGGATATGGCGGTCGCCCGTGGCAAGACGCCTGAGGATCGCCGCCTCGCGCTGATGGCGGTGCGCTTTCAGGCCGCGCAGGTAGCGCTGCGGCTCGCGCACCGGGCCGCCATGGCCGGGATAGTAGATGGTGTCGTCGCGCGCCCGCAGTTTTTCCAGCGAGGCCATATAGGCGGTCATCGACCCGTCGGGCGGAGCGACCACCGTCGTCGACCAGGCCATGACGTGATCGGCGGAGAACAGCACGCGCCCCTCGTCCAGGGCGAAGGCGAGGTGGTTGGCGGTGTGGCCGGGGGTTGCCACCGTCTCGATCACCAGTCCGTCGACCGTCAGCCGGTCTGCGTCGCCGAGAATGAAATCCGGTTCGTGCTCCTGGTCGGAGCTCGCATCCATCGGGTTGATTTCGCCGTCCAGCAGCGGCCTTGCGGCGCGGTGAGGACCGCAGCCATGGATCGGCGCACCGGTGAGCGCCTTGAGCAGGCGCGCGCCCGGCGAATGGTCGCGGTGGGTGTGGCTGACGAGGATGGCGGCGACGGGCGCCTGACCGATTTCCGCCAGCAGGCGGGCGATATGCGTCTCGTCCGCCGGCCCCGGATCGATGATCGCGACTTCCGAGCGCCCGACGATATAGCTGTTGGTGCCGTGGAAAGTGAAAGGGCCGGGGTTTTCGGCCGTCAGGCGGCGCACCGCATCCGAAAGGCGTTCGGCCCTGCCGTAGCCCGGGTCGAATTCGCGGTCATGGACCAGATCAGCCATTGATGTCCTCGATGCCCGGAAACCTGCGGTTCAGCGTCAGATACGGCAAAGCGTACGGCAATTGCAAATCCGCATTGCCGGGCGTCTCACCCATTTTTGCTATTGCTATTGCAAACCATTCGCAATTACTTTAGATGCAGTAGAAGGACAAAAGGGGCGCCGTTGCGCCAACCGGCTGCTGCTGCCGGCTCTCTCGACAAGAAGGATGGGGGTTTTATGCCAATCCTGCGACGGACAATTCTGCTGGCGATCCTGAGCCTGGGCGTGGTCGCGCTGAGTGCGGGCCGGTCGGCGATGGCCGCGGAAAAGCTCAACATCGTCACGACGGTCGGCATGATCGCCGACGTGGCGGAACGGATTGGCGGTGAGCGAGTCGAGATCGTCAACCTGATCGGCGAGGGTGTCGATCCCCATTCCTACTGGCAGACGCGCTCGGACGTGGTGAAGATGGGCCGCGCCGACGCGATCCTCGCCAACGGGCTCTATCTGGAAGCGCAGCTCGAGGAACTCCTGCTGAAGTTCAAGGAGAAAAAGCCGGTCTATTTCGTCGGCGAAGTGATCGAGGTCGACGAGCGCCGGGCGAGCGAAACCTACAACGACCGTTACGATCCGCATGTGTGGATGAGCCCGCGGCTGTGGCGAAAGGTTGCCCTTGGCATTCGCGATGCGCTGGGCGAACTCGACCCGGAGGG
This sequence comes from Stappia albiluteola, assembly GCF_014050225.1. Classification (GTDB taxonomy): domain Bacteria; phylum Pseudomonadota; class Alphaproteobacteria; order Rhizobiales; family Stappiaceae; genus Hongsoonwoonella; species Hongsoonwoonella albiluteola. The sequence continues at coordinate 124,644 of NZ_JACFXV010000066.1, read as the reverse complement.
ACGGGCCGTGTTCGAGGAAAACACCAATGCCTACCTGGCGGAGATGGACGCTCTTGACGCTTATGCACGCAAAGTGATCGCAAGCATTCCAGCAAACCAGCGCATCCTGATCACGGCGCATGATGCCTTCGGGTATCTCGGCCGCGATTACGACATCGAGGTGCTGGGCGTGCAGGGCATTTCCACCCAGAGCGAGGCCGGCCTGCAGCGGGTGGAGGAACTGGTCGATCTCATCGTGGAGCGCGACGTGAAGGCCGTCTTCGTGGAATCCTCCGTATCCGAACGCAACGTGCGGGCGCTTGTCGAAGGTGCGGCGGCGCGCGGCCACCAGGTGGAGATTGGCGGCTTGCTCTATTCCGATGCCATGGGCAAGCCCGGCACCTACGAGGGCACCTATATCGGCATGCTCGACCACAACACGACGCGGATCGCCCGCGCGCTCGGCGGCGATGCTCCGGAACGGGGCATGCAGGACAAGCTGGGAGCCGGACTATGAAGATCGACCACGTATCGGGCGGCGCGACCAAAATCGCTCTCGCGGAAGCCGGGCGGCGGGACGTGCTCGACCCCGGATCGCCCCTCGCGGTGGCCGGCCTGACTGTTGCCTATGACCGCAAACCGGTGCTGTGGAACGCGAGCTTTTCGGCGCCCGAAGGCGAACTGACGGCGATCGTTGGCCCGAACGGGGCGGGCAAGTCCACCTTTCTCAAGGCGTCGCTCAGCCTCATCCCGCGCCTTTCGGGTGAGATCAGCGTCTATGGCAAGCCGATGGAAGCAGCGCGCGGCGACGTCGCCTATGTGCCACAGCGCTCGTCGGTGGACTGGGATTTTCCGGCAACCGCGCTCGATGTGGTGACGATGGGCCTGTATCGGCAAATCGGCTGGTTCCGCTGGCCCGGCCGCAAGGATCGCGAGCGGGCACGGGCAATGCTCGAACTGGTGGGAATGGAGGCTTTCTCCGACAGGCAGATCGGCCAGCTTTCCGGCGGTCAGCAGCAGCGCGTGTTCCTGGCCCGAGCGCTTGCGCAGGATGCGCGCGTCTATCTGATGGACGAGCCCTTCGCCGGCGTGGATGCGGCGACCGAGCGGGCGATCGTCGACGTGCTGCGCAAGCTGCTTGCGGAGGGCAAGACGGTGCTGGTCGTCCATCACGATCTTGAGACCGTGCCGCTCTATTTCTCGCACGTGCTGTTCCTGAACGCCGGAACCGTCGCATCGGGCCCGGTCACCGAGACGTTCACGGCGGAGAACCTGCAGAAGACCTATGGCGGTCGGCTTGCGGCGACCCAGCTTGCCGCGCTCGGCGAAGCGGCCAAGGTGAGGGGCTAGCGGCCGTGCCCCCCTGGTTCGAGGCTTTCCTTTCCGCCTTCCTGCTCTCCGCCGGCTACAATACGGCGGTGGTCGCAGTTGGCTCGGCCCTGCTTGGCGCCGGCGGCGGGGCGATCGGCGCCTTCGTGCTTTTGCGCAAGCGCTCGCTTGTCTCCGATGCCATGAGCCATGCCACCCTGCCGGGCGTGGTGCTCGGTTTCCTCTTCGGTCTCGCCATCTTCGGCGACGGCCGCTCCCTGCCGCTGCTGCTCGTCGGCGCTGCCTTCACGGCGGGGCTCGGCATGCTCGCCGTCAACTGGATCAAGGCCAACACGAGGCTGACCGAGGACACGGCCATCGGCACGGTGCTTTCCACCTTCTTCGCGCTCGGCATGGTGCTTTTGACCGTGCTGCAGTCGCTGAGCGTGTCCGGACAGGCGGGCCTGAGCGGCTTCCTGCTCGGCTCCACTTCCGGCATGCTCGCCTCCGAGGCGATGACCATCGCGGTTGCCGCCGGCGTCGTGGCGCTGGCCGTGCTGGCTTTCTTCAAGGAACTGACGCTGCTGTGTTTCGACGAGGGCTTTGCCGCCAGCACGGGCCTGAATCGCAACCGGCTGGATCTGACGCTTCTGGTGCTGCTGCTTGCTGTCGTCGTCATCGGACTGAAGACGGTGGGGCTGGTACTGGTGATCGCGCTGACGATCATTCCGCCGGTCGCCGCCCGCTTCTGGACCGAGCGCGTCGGCCGCTTCGTGCCGATCTCAGCGGCAATCGGCGCCTTCGGCAGCTATCTCGGCGCCTGCCTTTCGGCCAGCGCGCCGGACCTGCCGACGGGGGCGCTGATCGTCCTGATCCTTTTTGCCCTTTTCCTGCTGTCCCTGGCGCTGTCCCCGGTCCGCGGCATCCTGTCCGCTTTCATCCGGCACCGCCGGTTCCAGCGCATCGTTCACGTCCGGCAGGGGCTGCTGGCCCTTGCCCATGACGAACCGATCCTGGAGCCGATCACGCGGCGGCTGATGAAGCGGCGGGGTTATGTGACCGGCGACCTGCGTCCGACGGAAAGCGGCTGGTCGGCGGCGCGGCGGATCGCCCGCGACCAGGCGTTGTGGAACCTGTGGCGCGAAGATTGTCCCGACGAGGCCCATGCGCTGGCGGACTGGTCCCTGCGGCCGATCGACGAGGTGCTGCCGCGCGACATGGTCGCCGATCTCGAAGCACGCCTCGGCCTGAAGGCCGAACCGGCCAGGGGAGCAACGGCCTGATGGACGCGATCACCTTCCTGCAATTCGATTTCCCGTCCATCCTGCTCGGCAGCCTTGCCGCACTCGGCTGCGGATTGCTCGGCAATTTCCTGGTGTTGCGCCGGCAAAGCCTGATGGGAGACGCGATCAGCCACGTGGTGCTGCCGGGTATCGTGCTCGGCTTTCTGGTGACGGGCACGGTCGACTCGCTGCCGATGATGCTGGGCGCGGGCGTTGCGGCACTCATCTCCGTCGGCCTGATCGAACTGATCCGCCGGCTTGGCCGCGTCGAGCCGGGCGCGGCGATGGGCGTCGTCTTCACGTCGATGTTCGCCGCCGGCGTGCTGCTGCTGGAGCAGTCGGGAGCAGGCGGCGTCCATCTCGACGTCGAACACGCGCTCTACGGCAATCTGGAAAGCGCGGTGTGGCTGGAGGCGACCGGCTTCGGCGACCTGCTGCGGCCGGAAATCCTGGCCGACCTGCCGGTCTCGGTGACAAGGCTCGCGGTGGTCAATCTCGCGATCGTCGCCTTCGTCGCGCTCCTCTACAAGGAACTGAAACTCGTCAGCTTCGACCCGCTCTTCGCCGATACGCTCGGCATTTCGTCGCGCCTTGTCGGCACCCTGCTTATCGTCATGGTGGCGGTCGCGGCGGTTGCGGCCTTCGATGCGGTGGGGTCGATCCTCGTGATCGCCATGTTCATCTGCCCGGCGGCGACCGCGCGGCTGATGACCGACCGGTTGGGCACGCAGCTTTGGATCTCGGCCGGCGTTGCGGTGGCGAGTGGCATCCTCGGTTATTTCGCGGCGGCGCTCGGCCCGCAGCTGCTGGGCGTCGACATGAGTGTTTCCGCCGCCGGCATGATCGCGGTGGTCGCCGGGCTGTTCCAGACCGTCGCCATGCTGCTTGCGCCCCGCTACGGCGTGTTGGCGAGACGCCGGCTGCAGCGGGTGTGAGGGAAAGGCTGCCGTGACTGGACCTCTGTCGTCCCATGGTCGATAGTGACCCATCGTCACGTTATTCGACCTTGCAACAGACGGAGGCAGCCGATGTCGGAAATCTGGCTGAAATACCGGGCAACGGTTCGCAGCAATGGCGAGGTGCGCATGCTTCCCGTCCAGGCCATGAGCGTGCACGAGGCGCCGGACCATGCGCGGTTCATCGCCGGTTTCGAATTCGGCTGGGATCCGTCAGGGGTTGAGGTGCTGAAGCTGGAGCCGGACGAAAGCAGCGATCACTCCGGCGGACATGTGCATGCTTTCGAGGTAACGGTGCGCTCCGAAGGCGGCGAGCCGGAAATCTACAAACTGAAGGCAAGGGACGCGGAATGCGCGGAAGCGCTGGCCGTGCTCCATTGCGCCGACCGCACCGGGCTTGACCCGCGCGAGGTCGACATCCTGTCCGTGACGCGGACCTGAATTGGCGCCCGTTTATTTCAAGCTTCAACTGTCACAGACGAAACAGTTTCCTTGACAGGACCGCGCCGCCTCCTGCACTTGATGGCGATCGCTCATATGCGCGGGAGGTGCCAGTCGATGGCGGATTGCCTGATCGAGGAACGGCCGGAAGAGGGCGTCCTGCTCTTGCGCCTGAACCGTCCGCAAGCCCGCAACGCGCTCAATACCGAACTGAGGGTCGCGCTTTCCGAAACGCTGCGGTCGGCCGCGAACGATGGATCGACTCGCGTTGCCGTCGTAACCGGTGACGCGACGGCTTTCGCCGCCGGCGCCGACATTACTGTGGTCGCGGACGAGACGCCGATGGGCATGCACCGGCTCGCCTTCCACAAGCTCTGGCAGGATGTGGCGGATTTCCCGAAGCCGCTGATTGCCGCCGTCAACGGCTATGCACTGGGCGGCGGCTGCGAACTGGCGCTCCATGCCGACATCATCGTTGCCGGCAAGGGGGCAAGCTTCGGCCTGCCGGAGGTGAAACTCGGCATCATGCCTGGGGCGGGCGGCACGCAGCGCCTTGTGCGCGCCGTCGGCAAGTATCGTGCCTTCCGCCTGCTGATGACGGGCGACATCATCGATGCGGAGAAGGCCGCCGACTGGGGCCTCGTCTCCGAACTTGCCGAGGACGGGGAGGTTCTGGCGACTGCCCTGAAAATGGCGGGAAAGATTGCCAGGCTTCCACCCTTCGCGCTGGAGCATATCAAGGAGACGGTGCTGCTTGGCGCCGACCTGCCGCTGCAGTCGGCGATCGCGCTGGAGCGCAAGTCCTATCACATGCTCTTCGACACCGCCGACCAGAAGGAAGGAATGAAGGCCTTCAAGGAAAAGCGGAAACCCGATTTCAAAGGCGAATGACCGAGGCCGCGGGCGGCACAACCGGGAAGGAAAACCAGATGGCACTTACCATCGGCATCGTCGGCACCGGAACCATGGGCCGCGGCATCGCGCAGATCTTCGCGGCAAGCGGCAATTCGGTGATCCTGCACGATGCGCGGACGGGTGCTGCCTCCGAGGCAAAGGAATTCGTCGACGGTATGTTCTCCCGCGCCGCCGAAAAGGGGCGGATGACCTCGGCGGAAGCGGAAGCCGCAGCAGGCCGGATATCGACGGCTCGCAACCTCGCCGATTTCTCCGGCTGCGATCTGGTCATCGAGGCCATCGTCGAGAACCTGAAGGTCAAGCAGGATCTGTTCAGCGCCCTTGAGGAGATCGTTCGCGCCGATGCGATCCTCGCCACAAATACCAGCTCGCTGTCGGTGACGGAGATCGCCGCATCCTGCTCCAATCCGGAGCGGGTGGCGGGCTATCATTTCTTCAATCCTGTGCCTCTGATGAAGGTGGTGGAGGTGATCCCGGGCGCGCGCACCGCTCCCGAGGTGGCCGAACGGCTTGGCGCACTCGCACGCGAGGCCGGACATATGGCGGTCACGGCAACGGATTCGCCGGGCTTCCTCGTCAATCACGCCGGCCGCGGCTTCGTCACCGAGGCCCTGCAGCTATTGCGTGAGCAGGTCGCCGCGCCCGCCGAGATCGATCGGATCCTAAGGGAGGCGGCGGGCTTCCGGATGGGGCCTTTCGAATTGCTGGACCTCACCGGGCTCGATGTTTCCGGCCCGGTGATGCAGCAGGTCTACAGCCAGTTCTATCACGAGCCACGGTTTCGCCCCTCGCCGCTGATCGATCAGCGGCTTGCAGCCGGGCTGCTCGGGCGAAAGACGGGCGAGGGCTTCTATTCCTATTCCGGCGGCACGAAGGTCGAGCCCGAGGAGCGCGGCCATGCGGCCGTCGATGCGGGCTCGGTCTGGATCAGCAATGCCCGGCCCGAACGCGCGGCTGTCTTGCACGAAGCCTTGATCGCGGCCGGCGTGAGTGTGGAAAGCGGGGCGGAACCTTCCCCGGAAGCGGTCATCCTGGTGACGCCGGTCGGTGCCGATGCGACTGCGGCCGCAACCGCCGAAGGGCTCGACGCCAGCCGCGTCGTCGCCGTCGATACGCTGTTTCCGCTCTCGGGCCGTCGCACCTTGATGACGACGCCGGCAACCGGCAAGGCGATTGCCGAGCGGGCGGCGGCGGCGCTTTCCGCAGATGGCAACAAGGTAACGGTGATTGCCGATTCGACCGGCTTCGTCGCGCAGCGAGTGGTCGCGACCATCGTCAATATCGCCTGCGACATCGCCCAGGCCGGTATCGCAACGCCCGGGGATATAGATCTGGCGGTAACGCTCGGCCTTGGTTATCCGAAAGGGCCGCTTGCCTGGGGCGACGAGATCGGTCCTGACGTTGTGCTGGAAATCCTCGACGGAATTTATGCGCTCGGCGGCGATCCGCGCTACCGGCCAAGCCCCTGGCTGCGCCGCCGGGCGGACCTGCACATGTCATTGTGCGCCGGCTAAGCCTCCACTATCGTGAAAGGGATGCAGTGCCGTCGGTCTTGCCGCTTTCCGAGAGGCAGGAGGGGCGCGCCGTGTCGATCTCATCCTTGCCTAAAAAGGCATAATGAGGTGTTTTCAAACGATTGTGTGTCTTTTCCAACATGATAACATCCTAAAGTGAGGGATGCGTCACAGAACCGTAGTGTTCCGGGCGTAAGAGCCGGTTGGGCGACAGGGGGAGAAGGTGTTGGGCGATCTGCAGTGGCTGTGTTCGTTCCAATGCCGGTGTTTTCTTTCCTGCCGAAACCTTGGTCATGCCTTTGCTGTGGCGACGGACATGTCGCGGCAGAAGGGGCGGGGCCATCCTGCCGTTCGCCTCACGAATGAAAACCAGATGGGGAAAGGTTCGTGTTGAAGACCTCACGTTCCGCTGCCGCGACCGGCAAGGGTCGGGCGGGGAGCGCGGATCCTGGAGGCGGGTCGACCTGGTCGCTTTGGGCGGGCAGGTCTGGGCTACAGGGATCCCTGAGGTATTCGAATTTCGGACGTCAGCCCGAAAGGGCATATTCGAACTAAGGGAGTCGACATGACCAGCAAGACCAAGCTCCTTCACGTTGTGAGCGTGGCCGCCATTCTCGCCTCGGGCCTCGCAACGGGCGCGCAGGCCCAGTCGCTGAGCGAGCTGGAGGCTGCGGCCAAGGCCGAAGGAATGCTCACCACCATCGCCCTGCCGCATGACTGGTGCGGATACGGCGCCGTGATCGAAGGCTTCAAGGCCAAGTATCCGGGAATTTCCGTCAATGAGCTGAACCCTGATGCGGGCTCGGCCGACGAACTCGAAGCGGTTCGCGCGAACAAGGACAACAAGGGCCCGCAGGCGCCGGATGTGCTCGACGTCGGTCTCGCCTTCGGTCCCGCGGCGCAGGCCGAGGGACTGGTCCAGCCCTACAAGGTATCGACCTGGGATTCGATCCCCGACGACGCCAAGGATGCGGCCGGCCACTGGTACGGCGACTATTACGGCGTGATGTCCTTCCTGGTAAACACGGATCTCGTCGACAACGTCCCGACCTCCTTCGCCGACCTGCTGAAGCCCGAATACGCGGGCATGGTGGCGCTGGCGGGTGACCCGCGTGCGTCCAACCAGGCGATCCTGGCCGTGATGGCCGCCGGCATGGCGCGCGGCGCCGAGCCCGGCAAGGCGGCGGCCGAAGAAGGCCTGAAGTACTTCGCCGAGCTCAACAAAGCCGGCAACTTCGTGCCTGTCATCGGCAAGGCCGGTACGCTCGCCCAGGGCACCACGCCGATCGTCATCCAGTGGGACTATAATGCGCTTTCGGCCCGCGATACGCTGAACGGCAACCCGCCGGTCGAGGTCGTGGTGCCTTCCGACGCGGTGCTTGCCGGCGTCTATGTGCAGGCGATCAGCGCCTACGCCCCGCATCCGAATGCGGCGAAGCTGTGGATGGAGTATCTCTATTCCGACGAAGGACAGATCGGCTGGCTGAAGGGCTATTGCCACCCGATCCGCTTCAACGACCTTGCCGCGCGCGGCGTCGTCCCGCAGGAGGTCGTCGACGCCCTGCCGCCGGCGGAGAACTATGCGAAAGCGGCCTTCCCGACCATCGACCAGGTGAATGAAAACAAGGAAGTCGTGGTCGGCGGCTGGGACAGCGTCGTCGGCGCGAACGTCCAGTAAGCCCTGTCAAGATCGGAACGGCCCCGGACAACAATCCGGGGCCGATTTCGTATCGGGACGGCGTCCGGCACTGTCCGGGCTGCCGCCGTCCACGGATAATTCGCGGCGCTTTCCTTTGCTTCCTGCCAACGTGACTTGAACGGAGCGAATCTGTTCTAAAGGATCGGCTTGGAAATACGCTCGCCAAGGGGGACGAGACTGCATGCCAGGACAGACCGAGGCCGCGCGGCGGCTTGAACTCAGATGGCTCGGCCTTCTGCCATTCGCCGTCTTTTCGGTGCTCTTCCTGATCCTTCCCACGCTCTACATCGTCATCGGGGCGTTCCAGACGCCGCAGGGCGGGTTCACCTTCCAGAATATCCTGGACCTCAACACGCCTTCGATCCGCAGTGCCTACTGGGTTTCCATCAAGGTAAGCTTCGCCTCGGCGCTGCTTGGCTGCCTGATCGGCTTTGCGATGGCCGCCGCCATCACCATCGGCGGGCTGCCGAAGCGGATCCGCGAGCCCCTGCTGACCTTTTCCGGCGTGGCATCGAATTTCGCCGGCGTGCCGCTGGCTTTCGCCTTCATCGCGACGATCGGGCCAGCCGGCCTGATCACGCTGCAGCTCAAGTCCGAACTCGGCATCAATCTGCGCGCGATGGGCTGGAACCTGCTGTCGACGCCGGGCCTCGTCATCACCTACCTGTTCTTCCAGATCCCCCTGATGATCCTCATCATCACGCCGGCGCTCGACGGATTGAAGAAGGAATGGCGCGAAGCCGCCGCAATCCTCGGCGCCAGCGGTCGGCAATACTGGATCATGGTCGGCCTGCCGATCCTGTTTCCCTCGCTGCTCGGCACCCTGGCGCTGCTTTTCGCCAATGCCTTCGGCGCCGTGGCGACGGCGATCGCGCTGACCGGCCCGTCGCTCAACATCGCGCCGATCCTGCTCTATGCCCAGATCAGGGGCGACGTGCTCGGCAATCCGCATCTCGGCTATGCGCTCGCCTTCGGGATGATCGTCATCACCGGCATTGCCAACGCGATCTACATAAGGCTCCGAGCCCGGTCCGAGAGGTGGTTGAAATGAGCAAGGTCTGGGCCTGGGGCGCGCTGATTTTCGGCGTCGTCTATTTCATGCTGCCGCTGATCGGCATGACCGAGTTCTCGCTGTCGATGCGGCGCGGCGTCTATTCCTTCGATGCCTATGCAGCCGTCCTCGCCGATCCGCAGTTCCAGGCGACATTCGCCTATTCGGTGGTGATGGCGCTCGCCACGATCATCTTCGGGATCCTGCTGGTGGTGCCGACGGCCTACTGGGTGCGCCTGAAGATGCCGGAGGCGCGGCCCTACGTGGAATTCATTACGCTGCTGCCGCTGGTCATCCCAGCCATCGTCGTGGTCTTCGGCTATATCCGCCTCTACAACACGTCGTCGTGGCTGCCGCTGACCGGCTCGGTGATGGGGACGAACATCCTGCTGATGTTCGGCTATGCGATGCTGTCGCTGCCCTACATGTACCGCTCGATCGATACCGGGCTTCGGACGATCGACATCGCCACGCTGACGGAGGCCGCGATGAGCCTCGGCGCCGGTTGGGTGACGATCCTTGCCCGCGTCATCCTGCCGAACGTGCTGGCCTCGGTGCTTTCCGGCGCCTTCCTGACCTTCGCCATCGTGATCGGCGAGTTCACCATCGCAGCCCTTCTCGACCGGCCGGCCTTCGGCCCTTACATGCAGATCCTTGGCGCGAACCGGGCCTACGAGCCGGCGGCGCTTGCGGTGATCGCCTTCGGCATCACCTGGGCCTGCATGGGCCTGATCGGCCTTGTCTCCCGCTTTTCCAGATACACCCAGGTGAAACGCTGATGGCCTTTCTCGAAATCGAAAACCTGCAAAAGACCTTCGGCGATCTCCGCGTCGTGCGGGACTTCAACCTGAATGTGGAACAGGGCGAGTTCATCTCCTTTCTCGGACCGTCCGGCTGCGGCAAGACGACGACCCTGCGCATGGTGGCGGGCTTCGAGACGCCGACGGCAGGCTCGATCCGCATCGGCGGCAAGGACGTGGTCAACGTCAAGCCGAACCAGCGCAATATCGGCATGGTGTTCCAGTCCTATGCGCTGTTTCCGAACCTCACCGTGGCGCAGAACGTGACCTTCGGCCTGAAGGTGGCGGGCCGCGACAAGGCGACCATCGATACCCGGCTGAAGGAAATGCTGACGATGATCGGCCTGCCCGATCTGGGCGAGCGCTATCCTTTCCAGCTTTCGGGCGGGCAGCAGCAGCGCGTGGCCCTGGCACGGGCGCTGGCGCCGGCTCCCCAGGTATTGCTTCTCGACGAGCCGCTGTCGGCGCTCGACGCGCAGATCCGCGTGTCGCTGCGCTCCGAAATCCGGGCCATCCAGCAGAAGCTCGGCATCACCACCGTCTACGTGACGCACGATCAGGAAGAAGCGCTGTCGATGTCGGACCGGATCGTGGTCATGCATCGCGGCATTGCCGACCAGATCGGAACGCCGGTGGAGATCTACAACCATCCGGCCACCCGTTTCGTCGCCAACTTTGTCGGCACCTTGAACCAGATCGAGGCCACGGTGGCTGACCCGGAACGCGGCGTGGTCGAAGTGGCGGGGCAGTCGCTCGCGCTGGAACGCAAGCTTTCCCACCCGAAGGGAGCGTCGGTCGCGCTCGCCTTCAGGCCGCAGGCCCTTCACATGGGCAAGGGCGAGGGGGAAATCCCGGTCAGGGGCCGGATTTCGGAAGTGCAGTTCCTTGGCGCGGTGATCCGTCTGAAAGTCGATGTGGGCGAGGCGTCCATCTCGCTCGACGCATTCAACCGGGCGGGTGCCGAACTGCCGGTGACCGGCTCGGAGCTGACGCTTTCCATCGCTCCGTCCGACATCCTCGTTCTCGGCGACTGAACGGCGTCGCGCGTGGAGATCCGTCTTGCCCGTCATGCTGGAGCAATGCGGGGCCCGTAGTCTCCCCATTCAGACCGTTTTGATCTGAATGGCATATGCTCTGACGATTTCTTCGCGCTACTATCCGATATGGCAAGGTCCCGCCGATGTATCGGCGAGGCCGTGCGGGAACCCGATACCGCGAGAGAAGGATCATGTCGGCACCTGACCAAGGCTGCAGCTTTACCCTCTCCCTGCCGTGCTCGCGGGAGGCGGCCTTCGATCTGTTCGTCGACGGCTTCGGCAACTGGTGGCCGAAGGACTATGCGTTTTCCGGCGACACCCTGCAGGAGATCGGCATCGAGCCGCAGCTTGGCGGGGCCTGCTACGAACAGACGACAACGGGTCAGCGGATCGTCTGGGGCACCGTGCTGTCGATTGAACGGCCGCTCTATATCCGTCTTGCCTGGCAGATCGGACCGGACCGCGAAATCATCGCCGACCCGGCGGCGGCGAGCCGGGTGATGGTGGTCTTTCGCGAGCTGCGCGAGGGGTCGTCGATGGAACTGACGCATTCAGAGTTCCTGCGCCATGGCGTCAATGGCGAAGCCTATCGGGAGGCCATGGCATCGGAAGAAGGCTGGCCCCGCTGCCTCGAAGCCTTCCGCAAGAAGGCGGAGGCGCTTGCGCGGCGCTGAAGGCGAAAAGGCCTCCTGCAACGAAGAATGGCAAGCAGCGCCAATGGCTGATATCAGGTCGCATTTTTTAGCCCGCTAAGCGAATCGTCACTCCCGGAACCCGGGTTTGTCGCGCGAACGTCATGGCGGATATGCTATTTTCGCATCCATGGCGGGAGCACCGCCGGATATCTTCATGCACGATCCGACGCAACGGGCATCATGAGCGACGATACGACCGCGACTTCCCCGGGCCCGGCCGACTCGGAGGGCTTCGACCACCGCGAGAAGATTTATGCGGCCCGTTGGGTCATCGCGATGGCGATCGTGCTTGCCGCCCTTGGCGTCGTGTCCGGCCATGTATCGATCCTTGCGGCTGCTGTCGCCATTGTTGCCGTTCTCGTCGCCGTCATGCTGTCGGCGCGACGCCCGGCGATCCGGGCAAGACATGCTGCGCAGGGCGCGGCGGGGGCTGCGCTCTGGCCGGATACCGGCATGAAGATGGTGGTCGACGCGCTGCCCGATCCCTGCTTCATCGTCGATCGGCGCGGCATCACCCGCTACGCGAACCGGGCTGCGCGCGAACGGTTCGGCAAGGTGCGGCCGGGCGACCCGATTTCCTTTCGCCTGCGGCCGCCGGCCTTGCTGGAAGCGCTCGACCGGGTGATCGCCGACGGCGGAACGGAACGGATCGAATGGAGCGAGAAGGTTCCGACCGAACGCTGGCTTGAAGCGCATATCGGCCCCGTTCAGACGGTCGAGGACGGGCGCGAGAAAGGCGCGCGCCGGGCGGACGGCTTCATTCTCGTTGCCGTGCGCGATCTCACGGAGCAGCGGCGGCTTGAGCGGATGCGGGCCGATTTCGTGGCGAATGCCAGCCATGAGCTGCGCACGCCGCTTGCCTCGCTTACCGGTTTTATCGAAACCCTGCAGGGCCCGGCGCGCGAGGACAAGGACGCACGCGAGCGCTTTCTGGGGATCATGCTGGAACAGGCCGGCCGTATGCGACGGTTGATCGACGACCTGCTGTCCCTGTCGCGAATCGAACTGAGGGCGCATGTGCGCCCGCAGGCGGAGATCGACCTCGGATCGGTGATCCGCGACACGGTGCAGGCGCTCGAACCGCTTGCCGCCAAGCTCGACGTCGAGATCCGGACGGACCTGCCGCAGAAGCCATTGACGATCCTCGGCGACCGCGACGAGATGGCGGAGGTGTTCCAGAACATCGTCGAGAACGCGCTGAAATACGGTGCATCCGGAAAATATATAGATATTTCAGTCTATTCCGAGATCGGGCCGCAGAATGCACCCTGGTGGGCCGTCAAGGTCAAGGACTACGGGCCAGGGATAGAAGCGGCCCATCTGCCGCGCCTGACGGAGCGATTCTACCGCGTCGACGTGGCGACGAGCCGGGAAATGAAGGGCACGGGGCTGGGCCTTGCCATCGTCAAGCATATCCTGACCAGGCATCGCGCCAGGCTGGATATCGAGAGCACGGTGGGCGAGGGCGCCTGCTTTTATGTCAGAATCCCCGCAGTCGTACGGGAACTGGCAAATGTCTAGAGAAAATTATTGTTTAATATCAAATACTTGAACTGTCACAAAAGTGATAATCAACTGTCATAGAAGTCTCACCTGAGGCCGCTAGGGTCCGCCCAGTTCCGCTCGGTCAGAAGTTCGGAACGGACACTGAAAATCCTGCAGACCCAAAGGGAGAGGTCAGGTGAAGATCAAGACTCTCGTGAGCGCGCTGGCGCTTGCCGCTGCTAGCTCCATGGTTGCCGGTGCCGCCGCCGCGCGCGACCAGATCCAGATCGTCGGCTCCTCGACGGTTTTCCCCTTCACGACGGCCGTCGCCGAGCAGTTCGGCCAGAAGTCGTCCTTCAAGACCCCGGTCGTTGAATCCACCGGCACGGGTGGCGGCATGAAGCTCTTCTGCGAGGGCGTGGGCGAGCGGACGGCCGACTTCACCAATGCCTCGCGCCGCATGAAGAAGTCGGAGCTTGAGACCTGCAACGCCAATGGCGTGACCCCGGTCGAGATCAAGGTCGGCTTCGACGGTATCGTGGTCGCCAACTCCAAGGGGCATCAGCAGTACGAACTGAGCCTTGGCCAGCTTTTCCTGGCACTGGCCAAGGAAGTTCCGGTCGATGGCAAGCTCGTCGCCAACCCCTACAAGACCTGGTCGGACATCGATCCGTCCCTGCCGGCCGAAAAGATCGAGGTTCTCGGTCCCCCGCCGACCTCCGGCACGCGCGACGCGTTCGTCGAGTTGGCCATGGAAGGCGGCTGCGGCGAGATCGCCGGTGCCAAGGAGCTCGGCCTGGAAGGCAAGAAGTGCCACGAAATCCGCGAGGATGGAGCTTTCATCGAAGCCGGTGAAAACGACAATCTGATCGTCCAGAAGCTGGAAGCCAATCCGAAAGCCCTTGGCATCTTCGGTTTCTCGTTCCTCGACCAGAACGCCGACAAGCTGCAGGGCTCGAAAATCGGCGACATTGAGCCGACCTTCGAAAACATCGCCGACGGCGCCTACCCGGTTTCCCGCTCGCTGTATATCTACGGCAAGAAGGAGCACATCGGCGTCATTCCGGGGATGGAGGAATTCATCGCCGAATACGTCAGCGAAGGCGCGTTTGGTGAGGAAGGCTACCTCGCCGACAAGGGCCTGATCCCGCTGCCGGCCGATGAGCGCGAAGCTGTCGCGAATGGCGCAAAGACGCTGGCGCCCCTCAGCCTCTGATCGTTGACAGGACGGCCGGCCCGGGATACGGGCCGGCCGTTCGACCGCCGCTCCGGCGCTTTCCCGTCCGGGCGGAATTGCAACGCGACCTGATCGGCAAGAGACATGTTCTGGACCAGCCTTCTCATTCTCGCGGTCGTGCTTGTCGCGGCTTTCGTCTTCGGCCGCATCAGGGCGGGGCAGGTGGTCCACGGCGATGTTGCCGCCCTGCATTCGCTGCCTTCCTTCCACGGCGCCTATCTTGCCATCGTGACGGTGCTGCCGGCCTTCCTGCTGCTGGTCGTGTGGACGATCGCCGCCCCGAAGGTGATAGACAGCATGGTGATCGCGAAAAGCGCGGACGCCGTCTCCGGTCTTGGCAAGCCCGAACTTCAGGCCTTCATTCGCGACGCGCGCGCCATTGCCTTCGGCGGCATTGTCGGTTTCACGGATGCCGCGAAAGAGCAAGCTGCCTCGCTCTACCGCGCCTATGACGAACTGAGCACGCAGGCACTCTGGGCGTCGATGGCGATCCTCGCCATCGCGGGATTTGCATTTGGCGCGAAGCGGATTTCGCCGCGCATGCGCGCCCGCCACGTGGTCGAGCGCACGGTCATGGCCGTGCTGATCGTCTGCTCGGTGGTTGCGATCCTCACGACAATCGGCATTGTCCTGTCGCTCATCTTTGAATCGCTCAGGTTCTTCGAGAAGGTGAACTTCTTTTCCTTCGTCTTCGGACTTGAGTGGAGCCCGCAAACGGCCATTCGCGCTGATCAGGTCGGCTCCGAAGGCACCTTCGGCGCGATACCGCTGCTTGCCGGCACCATGCTGATCACGCTGATCGCGATCCTGGTAGCGGCTCCCGTAGGCCTCTTCGCCGCGATCTATCTCTCCGACTACGCGTCCGGGCCGGTACGCGCCGTCGCAAAGCCGGTGCTGGAGATCCTCGCCGGCATTCCCACGGTGGTCTACGGCTTCTTCGCCGCGCTGACCGTCGCGCCGGCCTTCAGGGGCTTTGGCGAGTCGCTCGGCCTGTCGGTTTCGTCGGAATCGGCGCTCGCCGCCGGCGTGGTGATGGGCATCATGATCATACCCTTCGTCTCCTCGCTGTCGGACGACGTGATCAACGCCGTGCCGCAGTCGCTGCGCGACGGGTCGGCCGGGCTTGGCGCCACCAGGTCGGAGACGATCCGCAAGGTGGTGCTGCCGGCGGCACTGCCAGGGATCGTCTCGGCGCTGATCCTGGCGATTTCCCGGGCAATCGGCGAGACGATGATCGTGGTCATGGCCGCCGGCCTTGCCGCCAATCTCACCGTCAATCCGCTGGAAGCGGTGACGACGGTCACCGTGCAGATCGTCACCCTTCTGGTCGGCGATCAGGAATTCGACAGCGCCAAGACGCTGGCCGCCTTCGCACTCGGCCTGCTGCTCTTCTGCGTGACGCTGCTTCTCAACATCTTCGCGCTGCGCGTGGTCCAGAAATACAGGGAACAGTATGACTGAGATCGTCGATCAGGTTGCCGCGGCCCCCTCCGGCGACCTACACACCAGCGCCGAAGCGCGCAGGCGTCTGGCGAAGCGCTATAGCGCCGAGGCCAGGTTCAAATATTACGGCCTGGCCGCGGTGCTCGCCGCTGCTCTCTTCCTGGTGCTGCTGCTGTCGACCATCGTGTCGCAGGGCCTGCCTGCCTTCACCCACAGCTATGTATCGCTGCCAATCGACCTGTCGGCGGAGAAGGTCGACCCGAACGATCCCGGCGCCGCCGATTACAACGCCATCATCCGCGATGGGTTGAAGGCGGAGGCGCCTTTCGCCGGCGACCGCCGCAACCGCAAGGTTCTCTATTCCCTCGTCTCCAGCGGCGCGAACATCATTTTGCGCAACGAGGTGCTCGACGCCTCCGACATGCTCGGCACATCGCAGGCTCGCCCGGTGCCGCTGTCGGATTTCGCGGATCTCTACGTCAAGGGTCTGATCACGGACACTGCGACGACGGACGGGCAGGGAGCCGCGTCTCCCGTCGGCACCGAAGGAAGCGTGCGCATCCTGTCGACCTCCAGCGACTTCCAGGCCATCCTCGCCGAAGTGAAGGCCGATCTCGCGGCGCGGGCGAACGCGCTTTCCAGAGACATCGAGGCGAAGGGCCGCAGCGCCCGCTCGCTCGAAGCCTCGGTCGCCGCGCTCGAGCAGCGCGCCGCCTCTGCCGATGCATCGGCAAGGCCCGCAATCGAGCGGGAGCTTGAGAGCGCCCGGTCGGCGCTGGCTTCGGTCAACTCGCAGATCGACAGCCTGAAGGGCGAAGCCGCCGGCCTGACCGCGCGCGCCAATGCGGTCAACGAGCCGGAGACGATGACCACCAACCTGCCGTCCTATCTCGTGGAGATCAACGGCGGCGTGGTGAAGGTGGAAAAGGTCGACGCGACCTCCATCGAGGGCACGGCCTTCGTGCCTCTCGCCTCGGAGGCGGAAGCGGGCGCGGGCGGCTGGTCGATCAAGCGCATCGATACGCCGGAGGCCGAGCGCAAGTTCTCCGACCAGGAGATCGCCTATACGGACTTCCTGGCCGAAAAGGGCCTGATCGAAACCAGCCTCAACACGATCTTCTTCACCTCCGGCGCCAGCCGCGAGCCGGAGATGGCCGGTATTTGGGGCGCCGTCGTCGGCTCGTTCTACACGATGCTGGTGACGCTGCTCCTGTCCTTCCCCGTAGGCGTTGCTGCGGCGATCTACCTGGAGGAGTTCGCGCCGAAGAACCGGATCACGCATCTGATCGAGGTGAACATCAACAACCTCGCGGCGGTGCCTTCCATCGTCTTCGGCCTGCTCGGCCTTGCGGTCTTCCTCAACGTTTTCGGCTTGCCGCGTTCGGCTCCCGTGGTGGGCGGCATGGTGCTGGCGCTGATGACGCTGCCGACGATCATCATCGCCGCGCGCGCCGCGCTGAAGGCGGTGCCGCCGTCGATCCGCGAGGCCGCGCTCGGCATCGGCGCGTCGCGGCTGCAGACGGTCTTCCACCATGTGCTGCCGCTCGCCATGCCCGGCATCTTCACCGGCACGATCATCGGCATGGCACAGGCGCTCGGCGAAACGGCACCGCTTTTGATGATCGGCATGGTGGCTTTCATCGTCGATATTCCGGGCGGGCCTCTCGATCCGGCGACGGTGCTGCCGGTGCAGATCTACATGTGGGCGGATTTCCCCGAACCCGCCTTCCAGCAGAAGACGTCGGCAGCCATCATGGTGCTGCTCGGCTTCCTGATTGCGATGAACGCGATCGCCATCGTCCTGCGCAAACGCTTCGAGCGGCGCTGGTGAGATCCAAAGGGTATGAGCATGACTATGGATGCGACGATGAGCGCGGCGGCGGCAGCCGCCAGGGCCCCGGCAGCGGCGGAGGTGACCGTCGACGGCGACCCGGTGAAGATGCGCGGCGACAAGGTCAAGGTCTTCTACGGCCAGAAACAGGCGCTGTTCGACGTCGATCTCGACGTGCGCGAGCGGATGGTCACCGCACTGATCGGCCCGTCCGGCTGCGGCAAGTCGACCTTCCTGCGCTGCCTCAACCGGATGAACGACACGATCGACATCTGCCGGGTCGAGGGCAGGCTGACGCTCGACGGCATGGATATCTACGATCCGTCCATCGACGTGGTGGAGCTGCGCGCCCGCGTCGGCATGGTGTTCCAGAAGCCCAATCCCTTCCCGAAGTCGATCTACGAGAACGTCGCCTATGGTCCCCGCATCCACGGGCTTGCCCGCAACAAGGCGGAGCTTGACGACATCGTGGCGTCGAGCTTGCAGAAGGCGGGCCTGTTCGAGGAAGTGAAGGACCGGTTGGACGCGCCGGGCACCGGGCTTTCGGGCGGCCAGCAGCAGCGCCTCTGCATCGCCCGCGCCATCGCCGTCAGTCCGGAAGTGATCCTGATGGACGAGCCCTGCTCGGCACTCGATCCGATCGCCACCGCGAAGGTGGAAGAACTGATCGACGAACTGCGCGCGAATTACACGATCGTCATCGTCACCCACTCCATGCAGCAGGCCGCCCGCGTCTCGCAGCGCACCGCCTTCTTCCATCTCGGCAATCTGGTCGAGGAAGGCCCGACGCAGGACATCTTCACCAATCCCCGCGACAAGCGGACGCAGGACTACATTACCGGCCGCTTCGGCTAACATCGTGAAGATGAAGGCAGCCAGAGCGGCTTGAGGGAGATCTGGAATGGTTCAGCACACCGTCACCTCCTATGACGAGGAACTGAAGGGCCTTGCGAGCAAGGTCGCCGAAATGGGCGGCATTGCCGAAAGCATGGTCTCCAATTCGGTCACCTCGCTGGTGAAGCTCGACAGCGAGCTGGCGCAGAAGACGATCCAGGCGGACAAGCGTCTCGACCAGCTTCAGGCGGAGCTTGAGGAGCAGGCGGTGCTGATCATCGCCCGCCGCCAGCCGGTCGCCCAGGACCTGCGCGAGATTGTTGCCGCCATGCGCATCTCCAACGATTTGGAGCGCGTCGGCGACCTGGCGAAGAACATCGCCAAGCGCGTCGTGGCGATCGACGGGGGCATGAGCCCGAAGCGTTTCGCGCTCGGCGTGGAGCACATGTCGGAACTGGCGCTGCAACAGCTGAAGAGCGTGCTCGATGCCTATGCGGAGCGTGACGCGGAAGCGGCGGAAAACGTGCGCATCCACGATGACGAGGTCGATGCGATCTACACCTCGATCTTCCGCGAATTGCTGACCTACATGATGGAGGATCCGCGCCAGATCTCGATCTGCGCGCATCTGCTCTTCTGCGCCAAGAATATCGAGCGGATCGGCGACCATGCGACCAATGTCGCGGAAAACGTCACCTACATGGTGACCGGCCGGCAGCCGCAGGACGAGCGGCCGAAGGTCGACGAAACCGGCTTCCTCGACGGCGAGAACGCCTGACTTCACTTGAAGGCGCGAAGCCCTAAGATGAAATGCAAAGGGTTTGAGTGAATGCCGAAGGTGCTGATCGTCGAGGACGAGGAGCCGCTGAGCCTTCTCTTGCGCTACAATCTGGAGGCGGAAGGCTACGCGGTCGAGGTGTGCGACCGGGGCGACGACGCGGAGCTGCGGCTGCGCGAGCACCAGCCGGACCTGCTTCTGCTCGACTGGATGCTGCCGGGAATTTCCGGCATCGAGCTGTGTCGCCGCCTGCGCGGGCGCGCGGAAACGGAGCGCATGCCGATCATCATGCTGACGGCGCGCGGCGAGGAATCCGAGCGTATCCGCGGGCTTTCGACCGGCGCCGACGACTATGTGGTGAAGCCCTTTTCCATCCCCGAACTGATGGCGCGGGTGAGGGCGATCCTGCGCCGCTCGAAGCCGGAAGTGGTTTCCACCCTGCTGCGTTCCGGCGATATCGAGCTTGACCGCGAGACCCATCGCGTCCGCCGCAACAACCGGGAAATCCATCTGGGTCCGACCGAATTCCGCCTGCTGGAATTCCTGATGACATCGCCCGGCCGCGTGTTCTCGCGCGAGCAATTGCTGAACGGTGTCTGGGGTCACGACGTCTATGTCGACGAGCGCACGGTTGACGTTCACGTCGGCAGGCTCAGGAAGGCGATCAACCGCGGCAACTCGCGTGATCCGATCCGCACCGTGCGGGGTGCGGGCTATGCCTTCAACGATCAGTTCGCGACCGTCGACTGAACAGTTTCAGGAACCGACAGCGGCAAAACGAAAGCCCCGGCCGAATGACCGGGGCTTTTTTGTGCGCGCGCAGAGCCTGGATCAGCCCGCTGCCGCCTTGCGGTCCCGCCTGCGGTCGGTCGCCGGCTGATAGGCGATGCGGCAGTGATAGGCGCAATAGGGCACGCCCGGATCGGAGGAATGTCCGCAGAAATAGAAGTCGTCCGAGGTCGGATCGCCGATCGGCCATTTGCAGGTGCGCTCGTTGAGCGTCAGGATCGTCGCACGCTGGGACAGCGGAACGAGTTCGGCGACCGGCCGTTCCTGCGGAGCGGGTGCCGGCGCGGGAGCGCTTTCCATCTTCAGCGCCGTGGCGCCGTGACTCTGCGGCATCATCCCGCCCTTTGACGGAAGGGAAGATCCACCCGAGGCGCCGGTCGCGGGCTTGGCGATCTTGCGCGCCTTCTGCACGGGAGCCGGGGCCTTCGCGCGGCCCGACAGGCCGAGCCGATGCACCTTGCCGATCACCGCGTTGCGCGTGACGCCGCCCAGCTCTCCGGCAATCTGGCTCGCGCTCAGGCCGTCGGTCCAGAGCTTCTTCAAGAGGTCGACACGTTCGGTGGTCCAGGTCATGCGCAAGCACTCCGTCTCTCTTCGACCGCGACGATCAGGCAAACTCTCCCCGCCGGCACGCGACAGCGTGTCCGCCACCTCAATCCAGGGACTGGAGGCTTAGATGAAGGGGTACAGCGAGATTGCCATACGAGATATCGTATTTAACAGGGATTAATCTACAATATGGCGGGTTTTCGTTTCAAGGCGAGGAAGCCACAAGGCTGGGGATCAACCCGGTTTTCCCCAGAAAGTGGCGCAAAGATGGTAATTCGATGCCTCCAGAGCCGATTACTGGGGCATTTATCTAAAATACTAAATATTCGGGCTTTTCCTGACTCTTGGACAGTGGCTTCGGCCGGACGCGTGCCGCACGGCCGGCGGGCATGACGCCACGCGGCGAAAAAGCTGGGTTTGCGTTGACAGCGAAGCCCCCGGACGGTGTATATAGTGCCCTGAAATGCCGTGCCGCCTTTCGGGGCGGCACGTGTCGTTTCTGGCAGGCGTCAAGCATTGCTTTACCGCCTGCCGGTCGAAGCTGGAAGAGGCCTTCCGCCGCCTTGGGCAAACGCGGAAAACGACGCCTCCTGAATGCCTTGACACTCATTGGCGATAGCCGGCCCTTGCGGCCCGGCAAAGCCGAAGCCCAACCGGGCAGCCTGCTCATAACCTTGGGGCAGGCGAGGCCCATCGTTTTATCAGGCATCCGGCTGGCCGGACCGTTGCGGTTCGTCCGGCGAAGGACCCAAGCGAGGATACGATGTCGACGTCTCCGCTCTACAAGACCTATGCACGCTCCGAACTTTCGTTCGAGCGCGGTGAAGGTGTCTGGCTGGTGACCGTGGACGGGCGACGATTCCTCGATTGCGCCTCGGGTGTCGCCGTCAATTCGCTCGGCCATTCCCATCCGCATCTCGTCGAGGCGCTGAAGGCGCAGGCCGAGAAGTTGTGGCACGTCTCCAACATCTACACGATCCCGGAGCAGGAAAAGCTCGGCAGGCGCCTGATCGAGGCGACTTTCGCCGACCGCGTGTTCTTCACCAATTCCGGCGCCGAGGCGCTGGAGGCGGCGATCAAGACGGCGCGCCGCTATTTCCATGACAAGGGGGAGGGTGAGCGCTACCGCCTGATCACCTTCGAAGGCGCTTTCCACGGACGGACGCTGGCGACGATCGCCGCCGGCGGCCAGGAGAAGTATCTGGAGGGCTTCGGCCCGAAGATGCCCGGTTTCGACCAGGTGCCGTTTGGCGATCTCGATGCCGTGAAGGCCGCGATCGGGCCGGAAACCGCCGGCATTCTCGTGGAGCCGGTGCAGGGCGAGGGCGGCATTCGTCCGCTGCCGACCGAGACGTTGCGCGCCCTTCGCGAAATCTGCGACCGGAACGGCCTCCTGCTCGTCCTCGACGAGGTGCAGAGCGGCGTTGGCCGTACCGGCAGGTTCTTCGCCCATGAATGGGCGGGGATCACGCCGGACATCATGGCGATCGCCAAGGGCATCGGCGGCGGCTTCCCCTTCGGCGCCTGCCTTGCGACGGAAGAAGCGGCTGCGGGCATGGTTCCGGGCACGCATGGATCGACCTATGGCGGCAATCCGCTCGCCATGGCCGTGGGCAATGCCGTGCTGGACGTCGTGCTTTCCGAGGGTTTCCTGGAAAGCGTGCAGCGCAAGGGCCTCCTGCTGAAGCAGCGCCTTGCGGCGGTCGTCGACCAGCATCCGCGCGTCTTCGAGGAGATCCGCGGCACCGGGCTGATGCTCGGCCTGCGCTGCCGGGTGCCGAGCGCCGAGGTGCTTGCCGAAATGCGGGCGAACGGGTTGCTGTCGGTCGCCGCCGGCGAAAACGTGCTGCGGATCATGCCGCCGCTCATCATCAGTGAGGAAGAGATCGGCGAAGCCGTCGCGAGGGTCGAAAAGGCGGCCGCTGCGGTCGAGGCGAAGCTCGACAAGGGAGCGGCCGAATGACCGCCAGGAAGCCAAAGCATTTTCTCGATCTGCCCGAAATCGAAACCGCCGAGATCCGGTCGATCCTCAACGGCAGCCGCACGATCAAGGAAGGGCGCGGAGAAATCCGCGTCCGCCGCGGCGAGGGGCTTCTGGCCGGCAAGGTGCTGGCCATGGTCTTCGAGCAGCCGTCGACGCGCACGCGCATCTCCTTCGACGTCGGCATGCGCGAGCTTGGCGGCGAGACATTGATGCTGACGGGCGCGGAAATGCAGCTCGGCCGTGGCGAGACCATTGCCGACACCGCGCGCGTGCTGTCGCGATATGTCGATGCGATCATGATCCGCATCCTTGATCACGACGCGCTGAGGGAACTGGCCGAGAATGCCACCGTTCCGGTGATCAATGGCCTGACCAAGCGCACCCATCCCTGCCAGATCATGGCCGACGTGCTGACCTTCGAGGAGCACAAGGGGCCGATCTCCGGGCGCACGGTCGCCTGGACGGGCGACAGCAACAACGTGCTGGCCTCCTGGGTGCACGCGGCTGCGAAACTCGACTTCGCGCTGAACATCGCGACGCCTTCGGAGCTCGCACCTCCCGCGGCGCTGATCGACCAGGCGCGCCGCGGCGGCGCCGAAATCGTGCTGACGGACGACCCGTTCGAGGCGGTGAAGGGCGTGGATTGCGTCGTCACCGACTGCTGGGTGTCGATGGGCGACGAGGACGAGGGGCGCCGTCACAATCTCTTGAAGCCTTACCAGGTCAACAGCCGCCTTATGGCGCAAGCGGACCGGAACGCTGTATTCATGCACTGCCTTCCCGCCCATCGCGGCGAGGAGGTGACTTCCGACGTCATGGACGGCCCGCAGTCGGTCGTCTTCGATGAAGCAGAAAATCGCCTGCATGCCCAAAAGGGCATCCTGGCCTGGTGTTTTGACGCGTTACCGACCTCATGAAGATTGAACAGGAACTGCGGGAGCGCGGTATCGCGCTCGCTGGAAACGATGCCGTGCTGCCCTACGCCGTCGAGCCTCTCGACGTGCGCGGGCGCGCGGTCTATCTCGGGCCGATGCTCGACCGGATACTCGACCGGCACGACTATCCCGTTGCCGTATCGAGGCTTCTGGCTGAAGCGGTGACGCTCGTCGCGCTGCTTGGCACGTCGCTGAAATTCAACGGCCGCTTCACGTTGCAGACACAGAGCGACGGCCCGGTATCGATGCTGGTGGTGGATTTCGAGACGCCGGACGCGATCCGCGCCTGCGCGCAATTCGATGCGGACGCCGTCGCCGCGTCCGAGGCGGAAGGGCGGACCGATGCGGCGAGCCTGCTGGGGCGCGGTCATCTGGCGATGACCGTCGACCAGGGGTCGCATATGCAGCGCTACCAGGGCATCGTCGCTTTGGACGGGATCGGCCTTGAGGAAGTGGCGCATCGCTATTTCGACCAGTCCGAGCAGATCCCGACCGTGGTGCGCCTCGCCGTCGGCGAGATCCTCGACCGGCAGGAAGGCGAGCGGCCGCGCCATCGCTGGCGCGCGGGCGGCGTGCTCGCCCAGTTCCTGCCCGAGGCGCCGGAGCGCATGCGCAAGCCCGACCTTCATCCGGGCGATGCGCCGGAACACGCGGCCGAGCATCATTTCGAGGAAGACGACGCCTGGGTCGAGGCCCGCACCCTGGTGGAAACCTTGCGCGACGACGAACTGATCGATCCGGAGCTTTCGGTCGAGAAGGTACTGTTCCGCCTTTTCCACGAACGCGGCGTGCGCATCTTCCCGGCGCAGGCGATCGAGGATCGCTGCCGGTGCTCGCGCGATCGTATCGAGTCCATGCTGAAGGGCTTCACGGTCGAGGAAATCAACGACATGACCGTCGAGGACGGCGGCATCGACGTGACCTGCCACTTCTGCAATTCGCGCTATGATTTCAAGGCGGAAGCGATCCTGGCCGCCAAGAAGGACGAGCAGGCCCCGTAACGGGGCGGCTTTGCGAAGCTTTCCCGCCCGCGACACTTTGTTACACGAAAGCTGTTGCGGGCGGTCTTACCATGCGTCTTTAAATCCTTGACTGAACCGATGCGCGGCATGCGCTGCCGGCCCATGTCCGTTCCGCGCGAAAATGCCTGTATAATCAGGCATGCGGCAAGAGGATCGAAGACGAATGCTGAAATCGCTCGAAGAGGCGCGCGAGGAGAACGGGCGCTCCCTTTCGCCGTTGCGGCGGCGGGCGGGCGACGCGCGCCTGACCGGCCGCGGCGTGCTGGTCTTCAAGGCTGCCCTGCAGACGGTCATCGTGGCGGCGATCCTTTTCGGCGCCTATCAGGGCATGCGCGCCCTCATCCTCAGCAAGCCCGAAGTGCCGGTTCGACCGCCGCGCGAAACCGTCTATGTGGTCGAGAAGGCGCGCGTCGAGGTCGGCGATCATGCGCCGATGCTGCGTCTTTACGGCGAGGTCGTCGCCGGGCGGGCGGTCGACCTGCGGGCCCTGGTCGGCGGTGAGGTGATCGCCGTCAACGACAGCCTCAAGGCCGGCGGAACGGTTGACAAGGGGGCCGAACTGGTTCGCATCGATGCGTTCGCCTATGAGGGAGCGTTGCTCGAAGCGCGCGCCAACCTGGCGGAAGCCAAGGCGCGGCTTGTCGAATTCCAGGGCGAGGTAGCGGCGGAACGGGACAATCTTGCACGGGCGCGCGAGCAACTGGCTTTCGCCTCCCGCGATCTTGAGCGCGCGAAGTCCCTGCTGAAATCGGGAGCCGTCACGGAACGCACGGTCGAGGAACGCGACCTTCTCGTCTCGCAGCGCGCGCAGGCCGTAGACCAGCGCGGCAATGCCCTCGCCGTGGCCGAGGCCCGCGTCACCCAGCAGCGGGCGGTGATCGAGCGTCAGCAATGGCGCCTGTCGGAGGCCGAACGCAATCTTGCCGACACCGTTTTGAAAGCGCCGTTCGACGCGATCGTTCGTGCACAGGCCGCCGAAATCGGGCGCCTCGTCAATGTCAATGACGTTGTCGCCGTTCTCTATGACCGCAATGACCTCGAAGTGCGGCTGACCCTGTCTGACAGTCAATACGGGCGCATCCTTGCCGGCGAAGGCGCGGTGATCGGCCGCCCGGTCGAAGTGCAATGGTATATCGGCGGCGAGCCGGTGATCTACGAGGCTGAGATCGTTCGCGTCGGCGCGGAGGTCGCGGTGGAGCGCGGCGGCGTCGACGTCTATGCCAGGGTAAAAATGGTCCCCGGCCAGACGCCCCTGCGGCCCGGCGCCTTCGTCGAGCTGCATCTGGCTGACCGCACCTATCGGAGTGCCGCGCGCATTCCCGAGGCGGCCCTGTTCGGCGGCGACCATGTCTTCGTTATCGAGGAGGGGCGCACCATGAAACGGGATGTCAGGGTGCTCGCTTTTGACGACGGCCACATCATCGTCTCCGGCGACCTGAAGACGGGCGATATCGTGATGGCGACGCGCCTTGCGGAAGCAGGCGAAGGCATCAAGGTCATGGACGCGGCCGAGGCGCTGGAGGCGCAGCGGCGCGAGGCTGCCGGGGCGGGAGGCTGAGGCCATGCGGCATGCCTTCACGCCTGTCGGGCTGATCGGGCAGTTCATCCGTCATCCGAACGCCGCCAATCTGGTCATGGCGCTGATGATCCTCTGCGGCGCCTTCGCGCTTGCCAAGCTGAATACGGAATTCTTCCCCCAGATCGTCACCGACCGCATCCGCGTCACCGTCGCCTGGCCCGGCGCGAGTTCGCAGGATGTGGAGAAGAACGTGCTGCAGCTCGTGGAGCCGGAGCTGCGCTTCATCGACAATATCGACGAGATCACCTCCTATGCCCGCGAGGGATCGGCCTCGATCCAGCTCGATTTCGTCGAGGGCGCCGACATGCAGAAGGCGCTTTCCGATGTCGATCAGGCGATTTCGGCAATCACCACGCTGCCGGAGGACGCGGAAGTGCCGGTCGTTTCCGTCTCCACCTGGTTCGACAGCGTGGCGCGGGTGGCATTGCGCGGCCCCTTCTCGGAGGATGCCTTGAAGACCTTCGCCCGGCGCATCCGCGACGGGATGATCGCGCGCGGCATCGACAAGGTCTCCTTCTCAGGCTTCCGCGACACGGAATACCTCGTCGAGATCCCCGAGCGGGACCTCCGGCGACTGGACCTCACCGTCGGCGATGTGGCCGGCAAGATTGCGGAGAACACGCGCGACCTTCCGTCCGGCGACCTGAAAGGCGCCGTGGAGCGCCAGATCCGCGCCCTTTCCGATACCACGTCGCCGCAGGCCGTCGCGAAGATCGAGATCAAGTCCTTCCCGACCGGCGAGCGCGTCAGGATCAGCGATATCGGCACGGTGGTGCAATCCTTCGAGGATGGGCAGACGCGGGGCTTTTCCGACGGACTGCGCGCAGTGGAGCTCAATGTCCAGCGTTCGGCTGGCGCGGACACGCTGAAGACCAACCAGATCCTCGACGCCTATCTGACCGAGATCGCGCCCGAGCTGCCCGCCAGTCTGGAAGTCGTCAAATACGAGGTGCGCGCCGACCTGTTGAACGACCGCATCTTTCTCCTCGTGAAGAACGGCCTGTCCGGTCTGGTGCTGGTGGCGGTAATCCTGTTCGCCTTCCTCAATTCCCGCATCGCGCTGTGGGTCGTCGCCGGCATTCCCGTCGCGATGATGGCGACCATCGGCTTCATGTGGGTGATGGGCGAGACGATCAACATGATCTCGCTGTTCGCGCTGATCATGACGCTGGGCATCATCGTCGACGACGCGATCGTGGTCGGCGAGCACACGGCCACCCGCTACGCCATGGGCGACGATCCCTACCTCGCCGCGGAAAGAGGGGCCGGACGCATGATCCTGCCGGTCGTTGCCGCGAGCCTGACGACGATCGCCTCCTTCCTGCCGATCCTGCTGGTCGGCAGCGCGATCGGCCAGGTGATGGGCGTGCTGCCGCTCGTCGTCGTCGCCGTCGTCACCGCTAGCCTGATCGAGTGCTTCTTCGTCCTGCCCGGCCACCTTGCCCATGCGCTGGAGCGCCGCCCGGCCTGGAACTGGTGGCGGGTGCTGCTGCTTGCCGCGGCACCGGCCTTTTTCGTCATCGCGCTCGCCGCGCGGCCCGATATCGCCGTGCCGCCGCTTCTCGATCCGATCGCCGTTCCGGCTCGCGCTTTCCGCAGCGATCTCGGCGCGCTCGGCTTCGATATTGTGCTGCTCTCGATGGGCTTCGCCTTCGCGCTGATGATCGAGGCGTGCCTGATGCTGATGCGCCGGGCGGCACGGCGGCGTGACGAGGCGGAGCGGCCGGGCTGGTTCCGCCGCACCTTCGATGCCGGTTTCGACTGGTTCCGCGACCGTCCGTTCCGCGCCTTCGTGCGCTTCGCCTTCAACTGGCGCTATGCGACGCTTGCCATGGTCGTCGCGTCGCTGATCGTCGCCGTCGGCATGGTGCGGGGCGGCCGCGTCGGCTTCGTCTTCTTTCCCTCTCCCGAGGCGGAGAACATCCGCGCCACCGTCAATTTCAATCCCGGAATTCCGGAAGAGCAGGCGATCGCCGCCTTGCGCGAGATCGAAGGCACCTTGCGGGCGGTCGAGAAGGATCTGACGAAAGACGGCGGCGAGAAGCTCGTCGTCGCCTCCTTCGCCACGCTCGGCGAGGCGGGCTTCAATCGCGGCGACCATGTCGCCGGCATCGACGTGCAACTTGCCGCGTCCGAACGGCGCAGCGTGCGCACGGCCGAGATCCTGCGCGCCTGGCGGGCCAACCTGCCGCGCATTCCCGGCATCAGCCGGATCGCGATCTACGAGCGGCGCGGCGGGCCTCCCGGCCGCGATCTCGATATCCGCCTGCAGAACGGGACGCCGGAGGACCTGAAGGCGGCGTCGCTTGAATTGCAGGAGCTTTTGACGGGGTATCCGGGCGTGTCGGGGGTGGCCGACGACCTGGCCTTCGGCAAGCCGGAACTGGTGATGGAACTGACGCCGCGCGGTCGTGCCCTCGGGTTCACGGTCGAAGGTGCGGCGCGCCAGATCCGCAATGCCTTCGAAGGCGCGATCCCGCGCAAATTCACCCGAAATGACGAGGAAATCACCATCCGCGTGCGCCAGACGGTTGAGGAAAGCGGCGCCTCGATGCTGCGCAACCTGTCGCTCAGGGCGCCGAACGGCGAGTTCGTGCCGTTCAGCGAGATCGTCACGCTGGAGGATCGCCAGGGCTTTGCCGCGATCCAGCGGCGCGACGGCAAGACGACGGTGAGCGTGACGGCCGACGTCGATTACGAAGTCACCTCCAATATCGAGATCCTGGAAGATCTGACCGCCGGCAAGCTTCAGGCGATCGCCGGCAAATACGGCATCGATTTCGCCTTTTCCGGCCGCGAGGAAGAGCGCCAGGAAGCCTTCGCCGATCTGAAGGTGGGGACGCTGGCGGCGCTGGCGGCGATCTACATCATCCTGGCGGCGATCTTCGCCAGCTACAGCCGGCCGCTGGTGGTGATGTCGATCATCCCCTTCGGGATCGTCGGCGCCATCGTCGGCCACTACCTGCTCGGCTTCCAGCTCACCGTGCTGAGCCTGATCGGCCTGCTGGGCCTCGCCGGCATCCTGGTCAACGATTCCATCATCCTGGTCTCGCGTGCCGACGAGCGGCTGAAGGAAGGCGACAGCATCGCCGAGGCAGTGGTCGGAGCCTCGCAGGATCGCCTTCGCGCAGTGCTTTTGACGTCCCTGACCACCATCGGCGGGTTGCTGCCGCTGCTCTTCGAGAAGAGCCTGCAGGCCCAGTTCCTGATGCCGATGGCGATCACCATCGTTTTCGGCCTTGCTTCCGCGACGATCCTGGTGCTGGTGCTGGTGCCCGCCCTCATGGGGATCGGCTCGGACATCGCCCGGCTGATCTTCATCGACCGGGATGATCCGGACGAGCCTTCGTCCGCGCGCGACATCACGCCGGCCGAATAGTCGCCGTCACCCCCTGTGCCGGACACAGAAGCCTGCGGCGGCTTCGGCTGCCCGTTTCAGGTTGCCGTCCCATGTCGCCGGCGAGCTGCCGCGCGGCCCGAAGTCGTGATTGCCGTCTTCCAGCCAGACGAATTCGATGCGGGAGGGCAGGGTTTGCTCCTCCACCTCCATTCTGTTGCCGAAAGGGTCGCGGTCGCCTTGCAGGACGAGCGCAGGTTGCCGGCACTTTTCGAGCGGTTCCAGCCGCCATTGGTCGGGCTTGCCCGTCGGGTGGAACGGGTAGCCGAGGCAGACGAGACCGCGGACGCGTCGCGGCAGGGAGGCCGATCCGCAGAACATGGCCGCCACGCGCCCGCCCATGGACTTGCCGCCGACGAAGACCGGTCCTTCCGCCTGCTCCGTCAGCGCTTGAACGGCGCGCTGATATTCGCCGACCAGCTTGTCGGCGCGTGGCGGCGGCGCCTTCGGCCCGCCCGTGCGGCGTGCCGCCATGTAGGCGAATTCGAAGCGGGCGACGGCTATCCCGGCAAGTGCCGCCGCTTCTGCGAAGCGGTTCATGAAGCTTGAATCCATTGCAGCACCCGCGCCATGGGCGAGAAGCAGCGTGCCGGCGGCCTCGCCGTCGGGCCGCGTCCAGAGAAAGTCGGTCATTTTGGGAAGTCGTCCTGGATGGTCAGTAGTAACTGATCGGGAAGTAGCGCAGGTAAAGCTCCGAATAGGTGCCTTTCTGCTGCAGGCGGCGCAAGGCGTAATCGAGCGCCTGCTGGCGCAATTCGTCATCGGCCCGGAAGGCGACGGCAAGTCCGCGGTCGAAATAGCCGGGCTCCAGCCAGGGGCCGCCGGCAAAGGCGCAGCAATCGGCGGAAAGCTCGCCGTTCAGCCAGAAGGAAAGGGAAAGCGCATCGCCGAAATGGGCGGTCACGGCGCCGGTCCTGACCGCATCGCGCGCTTCCTCTGTCGTTTCGAAGACGACGAGCTGCGAGCGCGGAAAGAAGCGCTTCAGGAACGCTTCGTGCAACGTGCCGCCGACAACGGAGATGGCCTGGCCGTCGAGGCCTTCCGGCGTCGCATCGATCCTGGCGCCGCGGCCCGCCACGAAGCGGGCAGGCAGGCCCAGATAGTCGTCGGAAAAGCGCAGCGTCTTGAGATTGGCTTCCGTCGGTCTCAGGCCGGCGATGATCGCGTCGCCCTCCTCGCGCATCAGGGCGGGAATAAGCGCGTCGAAGGACTTTACCCTCAGCGAGCAGGCTATTTTCAGTTCCTCGCAGACCGCCCGGGCAAGGTCGATGTTGAAGCCGGTGAGCCGTCCGGTGGAGTCGCGGAATGCGAAGGGCGGAAAGTCGTCGGTCGCCAGGAACTGGATCGCTTCCGGCGTCACGCCGGCGTTTTCCGCCGTTGCCCGCGGATCCCAGAAATTCGGCGGGACGGGCATTCCGTCGGCGGGCTGACCATACGAAGAATTTACAACCAGTAGTGTTGTTATTATCGTCATGGTTGCATAATATGCGAGTTGCTTAGCTGTCTTTTTTACCAAGTTACTTGCCTTGAATCGCATTTTTGCCGGTGTCCAAGCATCCGTTTCGGGTTGGCTGGCCGCCGCGCCAGCCGGGGGGCGAGGCGCATGCATCTTGATCAATTGCTCCCGCGTACGGGAGCGACATTAGCACAGAAGGTCGGGTGGCGCGCGACGCTTGGCGGTTGGCCGGAACCCTGGACGGAGGCCAAGGACGACAATCCTCAGATCGTCCAGGTTTCCGAAATCGAAATCCTGCGCCAACGGGGCCTGAACGCCACGGTTGCAATGGGCCTCACATCGACCGCGGTCCTGCAGGGCATTCCCGTCGGACGCCTCCTGCTGGACGAGGGGCATGTTACGGAGGAGGCCTACTACAGCGCGATTGCAGAACTTTGCGGCTTGCCGTTTCTGCCGCGCGGGGCGTTTTCCTTGCTGCCGGTCGATATCTGCCGTGGCGAAAGGCCGTGCGACAGGGGCCCGAAGCCGCTTTTTCGCGATCATGCCGGCAAGGAATGCGTCGTCGTCGCGCCTCCGCCGGAAGCGCTGCCGGAATTTTACCGCTACCTGGAGCGCTATCCCGAAATGCTGCCGCGGCTGAGGATCGCGAGCCCCGGTGCGATTGCGGAAGCTATCGAGCAAGGGGACCCGGCGCTTCGCCTTTCGGTCCGCAAGCCGGCCCATTCCGCGCGAAGCCGGATGACGCCGGAACAGGGCTGGTTCTTCGGCATAATCTTCCTGACGACCGCCATCGGAGTAATCCTGCCGCTGGAGGTCGGAGCGCTGCTCGCCTCTCTCGCGACCACGATCTGCAGTCTGCTGCTCAGCACGGTCCGGACGCTTTCGGCCTTCTCGCCGGGTTTGACCCACAGCCCGGAACTCCGGCTCGGGGAGGCGGATTACCCGGCCTATTCGGTGCTCGTGCCGCTGCACAAGGAAAGCAAGGTCGTTCCCACACTCGTCGATGCGCTCGGGCAGCTGGACTATCCTGCTGCAAAGCTTGAAATTCTGTTTCTGCTGGAAGAACACGACATCGAGACGCGCCGGGCGGTCGCGGATGTTCTTCGGCCGGGAATGCGGGTCGTGATTGTCCCGGAAGGCTGGCCCAAGACCAAGCCCAGGGCACTCGCCTACGGGCTTGTCGAGGCGCGAGGCGACCTGATCACGATTTTCGACGGCGAGGATCGGCCGGAACGCGATCAGTTGCGGTTGGCGGCCGAGTGCTTTGCACTCCTTCCTCGCCAGGTGGCGGCGCTGCAGGCGCACCTGACCATCGATCACGTCGACGACCGCTTTTTCGTCCGGCAGTTCGCTCTGGAATATGCGGCTTTGTTCGATCGCCTGCTGCCCTGGCTCAGCGCCCGGGGATGGCCGCTGCCGCTCGGCGGAACGTCCAATCATTTTCGCCGCGAAGCCCTGGAGCGCGTCGGAGGCTGGGACCCTTTCAACACGACGGAGGATGCCGATCTCGGCATCAGGCTGGTCCGGCATGGCTACCGCCTTTCGATGGTCGACAGTTCCACATTCGAGGAAGCGCCCATGACCTGGCGGATCTGGCATAGCCAGAGAAGCCGTTGGCTTAAGGGATGGCTTCAAACCCTCCTTGTTGCGTTTCGCGACCCCACGGCGCTCGCCGAAGAATTGCCGAGGGCGGATCTGGCGGTCATTCTCACCTATTTCGGCTGCATCACGCTGACACTGACGGTGCATCCCTTTTTTATCGCCCTGGTCGCCCTGCATTTTTCGGGGCTGCTGCCCTTGCCGCTGGCCGGGACTTTCGTTGGCACATGCATATTGGTGATGGTCGTCGCGAGCCTGTTGCTCAGCTACGCGGGCACCGCCTGTAGCATGATTTCAGGCGGACGATGCAGGGGAATAGCGGTGGGATTGCGCGATATTGCCGGCATTCCGCTGTACTGGCTGCTGCAGAGCTTTGCCTTTTATTCGGCGGTGATCGATCTCGTCCTGCGGCCGCATCACTGGCGCAAGACGCCGCATGGGCTCGCGGATCGGCCTGCTGGTCTCGGAAGGATTGAAGAGCTGGAGCGGGTGAAGGGAATCGAACCCTCGTCGTAAGCTTGGGAAGCTTCTGCTCTACCATTGAGCTACACCCGCCTGCGGCATTTATATCGGCGGCGTCGGGGCATTCTGTCAAGCGGCAACGCTGGCCGCTGCAACGGAAAGCATTGGAGGAACGGACCGAATTCCTTCGGTGGTCCCGAAACTCCGCATCACAGGCGGAAATGCTTGGAAAGCTTCAACGCCTGGCCCTGGTAGTTGGAGCCGATGCCTTCTCCGTAGAGGCGCTCCGGGCGTTCGGCCATGCGTTCGTAGACGAGGCGGCCGACGGTCTGTCCGTGCTCCACGATGAAGGGTACTTCGTGCGAGCGGACTTCCAGCACGGCGCGCGAGCCCTTGCCGCCGGCGCCCATGTTGCCGAAGCCGGGATCGAAAAAGCCGGCATAATGGACGCGGAACTCGCCGACCAGCGGATCGAAGGGCACCATCTCGGCGGCAAACAGCGGCGGCACATGCACCGCTTCGCGCGAGACGAGGATATAGAACTCGTTCGGGTCGAGGATCAGCGCCGCGTCGCCGTGATTGTAGATCGGCTCCCAGAAATCGCGCGGATCCTGGGCTGCCTTCTTGTCGACGTCGATGACCCCGGTGTGGCGCTTGGCGCGGTAGCCGATCAGGCTGCCTTCGCCGCTTCCCCCAAGGTCGATCGTCAGCTGCACGCCGCCGCCGATCAGTTCCTCGCCGCCGAACACCAATTGCTCGGCTGCATGAACGGCGCCCAGATCCTCGTCGCTGACCAGCGGCTCGCCGCTTCGGAAGCGGATCTGCGACAGGCGCGAGCCTTCGCGCACCAGGACGGGGAAGGTGCGGGGGCTGATTTCGGCGTAGAGCGGGCCGCGGTAACCGTCCGGCACGCTGTCGAAAGCACGGCCGCCGTCCACGATCACGCGGGTAAAGACGTCAAGCCGGCCGGTCGAGCTCTTTGGATTGGTCGTAGCCGAAAGCCCGGACGGGAGTTCGAGGCTCTCCAGCAGGGGCACGATGTAGACGCAGCCGGTTTCCAGCACGGCGCCTCTGGAAAGATCGATCTCGTGCAGCTTCAGCCGCGCAAGCTTCGTTTCCACCGTGGAACCGGGGCCGGGCAGGAAGGACGCGCGGACGCGGTAGGCAACGCTGCCGAGCCTGAGGTCGAGGCTTGCCGGCTGGATCTGGTCCGGGTCGGTCGGCCGCGGCGCGGCAATCGTTCCATTCGCGAACATCGCCCGCAAGGCCTGAGCCGGCAAGATCCCTTCCGCCGCTTCTGTCATTCGTGCCGCCCGATCCGTCATATCCTTCGATTTTGGTCTCTTAGCGCAATGGCGAAACGAGGGAAAGCGCAACCGGCCCCGCGCGGCGGTCTTTCAACGCATCGGCGCAGGCCGGCGTGGCGCCTCTACAACGCTGCATTTCAGGTTCCGTCAAATGAAACCTCCCGGCATGTGGGTGCAATTGGCATGCGAGCAAACATGCCTAAGAGGAATATGCATTTTGTTTAGGCAAGCTATATGTAATTTCCGTGTGTTTTTTGATGTTTTATTTTTATGAATAGCGACGTGATTCAATCGTTAACGTGTATTAATCAAATTTAGTTTCAAATCATATAAATTGCATGTAAGGTTCTTTCTCCCCGCGACGCGGCCGCCTTTTTTGCCGCGTTGTCGTCGAGGCCGCCCACAAGCCACGTATTCGTATAGGGGGAGCGTTGTGTTTACCGTCTTTCCAGGACTGCGTCTGTCAGCTCTGGCCTGCGGCATGTTCGCATGGGGCGTACTTGCCGCGGGCATGGTGTCCGCCGCGCCGGTCGCCGGCAAGGCGGTTGACGCCCAACCCGATGCCGAGCTCTCGAATTCCCGCGTGAAGGTTGTGATCGTCAGCGGCACAGCGGTCACGCAGGGCGATCGCATCACGACAGATGCGCGAGGGCTGGTGCAATTGCTGTTCAGCGACGAAACGAAGCTCGTCGTCGGACCCCGTTCCTCGCTTGTCATCGAGAGCTATCTGCTGAGGTCGAGCAATCGCGCCAACAGCTTCTCGATCCGCGCTCTCGGCGGATCCTTCCGCATGATCACGGGCAAGAGCCGCAAACAGGCCTACAAGATCACCACGCCGACGGCGACGATCGGCGTGCGCGGTACGGAGTTCGACTTCACCGTCCAGCGCAGCGGCATGACGGAGGTCGTGCTCTTCAGCGGCGAGGCCACCGTATGCGGTCGCAATGGCGGCGGCTGCAAGGTGCTGAACGGACGCTGCACCATGGTGCAGGCCGCACCCAGGCAGAACGTCCGTTCCATCCAGGACCGGGAGCTTCGTGCCAGAGCGCTACGGGCGAATTTCCCCTATATCGCCTCGCAACAGCCGTTGCGCCGTGACTTCCGCGTATCCTTGCGTGGCTGCGATCTCTTGCAACCGCCGCCCGAGCGGCAGCGCCAGCAGATCGAGCGCGTGCGCAATGCCGCGGCTGCCCCGATAGCCGTGGAACCTGCGCCTCCGCCGCCCGAACCGCCTCCCGGCGTGACGCGTCCGTCGATCGTCGTGACGGTAACGGGGCCGCGCGGCGGCCAAACACAGGGCACGCTCAGCTTCGGCGGCGGCTCCGGGCCCACAGCGAACGTGACGACCACGCGGCCGGGCGACGGCGAGGCGACGGGCGGCTTCGGGGCATCCGTGGAGTTCCGCGGCCTTGGCTCGGACGGCACCGGCGGCTTCAGTGTTGGCCGTAACGGCGATGACCGAAGCGGATTTGGGGGCGCCTTCGGTGGCGGAGGCGGCGGTTTCGGCGGTTTCGGACGCGATCGCGACGGTGGAGGCGGCGGCTTTGGACGTTAGGTCATGGACTCATAAATCTGGTGGGAATGGTATGAGTTCATGACCTAGGAGACGCCGGTGGCAGTCCGGCGGATTGAGGAGGGAAAGGGGGAGACGTGATCAGCCGACCGGCGGTGCTGGCCATGCTGTTCGGCCTTGCCTGCATCATTGCCCTTGCCGGCGTCCGCGTCGCCGATCCCTATTTCGTGCGCACGATGCGCGAAACCGCCTTCGACCAGTTCCAGCGCCTGTCGCCCCGCCCCTTCCAGGAAACGCCCGTCCGCATCATCGATGTGGACGAAGCCTCTTTGAGAAAATTCGGCCAGTGGCCGTGGCCGCGCTCGCTTATGGCCGAATTGACGTTGAGGCTGGGCGAAATGGGCGCGGCGGCGATCGCGTTCGATATGCTGTTTGCCGAGCCTGACCGTCTGTCGCCGTCGCGGCTGGTCGGCGATCCGGCCCTTGCCCAGTACCTCGATCAGGAGCAGCTAGCAAAGCTCGCCGGCGAGGTCACCAACAACGATGCGATATTTGCCGACGCCTTGTCTCAGGTCCCGGCGGTGCTCGGTTTCGCGCAGGTCTCGGAAGGGCAGGGCAGCCTGCCGCGGGTCAAGGCGGGCTTTGCCTACACGGGCGCTCCTCCTTTCACCGCGGTCGCCCGCATGCTGGGGGCGGCACGGAACCTTGCACCGCTGGACGACGCTGCAATCGGGCTCGGCAGCATCAGCCTGTCGCCGACGGAGTCCGTCTCGGTCGTCCGCAAGGTGCCGCTCGTCTGGTCGGACGGCAACGCGCTCTATCCGGGGCTGGCCATCGAGGCGCTGCGCGTCGCCATGGGCGTGTCGACCCTTGTCGTCCATGCCATCGACGACGAGGGTGTCATCGTGCAGGCGATCCGCGTCGGCGATATCGACATCCCGACGACCGCCGACGGCGCGCTTTGGATGCGCTACAGCCGGGAGAACAAGGAACGCTATATCTCGGCTTCCGCCATATTGAGCGATGCCATCGACCCTCAGACAGTAGAGAAGGTCGCGGGCCATATCGTCCTGATCGGCACGTCGGCGATCGGGCTGCACGATATTCGTGCAACGTCGGTGGGCGAAAACGTTCCGGGCGTTTCCATCCATGCCCAGCTGCTGGAGCAGGTGCTGACGAACACCTACGTCTATCGCAGCGACTGGGTCGACGGCCTGGAACTCTTCGGCTTCATCTTCGTGGCATGTTTCGTCGTCGGCATGTCGCTGGCGACCGGTCCGCTGATTTCCTTCCTGACCGGTGGCGTGCTGGCGGCCGGGCTTGCCGTGGGTACCTGGCTTGCCTATGCGCGTTACGGGCTGCTGTTCGATCCCACCTTTCCGGCGAGCGGCGGCCTCTTCGTCTACCTGGCGATGACGACGTTCCGCTATTTCATTGCCGACCGGCAGAAGCGGCAGATCCGGCGGGCCTTCACGCAATATGTCGCGCCGGCGGTGCTGGAGCAGATCGAGATGCATCCCGAGACGCTGGCGCTGGGCGGCGAAACGCGGGAGGTAACCGTTCTTTTCGGCGATATCCGCGATTTCACCACCTTGAGCGAAAGGCTCACTCCGGTGGAGGTCGTGCAGTTTCTCAACGCCCTGCTGAGCAGCCTGAGCCGCCAGATCATCGCGGAGGAGGGAACCATCGACAAATTCATCGGCGACTGCATCATGGCTTTCTGGAATGCACCGCTCCTCATGCCGGATCATGCCCTGCATGCCTGCCGCGCCGCGCTCGCCATGCGCAGGGCCGTGGGCCGCTTCAATGCGGGCGACGAGGGAAGGGCGGCGACAGGCTGGGGACGGGAGCTTCCGGCGATATCCGTCGGCTTCGGCATCAATACCGGCATGGCCTGCGTCGGCAATATGGGGTCTGAAAGCCGCTTCGACTATTCGGCCGTCGGCGATACCGTCAACATCGCCTCCCGGGTGGAGACGGCCAGCAAATACATTGCCTTCGATATTGTCCTGTCCGGCACGACCGCAGCAGGTGCTGAAACGCTCGCAATCCTCAGCGCCGGCACCATCCACGTAAAGGGGAAGGCCCAGACCGTGCCGACCTTCATTCTCGTCGGCGACGAGATCCTTGCGCAAAGCCGGCAATTCGTGGAGCTGCGCGATGCTCATGACCGGCTGATGACGGCTCTGGAAAATGAAGTGGAGGAGCGTGAAGTCGAGGCGTTGATCGCCGCCTGCAAGGAACTGGCGCAGGGCATGGATGCCCCGCTGGGCAGCTTCTACGACCGCATTACCGAGCGAGAGGACGATTTCCACGAAGCCCCCGTGCCGAAGATCGCCCGGTTCCCGGTGGAAGAACGGTTGCGAGCCTCGGCCGGGCGGGCGGAGGGCGATTAATGGGTCCTGACCCTAGGGCCTCCCCGGCCCTGAAACCCAAATTTTACACTTTCGTCGATATTCTTGGGCAATGTACTTACGTAGCATTACGCTGCGTAATTTTCACAAGCCCGCGATGCCTGGATCGAATGATGGCAGGGAATGCGCCGGGTCTGGCTCGGGGCAGAGCGAAGAAGGTAGATGGACCAGGGCTGGCCGAACGGGGAGATCCTTGCAAGCTACGCCGCGGCGCTGGCCGGCCGGGCAGTCATGTCCATCACGGACGATCAGGGCCGGATACTCCACGCCACCAATGCCTTTTGCACGATGACCGGCTATCGGCTCGATGAGCTGATCGGCAAGGATCACCGCATTCTGCACTCCGGCTACCACGAACCGTCGTTCTTTGCCGATATCTGGTCATGCCTGGCGAACGGCGAAACCTGGCGCGGCGAGATCTGCAATCGCACCAAGGACGGCTGTCTCTACTGGGTCGACGCGACGATCGTGCCGGTCCTCGATGACGGCCGGCCACCCGAAAAGGGGGCGGGCGCAATGCGCTACGTCTCCATCCATCACGACATCAGCGAGCGCAAGTCGGCGAAGGAAATCCTGCGCGAAGCGCTGGAATCCATCCCTGAAGGCTTCGTGGTCTACGACCCGCAGGACAGGCTTCTGGAATGCAACAGCGCCTATCGCCATTTCTATCGGGCGTCTTCCGCTGCCTTGAAGGTCGGCACCTCCTTCGAAGAGATCCTGCGCTACGGGCTGGCGAACGGCCAATATCCCGAGGCGAGCGACGATGAGACGGAGCGGGAAGCATGGATCGCCGATCGCATGGGCCGGCACTACAATCCTCAAGGCGAGAGCATCGTCCAACAGCTGGACGATGGCCGTTTCGTCCAGATCCGCGAACGCGTGACGCCGTCCGGCTACATCGTCGGCTTTCGAACCGACATTACCGAAGTCAAGCGTCAGGCGGCGACACTGCAGGCCGCCTTCGAGAATTTTCCGGGCGGTATCGCCTATTTCTGCGAAAACCTGGTGCTGCGCAGCGCCAATTCCAAATATCGCGACTTCATGCAATATCCGGAAGGCCTTGTCGAACACGGTGAGGTGCAGCTGGCGGATATCTTTCGCTACAACGCGGAACGCGGCGAATATGGCCCCGGCCTCGTAGAGGAACTGGTCGCCCGTCGGATCGCCTTCGTCTGCCGGCCCTATCCGCATGTCTACGAACACGAGCGGCCGGACGGCCTCGTCATGGAGGTGCGCAGCACGCCCGTTCCCGGCGGCGGTTACGTCTTCTCCCACATGGACGTGACGATCCGAAAGGAAATCGAAAAGGCGCTGATCGGCAGCGAACGGCGCGCGCGTGAAAAGAGCGCCGAGCTGGAAGTGGTGCTCGCGCACATGAATCAGGGCGTTTCCGTGTTCGACGCGGAGGGCCGGCTCACCCATTTCAACGAACGCTACGAGGAGGTCTTCGCCAAGGCGCCGGGCGAGGCGAAGGTCGGCATGACGCTGCTGGAGTTGATCCGGCTGGAAAGTGAACGTGGCGACTTTGCGGGAGATCCCGAAGCGCATGTCGCCGACCTTCATGCAAGGCTCGCGCAGGGCGAGACGGTCAGGTGCCGCTTCGAGCTGGCGAGCGGGCGGGTGGTTTCCTCGGTTCATGCGCCGATGCCGGGCGGCGGCTGGGTCGGGACGCATGAAGATGTCACCGAGCGCGAAAGGGCGGCGGCCAAGATCGTCCATGCGGCCAATCACGACATGCTGACGGGTCTGGCCAACCGCGCCCTGTTCACCCGGACCGTCGACGACGCGCTGCGCCGGATCGCGGCAACCGGCGGCGGGCTCTGCGTCGCCATCGTCGACCTCGATCATTTCAAGTCGGTCAACGACACCCACGGCCACGCCGTCGGCGACGAGGTTCTGCGTCAGGTGTCGGAACGCATGCGTCGATGCGTACGCCCCGACGATCTCGTGGCTCGGATCGGCGGCGACGAATTCGCACTGCTGATCGAAGGCAGCACGAACCTGCGGGAGACGGCGGCGCTGATTGCCGCGCGGCTCGTCGAAACGCTCGGCGCTCCCTACATCATCGACGGTTTCGCGGTCGATATCGGCGCCAGCATCGGCCTTGCGGTCGGGCCGGAGCAGGGCAACACGCCGGATATCCTGCAGCGCAACGCCGACAGCGCTCTCTACAAGGTCAAGGCTGACGGACGCAACGGCTTCCGTTTCCATGAAGACGCTGCCAGCAGGCTCGGCGCGGCGGCCGGATAGGCCGCCGGCCCGATCTCAGGCGGACGACCCTTGCCCCGCCTTCACAGGGTGATCCGGTAGCGTGCGAAACCCTCCGCTCCGTCGCCAGCCGGTTCTATCCTCACGCCCTTCACATCCGCCGCATAGGCCTTGCCGCCAGGCCCGGTCTCGAAGATCAGCGAGGTGCCGGGAAGCGGCTTGAAGGTCCAGTTGCCGTCGGCGGAAGGGTTCACCGTTCCCTTTTCGACGATGTAGCGCACCAGCACGTCGCGATTGGTGTCGGGCCCCTCGTAGATCACCACCTTGTCGTTGATGTCGGGGAAGTTGCCGCCGCCGCTGGCGCGGTAATTGTTGGTCACCACGACGAAGCTCTGCGCCGGGTCGATCGGTGCCCCGTTGAAGCTCAGGTTGACGATGCGGCGGGCGCCCTCGTTGGCCAGATTGCCCTCGGCGTCGTAGCGGGCGGGCTGCGTGAGGTCGATCTGGTAGCTGACGCCGTCGATGATGTCGAAATTGTAGGACGGGAAGGCGGGGTTGATGAGCGGCTGGTCCGCCTTGCCCGCTTCCACCTGCAGGAAGATGCCGGCCGACATTTCCAGCCATTCCGCCACTTGCGCGCCGGTGATTGCCACGGCCCGCACCGTGTTGGGATAGAGGTAGAGGTCGGAGACGTTCTTGATCGCGACGTCGCCCGGCTTCACGTCGGTGTAGTAGTCGGGGCCGCCGCGCCCGCCCGCCTTGAAGGGAGCCGCAGCGGAGAGGATCGGCAGGCCCTCCCATTTCGTGCCCTTCATCAGGTCGGCGATGTACCAGGTCTGCGCCTGGCTGACGATCTGCACCGAGGGGTCGTCGGCGACCAGCGCGAAATAGGAGTGCAGCGGTGCCGCCGTCTTGCCGACGGGACGGCGGACATAGGCAAGCGTCGCTTCGTGCTCCGCCTTCACGGCGGTCTCGACGCTGTCCTGGCTTTCGACCAGGGCAATGTTCTCGCGCCCTTCGCGGCGATAGATGCCGCGCGCCTCGGTCGTGAAGCCGGCCACGTGCCAGCGTCCGCCGTCGTGTTCCAGCAGCAGGTCGATCAGGCCGAGATGCGAGCCCCAGAAACCGCCCATCACCGCCGGCTTGCCGTGGATGGTGCCGAGGTCGGCGTCGACTGCGGCAAAGCCGCGATATTTCTCGCCCGGGAAAACCAGATGGCTGTGGCCGGTCACCAGCGCGTCGATGCCGTCCACGGCGGCCAGCGGCACGGAGGCGTTTTCCATGCCGTCGGTATGGTTGGCCTCGCCGATGCCGGAATGGGAGAGGGCGATGATGATGTCGGCGCCGGCCTCCCGCATCTGCGGCACGTAAGCCTTCGCGGTTTCCACGATGTCGCGGGTGTTGACCTTGCCTTCCAGATGGCGGCGGTCCCAGTTCATGATCTGCGGCGGCACGAAGCCGATGAAGCCGATGCGGATCGCGTGTTCCTGGCCGGCGCCGTCCTTGATCATGCGGTCGATCAGGACGTAGGGCTTGAAGAGCAGGCTGTCGGAAAGCAGGCTGTCGGAAAGCGGGCTGGAGGTGAGCGTGCCCTTGGCGACATTGGCGCACACGAGCGGGAAATTGGCGCCCGCAACCGTCTTCATCAGGAAGTCGAGGCCGTAGTTGAATTCGTGGTTGCCGGCCGTCGTCACTTCGTAGCCGAGTGTGTTCATCGCCGCGACGATCGGGTGGATGTCGCCCTCCTTCATGCCGCGCTCGTAGGCGATGTAGTCGCCCATCGGGTTGCCCTGCAGGAAGTCGCCGTTGTCGATCAGGATGGAATTGGTCGCCTCCGCCCGGATTTCCTTGATAATGCTGGCAGTGCGGGCAAGGCCGACCGCGTCGGACGGCTTGTCGCCGTAATAGTCGTAGGGCAGTACGTGGACATGCAGGTCCGTCGTTTCCATCAGCCGCAGATGCGCCTGGTTGGCGCTGGCGAAGGCGGAAAAGGGATGGAGGGCCGCGAGCGCGCTGGCGGCTGCCGAGGCTCTCAGGATATCGCGGCGGGAAAGCTTGGGTTCGAAAATCGAGCGCATGACGGTCCCTCTGCCAGATAGGGGCTGTTATGTCGCGGCGGCGCTTCTTGCCGGTGGCGCTTTGCGCGGCTGGTATGAAGTGAGGCTAATCCAGCCTCGATGACAGGAAAGCATCAATTGAGCGGCGGCCGATCAATTTCCACGTGATTTGCGCCCGAAACCGGTTCGCGCGTCTACTATCGCGCGCAAGGCGGTTCCCATGCCGGCGTTGACGGCCCGCCACCCTTGGCGTATGACAGGCGCGGTCCGTGGTGATTTGAGCCGGCCGGCTTGCAGCCACGTTAAACAACTTGCTAAAAAGGCCGGGTTTCGTGCGAACCCTGGCCGACGGCCGGGGTTTTTTGCATTTGGAGACAGGAATATGACGAAGGATATCGATCTGGCCGGCAACGACTGGAAGCCGGCGACCCGGCTGGTGCATGGCGGCGTGACGCGTTCGCAATTCGGCGAGACGTCGGAGGCCATGTATCTGACCCAGGGCTTCGTCTACGACACCGCGGAGGCGGCCGAGGCACGCTTCAACGGTGAGGCGCCGGGCTTCGTCTATTCGCGCTACGCCAACCCGACCACGGCGATGTTCGAGGCGCGCATGTGCGCGCTTGAAGGCGCGGAAGCCGCCCGCGCGACGGCAAGCGGCATGGCGGCCGTGAACCTGGCGCTGATGGCCGCCTGCAAGGCCGGCGATCACGTCGTTGCCGCCAAGGCGCTGTTCGGCTCCTGCCGCTATATCGTCGAAACCCTGCTGCCGCGCTTCGGCGTCGAGACGACCCTTGTCGATGGCGCCGATCTCGACCAGTGGCGCAAGGCGGTCAGGCCGAACACGACCGCCCTTTTCCTCGAAAGCCCGACGAACCCGACGCTGGAAGTGATCGATATCGCCGCTCTTGCCGAGATTTCCCGCTCGGTTGGTGCGCGGCTGATCGTCGACAATGTCTTCGCAACCCCGCTCTGGCAGTCGCCGCTGAAGCTTGGTGCCGACGTGGTCGTCTATTCCGCCACCAAGCATATCGACGGGCAGGGGCGCTGCCTTGGCGGCGTCGTGCTGTCGGATGAAAAGTGGATCGCCGACGAGGTGATGCCTTTCGTCAAGCATACCGGGCCGCATATGAGCCCCTTCAATGCCTGGGTGCTCCTGAAGGGGCTGGAAACGCTGCCGCTGCGCGTCGAGCGTCAGACCGCGACGGCGGCGATGCTCGCCGATGAACTGGCCGGCCACCCGGCGGTCTCGCGGCTGATCTATCCGGGACGTGCGGACCACCCGCAGGCGGAGGTTGCCAGGCGCCAGATGGGAGCCGGCTCCACCCTGATCGCCCTTGAGGTGAAGGGCGGCAAGCAGGCTGCCTTCGCGGTGCTCAACGCGCTCAGGATCGTCAAGCTGTCCAACAATCTGGGCGACGCCAAGAGCCTGATCACCCATCCGGCAACGACGACGCACCAGTCGATCGGAGAGGAAGCGCGCGCGGAACTCGGCATTTCCGACGGCCTGCTGCGGCTTTCCGTCGGCCTTGAGGATGCCGGGGACCTGCTTCGCGACCTG
The DNA here is from genome assembly GCF_014050225.1 of Stappia albiluteola. Lineage (GTDB taxonomy): Bacteria > Pseudomonadota > Alphaproteobacteria > Rhizobiales > Stappiaceae > Hongsoonwoonella > Hongsoonwoonella albiluteola. The sequence goes on along the minus strand of NZ_JACFXV010000066.1, from coordinate 80,529 downwards.
ACGAACGCGCTCGCCAGGGCCGCGTGATACCGAAAGTGCCGGCCCTGTGATACGGGGCCGGCCCGCATCCGCCTTTTATCGCCTGAGCATGCCGGTGACCAGGATCAGCCGGGCGCAGGCGGAGACGACGCAGATTGCCGCGAACGCCCAGGCGATCGCGGCAAAGCTTTCCGAAAAGACGCACATGGCCAGGAACACGGCGATCGTCTCGGCGCCTTCCGCCAGTCCGCCCAGATAGTAGAGCGACTTCGCGCCCTGGATGTCGGTCTTCATCCCGCGCTTTTCCGCCATGACGGCAAAGCCGAGGAAGGTCGCGCCGTTCATGTAGAAGGCAAGCAGCAGCGCTGCGGCGGCATAGCCGTTGGCTGCCGGATCGTGGATCGCGAAGGCGAAGGGCACCGCGCCGTAGAAGAAGAAATCCAGCACGATATCGAGATAGCCGCCAAGGTCGGTTTTCTGCGTCGCCCGCGCCACCGCGCCGTCAAGCCCGTCGGCCAGCCGGTTGAGGACGATCAGAAGCGCGGCGAAAGCCATCGCGCCGAAGGCAATTGCCGCCGCCGCCGCAACTCCGCACATGAACCCGGCGACTGTAATCTGGTCGGCGGTGATACCGGCTGCGGCAACCCGGCGCCCCATCGTGTCCAGGGGCGGGTCGATCACCCTGCGAAGTGCTGCGTCGAACATGTGGCGTGATCATCCATCCTGCTGTTTCGATGCTCTTGGCCGAATTCTCCGCGCTTGGCAAATCACGCAACGGGAAGTGTGGCAGCATGAGCAATTGACCATACTTGCGGCCAATGCCAAGGCGTGATCTATCCTGCCGGCAAGGGAGAAGGGCTATTCCGCCACCATTCGGCCCGGCCGGAAGCGGCGGCCCTCTCGCGGTGCCGGCCTTGACCCTGGTCGCGAGGCTCCTGCTGTGCCTGACCGGTACGATTGAAAGATGCAGTTACAGTTAAATTGGAAAAACTGACAATATAACCGGGCATCGATTTGCCAAGTTCGGTGAAAAAACGCGCAAAAGGCGAAAGAGAAGTTTGCGTACTGTGCCGAGATGGCGCAGCTTTGGATTGTACCAAATTTGGAATAAGTAGTCATGACGGCGATCGCGGTTGTAGCGTCCGCGGCCCGGATTGATCCACTGAAGGGTGGGGTTACGCATGTACAGGGCCGTCACGCGCAATATCCAGGTAACCGTCGTGCCGCACTACATGGCGGAAGAATCCGACCCGGACGACGACCATTTTTTCTGGGCCTATTCGGTCGAGATCGTCAATCTGGGCAAGGAAGCGGTACAGCTGAGAAGTCGCTACTGGAAGATCACCGACGCTTTCGGCCGGGTCAACGAAGTGCGTGGCATAGGCGTGGTGGGCGAGGAACCGCTGATCGCGCCGGGTGAACGCTACGAATATACGTCCGGATGCCCGCTGACCACGACGTCCGGCATCATGTCCGGTTCCTACCAGATGCAGGCGCCCAACGGGGAAATCTTCCACGTGGCCATTCCTGCCTTCTCGCTCGACAAACCGGGTACTCCCCGGGTTCTCAACTGAGATAGTCTTAAAAATTACCTAAGATAAGTCTCAATACGGATAGTGTTCGTGCCCATCTATGTTTGATATGAGGGCAATTACGAATTGAATTTTGTGTATTTGTTTTGTTATTAAATATTATCCGGACTTAAAATAAGTCTCGCCGGAGCTTTCTGGCAGTTTTACCGGAAAATATAAAAAATGCGGATCTTGAGTTGGAAAACTCAAGCAACGCAATGGGTCACTGCGTGTTTTCAAGCGGTGCGGCCTTGCAAATGGCCGTTCGTGAATTGTTGTCTTCGGTTCGGTTTGAGGAATTCGTCATGATGATGTCCGGGATGGATTCTGAAAAGGGCGTCGGCCTGCCGGACCGCTATCCTGCCGGAGGATTGCTCGCGAGCAGCCGAAACACGGGTGCCTCGTCCACCCTGGTGCCGGCGTTGCCTTGTGGCCTCGCTTCGCAGGCTGCCTGTCCGGCATGGTCGGCGGACGGGCGGCAGCCGTGGGGGCGCCGCCAGGGATGCCTTGCGGCTTATCAATGGCCCGGATCGAACGGAGTAACCCTTGCCGGCGAGACGATCCTCGATGCCTTGCCGGCGATGGTCGCCACCTGCGGACGAAATGGCGCAATTCTTTCGGCAAACGCCGCATTCGCCGATTTTCACGGCAGCAGACGCGACGCCCTGACCGGCCTGTGCCTGGCCGAGGTGGTCGGCGCGAACCTGTTCGAGCGTCTGTCTTTCTCTTTTCGCGAAGCCCTTTCCGGCCGTGCCTCGCGCGACATCCTTCGGGCTGTCCTGAAGGATGGGCGCGAAGCCCTCCTTGATATTGCACTGGAGCCCCTGACAACCACAAAAGGCAAAATCGCTGGCGTGATCTACTATGCTGTTGATGCAGGCGAGAGGCGGGAGGCGGATACCCGTCTCCCGCTTCGTCGGGCCGATGAACTGACCGGCGTGCTCGGCCGCCAGGCATTTCTGGAACTTCTTGCGCAGACGGTTGCGGCGAAGGGCGATACCTGTGCGCTGCTGGTCGTCAATCTCGACAATTTCCGGCTCGTCAACGACCTTGCCGGCCACGCGGCGGGCGATAGCCTGTTGCGGCATGTAGCCGGTTTGCTGAAGTCCTTCGAAAGGGACGGCCTTGCGGTTGCCGGGCGGCTTGGCGGCGATGAATTCGCCGTGCTGATGGCCGGAGCCGCGGCCGATGGCGCGTTGGCGGCCGGCCGGCGGATCGTGGAGGGCCTTCAGGCCTCGCGTTTCGTCTGGGACGAAGAAAGCTATGGCGTCAGCTGCAGGGTCGGGATCTTTTTGCTCGACGAGAGCGAGCCTGTCGCCGGACCGTCGCCGGCTGACGATTTCCTGCGCCGGGCCGATCAGGCCTGCCGCGTCGCCAAACAGGCGGGTGGAGGCCGGGTCGTCGTCTATCGCTCCGACAATGCGGCGATGGAGGCCTGCCACGAGGATCTCGGCAACCTGCATGCCATCCAGGACGCGCTGGAAGGGGATCGCCTGCGCCTCTTCGTCATGCCGATCGAGGCGATCGACGGCAGCGGTCGGCTCCATCACGAGGTTCTGCTGCGTGTTGCCTCCTGCGACGGCGACATGCTCGCGCCCGCGCCGCTCATCCAGGCGGCCGAACGCTACGGCCTGATGCCCAAGGTCGATCGCTGGGTGATCTGCAACGTGCTGCGCCGTCTCCAGACCGCGCACGATGCCGCGGAGCCGGCCAGGCGTCTGACCGTCAACCTTTCCGGCCAGTCGATCGGAGATGCGGACTTCAAGGACTATCTCATCGCCAGGCTCGACGCCGTCCCGCATCTCGCGCGCCATCTATCCTTCGAGATCACGGAAACGGCGGCGGTTCGCTGCATGGACACGGCGCAGGCGCTCCTGAAAGCACTGCGGGAGCGCGGCTGCGGCGTCATCCTCGACGATTTCGGCACCGGCCTGTCCTCCTTCGCCTATCTGAAACAGTTCAAGATCGACTGCATGAAGATCGACGGCGCAATCATCGGCGACATCGTTCGCGACGAAGTGCAGCGGACCATCGTTGCCGGCATCGTCGCGGTCGCCAGGAAGCTCGGCATCGAGGTGATCGCCGAATTCGTCGAAGATGGCGAGACGCTGGCCATGCTGCGCCATCTCGGCGTGACCCATGCACAGGGGTATTTTATCGGCAGGCCGGTCGAATGGGCAGAGGCCGCGCGCGCCGGCGCCGCCGAATGCGACGTGCTGGTCGGGTAGGGCGGTCCACCCCACCCTCCGCCGTCATCCCCGACTTGACCGTGGATCCAGTAAACGGCTGATTTAGCTGTTAAATCTCAAGCATCGGCGTTTACTGGATGCCCACCTTCGTGGGCATGACAGAGTGCTGAGCAGTCCTTGCCCCACACTCAGGTGTCATCCCCGCGCAGGCGGGGAACCAGTAAACGCATGCGTTGGCGGCTAAATCTCAAGCATCGGCGTTTACTGGATGACCGGTCGAACCGGGCATGAAAGAGTATGTGGGCGTTGGTGCAAGCAAGCACGACAGAGTGGGTAGCCTCTCAGCCTTAACCCCTCGGTTCGTCATACGCGGGCTCGACCCGCGTATCCATGCGGCGCCGGCACATTTCGTCGTCGTCCGTTGGATCGCGGGGGCATTTCCAGGTACTGGGCCCGGCGAAGACGAGGGGAGAGGCGGCACGTCCTCCGACGATTGAGTGTGGGACAAGCGCTTGCCCCACACTCCAGCGTCATCCCGGCCCGCAGCCATCCTGATACAAACGCAACACACAGGGACCCAGACATCATCCGCGCCCGTGCGGCGTCCAAACGTCAGAAAGGCCTGCGCGTTCGTGCGTATCGTTCTTTTGCCGGGCGTCCCGAAGCCTCAGGCCTTGCGGTAGCGAGCCTGGGCGGAGCGCTCGATTGCCGCGATCGTCAGCTTGTCGAGATCGAACCGATCGCGCAGGATCTGCAGCAGGCGCAGTTCCTCCTGGTTGACGTTGAGGTCGGCTGCGGCGATTTCCACGGCCAGCGCATAGGCCGTGTCGCGATATTTGGCCGGAATGCTGCGAGTAACCAGATCGAGGACGACGTTCAGCCCGTCCTTTTCCTGCAGCAGCTCACCGCAGGTCTGTGCCACCGTCACCAGCCGCTCGCCGTCGAAGTCCCGGAAAACCGGCAGCGTCTTCACCACGTCGCCCATGGAAAAGAGCTCGCGGTCCGTCATGCTGTTGTCGGCGGCCGAGGTGATGACCATCACATAGATCAGCGCTTCCTGAAGGGGGATCTGGTCGCTCATCGTCTTGCTAAACCCTTCGTTCTCAATGTTCCGCCTTCGACAGGTAGGCCCGTGGCCGTTTCTACGCAAGGCGTCTTTTGCCCGTGATGGTCCATGCGTCGGGAAAGAGGGGGCCGCGGCACGCGGAAAGATTGACGCGAGGCGTGTACTTTTCTAGGTTCCGCGCGCTCCCAGGCGCTTTAATAATGCCGAACGGGCAAATATCCGACGCGCCACGCGCAAGCCTGCCTGGCGAACCTGTCTCTTCTTGCGGAAACCTCGAAAAAATGAGCGAAGCCTCCCTGCCTGTCCTTGACCTGTCGCCCTCCTTCGTCGAGGCGGCCAGGGCTTCCAAAGCCTGGCCCTTCGAAGAGGCGCGCAAACTGGTCAAACGGGTGGAGAAGCGCGGCGGCGGCCGGCCGGTGCTGTTCGAGACCGGTTACGGACCCTCGGGGCTGCCGCATATCGGCACGTTCGGCGAGGTGGCGCGCACCACGATGGTGCGCACGGCCTTCCGCCTGCTGACCGAAGACAAGGTGCCGACCCGGCTGCTTTGCTTTTCCGACGACATGGACGGCATGCGCAAGATTCCCGACAACGTGCCGGACAAGTCGTTCCTGGAGCCGCATCTGCACAAGCCGCTGACCTCGGTGCCGAACCCGTTCGGCGGCGACTATGCGAGCTTCGCCGATCACAACAACGCCATGCTGCGGCGCTTCCTCGACACGTTCGGCTTCGACTACGAATTCGCCAGCGCGACCGAGTATTACAAGTCCGGCAAGTTCGACGCGATCCTGCAGCGCGTCGCCGAGCGCTACAACGCCATCATGGACATCATGCTGCCGACGCTGGGTGAGGAGCGCCGCGCCACCTATTCGCCGTTCCTGCCGATTTCGGCCAAGACCGGCCGCGTGCTCTACGTGCCGATGAAGCATGTCGACGCGGCGGCGGGCACCATCACCTTCATCGACGAGGACGGCGAGGAGATCACCCAGGGCATCACCGGGGGCCAGGTGAAGCTGCAGTGGAAGCCGGATTTCGGCGCGCGCTGGGCGGCGCTCGACGTCGATTTCGAGATGTTCGGCAAGGATCACGGGCCGAACATGCCGATCTACGACCGCATCTGTTCGGCGCTGGGCGGCACTCCGCCTGAGCACTACGTCTACGAACTCTTCCTCGACGAGAAGGGCGAGAAGATCTCCAAGTCCAAGGGCAATGGCCTGACCATCGACGAGTGGCTGACCTACGCCCCGACCGAAAGCCTGGAACTCTACATGTTCCAGAAGCCGCGTACCGCCAAGAAGCTCTATTTCGATGTCATCCCGAAGGCGGTGGACGAGTATTTCACCTTCCTCGGCAAGTTTTCGGGCATGCCGGTCGAGCAGAAGCTCGCCAATCCGGTCTGGCATATCCATTCCGGCAACCCGCCGGCGATCGACATGCCGGTGCCCTTCGCCCTGCTGCTGAACCTCGTCTCCGCCTCGAACGCGGAAAACAAGGATGTGCTGTGGGCCTTCATCTCCCGCTATTCGCCGGGAGTGACGCCGGCCACCCATCCCAAGCTCGATGAACTCGTCGGCTACGCGATCCGCTACTTCGACGATTTCGTGAAGCCGACCAAGAGCTTCCGCGAACCGGACGAGACCGAGCGGCAGGCGCTCGAGGCGCTCGATGCCAAGCTTGCCTCGCTGCCGCAGGGCGCGAGCGGCGAGGAGATCCAGGATGCCGTGCTCGACGTGGCGCGCGCGATCGAGCGCTACCAGGATCACGCGAAGAAAAGCCCGGACGGCGGTCCGGGCGTTTCGGTCGCCTGGTTCGCGGCGCTCTACCAGCTTCTGCTGGGGCAGGAGCGGGGACCGCGCTTCGGCTCCTTTGTTGCGCTTTACGGCATTGCCGAGACGCGGGCGCTCATCGCAAGGGCGCTGGCGCACTGAAAGCGCCGAAAGCCGCGGGTCGCTCGCTGCGGGGAACGGCCGCGGCCGCCTGGTCTTCCACCGGCGGCGGCAGTCCTTCGTCCGCCCGGCCTTCTGCTTGGGATAACCCTTCGTCCGCCTCGACGGCCCTGCCGTCGTCGGGCGTGATCTCGATGTCTTCAAGCAGGATATTGGGCGAGGGAAGGGAGGGCGTATCCGCGCTTCCTGCGATGGGAACGGGGCCTTCGAGCTGCCAGAGGCCCTTGCGTGCGGCCTCCGCCTTTTCCTGTGCCTCGCGATAGGCGGCGGGAGCGGCTTCGGCAGCCCGCGCCCAGCCCTGGCCCAGCATCCACAGCGCCAGATCCGTTGCCCCCTTCTCACAATGCGCCACCACCTCGTCGCTCTCCGTCTCGGCAATGTCTCCGCAGCGGATCGCGTTGCGCAGCACAAGGGAGCGCAGCGCGGTGCGGGCGCGCATGCCGCAGGGCCATTTGCCGCCGAGCCGCGAGGAGCATTCCTCGTTGAGCTCCGGCCCCTCGAGATGGGCAAGCCGGATCGTCGTCTTCTTCACGCGCAGCGTGCGGGCGTCCAGCACCAGCGGCAGGCGAAATTCCAGAACCTCAGGAAGTTTTTCCTTCTCCGGCTCCTTCGGCTTTTCGCGGGCCACCCGCTTCAGGGGAGCATGGACGGGGGGATGGGGCAGGATGCCCGTCGGCGTCACGTCGCGCAGCGTGTCGGGGTGGATCGGCGGGGCGGCTATCAGCGGCGCCTGCACGGTGGCATCCGAGGCGTTTTGCCGGCCGTCGTCGGGCGAGGGCATCAGGCTAAGTCCGCCAAGGCCCGCAAGGCCCGCCAGCGCCACGAAAGCCCAGCTCCGCCATCCCATCTGAGCCTCCCGTCAGGGTGTGATCAGGATATTGCCAGCATCGATTCCGGCTCAGTGTAACGGCGCCTCGACGTCAAGGCTACTGGCTTGCCCACACGATGCGGGCCACCCATTCGATCTCCTTCATCTCGAACAGGCGGACGGGATGGGCCGGATTGAGCGAGTGCAGTTCGATGTTCTTCGCCGTCTGGCGATGCAGCACCTTGGCCATCACCTCGCCCTCCAGCGTACGCACCACGACGCGATCGCCGCGCCGTATGGCCGCGCCCGGCGAGACGATCAGGATGTCGCCGTCCCGGTAAAGGGGCTGCATGGAATCGCCGCTGACTTCCAGCGCGTAGACATTTTCGCCATGCGCAACGGGGAAGGAGATCTCGTCCCAGCCCGTGCCGGCCGGAAAGCCGCCGTCGTCGAAATATCCGCCGGCGCCCGCCTGCGCGAGGCCGAGCAGCGGCACGGTCCGTGCCAGCGAAGCCGTCCGCCCGAAAGCGGCCATTTCGCCCTGGTTGACCAGCACGGCCAGCTCGGTCAGGTCGGCGCCGGTTGCCTCCAGAACCTTGGCGAGCGATTCCGTCGACGGCCAGCGCGGTCGCCCGTCACCTGCCACCCGCTTGGAGGGATTGAATGTCGTGGGGTCCAGTCCCGCGCGCCGGGCGAGGCCGGAAGGCGTGAGACCGTTGCGGCGGGCGAGGGTGTCGATGGCGGACCACACCTTGTCATGCGAAAGCATTGGATCGCTCCTTTGCGAAGCGCAGCCCGGCGGAGGTCCGGGCCTTGGCACAGAGACCTTGCAGAACCCGTGCGGGCATTGCAGGAGGCTTGAGGAATTTATCCCTTTATGTTGTTGATCACGGTTTAGGGTCAGGACCCATTAATTTGGCTGAAATGGTCGGAGCGGATTTGTGCGGATACGAGGAGCAAGCCCACAGGAAGGCTAAAGCCTTGCAAGGGTTTGCGACAAAGTAGTCCGTGCGGATCCGCCCGATCCAAAGGACGATCGAGCTGACTTCGACCTGCCGCGTCAAAGCCCTCGACCGGGGGAATAGCCCCGCTCTTCGAGCTTTTCCTTCCATCTCTCGTCATCTCGAACGCCATTCCAGTCAAATTAATGAGTCCTGACCCTATATTCCTGTTTTGTTCCAGTGACTAGCCTTTATCCGCTGCGTCATTTCCCTGTCGGCCGTTTTCCGCAGCCATCGTGGAGGGCAGGTGGTTTCCCCGCGCGGGAAAGCGCATTAAAAGCCTCGCAAGCGAAGCGGAAGGCTGCCGATGACCCTGATTTACAAGATCGTTCCGAAGGCCCTGTGGCGGGAAGCCGAAGCGAAGGGACGTTTCGACGGCGCGCCCGTCGATCATGCGGATGGTTTCATTCATTTCTCCGACGGCACCCAGGTGAGGGAGACCGCTGCCAGGCATTTCAGGGGCCAGGGCGATCTCCTTCTCGTCGCGGTCGAGGCGGAAAGGCTGGGCGATGCGCTGAAGTGGGAAGTGTCGCGCGGCGGCGCGCTGTTCCCGCATCTCTATGCGCCGCTCGACCCGGCAGGCGCGTCCTTCGTCGTCGAATTGCCGCTCGGCGCCGATGGCGGCCATCGCTTCCCGGAGGATCTGGCATGATCAGCGGTCTTGTCGGCGGGCTGGCCCGCAGCGCCCTGTTTTCTCTGGATCCGGAGACCGCGCACGGTCTGACGATCAAGGCGCTGGCGAGCGGCCTCATGCCGGGCTGCGCGCCCGGTGGCGACGGGCGGCTTGCCGTGAACCTTTTCGATCTCACCTTCCCCAATCCGCTTGGCATGGCGGCCGGCTTCGACAAGAACGGCGAGGTGCCGGATGCGGTGCTGAAGCTCGGTTTCGGCTTCACCGAGGCGGGAACCGTGACGCCGCTGGCGCAGGCCGGCAACCCGAAGCCGCGCGTCTTCCGCCTTGTCGAGGACCACGGCGTGATCAACCGCTACGGCTTCAACAACGAAGGCCATGCGGCGATGTATGAGCGGCTTGCCGCGCGCCGTCATCGCGGCGGCATCGTCGGCGTCAATGTCGGCGCCAACAAGGATGCGTCCGACCGCATTGCCGACTATGTCGCGGGGGTCGAGCGTTTCGCCGATCTCGCCTCCTATTTCACCGTCAACGTGTCCTCGCCCAACACGCCGGGCCTGCGGGACCTGCAGGCGCGCGAGGCTCTGGCCGAGCTGCTGGCCCGCTCGCTCGCCGCGCGCGATGCGGCTGTCCAGAGGGTGGGGCGCAAGGTGCCGGTCCTGCTGAAGATCGCCCCCGACATCGATGCCGCTTCGCAGGAAGAGATCGCGGAAGAGGTGCTTTCCTCGGGCGTCGACGGCCTCATCGTCTCCAACACCACGATCGTCCGCGACGGGCTGAGAGATCAGGCGACCGCGAAACAGGCCGGCGGACTTTCCGGGCGGCCGCTCTTTCGCAAGTCGACCATCGTGCTTGCCCGCATGCGCAAGCTGGTCGGGCCCGATCTGCCGATCATCGGCGTCGGCGGCATCGACAGCCCCGAATCCGCCTGGACGAAGATTGCCGCCGGAGCCACGCTGATCCAGCTTTATACCGGCCTCGTCTACGAAGGTCCGGGCCTGGTGGCGCGCATCCTGAAGCATCTTTCGCGGCAGCTCGATGCGCATGGCCTGAAAAGCATTTCCGAGGCAAGCGGCGTCAATCGCGACGCCTGGGCCCGACTTGGGGAGGAAGCGGAATGAGCGTCTTGATGTGGCACAACCCTCGCTGCTCCAAGTCGCGCCAGACGCTGGCGCTGCTTGAGGAGAAGGGCGAGAAGGTGCGGGTGCGCGACTACCTGTCGGACGCGCCGAACGAGGCGGAGATCCGCTCGGCGCTTCTCGCGCTCGGCTTCGACGACCCGCGCAAGCTGATGCGCACGGGCGAGGCGCTTTACAGGGAAATGAAGCTTGCCGAGGTCATCAACCCGGACATTCTCGTTGCCGCCATGGCCGCCAATCCAATCCTGATCGAGCGGCCCGTGGTGTTCGCCGGCAGCAGGGCCGCGCTCGGGCGGCCGCCCGAAGCCGTGCTGGACATCATCTGAAGGTCGCTTAGCGGCCGGATGAGGCGGCTCACTTGAGAGGAAAAAACGAAAAAGGCGCGGGACAAGGCCCCGCGCCTTGACTCATTTTCTGAACTGCCGCGTATCAGACGCCGCAAAGCGCCGGCAGCTCGTTCAGCGACTTCAGCCGGTAGTCGGGGTCGAGGCCCCAGTGCTCCATGCGCATGCGCAGCAGCTTGAACATGGTGGTCGGGCCGACGACGTCGAGGCCGGCGACCTCGTCGCGCAGGGCCTGCGCGGTCACGCGCTCGATCCATGCCACCTTGAGGCCGAAATTCTTGGCGCCACAGGCGTCGAAGGCGTTGGAGGAGACGAACAGCACTTCCTCCGGCTTGACGCCGAACTTTTCCTCGATCAGGCCGTAGGTCTTGCGGTTCGGCTTGAAGATTTCCACCGCGTCGATGCTGATCCAGGCGTCGAGATGCTGGTCGAGGCCGGTGTTCTTCACCAGCGCGTCGAGCATCCCCTGGCTGCCGTTCGACAGGATCGCGCGCTTCAGGCTGGAAAGGCCCTGCAGCGAGGAGATCGTGTCGGAATAGGGATCGAGATGACGGTACTTGTCCATGATCGTCTCGAACACTGCCTTGTCATAGGCGACGCCGAGGCAGTCGAGCGTATAGGCAAGCGATTCCTGCGAGATCGACCAGAAGTCGCGGAAAGCGCCCATCTGCGAGCGCAGCCAGGAATATTCCAGCTGCTTCAGCCGCCAGACCTGGGTGATCAGCTCGCCCTTGCCGGGGAACATTTCCTCGGTCACCGAGGAGAGCGACTGAACGTCGTAGAGAGTGCCGTAGGCATCGAAAACGACGGCTTTCACGGTCATGGTACGTGTCCTGTTGTTCAGATTGAAAGTGAGGCGAAGCTCGCCACGAAGATCGCGGTGAAGACGATGGCGCACCAGGCGCGGGTGCTCGTCCAGCCGGTCGCTTCGCGGATGCCGTCGGCGGCGATGACAAGGCTCGCCGCCACGCCGGCAAGGGCGATCAGTGCGGCGGCCGGGCGTGCCGGTCCTTCGGAAGTGAGATAAAAGCCGGCTGCCGGCGCTCCTGCCCACAGCCCCACGGAGGCGGTGGACAGAAGCGCAAGCAGCCGGATGAAGGCGATCCGTGCGCGAAGCACCCGGATCATCGCCCAGGTTACGGCGGCAAGGCCGAACCACAGGGCGACCGTTTGCGAGACCCCGCCGACTGCGACCAGGAAGAAAGCCTGGGCCGGAGAAACGTCGAGAGCCTCGATTTCGCCGGCGCGGCCGAAATACACTCCGGTGCTCCAGAGGATTCCGGTCAGGGGAATACCGAGGGCCGTAAGCCCCCGGTACTGCGCCAGCTTGTTTGCCGTTACCAAGGCTGCAGGCCCCAGATCAGGACGGGTACCCACAGCGCGCTGAGGATCAGCAGCCACTGCACGCCGTTGTAGCGCTCGCGCGTGACGGTGGCCCAGCCGTGCATTTGCTCCACCAGTTCCTGGGCGCGGGACAGTTCGCCGCTCGCCTTTTCGCCGAACAGGTTCTCGGCAACCAGCGAGCCGAGGATCGTGACGATGAAGCCGACCGGCACGGTGATCAGCGCCACCGAATAGCCGAGCTTGGCGATCAGTCCGTTGCCCACCGAGAAGTCGGGGAACACGTAGGGCGACAGGCAGATGTAGAGAGCGCCGGAGACGGCACTGCCCAGGATCGCGCCCCACAGGTTGATGCGGGTCGACCACACGCCCAGCACCACCATCGGCGTCACGGCCGTGGCGCACAGGCCGAAGGCCCAGAAGATGCTGGTGATGAGGAAGGCTGGCGGGTCGAGCGAGACGAGCAGCGACACGACGCCGGTGCCGGCCAGCGCGATATAGCCCCAGCGCAGCTTCTTCACGTCCGGCATGTCCGGCTTGAAGCTGCCGACAATGTCGTGGCCGACGATGGTGGCGACGCCGATCATCAGTCCGGCGATGGTCGACACGCCGGCCGCCAGCACGCCCGCGATCACGAAGGCGCTGACCCATTCCGGATTGTAGGCGAGGTTCAGCAGCAGCGTCGTCTTGTCGGCGGCTTCCGGCGTCAGCGTCTCGCCGATCAGGGCGAAGTGATAGACGCCGGCGAAGCCCATGGCATAGGTGCCAAGGAACATCAGGCCGACCCAGAGGCAGAACCAAGGCACGACGCGGCGCGCGGCCTTGATGCTGGAGGACGTTAGCACGCGCTGGGCAAGCTGGGGCAGGCCGAGCGTGCCGAGCGTGAGCGCCACGAACAGCGCCATGTAGAAGCGCGGCTCGAACTTCAGGTCGAAGAAGGTCGGGATCCGCTCCAGCAGCGCATCGGTCATGTCGCCATAGCCGAGCGGCGGGAACCAGTAGCCGGAAACGCCCATCTGCTTGAGGATCGCGGCCAGCGGCACCAGCAGGGCGATCATCATGATCACCATCTGGATGGCGTCGTTATAGGTCGCGCCCTTCATGCCGCCGATGGTGATGTAGCCGGTGATCACCAACGCCGAGATGATCAGCGAGGGCAGGTAGGGCAGGCCCAGCAGCACCTCGAACACTTTGGCGATGCCGATGAACTGGCCGACCATGTACATGAGCATGATCAGCAGCATCCAGCCGGCGGCCAGGTAGCCGGCCGTGCGGCCGTAGCGCAGCTGCACGAAATGCACCGACGTATAGACCCCGACGCGCCACAGCGAGGCGCCGTAGAGCAGGACGAGCAGCGGTACGCTGAGGATCAGCTGCACCCACATGTAGACGAAGGGCAGGTGGAGCTGCTGGATCAGGGCGACGACGCCCAAGAAGGTTGCCACGCTCATCCAGGTGGAGGCGGCGGCGAGCGAGTTCACCATCGGGCCGACCGACCGGCCGGCGACGTAAAGGTCGGCGGAGGTGTGGGTCTGCTTGTTGGAGATCAGCGCGACGATGTAATACATGGCGAAGACGGCAAGGCTGATGCCCATGCCGAGCCAGATATTTTGGATTTGCCAGTCCGCTTCGGTCATCAGCGCGCTCCTTCCCTGGCGAGGGCGGCGGCGTTCGGCATTTCGGCGTCACCCGTGCGGGGCGCCTTGCCGTTTTCCATCTCGATCTCGTCTTCCAGATTGTCCGCGTAGCGGTTCCACAGGATGGAGACCACCATCACGCCGGCGGAGCCGAGGACGATCGCGAGGAAATAGTGAATGGGAAAGCCGAGCACTCGGACGGAGTTGTCGACCCCGGTATAGATGGCGATGAGGCCGGTATGCGCCAGCACCAGATAGAGGGCGCCGAAGACCAGCGTCGATCGCCACTCCTTCCTGTAGGCATTCATGACATGTCGCTCCCTGGACGGTTTTGTCGATGGGGCCACCTTTGCGGTGTGTTTTGTGCTGCAAGGCCGACGCTCGTGCGATGCCGGTTGTCCGGAATCGTCCCCCGTCGCGGGCTCTCGCAATGTTGAACGAGAATTCAGGAAATTTCGTGAATGTCAATTCAAGATTAATCGACGTTAGCATATTGGAGGATGCGAGGTGCCGGTCTATTGGCGCTTTCGGGTATATTCCGCGGTTTCCCGCACTTGCCGGGCGGGGCGGATCGAACTAACGTTACAATTCATATGTGTTCAAATGATCTGAGCAGACAGGATACGCGCGGTCCATGGCTCGACATCGTGAGTTTGACGAGGAAGTGGCGCTTGCCGGCGCTCTGAACGTGTTCTGGAAGCGGGGTTATACCGCAGCCAGCATGCAGGAGCTTTGCGAGGCGATGGGCCTCAATCCCGGCAGCGTCTATGCCGCCTATGGCAGCAAGCACGACCTCTTCCTGCTGGCCATGCGCCGGTATATCTCGGACGTTACCCGCGAGGGCATCGGCCGGATCGAGAAGAGCGCGTCCGGCATTGGCGGCATCCGCGCCTATTTCGATTACCTGATCGACGGCATCGTCGCCGGCCGGCGGCAATGGGGCTGCCTCGGCACCAATGCCTTCATGGAGCTTGGCGAGCGGGACGACCTCGTCCAGCAGATCATGGCGGAGCATTTCCTGCGGCTTGAGGATGCCTTCCGCCGCGCGCTGGAGCGCGATCCGGGCCTGGTCCATCTCGGGCAGAAGCCGGTGGATCTCGCCCGCTACCTCGTCTGCGTCGCGCAGGGCCTCAACGTCATTGCCCGCACATCGCCGGATCGCGCCCGGCTTGAGGGCATCGTTTCAGCCGCTTTGTCCGCCTGCCGCGAGCCCGTGGCGGCGTAGGTCCTTCAGCAACCCTAAGCAGCCGCACACTCCGTCATCCCGGGCGAGTGAGGCGAAGCCGAACGATGAGCCGGGAACCGGAAATCTTTGCGGGCGTGGCCCGCTCCCTAATCATTTCAAGACGCGCATTGCGCGAGCGATGTCTGGATTCCGGCTCTCGCGATGCGCATGCGCGCCTGCGGTCCGGGATGACACGGGAGTCTGGGTTGGGCGTTTACCGCATACTCTGTCATGCCCGGCTTGACCGGGCATCCAGTAGCCGCCAACGCCGGAGATTTAGCCACTGAGGCAGGTGTCTACTGGATCCCCGTCTTTACGGGGATGACATCAGAGTTTAGGGCAGGCGCCAGCCTCACTCCTCAACCGTCGGATGACGCACTGCCTCTCCCCTCGTCTTCGCCGGGCCCAGACCCGGCGATCCAAGGGCGGTGGTACACGATGCAGGCGCCGCTTGGATACGCGGGTCAAGCCCGCGTATGACGAGCCGAGGGGTTGCGGCAGAGAGGCGGCAGCATGCCCTGCCATGCCTGCGCAGCCGCACATCCTGTTGCGGACCAATGGGCCCACAATCTCTGTCATGCCCCGGCTCGACCGGGCATCCAGTAGCCGCCAGCTCCTGAAATTTGGCCGCTGAGACAGGTGTTTACTGGATCCCCGTCTTTGCGGGGATGACACCGGAGTGTGGGCAACTCCATGCCTGACCGCCGGCCTTCGACGAGACCCACTTCCTCTCCGCTCGTCATCGCCGGGCCCAGACCCGGCGATCCATGAAGCTCTGCGGCAAGCGGTGCTGCCGCTTGGATACGCGGGTCAAGCCCGCGTATGACGAGCCGAGGGGCTACGGCAGAGAGGTAACCGCATACTCCGCCGTTATACCGGGCGAGTGAGGCGCAGCCGAGCGATGACCCGGGATGACGGGAGTACGTGGCAAGCGGTCTGCCACAATCTCTGTCATGCCCGGCCCGACCGGGCATCCAGTAACCACGGTGGCCGGAGATTCAGCCACCAACGCATGCGTTTACTGGATCCCCGTCTTCACGGGGATGACATCAGAGTGTGGGGCGGGGGGCTGCATCTAATTCTGCTGCGCAACGGACGCACTGCCTCTCCCCTCGTCTTCGTCGGGCCCAGACCCGGCGATCCATCGGGCGACGGCGAAACGTGCTGGCACCGTGTGGATACGCGGATCGAGCCCGCGGATGACGAGCCGAGGGGTTACGGCAAAGAGGCGACCGCACTCTCCGCCGTCATCCCGGGCGAGTGAGGCGTAGCCGAACGATGAGCCGGGATCCGGAAATCTTTGCGGGCGAAAGCCCGCTCTCACGCCTGATTCAATACGCGCTCGCCACGTCGCCGAGCTCCACATAGACCGACTTGACCTGGCTGTAGTGTTCGATCGCCGCATGGCCGTTCTCGCGGCCGATGCCGGAATGCTTGTATCCGCCGAAGGGCATTTCGATCGGCGTCAGGTTGTAGGTGTTGATCCAGCAGGTGCCGGCGTGGAGCTTCGCCACCACCCGGTGACCCCTGGCAAGGTCGCGGGTGAAGACGCCGGCGGCGAGGCCGAACTCGGTGGCGTTGGCGCGGGCCACCGCTTCGTCTTCCGTGTCGAAGTCGATCACGCACATGACCGGGCCGAAGATCTCCTCGCGGGCGATGCGCATGTGGTCGGCGACGTCGGCGAACACCGTCGGCTGCACGAAATAGCCCTCGGGCAGGCTTGCGACCTCGGCCGGCCCGCCGCCGCAGACGAGCCGCGCGCCCTCGTTGCGGCCCAGCTGCATATAGGCCAGCACCTTGTCCATCTGCGCCCTGGAGACGAGAGGGCCGATATGCGTTTCCTCGTCCAGCGGATCGCCGAGCCTTGCCTTCGCGGTGCGTTCCGCGAGCCGCCTGAGGAAGGCTTCCTTGATGCCCTTCTGCACGAAGACGCGGGTGCCGTTCGAGCAGATCTGGCCGGTGGAGTAGAAATTGGCGTTGATGGCTGCCGAGACGGCGTTCTCCACATCCGCGTCGTCGAAGACGATCAGCGGCGACTTGCCGCCGAGCTCCAGCGTCACGTGCTTCAGCGTTTTCGCAGCCAGCTCCGCCACCTTGACGCCGGTCGGCACGGAGCCGGTCAGCGATACCTTCGCCACTTCCGGATGCGAGACGAGATGCGCGCCGGTGTCGCCATAGCCCTGCACGACGTTGAAGACGCCGGCCGGAAGCCCGGCTTCGGTAAGCGCTTCGGCAAGCCTGAGTGCTGAAAGCGGCGTCAGTTCCGAGGGCTTGAAGACGACCGCGTTGCCGCAGGCGAGCGCCGGAGCCGCCTTCCAGCAGGCGATCTGGATCGGGTAGTTCCAGGCGCCGATCGCCGCGACGACGCCGAGCGGCTCGCGCCGCGTATAGGCGAAGGAGCCGCCGAGATCGATATGCTCGCCCGTCAGCGTGCGCGTCAGCCCGCCGAAATAGTCGAGGCAGTCGGCACCCGAGGCCGCATCGGCGACCAGCGTCTCCTGCAACGGCTTGCCGGTGTCGAGCGTTTCCAGTTCCGAAAGCTCGCGGTTCCTGGCGCGCAGGATGTCGGCGGCCCGTCTGAGCACCGCGCCGCGTTCGGCCGGCGGCGTCGCGGCCCAGACCCTGAAGCCGTCGCGCGCGGCCGCCACCGCCGCGTTCACCGTCCTGTGGCTGGCCGCGTTGAGCCGCGCAATCACCTCGCCGGTCGCCGGATAGCGGCTCTCGATCGCCGCACCCTCCGGGTCGTCCACATAGGCGCCGTTGATGTAATGGGATGCGGTCGGCTGCGCGCGCATGGGTAATTTCCTCGTCCTGCCGGTGGCCCTGACCGGCTTATTGTAATCAGCGTTGGGCTGTCTGCCAGTGCGGATGGATCCAGGCTTCCTGGTTGGAAGGCGGCAGCGGATCGCGGCCCAGGATGTGGTCGGCCATCTTCTCGCCGACCATGATCGACGGCGCGTTGAGATTGCCGTTGGTGATCTGCGGGAAGACCGAGCTGTCGGCAACCCGCAATCCGTCGACGCCGATCACCCGGCCTTCCGGATCGACCACGGCATAGGGGTCGTCGGCCGCGCCCATCCGGCAGGTGCCGCAGGGGTGGAAGGCGCTTTCGGCATGCTCGCGGATGAAGTCGTCGAGCGCCTCGTCGCTTTGCACCGCTTCGCCGGGCTGGATCTCTTGGCCACGGAAGGGCGCGAAGGCGGGTTGCGCGAAGATCTCCCGCGTCAGGCGGATCGCGGTGCGGAACTCCGTCCAGTCGTCTGGGTGCGACATGTAGTTGAAGCGGATCGAGGGCGGCGCCTTCGGATCGGGCGAGGTCAGCGCCACACGGCCGCGCGACTTGGAGCGCATCGGCCCGACATGCACCTGGAAACCGTGGCCCTCGGCCGCCGCCCTGCCGTCGTAGCGCACGGCGAAAGGCAGGAAGTGGTACTGGATGTCGGGATACCTGATCCCCGCGCGCGAGCGGATGAAGGCGCAGGTCTCGAAATGGTTCGAGGCGCCGAGCCCGGTGCCCCGCAACAGCCACTGCAGCCCGATCAGCCCCTTGGAAAACACGTTCCAGTGCTTGTAGAGCGTGATCGGCTGGGTGCAGGCCTGCTGGATATAGAGTTCCAGGTGGTCCTGCAGGTTGGCGCCCACGCCCGGCCGGTCGGCGACGACGGCAATGCCGAGCGCCTGCAGGTCGGCTGCCCTGCCGATGCCGGACTGCAGCAGGATGCGCGGCGAGTTGATGGAGGAGGCGGCGATCACCACCTCCCGTTCCGCGCGCACCGTCTCGATGCGGCCGCCGCGCTCGTATTCCACGCCGATCGCCCGCCTGCCGTCGAACAGCACCTTGCGCACCAGCGCGCCGGTGACGAGGTCGACATTGCCGCGTTTCAAGGCCGGCTTCAGATAGGCGTTGGCGGCCGACCAGCGCCGGCCCTTCCACACCGTCATCTCCATCTCGGCGAAGCCTTCCTGCTTCAGACCGTTATAGTCGGCGGTGGTCTCGTAGCCGGCCTGCCGGCCGGCCTCGATGAAGGCTTCGTAGAGCGGGTTCCACTTGGCGCCGCGCGTCACGTGCAGCGGGCCGTCCGTGCCGCGCAGGCCCGGTTCGCTGTCATGACCCGGATGGTGGCTCGTCTCCATGCGGCGATAGTAGGGCAGCACATGGGCATAGTCCCAGCCGCGCGCGCCCATCTCCGCCCAGGTGTCGAAGTCGCAGGCATGGCCGCGCACATAGACCATGCCGTTGATGGAGGACGACCCGCCGATCACCTTGCCGCGCGGCGTGGCGAGCCGCCGTCCGTTCAGGTTCGGCTCGGGATCGCTGGCAAAGCCCCAGTCGTAGCGCGACATGTTCATGGGGTAACTGAGCGCGGCCGGCATCTGGATGAAGGGGCCGGCATCCGTGCCGCCGAATTCCAGCACCAGCACCCGGTTGGCCGGGTCCTCGGAAAGCCGGTAGGCCAGCGCGCAGCCGGCCGAGCCGGCGCCGACGATGATGTAGGTCGCTTTACGCATGCCGGTCGCGCCCGCCCGCCACGATCTGCCGCTCCACGTAATCCTCGACCATGCGGACCGCCGAGCGCGGCTGCGGCGGTCCCTCGCTGAAGACGCGCTGCAGCCACAGCCCGTCGATCATCGCCGCCGTGCCTTCCGCGGCGCGGCGCGCCTCCTCGCGGCCCATCAGCAGGGCGAAGTCGTGGGCGAGGTTGGAGACGAGGCGGCGGTGGTAGATGCGCAGGAGCCGGCGCGTTTCCGGCTCCACCCGTGCCTGCAGGTAGAAGGCAAGCCAGGCCGAGATCAGCGCCGGCTGGAACTGGCCCGGGCCGAAGCTTGCCGCGATCGTCGCGGAAATGCGCTCGCGGGCCGTTTCGGCCTTCGCCATCTGGGCGCGCAGGTCGCGGGAAAGGTCGGCCAGCAGGGCGCGCATGGTCGCGTTCAAAAGCCCCGCCTTGGAGCCGAAATAGTGATGGGCAAGCCCGCCCGAGACGCCGGCGCGGCGGGCGATCTCGGCCATGGTCGCATCCGGAAAGCCGCGCGCGTGGATTGTTTCCACAGTCGCGTCGATCAGCGCCTTGCGGCGGTGAGCCTCCATTCCAATGCGCGGCATCGCAAACTCCACGGTCCACCCGGCAAACCCAAGCAATAGCAGATTTAATTTTGATTGATCGTTCAATCAATAAAAAAACCGGTTTTTGGGGCGGATTTGCCAAAGTGAGTGAAAGGTGGTTTGATAGCGCCGGATCGCTCCGCTGGGATTGCATCGCGGCATAAACATGCAACGCGACGCAGGGAAGCGGCGAGCCGGCAGGAAAATCTACAGCCGAAACAATCGGCGAAGAGGGGAATTACTGGCTGAGAATTGCCCTTCACCGGGGCTTGCACGAATTTGCAGGAGGATTTGCCTATGAGGACTATGATTTCCGGTCTTAAGGCCGGCATGAGCACGCTTGCGCCCGCGCTAGCGCTCGCCCTGGTTGTCAATGCCGGGGCGCTTGGCGGGGCGGCGACTGCCGCCGAGCCGGAAGCCTGCAAGACGGTCCGCTTCTCCGATGTCGGCTGGACCGACATCACGGCGACGACGGCGGCGACCTCCGTGGTTCTCGAGGCGCTCGGCTACGACACCGACATCAAGATCCTCTCGGTCCCGGTCACCTACGCATCGCTGAAGAACAAGGACATCGACGTCTTCCTCGGCAACTGGATGCCGACCATGGAGGCCGATATCGCGCCCTATCGCGAGGACGGTTCGGTGGAGACGGTGCGCGAGAACCTGGAAGGCGCCAAATACACGCTCGCCGTGCCCAAATACACCTATGACAAGGGGCTGAAGTCCTTTGCCGACATCGCCAAGTTCAAGGGCGATCTCGACGGCAAGATCTACGGCATCGAGCCGGGCAACGACGGCAACCGGCTGATCATCGACATGATCGACCAGGACACCTTCGGCCTGAAGGGCTTCGAGGTGGTGGAAAGCTCGGAGCAGGGCATGCTGGCCCAGGTGGCGCGCGCCACCAAGCGCAAGGAGGACATCGTCTTCCTCGGCTGGGAGCCGCATCCGATGAACGCCAATTTCGAGATGGCCTATCTTGAAGGCGGCGACGACATCTTCGGCCCGAATTACGGCGGCGCGACGGTCTATACCAACGTGCGCAAGGGCTATGCCGAAGAGTGCCCGAATGTCGGCAAGCTCCTGAAGAACCTCAAGTTCACGCTCTCCATGGAAAACGAGATCATGGGCGCGATCCTCAATGACGGAGAGGAGCCGGCCAAGGCCGCGGCCGCATGGCTCAAGGAGCAGCCGGCGACGTTCGAAGGCTGGCTGGAAGGCGTGACCACCTTCGACGGCGGCGATTCCTTCGCCGCGGTGAAGCAGTCGCTCGGTCTTTGAGGACCTGAAATCCGCCGCGCCGGGACGGTCTCCGGCGCGGCATTTCCCGCAGACGATTTCCTTTCAAGAAAATGAGGCAAGCCGTTGGAATGGCTGACTGACCACAAGCTGCCGATCGGCCCCTCGGCCAAGGCGCTTGTCGACTGGCTCACCGACAACGCGACATGGTTCTTCGACGGCATCTCCATGGTGCTGGAGACGATGATCTCGGGGATCCTCTGGCTATTGCAGACGCCGCATCCCCTCGTCATCGTGGCGCTGGCCACCGGCCTTGCCTATTTCGTTCACCGCACCGTCGGCTTCGCGCTCTTCGTGCTGGCGAGCCTGCTGCTCATCATCAACCAGGGTTACTGGGAAGAGACGACCGAGACGCTCGCCCTGGTCGTCGGAGCCTCGGCGGTCTGCATGGCGGTCGGCGTGCCGCTCGGGGTGGCCGCCGCGCACCGGCCGAAGCTCTATGCCGCCATGCGGCCGGTGCTCGACCTGATGCAGACGATCCCCACCTTCGTCTATCTCATTCCAGCACTCATCCTTTTCGGCCTCGGCATGGTGCCGGGCCTGATCGCGACGGTGATCTTCGCCATTCCCGCGCCGATCCGCCTGACCCAGCTTGGCGTTTCCTCCACGCCCACCCAGCTCATCGAGGCGGGCGAGGCCTTCGGCGCGACGAAGCGCCAGCTTCTGTGGAAGGTCGAGCTGCCCTATGCCATGCCGCAGATCATGGCCGGCCTCACGCAGACCATCATGTTGTCGCTGTCCATGGTGGTGATTGCCGCCCTCGTCGGCGCCGACGGGCTCGGCGTGCCGACGCTTCGCGCGCTCAATACGGTCAACATCGCCAGGGGCTTCGAGGTCGGCGTGGCGATCGTGCTGATCGCCATCGTGCTCGACCGCTTCTTCCGGGTGCGCGAAAACGGGGGGAGCCGATGAACTCGCAGGCGGGCACGGGAGACGCCATCGTCTCCTTCAGGAATGTCGATATCGTCTTCGGCGGCAAGCCGCGCTCGGCATTGCCGCTGATCGACGCCGGCCGCACGCGGGCGGAGATCCAGGCCGAGACCGGCCAGATCCTCGGCGTCGCCGGCGCCACTTTCGATATCCGCGAGGGCGAGGTGATCGTGCTGATGGGCCTTTCGGGCTCCGGCAAGTCGACGCTGCTTCGCGCCGTCAACGGGCTCAACCGCGTCATTCGCGGCGAGGTCGAGGTGCGCGACGGCGAGGAATGGGTCAATCCCACCAGCTGCGCGCCGGAGCGGCTGCGCCGGTTGCGGCGCTCGCGCATCGCCATGGTCTTCCAGCAGTTCGCCCTGCTGCCCTGGCGCAGCGTGCGCGACAATGTCGGCTTCGGGCTCGAGCTTGCCGGCATGAAGGCGGCCGAGCGGGCCGAGAAGGTCGACCACCAGCTCGATCTCGTCGGCCTGTCCGACTGGGGCGGCAAGACGGTGCACGAGCTTTCCGGCGGCATGCAGCAGCGCGTGGGGCTTGCCCGCGCCTTCGCCACCGACGCGCCGATCCTTTTGATGGACGAGCCGTTTTCCGCGCTCGATCCGCTGATCCGCGACCGGCTGCAGGACGAGCTTCTCGCCCTGCAGGACAAGCTGAACAAGACGATCATCTTCGTCAGCCACGACCTCGACGAGGCGGCGAAGATCGGCTCGCGCATCGCCATCATGGAAGGCGGTCGCGTCATCCAACTCGGCACGCCGCAGGAGATCGTCCGGAAGCCCGCCACCCGGTATGTCGCCGATTTCGTCGCCCATATGAACCCCCTCAACGTGTTGCGCGCCCGCGATATCATGAAGCCGCTCAATGGCACCGGCTGTCCGGACAATGCTCCGCGCTGCCAGCCGCGTACGCCGGTGCGCGAGGTGATCGCCCTGCGGACCGCGGCAATCGGCGATGGCGGCGGCATGCCGGTTCTGGTGGAAGAGGCCGGCCGCCCCGTCGGCACCATCGGCGAGGCGGAAATTCTCGAATGCCTGCTTTGAGGTTGTTTGTCTCCGTCCGCCCCACACTCCGGTGTCATCCCCGTGAAAACGGGGATCCAGTAAACGCATGCGTTGGTGGCTGAATCTCCGGCGTTGGCGGCTACTGGATGCCCGGTCGAGCCGGGCATGACAGAGATTGTGGGCCCATTGGTCCGTAACAGGATGTGCGGCTGTGCAGGCATGGCAGGGCATGTGGCCGCCTCTCTGCCGTACCCCTCGGCTCGTCATACGCGGGCTTGACCCGCGTATCCAATCTGCGTCTCCCCTTGCCGCAGACTCTCCATGGATCGCCGGGTCTGGGCCCGGCGAA
>NZ_JACFXV010000066.1:0-56922 GCF_014050225.1 Stappia albiluteola | reverse complement strand
AGGCAGTGCGTCATCCGACAGTTGAGGAGCGAGGCTGGCGCCTGCCCCAAACTCTGATGTCATCCCCGTGAAAACGGGGATCCAGTAAACACCTGCCTCAGTGGCCAAATCTCCGGCGTTGGCGGCTACTGGATGCCCGGTCAAGCCGGGCATGACAGAGATTGTGGGCCCATTGGTCCGCAACAGGATGTGCGGCTGCGCAGGCATGGCAGGGCGTGCGGCTGCCTTTCTGCCGCAACCTCTCGGCTCGTCATACGCGGACTTGACCCGCGTATCCACGCGGCGCCTGCATCGTGTACCACCGCCCTTGGATCGCCGGGTCTGGGCCCGGCAATGACGAGCGGAGAGGCTGTGCGTCATCCGATGGTCGAGGTTGGGACAAGCGCTTGCCACATACCCTGATGTCATCCCCGTGAAAACGGGGATCCAGTAAACACCTGTCTCAGCGGCCAAATCTCCAGCGCTGGCGGCTACTGGATGCCCGGTCGAGCCGGGCATGACAGAGCTTGTGGGTGCTCTTCTGCCGCAACCTCTCGGCTCGTCATACGCGGGCTTGACCCGCGTATCCAATCTGCGTCTCCCCTTGCCGCAGACTCTCCATGGATCGCCGGGTCTGGGCCCGGCGAAGACGAGGGGAGAGGCAGTGCCTCACCGCACCGGATTGAAACGCGGCGACAAACCGTCCATCTAGAGGGGGACGCGTCGTTCCGGCTCTCACCGTCCCATCCGGACATATGAGGCGGACTGCGACGGAATCGGACACGAAAAGAAACGGAAGCAGTATTTATGGCGAACGGCACTCTTGAACGCTTTCTCGGCGGCTCGCCCGGCCGTGTCCTGCTCCGCCTCGTGTTCCTCTCCTTCGTCGCCGGGGTGCTGATGTCGGCGCTCGGACTTTATCCCCTCGATCTTCTCGACGGGGTCATCACCTTCATCCGCCGTCTCTGGGAGGCAGGCTTCGAGGCGCTCGGCAGGGTCGGCCACTATTTCGTGCTTGGCGCCATGGTGGTCGTGCCGGTCTGGCTGGTCCTGCGCGTTCTGGATCTCGGAAAGAGATAAGGTTTAATAGCTTAGATGTAATCCGACGCCACGCGGTGGAGCGTCGCATGGCGTCTGGCCAGCCGGTCGATGTCGGCCAGGTAGCCGCCGCCGATGACGCCCGCCAGCGGGAAGCCGGCGTTGCGCACGGTGCGGACGACGAAACGGTCCCGCGCCTCAAGGCCCCGGTCTGAAAGCGAAAGGCGGCCGAGCCGGTCTTCCTCATGCGGGTCGACGCCTGCATTGAAGAAGACGATATCGGGCCGGAAACGCTTCAGGATGTCCGGCAGCGCTTCTCCCAGCGCCTCCAGATAGGTCTCGTCGCCGGTTCGGTCGGGCAGGGCGATGTCGAGGCTCGAAGGCACCTTTCTCACCGGATAGTTCCTGGCCGCGTGCATGGAGAAGGTGAAGACGGAGGGATCGCCGGCGAAGATTTCCGCCGTTCCGTCGCCCTGGTGGACGTCGAGGTCGATGACGAGGGCGCGGTCGATCGTGCCGTCGGCCTGCAGCACGCGGATCGCCACCGCCACGTCGTTGAAGACGCAGAAGCCCGCGCCATGGCCCTTGCGGGCGTGATGGCTGCCGCCGGCGGTGTTGCAGGCGATGCCGTGTTCCAGCGCCAGCATGGCCGTCAGCACCGTTCCGGCGACGGCGCAGCGCGCGCGCATCGCCACCTGTTCGGTGATCGGCAGCCCGATCTCGCGCGCGATTCGCGCCGGCACGGCGCCCGTGAAAACCTGATCCACATAGGCGCGCTCATGCGCGAGGGCCACCCATTCCGCCGGGGCCGGACCCGGTGCGCGGAAGCCTTCCGGGCAGACGAGGCCGTCCTCCTGCAACACTTCGGCAAGCCTTGCGAACTTGTTCATCGGAAAGCGATGCCCGGCCGGCAACTCGGCGCGAAAGGCGGGGTGATGGATGATCGGCAGCGGCATGTCGGCGAAGGTAACCGGTTGAAGGCGAAAGAAAACCGAAAAACGCCAGCGCTTGACGGTTCACGGAATGTTCTATACGCCATTTCGGCCTTTCCGGATCGGGTCATCCACATGGATTCTTCTGTCGGCGCGATTCGCCCCTTCGACGTCAGCAACCGCAGCGTTCTCCTCATCGCCCTGCCGATGACGCTCGCCTACCTGTCGACGCCGATCCTCGGCCTCGTCGACACGGCGGTGATCGGCCAACTGGGCGATGCGGCGCTGATCGGCGGCATCGCGCTCGGCGGCATCCTGTTCGACCTCGTCTTCACCACCTGCAATTTCCTGCGCTCCGGCACTACGGGCCTGACCGCGCAGGCGGTCGGTGCCGTCGATCACGTTGAGGAGCGGGCGGTGTTCTTCCGCGCCGCGCTGCTTGCGCTTGTCCTCGGCCTCACCGTGGTGCTGCTTCGCGCGCCTATGCTGGAAGCGGGCCTTTTCGTCATGGGCGGCAGCGGCGAGGTGCAGGCGGCCACGCGCCAGTATTTCCTGGTCCGCGCGCTTTCCGCCCCCTTCGCGCTGATCAACTACGCGGTTCTCGGCTGGTTCATCGGTCGCGGGCAGGCCGGGGTCGGGCTGGTGCTGCAGACGGTGCTGAACGGGCTCAACATCCTGCTTTCGCTCGTCTTCGTGCTCCATTTCGACTGGGGGATAACCGGTGTCGCGTCGGCGACGGTGCTGAGCGAGGTGACGGCCGCGGCGATCGGCCTCGCGCTCGTCGCCCGCGCCATGCGGCACGGAGTGCTGCCGTCCCGGCAACAGGTTCTGGACAAGGCGGCGTTCCGGCGGATGATCGCCGTCAATCGCGACATCATGATCCGCTCCTTCACGCTGCTCTTCGCCTTCGGCTTCTTCACCTCGCGTTCGGCGGTGCAGGGCGACACGATCCTCGCCGCCAATGCGATCCTGGAGAAGTTCTTCCTCGTCGGCGGCTATTTCCTCGACGGCTTCGCCACGGCGGCGGAGCAGATCGCGGGGCGGGCGGTCGGCGCGCGCTACCGGCCGGCTTTCGACCGCGCGGTGAAGCTTACTCTCGTCTGGGGCTTCGTGCTGGCGGGGCTGGCCGCGCTGTTCTTCTTTGTGGCGGGCGATGCCATCGTCGCGCTGATGACGACGGCGGAGGAGGTGAGGGCCACCGCATCCACCTATCTCGTCTGGGCGGCCCTGACGCCGCTTTTCGGCGTCGTCGCCTTCCAGATGGACGGCGTCTTCATCGGCGCCACCTGGTCGCGCGACATGCGCAACATGATGCTGCTTTCCCTCGCCGTTTTCCTCGCCGCCTACTGGGCCCTGTTCCCGCCCTTCGGCAATCACGGCCTGTGGCTGGCGCTGGAGATCTTCCTCGGCATTCGCGGCATCACGCTGGGCTATATGTGCAGCCGGCGCGCCGCCGAGACCTTCCCGGCGGCGGCCTGAACCTCACGCCTTCAGCATCCATTCATGCGCCGGGTCGTTGTGGAACTTCCACACCCGCTTCGGCCCGGCCATGACGTTGAGATAATAGAGGTCGTAGCCATGCGGCGCGCCGCAGGGGTGGTAGCCCTTCGGCACCAGCACCACGTCGCCGTCCTCCACCGCCATGGTCTCGTCCAGCGAGCGGTCGTCGGTATAGACGCGCTGCAGCGCAAAGCCCTGCGGCGGGTTGAGGCGGTGGTAATAGGTCTCCTCCAGAAGGCTCTGGCGCGGCAGGTCGTCCTCGTCGTGGCGATGCGGCGGATAGCTCGACCAGTTGCCGGACGGGGTGACGACCTCGACCACCAGCAGGCTGTCGGCCGGTTCCGTCTCCGGCAGGATGTTGGCGACATGGCGGATATTGGAGCCCTTGCCCCGGGTCTCGCGTGAAATGCCGTCCGGGGGGATGACGCGGGCCGGCAGCCCGCCCTTCAGGGAGGGCGCCGTGCAGACGGCCAATTCCACGTCGGTTTCGGCCGTCACCTGCCAATGGCTGTCGCCCGGCACATAGACCGACCACGGCCCGCCCTCGAAAGGCGACATGCGTTCGCCGACGGTGCCGAAGTCGCTATTGCCTGCTCCGACCCTGCCCTTGCCGGACACGAAGACGAGGCAAGCTTCGCGCCCGCCGGTTTCCGCGCCGACGCTTTCGCCGGCCTTCAGCCTGTGCAGGCTGAAGCCGACATGGGTCCAGCCGGCGCTCTCCGGCGTGACGTGAACCACGCGGCCGTCGCGGTCGGGCGCGGACGGCTTGACCAGCAGCTTCGCCATGGTCTTCTCCCTCACATCAATCCGGCTTCGCGAAGGTACCGGCTCAGATTGTCGTAGCCCATCTTCGCATAGGTCGCCGGATGCGCCTTTTCAGGGTCCTGCTCGGCTTCCACCACGACCCAGCCCGAATAGCCGGCCAGCGGCTTCAACGCCGAGACGAAATCGATGCCGCCGTCGCCCGGCACCGTATAGACGCCCTCGACCACCGCATCGAGGAAGCTCATGTTCTCGCTCGCCGCGCGCGCAGCGACGTCGCCGCGCAGGTCCTTGCAATGGATGTGGCTGATGCGGGCCTTGTGCATGCTGGCGATCGCCGCCGGTTCAGAACCACCCCAACGGGCGTGGCCGGTGTCGAAGAGCAGGTGCACCGCGTCGCCGGTCGCCGCCATGAAGGCGTTGATGTCCTCGAAGGACTGCACGATCGTGCCCATGTGGTGATGGTAGACGAGGCGCAGGCCCTCGTTCAGGGTCTTTTCCGCCAGTTCCGTCATGCGGGCGCCGAAGGCTTCCCAGCGGTCGCTCTCCAGCACCGGCCGCTCCGACAGCGGCCTGGAGCGGTCGCCATGAATGGCGTTGGACGTCTCGGCGACGATCACCACCTTGCAGCCCATGGCCTTCAGCAGGTCGAGATGCGGGCGCATCGCCGCCATCTCGGCGTCCGCGTCGCGGTTCAGCAACTCGCAGGAATACCAGCCGGAAACGAGGTCGAGGCCATGCGCGTCGAGGATGGGCTTCAGCTTCGCCGCGTCGCGCGGAAACTTGTTGCCGAGCTCCATGCCCTCGAAGCCGGCGGCCTTCGCCTCCGTGAGGCATTGTTCAAGCGGGATGTTGCCGCCAAGTTCCAGCATGTCGTCGTTGGACCAGCCGATCGGGTTCGCGCCGATGCGAATGCTCATGTGTGTCTCCGTCAGGCGTGTTCGCCCATTTGTGTTCTTGGATTTCAGTCGGCGAGCCGCTGCGCCTTGAGGTTCTCGACATAGTTCCGGCGGGCAGCGTCGACCTCGGAACGGGAGGAGACCTCCGGCACGGCGACATCCCACCAGTGGCCACCCTCCGACGTGGAGATCAGCGGATCGGTGTCGATGACGATGACCGTGGTGCGGTCGTTGCCGCGCGCGCGTTCGAGTGCGTCCTTCAGCCCGCCGATGCCGTCGACCTTCTCGGAAATGGCACCAAGGCTCGCCGCGTGGGCGGCGAAGTCGATGTCGGGCAGCGTCACATGCTCGGTATCGGCGAACAGGTTGTTGAAGGACGCGCCGCCGGTGCCGCGCTGCAGGCGGTTGATGCAGCCGAAGCCGCGATTGTCGAGCACCGTGACGATCAGTTTCTGGCCGAGCTGCACGGATGACGCGATCTCGGAATTCATCATCAGGTAGGAGCCGTCTCCCACCATCACGACAACCTCGTCGTCGGGCCTAGCGAGCTTCACTCCGAGGCCGCCGGCGATCTCGTAGCCCATGCAGGAATAGCCGTATTCCATGTGGTAGCTGAACGGCGAGGTTGCCTGCCACAGCTTGTGCAGCTCGCCCGGCAGGCCGCCGGCGGCGCAGACCATGGTGGTGTTGTCGTTGGCAAAGCGCTGGACCGCGCCGATCACCTGGGCGTCGGAGGGCAGCACGTTGCTGGAGGGGGCGGCGGTCACGCCGATGGCGACATCGTCCCATTGCTGCTTGAGAGCGCTCGCCTTCGCGCCCCAGCCGGGCGTGCCCTGCCATCCGGCAAGGTCGCCGGCGAGATTGGCAAGTCCTTCCCGCGCATCGCAAACAAGCGGCAGTGCGTGATGCTTGCCGGCATCGAAGGGCTGGATATTCAGCCCGATGATCTTGCGGCCCGGATTCTTGAACAGGGCGCGCGAGCCGGTGGTGAAGTCCTGCAGGCGGGTGCCGACGGCCAGCACCACATCGGCCTCTTCGGCCAGCGTGTTGGCCGCGCTCGTGCCGGTGACGCCGATCGCGCCCATGTTCAGCACATGGCTGGCGGGGAGGCTCGATTTGCCGGCCTGGGTTTCCGCGACCGGGATGGCGAAGGTCTCGGCGAGATGCGCCAGCGCCTTCGACGCCTGCGAATAGAGCACGCCGCCGCCGGCCACGATCAGCGGCTTCTTCGCGGCAAGCAGCGCCTTCACGGCACGGTCGAGTTCGCCATGGTCGGGCCGGGGGCGGCGCTGGTTCCAGACCGTTTCTTCGAAGAAGCTTTCGGGATAGTCGAAGGCTTCCGTCTGCACGTCCTGGCACAGGGCAAGCGTCACCGGACCGCAATCGGCCGGGTCCGTCAGCACCTGCATGGCGCGGCGAAGGGCGGGCATTAGTTGCTCGGGCCGCGTCAGGCGGTCGAAATAGCGTGAGACCGGGCGGAAGCAGTCATTCGCCGAAACCGTACCGTCGCCGAAGTCCTCGATCTGCTGGAGCACCGGATCGGGGCGGCGATTGGCGAAGACGTCACCGGGCAAAAGGAGGACGGGCAGGCGGTTGACGTGGGCAACCGCGGCGGCGGTGACCATGTTCGTGGCGCCCGGTCCGATCGACGTGGTGCAGGCCATCATGCGGCGGCGGCCTGAGGCCTTGGCGAAGGCGATCGCCGCATGGGCCATCGCCTGTTCGTTGTGGGCGCGGTAGGTCGGCAGCGTCTCGCGCAGGCCGTAGAGCGCTTCGCCAAGGCCGGCGACGTTGCCATGGCCGAAGATTGCCCAGACGCCCTTGAAGATCGGTACTTTCGCGCCGTCGATCTCCGTCATCTGGCGGCTGAGAAAGAGCGCAAGCGCCTGCGCCATGGTCAGTCGAAGGGTCTTCATTCCAATCCTCCCGGGCTTCGCCGGGCGAAGCCGCAAATTCTGTTTTTTGCAATCGGCTCAGGCGGCGCGGCGCTTGGCGGTCAGGGCCTGCCAGGTGCCGGCCAGACGGGAAAAGCGCGTGGCCATGTCGGCAATCGCC
Source organism: Stappia albiluteola (assembly GCF_014050225.1). Classification (GTDB taxonomy): domain Bacteria; phylum Pseudomonadota; class Alphaproteobacteria; order Rhizobiales; family Stappiaceae; genus Hongsoonwoonella; species Hongsoonwoonella albiluteola. The sequence goes on along the minus strand of NZ_JACFXV010000066.1, from coordinate 49,757 downwards.
GCTTCGTCGTCGATATCGCCCCTCAGCCATCGCTCCGCCGCCGTGGCAAACAGCGTCCGCCCGACGGCAAAGCCCTTGACCCGGGGCGTGCCGGCGGCCGCGGCGAAGGCCGCCTCGAGTTCCGCTTCCGGCGCTTCCAGTCCGAGCAGGACGATGCCGCGGCAGAGCGGATCGCGGCTGTCGATCACCTTGCCGATCGCGTCCCAGGCCGCCTTGTCCGCCTGCGGTTCAAGCTTCCACCAATCGGGCTTGATGTCGAGGTCGTAGAGCCGGTTCATCACGCGCGGCAGGGTGTCGGGTTCCAGCGGCCCATGCTTGCCGGCGATGATCTCCACTAGCAATTCCCGGCCGATCCTGTGCGCTGCATCGGCAAGGCGCAGCAGTTCGCGCTCCTGCTTCTGCCGCAAATCCGCCGGATCATCGGGATGGTAGAAACACAGGCATTTGATGCAATGGGTGACCGGCCATTCGACGAGTTTTGCGGCGAGCGAGCCGCCGCCGTCGAAATCGAGCGGTCGGGAGCCGGGCGCCTCGACCGGGCGGCCGATCCAGAAATTCTGCGCCGGCGCGTCGAAGAGCGCCTGCCGGCCATGGGTGCCGTCGAGAAGCATGCCGAAACCGGGCCTCCCGTCGGCGACCCGTGTCGCCGCCTTGACGGCAAGGCGCTTGAAGGCGGCGATCCTTTCGCGCGGTGCGCCGAGCCGGTCGGCGAGATCCTCAAGCTGGGCGCGGTGGTCGATGGCGAAGGCCATCAGCGTATCGCAGGCCGGATCTTCGTAAAGCGGGCGGCGGGTCGTGGCGCGGTGGACGTGGTTCACATCCTCGTCGAGTCGCAGTGCGCGATGGGGCGAGCCATGCGTGAGGAAATACTGCATTTCCTCCCAGGTCGGGATTTCCGGCGAGCATAGCAGCCGCGAGACGGCGAAGGCGCCGCAGGCATTCGCCCATTTGGCGCAGGTCTCGAAGCTTTCGCCGGCCAGATAGCCGCGCAGAAAGCCGGACATGAAGGCATCGCCCGCGCCCAGAACGTTGAACACCTCGACGGGAAAGCCGGGTCCCTTGATGCCGTCCTCGATAGAGGCGGGGATGGCGCTGTCGAAAACGACGCAGCCCATCGGCCCGCGCTTACAGACGATGACGGCATCGGTGAGATCGCGGATCGCCCGGATCGCGTCCAGCGGTTCGCGCGCACCGCCGGCGATCATCAGTTCTTCCTCTGTGCCGACCACGAGGTCGCAATCGGGCAGGATCGACTGAAGATGCGCGGAAACCGTGTCGGAGGCGATATAGCGGCTCTCGCCCGCGTCATGGCCGGCAAGGCCCCAGAGATTGGGGCGGTAGTCGACGTCGAACACCACCCTGACGCCGGCCTTCCTCGCTTCGGCGATCGCCTTGCGGCTTGCCGCGTCCGGGCCGGGCTTCGAGAAATGGGTGCCTGTGACGACGATCGCCTTGGCGCTGGCAATGAAGTCTGGGTCGATATCGTCGGGGACAAGCGCCATGTCGGCGCAATTCTCGCGGTAGAAGATCAGCGGGAAAGCTTCCTCGTCGCGAACCGACAGGATCACCAGCGCCGTCAGCCGTTCCCTGTCGGTGACGATCCCCTTCGTTTCGACGCCCTCGCGCTGGAGCTGCTCCAGGATATACCGGCCCATCTGTTCGTCGCCGACCCGGGTGATGAAGCCCGACTTGAGGCCGAGGCGCGCCGTGCCGATGGCGATATTGGCCGGGCAGCCGCCGACCGACTTTGCGAATGTGCCGATATCCTCCAGCCGCGACCCGATCTGCTGGCCATAGAGATCGACCGAGGCGCGGCCGATCGTAATGACGTCGAGCGAGCGTTCTGCCGGCATTCCATTCCTCCCGCCGCCGGCGCCCGCAAATGTCACGAACCGGCGCATTTCTCGCGCATTGATGGCGCATCCATGGCGCACCTTTGGCTCGCCTGCGCCAGCGAAAATCCTTGCTCAAATGAAATAGGAATTCTATTATCTAGTCAACGTGGAATATTTGTTCCCTTTCCTGTGTGGGGGAAGGTGAACGCAGGAGGAGCCAACGCCTTGATTTCCCTCAGTCTGATCGGAGCCGGCAGGATCGGCAGGATCCATGCCGCCAATGTTGCGGCGCGCGCGTCGTCGCATGGCGATATCCGCCTTGCCGGCATTGCCGACGCGATCCCGCAAGCCGCCGAGGAGCTTGCCGCCAGGGTCGGCAGCAAGGCGGTCGGCCTTGAGGAGGCGCTGGAAGGGGGCACCTCCAATGCGGTCCTCATCGCGTCGCCCACCGACACCCATGCCGAGTTCATCGAGCGCGCCGCGAATGCCGGCAAGGCGATCATGTGCGAGAAGCCGGTCGATCTGGACGCCGGGCGGATCCGGAAGGTGCTTGCCGCCGTGGAGGCGAAGGGTGTGAAGCTGCTCGTCGGTTTCAATCGGCGATTCGATCCCAATTTCGCAAGCCTGAAGGCGCGCATCAAAACCGGCGCCGTCGGCGACGTGGAACTGGTGACGATCCTGTCGCGCGATCCCGCCCCGCCGCCGGTTTCCTATATCGAGCGCTCCGGCGGCCTGTTCCGCGACATGATGGTGCATGATCTCGACATGGCCCGTTTCCTGATGGGCGAGGATCCGGTGGAAGTGCACGCGGTGGGCTCGGCCCTGGTCGATCCGGCGATTGGCGCTGCCGGCGATGTGGACACGGCGGCGGTGCTTTTGAAGACGGCATCCGGCCGGATCGCGCAGATCTCCAACTCGCGCCGGGCGACCTACGGCTACGACCAGCGCATCGAGGTGCACGGGTCGAAGGGCATGCTGCGCGCGGGCAACGTCCACGAAACGACGGTCGAACTGGCGAATGGTGGCGGCATCACCGCCGATCCGGTGCAGAACTTCTTCCTGGAGCGCTATGAGGCAGCCTATCGGCGCGAGCTTGCGGCCTTCATCGCCGTTGTCAAAGGCGAGCAGGCCACCTGGCCCAATGGCCATGACGGGCTGAAAGCGCAGATCCTTGCCGACGCGGCGACCGCATCGGCCAAGTCCTCCCAACCGGTGAAGCTCAGCTGGAGCTGATCGACCAACCGGTTCACCTGAAGCGGGGTGGTATCGAGCCACCCCGTTTTTTTGTCGCCGATCAGCCGCGCTTCTTCTCCGCCGCCGCCACGCAAAGCGCCATGGCAAGGCAGAGCGTGCCGGAAAGCGAGCGGAAGGCGCCAAGGTCCGATTCCACGACGTCGAGGCGCGCGGCCGCGCCATGCGCCAGCGGACTGAAGGCGGAATCGGTGATGGCGACCACCGGAACACCGCGCTCGGCCGCCTTGTTGGCGATCTCGACGGTCAGCGGAGCGTAGGGCGTAAAGCTGATGGCGACCATTGCATCCTCTGCACCTGCGGCCAGCATCTGTTCCGGCCCGAGGCTTGCGACATTGTCGACAAGGACGGTTGGAAGGCGCATCTTGCTCAAGGCGTAGGCCATGTAGGCTGCGACCGGGAAGGCGCGGCGCTGGGCGACGAGATAGATGATCCGCGCCTTGGCGAGGATGGCGACGGCGCGCTCCAGTTCTTCGGGGTCGACGCCGTCCTGCAGGCGGCGAAGCGAGGCGACGGCCGTATTGCAGAAGTCCGCGAACAGGGCATGCGTGTCGTTCTCGGACCGCTTGCGCAGTGCCTCCAGCCGTTCGTCGTAGTCCGGCCAGCGGTCGCGCAGCCGGGAGCGGAAGACCGTCTGCAGGTCGGAGAAGCCGTCATAGCCGAGCGACTTGGCGAAGCGCACCAGCGTCGAGGGCTGGACATCCGCCATTTCGGCGACCGTCGCCGCCGTGCCGAAGGCCAGTTCGTCCGGGCTCGCCACCGCGAATTCCGCCACTTGCGCCAGCCGGCGGGGCAGGTCCGGCTTGCGGGCGATCATCAGCGTCTTGAGGCTGTCGTAATCACGCGGTGGAATGAATTTTTCGCTCATGGCTTTGCCCGTTTGCCCCGCATGCCCGCGCGCGCCTTCGACGCGTGCCCGATTTGCGGCGCCAGCCGCGGAAGCCGGCGCGGCCCTTCTATCTCATATTCTTTTTCAGCTTGACACCTTCCGGCAATAAATGAAATAAAAATTCCATATAAAGATGGACGTGGATTGAATATTCCATTTTTATGACGTGCAGGGCGGCGAAATCGCGTTGCACGTGACGGACTGCCCGCCGGCGACCGGGGAGGGTCGCTGTCGGGAAACGGTTGCGGCGGGGCGGTCTAGGAAAGCCGCGGACCTCGCCGGACGAACCTGCGACCTACGGGTCGAGCCTATCGGGAGGAGAAAACATGAAAACTCTGTCCAGGATGCTGCTTGGCGCAGTCGCGCTTGCCGGAACGCTGGGCATGGCGGCGATGCCCGCCAATGCCGATGGCGAGCGTTTCGTGCTCGTCAGCCATGCGCCGGATTCCGACAGCTGGTGGAATACGATCAAGAACGCCATCAACATTGCCGGCGAGCAAATGGGCGTGACGGTCGAATACCGCAACCCGCCGACGGGCGATCTCGCCGACATGGCCCGCATCGTCGAGCAGGCAACGGCTTCCAACCCAGACGGCATCATCGTGACGATTGCCGATTTCGACGTGCTTTCCGGTCCGGTTAATGGCGCGGTGGACAAGGGCATTCCGGTGATCACCATCAATTCCGGCACCAAGGAGCAATCGGAAAAGCTGCATGCGCTGCTGCATGTCGGCCAGCCGGAATATGATGCGGGCTTCGGTGCGGGCAAGCGCGCCAAGGAAGCGGGCGTCACCAAATTCCTTTGCGTGAACCACTACATCACCAATCCGGCCTCGGTGGAACGCTGCCAGGGTTATGCCGATGCGCTCGGCGTCGAACTCGGCAACCAGATGATCGACAGCGGCCAGGACCCGGCGGAGATCAAGAACAAGGTTTCGGCCTATCTGCGCGCCAATCCGGAGACCAACGGCATCCTGACGCTCGGCCCCACCTCCGCGCATCCGACGATCGCCGCCGTCCAGGAAGGCGGGCTTGTGGGGAGCATGCATTTCGGCACCTTCGACCTTTCGGGCGAGATCGCCGAGGCGATCAAGGGTGATGTGATCGCTTTCGCGATCGACCAGCAGCCCTACCTGCAGGGCTACCTGCCGGTCGTCTTCCTGACCAACTACGCGCGCTACGGCGTGATCCCGGCCAGCCACGTGAATTCGGGGCCGGGCTTCGTCACCAAAAGCAATATCGCGCAGGTCGAAAAGCTCGCCGGCGAGATTCGCTGACAAAAGCCTCGTTGACGGGCGGGGCACGCGCCCCGCCCGTCAATGCACATGACTAGGGTCCGGACCCTAGGCCGATCAGGGAGGGATGGCCCATGTCCGTCGAGGCAGACAGAAACCCGGAGTCTTCGCCTCAGCAGGCCGCACGCGACGAGCGGGTGCGCGAGATCTCACCGGTGAGAAAGGCGCTGATCCGCCCCGAGCTCGGTGCGATCTGCGGCACGATCCTCGTCTTCGTCTTTTTTCTCGCCGTCGCACGCGACAGCGGCATGTTCTCCGCCGATGGTGCGCTCAACTGGACCGTCGTCTCGGCGCAGTTCGCCGTCCTCGCGGTGGGTGCATGCCTGCTGATGATCGCCGGCGAATTCGACCTTTCTGTCGGTTCAATGATCGGCTTCTCCGGTATCGTCATCGCGATTACCAGCGTGACCTGGGGCTGGCCGGTCTGGGCCGGCATCCTCACCGCCTTTGCGCTTGCCCTCGCACTTGGATGGCTGAACGGCTATCTCGTCATCCGCACCGGGCTGCCGAGCTTCATCGTGACGCTCGCCTTTCTCTACATCCTGCGCGGCCTGACGATCTTTGCCTCCATCGCCACCACCCGCAAGACCATCATCGGCGGGGTGAGGGAAGCGGCCGAGGGAGACTGGCTGGCGCCGCTCTTCGGCGGCAAGATCCTGAACGGACTGTTCGTGACGCTCGCCGACTGGGGCTGGATCGGCAAACTGCGCAACGGCAATCCGGTCGTCGACGGCATTCCCATGCTGGTGGTCTGGGCACTCGTCCTCATCGTAGCCGGACACCTGCTACTGACGCGCACCCGCTTCGGCAACTGGATCTTCGCCTCCGGCGGCGATGCGCAGGCCGCCCGTTATGTCGGCGTCCCCGTCAATCGCGTGAAGATCGCCATGTTCATGCTGACGGCCTTCTGCGCCACCGTCTTCGCCACCTGCCAGGTGATCGAATTCGGCTCGGCGGCGGCGGATCGCGGCTTGCTGAAGGAATTCGAGGCGATAATTTCCGTCGTCATTGGCGGGGCGCTGCTGACCGGCGGCTACGGTTCGGTGATCGGCGCGGCTCTGGGAGCCCTGATCTTCGGCGTCGTTCAGCAGGGCCTGTTCTTCGCCGGGGTGGAAAGCTCGCTCTTCCGCGTCTTCCTGGGCGTGATCCTGCTGATGGCGGTCATTCTCAACACCTACATTCGCCGCATGATCACGGGGGAGCGCTGACATGACCACGCCCTTGATCGAACTGCGCGACATCGAGAAGCATTTCGGTTCCGTCATCGCGCTGGCAGGAGTGTCGCTGAGCGTATTGCCCGGCGAATGCCACTGCCTGCTCGGCGACAATGGCGCGGGCAAGTCCACCTTCATCAAGACCATGTCGGGCGTGCACATGCCCACCCATGGCGAGATCCTGGTGGAAGGCAGGAAGACCGTTTTCGACAGCCCGCGCGACGCCATGGAAGCGGGCATCGCAACGGTCTACCAGGATCTTGCAATGATCCCGCTGATGTCGGTGACGCGCAATTTCTGGATGGGCCGCGAGCCGCAAAAGCGCGTCGGCCCGTTCAAGTTCATCGACTTCGACAAGGCCAACAGCGTCACCATGGAAGAGATGGCCAAGATGGGTATCCATCTGCGCGAGCCTGCCCAGGCGGTCGGCACGCTGTCGGGCGGCGAGCGCCAGACGGTGGCGATATCGCGCGCCGTCTATTTCGGCGCCAAGGTGCTGATCCTCGACGAACCGACCTCGGCGCTCGGCGTCAGGCAGACGTCCAACGTGCTCGCGACCATCGCGAAGGTTCGCGAGAAGGGGATCGGCGTCGTCTTCATCACCCACAACGTCCGCCATGCCATGGCGGTGGGCGACCGCTTCACGGTGCTTAACCGCGGCAAGACGCTGGGCACGGCGTTGCGCGGGGAAATCACGGCCGAGGAACTGCAGGACATGATGGCTGGCGGCAGGGAGCTTGCCGATCTCGCCGAAGTCCTCGGTGGAACGGTCTAGCTTCGGTCAGGGGTCTTGCATGAAAAGCATCGGCGTCGGCCTTATCGGCACCGGCTATATGGGAAAGTGCCATGCGCTTGCCTGGAACGGCGTTGCCCCCGTCTTCGGCGATTGCGCCCACCCGCGCCTCGTCCATCTTGGCGAGGTGAATGCCGAGCTTGCCCGCCGCAAGGCGGACGAATTCGGCTTCGAGAAGGCGACGGGCGACTGGCGGCAACTGATTGCCGACCCGGAAGTCGACGTCGTCTCGGTGACCACTCCAAACGCCTTCCATGCCGAGATGGCGATCGCGGCCCTTGAAGCGGGCAAGCACGTGTGGTGCGAGAAGCCGATGGCGCCAGCCGAAGCTGATGCCGAGCGGATGCTTGCCGCGGCGCGCGCTTCGGGCCGCGTGGCGATCCTTGGCTACAACTACATCCAGAACCCGGCTATCCGGTTTATCCGCTCGCTGCTCGACGAAGGCGCGATCGGAAATCCCTATCAGTTGCGGATCGAGATGGACGAGGATTTCATGGCCGACCCGGAGGCGCTTTTCTACTGGAAGAGCGAGCGGTCGTCCGGCTATGGCGCGCTCGACGATTTTGCGGTCCATCCGCTGTCGCTGATCCGCATACTGTTCGGCGGTGTTGCGTCCGTCTTCTGCGATATGTCGATGCCCTACGCCGATCGGCCGACGGCGCAAGGCGGGCGGCGCGCGGTCGAGACCCATGACGTTGCGACCATGCTGCTGAAGCTTGAAAACGGCATGCGCGGCACGATCGAAACCAACCGCTCCGCCTGGGGGCGCAAGAGCCGCCTTGTTATCCAGATCTTCGGGTCGAAGGGCTCGATCTTTTTCGACCAGGAGCGGATGAACGAGGTGGAAATCTACCAGGCACAGGGACCCGTCAGCCATCAGGGCTTCAAGCGAGTGCTGATGAGCCCGACCCATCCGCCTTACGACAGCTTCCTGCCTGCGCCTGGCCATCAACTCGGCTTCAACGAATTGAAGATCATCGAATGCCGGCAATTGCTGAAGCGGATCGCCGGTGACGAGGCCGTGCTGATCGGTTTCGAGGACGGCCTTGCCATCGAGCGGACAGTTCATGCCGCAGCCCGGTCGTTCGCCGAAGGACGGTGGGTGGCTGTCGGGGCGTGAAACGAAAAAGGGCGACCCGAAGGTCGCCCTTAAGCTTGCGTTGCAGGCTTGATCAAGCCGCCTTCCTGGCTTCTTCCTCCGCCTTTGGCGGGAAACGGCCGTAGAAGGTGTCGCCGGTCTTGGCCATGTCGCGCAGCAGCTTGTTGGGCTTGAAGCGCGGGCCCCATTTTTTCGTGAACTTCTTGCAAAGCTCGACGAAGTTGGCGGTGCCCATCATGTCGATGTAGCTGAGCGTGCCGCCGGTATAGGGGGCGAAACCGAAGCCGAGGATCGAGCCGACATCCGCTTCCCGCACATCGGTGAGGCAGTTTTCCTCGAAGATGCGGGCCGTCTCCAGCGCCTGCATGACGAGAAGGCGCTGCTTGATCTCCTCGATATTGAAGCTCGAGGCAGGCTTGGCCTTGCCGACCACCTCGTGGATGTCGGGCCAGAGCTGCTTGTTCTTGCCCTGGTAGTCGTAGAAGCCCTTGCCGTTCTTGCGTCCGAAGCGCTCGCGCTTGACGACCATCGCTTCCAGGATGTCGTCGAGCGGGCCGTTGACGTAGTTGATGCCGAGGTCCTTGCGGGTGGCGGAGACAATCTTCCAGGCAAGGTCCAGGGCGACCTCGTCGCCGAGCGCCAGCGGACCCACCGGCATGCCGGCCATGCGTCCGGCGTTCTCCACCATTGCCGGCGGCACGCCGTCGGCCAGCATCATCAGGCCTTCGCGGATATAGGTCATGACCACGCGCGAGGTATAGAAGCCGCGTGAGTCATTGACGACGATCGGCGTCTTCTTGATCGCCTTCACGTAGTCGAGCGCCATGGCAAGAGCCCGGTCGCCCGTCTTCTTGCCCATGATGATCTCGACCAGCATCATCTTGTCGACCGGCGAGAAGAAGTGGATGCCGATGAAGTTCTTCGGCCGGCTGGAGGCTTCCGCCAGCGAGGTGATCGGCAGGGTCGAGGTGTTGGAGGCATAGATTGCGCGCGACTTCATGGCCGCTTCCGCCTTCTCCGTCACCACACGCTTGATCTCGCGATCCTCGAAGACGGCCTCGATGACGAGGTCGCAGTCGGCGAGCTGGTCGTAGTCAACCGTGGCGGTGATGCGGGACAGGAGCTTCTCCTTGTCCTCCGCCGTTCCCCTGCCGCGCGAGATCGCCTTGGTCATCAATTCGTCGGAATGGGCCTTACCCTTGTCGGCGGCGGCCTGGTCGCGGTCGATCAACACGACGTCGATACCGGCCTTCGCCGTCACATAGGCTATGCCCGCGCCCATGAAGCCGGCGCCGAGAATGCCGATCTTCCTGATCTTGTTCGGGCGAACGTCGGCAGGGCGGCGCGCGCCCTTGTTCAGCTCCTGCATGGAGACGAAGAGCGAGCGGATCATGTTCGCCGCTTCCGGCGTCTGCAGCACATGGGCGAAGTAGCGGCTTTCCACCGTCAGCGCCTGATCCATCGGCAGGAGCAGGCCCTCATAGACGGCATGCATGACGCCGCGCGGGCCGGGATAGTTGTCGTAGGTCTCGCGGCGATAGATGGCATTCGCCGCCGGCCAGAACTGGAAGCCGGCGGGCGAATAGACAGGACCATTCGGCAGCTTGAAACCCTTCTTGTCCCAGGGCTTCACCGGATCGACGCCGTCCTTCAGCATCTTCCTGGCAACCGCGACGAGCTTCTTGGGCGCGGCGGTCTCGTCGACGAGCTTCATCGCCTTGGCCTTTGCGGCGTTCAGCGTCTTGCCCTGAAGCAGGAACTGCATGCCCTGCTGGCCGTCCGCCATGCGCATGACACGCTGCGTGCCGCCGGCGCCCGGGAACAGGCCGACCTTGACCTCGGGCAGGGCCATCTTGAAGGCATCGCTCTCGTCGGCCACGCGGGCATGGCAGGCAAGCGCCAGTTCCGTCGCCCCGCCCATACAGGTGCCGTTGATCGCCGCGACGAAGGGCTTTCCGCAGGTCTCGAGCTTGCGGTAGATGAGCGTCAGGCGGCGCGAGCCTTCGAAAAGCTCCTTCGCGGCGCCTTCCGGATCCTTGGCGCGTTTCTTGTGGAAGCCCTTGAGCAGGCCCTCCAGCATCGTCAGGTCGGCGCCGCCGGAAAAGGTTGCTTTGCCGGACGTGATGATAGCGCCCTTGACGCGCTCGTTGGCGACCACGTCGTCGATGATCTTGTCGAGATCGTCCATGACGCTCAGGTCGATGACGTTCATCGACTTGTCGGCCATGTCCCAGGTGATCAGCGCGATGCCGTCGGTGTCGATCTCAAGGGTGAAGTTCTTGTAGGTCATTCTATCCTCCTGAGACCGAAATCAGACGCGCTCGATGATCGTCGCCGTGCCCATGCCGGCGCCGATGCACAGCGTGACGAGGGCGGTGTTCAGGTCGCGCCGCTCCAGTTCGTCGAGCACGGTTCCGAGCAGCATGGCGCCGGTGGCGCCCAGCGGGTGACCCATGGCGATCGCGCCGCCATTGACGTTGACCACGTCCGGGTCGAGGTCGAAGGCCTGCTGGTAGCGCAGCACGACGGACGCGAAGGCCTCGTTGATCTCGAAGAGGTCGATGTCCTTCAGGCCCATGCCGGCATTCTTGAGAAGCTTCTCGGTGACGTCGACCGGACCGGTCAGCATCAGCGCCGGCTCGGAACCGATATTGGCGAAGGCGCGGATGCGCGCGCGGGGCTTCAGGCCGGCCTTCTTGCCCGCCTTGCGCGAGCCGATCAGAATGGCGGCCGCGCCGTCGACGATGCCGGAGGAGTTGCCGGCATGGTGCACGTGCTTGATCGTCTCGATCTCCGGATGGGCCTGGATGGCGACCGCGTCGAAGCCGCCCATGGCGCCCATCATCTCGAAGGAGGGGTTGAGGGAGGCCAGCGCCTGCATGTCGGTGCCCGGCCGCATGTGCTCGTCGCGGTCGAGGATGGTGATGCCGTTGATGTCCTTCACCGGCACGACCGAGTTCTTGAAGTAGCCCTTCTCCCAGGCCTTGGCGGCGCGATTCTGGCTCTGCACCGCGTAGGCATCCACGTCGTCGCGCGAGAAGCCGTATTTGGTGGCGATCAGATCGGCCGACACGCCTTGCGGCATGAAATAGGAGGGAAGGGCCACCTGCGGATCGACCGGCCAGGCGCCGCCGGACGCGCCGAGGCCGACGCGGCTCATACTTTCCACGCCGCCGGTGATGACGAGGTCGTGCTGGCCGGACATGACCTGGGCGGCGCCGAAGTTGACGGCGTCGAGGCCCGAGGCGCAGAAGCGGTTGATCTGGATGCCGGGCACCGCCTTGTCGTAGCCTGCCGCGAAAACCGAAGCGCGGGCGATATCGCCGCCGGCCTCGCCGACCGGATCGACGCAGCCGAGCACCACGTCGTCGACGAGCGTGGTGTCGAGGTCGTTGCGGTCGCGCATGGCCTCGAGGGCCGAGGCGGCGAGGCGGACGGCCGGCACTTCGTGCAGCGAGCCATCCTTCTTGCCGCGGCCGCGCGGCGTGCGAACGTGATCGAATATCAGTGCGTCAGGCATCAAGGCCTCCCGAAAAGTCGTCGTTTGAAAGGGGCGGGGCGAAGTGTCCCGCGCAATGGCATGTCGTCTTGCAGTGCGGTCCCGTCACAGGCTGCGCGCGATCAGGACCTTCATGATCTCGTTCGTCCCAGCATAGATGCGCTGTACGCGCGCATCCGCGTAGAGACGGGCGATGGGATATTCGTTCATGTAGCCGTAGCCGCCATGGAGCTGCAGGCATTCGTCCATCACCTTGCACTGGAGATCGGTCGTCCAGTACTTGGCCATGGAGGCGGTCACCGTATCGAGGCCGCCGGCAACATGGCGGGCAATGCAGTCGTTGACAAAGACGCGGCCGATGGTCGCCTCCGTCTTCAGCTCGGCAAGCTTGAACTGGGTATTCTGGAAGTCGATCACCGCCTTGCCGAAGGCTTTGCGCTCCTTGACATAGTCGAGGGTGACGTTCAGCGCGCGTTCGACAGCCGCCATCGCCTGAACAGCAACGATCAGCCGTTCCTGCGGCAGTTGTTCCATCAGCTGGAAGAAGCCGCGGCCCTCTTCCTCGCCGATCAGCGCATCGGCCGGCACGCGCACATTGTCGAAGAACAGTTCCGAGGTGTCGTTGCCCTTCAGCCCGATCTTGTCGAGGTTGCGGCCGCGGCGGAAACCTTCGACTTCATCGGTCTCGACCACGAACAGCGAAACGCCCTTGGCGCCCTGGCTCGGGTCCGTCTTGGCGACGACGATGATAAGGTTGGCAAGCTGGCCGTTGGTGATGAAGGTCTTGGAACCGTTGATGACGTAGTGGTTGCCGTCCTTCAGCGCCGTCGTCTTGATGCCCTGCAGGTCGGAGCCGGCGCCCGGTTCCGTCATCGCGATGGCACCGATCCTCTCGCCCGAGACGAGGCCCGGCAGCCAGCGCTTCTTCTGGTCCTCCGATCCGTAGTGGAGGATGTAGGGCGCGACGATGCCGGAGTGCAGCGCGATGCCGAAATGGTCGTAGCCGTCGAGCCCGAGGCGGTGATCGATCACCGCTTCATGGGCGAAGGTGCCGCCGGCTCCGCCGTACTCTTCCGGGATCGCGGCGCAGAGAAAGCCGGCTTCGCCGGTTTTCCTCCATGCCTCGCGGCTCACGCAGCCAGCGTCCACGAAGCTCTCGTAGTCCGGCGCGATCTCCTGCTCCAGGAAACGGGCAAAGGCATCATCGAGGAGATTGAGGTCCTCGTCCATCCAGCCTGGTCTTGGCACGTCAAGCGCAGTCAATCCGGTCTCCTCCCCGTCTTGTCTCGTTTCTTCCGCGCTCCGCGATGGGGTCTCCGGTGGATCGCCGGGTCGAGCCCGGCGATGACGCGGGAGAGGCGGTGCCCCAAACAGATGCAGAAAGGCGGAAAGCTTTCAGTCTCGGCCTTTCAATTCGTCCTTGCCGGGCTTGACCCGGCAATCCAGAAAGCCGGCGTGTGGTGTATCCCGGCCGACCTCAGAAAGCCTCGGCCGGCAGGCTCATCATCGTGTCGGAACCGGTGGAGATACGGGCGAGATGGGCCGCCGTTTCCGGCATCAGCCGCTCCATGAAGTGATGGCCGAGCACGAGCTTGGTCTTCAGCCATTCTTCCCGGCCACCGGCGCCCTCGGCAAGCTTGTCGTTCACCGTCTTGGCGATCCGTGCCCACATGTAGCCAAGGGCGACGAGGCCGAAGAGGTGCATGTAGTCGGTCGAGCCGGCGCCCGCATTGTCGGGCTTGGCCATGGCGTTCTGCATGAACCACATGGTCGCCTTCTGCAGGTGGTCAAGGCCTTCCTTCAAAGGCTTGGTGAAGCGGGCCATGGCCTCGTCCTCGCCATTCTCCTTCAGGAACGCTGTCACCTCGGCGAAGAAAGCCATGATGGCGCGGCCGCCGTCGCGCGGCAGCTTGCGGCCGACCAGGTCGAGCGCCTGGATGCCATTGGCGCCCTCGTAGATCATGGTGATGCGGGCATCGCGCACGAACTGCGACATGCCCCATTCCTCAATATAGCCGTGGCCGCCGTAAAGCTGCTGCGCCTGATAGGCGTTCTCGAAACCCTTGTCGGTCAGCACACCCTTGATGACCGGCGTCATCAGGCCCATGTGGTCGTCGGCCTTCTGGCGCTCTTTTTCGTCATCCGTGCGATGGGCGACGTCCGACATCAGCGCGGTCCACAGCACCAGCGCCCGCGCCGCCTCGTTGAAGGAGCGGATGTTCAGCAATACCCGGCGGACGTCCGGGTGGACGATGATCGGGTCTGCCTTGCCGGCGGGATTTTGCGGCCCGGTCAGCGCGCGGCCCTGCAGGCGTTCGCGCGCATAGGTCACGGCGTTCTGATAGGCGACTTCCGACTGGCTCAAGCCCTGCACGCCGACGGCGAGGCGCGCTTCGTTCATCATCACGAACATGGCATTGAGGCCGCGATTTGCCTCGCCGATCAGCCACCCCGTAGCCTCGTCATAGTTCATGACGCAGGTGGCGTTGCCGTGAATGCCCATCTTCTCCTCGATGGACCCACAGGACACGCCATTGCGCTCGCCGCTTTCGGGCAGGAACTTCGGCACGATGAAGAGCGAGATGCCTTTCGTGCCTTCCGGAGCGCCCTCGATGCGCGCCAGCACCAGATGGATGATATTGTCGGAAAGGTCGTGCTCGCCGGCGGAAATAAAGATCTTTTGCCCGGAAATCCTGTAGGAGCCGTCGGCCTGCGGTGCGGCCTTGGTCTTGATGAGGCCGAGATCGGTGCCGCAATGCGGCTCCGTCAGGTTCATCGTTCCGGTCCATTCGCCGGTCGCAAGCTTCGGCAGGTACAGGGCCTTCTGTTCCTCGCTGCCATGAACGAGGATCGCGGCGGCCGCACCCTGCGAAAGGCCGGGATACATGCCCCAGGCAAGATTTGCGGAAGAGACGAACTCGCCAAGCGCGGTGTTGACGGTGGTCGGCAGGCCCTGGCCGCCATAGGCTTCCGGCATCGAAAGGGCGATCCAGCCGCCTTCGCGATAGGTGTCGTAGGCCGCCTTGAAGCCTTCCGGCGTCGTCACCTTACCGTCATCGTGGCGCTTGCAGCCGTCCTTGTCCCCTACGGCGTTCAGCGGCTGCAGTTCTTCCTCGGCGAATTTCGCGCCTTCGGCAAGGATCGCCTCCAGTACGTCGGTGGAGGCGTCGGCGAAACCGGGCAGGTTGGAGTAGCGCTGATAGCCCAGGACATCGTTCAGCAGGAACAGCACGTCATCGACAGGAGCCTTGTAGCTCGGCATTTCGAAATCCTCCCGGCATCAAATTCTGGCCGCGAACCTTGAAGGGGGCCTTAAAATCGATAGGCATTCAGGCATTCCGGCTCGATTTCCACCAGCAATCGCCTGACTTGACGTTTCCGTAAACGTCACCTTGAGGAGAGGTATACGCGAGGCTGCGGGTCTCGGCAACCCGTTTCCAGAAAAGGTGAAGGCCGAATTTCGGAAAATATGCTCCGAAATCCGGCCAAAATCAGTGAAAACCGTGTCTGGCAGAACGAAAAGCAGGTCTCAGCCGCCGAATTCCGGCTCTTCGTTCTCTTTTTCCTTAAGCATGCCGGAGACGATCTCCACCGTGCGGCCCAACTCCTCGATCGCCTTGTCGATGTCGCTGCGCTGCTTCTTGAGTACGTCGATCTGCTCGTTGAAGCGCGACAGCGCCACCTTGAGCTGGGTAATCTGGCCGTCGCGAAGGTCGTAGAGGTCCAGCATGTCGCGGATTTCGGCGAGCGAGAAACCGACCGACTTGCCCATCACCACGAGCTTCAGCCGGGCGCGGTCGCGGCGGTTGTAGATGCGGTTGAGACCGTCGCGCTTTGGATTGAGGAGGCCCTTGTCCTCGTAAAAGCGCAGCGTGCGCAGCGTGACGTCGAATTCCTTGGCCAGGTCGCCGATCGTGAACTGGGTCTTCTTGGTCGACTTGTCCTTGGCCGCCACGGCCTCGACGATGTCGTGATTGAGGGAGAGCGCTTCGCTCATGATGTCGTTCTTTCCCTTTGGTGTGTCCGTCGCCGGGCGGGCCGTGGAGGCCGCCGTCCGCCGCGTGATCGCAGCAGGGACCGGGCGACGTGACATTACGTCATGGGGTCAGAAATAATTTACGCGTACGTAAACGTCAACGAATTAGCCGGATTCGCACTGCGAATCGGCAAATGACAGTCCAATCTCCGTTTGTCGGGAACGCGGTAAGGGCGAAAGATTCCGGGCGCCGAGCGAGGGAGCGTACCGTGCGGAATCAGCGCCATTAACCGGCTGTTTACCGTAACAGGTGAATTGTGAAACGAGCTATCCGGGCTGGCGTTTCGTGTATCGGGCCGGATCCCGACTCTCCTGAAGTTACCGCTACGACACCCTGCCACGGGCAGGGGCTGAGCGACCGGATGCCGAAAAAGCAGGATCACGAGGCCGTTAATGTCCTGGACCGACCGACATCGCGATGAGGAGCGGGGCCTGTCCGTCCGCGAGCGCGGCGGCGATGCCGCGTCCTGGCGGGACGAGTGGGTCTCTCCTGCTGCCGGCGCGCGCAGGTTCATTGACCGGGAGCGTCCCGAGCAGCGTGCCGAAAGGCTGACGCGCTCGTCGACCGCCGTTCAGGTCCCCGAGCGTCCGGTTCGCGAGGACCTCTCCGATATCGCGAAGTCGCTGGACCGGCTGCTGCCGGAGCGAGCCCAGGCTTCACGCGAGCGCGCGGGTTCTGGGAAGGCGGGGGCGAGCGACAAGCGCGCCAACCGGATCGAGGCGGTGCTGCGGGCGCTCGACCGTCTGGACCAGCGCGTGGACGACCTGTCCAGGCAGGCGCCCGACGAGGACGAGCGTGCGTACCGGCGCGACGTCTCTGCCGCCCGCGAGGAGCGCGCGCTCCATCATCGCCGTCCGGAAGGCGATCCGCGCCCGTCCCAGTCCAGGCCTGAGCCTCGACCTCGGTCCGGCCATGCCGTGCGGATGGAAAGTGGCGAGCAGGCTGATACGCGCGCTCTGTTGCGCGAAATCTCCCGCCAGATTGAGCGCCTCAACGATCCCTATCACGAAGCCTATGGCGCCATGCGCGATGAAATCGCCTCCTTGCGGGAGGCGGTGCATGCGAAGGGCGGGGAGCGGCGGGACGATCCGCAGATCCGCAGACTTGCGGACGCGATCGAGGACTTGCGGACAGCCCACCCGGATGCGCGGCTTGTGGACGATCTTCGCGCCGAGATCGGTGAGTTGAAGGCGCGGCTCGGCCAGTCCAATGTCGAGGGGCAGTTGCAGACGCTGGAAAGCGGCTATTCGCATCTCGTCGAGCGGCTCAACGAGCTTTCTCGCAGCGCGGATCCAGCCTTGTTCGCCGGCATCGGCCAGCGGCTGCGCGAGATCGAAAGCGCTTTCCAGGTGCTGCCAAGCGCGGACCAGATGGCGGCGCTCGAGGACCGGGTGGTCGACATGTCGAGCCGCCTCGAGAGCGTTGCGCAATACGCCGGCGGCCCGGAATTGCGGCTGCTCGGCGAGGAGCTTCGGGACATTCGGGCCCTGGTGGAAAATCTCGACATGCGCGGTCTTGCGGCGGGCATCGACGAGCGCCTGCGCGAGGTGACCCATCGTCTCGACGATATCGATCGGCTGGTCGCCGGCCAGCGCGGCATCGCCGAGCGACTGGCCAATATGGAAGATCGGCTGCCGGACGCCCGCGCCGTCGACCGGCTGCAGGAGCGGCTGGAGCAGATTTCGCTGATGCTGAGCGAGGATCGCGCCCAGGCCGACATCGCGCCGCATTTCGATGCACGGTTCGACGATCTCGTCGACCGGCTCGATCGCATCGAGCATCACCGCTCGTCACAACGCAGCTATGACGCGGCCTTCACACTGCTGGAAAAGCGGCTTGCGGCGATCGACGGCAAGATTGACGCGTTCGACCGGCCTGACTTTCGTGCGGCCGCCGGTGGGCTCGACGGCGAACAGCTCGCCCGTCTTGAAAGCGCAATTGAGCGCCTCAATGCCCGTCTGGACGATGGCGGGTCCGGCGACCTGGCGGGCCTTGCGGACGTGCAGCGGGAAATCGCCGAGCTTCGCCTGTCGTTTGCCGAGCCGAAAGGCAACGCCGGGGATATCGAGGCGCGGCTGCGCGAGCTGGCCGAAGCGGTGTCGCGCGGAGGTGATGACAAGGCCATAGCGTTGCTCGAGGGCAAGGTCGCGCGTCTCGCCGCGGAGATTGACGCGGCCGAAAGCCGGTTGGCCAATCTCGGCAGGCCAGCCTCCCGTGCAGGCGCCGATGACACGAGCCGGGCGGTCGACGCGTTGCGGGATGATCTCCAGCAGCTCCTTTCCGCCGCTGCGGCCGCCGGCCGCGCCGAGCGTCCGGGCGGCGGTGACACCGGCGATATACAGGGCCTGCTGACATCGATCGGCGATCGCCTGGAGGCGCTGGACGACGACAAGGTCGAGCCGGCCCGCGTATTCGGAAAGGCCAGGACGGGAAACTCTCCCGACGACGACCGGCCGCTTGAACCGGGATCGGGCAAGCCTCCTGCTGTAGCGCGGGGGGCGGGGCAGGAGCGCTCTGCCCGGCGTCCTGCCGGGTCGCCGGAGGAAGAAGCGCGCAACCGCAAGGCCGATTTCATCGCGGCGGCACGCCGCGCCGCGCAGGCCGCCGCCGCAGAAGCTGCCGGCGGCAAGGACAAGACCGCCAAAGCGCAGCCGTCGAAAGGCAGGATTTCCAGAAGCGCAGCACGACAGGAGCCCGTCGTTGATGCGGTTGCCGCGATCGAAGCGCCGCCCGTCAAAGCGCAGGCCGAAGAAAAGGCGGGCTGGCTGAAGTCTCGCCTTGGGCGCAAGCGTGGCAAGTCGCCCACCGAGATTCCCGCCGTTGAGTTGGCCAGGCCAAGCCGCAAGGATATCCGCGCGGAGATCGCGGCCTCGATGGCGAACCTTCGCGCCGACCGCCGACCGGCTGAAGACGCTGCAGGCGGCGATGAGGAAAAGAAGCCCGCCGCGAAGGGCGGCGCGCCGATGTCCTCGCGCCGGCGCGCGCTGCTGCTGGCCGCTGCCGCCATCGTGCTGGCCATCGGTACGCTGCAGGTCTTCCGCCTCGTCTCCGCTCCGGCGGACGATGTCGCCGCAATCGAAACGCCTGCGCCGATCGTCTCGCCCGAAGTGCCGTCGTCCGTCAGCCAGGCGACGCCTCCTTCCGCTCCGGTGACGCCCGTCTCCGCCGGTGTCGTGAAGCCGCCTTCGCCACCTCCTTCGGAGGGTACGGCTGGAGCCGATGCCACAACGCCCGGGCCGCAGACGGCCGCCCCGTCGCCACGCTCCGAAAACGGCCACGGCGAGAGAGATGTCGCCTTTGCTCCTCCGGTCGGAGTGGACAGCAGCTTCGTACCGAAGTCATCGGTTCAGTCTTCGGCCGGCTTTGCACCTTCTCAGTCCAAAGCCGGCGGCATCGGGGAACCGGCCGCCGAGGACAAGGTCGTTTCCCTGCCGCCGGAAGACGTCGGCCCGCTGGCGCTGCGCAAGGCCGCGGCCAACGGCGATCCACGCGCGAATTTCGAGATCGCTGCCCGTTATGGCGACGGGATCGGCGTGCGGCCCGACTTGGCCGAAGCCGCCCGCTACTATCAGAGGGCGGCGGAGAGCGGCCTGGCTCCCGCGCAGTACCGCCTCGGCAGCCTGTACGAGAAGGGGCAGGGGGTTGCGAAGGACATCGCGAAGGCACGCACCTGGTACGAGCTTGCCGCGGTCCAGGGCAATGCCAAGGCGATCCATAATCTCGCCGTACTTCATGCGGAAGGCGTCGATGGCGAACCGGATTTCATCAAGGCTGCCGAATGGTTCGAACAGTCGGCCGGCTACGGCGTGCGTGACAGCCAGTACAATCTCGGCATTCTCTATGCGCGAGGCCTCGGCGTCGGGAAAGACCTGGTGGCGAGCTACAAGTGGTTCGCCCTGGCGGCCCGGCAGGGCGACAATGATGCCGCCAAGAAGCGCGACGAGGTCGCGAATATCCTGTCCAAGGAAGAACTCGCGGAAGCGCGGCTTGCCGTCGACACCTGGAAGGATGTGCCGCTCGCTCCATCCTCGAACGAGGTCGTGGCCGATCCGTCCTGGGTTGCGCCGGCGGATGTCGTCTCCAAGGCCGCTCTGTCGCTGGGGCCGCAGGAGATGGTGCTGACCGCGCAGAAGCTGCTGGCGCGCCTCGGCTTCGATCCCGGTACCGCGGACGGGCAGATCGGGCCGAAGACCCGCGATGCGGTGATCGCCTTCCAGAAACGGGAGGGGCTTCCGGCCACCGGCACGATCGATCAGGATCTTATCAAGGAACTGCTTGGCCGCTCGATCTGACGCGCTTGGGCCGAAAGTTCAAATTGAGTTCGGTCCGTCATCGCAGGAAGATAGCTGAAAGTACGTATTCGGCGTTGACAGAGGATGCTGTCAGCGCCCTTATCCGCGCAGGGGCTGGTCGCACCGGCTGCCTGAAACAGTTCGCCTCTTCAGGCTTGTGGGCTTGCGGACGAACTGAACCGAAATCATCGTGCCGGTAGAAAGCCGGCGGGACAAGCCGGGGTGCCCCGTGCAGATCTATCTTCCCATTGCGGAATTGCCCGTGAACATGTTCACGGTATTCGGAATGGGGGGAGCGGTCGGCTTCCTGTCCGGCCTGTTCGGTATCGGCGGCGGCTTTCTGCTGACGCCGCTTCTGATCTTTTCCGGTATCCCTCCCGCCGTCTCGGTCGCCACCGTGACGACCCAGATCGTGGCTTCGTCCGCGTCGGGAGTGCTCGCATACTGGCGGCGCAAGGCGATCGATTTCAAGCTCGCCGGCCTGTTGCTCGCCGCCGGCATCGTGGGATCCGGTATCGGCGTCTGGCTTTTCGATATCCTGCGCAAGCTTGGCCAGCTGGATCTCGTCATTTCCCTGTCCTATGTCACATTCCTCGGCACGATCGGTGTTCTGATGCTGATGGAATCGATGCGTGCCATCGCCCGCCGGCGTTCCGGCGCGAACGCACCCGTCCGGTTGCCGGGACGTCATAACTGGGTGCACGGACTGCCGCTCAAGATGCGGTTTCGCCAGTCACGCCTCTATGTCAGCGTGATTCCGATCATCTTCCTCGGTTCAACGATCGGTTTTCTCGGCACAGTGCTTGGCATCGGCGGCGGCTTCATGATGGTGCCGGCGCTGATCTATATCCTGCGGGTGCCGACCAATATCGTCATCGGCACGTCGCTGTTGCAGATCCTCGTCACCATGGCGGCGGCAAGTTTCCTGCATGCCGTTTCCACCCAGTCGGTCGATATCGTGCTGGCCCTGATCCTGATGGTCGGCGGAGTGATCGGCGCTCAATTCGGGGCGCGCACCGGGCAAAAGCTGCGCGGTGACCAGCTCCGCCTGCTCCTTGCCCTGCTGGTTCTGGCCGTCGGCGTGCGCTTCGCCGTCGGCCTGCTGATCATGCCGGAAGAGCTATATTCCTATTCCGTCATTTCGGGACTGATGAGATGAGGGGGCGCGCGCTCGCCGCCTGCCTGCTGGTGCTTTGGCTCGCGGGGGCAGGGTCGGCGCGGTCGGAGGCCCTGGTTGCGGCGCTGTCTTCCGACCGGGTCCGGATCGAATCCAATTTCACGGGTACCGAGATCGTCGTCTTCGGCGAGATCGTCCGCGATTTCGCCACCGTCGCCCGCGCCGATCCGTACGATATCGCTGTCATCGTAACCGGGCCTGAGCAAGACGTCACAACGAGGCGCAAGCAGCGGTTTCTGGGCCTGTGGGTCAATCGCGATGCGGAGACGTTCATTGGCGTGCCGGGCTTTTACGCCGCGCATGTGACCCGTCCGGTCGGCGATCTCGCCCAGCGCAACACGCTGGAGAGGTTCCAGATCGGCCTGCACAACATCAGCCTGCGCGTGCTCGAGGATTCGCCCGTTCCGATCTCGGAACGGTTCGACTTCCGTAACGCTTTTCTGCGGCTGCTGATCCGCAACGGCCTCTATTCCGAGCGTGCCGGTTCCGTTGAGTTTCTCAGCGACAGTCTATTTCGCACCACCATACCGATACCGTCGAACGTGCCGGTCGGGGCTTACAAGGTGCGCACCTATCTCCTGCGTGGCGGTGCGCTTCTGGCCAGCCAGGAAAACGACCTGACGATCGCCAAGACCGGCTTCGAGCAGCTTACCTATACTGCCGCCTACAAATATTCCGCCATCTACGGGGCGGTGGCTGTGTTCCTTGCGCTTTTTACCGGGTGGCTCGCCGGCGTGATCTTCCGCAGGGACTGAGCGTCACCCTTCCGAGATCGACGGAGGGGAGAATTACCCCTCCATCATGTCCGTTTGCTCTTTCGAGTTTTGCTTTCTGGCGTTTGCAATCTCCGATGCAATGGTTCTCCGTCACAGGATACACCATAGCTGGTAAAGAACGCCGGAGATGAACGAACCGGCGAGCGCGAGGCCGATATACAGGGCGAATACTGTCCGATTGACTAATGCCCAGACGGCGATGGCAGCGGGTAGGGACGTGACGCCGCCGGCGACGAGGAAGGCGAGACCAGCGCCAGGCGCCATGCCTTGATCGACAAGCCCGCTGACGAGTGGCAGAGCGGCATAGCCGTTCAGATAGGCCGGAACCCCGACCAGCGTCGCAGTGGCGATCGGCGCAAGCCCCGTTCCGCCAAGGGCCCCGGCAATCAGATTTGCTGGAACGTAAGCCAGCATCAGGCTTTCGAGCAGGAAGGCCAGCGTCAGCCACTTGGCAAGGAAGAGTGCGGCCTTCAGGCCCTCACGGCTGAACTTCGAAAGCCGTGAGCGGTCAGTCCAGAACCGCCAGACAATCGGTTGCACGGTCCGCACCTTGCCGCCGCCGCAGCCGCCATTGCCTACACCCTCCCTCAGGATACTGGAAAAGCTGCCGGCTTTTGTGAACAGCGCAACGGCTGCGCCGCCGAAGAGGCCAAGGCCAATGGCGGCAAGGGTCTTGGCGATCGCGAAGTCGAGGCCGAGCACGCCTGAAGTCAGGACGAACATTGACGGATCCATGACTGGGGACGCCAGCCAGAACGCCATGACAGCGGAAAGCGGCACACCCATGCTGAGCAGCGCCGCGATAAGCGGGATAACTCCGCAGGAACAGAACGGCGACAATCCGCCGGCCGCAGCTGCAAGGAGGATCATGATCGCAGGGGACCCGGTAAACGCCCGCGCGATCAGACCGTCCGCGCCGGAGGCGCCGGCAAAGGCGGCAAGGCCGATCGACAGAACGAGAAACGGTGCGACATCGATGAGGTTGCCCGCGGTGAAAAGAGCGCTTTCGATACCCTGCACAGGATCAAGCGCAAAGGTCGCCAAGAGGATCGCTCCCGACACCAGCCAAGCCTGCTCCCTGGCCAAGAGCGATGTTCCGATTGACTTTGCTTTGTCGCGGGCAACCAGTGTTAATCCTGACATAACGACACCTCTAGATTTATGGTGATAATAGACAAAAAATTTTTGGTCAGGCCGCGTCTTCGTGCGTGAGTTTCACGCCAGAGCAGCACTCCGACGTGAGGTAGGAGAGGGTGCGCTGCATTGCGTCATAATCCGCCCGGTTCGTCACTTCCCTGCCTCTGCGCTCCTGAATGACGAGGCCCGCATCGACCAACGAGCTCAGATGGTGTGCCAAGGTCGAAGCCGGCATCTCGAGAAGGGAGCCGATTTCACCGACGTTCAGGCCGTCATGGCCCGCTCGAACGAGAAGCCGGTAGACTTGCAGACGCGTATCATGACCGAGCGCAGCCAGAGCGCGTGCGATTGGAGAGGTTGATGTCATGGACGTTAATATAACTATATAACTAGTTATGTCAATATTCGATCGCTTCTGCTCGCACTTCGGCAATGATCCGGGTGATAGCCCTTGACGTGCCGCAAAGCGCGCATATGAATCAATTAGCGGACTATCCGCAAAGGTTGTGGAGGCGCCATGTGGACAGCCAGTACCAACCGACAGGAAGCGACTGCCAGCGACGTTCCTCTCGTCGCGCGGTTATTGGCTTATGCGGCCGCGGTTCCGTTTCTCGCCGCGCCTTTGATGATTTACCTGGAAGAGGCGGAAGACGGTCCATCGACGCGCGGCGCCATCGTCTATGCGGCGCTGATCCTGTCCTTCCTTGCCGGAATTCGCTGGGGGCAGGGACTGTTCTCGCAGGTTGACAAGGATCGGCGCGACCGGCTGTTTTTCTGGTCGATCGTGCCGCCGCTGATCGGCTGGGACGCAGTGTTTCTTCCAGAGACCGTCGGCTTTTTCGTTCTTGCCCTGGCGATCGGCGTGCAGGGCGCCATCGATTTCACTGAATCAGGCAAGGGCGGTCTGCCTGCCTGGTTCGGCAAGATCCGTCTGCACATGACGGCCATCGCCATGACCGGGCTGATTTCCGCCGGTCTGGTTTCCGCGTGACAATCAGTCGGACACCAGCTTGCTCGCGGTAAAGGGATAGAGGCGGCCTTCGCCAAGCAGGAAGGCCGAAAAACGCCGGGCTGGAAAAACGCTTTCCCAGGCGGGATCCAGCACGTTGAGGCCACCGGTCAGCACGCCGAAGGCGGGAAGCACCAACCGCTCGCCGTTGGTGGCGAAGCAGGGACGACGTACCGAGCGACCGTAACGCCGTACCTTGCCGGCCGGATGAAGATGGCCTGCGACCTCGGCAAAGCCCTCGGCCAAAGCCCTTGGCTCGTGGCGGAATGCGAGGCCGGCGAAACTCACCTCTTCAACCGTCTCGCCGCAAAGGCCGACCGGAGCGATTGGATCGTGATTGCCGGTTACCCAGATCCACTCCCGCCCGAGTTGCAGCGTCGTGAGCATGGCGCGGTAGGCGGCAGGCAGGCGGTCGGAGCCGTTGCGATCGTGGAAGCTGTCGCCCAGCGCAATCACCCGTCGCGGCTCGAAGGCGTCGATGGCCTCGGCGAGCTTTTCCAGCGTCGCGCCGGTGTCATAGGGCGGCAGCATCACACCGCGCCGGGCAAAGCTTGAGGCCTTTTCGAGATGGAGGTCGGCGACGACCAGCGTGTGCTCGTCCGGCAGCCACATGGCGCCGCTGTCGTGCAGGCCGACAAGTGTGCCCGCGATCGAAAGATCATGGCACACGGGCACGAAGCCGCGTGATTTCTGCGTGGCCGCGAAAAGCCTCACCCCATAGCCTCCCCGATCAGGTCGTCGGCGGCACCGGCAAGCAGCGCCTCCTGTGCCTCGCCGTAGACCGGCTCGCGCCCGATCTCGAGCATGACCGGAACGGCCAGCGGCGATACTCGGGCGAGCGCAGTATGCGTGATTCGACCGTGGGTTCGGGAAAGAAGTTCATTCAATCTTAAGATATCCAAAAGTCCTGTGGCCGCGTCGTGCCAGGTCGCGCGTAAAAGCACGTGATCGGGCTCATGCGAGCGCAATACGTCGTAAATGAGGTCTGAGGACACGGTCACTTGCCGGCCGGTCTTTTCCTTGCCCGGATGGCGGCGCTCTATCAATCCGGCGATCACCGCGCAAGAGCGGAATGTGCGTTTCAGAAGGCTGGAACTGGCGAGCCAGGCGTCAAGATCGTCGCCCAGCATGTCGGCGTCGAAGAGTTCGTCGAGCGACAATCGGCCTTGCAGGATCATGGCCGATAGATCGCCCAGGCCCCAGACGGCGAGGGCATAGTCATTGGCGACAAAGCCCAATGGCCGCGCGCCGGCGCGCTCCAGCCGCCGCGTCAGCAACATGCCGAGCGTCTGGTGGGCAAGCCTGCCGTCGAACGGGTAGGCGACCATGTAATGCTTTCCTGCCCTTGGGAAAGTTTCCACAAGAAGTCCATCGGCTGTGGGCAATTTCGACCGATGCCGCTGGATCTCCAGCCACTCGCGCACCTGATCGGGAAGCTGGCCCCAGCTTTCGGGTTCGGCCAACATGTGCCGCACCCGGTCGGCGAGATAGGTCGACAGCGGGAACTTGCCGCCCTGATAGGAAGGGATCTGCGGAGTTTCGGATCGAGTGCGCGAGACATAGGCCTCGTTCTCCCGGATCCCCTCGAAGCGCAGCACCTCGCCGGCAAACAGGAACGTGTCGCCAAGGCTCAGTTGCTCGACAAACCATTCCTCGATCTCGCCGAGCGGGCGTCCGCCGCGTCCGAGCGGCGATTGTCGTCCCGCGGCCCTGGAGCGCACCAGCCGCACCTTCAGCATGGGTGCTTCGACAATCGTGCCTACATTGAGCCGGTACTGCTGCGCGACGCGCGGGTGGGAGATGCGGTAGCTGCCGTCCGCCGCCTTCCTTAGCCGCGCATAGCGCTCGTAGGTCTTCAGCGCATAGCCGCCGGTCGCGACGAAATCGACGATCCTGTCGAAGGTTGCCCGATCAAGCCGGCGGTAAGGCTCGGCAGACAGGACTTCGAAATAGAGCTCCTCCGGAAAGAACGGCGCGGCGCAGGCCATGCCAAGCACGTGCTGGGCGAGTACGTCCAGGCCACCGTCGCGCAGGGGAGGCGTGTCCTGGGCCCCTGCCTTCGAGGCGGCAAGCGCTGCCTGGCATTCGATCACCTCGAAGCGGTTGGCCGGCACGAGGATCGCCTTGGACGGTTCGTCCATGCGATGGTTGGCGCGGCCGATGCGCTGCGCAAGACGGCTTGCGCCCTTCGGTGCGCCGACATTGACCACCAGGTCGACGTCGCCCCAGTCGATACCCAGATCCAGCGACGACGTGCAGACGATTGCCCGCAGCGACCCGGCTGCCATAGCCGCTTCGACCTTGCGCCGCTGGCCGACATCGAGCGAGCCGTGATGGAGCGCGATTGGCAGGTTGTCGTCGTTGATGCGCCAGAGTTCCTGAAACAGCATCTCCGCCTGGCTGCGGGTGTTGACGAAGATAAGCGTCGTCCTGTGCTCCTTCAGCACGCGGTAGAGGCCGGCAAGCGCATATCGGGCGGTGTGGCCCGACCAGGGCAGGCGCTCCGCCGTTTCGAGGATCGAGATGTCGGGCGTGGCGCCGCCGTCCACCTTCACCAGTTCCGCCAGTAGGCGCGTTTCCTCGGCGGGCTGCGCGACGAGATAGGCGCGCAGGTCGTCCGGCTCGGCGACGGTTGCCGACAGGCCGATTGCCTTGAGCCCGGGCGCGATGCGGCGCAGCCGGGCGAGGCCGAGCGACAGGAGATCGCCGCGCTTCGACGTCACCAGCGCATGCAATTCGTCGAGGATGATCGTGTCGAGATTGTCGAACATGCGGGCTGCTGCGGGATCGGACAGCAGCAGCGCTACCTGCTCCGGTGTCGTCAGCAATATGTCCGGCGGGGCCTGTTTCTGCCGCTGTCGCTTGTGCGCCGGGGTGTCGCCCGTGCGGGTCTCGACCGTGACCGGCAGTCCCATCTCGGAGACGGGGGCCTCTAGGTTGCGGGCGATATCGACGGCCAGCGCCTTCAGCGGCGAGATATAGAGCGTATGGATGCCGCGTCTTGCCATGCCCGGTTTTGTCCGCCCGCGCTTTGTCAGCGAGACGAGGCTCGGCAGGAAGCCGGCCAGCGTCTTGCCGGCGCCCGTCGGGGCGATCAGCAGCGTCGAGTGCCCGCTCTCCGTCAACCGCAGCAGGTCGAGCTGATGCGCGCGCGGCGCCCAGCCACGGCTGGCGAACCAGGTCTGGAAGGCCTGCGGCAGTAGGTCGTCGGCGGGCGCATGCATGAAACGTTGAATAGCAGAAACGAAAGGCGGTCACGAGGGCTGCTGGCATTTCCGGTCGGCGGAACTAAGTTGATGGCAGGGTCCGGTCCCAGCGACGGAAGATACGGCGATTTTGCAGCAAAACCTCATCCTAACCGATGCCGGTCTTTATTGTTCCGCCGGTGATTTCTTCATCGATCCGGTGCGTCCGGTCGAGCGCGCGCTGATCACCCATGGCCATGCCGATCACGCCCGCGCCGGCCACGGCTCGGTACTGGCAAGCTCCGAGACACTGAAGATCATGGCCGTGCGCTACGGAGCCGGATTTGCCGGCACTACGCAGGCGATCGCGCCGGGCGAGCGGCTGTCGGTCGCCGGTGTCGGCGTTTCCTTCCATCCGGCCGGCCATGTGCTCGGCTCGTGCCAGATCCGGCTCGATTTCGGCGGCTTCGTCGCCGTGGTCTCGGGCGACTACAAGCGGCAGCCCGACCCGACCTGCGCGCCCTTCGAACTGGTGCCCTGCGATCTCTTCGTCACCGAGGCAACGTTCGGCTTGCCGGTGTTTCGCCATCCGCCGGCCACCGGCGAGATCGGCAAACTTACGGCCTCGCTCGGGCTTTTCGGCGACAAGACCCATCTCGTCGGCGCCTATGCGCTGGGCAAGGCGCAACGCCTAATCGCCCATCTGCGGGAGAGCGGCTACAATCGTCCGGTCTATCTGCACGGGGCGCTGGAGCCGCTTTGCGCCCTCTACGAGGCCGAAGGCGTTGCGTTCGGGCCGCTGGAGCCGGTCGGCGGTCGCGGGAAGGAACTCGCCGGCGAAATCGTCCTGTGTCCGCCCGGACAGCTGACGGATCGTTGGGCCCGGCGCTTCGGCGATCCGGTGACGGCGCTTGCCAGCGGCTGGATGCGGGTGAGGGCTCGGGCAAGGCAGCGCGGGGCTGAACTGCCGCTGATCATTTCGGACCATGCGGACTGGGACGACCTGTGCCGTACCGTGGTCGAGACGGGCGCCGAGGACATCTGGGTCACGCATGGCGCTGAAGACGCGCTGGTGCATTGGTGCCGCAGCCGCGGGCTGAACGCGCGGCCGCTCAATCTCGCCGGCTACGAGGATGGCGGGGACGGCGAAACGGTGGGCATTGTTTAGCCGCGACTGTGGTTATATTCAAAAGGCACATTCGATCCGGGCCGAGCCTGTGGACATATCATTTGGCGGGGAGGGCAGGTGCCATGGCCGACGAGAGCGCAATCAACCCGGCAGAGGACGATGCCTATGCCGATGAGGCGCAGGCAGCGATCGCCGAACTTTTCGAGGGTTACCGCGCGGCCTTCGACGACTACGATGCCGAGGCGATCGCCGATTGCTTCGCCTATCCGGCGGTGATATGGCAGTTCGGCAAGGGTAACGTCTTCGCCGACGAGGAAGAGCTGCTGGAAAATATCGAGAAGCTGCTCGAAGCGCTCGATCGCGAAGAGGTCGTGCGCTCGGACTTCGAGGTACTATCCGCACATGTCAGCGGCTCGACGGCGCTGGTGTCACTGGCCTGGACGCAGGACAACGGCGCGGATGAATCCGTCTTCGAATTCGCCTGCCACTATCACCTCGTCCTCGACGGCGAGGATTGGCGGATCGCGATGATCGTCAACGAAACCTGAGGCATCTTTACCCGCACGCATGCAACGGTTTTCGGAGCTATTGGATCGGCTCTCCTACGAGCCGCGGCGCAATGCCAAACTGGCGCTCCTGACGCAATATTTCGGCACGACCCCGGATCCCGAGCGCGGGCTTGCCCTTGCCGCGCTTACCGACGGCCTCGATTTTCGCCATGCCAAGCCGGCGATGCTGCGAGGGCTGATCGCGGAACGCACCGATCCTGAACTTTTCGCGTTGTCCTACGATTTCGTTGGCGACCTGTCCGAGACGATCGCCCTGATGTGGCCGGCGAACAGGGGCGTCAATGCGCCGCCGCCGCTGCTGTCGGACGTGGTTGTGGGCCTGCGCAGCGCCGGCAAGTCCGAGGTACCGGGGTTGATCGCCGGCTGGCTCGATACGCTCGATGAGACCGGGCGCTGGGCGCTACTGAAGCTCGTCACCGGCGGCATGCGGGTGGGCGTATCGGCGCGGCTGGCGAAAACGGCGGTCGCCGGCCTCGGCCCTCTCGATACGGACCGGATCGAGGAAGCCTGGCACGGGCTGGATCCTCCCTACGAGGCTCTCTTCGCCTGGGCGGAGGGGCGTGCCCCTGCGCCCCTAAGCTCGGATCCCGCGCCGTTTCGTCCGCCGATGCTGGCGCGTCCCATCGAGCCGGAAACTTTCGCCGAACTCGATCCAGCCCATTTCGCCGCCGAATGGAAGTGGGACGGCATTCGCGTTCAGGCCGTAGCCGGCCGCGACGAGAGCGGAACCTTCCGCCGGCGCCTTTTTTCACGCTCGGGCGAAGACATCTCCGAAGCCTTTCCCGACCTGGTCGAGCAAATCGACTTCGAAGGATCGATCGACGGCGAGCTTCTGGTGGTTCGGGCGGGGCGCGTCCAATCCTTCAACGAGTTGCAGCAGCGTCTCAACCGCAAGTCCGTCACCAAGGCGTTGCTGAAAAGCCATCCTGTGGCAATCCGCGCCTACGATCTTCTTTCCTCTGACGGGCGCGATCTCCGGGAGCTTGCCTTCGAGGCGCGCCGCGGGGAGCTCGAAAGTTTCGTCGAACGCCTGTCGCTGCCGGCAATCGGACTTTCGCCGCTGATCGGCTTCCGCGACTGGGACGAGTTAGCTGCCGCGCGTGCCAATCCGGCTGGCCACATCGAAGCCGGGGATGCGGAGGCCGTAGAAGGCGTCATGGTGAAGCGGCGCGACGCGCCCTACGTGCCGGGCCGCCCCAAGGGCCTCTGGTTCAAGTGGAAGCGCGATCCCTATCTGGTCGACGCCGTGCTTCTTTATGCCCAGCGCGGCCACGGCAAGCGGTCGTCCTTTTATTCCGACTACACGTTCGGCGTTTGGCGGGACGAGGAACTGGTACCCGTCGGCAAAGCCTATTTCGGCTTCACCGACGAGGAACTTTTCGAGATCGACCGTTTCGTCCGCAACAATACGACCAACCGTTTCGGGCCGGTTCGCGAGGTTGCCCACACAAAAGTGACCGGGCTCGTTCTTGAGGTCGCGTTCGAAGGCATCGCCCGCTCGACCCGCCATAAGTCCGGATTGGCAATGCGTTTTCCGCGCGTTCATCGCCTGCGCTGGGACAAGAAGCCGGAGGATGCCGACCGCATAGAGCTGCTGGAGGCACTGGTTCCCGGCAACGTCAAGGCTTGATCGTCACGGTTCCACGGCGCAGGGTTGCCGCCGAAATGGGTCATGAAGGCATGACCGGTCTTTTTCCAGGAAACGATCTGCTATGCAGCGTGTCATCGACTACTACTACTCGCATCCTTCTCCCTGGGCCTATATGGGCCACCGGGCATTCCTCGATCTGGCCGAAGCACATAATTATGCCGTTCGCTTCAAGCCGGTGAATCTCGGCCAGGTTTTCGCCGAAACCGGCGGCCTGCCGCTCGGCCAGCGTCATGCTGTTCGCCAGGCCTACCGGTTCCTCGAACTGCAGCGCTGGCGCGACAAGCGGGACCTGCCTCTCAATCTGCGCCCTGCCTTCTTCCCGGTGGACGCGGGGCCATCAGACCGCGCTGCGATTGCGCTGGCGCTGGAAGGCGGCCCGGTCGGCCTCTTTTCCGAGCGCGTGCTGCGCTCGGTCTGGGCGGAAGAGCGCAATGTCGCCGATCGAGAGGTATTGACGTCGATCCTCACCGACCTCGGCCAGGATGCGGCGCGCATTCTCGACCTTTCGGAAAAGACGGAGATTGCCGACCGCTATGCCGCCCATCAGCAGGAAGCGGTCGATGCGGGCGTCTTTGGCTCCCCGAGCTACGTATGGAAGGGCGAGGTGTTCTGGGGCCAGGACCGGCTGGAACTTCTTGCCGATGCGCTTGCCTCGGACCGCGCGGCCTATACCGCCGACTGAGTTCGGGGGGGAAAACGCCCACCGCCCGTGCTTTCCCGTCCATCCGGGGATAGACTGTTGCCATGCGGCAGTTGATGGCAGATGCCACGATGCAGGCCACAGGATAGGCCATAATGCAGGGATGACGAGGAATGACGGCACGGATATTGGCGGCGCCTCTGGCAGCTGTTCTGCTGGCAGCGGCGCCCGTCCAGGCTGCGGACAATCCGCTCGACAAGGATCGCTATTCGCTTAGCGAGACGGGCGATGGCTTCCTTCGGCTCGACCGCCAGAGCGGCCGAGTCTCGCTTTGCAAGAAGGTGAACGACGCCTGGCGGTGCGTTCCCCTGCCCGATGCCGAGCGGGCGCTGGAAGAGGAAATCGCCGCGCTCGCCATAGAAAACGAGCGACTGACGGCACGCAATCGCGAGCTGGAGGCAAAGATCCTCGCTATTGGCCGCTCTGCAGAAGAAGCCATGGGCGGACTGAACGGCAAGGAGGCGCGGCCTTCGCCGGACGGATTGTCGGCCGAAGACGAAAAGCAGCTCGATAGGGCGCTCGATTTCACCGAGAAGGCAATGCGGCGTTTCTTCGGGCTGATGCAAAGCCTGCGCGAGGAGCTCGAGGAAAAGCCGAACTGAGCGATTCTCCCCACGCGCCTTACGAGGAAAGGGTGCGCTCCAGGATTGCCTTGCGTATGTCGTCGGGTAGCGGGACGGCCTTGCGTGTCTTCAGGTCCATGGTCAGGGCGACGGTCTCGCAGACGGCGGCGAGGCGGCTTGCGCGCGTCTCGAACAGATGATGACGGAATGCGAAGGTGCTGCGGGAGGCGGCAATCGGCGCGCTGACGACGATGATGGGATCACCTGCCTTCAGCGGTCCAAGCCAGGCAAGCTTCATCTCCACGGCGACGCGACCGAGATCGCGCTCCGCCAGCCATGACGATGTCATGGGCGTCATGTTCCAGACATGCGGCGCGGCTTCCGTGAAGCGGCCGATCGCCAGTTCGTCGTCGGCCCGCCCTTCCGGCCCCAGGTTGCGGGGCGTCACGGTCGAGCGGTTGACGATGGCCGCGCCGCCGGCGATCAGGCCGTCCAGCGTGCTCTTCATCGCGCTGACGGCTGCCGGCAGGCCGCGCGGCATAGCATATTCCGGCATCGCGAGCTCCACCGGCTTGAAGCGGCGGCGCAGCTCGCGCACGGTCCCCTCGGCTGCCGAATAGCCATCAATGGCGGTCGCGGCCAGCGCACCGTCATCGGTCCTCAACTCGTGGACGATCGTCAGCATATGCGGCCCGTCGACCGCTGCATATGAGGTCATGAGGAGGACATGGCCGACACACAACTCACGATGATACCGTACGTGACGGCAGCGCCTGGGCCCGGCCAGCGCATCGCTCAGGCCGGTGAGCAGTCGAAATTGGCGGTCGGCTTCCTCGAAGCGCGAGAAGTAGTACTGAACGTTCAGATGCTCGTTCTCGTCGCACTCCCACCTGTTCACGAAGGAAAACAGGGTTTCCACGGCGGGCATGGTCTTTTCCTGGTTGTGGGGCCCGAATGCACAGTAGTGATTATTTCGGCCAGGCTTATCGCCCTGCCGTATATTTTGAAATTTATACTAAGCTATTTTGGCCGATGCTGCGAGTTCGTCTTTGTACGTGCGAAATCAGGCGCTCTTGGCCGACGCGGCATGTGTCGAGAGGAAAGCATCTGCCGCTTCGTTTGCCGCGCGCGAAATGCCGAGCGCGAACTGTTGGAAAACGTGGCAGCCGCCGGGATAGACGGCCAGTTCGCACTGGTTGCCGGCCGCCTGCCAGCGCGCGGCCATGAACAGCGTGTCATCGAGCAGAGGGTCGCGCGTTCCGACGGCGAAATGAGCGGGAGGGAGGCCGCGAAGGTCGGCATAAAGCGGCGAGATATCCGGCTGGTAGGCGTCATGCCCATGCGCAAGGTAGTGCCGCACGAACATTGTGATGTCACGGGTATTCAGTACCAGTTTCTCGCTGCCCCATGAGCGGGCACTCGGTGTGAGCGAAAGGTCGAAACAGCCGCATTCGAAGATCGCTGCCTGAAACGGCATGCCGAGGTGCCTGTCGCGCATGCGGATCAGCGTTGCGGCCGCCAAATTGGCGCCGGCCGAATCGCCGCCGATGGCGAAGCGTAAGACATTCAACCGCTTGGCGCCTTCGGAGACGAGCCAAAGGGCTGCGGCCTCGCAATCGTCCGGCCCTTGCGGATAGGGGTGTTCGGGCGCGAGCCGGTAGTCGACCGAAAGGACGGCAAGCCCGGTGCGTTCGACGATTTCTTCCAGCCGGGGATCCTGGTTTTCGGCCGAGCCGAGCGTCCAGCCGCCGCCATGGATGTGGAGGTAGGCGCCGGCTGGTCGGCGCGCCGCCGGGACGAAGAGGCGTAAGGGGATGTCTCCGTGCGGGCCGGATATATGGATCGTTTCGGCGTAGGGGCTTTTTTCCGGCATCGGAAACGGTCCCAGACCTTGCGCCCGCCTTTCCCGGATCACGGCCGGAGGAAAGCTCCACTGGTCGGGCAGGGCGCCGAGGCGTCCGGCGAGGTCGCGGTTGAACGCCTGCGTTTCCGCGCTAACCGCTTCATCGAGAAAAAGCTTCGGATCGATCAGGGACATGGTTCTGATTTACCTGCGTAAGACCGATTTTTGCAAGCGGTGCGAGAGGCCGCAGGCCGTTTCGCGACCGCTTTCGCGAATACGTTGCGGTAGTCGATGCAATCTTGCGATTCAGTGTGACAGGGCTCATAGTCTTTGCCGCTTTCGTAACGATAACGGGGGAAACGATGCGTCCGAAAGCTTCGACCTTGAGTATAGGCGTATGGACACTTGAGGAAGAAGCGCGCGAGCTGCGCCAGCATATGGGCCGGCTCGTCGTCTCCACCGGCGGACGGTCGTTCCTGGCCATCGGCGGGGAACTCAATCGCTGGCTGCAGTCTGTCGATGCCTGCGACGGGTTGCTGACAATATTTCTCCGTCACACTTCCGCATCGCTCACCGTGCAGGAAAACACCGATCCGGACGTACAGGACGATATCCTTGACGCGCTCGACAGGATGGCGCCGGCCGACGGCGGCTGGAGGCATTCCCTGGAAGGCGAGGACGACATGCCGGCTCACATCAAGACCGTCCTGACCGGGGTCAGCCTGCAGGTGCCTGTGGTCGACGGTCGTCTCGATCTCGGCACCTGGCAGGAAGTCTTTGTCATCGAGCATCGCTGCGGTCCGCACCAGCGCAGCATGACCCTGCACTATCAGGGGACCTGAGCGGGCGCGAAAGCGCTTTGCGCGTCAGGCCGGGAGATCCTTGAAGCGTTCGGCCGCGGCGACGAGTGCTACGCCGATCCCCGGTTCCATGGCGGTATGGCCGGCGTCACCTATCATCACGAATTCCGCTTCCGGCCACGCCCTTGCAAGGTCGAAGGCCGTCTGGGCCGGCGTCACCACATCGTAGCGGCCCTGCACGATCACGCCGGGGATATGGCGAATGCGGTCGACATTGGCGATCAACTGGTCATCGCGCTCGAAGAAGCCGCCATTGACGAAGTAGTGGCATTCGATGCGGGCGAAGGCCAGGGCGAAGTCGTCCTCGCCGAAGGTGGCGACACGGCGCGGATCCGGCCTGAGCGACAGGGTGGCGCCTTCCCACTGGGCCCAGTGCCGGGCCGCCGTCACCCGTACACCGCGGTCTGCGTGGGTCAGGCGTCGGTAGTAGGCGGCGATCATGTCGCTGCGTTCGTCTTCCGGAATATGGTTTCGGTAGATCTCGAAGAGCTCGGGGAACAACCAGCCCGCTCCGTCCTGATAGAACCAAAGCAGTTCTGCCCGGCGCAGGGTGAAGATGCCGCGCAGCACCAGTTCGCTCACCCGGCCCGGGTGGGTCTGAGCATAGGCGAGCGCGAGCGCCGAGCCCCAGGAGCCGCCGAAGACCTGCCAGCGTTCGATCCCCAGATGCGTCCGCAGCCGCTCAATATCTGCAACGAGGTCCCAGGTCGTGTTCTCCGCAAGCTCGGCATGGGGCGTGGAGCGGCCGCAGCCGCGCTGGTCGAAGAGCACGATCCGATAGCGCTCGGGATCGTGGAACCGGCGCATGGCAGGGTTCGATCCGCCGCCTGGACCACCATGCAGGATGACCACGGGTTTGCCTTCCGGATTGCCGCTTTCCTCCCAGTAAAGCTCGTGGATGGAGCTCACTTTCAGCCGGCCGGTTCTGTGAGGGGCAATTTCGGGAAACAAATGGTCCTGCACTGGAAATCTCCGCTTTCTCGAAATACGGCCTGCCGCCGTCTCGGGATCAATCAATGTTGAGGCATTTCTTAATTACGTAAGGTAACTCATATGCCGGGCGGATGCAGGACAAGACGCGGAGGTCGGCGATGCGCTGAAAGCGGCGGATAGTTGCCCGCCGCCTGCAAGCGATTTGGAGGAAGTATGTTCAGCTGCTGCGTTCACCCATGACCGGGTCTCCGGACGGGCGGCGCATGGCATCGACCAGAGCTTCCGTTTCCGCCGACGGCTTGCGGGTGACGAGGCTGACGGCGATCGTCACGGCGAAACCGACAGGCAGGCCGAAGACGGCAGCGGAGATATTGTTGACGCCGAACCATTCGGGCATTCCGAAATATTGCGTCATGACGAGGTAGTAGAGCGTGACACCGAAGCCGGCGACCATGCCGGCGACAGCACCTGCCGAGGTGCAGCGTTTCCACCAGATGCCGAGCACCAGGGCGGGGAAATTGCCGGCTGCTGCCAGCGAGAAGGCCCAGGCGACGATCGACAGGATGTCGGCCGGCCGGGTGGAGGCTGCCCAGGCAGCGACCGCCGCGGCTGCCAGCAGCAGGAAGCGGGCGATCACCAGCCGCCGGCTCGATGGCGCCTTGCGGTCGACCATCCGGTAATAGACGTCGTGGGAGAGCGTGTTGGCGATCGCCAGGAGCAGCCCGTCGGCGGTAGAGATGGAGGCGGCGAGACCGCCCGCTGCCACCAGCCCGGCGATCACGTAGGGAAGGCCGGCAATTTCCGGCGTGGCGATCAGCACCACGTCGCGGTCGATGGAGAAATCGCCGAGTCGCAGCACGCCGCCATGGCCGGGAATTTCCGCGCAGGCCGCGCGCACCGCGTCCGCCGTCGTTGCGCTGATGCCGCAGACGTCGACGAGACCCAGCCGGCCATAGGTGTAGATCCATTCCGGCAGCGCATCGAGGCTGGCGCCGATGACGTTCTGATAGACCTCCAGCTTGGCGAAGGCGGCATAGGCCGGCGCCGTCACATAGAGCAGCGCGATGAAAAGCAGCGACCAGCCGACGGAGCGCCGCGTCTGACGCACCGAGGAGGTGGTGAAGAAGCGCATCAGGAGATGCGGCAGCGAAGCCGTGCCGATCATGAGGCAGGCGATGAGGGCGAAGAAATTCGTCCGGTCGAGCGAGGTGAATGGCTCGATATAGGATTTCAGTACCTCGCCGGAGGCGAGGCCCGTTGCCACCATCTCCTGTTCGCGCCCGGCGATCTCCTGCAGCGCGCGGCCGTAGGTCAGTTGGGCGATGGGGAAGCCGTATTTCTGCGCCGACAGGATCAGTACCGGCAGCATGTAGGCTATGATCAGCACGATATATTGCGCGACCTGCGTCCACGTGACGGCGCGCATGCCGCCGAAGAGCGAGCAGAACAGGATGCCGCCAAGCCCCACATAGACGGCGAATTCGAAGCTGATGCCAAGGAAGCGCGAGGCGATCAGGCCGGTCGAATAGATCTGGGCGACCACATAGGTGAAGGAGCAGGCGAGCAGCACTATGATGCCGACGAGGCGGGCGATATTGCCGCCGAAGCGCGCGCCAAGGAAGTCGGGCACCGTATAGGCGCCGAGCTTGCGCAGGTATGGTGCAATCAGCGTGGCGACGAGGATGAAGCCGCCGCTCCAGCCGACGACGAAGGCCAGCCCGTCATAGCCCAAAACGTAAAGCGTGCCGGCCATGCCGACGAAGGAGGCGCCGCTTATCCAGTCGGCCGCCGTCGCCATGCCGTTGTAGACAGCCGGTACCCGGCGCCCGGCGACATAATAGTCGGACAGACTGACCGTGCGGGCGACGATGCCGATGCCGGCATAGACGGCGAAGGTCGCCGCGACGAACAGATAGCCGATCAGGCTGTCCGGCAGGCCAAGCTGTTCCAACACCGCCAGGAGGATGACGAAGGCGACGAGGCCGCCGGTATAGGTGCCGAAGATGCGCCCCAGGTTGCGTCGGAACGAATCGCCTTGCGGGTTCACGCCCATGTCTGCTGATCCTCCGTCAGCTCGTCGGTGTCATCTTCAGGTTCGGCAAAGCCGGCTTCGGCGTCGATCCGCTCCTGGCGGGCGGCAAACCAGAAGGCGATGATCACGAAAGCGGCAAGCGCGCCATGAGACGCCGCCGCATAGCCGAGGGGGAAACCCGCGATGGTAATTGCGTCAAGGGGTTCGACAAAAGCTTGCAGACCGAATCCGGCAATGGCCCAAAGCACGAGGGTGATGATCATCAATCGTCGGGTGCGTCCCCACCATGCCGTCTCGCCGCGCGCCTTCGGGCTTTTGCGCCGTGCCATCCCTTGCTCCCCCGCTGCAGGCCGAATCGCCGATGGGTGCCGCCAGTGCATATCCCGCCAAATCTGGATCGGACTTGGCGGTAAGGATATGCTCAAGGTATTGAACCCCAGCCGATCCTTATACGAGTTTCACAAAAGCGAAATCA
The DNA here is from genome assembly GCF_014050225.1 of Stappia albiluteola. Classification (GTDB taxonomy): domain Bacteria; phylum Pseudomonadota; class Alphaproteobacteria; order Rhizobiales; family Stappiaceae; genus Hongsoonwoonella; species Hongsoonwoonella albiluteola. The sequence goes on along the minus strand of NZ_JACFXV010000066.1, from coordinate 11,514 downwards.
GGAAAATGGCCTAGAGATGCGGTCGGAGCGCGCGCCCTCCGCCGTAAGGTCAACTGGTAAGTATTCCGCCCAATCGATCAGACTGTTAGAGTGTTGAACTATTGCACCGGCCACGAAGCACAAGAAACGTTCGGGCCAATCCGGATGGCGGGCGGCTCGAAAGAGCGCCATCCGCAAGAAATGCCCCGGATGGCAGGCGGTTCGCAACGCCATCCGCAAGAAAGATAGCGCCGCCGCGACGACGGCGGGAGGGGAGGTCAAGGGCGTGACGGAAACGGCAGCCTATCATTTCATTATCGCGGACGATCATCCGCTGTTTCGCGGCGCTCTGCGGCAGACGCTCGTGACGTTGTTCGCCTCTGCCGGCATAACCGAGGTTGGAACGCTGGAGGACGCGGTCGCCGATCTGGATGCGCGCGACGAGGTGGATCTGGTCCTGCTCGATCTTTCCATGCCCGGCATGCGCGGTTATTCGGGCCTGATGTATCTGCGTGCGCAATATCCGGCAGTTCCGGTCGTCATCGTGTCGGCCACCGAGGACCATCAGACGATCCGTCGCTGCATGGAGTTCGGGGCTGCCGGGTTCATCCCCAAGTCGCTCGGCATCGACGTCATCCGCGACGCGGTGCGCGTGGTCATGGACGGCGGCATGTGGGTTCCGGACGATGTCGACCTGAAAGCCGCCGATGATGACGTGGCCGACCTGGTACAGCGGTTGTCGAGCCTGACGCCTCAGCAGGTGCGTGTGCTGATGATGCTGTCGGAAGGCCTGCTCAACAAGCAGATCGCCTATGAACTCGGCGTCTCCGAAGCGACGGTGAAGGCGCATGTCTCGGCGATCCTGCAGAAGCTTGGCGTGGAGAGCCGCACCCAGGCGGTCATCGCCGCTTCGAAGATCGAGCAGGGGCAGTGGCAGGCCGTCACACAGGACTGATTCCGGTCTTTTCCTGAACGAAAGGCGCGGCCTATTCGGCGGCGGCCTTGGCGCGGCCGCGCGACAATTGGGCGCGCAGCATCGCCGGCTTCACCGGCTTGTTCAGCAGGCCGATGTCCTTTTCTTCCGCCTCGGCGCGCACGGCGCGGGAACGGTCGGCGGTGATCAGGATCGCCGGCAGGTCGGCACCGAACCTCCAGCGCAGATGGACGACCGCGTCGATGCCGGTTCCCTCGTCCAGATGGTAGTCGACGAGCAGGATTTCGGGCACCTCCCCGCTATCCAGGATCTTTTGCGCCGCTTCACGGGCGTCGCGCGCCGTGATTACCTTGCAGTTCCAACCCGTCAGCAGCACTTCCATGCCGGCCAGGATCTGCGGCTCGTTGTCGATTGCAAGCACGGTCAGTCCGTCGAGCTGGCTTGCCGCAACAGGCGGGGCGGCGGGGGCGGGCTCGGCGGGCAAGGACGCGGAAACAGGCAGTTCGACCCGGAAAACGGAGCCCCTGCCGACGGTCGAAGCCAGAACGACAGGGTGGTCGAGGACGCGGCTGATGCGCTCCACGATCGACAGGCCGAGTCCGAGGCCACGGGCTACGCGGGCACCGTCGTCGAGCCGCTGGAATTCGAGGAAGATCAGCCGCTGCTTGGAGGCGGGGATGCCCATGCCGGTATCGTGCACCTCGATGGCCACCTTGCCCTGCCGGCGCCGGCAGCCAAGCAACACCCGGCCGGTTGCCGTGTATTTGATCGCATTTGAGACGAGGTTCTGCAGCAGGCGACGCAGCAACCTGCGGTCGGAGCGTACCGAGAGGCTTGTCGGCATGACGCGGAATTCGAGGCCCTTTTCCTCGGCGATAGGCTCGAATTCGGTGCGCAGTGTGTTGAAGATCTCGTCCAGGCGGAAGACCGTGACCTCCGGTTTCAGCGCGCCGGTGTCGAGCCGCGACATGTCGAGCACCGCGCCGATGATCTCCTCAACCGATTCCAGCGAGGCTTCGACATTGCGCACCAGATCTCGGTTCTGGCCGTCGGCAAAACGGTCGACGAGGCTTGAGGCATAGAGGCGCGCGGCGTTCAGTGGTTGCAGGATGTCGTGGCCGGCGGCGGCCAGGAAGCGCGTCTTGCCGATATTGGCGTCATCCGCCTCGCGCTTGGCGCGCACCAGTTCCTCGTTGACGCGGGTCAGTTCATGGGTGCGCTCGCGCACCCGCCGTTCCAGCGTTTCGTTCGAGCGGGCAAGTGCCTCCTCCGCCAGCACGCGCTCGGTTATGTCGGTGTAGGTGGTCACGATGCCGCCATCCGGCATCGGACTGGTGCGCACTTCCAGCACCGTCCCCGTCGAGGAGAGCCTTTCCTGGAAGGTCTCCTGATGGACGACCAGCTTGTCGACCCGCTCCGCGACGTGGCCTGCCACCGGGCCGGAGCCGAACTCGCCGCGCTCGGCATTGAAGCGGATGATGGCGTCGAGCGGGGTTCCCACCTGGCCAAATTCGGCCGGCAGGCCGAGCAGTTCTCGGAACTGCCGGTTCCAGCAGATGAGCCTGAGGTCGCGGTCGAACACGCTGATACCCTGGCGAACCTGGTCGAGGGCGGTCTGCAGCAGGTCACGATTGTACTGGATGGCGGCCGTAGCATCGTCCAGCAGTTTCATCGCGCCCTTGCCGGACGGCTCGCTGCGCTTGACGAGAAGCGACAGGATCAGCCGCGAGGAGGCGGCGCCGATGGCGCTGGCCAGCAGTTGCTCGGCAAAGCGCAGAATTTGCGGGTCGGCCGTTGCATTCGGCGCCATTTCCTGGTTGCGGTCGCGGGCATAGCGGGCGAACGAACGGTCGGTGCGCTCTTCGCCGAGATAGCGGGCGATCGTCGCTCTCAGGTCGCCGACCGTCACCGACGTGCGCCACAGCCGAAGCGAGGGCGCGGGGGAAAGCTCGGACGGCACGAAGATATTGGCCTGCAGGCGTTCGATCGGCTCCGGCGCGCGCGCAAGCGAGACGATGACGTAGACGGCGAGATTGAGCGACAGGCTCCAGAAGACGCCGTGAATGAAGGGGTTGAAGGAGAGCGAGAACAGCGCCTGCGGTTTGAACAGCCATAAGCCGAAAGGACCGGCTTCCAGGAAGTCGGCAGAAATCAGCCCGGATTTGGCGAAGGTCGGCAAGAGCAGGGTATAGAGCCAGATGGCAAAGCCGGTCAGCATGCCCGCGATGGCACCGCGCGCCGTTGCCCGCCGCCAGATGAGGCCACCGAAGAAGGACGGCGCGAACTGGGCGATCGCGGCAAAGGACAGAAGGCCAATGGAGGAGAGCGCCGCCGTATCGCCCGCCGCGCGATAATAGGCGTAGGCGAGGATCAGGATGACGAAGATCGCCACCCGCCGGATGCTGAGAAGCAGCCGGCTCATATCCTCGCCCGATGAGGAAATGATCTGGTCTTCGGAGCTCTGCCGCAGGATGAAGGGCATCACCAGGTCGTTGGATACCATGATTGCCAGCGCCACCGTGGCGACGATCACCATGGCGGTTGCCGCCGAAAGGCCGCCGATGAAGGCAAAAAGGGCCAGCCACGGCTCGCCCATGGCGAGCGGCAGGGCCAGCACGTAGGTGTCCGGGTTGGTGCCTTCGCCTATGAACAGCATGCCGGCGGCGGCGATCGGCACGACGAAGATGTTGATGGCGACGAGGTAGAGCGGGAACAGCCAGGTCGCCCGTCTCAGCTCCGCGTCGGAATTGTTTTCCGTTACCGTAACGTGGAACTGGCGCGGCAGCATGAGGATCGCAAACAGCGACAGCGTCGTCATGACGATCCAGTTGCCGCCGTGCAGTTCCTGCGTGAAGACGTCGCTCACCTTCGGATGGGCGGCAATTGCGGCAATCAGTTCTCCCGGCCCGTCGAACAGCGAATAGGTGACCCAGATGCCCACGGCAAGGAAGGCGATGAGCTTGACGATCGCTTCGGAGGCAATCGCCAGCATCATGCCTTCCTGATGCTCCGTCGCGTCGATATGGCGGGTGCCGAAGGCCCAGGCGAAGATAGCCATGCAGATGGCGATCAGCAGGGCAATGTCGCCGAAGACGGGCACGTTGGTCTCGCCGAGCGGAATCCTCAGCTCCGTGATCATCGCCGTCACTGACAGCGACACGGCCTTCAGCTGCAGCGCGATATAGGGAATGACGCCAACCACGGCGATGATCGTAACCACGGCGGCGACCGACTGGTTCTTGCCGTAGCGGGCTCCGATGAAATCGGCAATCGACGTGATGCGCTCACTCTTGGCCAGCCGGATCACGCGCCGCAGCAGCCGGTAGCCGAGCGCGAAGACGATCACCGGTCCGATATAGATTGTCAGGAATTCGATGCCGTTACGTGTCGCTCCGCCGACCGAACCGAAGAAGGTCCAGGACGTGCAGTAGACGGACAGTGAAAGAGCATAGATGAAGGGGCGGCCCTTGCCCGGCACATTGAGCCGGGTGGCCCGGTCGCCATAGCTTGCGATGGCGAACAGGAGGATCACGTAGCCGAGGGCTGCGAAAATGACGATCCATCCGTCGAGCATGGACTCTACGTTTCCTCAACGCCTCCTTCGTCCGGCGTTTCCAGCATCAATCCGACCACAGAGCTTGCCCGCTGTAAATCAGCACTTCGCAGGTGGACGTCCCTGCCACCCACCCTTGTATGATAATTCCGTTGGGGAATGTTCTTCCTTGCGTGTTTTTCGGCGCCATTCGCGGTGCTATGAAGTTTCGAGAGCTGCATTTCTTCCATGAATTGTCCAATTCCCAAGAGGGAGTGAAATCATGCTCAAGGAATTCAAGGAATTCGCCATGAAGGGCAACATGATCGACATGGCGGTCGGCATCGTCATCGGTGCGGCCTTCAGCGCGATCGTGTCCTCGATGGTCGACGACATCATCATGCCGCCCATCGGCCTTCTTCTTGGCAATGTCGATTTCTCGGAAATTTTCGTGGTCCTGAAGCAGGGGACGCCGGAAGGGGCCTATGCCACGGTGCAGGCGGCCAAGGATGCCGGCGCGGTCACCTGGAACGTCGGCCTCTTCATCAATGCGGTGATCAAGTTCCTCATCGTAGCCTTTGCACTTTTCATAGTGGTCAAGATGGTCAACCGCCTTCGCCGCAAGGAGGAGGAGAAGCCGGCGGAGCCCACCGCTCCCCCGCGCGAGGAGGTATTGCTTGAGGAAATCCGGGATCTCCTTAAGTCGAAATAGCGTTGCGGCCGACAAGAGGGTATGAGCGGCGCGACGCTCGCCGTTGGCACAAAGACGTTATGGAAATGCAATGCTGCCGCCCGCCTGGGGCGGATGGTTGAGGGAAGGCACTTGGTTGTAACCTCGCTTCCGAATCGAACCTGGAAGGCAGCATTGCGTTGACCGACATTCTCTCCAAACTGAGGCCGCAGGCGCGGCTGGCGCCGGAAAGCGGCATCGTCGAGGTCGTCAATTTCGCCCGGGAGCGGGAAGACCTCATTCCGCTGTGGGTGGGCGAGGGCGACCTGCCTACGCCCTCCTTCATTTCAGAGGCGGCGAACCGCTCGCTTGCCGCGGGCGAGACCTTCTATACCTGGCAGCGCGGTATCCCGGCACTGCGCCAAGCCCTGGCGGACTATCACGCCCGGCTCTATTCCCGGCCCTTCTCGCCGGAGCGCTTCTTCGTCACCGGTTCGGGCATGCAGGCGATCCAGCTTGCGGTGCAGGCGGTAGCGGGCGAGGGCGACGAGGTCGTGTTGCCCGATCCCGCCTGGCCCAATCTGGCGGCAGCCGTCGAGATCATGGGTGCGCGCGCCGTCTGTGTGCCGATGACCTTTTCAGCCAATGGCTGGCATCTCGATCCTGAGCGGCTATTTGCTGCCGTCACGCCGCGAACGAAGGCGATCTACGTCAATTCGCCGTCCAACCCGAACGGCTGGATGGCGGACCGGGCGTGGCTGGAATTCGTGCTGGCGGAAGCGCGCGCCCGCGGTCTCTGGATCATCGCCGACGAGGTCTATGGCCGCTTCACCTACGGTCCGGAGGAGCGCGCGCCGTCCTTCTACGATATCGCCGAGGAGGACGACCTCATCCTGCAGGTCAATACCTTCTCCAAGAACTGGGCGATGACGGGCTGGCGCATCGGGTGGCTATCCGCGCCGCCGGTCATGGGGCAGGTGATTGAGAACCTGATCCAGTACAACACGTCGGGTGTCGCCGCCTTCATGCAGCGGGCCGGCATCGCCGCGCTGGAGGAGGGCGAAGCCTTCGTGGCGGAGCAGATCGCCAGGGCGCGCCGGGGTCTTGCGATCATGCGGCGGGCGCTCGACGAAAGCCCGCGTGTCCGCTACGCGCCGCCGCAGGGCGCCTTCTACCTGTTCTTCTCCGTCGAGGGATTTGCCGACAGTCGGGAACTTGCCAAGAGCCTGGTTTCGCAGACGGGCGTGGGGCTTGCGCCGGGCAGTGCTTTTGGCACCGCAGGAGAGGGATTCGTGCGGCTTTGTTTCGCCAGAAGCGAGGTCGATTTGGCGAAGGCAGCGGAGCGACTATCCGTATGGTTGCCACGTTGACGATGTGGCAATCTTTGAGGTACGGATTTTTGCGTAATAAGAAACAAGTCTTGATTGCGCCGATTCCATAGTTACGCGGGACGAGGCGAACATGCCCGACTCTTATACCGATAGCCTCGCGATGACGGCCAGCGTTTCCAAGGCGCGGTTGCTGAGCGTACTGGATACGGCGGTGGACGGTATCGTCATCATGGACGAAAGCGCCCGCATCATTCTTTACAACAAGGCTTGCGAGGCGCTTTTCGGTTATCAGTCGGAAGAGGTACGCGGCAAGAACGTCAAGATCCTGATGCCCGAGAGCTATGCCCGTGAGCACGATGGCTACGTACGAAGCTATATTGACACGGGCGTCCGGCGGATCATCGGCATCGGTCGGGAAGTAAAGGCGCGCCATCGTGACGGGACGGAATTTCCGATCGAGTTGTCGGTGGGCGAGGCTCAGACGCCGGAAGGGCGGCAGTTTATCGGCATCATGCGCGATATTCGGCAGCGCAAGCTCGTCGAGGAGCGTTTGTCAAAGGCGCAGGCGCAGCTTGTCTCGATGGCCCGCATCAATGCTCTCGACGAGATGGGCGCGGCGATTGCCCATGAACTCAACCAGCCGTTGACGGCGATCATGCTCTATCTTCAGGCGATCAAGCGCAAGTCAGAAGGCGTGGTGGGCCTTGAGGGCGTGCTGATCGATGTCATCGACAAGGGTGTTAAGGAAGCGGAACGCGCCAGCCAGATCATCCAGCGCATGCGACAATTCGTCGAGAAGCGGGAGCCGGAGCGCAAACCGGTCGACGTTCCCACGCTTTTGCGCGAATGCGTGGATCTGGTTACTCTCGGCAAGATGGGTGAGGGGGTTTTGCTGAGCCTGGAGGTCGGCGAGGACATGCCGGAGCTTAACGCCGATCCGGTGCAGATCCAGCAGATCGTCGTCAACCTGATCCGCAACGCCATGGACGCCGTGAAAGGGTGCCAGAAGAAGGCGGTCGATATCCGCGCATGGCACGACGAAGAGGCCATATCGATCGCGGTGTCGGACTCCGGCCCCGGCGTGCCTCAGGAAAATCTCGCCAATCTGTTCAAGGCTTTCTCCGGTTCCAAGCGCAGCGGTCTTGGCCTCGGCCTGGCGATATCCAAGTCGCTCGCCCAGAACCATGGCGGCGACCTAGCCGTCGATCCGGTCGGCCCCTCCGGCGGAGCCACCTTCACGCTCAAGCTGCCGATCGACGAGCCCAGTGCGGCAGGCGAATGATTGCGATTAGAATGAAAGGACCGAGCGTATGAACGACGAATCCCTGTCGATCCACATCGTGGACGACGATCCTTCGGTCCGCGACGCGCTTACCGTGATCTTCGACATCGAGGGATTTGATGTCGAAGCTTTCGAGACGGGCGATTCCTTCATGGTGCGGCTGGACGAGGGAGAGCCCGACTGCGTAGTGCTCGACGTGCACATGCCCGGAAAATCCGGCATCGAGATCCTCCGCCTACTCAACGGGCGGGAATTCACGAAGCCGGTTTTCGTCATCTCCGGCCAGGGTGACATTCCGATGGCGGTGGAGGCAATCAAGCAGGGCGCGCACGATTTCCTGGAAAAGCCCTTCGACGCGGAAACCGTGGTCATGCGGGTGCGCGACGCGATAGCCGCCAATCGCCGCAACCGGAGCGCCAATGGCGGGCCGAAGGTCGACTTTCCGGGCGCCGAGGAACTGACGCCGCGCGAAAGGGAGGTGCTTGAGCAGATTACGGCCGGCGCCTCCAACAAGGAGGCCGGGCGCACGCTCGGCATCAGCCCGCGCACGATCGAGGTTCATCGCGCCCGCATCATGGAAAAACTCGGAGCACGCAATGCGGCCGACTTGGTGCGCATCGTACTGACAGGAGAGCCGCCCGAGGCATGACAGCCGGACTCAGGTGAATTTGCATTCCGCAGCGTTATCAGTGTGCTGGCAAGTGTTTTTACTCTACGCATAAGCCCGTCTTCAGGGTTTGTGCGTAGTTTAGTCGCTACCCAAAGGCGCTATAGTCCGAATGCGGATTTTTTGAAACGCAATCCGGACGAGAGTGCACGTGACCATCCACATCGTGGAAGATGACCCTGGCGTCGGCGATGCCCTGTCGCTGCTTTTGCAGCAACTCGGTCATGAAACGATTGTCTATGCCGATGCGGAGGCCTTTTTCCGCCATACCCCGCCCGTGGACGGGGACACGGTGATCGTGGACCTCTGCCTGCCGGGTATGCCGGGCATGCAGGTCATCCGCTGGCTGAAGAGCTTGAACCTCCAACTTAAAATCATTGCCATATCCGGCCAGCCGCAAGCTTCAATTCGTCGCATGCTCCAGGGCGAAACTCCTGATATCCTTTTACGTAAGCCGCTACGCGAAGAAGCATTGACGAAGTATCTATAAGCGGGTTCAATTACTGCACGCGCTGATGGATATGGAGATTGTGCTCCTCAACTGCGAAGGTATCGGTCTGCGCGGGAATTTTTGAGATCGATTACGTAGAGTAGGGTTTTGGCCAAGTGGCTCTAATCGCACTACGATTACCGCGTAAGTGATTGATACTAGGTAGAAAGTCGTACGAAAACGACCGAATATCCCCGGTCGTTGCAATTAGGTAATTTCACCATGGAAAATGCGGCGAGCGGCATCGGACGGGATGTGGCTTTCCGGGCACGACAGTGCAGGGCTGGACGGATCATGCCCCGTTTTCGCGCCGAATTAGGAGGGTGAGATGGCATATCTGGATCGTGGGCTTGCAAGCAATGGTGGGCATGGCGCAGGCGGCGCGGCGTTCAGTGCCCGCGAGGCGGTTCCGTTCTCCCACATCAAGACCCAACGCCATCACGAACATACGGTTCTATTCTACGAAGGCGACCCGGCCGACCGGCTCTTCGAGCTCGAAGACGGTGTCGTGATGCTCTACAAGCTTCTTCCCGACGGTCGCCGCCAGGTGGTCGAAATCCTCAATACGGGCGCCGTTTTCGGCGTGCCCGGCCACGACGTTTACGACTGCTCGGCGGAATCGCTGACGCCGATCAGGGTGTCCTCCTTCGACCGTCGCGAAATCGAGACCTCCGCCACGCTGCAGAAGCAGCTTACCCGCTGCCTGATGTCGCAGATGGAGACCCTGCACGATCACGCGGTGCTGCTTGGCCGCAAGTCGGCGGTCGAGCGGGTTGCCACCTTCCTGATGCGCCTGGTGCCCAATCGCGGTGGCGTGGGCTGTCTCGGGCCGGCGGATGGCAAGCCGCAAGACGAGTTCAACGTCACGCTGACCATGACGCGCCAGGAAATCGCCGACTATCTGGGCCTGACCATCGAGACGGTCAGCCGTGTGATATCCGATCTCAAGCGCCGCGGTTTCATCAAGATCGAGCGGCAGGACCATATCCGCATCAACAATGTCTGCGGGATGTGCCAGCTCACCGGCGCACATTAGAACGCTCCCGGCAGAATTTTCAGCTCTTCTCTCTGAGTGCACTGCCCCGGCTCCGGCCGGGGCTTTTCTATTCTAGACGGCGACGGAGTGCCGGGCGGCGCCGCGCGCCAGATAGGCATCGAAGGTGGCCGCCGCGACACGCACGTACGGGCGTCCCGCCTCGCTGATATGCACGCGCATGCCATCGGTCGTCGCTAGGCCATCGGCGACCATCTCGCCGATTTGGCCGAAGCTTTCGGCAAAGCCAGCGAAGTCCAGCCCGTGCTTGCGCGCGATCGCCCCGATATCGGCCTCGTAGACCGTCATCAGCCGCTCGATGATTTCCGCCCGTGCCCGGTCGTCCGACGACAGCGCGATCCCCTTCGCGATCGGCAGGCGGTCACTGTTTACCTGTCGCGTCCAGGTGCCGACATCCGGAGCGTTTTGTACATAGCCCTGCGGCAGGAAGCCGATGGAGGACGAACCGAAGCCGATTAGGGCGCCTGCCGTGTCGGTGGTGTAGCCCTGGAAATTGCGGCGAAGCGTGCCGTCGTGCAGCGCGATTGCCATGCTGTCATCGGCCAGCGCGAAATGATCGAGCCCGATCGCTTCGTAGCCGGCGTCGAGCAATGCCGCCCTGGCGCTGTCGGCAAGTTCGATGCGCGCCTTCGCTCCCGGCAAGGCGGCCTCGTCGATCAGCCTCTGGTGCTTCTTCATCCAGGGTACATGGGCGTAGCCGAAGAGCGCCACGCGCCCCGGCGACAGCAGTCGCGTCAGTTCCACCGTATGCAGGATCGTCTCGCGGGTCTGGTGCGGAAGGCCGTACATCAGATCGAAATTGATCTGGTCGATCCCGGCCTTGCGCAGCGCCTCCACAGAGCGCTCGACGACGCTGAAGGGCTGGTGACGACCGATCGCCATCTGCACGCCGGCGTCGAAGTCCTGCACGCCGAGACTTGCCCGGTTCACGCCCGCGGCGGCCAGCCTGTCCGCAAGCTCCTCCGTCACCGTGCGCGGATCGAGCTCGATCGCGTGCTCCAGGCTTTCTTTGAAGGTGAAATTTCCGCGCAGGCGCTTGACGATCCTAAGGAAGCTGTCGGCAGGCAGCAGGCTCGGCGTACCGCCACCCCAGTGGATGTGGGCGACGTTGCGGCCCTTGCCCAAATGCTTCACGACGAGGTCGATCTCTGCAAGCAGGGTCCGTGCATAGGCAATGACGGGAGCGTCCTTGCGCGCGCCCTTGGTGTTGCAACCGCAATAGTGACAGATCTGCCGGCAGTAGGGCACATGCAGGTAGAGCGACAGGTCGTGCGAGGAATCAAGCCCGGCAAGCCAGCCGGCATAGGCCTCGCCGTCGATGCCGGCATGGAAATGCGGCGCCGTCGGATAGCTGGTGTAGCGGGGAACGTTGCGGGTCGCGTAGCGATGTTCGAGCTGTGTCATGGCGCCAGTTCGCACAGAGGCGGAAGTCTTCGCCTTGATCTTCCTCAAGCGCTCGCCCCGTTCCTCCTTCAATTTAAAGCCGTGGCCCACGGGCGGAAGATATCTGGCCCCGGCACTGGCGGCGCGGCCGGCGCTCATGCGGGCCGGGGTGACGATGGAGCGTGGCGCGGG
>NZ_JACFXV010000065.1 GCF_014050225.1 Stappia albiluteola | reverse complement strand
CTGACCGCCGGATCACAAGCAATCACGCATGACAAAAGGGCTGCCATTCGGCGGCTCTTTCTCGTTTTAGGAGCCCCCATGAACCGCACCGGTTTTTTTGAGGCCATCCGCAAGTCGCTTTTCGGCGGACACCTGACGCAATCCGAGGTCGACGGGATCAACGTCATTCTCGACCAGTGGCGCGATCTCTACCCGGACGCGCCGGCCCACTGGATCGCCAACAGCCTGGCGCAGATCCACCACGAGACCGGCGGCCGCATGGTTCCGATCAAGGAGACCGTGCAGGCCTATCACAAGGACGCCAATCCCCACGATATCACGGTTGAATCCCGGCTCGACGCGGCCTTCGCCAAGGGTCAGTTGCCCTGGGTGCGGACGCCATATTGGCGCGACGGATGGTTCGGCCGTGGGCTGATCCAGATCACGCACCGCGACAACTATGCCCGGCTTGGCAGGCGCCTCGGCGTCGACCTGGTCGGCAACCGCAATCTGGCGCTCGATCCGGTGGTTTCCGCGCAAATCGCCATCGTCGGCATGGTCGATGGCCTGTTCACAGGCAAGCGGCTTGCCGATTACCACTTCCCTGCCGCGCTGGAAGAACCGGAAAAGTCGAACCCGCGCCGCATCGTCAACGGCAAGGACGGCAAAGACATGACCGTCGCGGCCCTTCATCGCCGGTATTTCGAGGCGTTGCAAAGGGCCGCCTACGAGCCGCGCAAGGTGGTGGCGGTTCCGCCGCCGCCGGATATCCCGAAACCCGAGCCGAAGCCGCAACAGCCCGCCGCGAGCGGGCTTTTTGCTGCCCTCGTCAAGATCATCGCAGCGCTTTTCGAAAGGAAGACCCGATGAACCGCCTCGCCGAATACCGCAAGCTGATCGCCGCGATCGTCGGGCTTGTGGTGATGATCCTCTATCGCCGCTTCGGCGTCGACCTGATGGGGGCTGAAACTCTGCTGGTGGACCTCATTGTCAGCGGCCTTGCGGCCTTTGGCGTCTGGTTCGTCCCGAACGATCGGCCGGCCGGCGAATGACCGGCCTCCTCGCGCTCGGCCGCTGGCTTCTGGCGACGGAAGCCGGCCGCTTCATCCTGCTGCTCGCCGTCGCGGCAGCCGTCATCCTCACCATCAACAACCGGGCCTATGACCGTGGTCACGCGGCGGCGACAGCCGAAGCCCGGCAGGCAACAGAAAGAGCAATCCATGATCTCGCCAGCGCTGCCGACAAGGCTCGTTTTCTCCGCCGCCTTTGCGTTGATGGCGGCGGGGTGTGGGACTTCGCCGCCGGCCGATGCAGCCAAGCCGACGCTGGCGCGCTCGGCAAGGGCGATCGTCGGAACGTCCCTGATCGGCGCACGGGGAGCGACCCCGTCGGACCAGGAGGCGATTGACGACACGGCGGCCGGCCTGTGCGGTGCGGCGGTCTGGACCAGGGCGGAATGCCGGATACATCAGCAGCGCACGCCACCTGATGCTCAATAAGGAATCGCCGGCCGGTGGCCCCCATCCGGCCGGCGATAACAATGGGCGAGCGGAAAGCACGGTCTCGCGCCCTTGTCGACAATCACGATACACTCACAAGTTGCGGGGTCAACATGGCGGAATGGCTGGAAGCACTGGGGCGCTTCACACTCACCAAATGGGCGGTGATCGTCGGTTTTGCCGCGCTCGGCGCCGTGATGCAGCGGGATATGGGCCTGTGGGGCAGGGCACTGACCTTCGCCGCCGGCGTAATGGCCGCGGTTGTATTCGCCGATCCGGTGCGCAGCCTGTTATCGCTCGACCAGGGTTGGAGCGAGGCGCTTGCCGCGATCCTGGCACTGACGGGCCGCAACTGGGCGGCATACGCCATTCGCGCCTCGCGCGATCCCGCCGCGGCCGCCGGAGAAATCCTGTCGGTATGGCGGGGGCGGAAGGGATAATCAGTCTGCATCGGACAGGGGAATCTGGCTTGGTCCGGCAGCAACCTTGAGACGCTCGATCACATCGTCGAGCGCGGCGGCGCGCTCCTCGGCCAAGCGCCAGAGATCCATCGCCATGCCGGGCGTCAGGTCGGATGCTCCGGCCGCCAGCCGGCGAATGTGCCGGTCCGAAACATCCAGGTCGCGGGCCATGTCTGACTGCCAGCGAGGCCCGTAAAGGGCCTCGCCAACGTCGCGGATCAACTTGCTGCTCATCAAAGTGCCTCACACCAGGCGACGAATTCCGCCTTCAACTCTTCACTCAACCAGTGGCCGCGCTGGGGATTGGCAATCCAGATATTGCCTTCCTCGCTGACCTCGACTTCGGAGGCGTTGCACCATTCGGTCACAAACTCCTCGATCGTGAGTCCGTCGGCTTCGACATTGGCCTTGATGGTCAGGATAGCTTGGTTCGTGTTCATCTCCGGGTCTCCTTACCCTTGAGCGGCGGGGCCGATCCCCTTCCGTCTATGTCCTATATTTAGGACGCAATAATGCGAGCGTCAAGCGGAAAATCTCGCAAAAGTAGAAATCTGCATCCCCGTTAAGAGAACGGGGAGCCCGGAGCGCGCCAACGCCCCGGACCGCCGGCCAGTTATCGACCAAGACACAAGCCGGCCCGACGCAGGAAAGAACAACGTCATCCCCGCATCCGGCCGCGAGGCCGGATCTCGCTTGAGCAAGCGCGCTGGGGATAACGGCGGATAACGATCACGATGAAATCAAATCTCTTTGGGCAGCGGGAAACCGAGGCCGTGACGCCGGTTGCCCCGTGGATCGGCGGCAAGCGAAACCTTGCAAAGCGGCTGACGCGGCTCATCGCCAATGTGGCGCACAAAACCTACTGCGAGCCCTTCGTAGGCATGGGCGGCGTCTTCCTGCGGCGTACTGTCCTGCCGCCAGCCGAGGTCATCAACGACTATTCCGGCGACGTCGTGAACCTGTTCCGGATCCTGCAGCGGCATTATCCGCAGTTCATCGAAACGCTGCGCTTCCAGGTGACCAGCCGGCGCGAGTTCGACCGGCTATCGCGCACCGACCCTTCGACGCTGACGGACCTGGAGCGTGCCGCCCGGTTCCTTTATCTGCAGCGCACGGCCTTCGGCGGGAAAGTGGCCGGCCGCACCTTTGGCGTATCGCTCGACGGCCGCGCCCGATTCGACCTGACAAAGCTCGCGCCGATGCTGGAAGAGGTGCACGAGCGCCTTGCCGGCGTCGTGATCGAGAACCTGAGCTTTGCCGATTTCATCCCGCGCTATGACGGGCCGGACACGCTTTTCTACTGCGATCCGCCTTACTGGGGATGCGAGACCGACTACGGCAAGGATATGTTCGGTCGGCCGGATTTCGAGCGCCTGCGCGATTGCCTGGCTGCGGTCAAGGGCAGGTGGATCCTGTCAATCAACGACGTGCCGGAAATCCGCGCGCTGTTCGCCGGTTTCACAATTGCGGAGGTGGCGGTGACCTACTCAATCAACGATGGCGACACCAAACAGGCGGCGGAGCTGATCATCGGTAATTTTGAGCATCCGTTGTTGTGATTGATAAGAGGCCCCGCTTCGGCGGGGCTTCCTGCTGGATTTCGCCACCAGGTGCAATTATCGACTTTTCGTATAGAATCCGCTCTTTTGCGGGCATATTAAACGTTTATCCTCTAAGGTTATATCTGATCATAAACAAATTCAGACAAGAAAGGCTCAAACCAATCGCCCATCACTACATCGGCATACCGTTCTGGTATCTGAGCCATCTGAGCGACATCTAAGAGTGTAATGTGTCCATTATCATACAAGGTTCTTAATATCGCCCTACAGCCTTTTGGGACTAAAATAGCAAGGGCAAATAGTATGTATACTCTGTCATTTAATGATGACTTTGTTTCGTGCTGAACCTCAAATGGAAGTGATAGCCTCTCAATGAGTTTTTCTACAGCTGCCTCACTTTGCGCAGTTTCTTGTTTGGTGTCGGTTATATGTAGCAATTCTTTAACGGCAACTAATCGACGCCATTCCGGATCTAGTGACTTTGCAATACATATATCAGAACACATTATTTGGTCGCCGTAGGGCGAATCTCGTCGAATATATCTATGAATTAGCCCGCGTAAAATACCATCGTTAATCTCTACAAAATGGAAATTAATTTTATCTTGGCAGCCTATTTCTACCAATTGGTCTTTTACAGTGTTAACTTCAATATGTAGTTTTTCGTAGTTGTCGAAGTGATCGAATAGTTTTTTTAATAGCATCGGCCAGAACCCAAAAAAAAACTCGGGACAAGCCCGAGCTTATCGATTCGATATTTTTAGCCTATTCACATTTTTGCGGCAAGTTCTCGGAGGTCGATATTAAAACCTTTTGATGCCTCCGGGAAGCTATCGAAACGTTCCGACGTTCCTGTTTTGACTTGCATAAGGGCGCTGTGCACCTGCTCACGCAAACCCTGCGCCGTGAAGTCGTGCGAATCCCCGCGCATGAGTTTCAAATTGACAAGCTGACAGCCGTCGCTTGCGAAGAGAAATCTCCAGAGCGCGTCCTTTCTCGTGCTTGTCATAGCCAAATCTCCTAGCACTACTTTTATGAGTTATTTAGTGGACAATTCCATCCGCGCAAGTCACATATACATTTTCCCCAGAATGTCAATATGCACATCGCATCTTAAATTGACCTTAACAAAAGGAGTTGACAAAAGCCAGAACGAATAAACTGTAATGCAAATTATTGATTAAACGACATTCCTTCTGTTTGGGTATTTATGGGTTGAAATTGGCCAAAATCCTAGGGTTTTGCCATTTTTGGCGAGACCTCGATTAGAGCGCATGGTGCTTTTTTGTCACGATGGGCTCAATTGTTCCCTATTGGTATTTTGAGAGGCTGAAATCGATTTGTTCCATATTTGTTCTCGTGATACCGATGGGCCATGGCAAACTGTAAATGCATCCTCGGAAGTGCCTTCAAGGTCGAACAATGGGACCGGAAGGGCCTGCATATTGAAGAGACGCTCGCCGTCTGCGGCAACGTGCTGGTTGCGCGGGCGGCCTTTCAAGCCGCGATCAAGGCGCGCCCTGGCGAAAACATCACGCTTCGCCAGGGGATCAGGGTGATCGAAAGCCGCGAGCCGGTATAAGTGGAACGTCGCGCCCGCACATGGTGTGGCGAAAGCTATATCAGGTCTTCGCCGCCGTCTGCCTCGAATTCATTTCGGCGGGCGGCCATGATGTCAAATCCAGCGCAAGCAATCGCGTCAATGGTTTCCTTGGATACTTCTGTGACGATATAAATCTTGTCGTTATGCTCGGCAATTTGAATGATGGCGCTGAGCGCCTCAATAATAGCTTCATTCCTAACCACGTTTTGGGCCTCCTGTGATCGGCTGAAGCTATCATGCCGCTGCGCGGGACCGGCCTGCAATTTGTATTACGTGTAGGATTCTACGAATCACGCTGAGTTCACGCAGGATTCTACAGTTCCGCAGCGTCTTTTTTGCCTGTCAGGATGGCGCGGGTGATCCGCTGCAGGTCGGCGGCGATGAGCTCGAGCTCGCCATGGTGCCCGTGGATCAGGATCAGGGCTGCCATTTCCCGGTAGAGCGTCTGCGACAGGCAGGTGAGGATTTCCATGTCCGGGATCGAAATCTCTTTCGATGGCATGAGAACCTTGTCCCGGATGACCGCTGCCAGGTCATTCTGTATCCGTAGATAGTCGGCCCGGTGCGCGGCCGAGGCGATAAGGATCGCGGATCGGAAGGCGAGGTACATCGGGAAGCGCTGCAGGATCCAGCCGGCCGCGAGCCCAACATAGCTGTCCATCCGCTGTTGCAGGCAGTCGCCGGCCGTGCGCGCGACGGTCGGCAAGGCACTGTCGCGCGCGAGTTTCAGATAGGCCTCGATCAGAAGCGTTTCCTTCGTCTCGAATTGTGCGACGAGGTGCTTCAGTGGGATCATCGTCTCGATGGCTATTTGCCCGAGACTGACCTCCGTCGCTCGTTCCTGGAGGATGGGCAGGGCGGCGTCGATGACGCTCATGCGGTCTTCGAGGTTGCGGCCGAGCATCTCGTCGATCGACGCGTTCTCGGCGTCGGCAAGGGCGATGAGCTTCATCGCGCCAAAATCGTCCGACACGCCCCGCAGGAAGGAATAAAGCCAGCTCTCGTTCAATCCCGCGCGATGACACCAGTTCGCAGCACTGATGCCGCGCTCGTCCATATAGCGGCTAAGGGCCGCGCGGACCCGCTCAGACAACATATTCGTGACCCGTGATCTTTTTCATTGATCATGGTCAGAAATGACAGGGGCGACGACTAAGCAGGGGTTGTGAGAGGTGGGTTTCTGTCCGGATATCTGTCCGGCCCGCAAATTCCAGTCCCTTTAATTCCAGCTAAGCCTTTGTTTTTGTTGGTCGGAGTGGCAGGATTCGAACCTGCGACCCCCTCGTCCCGAACGAGGTGCGCTACCAGACTGCGCTACACTCCGCCAATTCGCAGCCCGATCTCGATCCGCATGGTGCGATCCTGGGCGCTGACGGCTCACTGTGAGGCGGTCTAATATCACCCGCCCCGGGTTGCCGCAACCCCGGATTTGCAGCTTTCTCAGGGGGCTGTGGATGAACCTTCGGGCTGCGGCCTTGCGTGCGCTGGAGCAGGATGTGGATCGCAATGAGGGCCTCCTGCTGCAGCCTTGCATGACGCCCTGCCGGTCGCTATACAGACCTCCCGATCTCGATTGGGGCGTCGCCAAGTGGTAAGGCACCGGTTTTTGGTACCGGCATTCGGAGGTTCGAATCCTCCCGCCCCAGCCATCGGATGTTTTCCCTCAAAAATCTGTGCTTCAAGTTTGCTGGCCGCTGCGCCCTGATGCCGCGCGTCCGGCGAGGGCCGGGCTATCGTGGGTCGTCCGGCTGACTGCAAACAGGCAAAATCGCCCGCGCTTCGGCAACGCGGGCGATGCTTATTCCTTGAAATTGCTGACCTTCGACGGGACGGGGGATCCTAGTATTGATCCACGCGTGCCGCGCAGAACTTGAACTCGGGGATCTTGCCGAAGGGGTCCAACTGGGGATTCGTAAGCCTGTTGGCGGGCGCTTCGGCAAAGCAGAAGGGCACGAAGACCATTCCGTCGGCAACGTCGCGATCCTCACGCAGAAGGGCCGTGATCGAACCCCGGCGCGTCGTTACGGTGATCTGCGCTCCGGGCCGCAGGTTACGGCGACGGATTTCCCGGCTGTTCATGGCGGCAATCGCATCCGGCTCGATGGCCGACAGAGATGCGGAGCGCCGGGTCATGGCGCCCGTATGCCAATGCTCCAGCAGGCGACCCGTGGTGAGGACGAGCGGATAGGTGTCGTCGGGCAGTTCGTCCGGCGGAACGATATCCGCCGGGACGATTTTCGCCCTGCCGCTTTTCGTCGGAAAGCCCTGGGCAAAGAGGATCTCGGTGCCGGGCCCTTCCTCGGCGGGGGAAGGATAGGTGACCGCGTCCTCCCGCTCGAGACGTTCCCAGGAAATGTGATCGAGCGACGGCATCATCGATGCCATCTCGGTATAGACCTCGCTTACGTGGGCGTAGGACCAGTCGAGGCCGATACGCTTGGCAATCTCGGCGATCAGCTCCCAGTCCTGGCGAGCCTCGCCGGGCAGGTCGAGGGCCGGGCGGCCGAGCTGGACCTGGCGATTGGTATTGGTGAATGTGCCGAGCTTTTCCGCATGCGCGGATGCCGGCAGCACCACGTCGGCATGCCAGGCGGTTTCCGTCAGGAAGATATCCTGAACGACGAGGTGGTCCAGTTTCGCGAGTGCAGCCCGGGCATGGATCTGGTCGGGATCGGACATGGCCGGGTTCTCGCCCATGATGTACATGGCGCGGATTTCGCCTTCATGGATGGCGTCCATGATCTCGACGACGGTGAGGCCGCGCGCGGGATCGAGGCTTCTGCCCCATGCATCCTCGTAGCGGGCGCGGACATTGGCGTCCTCGACCGACTTGTAGTCCGGATAGACCATGGGAATGAGGCCGGCGTCGGATGCGCCCTGCACGTTATTCTGCCCGCGCAGGGGATGCAGGCCGGTTCCGGGGCGACCGATCTGGCCGGTGATCAGCGACAGGGCGATCAGGCAGCGGGCATTGTCCGTACCATGCACATGCTGCGACACGCCCATACCCCAGAAGATGATGGAGCGGGGGCTTGTCGCGTAGGTGCGTGCGACGGTTCGGATCGTCTCGGCATCGATGCCGCAAACGGGCTCCATTGCCTCGGGCGAGAAATCGGCGATCTTTTCCTTCAGCGCCGCAAAGCCTTCGACATTGGCCTGGATATATTGCTCGTCGTAGAGCTTCTCGGTGATGATGGTGTGGATCATCGCGTTCAGCAGCGCCACGTCGCTGCCTGGCTTGAAGCGCAGGGCATGGGTCGCATGGCGCATGAGTTCCTGGCCGCGCGGGTCCATGATAACGAGCGTTGCGCCGCGTTTTGCAGCCTGCTTGAAATAGGTAGCGGCAACCGGGTGGTTCTGGCCGGGACGCGCGCCGATCACGATGATGCAGTCGGCTTCGTTCGCAGCCGCAAATGGCGCCGAGACCGCGCCCGAGCCGACACCCTCCATGAGTGCTGCGACGGATGACGCGTGGCAAAGCCGTGTGCAGTGGTCGACGTTATTGGTGCCGAATCCCTGCCGGATCAGCTTCTGGAAAAGATAAGCCTCTTCGTTTGAGCCCTTGGCCGAGCCGAAGCCGGCAAGCGCCTGTCCGCCATGGACGTTCAGGGTGCGGCTGAGGCCCAGAGCCGCACGATCGAGCGCTTCCTCCCAGGTCGCCTCGCGGAAGACCTCCCAGGGATTGGCGGGATCGAGGACCATGTCTCCGGCTTTGGGCGCATCGTCACGGCGTACCAGCGGCCTGGTCAGGCGATGTGGATGGCGGACATAGTCGAAGCCGAACCGGCCCTTGACGCAGAGACGATTTTCGTTGGCCGGCCCGTCGCGTCCGTCCACCTGCACGATTTCGTCGTCCTTGACGTAGACGCGCGTCTGGCAGCCTACGCCGCAGAAAGGGCAGAGGGTGTCGACGACCTTGTCCGCGTAGACGGTGCGATGGCGGGCCTCTCCGTCCATCAGGCTCTTTTCGAAAAGAGCGCCGGTCGGGCAGGCTTGCACGCATTCCCCGCAGGCGACGCAGGTCGATCCGCCCATCGGGTCGGCGAGGTCGAAGACGGGACGGGCCTCGGAGCCGCGGTAGGCCATGCCGATGACGTCATTGACCTGCACTTCGCGGCAGGCCCTTTCGCACAGGCCACAGGCTATGCAGGCATCCAGGTTCACGGCAATCGCGGCGTGGCTGGTATCGATCCGGCTTTCGCCTGTCGCGGCGTGGTGGCCTTTGGCGTCGTAGCGGCTGTTGTAGCGCGATCCCGCTACGCCGATCCGGTTGCCCCAGATCCAGATATCCGCGTCCGGGTCGGGGGCCTCGGCGCGGGGTGGCATATCCGACAACAGCAATTCAAAGACCATGGCGCGAGCCTTTTCGGCTCTTTCGCTCTCCGTGGTCACTTTCATGCCTTCCGCGGGCTTGCGCTGGCAGGAAGCGGCCAGCACGCGTTCCCCTTCGATCTCGACCATGCAGGCGCGGCAATTGCCGTCGGAGCGGTACCCGGTGGCGTCCTTGTGGCAGAGATGGGGAATGGCAATGCCTTCGCGCTTCGCGACCTGCCAGATGCTTTCATCCCCTGAAGCCTCGACCTCCCGGCCATCGAGCGTGAAGCGGACTGGATCATTCATCGGAGCGCTCATTGGCCGGCCTCCTTGGCGAGAATGTTGATGACGGAACGAACGGGGTTTGCCGCGGCCTGGCCAAGGCCGCAGATCGATGCGTCGCGCATCACCGCTTCAAGATCGCCGATGAGGACTTCGTCCCAGTCGTCGGCTTCAAGAAGGGCCACCATTTTTTCCGTTCCAACCCGGCAAGGGGTGCATTGGCCGCAGCTTTCATGCTTGAAGAAATTCATCAGATTGAGAGCGGCAGCCTTCAGGTCGTCCTTGTCGGAGAGGATGACGACCGCATGCGAGCCCACGAAGCCGCCGAATTTCTCGAAGGTGCCAAAGTCGAGCGGCAGGTCGGCCATGGAGGCCGGGAAAATGCCGCCCGAGGCGCCGCCGGGCAGGAAGGCGCGGAATGAATGGCCTTCGGCCATGCCGCCACAGGCTTCAATCAATTCGCGAATGGTGGTGCCGGCGGGAAGAAGACGCACGCCGGGAGATGCGACCCGACCGGAGACGGAAAAGGAGCGCAGGCCCTTGTGGCCTTCCTTGCCCTGGTCGGCAAACCAGTCCGCGCCTTTTTCAAGGATGGTCCGCACCCAGTAGAGCGTTTCGACATTGTGATTGAGTGTCGGCCTGCCGAAGAGACCGTTTTCGGCAATATAGGGCGGGCGGTGGCGCGGCAGGCCGCGCTTGCCCTCGATCGATTCGATCATCGCGCTTTCTTCGCCGCATATATAGGCGCCGGCGCCACGGCGGATTTCTATGGCGGCGTGCTTCGTCAGGCCGGCCTCCTCGAGCCTGGCGATCTCGCGATGCAGAATTTCCAGCACGGCGGGGTATTCGTCGCGCATGTAGATGTAGATGCGCTCGGCTTCAACCGCCCAGGCGGCGATCAGGGCGCCCTCGAGCATTCGGTGCGGATCGCGCTCCAGATAGTGACGATCCTTGAAGGTGCCGGGCTCGCCTTCGTCGCCATTGACGGTCATCAGGCGCGGACCGGGATAGGAACGCACGATCTGCCACTTGCGGCCCGATGGAAAACCGGCTCCGCCGAGACCGCGCAATCCCGAAGCGGAGAGCCTTTCGATGACGTCATCGACCTGCCGCTCGCCTGACAGACAGTCTCGCAGGGACTGATAGCCGCCCTCCGCGACATAGGCGTCGAAGCCAAGATAGTCTGGCAGTTCTGGCCGAGTTGCGCCTGCACTCACCGCCTCTTCGATCTTCTCGAAGGTGGAGTGCCCGATCTCCCTGCGCCCGACGCAGGCGGATGGCGCTTCCGCGCAACGACCCTGGCACGGCGCGCGAACGATTCGCACGTCGTTGGTGTCGAATCCGGATTCGAGAGACGCGATCAGTTGTTCGGCGCCCGCCAACATGCAGGAAAGGGACTCGCAGACGCGGATCGTCACCGGTGCGGGCGCGGGCTTGCCCTCCTTCACGATATCGAAATGGTGGTAGAAGCTTGCGACCTCGTAGACCTCCGCCTGCGACATCCGCATCTCTTCGGCAAGCGCCTTGAGATGGGCGGCGCTGAGGTGGCCGAAGCGGTCCTGTACCTTGTGCAGGTGCTCGATCAGCAGGTCGCGGCGTCGTGGCGCATTCCCCAAAGTGTCGCGGACGTCCTGAAGCGCGTCTTCATCAAGCGGACGCCCTTTCGGGCGCGCCGACTTCTTCGTCAGATCCGCGCGGCTTCCTCCCAGCATGCAGTGCCCTTTCGAATGCGGCCCTTTTCTGTAATCAGGGCAGCAGAAAAGCGATGCATTGATAAGTTTGCAAATAGATTTTCCAGATCACATGATAAATAGGAACTATCAAAATTATCCCGCTACGGCAATTTTGCTCTCCGCGCAGGACCACAGAGCGGCAGCCACGGGCAGCAATGGTTCGCGCCGCGGCAGAATGAGGCCAATGATCGGCTGCAAGGGCAAGGGCGCGAGGGGCCGGATCGCAAGATCGCCCAGGGCAAGCATATCGACCATCATTCGGGGCAGAATTGCAGCTGCCGAGCCGACCGCCGCGCGCCCCACAATCGCGAGGAAGCTATTGGCTTCAAATGTCACGGTCGGTGCCAATCCGACCGCTGCAAACGCACGGTCGAGTATCCGGCGGTTTTGCATGTCGCTTGTCAGCAGTGCCAGTGGAATATCCGCCAGCCTGGCCCAGTCCAGCACGTCGCCGGCATTTCCGATCAATGAATTCGAACCGACGAGACAATAATCCTCGCGGATCAAGGGGAGGGCGAAAACATCGGGGATGGGCTCGTTGTTCAGGTAGGTGATGCCTGCTTCAAGCGAGAACTCGGCCAGATTTGCGGCGATTGCACGTGATGAGAGACTGCGGCAACTCAGGCGAATCGAAGGGTGTGCCGCTGCCATGGCGGCCGCCAGCCGGCCCGCAAGCGGCGTCGCCGTGGGAACGACACCCACACGTATGTCGCCTGAAAGCCTTTCTCCGGAAGCCGCATCCTGGATCAGCCCGTCCATGTCGGCCAGGATCTGCCTGGCGCGGACCAGCAACCTTGCCCCGGCAGCGGTAAAGCCCTGGAAACGGCGCCCCCTTTCAACCAGCGGCGTGCCCAACGCATCTTCCATGCGTCTGATGCGCGTTGAAAGCGCGGGCTGCGAGATGTTGCAGGCTTCCGCCGCCCTGGCAAAGTGGCGCGCTTCCGCGAGCGCCACCAGTACGCGCAGGTCGACAAGATCTATGGGGGGCAGGATAGCCACATGATTCCCCGATGGAATTCAGGTTCCAGTCACAGCAATTGATAGGACAAGTCCGCGCTTTGGGAAATACGCCAGAATCTAGGGTATCGATGCTCGTCCGAAGCGGTGCGAGATAAGGCGGCGTATCGATAATCGTTTGAAAGTTAAGGGTCAAATTATCCAGGTAACGAATTCGTCCATTCAATACATTCGATGTTGTGTCGAGCCCGGCCCGGTCGCGTTCGGGGTGCTTCGAATAAACGGAGTGGAAATATGCCTGGGCAGCAAAAAACCATCCATGCGCCCCGTTTTCCAGGGCGCATGGATGGCCGACGTGAACCAATTGCACTGTAAAAAATGCCTAGGTTATGAAATTCGGTTTACTGGCGTCGTCAAATTCGGCCCAAAAATGGGCCGGGCTCACTCACCCGGCCCAGTTGGGTCACGTGCGAGCCGGCGGCCCTCAATGCTGGCAAATCCGGATCGCGTGTGCGGAGACTGGGTCCTCCCTGCATCCGAAGGCAATCAGCCACGAATACGGCAGGGTTTCCCCGGCCTCCCAGGCACTCCGGCAACTTCCTAAAATCTTTCATCGTCCGAGCAGTCCAGCCGGCAACCGCAAACCAGCTGCTCCGGTCGCGCAAGGATCGTCAGCAAACGCCGAAGCCTGCTGCCCGGTGATTCCTTCGCCTGCAGGCGCTCCTCAGGCCGCCTCTTCGGCACAGGCGGGCCGAAACAGCCCCATCGCACAGCAAATTCGATATCCCCATCTACAGGTTGTGCGATGCCGTGACAGACAATCAAAGAGCGCTACTGACCGTATTTCCTACAATTTCAGTTGATCATCGGTTGCGTTATTTGTTCGTGATTTTCATCGGTGGAGCGCATGATTGAGATATCCTGCCGCTGCAATCTGGGGTTTGCGGCCCGTCTGCGCAGCCAGGGCGAGCAAATTCGGTTGTTGTAACTATCCTTATGGTTGTGCTTGACGAGCGGGTCTATCGCGGCCCAAGTGTGTTTCGAAAGTCGAAATGAGGTGCGGCATTGAAACCGGAAATGCGACAAGCACTTGTCGCCGCCGCAGAGCTTTATTCGAATGCGGCGGGTACTCCTTCGACAGGGGCGCAGGGATTTGCGCTGCTTGACTGGTTGGGGTTGTCAGACCTGTCAGACGCAGCTGACAGGGAGGATCTGGCACGTCTGTTGCGGTTCGCGGCAAAGCTTGATCATCTGTTCGAACTACGCTCGCCGACAGCACCGGGGCTTTGCTGTTTCGGGGCGGTTGCGTCGACCTCGGAGTATGGGGCCGTGGTCTCCGCGACGGCCTCTGTTTCCGGTGTGGGACAGGACAGGGCCACGGCGTTTCGCGCATGCGTGGCGGAGGCGGCGGAATTCGTCTGCCAGTTCGAATCCGGGGAAGAAACCAGGGCCAGTTCGCCAGGCATACGTCGTGAAGGACCCGACGGCTCATGGCACGCCGCGACAGAGGCATATGCATGGAACGGCCTCACAGGCGGCCGGGAACTTGACGCTTCCGATTGGGTATGGGCAGAACGGGTTACAGACGGTCGCTGGTGCCGTTTGCCAGGGATCCTCACCTTCAGGAGGGGGAGGGGCAGGGATGCAAACGGGCTCTCCTATGCGATGGGAGTTGGGGTGGCCGCCGGACGTAACGCGCAAGAAGCTGCCTGCCACGCGATTCTGGAATGGGTCGAGCGCGACGCCGTGGCCTTGTGGTGGCGCGGAGGTCGAAGCCCGGCAGCAGTTCCGATGGAAATCTTCGACGGGACCGGTCTTGCAGGCCGCCTCGGTCAATATAGAGATGGGCTGGTCGAAAGACGGACCTGGTTTCTGGACTTGACGACCGATCTCGATATTCCCGTCGCGGCCGCGCTTTCCGTCGGAAGGGACGGGCAAGGTTTTGCATATGGGTTTGCTGCCGCGACAAACCTCGCGGACGCCTGCCGCAATGCGCTCGACGAGCTCCTGCAAATAGAACTTGCGGATCATCTGGTCGCGGCAAAGCAGCGCGAGCGCGGGAATGAAGGCCTGAACGAGACCGACCGCAAACACCTGGAACGGTTTTCGAAAATCGGGAGCGACTGGCCTGGCTTGCAGGCGGCAAAAATGGGAACGGCGGAATGCAGGAGGAACGAGGATAGCAGAGATGCCAAAGAGGTGCTTGCCTACCTCGCGCAAAGGCTTGAGGCGCATGGCCACCCGGTGCATCTTGTGGATCTTACGCGAGAGGACATAGCGGTTCCGGTTATTCGCGCGATCGTCGACGGCTTGCAGCCCGATCCCTCAGAGCTCGTCCTGCCGCGTCTTGAGACCCAACGGCAGGCATCCGGCCTTGCCCGAATTCCGGGCGACGCGATCGCACTCTATTGACGAAGCGGACAGGCACTGCCTTGCGAAACCACGAAGAGCCGGGAACGTCCGGCGCAGGCTCCAGCGAAGCGGTAGCCTCAACGCGGCTTTCAGCCGAGTTGTTAGGGCACCCTACGTTTCGTATTGCGGGGCGGGCCCTCAAGTTCCGCTCCCGCAAGGCCGATGCTTTGCTTGGCTACCTGTGCCTCGTGCTCGATGGCCGCATGACGCGCGAATTGGCGGCCGGCCTGCTTTGGAGCGAAAGCCCGGAAGCCCAGGCGCGCTCGTCCCTACGGCAGACGCTTCTCATTATCAGAAGAGAGCTGGAAGCCGCCGGGTTCGACGGTCTCGGGTCCGACCGCCTCAGCATTTTTATCGACAAGAGCCGCATCGAGACAGATATCGACGCCCTATTCGCGGAATTGAAGCGAGGGGAAGAACTTCCACGCCGGCTGCTCGCCGAAAAGCGCCTGCAGGATCGTCTTTTTGATCGGATGGAAGGTCTCGACGAGAGCTTTACCGTCTGGTTGCGCAACCGGCGGCAGCAGATCTACGACGGCTTGAGAACAATCCTCGAGGATCGCCTGTCTCCGGCCAAGGCGAACTGGGGGGTGGTGGAGCAGGCGGCCGTCGCTCTGTTGAACCTCGATCCGACGCATGAGCCGGCATGCCGGGCGTTCATTCACGCACGGGCGCGCGCCGGCGACTTTGCCGGAGCGGTGCGCGCCTATGACGACTTGTGGCGCGTCCTCGAAGAGGAATTCGATACACAGCCCGCCCGTGAAACGCAGGACCTGATCGTTAGCATCAAGCTTGGCGCCTATTCCCCGGAGCCGGAGGAGAGCGAAAAGCCTGAAGGCGGCTTCAAGGAACCCGAAAAGGCGGGCAGAGGGATTTCCCCGTCGTCCGCGTCCGGCAATATCGTCGGCGATTTCCGCCCCGCAATCATCGTCGAGCAAGGGCTTCACTTCGACGAGACAAGCCGCGATGCCCGCCTGGCGGAAGTCTTTCGCCACGACCTGATATCCCGGTTGGTGAGGTTTCGGGAATGGTCCGTCGTCGATGCGGAGACCGAGGTACTCGCCCGCAGCCCGATCCCTGTCTACAGGGTGTCCATCAGCACGGCCAGCACAAGCCGTGCGGCCACTTTTTCGGTTGTCATCAAGAACTCCCGAACACGCGCCTATATCTGGGGCCGGGATTACGAAGTGCGGCTGGAAGACCTGTTTTCCATGCAGCCGCACCTCATAAGCCATATCGCCATGGCGATGCGGGTCAACATATCGGCAGCCCGGCTCACGCAGCTCATGAAGGTGCCTGCAACATCGCTGCAGGTCTATGACCTGCTCCTGCAGGGGCAGCAACTCCACTATTCGTGGCTTTATGAAGAAACCCAGCGCGCAGAAGCGGTTTTCGAGCAGATTATCGAATTGGACCCGGCATTCGGTCCCGCCTACAGCAGCCTCGCGCAGGTTCTGAATTCCAGGCACATCATCTTCCCCGGCCGGCGGCGTTTGATGTCGGATCTGCGGCGGGCGGACGAACTGGCGGGAATGGCAATCACCCTGGATCCGTTCGATTCCCGGGCTTTCCTTTGTGCGGGCTGGACGGCCGCGCTGCGCGAGGATTTCGAGACCGCAGAAGTGCATCACAGGCGCGCCCTGGAGTTGAACCGCAACGATCCCTGGACCGCCCTTTCGGCCGCACACGGACTGGGCTACTACGGATACCGCGAAGAAGCGAAGGCGGTCGCCGTCGAGCTCAATGAGCGCGGAATGCTCATTTCCCCGCTCCATTGGAGCTATTACGTCGGAATCATGTTCCTGAGCGGAGATTATCAGGCAGCGGCGGACACGTTCGTCCAGATGGACAGCGGTTATGTCGGTGTCGAGGCCTGGTATGTCGCCGCATTGGCCAAGCTTGGAAGGGCCGAGGAGGCGTCGGCGGCGTGCAAGCGTATGGAGCAGCGCATCGCGGGCAGATGGGTCGCCGACGCGAGTCCGACGAGCCGGGACATATTCGAGTGGCTTTCCGAATGTTTTCCGATAGCCGACCTGCGCCAACGCGACGAACTGTGGGACGGGCTGCGCAGCGCCGGCATGGATGTACCGGATTGATTTCCCTTGCGGAATTCACGCAACGGCATCCCTTTCGGGCGCAGGCTGAAGCGCCTGCGCCCTTGGTCGTCAGGGATTCGGGGCGCATCGAAGAAGCGGTTTGACCAAATCTCCAGGGCGCTCCGTATCTGTTCAGCTTGTTTTTGTGTTTCACGTATCCATTTCGACCGGGTTGTCGCTTTCGGTATGCCAATTCAGACCGAAATGTCAGGTGCAGACGGAAATCGTGTAGTCAGCGACGCGGCTGAGGAAAAAGTCGGTATGGGTGAGACGGGCTTCCCGGCAAACCATGTCCGAATAGAAGGGCGGAGCCGGATAGGGTTCCGTATTTCCGGATGCGTCGTTTTCCGCGAAACGCTCGAGCGACTGGCTGATCATCTTGCGCGGCGGCAGGCGCAGGAAGAAGATCTCGTCCGAGGGCTGGACGACCTGTATGGCCTTCATGTGCTCGGGCACCTTGGCAATGTTGCGACCTTCGACTTCCTGCTTGAATTCATCGAGTGACGCCGGCCAGGGCCTGACACCCGTGGCATAGTCGGCGATAAGCCTGCCAAAAGCCTTGTGGTCGAAAATGGTAATGCGCCCAAGTCTCTGCTCAGTCATGACATTCTCCCTTTTGGCTTGGCCGGTGGTTGGCGGCTAGATGAGTGGCAAATCCGTCGCGCAATAGGTCTTGTCTTGCGAAGACATATTGGCGTCCACCCAACGGATAAGATCTGGCATCGATTGCGGGATCGCGGCGCCGAAGACGCGGCCCGCGGCTTCAGACGGGGTGAGACCATCCAGGCGCCTGCCACGTTCCATGCGCAGGGCCTTGTAGAAGATCTCGGCCATGATCACCGAGGCGAGAGGTCCGGCCCGGAAGCCGTCTTCCGCGGCAGCCGCTTCGATCAGGAAATAGAGAACCGGCGGAGGGTTGTTGACGACCTCGTCGGCAAGGTCGCCAAGATCGTTCGCCCTGCTGGCCTCCAGCCATTTCCGCACGGCATGGCGCCGCAGCCCGCGATCGGTGAGCCATGGGCTCCGAGCCGCAAGGTCGGGGTCTTTAGCCGCGATTTCCTGGCACATCGCGTCGATCTTGCGCAATTCTCCGCTCGAGCTGCGCACCAGATCGCGATAGGCAAGGCCGGCCGGTTTCCCGTCGGCAACAGGAGGAAACAGCGTGTCGTCGAAAAGCGGCGTTTCATATCGCGGCTCCAGCCGTCCCGATGGGCGGGGAGGCGTTTCCCCAAGCTCAAAGAAATTCGACCATTCGATGATCCAGTCGCGATTGTGCGGGGTCTTCGGCGGGTTTCGCTCGGAATTCCGTCGCAACACGTCCGACAACACATGCTCGACCGGAGGATTCCCGCAGAACAGGTAAGCCTCGCGGATCATGGCATGACCGATGCGGTAGGCGGCCTGCGCGAATTCCGCGCTGACGAAGCGATCGGCCGGATTGCACGTGAGCGACCCTGCATTGTCCGACGTCTCGTAATACTCCCGTATGGCCGGAGACAGCAGGCGCGGGAGCAGGTCGTGACGGATGATCTTGCGATAGGCCTGGGTCAGGGCCATGCGGGCGATCGTGAAGTTCAGCGCGCTTGTGGCGGGCGTTGCCGGCTCATTCCCGCCTTCCAGCAGGTCCATGGCAGCGTTATGCGCCAACTGGAACAGCGCCGTCAGTTGAGAAATGACAGCGTTGTCGTCATTGCGGACGTCTGCGATGAGCGCGACCCCGACGCTTGCCGGGCCACGCATCTCGATCAGGCGACCGATATCCCGTTTTGGTCCGGCGGAAGAATCGTCGGGGCGAACGAAACCTTCATTCGAGATCGCATCCAGACGGAATCGCGTTTTGGGCCAGCCGATGCGCTGGGCAATCGGCTTTGCCGTCCGCAGTTCGTAGCAGGCAGGCTCGAAGGACGGTCCATAGCCATAAAGGCAGTCAAGATGGAGGGGGTAGGTTCTGAGATTTACCGTCTGAATTGCGGTGTCGACGCCTTCGTCGACGCTCGAACTGACGGAAAGATCATGGGCAACGAACTGGGCGAGATAGGTATATCCGGCGGGAATATTCGGGTTCACGTGCCCGACATTGTCCTGGAAGGGAAACCGCGTCTTTGCCATACGGGCGGAAAGAGCATCAAACAGCCTCTCGGTTAGGGCTTGATCCGAAACGCCGGGCGCATTCAAATCCTCAACGCCGACATATACCCGCGCCAGATTCGCATGATCGAAGCGGTCGGTGTGCCCAGTGTCGAAACCCGCATTCGCGAATTCCCCGGCTGAGCCGCCACTTGGCAAAATTGTCGTGTCCGTTGCCTTGTTGTGCACGGTTCGTTTCCCTTTTGATCGTGTTTTTGTTTAGGCTCGCTACCGTGAAGGGAGCGTTATGTCTGCGTCTGGAGCGCCAATCACGGGCAAAAAATTATATTGACGGAGATACTTTCTCCCTGGCTGGCCGCGCGAATGTGACCTTTGGTGATTCTGACCAGCTTGAGAAATCGCACCCAGTCTGCCAATTGAGGGGGGCGGCCCGCATGTGCCTGCATGGCTCGAGCAGGGGCAAATGAGCGCAGAATTGAGCGAAAAAGCGTGTTCAATCGTTTGCATGACCGGTGATCCGGTGTGGGATTTTTTCGTAGAATGAAGATGGTCGAACCCAAGATCCTCCTCGTCGAGGACACTGTTGCGCTCGCGGAGACCTATCGGGCCTATCTGGCGGCGGAAGGCGTGCCGGTCGAGATCGCCGAGACGGGAGAAAAGGCGCTCGCCATCATTTCCCGCACCCTGCCCGATGTGATCGTGCTCGATGTGAATCTGCCCGATTCGAACGGGATCGATCTATTGCGCCAGATTCGGGCTGAAGATATGCCCACGGAGGTCGTGGTCATCACCGGCCAGGCTTCGGTGGCCCTCGCGGTCGAGGCCATGCGGGAAGGCGCCTTCGACTTCATCATGAAGCCCTTCACCGCCGACCGGCTCAGGGTCACAGTCCGCAACGCTCTCAAGCATCGCCTTCTTGCCCGCCGGGTGGAGACGATCGACGATGAATTCGATCGCGACAGTTTCCAGGGAATGGTCGGGCGTTCCTTTGCGATGCAAACCGTCTACCGCGTCCTGCAGAATGCAGCGCCGACAAACGCCACGATCTTTGTCACCGGTGAAAGCGGTACGGGCAAAGAACTCTGTGCCCGCGCCGTTCACGATCTCAGCCGCCGGGTGGACGGCCCGTTCGTCTCGATCAATTGCGCGGCAATCCCGCGCGATCTGCTGGAAAGCGAGATTTTCGGGCATGCCAGGGGCGCGTTCACCGGCGCCACGTCGGAGCGCAAGGGGGCAGCCCTCACGGCAAATGGTGGAACCCTTTTTCTCGACGAAATCTGCGAAATGGATCTGGCGCTGCAGTCCAAGTTGCTGCGCTTCCTCCAGGACAAGGCCGTACGCCGGGTCGGCGAGGATATGGCCCGGCTGGCGGATGTGCGGATCGTCTGTGCGACGAACTGCAACCCTCTCGAAGCGATAGCCGAAGGTCGTTTCCGGCAAGACCTCTATTACCGGCTTCACGTGGTGCCAGTGGAGTTGCCGCCACTACGCGAGCGCGATGACGACGTCCTGCTGATTGCCAGGCACCTGCTTGCGGACTATTCGCGTGAGGACGGGAAGAAGTTTCGCGCAATCTCGTCCGAAGCCGAACAGGCTCTTCTTTCCTTCGGCTGGCCAGGCAATATCCGTCAGTTGCAGAATTCGATACGCACGGCGGTCGTCCTGCATGACGGCGAGACGCTTGAACTGGATATGTTGCCGGCCGAGATTCGTGCTGCTCCGGTAAAGGTTCCAGGGACGAGCGAAACGCTGCGGCATTCGACCGCGCGCGATGTTTTCGTGGATCCTTCGCCTGCGGTGCGCCCGCTGGAAACTGTGATCAGGGAAACCATCGAGCAGGCGATTGCCAAGTTCGGCGGAAGTATTCCCAAAGCTGCGGCGGCGCTGCAGGTGAGCCCTTCCACGATCTACCGCCGCCTTCAGGCGTGGGAGGAAGCAGACTGAGCGAGCCGGGGCATGCTTTTCATCGAGCCTGGCACGCTGATGGCCGCACCATCAACGCCGCAAGGCGGCCGGAGGCGGAACCTGCTTATCCTCCACTTGCTCCTTCGGCGCGGTCTGGCCGGCTGACGGAGCACTTCCGGTCTGATGGCGGGCAGGGTCGTTCATGTCGAGGCGGGCCTGAACAACCGCGTCGATATGGTCCCGGATATGCTCGTCCTTTTGCAGAAGTTGCATGAAGTCGTGAGTGGACAGGACGAGCAGGTGGCAATAGCCGAGTGCGATGACATCCGCCGTCCGCAGCGTCCCTTTCAAAAGGGCAATTTCGCCGAAGACGTCGCCACGCCCGAGGGTAACCCGCATGTCGCCCGTTCTCACTTCGACAGCGCCGGAGGAAATGAAATAGGCTGCATCACCCCGCTCACCCTTGCGGATCAGCATCTCGCCGGGCACGGCGAAGCGTGGCCGCATCAGATGGGCGATCGCCTTGATGCGGTCGCCGGGCAGATCGGCAAACAGTGGCAACTGGCTGACCAGGGTTTCCGTGCGAAGCCCCAGATCGAGCCTCGGCCGACGATCTGCATCCGTGCGGCTTTCGCTTACCGCCTTCTGCAGGTCGGAATGCAATTCGGCGCCGATAAGGTTCTGCTGCAGCAGTGAGCGATAGGCGTTTTCTTCGAGCCGCAGCGCCGCCTTTCGCAGGAAGCGCTGTTCCAGCTTGTCGGCGTAGTCGGGATATTGCAGCCGCACGGCCTTGAGGGCGAGTTCGGTTCCGTCGCGGCGTTGATTAAGGATCTCGGCCAGGATTTCGCCGACGCGGTCGCCCAGAAGCGGCGACATTTTCTGCGGGATGAAACGGATCAGCTCGTCGAGCACGATGCGGCTCAAGAGCAGGGTCTCGTAGCGGTCGGCCAGAAGGCCAGCGAGCCATCGTTCCTGCTTGAACCAGCGCTGCAGGTTCTGGGCAATGCGGAAGCTCAGCGGAAATCCGAGGATCTGGCGCGCCGCCCGGTTGTATTCGAAGCGACCGCCGGCCCTTGCCCGGTCCGCGAGCCGGCCCGTCTGGGCAATCAGCGTCTGCACGGTACGTACAGAGGCCGTGCGCTCGCGGAAATGCCGCAGGATCAACTCGCGTTCCCGGTTGGCAAGCGCCACGAGCCCGAGCGTGATCCGGTCGCGATCCTGGATGCCTTCGGCGAGCGCGTTGGCCTGCGCCGCCGTCTCGGCACGAAGGTGGTAGGGCGTTGCCACATGCGCGGCGACGGCGGGCGAGAGCTGATAGGCGCCGGCGGTGTCCGTCACGCCCTCGCGGACATCCTCGAGCGCCAGCGCGAGCACCTGGTTGCGCAAAGCCGCGTCGATGGGCGACAGCTTGTCGAGCTTCAACAGCCGGATCAGCGGTTTCAGCGTGGTGCCGTAGACGAGCAGGGTGAACAGGACGAAACCGGTTGCACAGACGGCGACGAAGCTTTTGATGTCGGGCGCGATCATGTCGTGCTCGGTGACGCCGAGAGCGAGCGTGAGCGTTACCGCCCCTCGCATGCCGCCCCAAAGGATGACGGTCTTGTAGGGCGTGCTGACCGACTGGTTGACCCGCATGAAGTTGAGAAGAGGCAGGAAACCGAAGAGGACCGCGGCGCGGGCCGCGAGAGCCGCAACCACCACGACGCCGACCAGGGCGAGATCGTACCAGGTCATGTCGACCATCAGGCGCGGCACGGATATCGCGGCGATCACGAAGATCAGCGACGAGGCCCAGAAGGCGATCTGTTCCCAGATGTCGAGCAGGTAGTTCCAGCCGTCGGGCGTGATCCTCGACGGTCCGGAGAGATTGATCACCATGCCGGCCACGACCACGGCGATGACCCCGGATACACCGGCAAGCTGCTCCGCGATGATATAGACGAGATAGGGCAGGGCGACACTCAAGGTCACCAGGGCCAGACGGAATTCGCGGACCGGGGCAAAAAGGCGGACCATGACCTGGCCGCCGACATAGCCAAGCAGGATGCCACCGGCGAAAGATTCCAGGAACGAATAGACGGCCATCAACGAGCCGCGTTCTTCCGTGCCGGTGAGCTGGCCCAGAAGCACGACGAAGATGGCGATGGCGGCCGCGTCGTTGAGCAGGCTTTCGCCTTCAACCAGGCGGCCGAGCCTCGCCGGCGCACCAATGTCGCGGAAGATGGCAACGACGGCGACGGGGTCCGTCGTCGCCACGATCGCGCCAAGCAACAGGCAGGCGATGAGCGAAACGCCCGCGAAGGGAAAGAGGGCCAGGCCGATGACGGCTGTGGCAATGAGCACCGCGACCACGGCGAGCACGAAGACGACGCCGGCATCCTCCGCCATCCGCCGTACATCGAGCGTCAATGTGGTCTGGAACAGGAGAAGCGGCAGGAAGACGTAGAGGATCGTTTGCGAGTCGACAGGCAGATAGACGAAGACGCTTGCGATCTCGTTGAAAGCATCCGTGCGGGTCGTGAACAGAAGTTGTGCTGCAAGAATGCCGATGCCGACGCCGACCACGGCCAGCAGAACGGAGGGCGCCAGCCCCAGACGCGCCGCGAGCGGCTGGATGAGACTGACGACCACGAGCAGGCCGGCGATGGCTGCAAGGATAAGCGGTGCTTCCATGACAACCGTCATCGTCTGACTTAACGGCAAGCGCAAGGCAAAATTCGGGGCAAATAGCGGAATCCCGACGCCCGGAGAGCACCATGCGCCGCCGATCCGCCCGCTTCAGCGGGCTTCCCGAAGGGCGGGCCTGCGCTCCGATAGCCAGATTCCGGCAAAGACAAGCGCAAGCGCCACCGCGTGATAGCTTTGGAACGGTTCGCTCAACAGCACGACAGCCATGATCGAGGAGAAGATCGGCACCAGGTTGATGAAGACGCCGGCGCGGCCGGGCCCGATCAATTCCACGCCGCGCATGAAGAAGATCTGCGACAGGAATGACGGTCCAAGAGCGATGTAGAGCACGATCAGCCAGCCTTCGGGTGTGGGCCATTGCACGGTCCCGTTTGCGATCTCATAGCCGAGGGCGGGCAGCGAAGTGATCGCGGCAATGACCGACAGCATCGTGAAGAACACGATGCCGGGAACCTTTGGACGGTTGCGCAACGTAACCGCGTATGCGGAGTAGAAGACGCAGGCGATGATCATCAATCCGTCACCCGGATTGATCTCGAGTTCTGCCAGCCGGGCGAGATCGCCATGTGCCGAGATATAAATGACGCCGAGCATGGTGATCATCACGCCCGCTATCTGCAGCGGTCCGACTGGCGTGCGGTGGAAGACAAGCGCGCCGACGAGCACGAAGATCGGCATGGACCCCTGAATGATGCCGAGATTGAGTGCCGTGGTGGAGTGTGCCGCGACGTAGAAAAGCGAATTGAAGGCCGTCAGTCCGAAGATCGCCATCAGGATCAGCGCGATCATGTGCCGACGCAGGGTTGCCCACTCGGCCACGACCTGGCGGCCGAAAAAGACCATCAGCAGGCCGGAAACGATGACCCAGCGCAGCGTGACGACGACGAATGGAGATACCTCGCCGATCGCCAGCCGGCCCGCGATCGTGTTGCCCGCCCAGAAAAGAGCGGTCAGGATCAGAAGCAGGATCGGCCGGGAGTAGAACGTGGTCAGCATGAAAATCCCATCGGCCCTTGATCGCGGCATGCAACGAATACGGATAGCCTGCCTGCTATAACGGTGCGCAATCGTATTATCAATTGATGGGCAGCCATGCGCCTGGCGCGGCACTCCGGTCGGCAGTATTTGTTCCTGATTGGATAAAGTCCTTTGGATTTGTGACTGATTGACGGGTGTAAGGCCTTTCTGACAGTGTGCAGCCACGAAGAACCGGCTTGCCTATCTCGCCGGTCGAGAATTGCAGCTTTTGCGAAGATTGCGAGGGAGTACCGACGCCATGGAACGGGTCGATGCCGCTGGCCTGAAGGTCGCCGCCGAACTCTATGAATTCGTCAACAACGACGTCCTTCCGGGGACCGGCGTGAGCGCGGACGCATTCTGGCAGGGCCTGTCGTCGATCGTGCACGACCTTGCTCCCGAAAACCGCGCGTTGCTGGCCAAGCGTGACGCGCTTCAGGAAAAAATAGACGCCTGGCACAAGGCGCATCGCGGCCCCATCGATCTTGCCGCCTACAAGGCCTTCCTGAAGGAAATCGGCTATCTCGTCGAGGAAGGCCCGGCGTTCAGGGTCACGACGGCAAATGTCGATCCGGAGATCTCCTCGATTGCCGGTGCCCAGCTTGTCGTGCCGATCATGAACGCACGCTACGCCCTGAACGCCGCGAATGCGCGCTGGGGCTCGCTCTATGACGCGCTCTACGGTACGGACGCAATGGGGTCGACGCCGACTGCCGGCGGTTACGATCCGGCACGCGGGGCAGAAGTCATCGCCTATGCCCGCAATGTCCTGAACGAAAGCGCTCCGCTCGCCTCCGGCGACTGGGCCGCGGCGACCGGCCTCGCCGTTGCCGGCGGATCCCTCGTCGTTACTCTGGAAGGCGGCGAGAAGGCATCGCTCAAGGACGCGGCCCAGTTCCGCGGCTTTACCGGCTCCGCCGAAAATCCGGACAAGGTGCTCCTCGTCCGCAACGGCCTGCACCTGGAAATCGTCGTGGATCGCGCCCATCCCATCGGCAAGACGGACAAGGCGGGCATCGCCGATGTCGTGCTTGAGGCAGCGCTGTCCACGATCATGGACTGCGAGGATTCGGTTGCCGCGGTCGATGCCGAGGACAAGGTCGTCGCCTATCGCAACTGGCTTGGCCTCATCAAGGGCGATCTCGCCGACACCTTCGAAAAGGGCGGCAAGACGGTCACCCGCAAGCTGAATGGCGACCGCTTCTATACGGCCGCCGACGGCGCGGGCGAGGTTCGCCTGCATGGCCGCTCGCTGATGCTGGTGCGCAATGTCGGCCACCTGATGACCAATCCGGCGATCCTCGACCGCGACGGCAACGAGATCCCGGAAGGCATTCTCGATTGCATGGTGACGTCCGCCATCGCCATCCACGATATCGGCAAGGGCGGCACGAATGGCGGCGGTCGGCGGGCGAACAGCCGCGCCGGCTCGCTCTATATCGTCAAGCCGAAGATGCACGGGCCGGAAGAGGTCGCCTTCTCCAATCGCCTGTTCGGCCGTGTCGAGGAAACGCTCGGGCTTGAGAAGAGCACGCTCAAGATGGGCATCATGGACGAGGAACGGCGCACGACCGTCAACCTCAAGGAATGCATCCGTGCCGCCTCCGAGCGGGTGTTCTTCATCAATACCGGGTTCCTGGACCGGACTGGCGACGAGATGCATACCTCGATGGAAGCCGGACCGATGATCCGCAAGGGCGACATGAAGACGGCGGCCTGGATCCAGGCCTACGAAGCCTGGAACGTCGATATCGGCCTGGAATGCGGCCTGCCGGGCCACGCCCAGATCGGCAAGGGCATGTGGGCAATGCCGGACCTGATGAAGGCGATGCTGGAGCAGAAGGTCGGCCACCCGATGGCCGGCGCCAATACCGCGTGGGTGCCGTCGCCGACGGCAGCGACGCTGCATGCGCTGCACTACCACAAGGTCGACGTGAAGGCGCGGCAGAAGGAACTCGCCTCGCGTGGCCGCGCCAGCCTTGACGATATCCTGTCGATTCCCGTCGCGAACCGCCCGAACTGGTCACCGGAAGAGATCCAGGCCGAACTCGACAACAATGCCCAAGGCATTCTCGGCTACGTGGTGCGCTGGGTCGATCAGGGCGTCGGCTGTTCCAAGGTGCCGGACATCAACAATGTCGGCCTGATGGAGGATCGCGCGACCTTGCGTATCTCCTCGCAGCATATCGCCAACTGGCTTGCCCACGGCGTCTGCAGCG
Source organism: Stappia albiluteola (assembly GCF_014050225.1). Lineage (GTDB taxonomy): Bacteria > Pseudomonadota > Alphaproteobacteria > Rhizobiales > Stappiaceae > Hongsoonwoonella > Hongsoonwoonella albiluteola. The sequence goes on along the minus strand of NZ_JACFXV010000065.1, from coordinate 122,846 downwards.
CCGAGCAGGTGACGGAGACGATGAAGCGGATGGCCAAGGTCGTCGACGGACAGAACGCGGGCGATCCGGCCTACCTGCCGATGGCTGAAGACTTCGACCGCTCGATCGCCTTCCAGGCGGCCTGCGACCTGGTGTTCAAGGGCCGCGAGCAGCCGGCCGGCTATACCGAGCCGATATTGCACAAGCGCCGGCTCGAGGTGAAGGCGGCGCGCGCCGGAGCCTGAACCAACGCCTGTCGATGAAATCGAACTCGGCCCGTGTCCGCCAGGATGCGGGCCGATCTGTTTCAGCTGGTCAATGAAACGGGAAGGGCGATCGTCGCGACGATACCCTTTTGCGGGCCGTTGGCGAGCGTCAGCGTGCCGCCCAGGGCGTGTACCACGGACCGGGCGATCGCCAGGCCAAGGCCGATGCCGCCGGTTTCCTCGCTGCGCGATTCTTCCAGCCTGACGAAGGGCTCGAAGACGTCCTTGAGCCTTGCCTCCGGAATGCCCGGCCCGTCGTCGGCGATGGTTATGACCGCTTCGCCGCCGCGCGCCGCCAGGTCCATGCGCGCCCTCTCGCCGTAGCGGATGGCGTTGTCGAGGATGTTGCGCACCGCCCGCTTCAGGCTGAGCGGGCGGCAGGTGAGCACGATGCGGCTTTCGGGTGGCGTGAAACTCACGTCCTGTCCCATCGCCCGGTAGTCTTCGGCCATGGCATCCAGATAATCGCCGAGATCGACTTCGACCGGCGCTTCGTTCGTGCCGTCCTCGCGCGCAAAGGCGAGGGTCGCCTCCGTCATCCGCTGCATTTCCTCCAGCGTGGCGATGATCTTGTCCCGGTTTTCCTCGTCCTCGATGAACTCTGCCCGGATGCGCAGCGAGGTGATCGGCGTGCGCAGGTCGTGGCTGATGGCGGCCAGCATTCGCGTCCGATCCCTGACGAAGCGCGACAGGCGATCCTGCATGACATTGAAGGCGTGGATGGTTCCCTGAATCTCCAGCGGACCGCTGACGGGCAGGCTTTCGACGTCCTCGCCACGGCCGAGTCGGTCGGCGGCGCGGCTGAGGTCCCGCAGCGGGCGCGTCAGCCTGCGCACGGTGAAGGCGACGACCAGCACGACGGCCAGTCCCATGACCATGATCGACAGGAAGAGCGGTGTCAGCGACCGGTAGGGCAGGCGGAACCGGCCGGCCATGTTGAGCCAGTTGCCATCGGCAAGCGAGACGGAGGCGTTCAGCGTCAGGCTCTGGCGCGGCTGCCGCCAGAAGCCGAACCAGCCCGAATTGCGCCGGCCGGGCCTCGCGTCTTCCTCCTCCTCGTCGTCTTCGTCCCCGTCATGATGATCGGCCGAATGGGAATGGCGGCGCGGCGGCAGGACGACGCGCGAGACGTCGGCATGGATCTCGCGATTGCCGCCCAGTTCCTCGGAAATCAGGCTGGAGAGCTGCCGGTCCGCCCAGCCGTCGCCGCTTTTCCCGACCGATGGCCTGTCGGCGATCCAGTAGGTCAGGAAGGGACTTGAGACGGTTTCCACCACCTGCGTGTGAAGGTTCCCCGGGGTTGCCTCGATGAGCTCCACCAGCGAGGCGGTGCGCTGGGCCAGGCCCTGGCGCGCAAGATCGGCGAGAGCCCCGCGCCGCTCTCCGGCAAAGAGCCAGAGGCTGGCGACCTGCGCGAGGACGAGGCTTGCCAGCAGCAGGGCGATCAACTGGCCGCCGAGGCTTTGCGGCCACAGGCGAAGGCGCGCGCCCTTCATGTGCCGGATTCCCTGACATCGGCGGTGAATGTATAGCCGCCGCCCCACACGGTTTTGATGAGTTCCGGGTTCTTCGGATCCGCCTCGATCTTGCGCCGGAGCCGGCTGACCTGATTGTCGATCGAGCGGTCGAAGATGTTGGGTGAGCGCCCGGAGGTGAGATCGAGCAACTGGTCGCGCGACAAGACCATGCGGGGACGCTTCAGAAAGGCGATCAGCAGCTGATACTCGCCGGTTGAAAGGGCTGTAACGACACCGTCGTCACTGACCAGGTGACGCCTTGCGACGTCGAGCGCCCAGCGATCGAACAGGAGCTTGTCGCTTTCCACGGGATCGCGCTCGCGGGAAGGGTTGGCCGTGCGTCTCAACACCGCGCGGATACGGGCCAGCAGTTCGCGCGGGTTGAAGGGCTTGGTCACGTAGTCGTCCGCACCGATCTCCAGGCCGACAACGCGGTCGGTATCCTCGGCCATCGCGGTCAGCAGGATCACGGGTGTGCTGCTCGCCTCCACGAGGTGTCGGCAGAGCGACAGTCCGTCCTCGCCCGGCATCATGATGTCGAGGACGACCAGGTCGATCGACGATGCCTTCAGGAGCTTGCGCGCCTGGGCAGCACTTTCCGCCGTGGTCGCGCGCAGGCCGTTCTTCACCAGATAGCGGGCGAGCGTCTCGCGGATATCGCGGTGATCGTCGACGACGAGGATGTGAGGGCTGGGTTCGCTCATCTGCTGGGCCGCGCGGTCCTTATCCTTCGGTTTCTCCAGAAGTAATATGCCGGAGGCAATCCTGGCAGCGGAAAGTGTAACGGAATGTATCAGCCTGCCCTTCCGCGACAGGACGCGACACAAAGGCGGGATTGCCGTCGTAGTTCTGCGACAGGGAGTGCCTATCTCGGGATCATAGCAATTGAAACCGAAGGAGATCCGGCGATGAAACCCTTGAAGGTCGCCACACTGTCCGCTCTTGCAATCGTTCTTGCCGGATCGGTCGCCTTGCCTGCATTCGCCGATCGTGGCGAGGGACGCGGCGAAGGTCACGGCTGGCGCCACGGCGAGCGCGGAGAGCACCATGGTCGATGGGAAGGACGCAGGGGAGAGGGCCGTCACCACGGCGGCGGTCATCATCGCGGCATGATGGGCGGGGCCATCTTCTTCATGGACACCTTCGATACCGACAAGGACGGCAAGGTTACGCAGGCGGAAATCGATGCCGTCGTGACGGAGCGATTCGGCAAGGCGGATACGAATGGCGATGGCGGCGTGACGCTTGAGGAATTCAAGCCGGCTTTCGCCGACACCTTTGCCGAGCGGCGCGTACGCTCGTTCCAGCGCCTCGACCGCGACGGCGACGGCAAGGTCACCGAGGCCGAGTTCGCTCGGCGCGGCGAGAGGCAGTTCGCGCGCCTTGACAGGGACGATGACGACAGCATCGAGAGTGACGACAGGGGCGGACGCCGCGGCTACGGCCGTGGCGGCGGCATGCTGCTGGAACTCTTCGACACGGACGACGACGGCGATGTGAGCCGCGAGGAATTTACCAGCGGCCGCGCCGAGCTGTTCGCCAAGGCGGACAAGGATGGCGACAATGCGGTTACGCTGGCGGAATTCCAGGACATCTGGCTGGTGGAATCTGATGGCCGCATCGTGCGGGCCTTCCAGCGGTTTGACCGGGACGGCGATCTCAAAGTTACGCGTGCAGAGGTCGATCGCCTCTTCGCCAACCTGGTCAAGCGAATGGACCGCGACGGCGACGGTGCATTGTCGATCCAGGACGGTCCGCGGCATGGCGAGGGGATGCGCGGCGAAGGGCGGCGCGGACCTCGCTGGATGCAGCGCGGCGACGATGGCGAATCAAGCAACTAACGTCGCGAAAGTTTCCCAAAACATACCTTACTCAAGGGCGGCGCGGCGGTGCCGCCCTTTGTTTTTTCAATGGTTTGGCAAGTGCCCATCAAAAAATTCGGGAAGGGGCGGATTTTTTCTTGATCATGAAGGCGTTTTGCGCGAAGACGGCGTTGCCCAAATTCGCACGTGCCCGTGGTCGTCCAGAATTCTGTGGCAGCCGCCAGCAACCCCTTCGGACTGTTTCGGGGTGGCGGCAAAACAGGACGGCTTAAAGCAACGACGTAAGAGGGCTTTTTTGGTCTCTGCCGGGGTTTCCAACCTCCGGGGTCACTGAAGAGGCACTTGTTACATCATTGCCGGCCGTGCGGTGCGGGGATCCTCCCTGTTCCAATCCAAGGCATTATTCCCGGGAAAGCCTGTCGTCCGTCGTGGCGGCGCGTGTTCCCGTTCGCATCGCCGCAAGCGAGCCGCCGTCTCCAAAACGGGGGAGGTCTCGATTCCGGCTATGCGGCCCTGCGTCTTGAACCGGAACGGGAGTTGCCCCGATGACTGAGCGTATCCGCGAATTCCTTCGCAACCGACGTGAAGATGGTCCCTGTGTCGTGGTCGACCTCGACGTCGTGCGCGACAACTATCATGCCTTCGCGCATTCGCTGCCCGACACCCGCGTCTTCTACGCGGTGAAGGCCAATCCCGCGCCGGAGATCCTCAACCTCCTGGCCGAGCTGGGCTCGTCCTTCGACTGCGCCTCGGTGGCGGAGATCGAGATGGTGCTGGCAACGGGTGCCGGTGCCGACCGCATCTCCTTCGGCAACACGATCAAGAAGGAGCGCGACATTGCGCGCGCGTTCGAGCTCGGCGTCCGCCTCTTCGCGGTGGATTGCGAAGCCGAAGTGGAGAAGATCGCCCGTTCGGCGCCCGGTTCGCGCGTGTTCTGCCGCATCCTGTGCGACGGCGCCGGCGCGGACTGGCCGCTGTCGCGCAAGTTCGGCTGCGCGCCCGAAATGGCGCCGCGCGTGCTGGAGCTCGCACATCGCCTCGGCCTCGCCGCCTACGGCATTTCCTTCCACGTCGGCTCCCAGCAGGGCAATGTGGATGCGTGGGACAGTGCGCTCGGTTCGGCCGCCGCGATCTTCCATGACATGGCCGAGCGCGGCATCCAGCTTTCCATGGTCAACATGGGTGGCGGCTTCCCGGCGAAGTACCTCAAGGAAATGCCCGGTGTGCCGGCCTATGGCGAGGCGATCTTCCGCTCGCTGACCCGTCACTTCGGCAACCGGCTGCCCGAGACGATCATCGAGCCGGGGCGCGGCATGGTCGGCAATGCCGGCCTCATCGAGGCCGAGGTGGTGCTGATCTCCCGCAAGTCCGACGACGACGAGGTGCGCTGGGTCTATCTCGATATCGGCAAGTTCAACGGCCTGGCCGAGACCATGGACGAGGCGATCCGCTATCCGATCCTCACGGACAAGGACAGCGACCGCAAGACGCCCTGCGTGCTGGCCGGCCCGACCTGCGACAGCGTCGACGTGCTCTACGAGAAGACACCCTACGAGCTGCCCGTGTCGCTGGCGATCGGCGACAAGGTGCTGATCGAGGCCTGTGGCGCCTATACGACGACTTATTCGTCGGTGGCGTTCAACGGCTTCTCGCCCCTGGCTTCCTACGTGATCTGAAGGCCGATGCCGATGTTCGACATTCGCGACGAGGCGCCCTGGGAAGGGAGTGCCCGCGAGGCGCTGCTCGACCGTGCCTTCGGTCTGGCGCGTTTCGAAAAAACCTCCGAGCGGCTGCGCGAGGGACGCGCGCCGGCGATCGCGCTCAGCGCGCTCGATGTCAGCGAGGATGCGGACGGCGAGGGTAACCTCGCCGGCACCGTGCGGCTGTGGAACGTTGCCACCGGTGACGGCCGGCCTGCGCTGCTGCTCGGGCCGCTTGCCGTCGATGCCAGCTATCGCGGCACGGGTCTCGGCGGCCGGCTGATGCGCTGGGCGCTGAACCGGGCGGCGATTGCCGGTCATGGCGCCGTCATTCTCGTGGGCGATGCTCCCTATTACGAACGGTTCGGCTTTTCGGCCGAGCTCACCGAAGGGCTCGACATGCCGGGGCCTGTGGAGCGGCACCGCTTTCTCGGTCTGGAACTTTCTCAGGGCGCGCTTGCCGGTGCGCGCGGCTGCCTCGCCGCGACAGGCCGCATTTCCTCGCTCACCGGCCGTATGGCGGCCGATCCGTTCACCCAAGCCGAAGGGCAGATCGCAATGAAACCCTGGCCGCCCGCCCGCTGATTGAAAACGGACCCCGGTCCGGGTGAAATCTGCCTTGTACGAACCCCAGGCCGGCAAAACCGGCCTGAGGTCGTTTTCGGCCGCTGCAGGAAAAAAGGATTGAAAAAATGAACGACGCGACCAGCAAGAGCGCAGAGGCGTCTGCCAAGGCCGGGGGCAAGGACTATCCTGTCCACGGCACGATTACCGGCCCGATCGTGATGATCGGCTTCGGGTCCATCGGCAAGGGCACGTTGCCGCTGATCGAACGCCATTTCAATTTCGACCGGTCGCGCGTCACCATCATCGACCCGAATGACGAAGACAGAGGGCTGGCCGACGAGCGCGGCTACCGTTTTGAAAAGACCGCGATTACCCGCGACAACTATCGCAAGGTGCTGACGCCGCTGCTGACGGAAGGCGAGGGGCAGGGCTTTTGCGTCAACCTTTCGGTCGACACGGGATCCCTGGACCTGATGAAGCTCTGCCGCGAACTGGGCGTGCTCTATATCGACACCGTGGTGGAGCCCTGGCTCGGCTTCTATTTCGACACGAGCGCCAGCAACGCGGACCGTACCAACTATGCCCTGCGCGAACCGGTGCGGAAGGAAAAGCGCAAGAACCCCGGCGGGACGACGGCCGTCTCCTGCTGCGGCGCCAATCCGGGCATGGTCTCCTGGTTCGTGAAGCAGGCGCTGGTCGACATCGCGCGCGATACGGGCCTTGAAATCGAGGAGCCAAAGAGCCGCAAGCAGTGGGCCAGGCTCATGAAGAAGCTTGGCGTGAAGGGCGTGCATATCGCCGAGCGCGATACGCAGCGCACCAAGCACCCGAAGCCGATGGGCGTTTTCTGGAACACCTGGTCGGTGGAAGGTTTCCTCTCGGAAGGCATGCAACCGGCGGAACTGGGCTGGGGCACCCACGAGAAGTGGATGCCGAAGAACGCCCGCAAGCAGAAGAAGGGCTGCAAGGCAGCGATCTATCTGGAGCAGCCGGGCGCCAATACCCGGGTGCGCACCTGGTGCCCGACGCCGGGCGCGCAATACGGCTTCCTAGTGACCCATAACGAGTCGATTTCGATCGCCGACTACTATTCGGTCGAGGAAGACGGCAAGGTGATCTACCGGCCGACCTGCCACTATGCCTATCACCCGGCCAATGACGCGGTGCTGTCGCTGCACGAACTCTTCGGCGCTGCCGGCAAGGTGCAGCCCAAGCACCACGTGCTGCATGAGGACGAGATCGAGGACGGTATCGACGAACTCGGCGTCCTGCTCTACGGCCACAAGAAAAATGCCTACTGGTACGGATCGCAGCTTTCGATCGAGGAAGCACGCGAGCTTGCGCCCTATCAGAACGCGACAGGCCTGCAGGTGAGTTCCGCCGTGCTCGCCGGCATGGTCTGGGCGCTGGAGAACCCGCAAGCCGGCATCGTGGAAGCCGACGAGATAGATTACCGGCGCTGCCTTGAGGTGCAGAAGCCCTATCTCGGCCCGGTGAAGGGCTATTACACCGACTGGACGCCGCTGGAGAACCGCCCCGGTCTCTTCGCCGAGGATATCGACGAGAGCGACCCCTGGCAGTTCCGGAACATTCTGGTCAGGTAAGGGGGTATGGGTGGCTAGGTCCTGACCCTGGTCCCCGAGGATCGGCTTACGCGTCGCGGTCGAGCGGCGCCAGCCGCCTCTGATTCGTTGCCTTGCGCTCTTTATCCAGGTCGATGATTGCCTGCACGATCTTCTGGAATGTGGACTGGGGCAGCATGCCGTAATCATAACGGTCGGTACCGGGTATCGGCCGGAGATCGTAACCCGGCCACTCGAAGCGGTTCAGTTCATCCAGCACCACCCAGTGATCCTGATGGTCAAGACCGAGCTTGCGGCAGTCCGCGTCATCAAGTTTGAGATGGATACGTCTATCGGCTTGTGGTGGTGCGGCGTGGGTGATGGGCACGACCGTGACCTGCGTGGCGCCGGTCTCTTCAAACTTCTTCGAAATAACGATCGCGCATGGCCGGTCCTTGCGGCCTTCCGTTGCTCCGGTCCGGCGCTCATCGCTCCATAGAAACGAATAGCGGATGACCAGACCGCGCTTCGGATCAGGCAGCGGCATACAGCCTATTCGCCATGGAGATCTCTCGACGCCTCAAGCTCGGCCACGAGATCGTCCGGCAATTGGCCGGCCTTCAGGATCTCCCGCTCCCGGCGCTTCAGCCGCTCGTAATTCTCCATTTCTTTCGGAGAAAGAAAGCCGCCGACAACGCGGTTGTGGCTGGTCACCTTGATGACACCGTATTCGCGCACATCTTCCTGAATGCGCGCGAAGCCACGCGCGAATTCGGTGGCGCTGATCGTTGTGGCGTCCGCCATGGTCATCTCCTGTTTGTTGTAAAATGCGCATTTTACAACAAACAGTCAATCGGCGGCCGCATTGCCGGGCTCTGCGCCAACCACTATCCCTGATTCTGCAGCAGGTAGACGCCGAAGCGCGAGGCGCTGTCGGTCCAGCTCCTGACCGGCTCGAAGCGGGCAGCGCGCGCCAGCAGGTGGAATTCGTCCGGCGTGTACTTGTACGAATTCTCGGTGTGGATCGTCTCGTCCGCCCTGAAATCGAAATGGCGGTCGCCGATCGTCACCCGCTGGTCGGCAAGGCTCTTCAGGTGCATCTCGATGCGGCCGTGATCGGCATTGTAGCGCGCCTCGTGGGCAAAGCGCTCCAGGTCGAAATCCGCACCCAGCTCGCGATTGGCGCGGACCAGCAGGTTGAGGTTGAAGGCGCCCGTCACGCCCTCGGGATCGTCATAGGCCCGCACCAGCGTCGCCTCGTCCTTCTTGCGGTCGACGCCGATCAGGAGATGGCCGGACGAACCGACGACGTCCCGCACCCGCTGCAGGAACTGGAACGCCTCGTGCGGCTCCAGATTGCCGATCGTCGAGCCGGGGAAGAAGGCAAGGCGCTTCGTGCCCCGAATTTCGGCGGGAAGCTGCACCGGGCTCATGAAGTCGGCATGGATCGGCACAACCTTGAGGTCCGGGAAGTCGGCGGAAAGCGCCTTCGCCTCGGCGGCCAGCATCTCCGGCGAGATGTCGATCGGCGCGTAAAGGCGAAGATGGGTCAGCGCCTTCAGGATTGCGCGGATCTTGCGGCTGGAGCCCGAGCCGAACTCCACCATCGCCTCGGCATCCGGCACGAGGGCCGCGATTTCCTCGCCGCGAATGTCGAAGATTTCCAGCTCCGAACGGGTGGGATAGTAGGCTTTCAGCCGGGTGATGTCCTCGAAGAGTTCCGAGCCGCGCTTGTCGTAGAAGAAGCGGCTGGGGATCGCCTTTTGCGGTAGGGACAGGCCGTTGAGGACCGCGTCCAGGAAGCCGCCTTCCTCGGTGCCGTTGATCGCCTCGAAGGCGGTGGAACGTGCTTTCGCCAGAGCCACGGACATGAATTACGCGTCCTCTGCCAGCCGCAGCCCCATGAACTGCCAGCGATGATGCGGATAGAAGAAATTGCGATAGGTGGCGCGGATATGGCCTTCCGGCGTAGCGCAGGATCCGCCGCGCAGCACAAGCTGATTGACCATGAACTTGCCGTTGTATTCGCCGACCGCGCCGGCCGCCGGCTTGAAGCCGGGGTAGGCGACGTACGGAGAAGCGGTCCATTCCCAGACATCGCCGATCATCTGGCGCGGGCCGGAAGACGCATGGCCGGCGACAAGCGGGCGAAGCTCCCCGGTGCCGACCGTGTTCCCCTTCAGCGGCAGACCGGCCGCGGCGACTTCCCACTCGCTTTCCAGCGGCAGGCGCTTGCCGGCGAAGCGGGCGAAGGCGTCAGCCTCGTAATAGCTGACGTGACAGACGGGGGCGTCAAGCTCGATCGGCCGCAAACCGTGCAGGCTCATCTGATGCCAGGCGCCGTCGCGCTTCAGCCAGTAGAGCGGAGCACGCCAGCCCTCGCGATTGACGGTGCCCCAGCCGTCGGCGAGCCACAGCGTCGCGGTCTCGTAGCCGCCATCTTCCATGAAGGCGAGCCATTCGCGGTTGGTGACCAGCCGGTCCGCCAGCTTGAACGGGCGTTGAAGGACCTCATGCGCCGGACCTTCGTTGTCATAGAAAAAGCCGCCACCCTCGTGGCCGATACGGCGGATGCCGCCGTCGAAGGACGACCACGTGTCGGCGGGCGCCGCATGCGGCGCGCTTCTCGGCGCCTCGAGCGCATAGGCTGGCTTCAGCGGGTTCTGCGCGAAGAGATGCAGGATATCGGTGAGAAGCAGTTCCTGATGCTGCTGCTCGTGATGGATGCCGAGCTCGACCAGCGGCGCGAGCTTGCGCGCCAGCGCCTCGTCGGAGGTCGTCACCAGCTTCTCCAGCCAGCCGTCGACATGGGCGCGATACTGGCGCACCTCGTCGGCGGACGGCCGCGTGATCATGCCGCGATAGGGGCGGGGATGTCGCTCGCCCTCGTTCTCGTAATAGGAATTGAAGAGATAGAAGAAGCGATCGTCATAGGGCCGATAGCCCGGCATGTGATCGCGCAGGATGAAGGCCTCGAAGAACCAGGTCGTATGCGCCAGATGCCATTTGGCCGGGCTTGCATCGTCCATGGACTGGACCGTCTGGTCGGCGTCGGAAAGGTGGTCCGTCAGAGCGAGGCTCTGCCTGCGCGTGGCAAACAGGCGCTCTGCTGGAAAGCCCTCAGCTTCGCTGCCTGCGTGGGCGGCGCTCGCGGTCTGGGCGGCGGGCACGTTTGCCGTGGTCATTTTCTCGCTCCCGTTGCTTGCCGTTCCGGCCTGCCTGGCGGTGTTCGTTCGGCCGATCCGTTGCGCTGCATCCGAACCGTCGGCCGATTGCCGGATAGCAACCTCCCAACCGCTGCGTCATTCTTGGCATGGGATAGCCGGAAATCGACCCGCTGCATGCTCAAAAAACTTTGAACAAAAAGTGCACGCAGCGTCTTGAAAGTGTCGTTTGGACGAACGATCCCTCATCTTTTCGCAGGTGGTTCCCTTGTATTGCCCGGGGGTTCGGCGGTCAGGTCAGGTCGGCGATTTCATTGAGCAGCCACTCACGAAAAGCGCGGATCTTCGGGACGTTGCGCCGGCTTTCCGCGTAGACGAGCCAATAGCCGCGCCCGTCCTCGCAAACGAGGTCGAAGGGCTGAATGAGACGTCCAAGCGTAATATCGGTCTGGTAGAAAGCAGGCGTCAGGATCGCGATGCCGTTTCCGGCCAGTGCCGCGGCGGCCTCCAGCGACTGTGCACCGAACTTCGTTTCCTGCAGCCCCTCCAGCGAAACGGAGGAAACGCCAGCCGCCGCAAACCAGACTTTCCACCACGGATCGCCAGGTGACAGAATCCTGAATTTCAACAGGTCTTCAGGCTTCGAAAACCCGTCGCCGTCCTTCAGGAGATCGGGGCTGATCATGGGCGTGAAGCGCACATCGATCAGCTTGTGCGCGACAATGCCCGGCCAGTTGCCGTGGCCGGATCGAATGCCGACGTCAATTTCCTGCCTGGACAAATCGGCGGTGGTGGGATCCGCGTAAAGGCGAACCGCCAGATGGGGATGGGCGATCTGAAAGGACCCGATCCGCTGCGCCAGCCACTGGGCGGCGAAGGTCGGTATCGAACTGATCGAGAGCACGCCTTCGACAGCGCCGCGAGCGTCGTCGAATGCGGTTGCCAGCGTTTCGAACGCCTCGCTGACTGCCGGCGCCAGCCGGTGGCCGCTTTCGGTGAGGGTGACCTGTCGCGGGCGGCGAATGAAAAGCGGTGCGCCGAAGCGCTCCTCCAGCAGCTTGATCTGATAGCTCACCGCCGCCTGCGTCATGCCCAGTTCCTCGCCCGCTCTGGTGAAGCTGAGATGCCTTGCGGCCGCCTCGAATACGCGGATTGCGGCGAGTGGAGGAAGCCGGTGCCTCATGTGGATAAAGATACCTTATGCATCGGTTCGATCATTCGATTGGATCGTAACGGAAATTCGATGGAAAAGGATAGCGAATACATCAACTGAGGAGCCCTCTCGCAGGGCGTTGGGTGCCAGCATGCGATCGCTTGCCGGACGGATTTTTGCACTCCGAGGCCTTGTGACGGGCATGGGAGCGGTTGTTTCCGCCATCTCGGAGCGCCGCCGACGCAAGCGGGCGAGGCTCGCGCTCAAGGACATGCCGGAGTATCTGAAGAGGGATATCGGGCTGATCGACGGACGGTTGGCCGGGGAGAGGAGATGCCGGGACGTGTGACCGCCTCCATGCCGGATATTGACCGCAAGCGCCCGATGATACGCAACTTACCGGGTGCTTGCGGTTCGGCGGTCATTAGTCCATTGCGCCTACTGCGTCTGGATACGCGACCACCGAAATTCCTGCCCTGTGATCGGGCCCGGCCGCATTTATAAGCGCTGGCCGGTCAGCAGGCCCGTTCGGTATAGACCTGCCAGCGATTGGCGTAACTGTCCCATTCCCGCGTCGTCTCGACCCGGCAGAAGGGGCGATAGACGCGGACCGCTTGGACGGTCTCGTTCAGCGGGCGGGGCTTTGCGATAGCGCCTAGCACCATGGCGCCTCCCGCAAAGCTTGCTACGGCGCCGGCCACCACGGCCACGTCCCGATGGTTCTTCGCATCAGCTCCGGTGATCGAAACGCCGGCCACGGCAATCGCGGTGATCGCCACCGCCGCCAGCGCTATCGTGGTCTTGGTCAGCATCGTTCTTTCCATCCTCGGGTCAGGACTCATTCATTTGGCTGGAATGGTCGGAGCGGATTCGTGCGGATACGAGGAGTAAGCCCACAGGAAGGCTAAAGCCTTTCAAGGGTTTGCGACAAAGTAGCCCGTGCGGATCCGCCCGATCCAAAGGACGATCGAGCTGTTTTCGACCTGTCGCGTCAAAGCCCTCGACCGGGGGAATAACCCCGCTCTTCGAGCTTTTCCTTCCATCTCTCGTCATCTCGAACGCCATTCCAGTCAAATGAATGAGTCCGGACCCTAGCCTCTCTGGCGCGGGTCTGATGCCCGCTTTGCCGATAGGTTCAAGATAGGGTCGATTAACCAATTCCGATGTGACGGTCGTCACAAGAGGAATGAATCCTTGCTGCACCCAATCCGGCCTCGACGCGGCTTCCGCCACGGATTAAAACGCGAGGCATGTTGAAAGCTGCAGGGCGATTGGCAAGTTTCAGCATCTTGTGCTGTGGGATCGCGTGAGGATGGGTGCGTAAATGAAGCCGACCAATCCGGTCTTTACGGGTCTGGCAACGACTGTTTTCGAGACCATGTCGCGGCTTGCCATCGAGCATGGCGCCATCAACCTCGGCCAGGGTTTCCCGGATGTGGATGGCCCGGAAGACGTGCGCAAGGCGGCTGCCGACGCACTGATGGCAGGGCCGAACCAGTATCCGCCGATGCTGGGGCTGCCGGAGCTTCGCCAGGCGGTGGCGGAGGCGAACCGCCGTTTCTACGGGCTCGAGACCGACTGGAAGACCGAGGTCATGGTGACGTCCGGCGCGACGGAAGCGCTTGCCGACACGATGCTCGCCCTGCTGGAACCCGGCGACGAAGTCATTCTCATCGAACCGCTTTACGACTGCTATTTGCCGCTGGTGAAGCGGTTCGGCGGCATACCCGTGCGCGTGCGCGTCACGCCGCCGGAATGGAAGCTCAATCTCAGGGCGCTGCGGGCGGCCTTTACCGAGAACACCAAGGCGATCCTCATCAACAATCCGATGAATCCGTCGGGAAAGGTGTTTTCCGAGGAAGAGCTTGCCGAAGTGGCGCGGCTTTGCCGCGAATACGGCGTTTACGCGATCTGCGACGAAGTCTACGAGCATCTGCTGTTCGACGGGCGACGCCACCGGCCGCTGATCTCCTTCCCGGGTATGCGCGACCTGTCGGTGAAAATCGGTTCGGCCGGCAAGACCTTCTCGCTGACCGGATGGAAGGTCGGCTACGTCACCGCTTCTCCCAAGCTGCTCGATCCGATCGCCAAGGCGCATCAATTCGTCACCTTCACCACGCCGCCCGGTCTGCAGAAGGCCGTTGCCTACGGATTCTCCAAGGAAGATGCCTATTTCGAAGGGCTTGCGGCGGACATGCAGGCCAAGCGCGACCGCATCACGACCGGGCTGAAGTCGATCGGTTTCGACGTGCTGCCTTGCGAAGGCACTTATTTCGTGACATGCGACGTGACCTCGCTTGGCCTCAATAGCGACGATTTCGAGATCTGCCGGCGGATGGTGGTGGAAGCAGGCGTGGCCGCCGTTCCCGTCTCCGCCTTTTATCTCGCCGATGCGCCGACGTCCTTCATCCGCTTCTGCTTCTGCAAGAGGGACGAGGTGCTGGACGGTGCGGTGGAGCGGCTTGGCAACTGGATTGCCGGCATCGGCGCGCGTGGCCGATAAGAAGTCCGGCTGGAGAACATGATGGAAAATCCCGTTCTGGTGGAAGTGACCCGCGGCAACGTGGTCGAGAGCCGGCATCGCGGCGCGATTGCCGTTGTCGATGCCGATGGCGCGGTTGTCGCCGCCATTGGCGACGTCACCCGCCCCGTGTTCCCGCGCTCGGCCGTGAAGGCGCTGCAGGCGCTGCCACTGGTGGAATCGGGCGCCGCCGATGCGCTTGGCTACGATGAGGCAGAACTGGCGCTTGCCTGCGCTTCGCACAATGGCGAGGAGCGTCATGTCAATTCCGCCCGCGTCATGCTGATGAAGGCGGGGCTGGACGAGGACGCGCTGGAATGCGGCAGCCACTGGCCGGCCCGCATGGAGGATATCGCCCGACTGCACCGGCAGGATGCCGAGCCTTGTCCGCTCCACAACAACTGCTCCGGCAAGCATGCCGGCTTCCTGGGGCTCGCCAAGGTGATGGGCGTGGAAACGCGCGGCTATGTCGAGGCCGCCCATCCGGTGCAGCGCGAGGTGAAGGCCGCGGTCGAGGCCATGACCGGAACGACGCTCGGCGCGGATCAATGCGGTATCGACGGCTGCTCGATCCCGACCTATGCGACGCCGCTGCACAACCTTGCCCAAGCCTTCGCCCGGTTCGGCACAGGCCAGGGGCTGGAAAAGGGCAGGGCGGAGGCGGCGCGCCGGCTCTATGACGCCTGCATCGACGAAGCGTGGATGGTGGCGGGAACCGAACGCTGCTGTACCTCGATCATGCAGGCCTTCGGCGGCCGGGTCTTCGTGAAGACCGGCGCGGAGGGCGTGTTCTGCGCTGCCGTTCCCGAGCTTGGCCTTGGCATCGCCCTGAAATGCGACGACGGCGCGACGCGGGCGTCGGAAACGATGCTGGCGGCGGTCATCGATGAACTGGTGGAACAGGACGAGCAGGAAGCGGCCGATCTCGCGCCATGGCTCCGGCCGGCCGTCCGCACGCGCAAGGGCTTTGCCGCCGGCGAAGTCCGCGCGACGGCGAATTTCGGATCGCTGCTGAAGGGCAGGTAAGCCCTCCGCTCAGGGCCGGACCAGATTGCCGCGGATATCCAGGTGCGGCCAGCGGTCCGCTTGCCCTTCGGTGAGATCGCCGGTCGCCGCATCGCGCCAGCGGTAGCCGACGACGGCGCCGGATTTCGCGTTGCGGATGATATTGTCCGTGATCAGCGCCGGGCCGGCGCCGTCGACCACACTGACGGCGATGCCGGTGCCGCAGTCGCGCAGGATATTCTGGCTGGCGATCACGTCGCGCAGGTACGGCCCCCAGCCAAGCATCAGTCCGAAAAGCGGAGCATTCTCGACCACGTTGCCGGTGATCGTGGTGTCGCTTTCGGCTGCGATGCCGATGCCGAAGCCCTGCACTTCCTGCGGATAGGGGGCGACCGTCGACAGGTTGCGGATCAGGTTGCCCGAGCAAACGGCAAGGCGACCGCCCTCGCGCGCATTGGCGATGGAGATGCCCATGGTCGCGCCGTCGACAAGGTTGTCGGCGATAACGGCGCCCTGGAAGGTGAATTCCGAATAGATCGCCGTTTCGCCCGAGCGTAGGCATGAATTGCCCTGGATGGTGACATTGGAGCCGGCATTGGAGCGGATCGCCGAGAAGGTGCAGTCTGCCACCCGGTTTCCGCTGACGATCACGCCGGCGGCGCGGAAGATGTTGATCCCGTTGCCGTTCTGGCCGGTGCCGCCGGCACGCGCGGCGATGCGCTCGACGCGGTTCCCCGACACGATGCTGCCGTCCTCGCCTTCGTTCCAGCGGTAAACGAGAATGCCCGCATTGGCACAGTCGCTGACCGTATTGTCGGTAATTGACAGGCCCGCCGCCTCGATGGAGCGGATGCCGGCCTCCGCCGCGCCGGAAACCGAATTGCGGGTGAGGCGACCCGAGCAGCGATCCAGCGCGATGCCGCTCTTCATGCTGCCGGTGATCGTGCAATCCTCCAGCGTCAGGCCCTTCACATGGCTGAAATGCAGGAGGCCGGGCGTATATTCCCCAAGCGACTTGTTGGCGCCGTCGAAGTGGATGCCTTCGATGCCGATATTCTCCGCGCCTTCCGAGAAAAGCAGGTGTCCGCCCCCGCCCTGATAGACGAAATGGGTCTGGCCGGGCAGGCCGACGAGGCGGGAGCCCTGGGGCAGGCGCAGGTTGGCGACCGGATAACGTCCGCCGGGCAGGAACAGCGCCCGGCCGCGCTCCGCCGCCGTGTCGATGGCCTTCTGCATCACGGCGCTCTGGTCGTCGGCGGCTCCCGGACGCAGACCGAATTCGGCGCCGTCGATCGTACCGCGCAGATCGGCGACCCGCGTCGCCGCATGTACCGCACCATTGGCGGCGACGGTGGCCGCACCGACCAGCAATCCCCTGCGGGCCAGATCCATCGGCAAAGCTCTTCCTGTCCCGAAAAGGCGCATTCTCTTGGCTGGTCCCGACCCTGGCACGCGGTATCGCCGCGGCTGTCCCGCCGGTCGCAAGATGCGTGCCGCCCTGGCCGTCCTGCGATGACACACCTGATGGGTATATGCGCCGGCGGCTTGACACTGATCATGGTCACAAGGGGTGAGGCGGCTAAGCTGTTTCGGCAATACAGCGGCGTTTCGGGCGCGGGAGGAGAACATGATCAGCATCGAGGATTGCATCGCGCTGAGCGGGCTCGAAGAGGGGGAGATCCTGGCACTTGCGGAGCACGAGCATGTGCCGGAAATCGTCGCGGCGGCGCTGGGCGCCTACCTGCTGCACAAGGACAAGGGGGCCGTGGTGATCCGCAGGATGATCGAGGACGATATCCGCGAGGCCCTCCAGCGGGGCGACCAGCAGCACGCAAAGGATCTTCTCGCCGTGCTGCGCCATTTCCTCGCCGGCCATCGCGACGAGCTGGCGCAGGCGCAGGACGGCTGATTGCTCAAAGGCCGAAGAGGCCGGCGATTTCCTCGGCCGCCACGGAAGCCGGCAATTCTCCGGTCCGCACCGCGTCCTCGATGCCTGAAAGCCGCGCCTTGACGCCCGGATGGGCCTTCAGCGCCGACATCAGGCGCTCCTCGATCATCGCCCACATCCAGGACACCTGCTGGCGGGCACGCCGTTCCGCAAATTCGCCGCTTGCGGTCATCTTGGAGCGGTAGAGTTCGATCGTCTGCCAAAGCTCATCCAGCCCCTGATTGGCGAGGCCGGAAATGGTGACGACCGGCGGCGTCCAGGTCGGCGACCGCGGCTGCAGGATGTGCAGGGCCGCACGATATTCAGAAGCCGCAGCCCGCGCGCGGGTCGCGCCTTCGCCGTCCGCCTTGTTGACGGCGATCATGTCGGCGATCTCCAGCACGCCCTTCTTGATGCCCTGCAATTCGTCGCCCGCTCCGGGTAGCATCAGCACGAGGAAAAAATCGACCATTTCGGCGACAGTCGTCTCCGACTGGCCAATGCCGACGGTTTCCACCAGCACGACGTCGAAGCCGGCGGCTTCGCACAGAAGCATCGTTTCGCGCGTCTTCGCCGCCACGCCGCCAAGCGTGCCGGAGGAGGGCGAGGGGCGGATGAAGGCGTTTGGATCCACCGCAAGCTGAGCCATGCGGGTCTTGTCGCCGAGGATGGAGCCGCCGGTGCGCGTTGAGGAGGGATCGACGGCGAGCACGGCAACCTTGTGGCCGGCTGCCGTCAGGTTGGAGCCGAGCACGTCGATCGTGGTGGACTTGCCCACACCCGGAACGCCGGTAATGCCGACGCGCAGCGCCGTGCCGGTCTCGGGCATCAGGAGCTGGAGCAGCGCGCGCGCAGTTGCCCGATGATCGTGCCTGCGCGATTCGACGAGCGTGATGGCACGGGCAAGCGACGCCCGATCGCCGGCGCGGATCTTTGCGGCCAGGCCTTCGATGTCGGTTGCCGGCCGGGGGCGTGGGCTGTGCTCGCTCATGGCCATCGATTAGCGCAAATGGCACGCCGCGTCACGGTAGCCCTTTGTGCCATGGGCCAGGCGGTCAGGAATGCGGTGACGGCGGGGTCCATACGATGCGCTGCAACTCAGCCCGTTTCAGCTCGGATGCGGGAGCCAGTTCGTCGAACGGTCCGTTGAACTGGGGAATGGCGAAGAGCAGCTTGACGTTGGGCGCACTTGGCGCCGGACAGATCGCCATGCCGATCCACAGGTTCCGCCCGACGCGGCAATCGCTGCGCGACATGCCGGCTTCCTGGAAGGTCATGCCGATACGGACACCGTCCGGCCCCTGCAGATGATGGGTGACACCGTGCACCTCCCGCACCTTGCCGTCATCGCCCTTGTAGACCTGCAGCACCTGGAAGCCGTCGGAATTGAAGGCCCCGATCACCCATTCGGTGTCGTTTTCCGTGGCAGACTGGAGCCCCTCGGTGGTGAAGCCCGGCAATGCGGCGGCGATCGCTTTTTGCGAATAGGTCGTCGACCCGTCGATGCCTCCGGCCGACTGTTCCGTGATCCTCGCCAGGGTAACGTCGGAAGTGCGCGAGGCCAGCACAGGGCCTTCGTCCAGCACCGGCGTGCAGGCGCCGGTGGCGAGCGCGAGCGCGAGCAGGGCTGCGGTGGGGCTGCGCATCATGGTGTCCCTTTGACCGTTTGTTCGAAAATCGAGCGCCCCGGATAGCAAACCGGAAAGGGCAGGGAAAGCGGGCAGGACCATCTTGTGAAAAATACGACGGTTGAGGCTCGGACGATTAAACCAGCATTAACCTTAAGAAAGAATGATGCAGGGAAATCCACTTCAGGTTGAATTCATTTTTTTTCCTTAAGGAGTTGACGATGCGGTATTTTGGCGTTTCCGCCATCCTGGCGTCAGCCTTCATCTTCCCGGCTCAAATAGCTGATGCAGCAGATCTTTCGGCAAATCCCATTTTCGGAAACGCCCGTCCGCCCGTCTTCGAGGAAACCGCCGCGCTGCGGGGTTCGATCGGCCTCAGGACCTGGCTCAGCCGATCGAATTTCGACTACAAGCTGAGTACGCCTACGGGCGTCAAGTTCGGGACCTTTGAATACAACGATGTGGATTCGGCGGCAGGCGAGGCCTTTTTCCAGATCGAGGATACGTATTACGGAAGCTTCCTGAAGGGGACTGTCGGCTTGGGAGGGCTCTTCAATGGTTCCTTCCGCGAACGGGATTTCGATCTCACATTTGGCGACGAGATATTCGACGGTTCCGCTGACGGCCAAACCGGATCCCTCGCCTATGCCAGCATCGATGCCGGGGTCAACTGGGGCGAATTTTCCGGCGGGCGCGTGAAAACGACTGCCTTTGTCGGGTATCAGTATATTGGCGAGACCTATAATGCGGACGGTTTGCGCTGCAATCCGGATGACGCAGGCGGGGCCTTTTGCCTGAATGTACCGGGTTCGGTCCACACCTATCAATCACAAGTCGAATGGCACCTGTTCAGAGTCGGCCTGGGTCTTCAGGCCGACCTCGGAAACGGATTCTCATTCGATGGCGAAGTTGCCGCCATTCCGGTTGGCTACTACCACAACGAAGACAGCCAATATGTGAATTACTACCTCGGCCCGGTTCCAAACGTCGAAAGCAGGGGAGCTGGTGCCTATGGCGTTCAGGCAGAGGCGATCCTGAACTACGCCTTCAACGAAAGCTTTTCTGTTGGTGCCGGCGCGCGTTACTGGTGGCTGAATTCGCGGGAAGTGAAGACCACCGTCGGCGCATCCCTGTCGCCGCCATTGAGCGAAGATTTCGAAGCAGAAGCGACCAGCGAGCGTTTCGGCCTCTTAGCACAGGCGAAATACCGCTTCTGAAAGGCGACCTGAAAGAAAAAGACGGGCTCAGGTCAAGCATGCCGGCGCCCGTCTTTCGTTCACAGGACGCTTTTAAACGTGACGGCTCCCGCCTATTGCGCCGCTTGCGCGGGTTCATGCCCGAGCTGACGGTTGAGCTTGGCGATCAACTCCTCGGCCGCGCTGGCGATCACCGTGCCGGGCGGGAAGATCGCCGATGCGCCGGCCTTCAGCAGGGCATCGTAATCCTGCGGCGGCACGACCCCGCCGACGACGATCATGATGTCCTCGCGGCCCGCGTCGGCAAGTGCGGCCTTCAGAGCCGGTACCAGCGTCAGGTGGCCGGCGGCAAGGGACGAGACGCCGACAATGTGGACGTCGTTTTCCACTGCCTGGCGCGCAGCCTCCTCGGGCGTGGCGAAGAGCGGACCGATGTCGACGTCGAAGCCGAGATCGGCGAAGGCCGAGGCAATCACCTTCTGTCCCCGGTCGTGGCCGTCCTGTCCCATTTTGGCGACCAGGATGCGAGGCCTGCGGCCTTCGTTCTCCTCGAAGACCTCAACCAGCTTCTGTACCTTGGCGATCTGCTCCGACATGATGCCAGCTTCCCGCTTGTAGACGCCGGAAATCGTCCGGACTTCCGCCTTGTGCCGCCCGAACACCTTCTCCATGGCGAGCGAAATCTCACCGACCGTGGCCTTGGCGCGCGCTGCCTTGACGGCAAGGTCTAGCAGGTTTCCGTCGCCGGAAGCCGCGCAAGCCGTCAGCGCCTCGAGCGAGGCCTGCGTTGCGTCCTCGTCGCGCTCCGTCCTCAGGATCTTGAGCTTTTCGATCTGGCGCGCCCGCACCTCGGCATTGTCGACCTTGAGGACGTCGATGACGTCCTCGGTTTCGGGCTTGTACTTGTTGACGCCGACGACAGTCTGAGAACCGGCATCGATCCGCGCCTGAGTCTTAGCGGCCGCTTCCTCGATGCGAAGCTTCGGAATACCTTTCTCAATGGCCTTGGCCATGCCGCCAAGCGCCTCCACTTCCTGGATATGCGCGAGTGCCTTCGCAGCCAGATCGGCTGTCAGCCGCTCGACATAGAAGGAACCGCCCCAAGGATCGATCGTGCGCGTGGTGCCCGATTCCTGCTGGAGGAAGAGCTGGGTATTGCGGGCGATGCGGGCGGAAAAGTCCGTCGGCAGGGCGAGCGCCTCATCCAGGGCGTTGGTGTGCAGCGACTGCGTGTGGCCCTGCGTGGCGGCCATCGCCTCCACGCAGGTGCGGATTACGTTGTTGAACACGTCCTGCGCGGTCAGTGACCAGCCGGAGGTCTGTGAATGGGTGCGCAGTGAAAGTGATTTGTCACTCTTTGGCGCGAAATTCTCCTTCATCAGGGTCGCCCAGATCAGGCGGGCGGCCCGAAGCTTGGCGACCTCCATGAAGAAGTTCATGCCGATGGCCCAGAAGAAGGAGAGGCGCGGCGCGAAGGCGTCGATGTCGAGGCCGGCGGCGACGCCCGCGCGGGCATATTCGATACCGTCCGCGATCGTATAGGCAAGTTCCAGATCCGCCGTCGCTCCGGCTTCCTGCATGTGGTAGCCGGATATGGAGATCGAATTGAACTTCGGCATGTGGCTGGAGGTGTAGCCGAAGATGTCGGAGATGATCCGCATCGAAGGCAATGGCGGATAGATATAGGTGTTGCGGACCATGAACTCCTTGAGGATATCGTTCTGGATGGTCCCCGAAAGCTTGTCGTGCGGTACGCCCTGTTCCTCGGCCGCGACGATGTAAAGGGCCAGCACCGGCAGCACGGCACCGTTCATGGTCATCGATACGCTCATCTGGTCGAGCGGAATGCCCGAGAAGAGCGTGCGCATGTCCAGGATGGAGTCGATGGCGACGCCCGCCATGCCGACATCGCCGGCCACACGCGGATGGTCGCTGTCATAGCCGCGATGGGTGGCGAGGTCGAAGGCGACGGAAAGGCCCTTCTGCCCGGCGGCAAGGTTGCGCCGGTAGAAGGCGTTGGAATCCTCGGCCGTCGAAAAGCCCGCATACTGGCGGACGGTCCAGGGTTGTTGGACATACATGGTCGGGTAGGGGCCGCGCAGGAAAGGCGGCAGGCCGGGCCATGTGTCCAGATGCGCGATGTCGGCAATCGACGCGGCATCGTGCGCCGGGGCGACGTCGATGCCCTCCGGCGTCGTCCATGTGCCCGCCGAACCTTTGCGGCCTGCGGGGGAAGCCTCGCGGAATGCGATCTTCGAGAAATCCGGAATGCGGCTCATCGCGCGATCCTCCGAAATCAGATTTCAGGCAGCCTTCGGCGCAAGGCCGAGGCGCTGATGGGCCGTGCGCAGCACATGGAGCGCATCGCAGCCCTCATAGACGAATGTCGCCACGCCTGCGGCCGCCAGCGCCGGCATCAGATCCTTCGGCCGTCCTGCAAGATAAAGTCCGGCGGCCCCGCCGGCGGCAAAGCGCTCGGCAGCCTCTTCGCCCTGCGTGGCATAGACGGCGTCCGAACTGCACAGGCAGACGAGAGAGGCGCCGGAGGCCTTCCAACCGGCAAGTGCCGCATCGAGATCGCCGTAGACATCGCCGCCGACAGCCTCGATACCTCCCGTCTCGAAGAAATTCTTCGTCCAGGTGGCCCTGGCCGTGAATTGCGAAAGGGCCCCCAGGGTCGCGAGAAAGACGGTCGGGCGCCTGACGGCCTCGTCGGCCGCATCGCGCAGGACCTCGAAAGGCTCGGAATCGCGGTGGGGGGCAATGGCCGTCGTCGTCAAGCCGGTGCTGACCGGCCGCGATACCAGTATATCGGCCATGCTGGCACCATTCCTGAGCGCCGCCTCGACGGCCGCCTGATGCTCGCCGCGTCCTGGCGGCGGCAGGTCCACGCGCCTTCCCGCTGTCCCCAGATCGTCCGGGGAAACGGCGAGTACCTCGACCGGCCGTTCCCTGATATCCGGGAAGGCGCTGGTGCCGGTGATGCGATGCCGACGTGCTGCAATTTCGGCCCGCCGCGCTGCCGTCACCGTGGCGATCTTCTGCTGCACCGTCTTCGCCATGAGGGTGGAAACGATACCGTCTTCCGCTTCGACCTCCTGCATCAGCCGCCAGGCGGCCTCGCACAGTTCCGTCGTAAAGGCCTCCACGGCGCCGGAGCCGGCACCTGGATCGGCAACCTTGTGAAGATTGGCCTCCTCGATGAGGATGGTCTGTGTGTTGCGGGCGATGCGCCGGGCGAAGGCGTCAGGAAGTCCGAGCGGGGCCGTGAAGGGAAGGACCGTGACGCTGTCGGCGCCGCCGACACCGGCGGCAAAGGCCGCGATCGTCGTCCGCAGCATGTTCACCCAGGGGTCACGCCGGCTCATCATCCGCCACGACGTTTCCATATGGAGGCGCATGGGCGTGGCCGGAAGCTGCGCGGCCTCAAGGATTGCCGCCCACATTCGGCGTGCCGCACGCGCCTTCGCAAGCGTTGCGAACTGGTCCGCATCCGCGACGAGCGTGAAGCCGATCAGGCGGGGCATGACTTCCGCATCGATGCCGGCCCTGTCCAGCGCCCGCAGGTATTCGAGCGCGGTCGCGAAGGTGAAGGCGAGTTCCTGCGCCTCGGATGCGCCGCCATCGTGCCAGTGGCGACCGTCGCAATTGACGATCGGGATGATCATCCCGCGCTCGACGCTACGATGCGCGAGATCGCCCAGCCGCGCCTGCAGGACGGAAAGGGCAGTGCGCAACTGTCCTGTCGCCGCGAGCTTGCCGACATAGTCGGCGGAGCAGACGATATCGAGCTTCGCCGGGTCGAGCCCGCGACCCTCGACGAGCGCAAGGAACAGCGCGAGTGCGGCCGCCGTCTCATAGCCTGCATCGAGGCGGACCTGGATGAGTTCCGGATGGATCCCCTCCAGCATGATGGAAAACCGGTCCAGGGTGTCGGCGACGAGGCCATTGCCGCGTGCCCGAGTCGAGGAGGAAAAGACCAGCTCTATACCGTTCGCCCCGCCCTGGAGGTCCGCCAGTATCAGCTCTCTCGCCGCCTTGGGGGCCGGATGATCGATTCGCTGCATCACGACCCACGGCTCGCCCGCAGCCCGGCCAGCTTGCGGACGGGCATTTCCCGCTCTTGGATAAAGGGGTTCGATTGGCAGGCCGTCGAGGGTCCGTGTACGCAGCCGGTCGAAGGGCGCTCCCTTCAACGCCTTGTCCACCGCCGCCATCCAGTCTCCGCTGTCGAAGTCGAGAAACTCCCGGGGCAGGGTGAATTCACTTCCGGCCATACTCTATCTCCTGGCGCGCCAGACCTTCAGCCATGCAAAACATTATAGCGGAAAAAGGCACAAATTCTTCCACACCGGAGCTCTTGCCGTTGGGAAGATTGGGCTTTGCGCCAATCCGCAACGGTATCGGAGGTGTTTGTCGAGGTGCAGCTTTCCTTCGCCCGTTATAAGGATTGCCGGATGATGCAATCAAGCTAGGCAAAGGACGGTGGGGAGGGGCTTGCGCGAAATGCAATCGTCGGTTTACGAGGGATTATTCCTTCCGTAAGGGTGAGAGGGAATTCATTGCCTGCGGATACCGTGTTCACGAAGCGGATTTGTTCGTCACCGTAATATCTTCGTTATTCGTTCGTCATCAGGTCGTTAATTTTATGCAATCACGCCGCGAAATCTGGTGATGCAGCTTCCCGGAGGATGGATTGTAGAAATTACAGTGCTTATGATGGCGACAACAATTCTTCCGGGAGTATTTCTATCAGGATCAATTTTGCCACGAATTAGGAGCCCGTCGGCGTAGCATTTCACCTCCGGCGGCCTGACGCTGCACCAGATTGGATGAGTGAAAGCTTTGACTGGCCAAGCGCTTTTTTCTTTGGCGTTGTGAAGACAAGGGCGGGTAGAGATGGTTGATTCAAATGACGTTCAGGCAAAAATATCAGCAATTTCAGAGGCTCAGGCGGCCGCCCATATCCTCGATATCGTCGAGGCTCAACTTCGGAAACTGGGCGCGACGCATATTCTCGTCACCGGCCTCCCGATGCCCGGGCGTCCGATCGACGGGCTTGTCCATCGCTTTCGCTGGCCGGACGAGCGGCAGGGCGGCATCGAGCGCTCGGCAGTCGCTTCGGACGACAGCGCGCTGATTCTCAGCCTTTCCTGCGTGCGGCCGTCGCTCTGGGATATCGTCGAAGGAGACCTTGTCCATTCCGATCTCTTCGGCGCCGTGGGGGCCGGGCAGAAAGTGGTCATCATTCCAGTGACCGAGGTGCATCCTTTCCAGGCAATCGTGCTTGGGGCGGGGCCGCACCTGCGCCCGACGCGGATCGACCTTTCGAACCTGGAACTCGTCTGCAATGCTGCGTTCCGGCGGCTCATGCAGATCGGATGCCTGTCGACGCAGCGGCCCGGCGACCTGTCGGTGCGCGAACGACGGGTGCTCGAACTGACCGCGCTGGGCAAGACGGCCAATGAAATCGCCGAGCTTCTCGACATTTCGCAGCGCACGGTCCACGCGCACCTGCAAAACGCCAGCGCCAAGCTCAAGGCCACGAACAAGACCCATACGGTGGTCGAGGCGCTGCGCTATTGCCAAATCCGCATGTAGGCAGATCCATCTTTCAGCCGCGCCCAGGCACTCTTGCCTGAACGCCAGCTTGAATGCGGGCCTGAATATCGGAAAGGGGCCCGCCTGGGTTGAAAACGCCGCCGACCTCAGTAGGTCATCATCGGCGGTAGTGCCTTGGCCTGCTCGACCCAACCTTCCACGGACTTTTCGCTGGGCAACTGGCGAACAAGCTTCTTAGCGTCATTCACTTCCTTCATTTTCGCCGCGAGGTTGGCCGCCTTGCGTGTCTTCAGCTCCTTTACGGTATCGACGCCGGCAGCTTCCAGCAGCTCGGAATATTCTTCGCCGATCCCCTTGATCCGCATAAGGTCGGCCATGTTGGCCCACTTCAGGATGCGCTTGTCGTCGATGCCGGTGTCCTGCGCCAGTGCCTTTCGGCCCTTGGGGTCTTTCGCCTTGGCAAGATAGGCGTCGGTGGTCCTGATCCCCACCGCCTGCAGCTTTTCCGCATAGGCCGGGCCGATGCCCTCGATCTCAGCAATTGAATACGACATGCGCTTCCTCCGTAATGAGCCGGCCGTCAGGGGCTGGCGATGAAAATCAGCCGATCAAAGTCAGACGAACTGCCGCAATCCGGGGATGCCGTCGATCACCTCGTCGACGAGCGCGTCGCCGGCCCGGTCCCGGGCGAAGGCGACAAGCTTGCTGGTGACGACCTGGACCTGGCCCATGTCGAGGCCGGCATTGGTCAGTTCGCCGAGGGCCGCCATGGCGCCCATGCCGCCGCCCATCATGTCGGAAAAGCCGCCCCAAAGAGCGCTCGACCCGGCTTCGCCCTGTTCGGAAACCAGCGTGTCGGCGCCCGGCAAGGCCGCCAGCAACCGTTGGGTGGAGCCGTGCGGCCCATCGCGGTTGATGAACTTGAGCACGATCCCCACAGCCTTGCGGGCAACGCTTTCGCTGATGCCTGTAGCCTTGGCGATTTGAGCGATGAGGTCTTCCATATCCCCCTCCGGCTACCAAACTTACTTATGGACATCAGACAACAGTCCAGAAAGCTGCGCAACTGATATAAGCTTAGATTCGAGAGACAGTTACGCGCTTCCATCTGCGTCATATCAGGGCAGGAGAGCAGTTTTCCTGCCGGAACAGCCTGAGTGCAGCGGGTGACGGGAATGGCTGCGGCTGCGGGAGTGTGTGGCGAATGCCGCTTTTGAGTGGCAATCTCGCTCGGTTGGAATCCGATTTCAGGGGAATGCCAGTGCTTGCAGACGACAAGATCTTCGTGGGCCGTTCGGTCAAGCCGGAATATCTCACGCTGAAGCTCGCCAACAGGCACGGGCTGATCACCGGGGCGACGGGAACGGGCAAGACCGTCAGCCTGCAGATCCTCGCGGAAGGGTTCTCGCGCGCCGGCGTGCCGGTCTTCGCCGCCGACGTGAAGGGCGATCTTTCCGGCGTGGCGGCGAGCGGCGAGCCGAAGGATTTCCTGGCAAGGCGCGCGGCCGACATAGGGCTTGCCGACGAATACCGCTTCAGTGCCTTTCCGACCGCGTTCTGGGATCTTTTCGGCGAGCAGGGCCATCCGATCCGCGCGACGGTTTCGGAGATGGGTCCCCTGCTGCTTTCCCGCCTGATGGAACTCAACGACACGCAGGAAGGCGTGCTCAACGTCGCCTTCGAACTCGCGGACGACGAAGGCCTGCTGCTTCTTGACCTGAAGGACCTGCAGTCTCTCCTCGTCCATGTGGCCGACCGCGCTTCGGAACTCTCCAAGACCTACGGCAATGTCTCCAAGGCTTCGGTCGGGGCGATCCAGCGCCAGCTACTGGTTTTGCAGCGCCAGGGGGGAGAGGCTTTCTTTGGCGAACCCGCGCTCGACATTCGCCACTTGATGCGGACCGCGCCGGACGGTCGCGGCGTAGTGAACATTCTTGCCGCCGACAAGCTGATGGGCGCCCCGCGCCTCTATGCGACCTTCCTGCTCTGGTTGCTGTCGGAACTGTTCGAGGAATTGCCGGAGGTCGGCGACCCGGAGAAGCCGAAGCTCGTCTTCTTCTTCGACGAGGCGCATCTGCTATTCGACGAGGCGCCGAAGGCGCTGCTGGAAAAGGTGGAGCAGGTGGTGCGCCTTATCCGCTCCAAGGGCGTAGGCGTCTATTTCGTCACCCAGAACCCGCTCGACGTGCCGGAGACCGTGCTTTCGCAACTCGGCAACCGCGTGCAGCATGCGCTGCGCGCCTATACGCCGCGCGAGCAGAAGGCCGTACGCACGGCCGCCGAAACCTTCCGCCCCAATCCGGAGCTCGACACGGAGCGGGTGATCACAGAACTCGGCGTCGGGGAAGCGCTGGTGTCGCTGCTGGAAGGCAAGGGCGTGCCATCGATCGTCGAGCGCACGCTGATACGTCCGCCTTCGTCCAGGCTCGGCCCGATCAGCCCCGACGAGCGTCGGGCCGTCATGGCCGAAAGCGGGCTGTCGGCCCTCTACGATCAGGTGCGGGATCGCGATTCAGCCTTCGAGGTGCTGAAGCGGCGGGCGGACGAGGCCGCGATGCGCGAGGAAGAACAGCGGCGGCATGAGGAAGAAGAGAATGCGCGTCCGCGCAGCCGCAGCGGCTTTCAACTTCCCGATTTCGGACGGGACGACCGGCCGGGATCCGGACGCCGGGCGCCGCGCCGATCCAATCGCGACACGCCCATCGAGGCAGCGCTGAAATCGGCGGCCCGCTCTGTCGGGTCATCGCTTGGGCGGGCCATCGTGCGCGGTATTCTCGGCTCGCTGAAGCGGGGTTCCTGACGCTTCCGGGCGCCGATCGCGATTGTCTGCCCATAACGTCCGGGCACGGTTGCCCGGGCGCGCGAACTGTGGCCAAGTGTCGCCCGACCGTACCAGTTTCCGGAGCTTCAGATGTCGTCCCTCGACCGTGTCCTCACCCGCATCGACGCCGATTTCGACCAGAGCCTCGAGCGGCTTTTCGACTTGCTGCGCATCAAGAGCATCTCGACCGATCCGGCCTATGCGCCCGATTGCCGGGCTGCGGCGGAATGGCTTGCCCGCGAGATGACCGCTTCCGGTATCGCGGCCAGCGTTCGCGACACGATCGGCCATCCGATGGTCGTCGGCCATCGCACGGATGAGGACAAGCGCGGACCGCATGTTCTTTTCTACGGCCACTACGACGTTCAGCCCGTCGACCCGCTGGAGCTTTGGCAGGCCGATCCCTTCGAGCCGTGCGTCGTGACGCGCGAGGACGGCTCGAAGATCATCGTGGCGCGCGGCGCGGCCGACGACAAGGGCCAGCTCATGACCTTCCTGGAAGCGGCGCGGGCCTGGATCGCCGAGACCGGCGAGTTGCCGATTTCCGTCTCCGTGCTGCTGGAGGGCGAGGAGGAATCGAGCTCGATTTCGCTGCCGCCCTTTCTGGAGGAAAACAAGGAAGAGCTGACCTGCGACCTCGCTCTGGTCTGCGATACCGGCATGTGGGACCGCGAGACGCCGGCGATCACCACCATGCTGCGCGGGCTGGTCGGCGAGGAGGTCATCATCACCGCCGCGGACAAGGACCTGCATTCGGGCATGTATGGCGGGGCGGCGCGCAATCCGATCCACATGCTCGCCGATATCGTCGCGGGACTGCATGACGAAAACGGCCGGGTGACGCTGGACGGCTTCTATGATGGCGTCATCGAGATGCCGGAAGACGTGAAGCGGCGCTGGGATGGCCTCGGCTTCGACGCCAAGTCCTTCCTCGGCGGCGTCGATCTCGCCATTCCGGCAGGCGAGAAGGATCGCACGGCGCTCGAACAGATCTGGACGCGGCCGACCTGCGAGGTGAACGGCATTTCCGGCGGCTATTCGGGGGCCGGCTTCAAGACGGTGATCCCCTCCAAGGCGCAGGCGAAAATCTCCTTCCGTCTCGTCGGCGACCAGAACCCGCAAAAGATCCGCGACGCATTCCGCGCCTATGTCCGCTCGAAAGTGCCGGCCGACTGCAGCGTCGAATTCGCCGATCACGGTGCGAACCCGGCCCTTCGCCTGCCATTCGAAAGCGAGGCGCTGGCGAAGGGCAGCAAGGCGCTGGCCGCCGAATGGGGCAGGGAAGCGGTCTTCATCGGTTGCGGCGGCTCGATCCCCATCGTCGGCGACTTCAAGCGCAAGCTCGGCATGGATTCGCTTCTGATCGGCTTCGGCCTCGACGACGACCAGGTCCATTCGCCGAATGAAAAATACGAGATGACAAGCTATCGGCGCGGCATTCGCAGCTGGGCGCGCGTGCTCGACGAACTGTCGCGGGTCTGATCGGTCTTCTCGTGGAGCGGTGAATGAAATCGATTTGCGTATTCTGCGGCTCCAGCTTCGGCCGGCGGCCTGACTACGAGCAGGCCGCCCGCGCCATGGGGCGGGCCATTGCCGAGGAAGGTCTCAGGCTCGTCTATGGCGGGGCGAAGGTCGGGCTGATGGGGGCGGTTGCCGATGCGGCCCTTGCCGCCGGCGGCGAGGTGATCGGCGTGCTGCCGATTGCGCTGGCGGAAAAGGAACTGGCGCATGAAGGGCTCGCCGGGCTCCACATCGTCGGGTCCATGCACGAGCGCAAGGCGAAGATGGCCGATCTCTCCGACGCTTTCGTGGCGCTTCCGGGCGGCACCGGCACGCTGGAGGAGATCTTCGAAGTCTG
Organism: Stappia albiluteola; assembly: GCF_014050225.1. Classification (GTDB taxonomy): domain Bacteria; phylum Pseudomonadota; class Alphaproteobacteria; order Rhizobiales; family Stappiaceae; genus Hongsoonwoonella; species Hongsoonwoonella albiluteola. The sequence goes on along the minus strand of NZ_JACFXV010000065.1, from coordinate 92,597 downwards.
GACCTGGGGGCAACTCGGCTATCACCGCAAGCCATGCGGTTTTCTCAATGCGACCGGCTATTACGACCAGCTTCTGGCCTTCCTGGCGTCGAGCGTGGAGGAAGCGTTCGTGAAGCCGGACATGCACGCCATGCTGCTGGTGGAGGACGATCCGAAGCGGATGATCGACGCCTTCCGAGCCTATGAGCCGCCAAAGACGCCGAAATGGATCAAGCGCGACGAGATTTGAGCGTCGTCAGGCAAGCGTGGTCAGGCCGTTGAGATCGCTGAGCACGGCGGCAGGCGCAAGATCGGTGTACTCGTCGGGGTTGCCGGTGCGGTTGATCCAGACGGTGCGGAAGCCGAAGGCGGTGGCGCCGGCCACGTCCCAGCGGTTCGACGACTGGAAGGAAATCGCCTCCGGATAGACGCGGAACTGGTTGGTCGCCATCTCATAGACCTCCATCCGCGTCTTGTATATCCGCAGCGTGTCGACCGAGAGCACGGCGTCGAACACCATGTCGAGGCCCGCCGCGCGCACGGCGCCGTCCAGCATGTCCGGATTGCCGTTGGAGAGGATGGCAAGCCTTGCGCCATTGTCCTTCAGCGTCTTCAGGACCTGCGGTACCTCGGGATAGCAGTCGAGCTGCGAATAGGCGTCGAGCAGCGTATTGCGCAGGCTCCTGTCCGCCGTCGGCACCATCGCGAAGGCAGTGTCGAGCGCCTGTTCGGTCAGCGTCCAGAAGTCGAGATACCGGTCCATCATCGTGCGGATCCAGGAATATTCGAGCTGCTTCTGGCGCCAGAGTTCGGAAAGGCGCTGGGCGTCCGGCCCGAGCCCCGCGGCGTTCTTGCGTACCGCCGCATGCACGTCGAACAGCGTTCCGTAAGCGTCGAAGACATAGACGGAAATCGGCTTTGACGCGGGCAAGGCCATGAACGTGCCTCTCTCTGTTGAATGGATGGCACCAAAGAACAGACAACGGCCTTTTTCGTCAACCGGTAATGACCGGCTGCGGAAAGCAGGATTTCAACCCGCGGGTGGCGGAAGTTCGATAGATCCATCCTTGCCGATCGGCCAGAACGGATTGTAGGCCAACTCCAGCAGATGGCCCCCCGGCATCATCACATAGCCCGAATAACCGCCCCAAAAGACCTTCTCCGGCTTCTTCAGCGGCCGGGCGCCGGCCTTGACCGCCTTGACGAAGGCCGCGTCGACCTCCTCCTCGCTGCGCCCGTTCCACGCGATCGACGTCGCCTTGTAGCCTCTGCCGCCATCGCTTTCCTCGGTCTCGTTCAGATGCAGGCCGGCGTCCTCGGCAAGCGCCTTGCGTCCGAACAGGCCGAGGACAGTGCCGCCCGTCTGGTAGAAGGCGACTTCGTCACTCTCCATCGCGGCTCTTTTCCAGCCAAGCCCCTCTTCGAAGAATCGCCTCGCCTCCGCAAGGTCGTCGACGCCAAGCGTAATCAGCGAAATCCTTTGTTCCATGGCGGTGCCTCCCGGCTTCTCGTATTTCATCGGGGTGAATTCTTCCCCATTTTCAGGTCAATTCAAAGAACAAAAATAGAACATTCGATTGGATGGGTCCATTCCTTCCCGATTTCGGCCTGTTGGCCGCGCTGTCTTGACCTCGGCGCAGGAAGGGCGTTCGATCGCGGCAAAGAGCGGTAGAATTCAAGGGAGAACGCCATGGCCGAATGGTCGACGACATGGACCTGGATCGACGGAAGCTGGCATGAGGGCAATCCGCCGATCATGGGGCCGCGCACGCATGCGGCATGGCTTGGGTCGAGCGTCTTCGACGGCGCGCGCGCCTTCGAGGGGGTGACGCCCGATCTCGACCTGCATTGCGAGCGCGTGAACGCCTCCGCCGTCGCGCTGGGCCTCAAGCCCAAAATGCCGGTCGGGCAGATGATGGAACTGACGCGGGAAGGCCTTGCGAAGTTTGCTCCCGGCACCCCGGTGTACATCAAGCCGATGTATTGGGCGGAAGGCGACGGCATCGGCACCATTGCCGGCGACGCGGAGACCACGCGCTTCTGCCTTTGCCTCTTCGAGGCGGCGCTGGCGCCGAAGGATGCGTCGATCTCCGTCACGCTTTCGCCCTTCCGTCGGCCGTCGATGGAGTGCATGCCCGTCAATGCCAAGGCGGGATGCCTCTATCCGAACAATGCGCGGGCGATCGTGGAGGCGAAGTCGCGCGGCTTCGACAATGCCCTCGTGCTCGACCTTCTGGGTAATGTTGCGGAACTGACCACGGCCAATGTGTTCATGGTGAAGGACGGCGTCGTCCACACGCCCTATCCGAACGGCACGTTCCTGAACGGCATCACCCGCCAGCGCATCATTTCCCTGCTGCGCGATGCGGGGACGCAGGTGCGGGAGCGTACGCTGACCTATGCCGACTTCCTGGAGGCGGACGAGATCTTCTCCACGGGCAACTACAACAAGGTTGTGCCGGTAAAGCGGATCGAGACGCGCGACCTGCAACCCGGCCCGATCGCGGCGCGCGCGCGCGAACTCTATTGGGACTTCGCGCACGGTTGAGTAGGCGTCACAGGCCGTAGGACAGGGCAGCGGCGACCGTCAAGGCCACCGCGGCGGCGAGCGAGGGCAGGGTGAAGCTGCCCGTCAGTTCCGCGCCGATGCCGGCAACGGTCGGGCCGATCGCCTGACCGACGCCGAAGATCGCCGTCATCACGCCGAAAGCCCTGCTCGGATTGGCGGAGGAAATCCGCCGCATCACGATCAGGCCGATGCCGCTGATACCGACGAAGGTGCCGCCGAACATGACAGCGGCGACAAGGAAAGCGGCGGGAGCGCTGCTCGTCACCGTCAGGGTGACGGCGGCGGCTTCCACCAGGCAGGCGAGCGCGAAGGATCGTGCATGGCCGATGCGGCCGGCAACCCTGCTCCAGAACCACAGGGAAAACGCGGCGGCAAGGCCGACCAGAGCCCAGACGGGCGCCTCGAGCGTGCGAAGATCGGCCGAGCCCCGCAGGATCGTCGTCAGGAATGTGCCGGTGATGACATAGCCGAAGCCGAAGAGGCCGTAGGCGAGATTGAGCCGGATGAGCGGCCAGCGGCTTGAGCCGTTGCTGGCCGCCGCCCTGGCGACGGCGGGTGTCGCCGTGGCACTCTCCCGGCGCGGCAAGACGTACCAGATGACAAGCGTTGCGACGAAGGTGGCCGCGCCGCAGGCCTCCCATAGCATGCGCCAGTCGGCGCCCCGCGCGCCAAGTATGCCGACGATGGTTGCCGACAGGATGATTCCGCAACCGACGCCGCCGAAAAGCACGGCGGACAGTTCGGGCCGCCCGGCCCGCGTCAGCGGCTCGACAATGAGGCTGGCGGAGAACACCAGCACCAGCGCGCTTGCAGCGCCGCCGACGAAGCGGTTGACGGCGAGTGCGACCGGGTCCGCGCTCAGTCCCATCGCGGTGACGGTGATCACCGACAGGACGAGGCCAGCGAGAAACCAGCGCCGGCCGTCGCCGCCCGAGGGAAGGGCGGACGCGCCGATGGCACCGGCAAGGTAACCCAGGAAATTCGCCGAGGCGATGAAGCCTGCATCGGCCGGCGACAGGGGAATCCCCTCGATCATGAAGGGTAGGATCGGCGTCAGCGCGAAGCGGCCGATGCCCATGGCCGCTGTCAACGCCAAAAGTCCGGCGAAAGCCAGGGGGTAGGGGGAGTTCGAGGTCGATTGCATGTCTGCCCGATGCCGCTGTTGGGGGCCTGCGCCTGAGCCGCCTGGGAAGGTTTCCGAACGAATCCGTCAATCAGAATAGATCGTACAAATTCCCGCAAGCTGTCCGCAGGCAGGAGGCGCCGTCACATTTGCGTGCCACGAACGGCCGCGCAACAAGCCATCATCTCGCACTTGCGAGATAAATTTCATGTGCAATGCAATATAGCAAGAAAAATATTTTCAAATTCAGCGCCTCAGGCATTGCCGTACGGCCCCGGGGACCGTATCGTGCCGCACGAACGGGGTGATGCCTTACCGCTTTCGCGTGGGGCGTGGCACCTTACGGTTCGCCGAAATCCACAACAAGACACTGCCGGGAGATCCGCCATGGCATTCGAACTTCCAGACCTTCCCTATGCGTATGATGCGCTTTCGCCCTACATGTCGGCCGAGACGCTGGAATACCACCACGACAAGCACCATCAGGCCTATGTCACCAACGGCAACAATCTGCTGAAGGACAGCGGCCTGGAAGGCAAGTCGCTGGAGGACATCGTGAAGGAGAGCTTTGGCAAGAATGCCGGCCTCTTCAACAATGCAGGCCAGCACTACAACCACATCCATTTCTGGAAGTGGATGAAGCCCAACGGCGGCGGCAAGTCGCTGCCGGGCCAGCTCGCCGCGAAGATCGATTCCGACCTCGGCGGCTTCGACAAGTTCCGCGCCGACTTCATCAATGCCGGCGTGACGCAATTCGGTTCCGGCTGGGCGTGGCTGGCACTGAAGGACGGCAAGCTCGCCATCATGAAGACGGCGAACGGCGAGAACCCGCTGGTGCATGGCGCAGCTCCGCTGCTCGGCTGCGACGTGTGGGAGCACTCCTACTACATCGACTACCGCAACGCGCGCCCGAAGTACCTGGAAGCCTGGTTCGACAGCCTCGTCAACTGGGACTACGTGGACGAGATGTTCCAGGCCGCGTCGTAAGAAACGGCATACCGGACAGCGGAAAGGCGGGTCGTTCGGCCCGCCTTTTTGTTTGCCTAGAGCGCTTTCCACGAAAGCGGGATCGCTTTCGTGGATCAAGAAATCGCTCCAGGATCAATGCTTTGAGCATATCCTTATCGCCAAATCCGATTCAGATTTGGCGGGATATTCTCTAGGGGTTTATTCCGGCTTTACGGCCTTCAACCGCGCGATCGCCTCCGCCGGCCAGTGCTCCGACCGGCGGTAGTATTCCGGCACCGCGGGCACGTCCTTTGGCAAAACCACCCAGGGCAGTTTGGTCGACGTGTAGATATGGATGTCGGGCGGGGCTTTTCCCGGCTCGTCCAGCGTGCCGACGCGGATGAAATTCACCGCGTCACCGGCGCCGGCATAGTTGCTCCACAGCGTCAGCCCGCAATCCGGGCATCGGGCGAAGACCTGGCCCTCGCCGCTGGCGGAAGGGAGCCTTACGCGCATGATGCCGCCTTTCGTGACCTCCACTTCCCTCGCCTCGATCATCGCGTTGATGGCGAAGGCCGAGCCGGTCTCGTGCTGGCACCACGTGCAATGGCAGCAATGGACGAAGAGTGGACGCGCCTTCAGTCTGTAGCGCGTGCTTCCGCAGGTGCAGCCGCCTTCAAGCTCTCCGGTCATGGCGATCGAGCCTCAGCCGTAGCCCCTGGTGCAGGTGCGGGAGATCACCATGTCGATATAGCCTTCCATGAGATTGAGGAAGGCAAAGCATTCGGCCTGGGTCTGGAAGCAGGCCTCGCGGCCGACTGGGCGCTGCTGGTCGATGTCGAACACGCGCCCGCCGATATTCGCGCGCCAGACATTGGCGCCGCCGTAGCGTGCCGCCGCCGTCCTGCATTCGTAGGGCGTGCCGTAGACCTGCGGCACGTACATGGGATTGTAGGTGGGAGCGAAGAGGAGATAGTCGACGATATTGTCGGCCTGATACTGCGTGGACTGACAGGCAGCCGCGACGAAGGCGAGAGAAACGGCTGCGGCGATCAGCGGCTTCCTGTACATACGGCTACTCCATCCATTGCCTGACCGCTTGAAAACTGCTTTTGCATCATAGCATTGATAATCGCCTCTTCGTATCCCGCAACGGAAGAATAAGTAAACCCGGCAAGACGGACCGCTACCCGCTGCAACGCTGCGGTACCGGCGAAACACGAGCGGCTGCCAGAAGGCAAAGGGATGCAAGAAAGGGCAACAGGCAGAACCGCTTTGCACTGAGATTTCGCGTCCCAAATCCTGCACGGGGTTAAATCAAAGATTGCGGCAGGATCCGACGTTACTCTGTGCGTGTCATCGCAGTGTGGAGTGAGGTCATGAGCGCGAATGTGGGCTCTTCCGACAGGCTCGCCCGGGCGGTCATCGGTTTTACCCTTCTCACCTTCGCGGCCTTCGGACCGCCGGATGTTCCCTGGACGGGAATAGGCTGGCTGGGGCTGTTTCCGGCGGTCTCGGCAGGCGTGGGCTGGTGCCCGCTCTATGCGCTGCTGGGAATCGAGACCTGCCGGACCGGTTGAGCGTGGGCAGGGGCGCCGCGCGCCGGTGTGCGGCCACCGGCGCGCGGGCTCGTATCCTCGGCGTCAGCCCTGTGCCTTGCCGGCAACCTTCAGCGCAAAGGCATAGACGAGCGCCACTTCCTTCAACCGGTCGAAGCGGCCGGATGCGCCGCCATGGCCTGCCTCCATGTTGGTCTTCAGGAAAAGTGGCGCGTCGTTGATGCGCAATTCCCTGAGCCTTGCCACCCATTTCGCCGGCTCCCAATAGGTGACGCGCGGGTCCGTCAGGCCGGCCAGCGCCAGGAGCGCCGGATAGGCTTTCGCCGCCACGTTGTCGTAGGGCGAATAGGCGGCGATATAGTCGTAGGCCGCCTTGTCCGTGATCGGGTTGCCCCATTCCGGCCATTCCGGCGGGGTCAGCGGCAGGCTGTCGTCGAGCATGGTGTTGAGCACGTCGACAAAGGGCACCTCGGCGACGATGCCGCCGAATTTCTCGCCCGCCATATTGGCAACCGCGCCCATCAGCATGCCGCCCGCCGACCCACCCTGCGCGACGATCCGCTCGTGGCTGGTGAAGCCTCCCGCGACCAGGTAGTCGGCGGCTGCGATGAAATCGGTGAAAGTGTTCAACTTCTTCTCGCGCCGGCCGTCCTTGTACCAGCGAAAGCCCTTGTCCTTGCCACCGCGAATATGGGCGATGGCATAGACGAAGCCGCGATCGACCAGCGACAGGCAATTGGTGTTGAAGCTTGCCGGGATCGAGATGCCGTAGGAGCCGTAGCCGTAGAGCAGGCAGGGCGCGGAGCCGTTGAGCGGCGTATCCGCCCGGTAGAGCAGGGAAACGGGCACGGTCTCGCCGTCGGCCGCCGGTGCGTGCAGGCGGCGCGTCACGTAGCGGGCCGGATCGTGGCCCGAGGGGACTTCCTGCTCCTTGCGCAGCACGCGCTCGCGCGTCTCCATGTCGTAGTCGTAGACGCGCGACGGCGTCGTCATCGACGAATAGGAAAAGCGGATCGTCGTGGTGTCGTATTCGTAGCCGTCGCCAAGGCCAAGCGAATAGGCCTCCTCGGCAAAGGCGATGCTGTGCTCCTCGCCATCGGAAAGCCGCCGGATGACGATGCGCGGCAGGCTGTCCTCCCGTTCCAGGCGGACGAGGTGGTTGCGGTAGACCGTCATCGACAGGATCAGGCAACCGGGCCGGTGCGGGATATAGTCTTCCCACGTCTCCCGTCCCGGATTGTCGAGCGGCGCGGTGACGATCTTGAAGTCTTCCGCCTCGTCGGCATTGGTCAGGATAAAGAGCCTGTCGCCGTGATCGTCGAGCGAGTATTCGATCGCGGTTTCGCGCGCCGCCACGAGGCGAGGCTCGGCGGTCGCGTCGTCGGCGGGGATCAGGCGGGTTTCCGACGTTTCGTGATCGTGGCTCTCGATAACGATGAAACGGCCGGATTGCGTCTTGCCCACACCCATGAAGAAGCCCGGATCGGCTTCCTCATAGACGAGCGCGTCGGTTGACGGATCGCTGCCAACCTCGTGGCGGAACAGCTTCGACGGGCGGTGATTGGCGTCGAGACGCACGTAGAAGACATGGCGGCCGTCGGCCGACCACACGCCACCACCTCCGGTATCCTCGATCCGGTCTGCGAGGTCCCCGCCGGTTTCCAGGTCGCGGATCGAGAGCGTGTAGAACTCCGAGCCCTTGTCGTCATGCGCCCAGGCGAGCAACCGATGATCGGGCGAATGCATCGCGCCGGCGAGCTTGAAATAGGCCTTGCCCTCCGCCTCCTTGTCGCCGTCCACCAGCATGGCCTCGCCGCCGCCGTCGCGCGGCATGCGCACGAGCTTGGGATGCTGGCCGCCCTCGACGTAGCGCACGGCATAGGCGAAAGGGCCGTCCGGCGAGGGGACGGAACTGTCGTCCTCCTTGATGCGGCCCTTCATCTCGGCGAAGAGCCGCTGCTGCAGCGTCTCCGTGTCCGCCATGCCGGCTTTGACATGCGCGTTCTCGGCTTCCAGGTAGGCGCGGATCTCCTCGGCCAGCACGGACGGGTCGCGCATGACCTCCTGCCAGTTTTCGGCGCGCAGCCACGCATAGTGGTCGGTCGTGGTGATGCCGTGGTGGGTGGCGGTGACGGGATGCTTTGCAGCAAAGGGGGGGAGCGCGTTTTCGGACATGCCTCGAATTAGGCAAATCGGGCGGCAAGATCAACCGATCTCGCCGCTTTCCACCTCATTCAGGCGTGGAGTTGAACGGGGCTCAGGCTGTCGCCAGTTGTCCGCGCCCGGTGCGCAGGAGCAGCGTGACCATGATGCCGATATTCAGCAGGTTCCAGGCAATGCCGTTCAGGAAGGCGGCCTGATAGGAGCCCGTCAGGTCGTAGATCCAGCCGGACATCCAGCCGCCGAAGGCCATGCCGAAGATCGTCGCCATGATGACGACGCCCATCCGCTGGCCCGCTTCCTTCGCCGGCAGGTACTCGCGCACGATGATGGCGTAGCTCGGCACGATGCCGCCCTGCGACAGACCGAAGATCAGCGACACGACATAGAGCGACGTCAGCCCGTCGAAGGGTAGGTAGAAAAACAGCGCCAGGCACTGCAGCACCGAGCCGATCAGAAGCGTCTTTACGCCGCCAATCCTGTCGGCGAGGAAACCTGAGGCGAGACGGCTGAAGATACCGCCGAAGAGCATCAGCGACAGCATTTCCGCGCCGCGCGCCACGCCGAAGCCGAGATCGGCGCAATAGGCGACGATATGCACCTGGGGCATGGCCATTGCCATGCAGCAGCCGACGCCGGCGATCGCCAGCATGATCTGCAGTCCGCGCGGGGAGATGTCTATCGACTGCACAGGCCGAGCCCTCGACACATTCACCGGCGTCATCGCCAGTTCCTCAGCCGGCAGGCGCTGCCGCAGCAGGAAGGCGAGCGGCACCATCGCCACGATCACGGCGACGCCGACGCCGGTGTAGGTCGTCCGCCAGCCTTCGGTTTCAACGCCCCACTGGACGATGTTCGGCCACAGGGCGCCCGCCATGTAGTTGCCGCAGGCGGTCGCTGCTACCGCGATGCCGCGCCGCCGCTGGAACCAGTGCGAGATATCGGCGATCAGCGGGCCGAAAGTGCCGGCCGTGCCGAAGCCGATCAGCGCTCCCTGCACGGCCGAGAAGAACCAGAGGCTTGGCGCGAGTGCCGCCATCATGAAGCCCGCGCCGAGCGCGACCGTGGAGCCCAGAAGCGGCAGGAGCACGCCATGGCGGTCCACCCAGCGGCCGATCAGCAGGTTGCCGGCGGCAAAGCCGACCATGGTCATCGTATAGGGCAGGGAGGCCGCCGCCCGGTCGACGCCGAATTCCGCCTGTACGGATGGCAGCACCACGACCACAGACCACATGCCGACGCTGCCGACGGTCGACAGCAGGATGCAGATCGCCAGCCGGAACCAGGCATAGGGTCCGTCGATCAGGGTCGGGCCTTCGGCATGTGCTTGAACGGTCACGCGGGGAACTCCGCCCTAAATTACTGGAATTATTGAGTATTCATCAGCGCGCTCGAAATCGCGCAAGCGTGTGGAAACCGGAAAGCGGAGCGGACAATAACATTCGTAGGACAAAAAAAGGAAGCCCCGTGACGTTCGGGTCGTTCGACCTGAAACTCTCACCCAACGTCATGCAGAAAGAAAAACCGGGGCGCGTCGGCCCCGGTCTTTCATGGAGATTTCCGGTTCAGCCTTCCTGATCGAAGGTCAGGGCGTGGCCGTTGATGCAGTAGCGCAGGCCTGTCGGGCGCGGCCCGTCCGGGAAAACGTGGCCGAGATGGCCGTCGCAGCCCGAGCAGCGGATCTCGGTGCGGATCATGCCATGCGATGTGTCGCGGAGCTCGGTCATGGCCTCCGCCGAGGCGGGCTCGAAGAAGCTCGGCCAGCCGCAATGGGAATCGAACTTGGCATCGGAGCGGAACAGCGGCTGTCCGCAGCCGGCGCAGGAATAGAGACCCGGCTTGTGGTTGTCGAGGAAGGGCCCGGTGAAGGGGCGCTCGGTGCCGGCGTTGCGCAGGATGTGGAACTGCTCCGGCGTGAGCTGCTCACGCCATTCCGCATCGGTCTTGACCACTTTGGTCCGGTTGTTGGTGTTGCTCATGGTGACTCCTGAACATGCGCAAGTCGTCTCGGGATTAGAGAAGTAGCAAGCAGGCACGTTCGAGCAAGAGGCGCGGCGTGGTAAGGAAGGGGAGATGACGTACAGTTGAAACGGGGCGGCGTATTTCAGGTTCTCGGCAGTCCCGCATCGTTCATAAAATATATATTTGACGGAATATGTTCATGAGTATATATAAGAAGTACGAAGATCGGGCGATCCATCTTCCTTTCGACGACGAGCGTGCGCAGACGGTGATCGATTCCATCCGCCGTCTGACGATGGCGTGCAAGGAAAACGTCTTGATGCTCGAAGAGGAGTTGAAGTCGAACGATCCGGATCTCGACGAACGGTGCGGGCTGCTCGACAACCGCTTCGAGGTCTACGCAGTGGCGATACCGCAATGCCCGAGGGCGAAGTTGGCATTGTCGATTGATTTCGGCGACGGAAGCCCGCCATCGGTGATGCTGCATGGCGCCGTCGGCGCGGCAAATGCCTGCGCGGCAGCCTGTCGCCTCGCCATCTGGCATCGCAACCTGATGAACCCGACCTGGGAGCCAAGACCATGACGACCGACCTCAAGCGCAGGCTGCTTGCCGAGGATGCCGAACTTCGCGAGTCTTTCGAGCGCAACACGGAAAAGCGGAATCTTGCGCTTGCCGTTCGCGCGATGCGCAAGTGGGCGGGCCTGACGCAAGTCGAGGTGGCGGAACTCTCGGGCCTGAGCCAGTCGCATGTCTCCAAGATCGAGTCGGCGACGGGGCCGATGCCGCAGACCGAGACGCTGCAGAAATACGCCGCCGCCTGCAAGGCTCGCGTCTGGATCGAGTTCCAGCCGGAACTCAGGCAGCCGGAGGAGGCGGCCGAGGAGAACGGGCCCATAGCGGTGGCGGTTCTGTGATGGATCCCGCCACCGCAACCATGACGCAGAATGTCATGAGCGCACTGGGTATACTGGCGCTTTCTGTGCCTGCGCTCTCACTCAACTCCCGCAAGAAGGCTGTGAACCGGATCGTATTGCTGATCCGTGGGCGCGAGGAACGGGGAGACAAGAGCGTCCTCGACTCGATTGCAAAGGAGTTGAAGACGCAGCGCGAGGAAGATGCCGGGCGTTGGCGGCGAAGCGACGAGATCTGCCTGTTCCTTGGCTACATACTACTCTTCATACCCGCCTGGTGGCGCGTTTTCGGGTAGAGCGATTTCCCGTCCTTGGGGCTGGGTTGCCTGAAGGCCAGGAAGTCGCTCCGGGATGAATGTTCCGGCTGCGCACCCTCCTCATGCGCCGGCAGCTATCGCGCAGAAAAATGGTATTGTAAAATAAGGCCATGCAGGCTGGCGCGGGGAGGACGCGATGGCCGAGGGTGACGCAATCCGGCAGGCGCGGAAATTCACCAGTGCCGAGCTGGGCGCGGTCGCGCATCTGTATCGTGCGGAAGTCTATCGCAGCACGATCTGGCGCACGCGGCTCGACACCACCACCAACTGGGCGGTGGTGACGCTGGGCGTCGCCCTGTCGATCACCTTCTCCTCACCCAACGCCTCGCCGCTGCCTCTGGTGCTGGTAGGCATTCTCATCATGCTCTTCCTGGTGCTGGAGGCGCGCCGCTACCGCTATTTCAACGTCTGGCGGGCAAGGGCGCGCTGGATGGAGAAGCATCTCTACGCACCGATGCTTGACGATGGCGACCTGCATATGGAGGAGAACTGGCAGAAGGTGCTGGCGCATGATTACTGGCACCCGCACTACCACATTTCCTTCCTCACCGCCGTCGGCCGCCGCATCCGCCGCAACTATCTCTGGATCCTGCTGATCCAGTCGGTCGCCTATGTCGGCAAGCTGATCGTGCATCCCACGGCGCTGGAAAGCCTCGAGCAGTTCTGGCGCCGCGCCGATGTCGGCCCCATTCCCGGCGAAGTGATGGTCGCCATGGGCCTGCTTTATGTCGTCGCGTGGCTGGGCATTGCCGTGTGGAGCGAGTGGCACGATCGCATCCGTTTCGGGCGGACGCCGAGCACCAGCGGCATGGGGTGAGGGCGGGCTTTCGCTGTCTCCGGGCTCCTCCAGCGAGAACAATGCAGCCTGGCGCCGGCGCTATTCTGTTGTGGCCAAATCACCGATTGCGACCTCTCAGTCACTACTTCGACAGCCAAACCCCCTTGCCCCTGCGCATTCGCACATATATGTCAGCGATGACTTAAGCGAGGCAACATAATAAGCAATTCGCGATCGGCTTTTGCTGATTCGTGCCGTACTCACTTGCGCAGGGGAGGCTCATGCCACTTTTCGGACCCGAGGCGACACTGTTTGCCGTCCTGGCGCCCTTCGTGGCCGCAATATTCGCCCCTGCCGTGACCCGCCATCTCAAGCACAATGCAGCCTGGGTACTGGCGATCGTGCCGGCGGTGGTCTTCCTGCATTTCGCGGGGCTCGCCGGCCTTGTCGCGCAAGGGGCGGTGTTCGCCCCGTCCACCGACTGGGCGCCGAGCTACGGGCTGACGCTGTCCTTCTATATCGACGGATTGTCCTCGCTGTTCGCGCTGCTGATATCCGGCATTGGCACTTTCATCGTCCTCTATTCGGGCGGCTACCTGAAGGGGCATCCGCATCAGGGGCGCTTCTTCTCCTTCATCTTCATGTTCATGGGATCGATGCTCGGCCTTGTGACGGCCGACAACCTGATCACGCTTTTCGTCTTCTGGGAGCTGACGTCGATCACCTCCTTCCTGCTGATCGGCTTCGACCATCTGCGTATGGCTTCGCGGCGGGCGGCGCTTCAGGCGCTGGTCGTCACCGGCGGCGGCGGACTGGCGCTGCTCGCCGGTTTCCTGCTGATCATGGGTCTCACGGGCGAGGCCAACATGTCGGCGGTGCTGGCCAGCGGCGACCTGCTGCGCGAAAGTGGCGCCTATCCCGTCGTCTTCCTGCTGGTACTGGGTGGAGCCTTCACCAAGTCGGCGCAGTTTCCCTTCCATTTCTGGCTGCCCAACGCCATGGAAGCGCCAACGCCCGTCTCCGCCTATCTCCATTCCGCGACCATGGTGAAGGCCGGTGTCTATCTTCTCATGCGGGTCCAGCCGGTGCTGGGCGATACGGAGCTGTGGACTTTCGTGCTGCCGCTGTTCGGCGGCACGACGCTGATCGTCGGCACCTTGCTTGCCGTGCGCCAGACCGACCTGAAGCTGATGCTCGCCTATACGACCGTCGCCTCGCTCGGCTTGCTGGTCATGCTGACCGGCACCAGCATCGACAAGGCGATCGAAGGCGCGGCGCTCTATCTCTTCGCCCATTCGCTCTTCAAGGGCGCGCTCTTCATGGTCGCCGGCACCATCGATCACGAAGCCGGCACGCGCGACATCACCCGTCTCGGCGGCTTGCGCAAGGCGATGCCGATCACCTTTGCCGCCGCCTGTCTTGCGGGCCTTTCCATGTCGGGCCTGCCGCCCTTCATCGGCTTCATCGCCAAGGAATATCTCTATGAAGGGATCTGGGGCGAAGGCGGCGCGTCCGCCTTGCTGACGGCTACTGCCGTCGTCGGTAACGCCCTGATGCTCGTCATTGCCGCCGCCGTTGCGCTTCGTCCCTTCACAGGCGTGAAGGTTGAGACGCCGAAGCATGCGCATGAGGGGCCGATACTGCTCATCGCCGGGCCGGTCGTGCTCTCCATCCTCGGGCTTCTGTTCGCCCTGACCGCTCACTGGACCGGCGAGACGCTGATCGGGCCCACGGTCGGCTCGATCCTCGGCGAGGCCCACGCCCTCAACCTGCATCTCATGCCCACACACATCGGTGCGCCGCTGTTCCTGTCGCTGATCACGATTGCGCTCGGCGTCGCTCTCTATCTCCGCCTCGATGCCCTGCGGCATGCCATGTTCAGGCTGCTTCAGGCCATAGGTTGGGGGCCGGACAAGGGGTTCGACCAGGCGATTGCCGGCATCGTCAGCCTCTCGACTGGCGTAACCCGCATCGTGCAGGGCGGCAGGCTGCAGGTCTATCTGGTGTTGACCTTCGCGGTCACAGCGCTAGCGCTTCTGGTTCCTCCAGCACTCACCGGTTCGTGGCCGCAGGTCCCGTCGGTGCCGGATTTCCGTTTCTATGAGTGGACGGTGCTTGCGATCGCCGCCGCTGGTCTGGTCGCCGTACTCACCGCGCGCACCCGGCTCACGGCAATCGTCTCGCTCGGCATCCAGGGCTTCGCGGTGGCGCTGATCTTCATGCTCTTCGGCGCGCCGGATCTTTCCTTCACCCAGTTCATGGTGGAGACGCTTTCGGTCGTCATCCTGGCGCTGGTGATGACGCGGCTCAATCTCGCCCCGCGCGACCACCGCCGGGTCGTCCATCGGGTTTTCGACGGCGCAATCGCGATTGCCATCGGCTTCGGCTTCGGGGCATTGCTGATGCAGATCACCGAGTTGCCCTTCGACAGCAAGCTCTCTGATTTCTTTGCCGAGTACAGCCGGGCAATCGCCCATGGCCGCAACATCGTCAACGTCATCATCGTCGACTTCCGCGGCTTCGATACGCTGGGCGAAATCTCGGTCGTCATGGTAACGGGCCTTGCCGTGCTGGCACTGATCCGCGTCCGCCCAAGGCGCCAGCGCGAGGATGTGGCGCCGGCAACGGAGCAACCGGTGAAGCCCGCGATCAAGCATAAGGAGGCAGCGTCATGAGGACGGTCATATTCCGCACGATCGCGCCTTATCTCGCCGCGCTGATGGTGCTGTTTTCCATCTTCGTGCTGCTGCGCGGTCATAACGAGCCCGGCGGCGGCTTCATTGGCGGACTGATCGCCGCTTCCGCCTTCGCCATCTACGGTATTGCCTGCGGTGTGGCTGCGGTTCGCCGGGCGATCAGTTTCCATCCGATGACCATTTCAGGCTTCGGGCTGTTCCTGGCCACGGTTTCCGGACTGCCGTCGCTGTTCGTCAGCCAGCCCTTCATGACCAGCCAGTGGCTCTATATCCACGCCTTCGGGGTGGAGGTGCCGCTGTCGACGCCGATGTTCTTCGATATTGGCGTGTATTTTGTCGTTGTCGGGGCGATCGGCTCGATCGCGCTGGGGCTGGAAGAAAGGGAGAGCGACTGATGGAAGCCACCTTCTCCATCCTGATCGGGCTCTTCTTTGCAGTCAGCGTCTACCTGGTCATGTCGCGGCAGATCGTGCGCATCCTGCTCGGCATCGGCATCCTCGGCAATGCGGTCAACCTGCTGATTTTCACGTCGGGCAGGCTGACGCGCGAAGTGCCGCCGGTCATTCCGCCGGAGGCCGTGACGCCGCTGGAGGCGACCGCCAATCCGCTGCCGCAGGCGCTTATCCTGACGGCAATCGTGATTTCCTTCTCCTTCTTCGCCTTCCTGCTGGTGCTGGCCTTCCGCGCCTATCAGGAACTCGGCACCGACGATGCCAACGAGATGCGCGTCGCCGAGCCGGTTGGCGATGCCGCTCCGCCGCAAGGATACTGATCATGGCTACTCCCGCGACCGGCGTGGACCTCGCCCGGGCGATCGTCATCGATCCCACCTTGCCCGCCGACTGGCTGGTGGTGGCGCCGTCGATCCTGACGATCCTGGGTGGCGCCATCTGCCTGATGGCGCGCAAGAACACCGAGGCGCAGCCCCGTGTTGCGATCCTCTTCCTGACGTTGCTTGTGTTGGCCTGCGGCGGCCTCTTTGTCCATGTGCTGGACAAGGGCGTTGTCAACATGGTGATGGGCCGCTGGCTGCCGCCCTTCGGCATCGCCTTCACCGCCGACATTACCGGTGCAGCCCTTGCGCTGACGGCATCCATCGTGGCGCTGGCGGCTGGCATCTACGGCGCAGTCGATATCGATACCAGCGGGCGGCGCTATGGGTTCTATCCCTTCCTGCTGCTGCTTATGACCGGGGTGTGCGGCGCCTTCCTGACCGGGGATATCTTCAATCTCTATGTCTGGTTCGAGGTGCTGCTGATTTCCTCCTTCGGCATGCTGGTGCTCGGCAATGAAAAGGAGCAACTCGACGGCGCGGTCAAATACGCGGTGCTCAACATCATCGCCACCACGTTGTTCCTGATCTCGACCGGCCTGCTCTATGGCCTTTTCGGCACGCTCAACATGGCCGATATTGCCATCAAGACGCGCGAAAGCGGGCTCACCGGCCCGCTTGCGTCCATCGCCGTGCTCTATTTGCTCGCCTTCGGCATGAAGGCCGCGGCCTTTCCGGTCAATTTCTGGCTGCCGGCGTCCTATCACACGCCGCGCATCGTCGTTTCCGCCGTCTTTGCGGGCCTGTTGACCAAGGTCGGTGTCTACGCCCTGCTGCGCATTTTCATCCTGCTTATGCCGCAAGCCCGGATTGCGCTGACCGACGTGATCGCGCTGGTCGCAATCGCCACCATGATCACCGGCATCTTCGGCGCGCTGGCGCAGACCGACATTCGGCGGCTTTTCGGCTATCTGGTCATTTCCGGCATCGGCTCGATGCTGGCCGGCCTCGCCATCGGCACCACCGCGGCGGTGGCGGGCACCATCTTCTACGCGATCCATTCGGTGATCGTGATGACGGCGCTCTACATGGCCGCCGGCATCATGCATTCGATGGGCGGCTCCTATTCGTTGCGCAAGCTCGGCGGCCTTTACGGTGCAAGCCCCGCCTTTGCGGCCGTCTTCCTGGTGCTTGCCTTCGGCGTCGCAGGCCTGCCGCCTTTCTCCGGCTTCTGGCCTAAGGTCATCCTGGTCGATGCTGCCCTTGCCACGGGTCACGGCTGGCTCGCCGGCACGATCCTGCTCACGGGCCTGCTGACCTCGATCGCCGTCGGGCGCGTCTGGGTCTTCGCCTTCTGGCGGGGTGGCGCCGAGGGGACGGTGGACGGCGGCGCGGTCGCCCTGCCTGCGGCTGACCCGGTGCTCACGCGCGCGGCCGTCTGGCTGCCGCTCGGCGTGCTGCTCACCCTCGTGGTGCTGCTTGGTGTTTTGCCTGAACCGTTCTTCCAGATCTCGGGACGTGGAGCGAGCGGTCTCGTCGATCCGCTTGGCTATGTGCGCGCCGTCTTCGGAGGCAGCCTATGACCGGCCTTTTTCTGATCAACATCCTGCTGGCGCTCGCCTGGGGCGCGGTGACAGGCACTTTCGACATCGTCAATCTGGGCTTCGGCTTCGTGCTCGGCTCGCTTGTGCTCTACCTGATCCGCGAGCAGGTCGGCACGGCGGGCTATTTCTCCCGCTCCTACAAGGTTGGCAGTCTCGCGCTGATCTTCCTTTATGAACTGGTGCTGTCGGCGTGGCGCGTGGCGCGCATCGTCCTGCGGCCGAAGATCGATTTGCAGCCCGGCATTATCGCCTATCCGCTGACGGTCGACCGGGATTTCGAGATCACGATGCTTGCCAATCTGATCACGCTGACGCCAGGTACCCTGTCTGTCGACGTCTCCAACGACCGCAGGACGATCTATGTCCATTGCATCGACGTTCCGGACCCGCAGGCGACGATCGACGACATCAAGAACGCCTTCGAACGGCGGATACTGGAGGCTTTCCGATGATCGACGGAGTGGACCTTTCAACCGCCTTTCTCGATGTCTGCGTGCGCGTATCGCTGGCGCTGCTCAGCATCTCGCTGCTGCTGATCGTCATCCGTATCGTGCGCGGCCCGACACTGCCGGACCGGGTGGTGGCGCTCGACATGCTGGTCGCCGTCGGTATCGGCTTCATTGCCGCGATCGGCGTGCACACGGACTACTACCTTTATATCGATATAGCCATCGCGCTCGGCCTGGTCGGGTTCCTTGCCACCGTTGCCTTCGCCCGCTTCGTGCTCAACCGCGGCATGGCGGGAGACGCCACGGTGATGGCGGAAATCAGGGAAAGCGAACTGCGCAGGGAGTCCGGCCAATGAACGATTTTTTCGAGGTTCTCGTCGGTATCGTACTGGTGATCGGCGCGCTCTTTTCTCTGGTGGCGTCGATTGGCATCATCCGGCTGAAGGACGTCTACATGCGCATGCATGCAGCCTCGAAGGCCGGCACACTGGGTTCCGGCCTTATGCTGATCGCACTAGCTATTCATGCGCATCAAATCGATGTGATTACTCGCGCTGCCGCCGGTGTCGTCTTCTTTCTTCTCACCGCTCCCGTAGCGGCACATTTGCTCGCCAAAGCCGCCTATGAGGTGGGCTACAAGCCTTGTGCGGACACGAGAATCGACGCTTTGGCCGAGCCTGAAGATGAGACGAAAGTCTGATTTTCCGGCTGTCAGGCTAGAAAAACTGCGCTTTTTCGCGAAAATTCACGATGGCGCGAATCGCTCGCGCACACTTGATGATAGTGTCGCTACTGGCTTTTAAAGTGGCAAACATAGTTTTAAAGCTTCAATTTGATTATTCGAATTCCTCAAAATGACGCGATAGTAGGGTCGAAAACTTGTTTTTTCGGCTTGTTAGTTAGCAGAGCCTCCCTTATATACGACGCATGAGTTTAGCTTGAAGGAATCGACGGAAAGTAACGGGACAGACATCGTCGAAATGTTGTCTTCTTATGTATTAATGTCGCTTTCTTCGGCTCTGGATGACCGCACACTAAATAGAAATCACGGGTGAGAAAATGACCGACGCTATTGCCGGGGACAATCTGATCGATCTTACGGCAGATATTGTGGCCGCTTACGTTAGCAACAACACAGTGGCATCTTCCGATCTTGCAAACCTCATCAACGAGGTGCACCAGGCCCTGCAGCGTACGAGCGGCTCGCCGGTCGAGCAGGAGCCGGAGCCGCTTAAGCCGGCCGTGTCGGTGAAGAAGTCGGTGACGCCGGACTACATCATCTGCCTGGAAGACGGCAAGAAGTTCAAGTCGCTGAAGCGCCATCTGCGTACGCATTACGATATGACGCCGGAAGAGTATCGCGAGAAGTGGGGCCTGCCGGCGGATTATCCGATGGTTGCGCCGAACTACGCTTCGGCCCGCTCCGAGCTGGCCAAGAAGATGGGCCTCGGCCAGCAGCGCAAGCGCGGCAAGTAATCGCGTCTTAGCGATACGGAACAAGCAAGAGACGCCGCGCCCCGAGCGCGGCGTTTTCGTTTTCAGTCCTGTCTCGTCCTGCCGCCCGGTGTCGGGCCGGTCTTCGCGCCCGCGGCTCGCTCCAGAGCCAGCATCAGGCCAATCAACCGGTTCGCGTCGAAACTCCAGTGCCCGTCCTTGCCCCTTTGCCGCTCGGCGGCAATGGCCCTTTCGAGTTTTGAAATCGCCTGAACCGGAGGGGCGTCCTGCTCGGCGGCAACCGGATCGCAGAGGGCTCGTGACGGGCATGCACCGGGGCGGCTTGCGTCGCCCATGACGCCGCTTCCCGCAGCCTCTGCAATTTCCATGCTGTGATTATTATCAATGCCTTGCATGTAACCAGAATGGCATGCCCGGAGCGCCCGGGGATGATTTTGAGGCAATGGGCGGGCGGCTTTCGGGATCGCGCTTAAGTTATCCCCGTGCGGCATTTGCTCCTTCTAATATGAGAAAAAATTCCTATTCAAGGAGCGTTGAAGATGAGGGTCGAGTTTGAGCCCGGGCAGGCGGTCACCCCCGCGATCCCCGGAGCGATCTGCGGGCTGCGCGCGGGGGATGCGGGGGCGTCAGCGATTGATCCGATCCCGGTGATCGAGGGCTGTGTCCGGGCGGTGTTCGCACTGCCGGGCGTTTCTCTTCATGCGCCTCAGCGAGGGCGTGCCGAAGTTGCGCAGGCCCGGCAGGTCGCGATGTATCTTGCGCACGTGGTGCTTGGCATGTCTCTGACCGATGTCGGCAGGCGTTTCGGGCGGGACCGGACGACTGCGGCGTATGCATGCCGGTTGGTGGAGGACAAGCGGGATGATCCGGCTTTCGATCTGCTAACGACAAGCCTGGAAGAGGCTGTCGGGGCCGGACTGAAGGTGCTTGCCACCGCGGTCGCCGGGCCGGAGGCCGGTCAATGACTGCGGCTGCGGGCGAGGGGGTGCGAATGCAGCATCAGGTGCGTGTGCTACGGGACTTTTCCGACGGTCGCGGCGGCCGGCATTCGGCGATGGTCAACCTGAAGGAAAGTCCGCTGGCCTGGCTGCATTTCCGAAAGGGCAAGGCCGGCAAGCCGCTCATCGACGCGGCTCAGTTCGAAGCCGGGGAGCGGCTTCGCGGCGACTACAGCTTCGCGGCAATCCGCCCCGGCCTTGCCTCGATGCGCTGGGGCGAGCCGAAGACGGATAGCGGGTCGAAGGGGCTGAGGGATCTGAGTGACGAGACGCTGGATGCAAGGGCGAGGGTGGAGAGGGCGCTTGCCACCGTCGGGCCGGAACTTTCCGGCGTCCTGGTCGACGTCTGTTGTTTCCTGAAAGGGCTGGAAACGGTGGAGAGCGAGCGCCGCTGGCCCGCGCGTTCGGCCAAGCTCGTACTTACCCTGGCGCTGGATCGGCTGGCCCGCCACTACGGATTGAAGAAGTAGTATGGAATGATGTCAGGCGGCCGTCAGCGCCATGCGGGCATCGCTGCGAATGCGTTCCACCATTGCCTTGAGCCCGTTGGAGCGCTGGGGCGTCAGGTGCTCGCGAAGGCCGATGCGGTCGAACAATGCGTCGATATCGGTCTCAATGATTTCCCTCGCGGTTCGTCCGGAGAAAACGGCCAGGACGATGGCGACCAGCCCGCGTACGATATGGGCGTCGCTGTCGCCCTTGTAGCTGATGACCGGCGCGCCGGACGCGTCGGGTTCGACCGTGCGCGTCAGCCAGACCTGCGATACGCAGCCGCGCACCTTGTTTTCCTCCGTGCGAGCTTCGTCGGGAAACTCCGGCAGCGTCTTGCCAAGCTCGATGACATAGCGGTAGCGGTCTTCCCAGTCGTCCAGGAAGTCGAAGTTCTCAAGGATTTCGTCCAGCTGCGCCGCCATGTGACCGTTGTGTCTCTTCATCTGGTGCGATGTTTTCTATCTGACCGGTCATATAGCTATTGTTCGGCCGGATGCAAATGACGGCCGCAATTGCAGGATCATGAAAAAAGAGAAACGCTGCGGGCCTTAAGGGCAGGAACGGCCCGCAGCGCGGCGGATAGACCGCCAGTTCGGCTGAATGAAATTCGCAGACGCCGGTGTCTCAGGCTTTGCGCTCGCGGTTGGCGGGCTTGGGCGTGGGCAGGGCCACCGCCTCGGATGACGGTGCCTTTTCCAGACCAGCTTGCGGAGCAGGCTCGACGGCGATCGAACCGGTGATCGTCGGCAGTTCGAGACTTTCGGGCGCGATCCATTCCGCCTCGAAGTCGCTTGCCGAAAGGGTACCCTGGCCGGATGAGGCCTGCTGTCCGGTCGGTTCGGTGGTGGCGCTGTCCAGGTATTCGTAGACGAGGCGGGCGCTTTCGCGCGCTTTCGCGCCGAAGGCCTGCAGCGCCTGGCCGCCGGTCTGGCAGGTGGCCGGATTGCGGCTGCAGAAGCCGGAAATGTCGCTTACGGTCGATTGCGCGGCGACGAAAGCTTCGACCGGCGAAATGCTCGCGGAACTGTCGCCGTTGTCACCGGTATCGATCGGCAGAAGAAGGATGACCAGTCCGATCCAGAATGCCGTTCTGAGAAGAAAGAACATTTTTTGCCGCCCTTGATCGAGTTGTCGTCTTTCAGCGTTCTTTTCGCGTCCCGCCGGTTTCCCGGCTGTCTCGCTCGCTGTTGGGAGGCACTGTAGCGAAGAGGAAGAAAGATGCCGTTTCGCCGGGCGTGAGGATTTTCCTCAAATGCGCGACGTATTTTCGGAAAAAAAGATTCAAATTTTAATCGTTTCCATTCGAGCGCCCCTTCCGGAAGGTTTCACGGCGGTAAATGGCCTCGCGTACGCCGGTTGTTGCGGTTTCATCGTTCCTTAAACCGTTGGTGCAAGCATGGAAGGTGACATTGCCTGTCTTGCGGGTGTTGTTCCGCCGTACGCAACTTTGCGTATGGGGGCAGCAGTCTGGAGGCGGCAAGCCGAACGGCCTTTCGACGTCAGGCGCAATCTGACGCGTAGGCTATCGGATCCGGCGTTCCGAACCTGGTGATGAGTTTGCGTAGTTCTGTCCCTCTTGGTCCGGTGGTCCGGGTACTTGACGGCCTCGTTCATCCGAACGTTGCCAACGATCGACGGGAGTTCGCCCGCCACCGGGCTTTCATCCTCACCGGGCTGACGAGCGGCGTTCTGGCACTGTCGGTGTTGCCGTTGGCGCTCGCGCTGGTCGGGCCGATCACGCTGCCGCTCATTCTTGTCGCGGCCTGGCTAGCCGCGCAGATCCCCGTCGCCATGCTGTTGTCGAGGTCGGGGTCGCTGGCCGGGGCTCATCTGGCCTCCGCGTTGCTCTTCGCCGCATTCATCGGCGGCGTTGCGGCGCTGACCGGCGGCACGCATTCCTTCGCCATCGTCTGGCTGGCGATCGCGCCGCTGGAAGCGGCGCTCTCCGGTTCGCGCAAGGTGATTGCGGTGGTGGCGCTGGCGGCGGCTACCATCATAGTCCTTCTTGGCCTTGCCCCCTTCGCGGCGGTTCCGCAGTTTTCCTTTGCGCAGGGCGGGGCTCCGGGTTTCGGCCTCGAGGGCATTTCCTCGGTGGCCGCGCTTGCCTATGCCGGCCTGCTGGCGCTCAGGGTCGATTGGGATCAGCGTCAGGGCAGGGCGCTTCTCGACGAAGGCGAGGCGAAATACCGCCTGCTTGCCGAAAACGTTCACGATGTCATCACGCTGCACGAGCCGGATGGGAGCGTGTTGTTCGTTTCGCCGTCCGTGGAGGCGGCGCTTGGTCTGTCGCGCGTAAAAATGCTTGGTCGCGGGTTGTTCCAGCGCGTGCACGTGGCCGACAGGCCTGCGTTCCTGAAGGCGATCTCCGACGCCTGCGGTTTTGCCGCTCCCTCGACGATCGAATTCCGCGTGCAGCGCGGCGGCGGTAACAGCGAGCGGCCGGAATATTCCTGGCTGGAAATGAATGCGCGCTGCGTGGAAGAAAAGGTTCCGGGCATCGGCGGTGCGGTCGTTGCCGTCCTGCGCGACATTTCCGAGCGCAAGATACAGGACGCGGCGCTGGCCGAAGCGCGCGAGCTGGCGGAAGCCGCAAGCGCGGCCAAGACGCGGTTCCTCGCCAATGTCAGCCACGAGCTGCGCACGCCGCTCAATGCCATCATCGGCTTTTCCGACCTGCTGCGCCATTCGCCGCATCTGATGCAGGATCAGGCGAAGTCGCTGGAATATATCGACCTCATCCATGATTCCGGCCGCCATCTGCTGCAGGTGGTCAACGATATCCTCGACATGTCGAAGATCGAAACCGGGAATTTCGAGCTGTCTGTCGAGCCCTTCGATGTCGGGCATTGCGTGGAAAGCTGCCGGAAGATGATGGCGGGTGCGGCCGACAAGGCCGGAATCGCCCTCCTGTCGGATATATCGCCCTCTCTCGGCGAGTTCCCGGCCGACCGGCGGGCCTGCAAGCAGATCATCCTGAACCTGCTGTCCAATGCGGTGAAATTCACCCACAAGGACGGGCGAGTGCTGGTTTCGGCACGGCTGGAGCGGGAGGATCTCGTCATCCGCGTCGAGGATAGCGGGATCGGTATCGCCGAAAGCGATCTCAAGCGGCTCGGCATGCCCTTCTTCCAGGTCAATGGCGGCTACAACCGCAGCCACGAGGGGACGGGCCTGGGCCTGTCCGTGGTGAAGGGACTGGCCGAACTGCATGGTGGCAAGGTTACTTTCGACAGCAGGCTCGGCAAGGGCACCGCTGTCACCATCCGGCTGCCGCGTCCGGCTGGCCACACGCCGGCCGCCGCACACGCTGCCACATCGGCAATGGGGGCTATTCCGGCGCGCCGGATCGCCTGAGCAAGTTCACATCGAGGTGCAGGTCGTTCGGGTAGGTTGTGAGGATTTTGCGATTCGGCGCTGAAATGACTCAACGTTAGGTAATCCGGATCGACGGGAAGAGGACTGAATGGCGAGACGGGTATCCAAAGTTAAGGATGATCCCCGCGCTCTGGGCTCCTACGAGCGCGGCCGTGGGAGCGCGCGCCGTCTGGGCAGCTTCGCAGCGGACAATCCGGTCGCTGCCGGCGGCTGGTTGGTCATGGCGCTGACGGCGGGCCTCATCATCGCCAATGCAACGAGCTTTCAGGCCGGACCGCACCCGTCGCCACTCTTTGCCACACGCCCGGTGGAGAAGGCCGCGCAGGAGCGGCTCATTTCCGTCAGGACCAGTTCCATTTCTGCAGCCCCGCTGGTGCGGGACGTGCAGATAGAGTTACGCCGCCTCGGGTTCTACGAAGGCCTGCTCGACGGGCTGAATGGCCCGGCGACAGAGCGCGCGGTGCGTGCCTATCAGCGCTCGCGCGGATTGCCCGATACCGGGCGGATCGACGAGGCGCTTCTGGCCCGCCTGGCGCTCGATTTCGACGGCCGCACGGCGGAGCCTGTCGTACCCGTGCCCCAGGCCTCTCCGCGGTCCGTGGCAGGTGCGCCGAGCGAGCCGGTGCCGGCTCCAAGGGGCGACACCCAGGTCCTCCAGCTACAGAAGCTCCTGGCGGATCTCGGCTACGGCCCATTGGAGATCGACGGCATTTTCGGCGACCAGACGGCGGATGCGATCCGGCGTTTCGAGATCGACCGCAGCCTTCCAGTCACGGGCGAGATGACAGAGCGGGTTTTCGCCGAACTTGAGAACCTGAGCGGCCGCAAGCTCGGGGAGTGATGCCACCGGAGGGCGAGTAACGGGGTGACCGTCTTGCCGCGCTTTCATACCGGTGGCCGCGGTCCGGCGATGATCAGGGCCGCGCCGGCCAGGCATATTGCCGCTCCGATCACGTCCCAGCGGTCAGGACGCATTCCCTCAACGATGCGAAGCCAGGCGAGCGACGCGAAGATATAGACGCCGCCGTAGGCCGCATAGGTCCGACCCGCTGCGATACTGTCCACGAACGTGAGCAAATAGGCGAAAACCGCCAGCGACAGGCCGCCCGGCACCAGCCACCAGACCGACTTGCCAAGGCGGAGCCATGCCCAGAAGGCGTAGCATCCGGCGATTTCCGCCAGGGCGGCTCCCGCATAGGCGGCGATCGTCTTCATCATGGGCTTCCTCGCATGGCGTATGTTTCTGGCGCTCAGTCGATCTCCATCGATCGGAAATCGCTCTCGGCGTTGCGACGATGGATGCAGAAGGCCGCCTGCAAATCAAGGATGGCGGCCGCCGCCGGCCTTGCCTATCTTCGCGTTGCCTGCGCGACGCGCTTCAACGGGACTTACGGATGCGGCTTACTTCGGATTTCTGGGTTGGCGCCCATGTGCGGCGCTGCTTCGCGGAAGGCGCCTATGCCGTCGTGCGGCGGCGCGGCGCAAGGGAAGCCGGCGCGATCTTCCTCGTGGTCGACAGGCTCGACGGTACCTATGATCTTTACGGTCCGGCGCCGCAAACCATGCTGATCGATGCCGATACCGGCGGGCGTCTCTTCGAACGGCTGCAGGAAAAATGCGACCGGGAAACAGTCGAAGCCCGCTTCGTCCGCGAGGCGCGGATCGATCCGGATTTCTGGGTGGTCGAGATCGAGGATCGTAACGGCCGCGCCTACCTCGATATGGATTAAGGCTTCTGAATCAACCCGCGCCGCGGCGCAGGGGAGACAGGCTTTCCTCCCGCTGGGATCGCGGTGCCGTCCGGAGTTCCGTCCCGATGCGTGCCGCGCCCGAATAGACGGTGTCGTGCATGGCAGCCTCTTCGCGCTTGCCAACCTCGGGCAGAGCGCCGCCGTTCCAGCTTGTGACGAGAAGGATTGCGGCGCGGGCCGATATCTGCTCGTGCAGGGCGAGCAGCCCACGCAATTCGTCGAGGGTAAGGCGGACGCCGAGCAGACGGACGAGAATGCGCGCCACGTCACCGTCATTGACGCCAAGCGCCCGCAGGCAGATCACTAGCGCCTCGCCGGTATTGTCGTCTGCAATCCGCGCCGCCGTTTCCGCCGGAAGCGCCAGCACGTAGGCCAGATGCGATGCGAAGGCGGCCGAGCCGCCCGAAAGTGCCGCCGAAACCAGCGCGTCCAACACCGCAGGCTTGAAGAAGGCATGCAGCGGCTGAGCGTTCGCGGACCGCGCAAGTTCTGCCAGCGCGCGCGCCTGTGCGGCCGCGATCGCCTCCATCCTGCCTTGATGGTCGAGTTCGAGAAACAGGTTGAAGAGCAGCGAAGCTGGAAGCGCGCGGATCGCCGACAGTTCGGCTGCAAGGGCAGACAGCAGTTCCGGCCGTGTTTCAAGCGCTGCCAGCGCTTCAGCCGGGATGACTTCGGCGTTCCCGGCCAGGCAGGGGATCGCTCCGTCCTCAAGCCGTTCTACCAGGTGGCGCAACGTTTCGGCATCAGCCTGAGCAAATAGCGCTGTCACCACCGCGTCCGTGAGGTCGTCTCGGTCGGCAACTGCCATGCGCAGCGGTTCGGGCCCGCGCCCGACCGCCTGGATCAGGTCGCATTCGCTGAGCGCGGCCGCCTCGGCCAGGATCGGGCCGGCGACCAGTGGATCCGGGTCGCGGCAAAGCTGCGACAGCGTTTCGGCGGGCGCGTCGGTGGCGCCTGCCAGCAACTCGGCAATGCGGCGGCGGCTCTCGACGCCGGTTTCCGGCAGCATCTGGCGGGCCAACTCGGCAAAGATGCCGCGCTCGGCCCGGTCATGCGCGGGACGGGAGGCATAGAGCTCGGCGGCGGCAAGCAGCACCTTGGCGCGCGCCGCGCCTTCCGCTTCCCTCACGCGGTCTTCCGCAGCGGGTCGGCGAGGGGGTTCGTCGGGCGATGGGTTCGGGTAGGACGACAAGGATCTGACCGGCTCGATACGCAAACGACAGGTGGCCGCGGCAGGCTTCCTTCCGCAAGACGCCTCTTCCCGAGGAGCCAACGGTCAGGCACGCCCGATGCCCCGTCCTTAGAATTGAGCGGGAATTTCTTACAATTCGTTAAAGATAACGCATCGTAAACGGCAAATTTTTCCGAGCGGTGGCAGCGGTAAGTATAAACGCGTGGTTAAAATTCCCGGGAAATTGCAATTTGCGACAGTTGGTAGTCGACCGGATACAAGGGATGCGCGAAACATGTAGTATTTCATTATCAAAGACGTGCAGATATTAAGTTCTTGTTAACTATAACTGCCGTCTCATTCCCTTATGTCAGTCTCGTACGGCGTCACCTGACGGGGTCCCTGGCGCAAAGCCGCCGGGGAAGATCGAATAGGAGGATGCGATGGGAACTGTATTGGAATTCACCTCGGCCCACCGGGTAAGGCGCTGGTCGCGGCCACGCCGCAATTGCGAAAACGCTCCGCGCGGCGAAGTCGTCGTCTTCCCGGGTGTGCGCATCGAACGGCATACGCTTGATCTCAGTGTCCGAATCGGGCGCAACACTGATAAGACAGTGCTGGCGGGGCAGGAGCGCGATCCGGGCTTTTCCTTTTAGGCCGGATCGGAACATGCCACCGCTTCTTTCGGAAGAAGGGCGGATGGCTGAAGCGCGCAATACCGGTCGAGGCAGGAAGGGGGCACTCCGGCTCGCTTTCGTGTCGCTTGCGGTCCTTGCCGCCGCCTGCAGCCGCCCCACAGGCGACTTCGACCGGGCGGCTCCCTCCGTCATTCACGACAAGGTTCTGCCCTTCATCGGCGACGAGGCGGCGCGCGGCCGCGGCGAACCGGTTTCCAAGTTCAACCTGACCAATGACGAGGAGCTGCTGCGAGATCGCGGCTGGACGCTGATCCGTCCGCCCTCGTCGGAGGACTGGATAGAGGGATCGCGTGTCGAGCTCATCCGCACTCGGGTCCTGCCGGAGAGCGACCAGAACCTGGATCCCAGTCGCTATTACAAATACCTGCGCTCCGACAAGTATCGGTCGAGCGACGCACGCTATGACCGCGTGGCCGTCGACGCGGAGGGCGACGCCGATCTGGTGCTGCCCTTCTGCGAGGTGGCCGAGCGCGTCACGGCGGCCGACGAGGAACGGCTGCGGGCGTTGGGGCGGCGCAGCGTCACCACGCAGGAAGAGCTTGCCGGTGCGCAGGCCCGCGTCTGGGAAAACAGTCAGTATATCGCCTGGGCGAAGCTTTCCCTCCGTTACCGGCTGAAGTCCTATCGCTACGCCATCGATGCGCTGGAGATCGAAACCCCGTCCGAGGAGCGTGTCTGGGATGCCAATTCGGCATGGAAGCGGCTGGCGGGCGAGATCCTGTTCCTGGAAAAGGGCTGTAAGGGTATAAACCGCTACGGTCAGGAAGCGCAGGCCCGACGGTCGCGCATCTATAACGGCTGGGGCACGGAAGGGCCCGTCTACAAGAAGTAGGCGCCCCTACAATGGGGCGCAGCGTGCGGCGTCGAGCGAGGCTTCGATCGTCTGCCGGCGCAAGTCGTTCGGAACGAAGGCGCGCAACAGCGCGAACCCATCCTCCTCATCGGTTTCAATGACGATCAGGTCTTCCAGATCGGCCGGCGGCTGCTCGCGCAAGACGCTGAGCTGTTCGGGGGTGAGCACCAGCATGCCCAGCTTGCCCGTGCCGGAGGTGCGGTCGTTGAAGCTGTAGATCGTTTCACCCCGCCGGTTGAACAGTGCGAAGGACCAGAAGGGCGCGTCGATTTCCGCGTCGAGCCGCACCGGCCCGTCGGCGAGCTCATAGCGGCAGGCGGCATGGGCCATGGCCGGATCCAGCATGGGCAGCGGTTCCGCGCCTGCGGTGACGGATGCGAGGCGCACGAAGCCTTCCGTCGCACCGAGCCTGCCGATGCGCTCATAGGCAACGTCCGGCACGAAGGAGGGAATGCTGAAGATGACGAAGATATGGATGATGCCGCCGGC
Organism: Stappia albiluteola; assembly: GCF_014050225.1. Taxonomy (GTDB): domain Bacteria; phylum Pseudomonadota; class Alphaproteobacteria; order Rhizobiales; family Stappiaceae; genus Hongsoonwoonella; species Hongsoonwoonella albiluteola. Next base: position 63,487 of record NZ_JACFXV010000065.1, on the reverse strand, counting down.
AAAGAAGCCGGCAAGGCCAATCAGGGTCAGGCGGGCAAGGAGGGGCGATTTCATCTGCAGCGTCCGCGGATGATCGCCGGCATGTCGACTTCCGCCACGCCCGTACCGGTGGAAAGAGGCGTGTCGTAGAGGCGCAGCACGAAGACGAGGCCGCTGGCCAGCGGCGCGGTCGGCAGCCAGTTGCCGGAGCGCGCGAAAGGGGAAGAGGTGATGGCGAAGCTGCCATCGGGCCGGCGCAGCAGATGCTGGCTGGTCAGCACTGTGCGGCCCGCAGTCGTCGGCACGAGATGGTGGGCGCGGTCAAGCGCCACCAGGCTCCATAGCCTTGCAGGCGCCGTATTGCCCTCGATCGTGTAGTCGCAGGCCGGATTCAGCAATTCGTCCGAACTGTCGCGCTCGGCGGTAAAGGCAAGACCTTCGCCGCCGGCCAGAGGAATGCGGCCGGTGCGTGCGTAGACGGCCGCCGAATAGGGATCGGCCTCGGGCGTGCCGCTTGCCGGATAGGCGCGCCAGACACCCAGTTGCATGGCACCGAACTGCGCGTCGGTCTCCACCGCCAGATAGCTTGCGCCGAAGCCGAATATGAGTGCGGCCACGACGAGCAAGAACAGGTTCGCGGTCAGCGATGGCTTTCGCGTCCGCAGGATCGCCGGCTTGCGGTCGGGACGCGCCCAACTCGCTTCGGGATCGAACCTGCGGGCCCGGAGGATTGCCCCGCGCCTTCCACGCTCGGCACCGCCCAGTCTTGAAGCAAGTGCTGCGATCACCGGGTCACCGTCGTTGTTGCTGGAACCTCGGCGCGCCTGTCTGCCTGCTCGGCCTGTTCGATCCGGCTCAGCCTGTCACCCATCTCCTTCAGCACGGCCATGGATTGCTCGCGCAGCAGGCGCGGCCGGCTGCCCGCGGCAACGCCATCCGCGCTGGCCACTTCGGCAGTCGCGAACGCCGGTCCTTCGTCGACGCCCGGCAGCGGTTTCAACTCGATGCCCTGATGGGCATATTCCATGATCGATTGCCATGTCATCGCCGGCAGGGAGCCGCCGGTCATGCGGTTGGTGGCCGAAAAGTCGTCATTGCCGAACCAGACGGCTGCGGCGAAATTGCCTGTGTAGCCGACGAACCAGGCATCGCGATAGGCCTGCGTGGTACCGGTCTTGCCGGCGGCGATGACGCCCTTCACCTGGGCACGCCGGCCGGTGCCGTTCTCCACCACGTTGTGGAGCACGTCGTTCATTTCCCTTGCCGCCATTTCATCCAGAACCCTGCGGGGCGGCGTTGCGTCGCGCTCGGCATCGTAGATGACGGTTCCGGCAGAGTTCTTCACCTCAAGTATCGGATTGGGTGTGGTCTTGAAGCCGCCGGTGGCGAAGCTCGCGTAGGACGCCGCCATGTCGATCACGCGGACTTCCGAAACGCCGAGCGGCAAGGCCTTGCCGATCTTCAGCTCATGGGTGAGGCCCATATTGTAGGCGTTCTCGACGATTTTTTCCCGGCCGATCGCCTGGGCAAGGCGCACCGGCACCGTGTTGAACGACTTGGTGAGCGCCGTCTTCAGCGTTACCGGGCCGGCATAGCGGCGGGTATAGTTGCGCGGGCTCCAGCCGGCGATGGTGATCGGTGCGTCGGGCACCACGGACGCGGCGGTGTAGCCGTTCATGAAGGCGGTGATGTAGACGAAGGGCTTGAAGGACGAGCCGGGCTGGCGCAACGCGTCGACGGCGCGGTTGAACTGGCTGGCGCCGTAGTTCTTGCCGCCAACCATGGCGCGCACGGCACCCGACCCCGGGACAATCACCGCAACGGCGGCCTCTTCGACGTCATATTGGTCCGAATATTGGCGCAGCGTCGAAAGGATCGCCCGCTCAGCCTGCCGCTGCAGGCCGGGATCGAGGGTGGTGCGTACCGTCACGATCCGGTCGCTGGCAAGCTCGGGCCGCGTGCGCGACAGTTCCTTGAGCTTTTCGAAGGCGTAGTCCAGGAAGTGGTCCGGAGCCGTCTCCTGGCTGCGGTCGACGGCAAGCGCCGGATTGCGCCTTGCGCCAATCACCTGGCCCTCGGTCATGAAGCCGGCCTGCACCATGTTGGTCAGCACTTCGTTGGCGCGGGCGCGCGCCGCCGGAAGGTCGACATGCGGGGCGTATTTCGTCGGGGCCTTGTAGAGGCCCGCCAGCATCGCGGATTCGGCCAGCGACAGGTCGCGGACGTTCTTGTTGAAATAGAATTTTGCCGCAGCCGCAACGCCGAAGGTGCCGCCGCCCATATAGGCGCGGTCGAGGTACAGCTTCAGGATCTCGCGCTTGGTGAGGTTCGCTTCCAGCCACAGCGCCAGGAAGGCTTCCTTGATCTTGCGCTCGAGCGTTCGCTCGTTGGACAGGAACAGGTTCTTGGCAAGCTGCTGGGTCAGCGACGAGCCGCCCTGCACCACCGTCCGGGCACGCAGGTTCTCCGCCATGGCGCGGAACGTGCCGATCACGTCGATGCCGAAATGATAGAAGAATCGGCGATCCTCGGTCGCCAGCGTCGCCTTGATCAGATGGTCCGGCAGATCCTCCAGCGGTACCGTGTCGTTCAGCAAGATGCCGCGATGGCCCACCTCGTTGCCGAAACGGTCGAGAAAGGTGACGGAAAAGTCCTCGGTGGTGCGCCAGTCGGCCCGCGCGGTCTCCTCGAACGCGGGCAAGGCGAAAGTCAGCAGCACGACCAGGCCGCCGAGGCCAAAGGTGAACGCGTCGGAACCAAGTTCCGCAGCCACCCGTCCGAAGCCGCGCGCGCGGAACTTTTTCAGGAAGGTGGAATAGCCCTCGACGCCTCGCCTGAGCGCCGTCAGTACCCGCCAGAGCGTGGTGTCGAGCCATGCGTCGAAGCCCAGCATGGTGCGGCGTATGGCGCGCAGCACCCGAACGGGAAACGACGGGCGTTCGCCTCGCGGCCAATCCGGGCCCGCATTCTGCTTCGGGGGTACTCCGTCTACACTCACCTTACGCCCGCCTGCCTGCCACTGACTGCCATGGGCCGCCGCCTTTCAAGGGCCGCCATTTTCTCGAATTCACAATGAAGATAAAATGATAGTCGAAATGTGTGTCGTACGCATCATCACAAGTTCGCCTTATTCGCATCCATGAGACACTGCAAAAGTTTAACATTGCGCTTGCAATGCGGAATTGATGCAGGCAGGTGCGGCACGGCGGGGCCGCGCAAGGACAGGCAAGCCGCAAGCGGGCAGCAGGCTTCGATCGGGAAACGGGAATGGACAGCAACGAAACAGCGTCACGGGTCGAGCCCTTCTGGAAGACGAAGACGCTTGAGCAAATGAATACGGAGGAGTGGGAATCGCTATGCGACGGCTGCGGCCGCTGCTGCCTCAACAAGCTGGAAGACTGGGACACCGGCGAGATCGTATGGACGAACATCGCCTGTACCCTGTTCGACCCGCATACCTGCCGCTGTCGCGACTATTCGAACCGCATCGCCAAGGTGCCGGATTGCCTGCCGCTGACGCCCGAAAGCGTGCGCAGCCTGACATGGCTGCCGCCCACCTGCGCCTATCGCCTGGTGGCGGAAGGCGAGGATCTTTACTGGTGGCATCCGCTTGTTTCGAAGGACCCCGGTACGGTGCATGAGGCCGGAGTCTCGGTACGGGGAAGAACCGTGCCGGAAGATGACATTCCGGTCGAGGAATATGAAGAATTCGTGATCACATGGGTGAACGAAGACTCTTTTAAGTAAATCCCATTATCGGTTTCGCATGTCCTGCCTGGGGCATTTCCCGATCGGGACGCGCCGAACCGGAAAGCAGATAAGCGCTTAATACGTTGACATTGAAGCGCTTTTCCAATCCTGCGGCGATATCGTTCGTGGGGAGTGTGTTCCGGGCTTTTTTCGCGAACAGGCTGTGAATGGACCGTGACCTAACCTGCGGTCTATTGTCGATTCGAACAATATTCGAAGGTGTTGGGTTTTCATGCAGGACCTCGAGGTTTCGACGGCCACGCTCGTTGCGCTTTTTGCGGAGTTCGACGATGCGGTCTTCGTGACCGGTGCGGATCGCCGCATCATCTATGTCAACCATGCGGCCGAGAAGATGTTCGGCTATGGCGCCGACGAGATGGTGGGCCGCGATCCCGCGTTTCTCTATGCTTCGCAGGACGAGTACCAACGCTTTGCGGCGTGGCGCGATGCCGCAGAGGGGGCGGTCGGCGGCGATCGCCTGAGACTCGCCGCGCGCCGCCGCAAGTCCGGCGATGTCTTTAGGGTCGACGTGACCAGCGGGGCCCTGCGCGACGACAAGGGCGAGGTTCGGGCCTATGTGGTCATCGCGCGCGACATGACCTGGCAACTGAAACTCGAGGCCGAGAAGTCCTCCGCGCTCAATCGCCTGGAGGAGGCCCTTGAATCCCTGAATGAAGGCTTCGCCTATTTCGACGCAGATGACAGGCTGGTGCTGTGCAACGAACGCTACCGGCAGTTCTATCCAAGGTCGTCGGGCTTGTGTGTGCCCGGCACGCCTTTCCGCGACATCCTGATGCAAGGTCTGGAAGCCGGGGAGGTGTCGACTGGCGGCCGCTCACGCAAGGCCTGGCTGGAGGATAGGCTGGCTGCCCACAGAAGCCCCAGCCCCGCGCCCGTCGAGCAGCAGCTTGCCGACGGTCGCTGGCTTCTGGTCAACGAGAGACGGACCCGCGACGGCGGCGTTGCCGGCGTGCGCACAGACATCACGGCGCTCAAGCAGGCCGAGGCGAGGGCGCGGCAGGCGGAGCTGCGGCTTCGCGTACTCAATGATAGCCTGCCCTGCTTCATCGGCGAACTTGCCAAGGACCAGACGATCCGTTCGGTCAATGAATTCGGCGCCTTGTGGTATGGCCGCACCAGCCACGATCTCATCGGCCGCAAGATGGGCGATTTCGTCGCCGCCGATTTCATGCGCACGGTCCGGCCCTATTTCGATGCCGCCTGCGCGGGAGAGGTACAGCGCTTTATCGCCACACTCGACTATCCCGACGGCATCACCCGCGACGTCGACGTCTGTTACACTCCTGATTTCAACGACAAGGGTCAGGTGGAAGCGGTCTTCGTCTACGCAACCGACATCTCGCACCTGAAGACCATCGAGCGGGTATTGCAGGGGCTCTATACCATCACCTCCAGCCGCCAACTCGACGCGCAACAGAAGATCGAGGCGGTGCTGAGGCTGGGTTCGGAGGCTTTCGGACTTGCCAACGGTCTCGTCGCGAGGGTCGAAGGCGACGAGCACGAGGTGGAGTTCGCAGTAAGTCAGGACGGGGCCTTCAAGGCGGGCCAGAAGCGGCCTGCCGACAGGACGTATTGCGGAAAGGTGCTTGCCGCCGACGCGCCGCTGGCGGTGGAATTCGCCGGCCTGTCCGACTTTTCGATGCTCCCGAGCTACGAGGAAATGGCTCTGGAGGCCTATATCGGCGCGCCGCTTGTCGTCGACGGCGAGACCTACGGCACGGTTTGCTTCTGCAGCTCCCTGCCGCGCAGCAAGCCCTTCGGTGACACGGACAAGGAGATCCTCCGGCTTTTCTCCGACTGGATCGCTCATGAAATCGGCCGCGAGCGAGACATCCGCCAGCTGCAGGAAGCTCAGGCGGAGTTGCGCCGGCTCGCCACGACCGACGATCTGACCGGCGTCCTCAACCGGCGCGAATTCATCCGTCGCACCGAGCAGGAAATGGCGCGGGCCAAGCGGACGGGTATGCCTTTCGCCCTCGCCATCATGGATATCGACCACTTCAAGGAAATCAACGATACGCTGGGTCATCTCGCCGGCGACCGGGTTCTGCAGGAAGTCGCGAACCAGATCCGGCAGGTCTTGCGTCCCTACGACATTTTCGGACGGATCGGCGGCGAGGAGTTCTGCGTCGCGCTGCCTTCCACCTCCATTGAAGAGGCGACAGCCGCCGCCGAACGGCTTCGCGAAGCCGTCACGGCCTGCCATCAGCTCGATGGCGACATGTGCACCAGCGTGACGATCAGCGTCGGCGTTGCCGTGGTCCTTGAGTCCGATGCAGGCGTGACCGCTGTGCTCAGCCGTGCCGACACAGCGCTCTACAAGGCCAAGGACCGGGGCCGCAATCAGGTCGTGGTCGCCGATGCCGCGAAAGTCGATACGCTGCTCAAGCCGATCGGCAACAAGCACAGGCTCTGGGGCGACTGATCCGTCGGAGCCGAGCCTGCCGCCCGCCGCCGACGACGAACACCCGGCATTTGATCCCCGCGTCATGACAGTGGTTGCGGCAAGGGGCATTCGTCGTATTTAATCTCCGCTGACCTAAATGGAGCTTTGCGATTCCCCATCGCGAATCCTGATCGGTCGGGCCTTGTCGTCCGGCTTCCGCCGGCAAGGCCGGCAACGAGAATCCCGCAAATAATAAAGGGACGAAACGCGACAAAAAAGACAGGATAAGTCACGAAAAACACTGCCAGCGGCGAGTAACGCGCGGCGTGAAAGGGAGGGAATACATGAGGATCGCACGTCTTCTGGTCGGCGCCGCCGCCGGCCTAGCCCTGTCGATGACTGCAGCCTTGGCTGAGAAGTCGACCCTTCGTATAACCCTGCAATTACCGCTCAAGAGCCATCTCGGCCAAAATCTCGTCCTGTTCAAGGATCTGGTCGAGAAGAATTCCAATGGCGATATTACCGTCGAGATCTACGATTCAGCCCAGCTATACAAGGATAACGAAGTACCTCAGGCTGTCGGATCGGGATCGATCGAGATGGGCGTCGCCTCCTTGACGCGCTACGTTGGTGATATACCTGCCGTCGACGTTTTCTATCTTCCGTTCCTCTTCAATACGGAAGAACTGGTGCGCAAGGCGACGGCTCCCGGCAGCCCCGTTCGCACGCCGCTGGACGAGGCTATCGCCGGAACCGGCGCCAAGGTTCTTTGGTGGCAGGCCTATGGCGGCTCGATCCTCCTTTCCAAGGGCGGCCCGATCAAGACGCCCGACGACATCAAGGGCAAGAAGGTCCGGGTCTTCGGCAAGACCCTGGGCACATGGATCGAGGCGGCAGGCGGCGCTCCGACGCTGATTTCCGGCTCCGAGCAGTATATCGCCTATCAGCGGGGCACCGTCGACATCGGCATGACCGGTGTTTCCGGCGTCGACAGCCGCAAACTGTGGGAAGTGATGGACACGATTACCGTTACCAACAACGCGGATATCGAGTTCATCGTGGTGGTAAACCAGAAATTCTGGGACGGCCTTCCGGAAGACCATCGCAAGATCATCGAGGAAGCCGCGTTGACGGCAGAAGCCGACGTTCGCAATGCGATGGCGGCGATCGAGGCGGAATCCTACCGTGCTGCCAAGGAAAACGGCATGACTGTCTACGAACCGACCGAGCAGGAGATCGCCGCCTGGCAGGCCGCCGCCCAGCCGGTTTACGATCAGTTCCTGGCAGCGTCCGGGGAACTCGGCGCCAAGGTTCTCGACGCCGCAAAGGCCCTGCAGAACTGACGAGACGCGCGGGCCGCGGTCAGATGCGGCCCGCCGCTTCCCGGAGCCTCCATGTTTCGATTGATCGACCGGCTTTCCTCGCTGCTGGGGCAATTCGCTGCCTGGGCTTATTTCGCCACGGCCCTGATGCTCGGCTACGAGGTCTTCATGCGCTACGTCTTCATTGCACCGACCATCTGGGCCGAAGAGCTTTCAAGGCTTTTTCTGGTCTGGGGGACCTTTGCCGGGGCTGCTATCCTTGTGCATCGCCGCCAGCATATCGCGATCACCGTGCTGACAGACATGCTGCCGGCCTCGGTGCGCCATCTTCAGCAGACGGTCGTGCTGCTCTTCATCGCCGCTCTTGCAGCGGTGGTCGTCTGGTACGCGGGCGAGATTGCCCTCGACTCCTTCGAGCGGGGCCGCACCACCGGGTCAATGCTCGATGTGCCGGCCTGGTGGAACGAGGCGGCGCTGCCGATCTGTTTCAGCCTTTTGTGCGTGCAGTCGCTTGTCGAAGCGATCCGCACGGCAATGCAAGGCCCGCGCGATACCCTGCCCGAAAACAACGTCCACTAAGACCGCGAGCGTCCCTTGACGACAATCCTCATCCTGACTGCGCTTTTTGGTCTGCTCCTCGTCGGGGTTCCGGTGGCATTCGCGCTCGCGGGCCTCGGCTTTGGCATGCTGGCGCTGGGAGGCTTCTCGCCGCTGATGCTGCCGCAAGGGCTGCTTTCGTCGACGGACAGCTTCGTGCTCATCGCAGTGCCGCTGTTCCTGCTGATGTCCAACGTGCTGCTGAAGGGGGGCGTCGGACGCGACCTCTTTGCCGCCGTGCAGTCGTGGGTCGGTCATTGGCCGGGCGGGCTGGCTGTCGCCACGATCCTGTCCTGCGGTATCTTTGCCGCCATTTCCGGCTCGTCCGTCGCTACTGCCGCCACGATCGGTACGGTGGCGATCCCGGAAATGACCGAGCGCGGCTATCCCCGCCGTTTTGTGCTGGGTCTGCTAGCGGCGGGAGGCACGCTCGGCATTCTGATTCCCCCGTCGATCCCGATGATCGTCTACGGCGTCATCACCGAGGAATCGATCATCTCGCTGTTTCTCGCCGGGATCGGACCTGGACTGCTGCTGATCGCCTTCTTCATCGTCTACTCGATGCTTTTCGCGCGGTTCGCGGTGGACTATCGGCCGAGCCCGAAAGCTTCCTGGGGCGAGCGGTGGTCGACGCTCGGGCGCGCCTCACCGACCATCCTGCTGGCCGCGCTTGTCATTGCCGGCATCTATGGCGGCGTCTTCACGCCGACGGAGGCCGCTGCAATCGGATTTCTCGGCGCTCTCGTCGTGGTCGGCGTCATCCTGCGGACGCTGGACTGGGCGAAGCTGCGCGATGCGGTGCTGGAGGCGATGACGACGACGGTGGCGATCCTGCTGATCATCGCCGGGGCAAAGGTCTTCGGCAAGGCGATCACGCTCTACCGCATCCCGCAGGACATCTCCGTATTCCTGACCGAGCACGTCTCGACGGCCGGTATGTTCGTGCTCGTCGTCGGCGTGGTCTTGCTGGTGATGGGGCTGGTGCTGGAAGCGCTGTCGATGATGCTGATCATGGTGCCGGTGCTGTCGGGCGCGCTCTTCGCGCTAGGGCTCGACCCGATCTGGTTCGGCGTCTTCTTCGTCATCATGGTGGAATGCGCACTGATCACGCCGCCGGTGGGGCTGAACCTCTATGTAATTCAGGCAGTCGGGCGGGCATCCATGACGGAAGTGGCGAGTGGCGTCTGGCCCTTCCTCGCCATGATGCTGGTCAGTGTTGCCGTCATTTTCGCCTGGCCGGACGTGGCGCTCTACATCCCCTTCAAGCTCTGAAATCTGTTTTGAGGTCCACAATGCCCAGCCCCGCCGAACGCCTGCGCGCCCATCTCGCGGCGACCGATTTCACCGTCATGCCCTGCTGCTTCGACGGCCTGTCGGCCAAGATGATCGGCGATGCCGGATTTCCGGTGACTTTCATGTCGGGCTTCGCGGTCTCGGCGACGCGCATCGGCGCGCCGGATACGGGATTGATCTCCTACGGCGAGATGGTCGACACGGGCCGCAACGTCTGTGCCGCAACAAGGGCTTTGGTGATCGGCGACGGCGATACGGGCTACGGCAACGCGCTGAACGTCAAGCGCACGGTCAAGGGCTACGCGCAGGCGGGTTTCGCCGCTGTGATGATCGAGGATCAGGTGGCGCCGAAACGTTGTGGCCATACCAAGGGCAAGCTCGTCGTCGATCGGGCGCATGCGGTCGATCACATCAAGGCGGCCGTGGACGCACGCGAGGAGGGGGCCGATATCCTGATCCTGGCCAGAACCGACGCAAGACACGGCCTTGGGCTGGACGAGGCGCTGGAGCGCGCGCGGCTGTTCAAGGAGGCGGGCGCGGATATCCTGTTCGTGGAAGCGCCGAAGTCGCGCGCGGAAATGGAAACGATCTGCCGCGAGGTGCCAGGCTGGCATATGGCGAACATGGTGGAAGGCGGCGAAACGCCGATCCTGCCGCGGGACGAACTGGCGGCGATCGGCTACCGGCTCGCTGCCTATCCGTTGACGCTGCTATCGGCCGCGATGAAGGCAATGCGCGATGCGCTGGCCGCCATGGCGGAAGGGCGCCACCCGGATGAATTGCTGCTCGATTTCGCCGAATTGCGCGACCGTGTTGGCTTCAACGCCTATTACGAGGCCGAACAGCGCTACGCCGACCGGCGGGACTAGAATCCCGGCGGAGTGCGGCCCAGCCAGTCCGTAGCCTGTTCGTAGGCGTGGCCGAGTTTCAGCACGTCTAGATCGGCGCGCGGGCGGCCGATGATCTGGAAGCCCATGGGCAAGCCGTTGTCCGAAAAGCCGGCCGGCACGGCGAGGACGGGCAGGCCGAGAAGGCTTGCCGGCACCACGACCTCCATCCAGCGGTGATAGGTGTCCATTGTCTTGCCGCCAATTTCCTTCGGCCAGTGCAGATCGACGTCAAAGGGGAAGAGTTGGGCGGCGGGAAGGATCAGGTAATCGTAACTGGCGAAGACGCGAAGCACCGCACGGTGCCATTGGCTGCGCACCTCCGAGGCCGCCTGGATGTCGGCAAGCGATAAGGCAAGGCCGCCCTCGACTTCCCAGATCGCCTCCGGCTTGAGCAGGGCGCGTTTCGCAGGATCGTTGTAGAGCGGCGCAAGACGGGCGAGCACGCGCCAGTGGCGAAGCGTCAGCCAGGAGGTCCACACCCGTTCCATGTCGAAACCGGTCGATGCGAGTTCGACCGTGCAGCCCAGATCCTCGAAGACTTTCAGGGCATTGCCGCAGAGATCCAGGACGCCGGGCTCGAAGGGAATGTGTCCGCCGAGATCGCCGAGCCAGCCGATGCGTTTGCCGGACATGTCGGCCGCGAGCGGGCCGGCGAATTCCGAGCCGTCGCCTTCAAACGACTGCGGCGCGCGCGGATCGTAGCCGGCCTGGGTGGAAAGCAGCATCGCGACATCGGCGACCGAGCGCCCCATCGGACCATCCGTCGCCATGCCGTCGAAGAAGACTTCCGGCGACGGGCCGGACGGCACCCGGCCGTAGCTGGGGCGCAGGCCGATGACGTTGTTATAGGCGGCGGGGTTCCTGAGCGAACCCATCATGTCGCTGCCATCGGCTACCGGCAGGAGGCGGGCGACAAGGGCGGCAGCCGCGCCGCCGCTGGACCCGCCGGCCGATTTCGCCGAATCCCAGGGATTGCGGGTCGGCCCGAACACCGGGTTGAAGGTATGGGAGCCGAGGCCGAATTCCGGCGTGTTGGTCTTGCCGATCAGGATCGCCCCGGCAGAGCGCAGCCGTTCCACGTGGATGGCGTCTTCCGGCGGCAGGAAATCCTTCAGGATCGGCGAGCCGAAGGTGGTCACAATGTCCTTCGTTGCGGCGAGGTCCTTCACCGCTTGCGGAATACCGTGCAGCCAGCCGCGATACATCCCTGCTGCCAATTCCCGGTCGCGCTCGTCTGCTTCGGCTAGGAGGCGGTCCTCGTCGCGCAGGCTGACGATCGCGTTGATCTTCGGATTGAACCCGGCGATCCGCGAGAGATAGGCCTGCATCACCTCCCGGCAGGAAAGGCGCCGCTCCCTGATGCCTTGCGAAAGCTCCAGAGCCGAAAGCGACGTCAATTCCATGAGGAATTCCTTTCTGTCGGCGATGCCTCAGCCCAAGGCCGAAACGCGCGCATGCAGCGGGTCGTAAAGCGGATTGGTGGTGCCGAATACATAGTCGAGCGTCGACACGGCGACATGTCCCGCCCCTTGCGCCCTGAGCATGGCGGCGCAGGCAGGCACGCGGGAGGCGGGGCAGTGCAGCAGCAGGATTTCTTCCGCCCGCGCGCCGAAGGGCGTGGTGCAGCCGTGTTCGGCGACGGCGAGCTTGGCCGCCGCTTCCGGATCAGGCAGCAATGCCTTGATTTCCTTGCAGGTGCGGGCGTTTTCTTCGGCCGCGACCTGATCGAGGATGGAGCGGGCGGCGGCAAGCGCCTCCTCGCACCAGGTTGCGGTGAGCGAGGCGACAAGGTGGGCCTGTGAGTGCAGGATGACGCCATCCTCCGGCACCTTGAGATTGTTTGCCTTCAAGGTGGAGCCGGTCGAGGTGATGTCGACGATCAGCTCCGCGCTGCCAGCGGCCGGCGCGCCTTCCGTGGCGCCCGCGCTTTCCACGATGCGGTAGTCGGCAATGCCGTTCGCGGCGAAGAAGGCCCGCGTCAGGTTCACATATTTGGTGGCGACGCGCATGCGCCGGCCGTGGCGGGCGCGGAAATCCGAAGCAACATCGGAAAGGTCTGCCATCGTCGAAACGTCGATCCATGCGGAGGGCAGCGCCACCACCACATCGGCATGGCCGAAGCCGAGCGCGGTCACGAGATGGGTTTTCGCCTCGGGTTCGGCGATGTTCTCCTCGACCAGATCGATGCCGGTAATGCCCATGTGGACGGAGCCGTCGGCGATCTCGCGTGCGATCTCGGAGGCCGAGAGGAAGGCGATCTCGACGCCGTCGAAGCCCTTGATCGTGCCGCGATAGTTGCGGTCGCCGCCCGGGCGCTCGATGGTGAGCCCGGCTCGCGCGAAGAAGGCGTGGGTATTGTCCTGCAGGCGACCCTTGGAGGGGATGGCGATGGTGAGTTTCGTCATGTCACCCTCAGATACGGTCGAGCCAGATCGAAAAGCCGACGGCCGGTACCGGCGCGCTGGCGCCAAGAAGCTGCAGCAGACGGTCGTAGCGGCCGCCGCCGACGATCTGGCCGGCCTGACGGCGCTTCGCGTCGTGCACCTCGAAGACGAAGCCGGTGTAATAGTCGAGCCGGCGGCCAAAATCGGCGGCGAAGCGGATCGTGTCGAGATCGGTGCCGTTCGCCTCGATCGCCGCGAGACGGGCGCGGAAATGGGCGATCGGTTCGGCAAGGTCAATCGAGGTTTCCGAAGCGAAGACTTCAAGCCTTGCCAGCGCTTCTACCGGCTTGCCGGAGATATCGAGGAAGCGGGTGAGGAGGCTGGCAGCCTCGTCGGCGACGCCGGCGCTGCTGGAAAGGGCGGCCTGCTCCAGGAACCGTTCGGCGATCTCGCCGGCGGTGCGTCCGCCGACCGTTTCGATACCGGCAATCGAAAGGAGATCCTCGACGATAGCTTGCGCGGCTTCCGGGTCGGAGCCCTCCAGCGCGGCGAGGAAGCCTATGCGCTCGGCCTTTACCGCGTCGCCGTTGCCGTCAACATTGCCGCCCATGCGGGCGATGGCCTGATCAAGCTGCGCACGCTCGCCGAATAGATCCTTCAGCCGTCGTTTCCACACCGCCGGGATGGACAGCCCGTCGATGACGGCGGTGAAGAGGGCCTCGTCGCCGATCCGCACCTCAACGTTTTTCGCGCCAAGCTTCGACAGGGCATCGAGGGCAAGCGCTAGAATATCTGCGTCGGCCTGCTCGCAATCCGTCCGGCCGATGCTTTCGGCACCCGCCTGCAGGAATTCGCCGGTTTCGCCGGGCCGCTGGCGGAAGACCGGACCGCCATAGCTGTAATTGGCAAGCCGTGCCGCTTTGCCGTCCTCAAGGTGCTGGCGGCAGACGGGAATGGTGAAGTCCGGACGCAGGCACAGGTCGCGCCCGTCCTGATCGGCGCTGAGATAGAGCCGGCGGCGGATATCCTCGCCGGTGAGGTCGAGGAACACGTCGGCGGGCTGGAGGATCGGCGGGGAAATGCGTGCGTAACCCCGCTCCTGAAAGAGCCCGGCAAGCCCGGAAAGCCGCTCCTCCATCGTCGCCATGTCAGTTTCCTTTCGCCGCGCGGCGGTCTTCGGCCTGGGCGGCCAGCATGGCGCGCACGGTCTCCACGAGATCCGCCTCGCGCGCGGTGACCTGCGCCGGCCGGCTCTCGCGCCAGGTGACGTTGTCGGTGATTTCGCCGGAAAGCCGCTTGCCCTCGATCAGGTCCTTGATCTGGATCTCGCCGGCGGCGCGCTCGTCCGAGCCCTGGATGATGGCGAGCGGGCAGCCGCGCCGGTCGGCATATTTCAGCTGGTTGCCGAATTTCTTCCAGTTGCCCTGATACATCTCGGCGCGGATGCCTGCGGCGCGCAAAGTCTGCGTCATTTGCTGGTAGCGGCCAAGCGCTCCGGTATCGCCGTCCATCACGGTGACGAGCACAGGCGCGAGCACGTCTTCGTCGCCGAGCTTGCCGAGGTTCTTCAGCGCCGTCATCAGGCGCGACACGCCGATGGAAAAGCCTGTTGCCGGAACGTCGCGGCCGGTGAAGCGCTTGATCAGGCCGTCATAGCGCCCGCCGCCGCCGACCGAGCCGAACTGGACGACTTCGCCCTTCTCGTTGGTGACGTCGAACAGCAGCTCCGCTTCGTAGACCGGGCCGGTGTAATATTCGAGGCCACGCACGACGGAAGGGTCGATGCGGATGCGGCCATCTCCGTATCCAGCAGCTTTCACCAGATCCCAAATTGTTCGAAGCTCTGCCTGCCCAGACAGGCCAGTCGAGCTGCTATAGAGAAGTCGCGAATAGCCGCCAAAAACCAAGTCTGCACGATGTGCTTCATACTCAGAGCCTGCCATTCCACCTTGAGCGCGGCGAGCTTGGGCTGCCGGATGTTCTTTGATGACCTCCTCGCTAATATTGCCGACGTCGAGAAGGGTTATCACCTTCTCAATTGCATCGGAATTCAACCCCGCCCCCTTCGTAAAATCCCCGCTCTCGTCCTTGCGGCCCTCGCCGAGCAGCAGCGCGACACCCTCCGGACCGAACTTGTCGAGTTTGTCGATGGCGCGCAGCACGGTCAGCCGGCGCTCGGCATTCTCGTCGCCGCCCAGACCGATTGCCTCCATCACGCCATCGAGCACCTTGCGGTTGTTGACGCGGATGACGTAGTCGCCGCGCGCAATACCAAGCGCTTCCATCGTGTCGGCCATCATCATGCACATTTCGGCATCCGCCTGGACGCCGGCGGCGCCCACCGTGTCGGCGTCGAACTGCATGAACTGGCGGAAGCGGCCCGGCCCCGGCTTCTCGTTGCGGAACACCCAGCCGGCGCGATAGGTGCGATAGGGAAGCTGGATCTCGTTGATGTTTTCCGCGACATGGCGGGCAAGCGGCGCGGTGAGGTCGTAGCGCAGGCTCATCCACTGCTCGTCGTCGTCCTGCACGGAGAAGACGCCGGCATTCGGACGGTCGGTATCGGGCAGGAACTTGCCGAGGCAGTCGGTATATTCGAAAGCCGGCGTTTCGACCGGGTCGAAGCCGTATCGCTCGTAGACCTGGCGAATGCGGGCGACCATCGCGTCGGTCGCGCGGATATCGGCCGCCGACCGGTCCACGAAGCCGCGCGGCAGGCGCGCCCTGAGCTTGTCTTGCTTTACTTTCGCCATGTCTCGATAGGGTCCGTCGATAAGTTCAATTCCGGCTCATAAAGACCGTATTTTCATTGCGAACATGCTCTAGACGATTGCGGTTTGAGGGGCAAGGCGGCGAGGGGACTTGCATTGCCCGGCGTTCCGAATATGGTCCGCCGCGAAATCGGCCAGAAATGCCCGGGCGGGCAGGGCCGCGACAGGAGCATTCATGCTGGCAGGCACGGGCGCAAGCGGCGACGTCGCGACGCTGACAGAAAACAGGAGCGGGGCCGCGCCCACGCTCACCGTCGTGCTGCCGACCTACAACGAGCGCGACAATGTGCCGGTGATGATCGCCCGGCTCGACGCGGTGCTGAAGGGCGTCGACTGGGAGGTGATCGTCGTCGACGACAATTCGCCGGACGGCACCTCGGACGTCGCCCGCAAGGTGGCGCGGCACGATCCGCGCGTCCGCGTCATCCGCAGGATCGGCCGGCGCGGGCTCTCCGGCGCCTGCATCGAGGGCATGCTGGCATCCTCGGCGCGCTTCGTCGCGGTGATGGATGCCGACCTGCAGCATGACGAGACGCTGTTGCCGAAGATGCTTGCGCATCTGGAAAGCGGCGAGGCGGACCTCGCGGTCGCCAGCCGGCATGTCGAAGGCGGCAATATCGGCCATGGCTTGACGAAGATACGCGCCGCCGGCTCGAACCTTGCCAATGGCCTTGCCCGCAAGCTGCTCGGCGTGACGCTGTCCGATCCGATGAGCGGTTTCTTCATGATTTCCCGCAGCGAGGCGGAGCGGCTTGCGCCCTCGCTTTCGACGCAGGGCTTCAAGATCCTTCTCGACATCGTGGCGAGCGCCAGGGGAAGCCTGCGCATCGTCGAACTTCCCTTCGTTTTCCGCGAGCGCATTCACGGCGAGAGCAAGCTCGACACGCTGGTGACGCTCGACTATCTGGGGCTTCTCGTGTCCAAGCTTTTCGGCGATTTCGTTTCCATCCGTTTCCTGATGTTCAGCATGGTCGGCGCCTCGGGCGTCGTCGTGCATCTGGCGGCGCTGAAATTCACGCTCGATCTTCTGGGTGCCCCGTTCAACGCCGCGCAGACGATCGCGACCTTCGTGGCGATGACGTGGAACTTCTTCCTCAACAACCGGCTGACCTACCGCGACCGGCGACTGACGGGCATGGCGGCGCTGCGCGGGCTTCTGACCTTCTATGCCGTCTGCAGCGTCGGCGTGCTGGCCAATGTCGGCGTGGCGAACCTGATCTATGAAAACCAGCCCGT
Source organism: Stappia albiluteola (assembly GCF_014050225.1). Classification (GTDB taxonomy): domain Bacteria; phylum Pseudomonadota; class Alphaproteobacteria; order Rhizobiales; family Stappiaceae; genus Hongsoonwoonella; species Hongsoonwoonella albiluteola. Next base: position 46,858 of record NZ_JACFXV010000065.1, on the reverse strand, counting down.
CTGGTGGTTTGCCGGTGCGGCGGGTGCCGCCATGGGCGCGGTTTGGAACTACGCGGCGAGCTCGGTTCTCACGTGGCGCCGGGCTTGAAAACCACGCAAAGGGATATCGCCCTGCCGGCCTATCTTCGTCCCGCCGCCCTTGTCGCTATCGTTCTGGCGCTGACGCTTGTCCGGCTATGGGTCGGGTCGCAGGCCGGTCTTGCCGAGGACGAGGCTTATTATCGGCTTTGGGGCCTGTCGCCTGCCTTCGGCTATCTGGATCATCCGCCGATGGTTGGCTGGTGGATCGCGCTCGGTCAGACCTTCCTCGGCGATACCGCCCTTGCCGTGAGGATCACCGGCATCCTCGCCGCGGCGCTCGGCTCGCTGGTGCTGTGGCGGACGGCCGACATCCTCTTTGGACGTACGGTCGCTGGGTGGTCGGTGCTGTTGTTCAACGCCACCGTCCTGATCGGCGTCGGCAGCCTGATCGCGACGCCCGATGCCCCGTCGGTCTTCTTCTGGGGGCTGGGCCTGTGGGCGGTTGCCGAACTGATCCGCTCGCAAAATCCCTATTGGTGGCTGGCGGTCGGGCTGTTCGCGGGCCTCGGCCTCGTGTCGAAATACTCGGTGCTTTTCTTCGGTGCCGGGCTGGTGCTCTGGCTGCTTTTCATGGCGAAGGGGCGGCGCTGGCTGACCGCGTGGCAGCTCTGGGTGGGCGGTGCGCTGGCGGTCCTCGTTTTCCTGCCCGTGCTGCTGTGGAATGCCGGGCATGAATGGGCGTCCTTCGCCAAGCAGTTCGGCCGTGCGGTGCCGGAAGGCTTCACGCTGAAATATCTCGCGGAATTTGTCGGCGCTCTCGCCGGCCTGCTCAATCCTCTGGTGGCCCTTCTCGCGGTTGCCGGCTTTGTGCAGCTCGTCGGGCAAATGCGGCAGGGCGACGAGAAGGCCGGGCTGATCGTGCTCGGCGTCCTGCCCTTCATCGCCTATCTGGTCTTTCATTCCTTCCACGCGCGCGTGCAGGGCAACTGGCCGGCGCCGCTCTTTCCCGCCTTTGCGATGATGGCCGGTGTCGCGGCCGCCAATTTGCCGAAAGCCCTGCCGCGTTTCTGGCGGGGCGTGAGGCAGGCGGCAGTGCCGCTCGGGATCGTCGTGTCGCTGCTGGTGATGCTGCATGCGGCGATGCCTTTCACCGGTGCCTTCGCCCGCCGCGATCCAACGCATCAGACCCGGGGCTGGGAGGAAATCGCGGCCGGCGTCGAGAGGATCGCCGCCGATCAGGGGGCCGCATGGGTCGCGTCCAATAACTATGCTCCGGCTTCGCAGCTCGCCTTCGCTTTGCGTGGCAGGCTTCCCGTCGAGCAGCTCAACGAGCGCATCCGCTATGTGATGCAGGCTCCGCTGGATGAGGACATCGTAGCCAAGCCAGCTCTTTTCATCACCCGGGCGCGCAACGATCCGGGGGCGGACTACCTGAGGCAGCGCTTCGGCAGCGTGGAGCGGCTTCCTGACCTGACGCGGCAATCTCTTGGTACCCCGATCGAGGATCTCGTGGTCTATCGGGTAGCCGATCCGGTCGGCGATCCGCGCGATCCGGTGTTTCCCGCCGAAGGCTGAGCGATGTTGCAGTTGCGGCCGAAAGCCTTTTGACGGAAAGTCCTGCGACATGAAACGCATCACCCTGACCTCGGCAGAATACGGCCTGGCCTTCGGCGTCGACCGCTCGATCCGCGACCTGGCGGCCGCCGGTTTGCTGTCGGCAGTGGGCTGTATTGCCGCGTCCGACCTGTGGTCGCGCGAGTATCTGCCGCTGCGCCAGACGATCGACAAGGCCGGGCACGCCACGCTGATAGGTGTCACGCTGGCGCTTACCCAGCCATGGGCTCCGGTATCCGACGAGGCCGCGCGCTACTTCGAGAAGGGCTTTCCCTCGCGCCGCTGGTACGGCTGGCGCAGCCGGCTGCACCTCCTGCCGGAAGATGCGCTCGCTGCCGAGATTGCGGCCCAGATCGACCGGTTCGAGGACTATTACGGCAAGGCGCCGGATTTCCTGCTGCTCGCCGACGAACTGATGGCGTATTCGCGGCTGGCGAGAATCGTGATGGAAGTGGCGGCAAGCCGCCGCAAACCGCCGATGATCGTGTCGCCGTTCACGGAAGACGGCCCGGCGCGCCGCTTCCGCCGCAGGGTAGAGAAAGCGGGTCTCGAGCATCTGCCGCGCGGCCGGGATCTGCCAATGGCTTCCGAGCGGGACAAGCTCGAGGCCCATGTCTGGAACGGCTTCGACGGCCTGCCCGATCAGGCGGTTTCCTTCTGCTTTCCGGCAGAAGCGGACGACCGGCTGCGCCGGTTGGAGCCGGTTGCGAGGGTCGAGGCACGCAGGCGCCAGAGCGAGTTCCTTGCCAGCGATCGCTTCAATATCCTGTTGCTCAACAAGGACCTGTTCCTGTTTTGACAACGACAAAAGCCCCCGCGGGGACAGGGGCTTTCGTCGTCTGGATCAGGGAGGCCGTCGGCAATTCGCAATCGGGAGGAAGATTGCGGGACGCGCTGCCGACATGAACTAAGCTAGCATCCTGCTCATTTTTCTTAAGTGACGACAATCACAGTTTCGCCTCTTTCCCGAAAGCGGTCCATTCGGCAATGTTGCGCAGCGGCATGTGGCCAAAACCACAGAAGACGCGTGGTAATGCGTCGCGTGCCGTGTAGGATGGGCTCTAATCCTCACGGGGATCACGCCGATGGTCGAACTGCAGCATTTCCTGGAAAACAGCTTTTCGCTCGAAGGCCTTTCGATGGATCTGGCCGAGCGTCTTGCGGCGCTTGCCCGTCCAATTACGGCAAAGGGGGGTGCGATCCTCTTCGAGGCAGGCGATCCGGGAAACGGCTGCTATGCGATCCTGGAAGGATCTCTGAAGGTGTCGATCATGAGCGTGGAGGGGGATGAACAGCTTCTGGCCGTGATGGGCCCCGGCAATATCGTCGGAGAATTGGCGCTTCTCGACGGACGCGCCCGCTCGGCAACGGTTACCGCGCTGAAGCCGACGCGGCTCGCCTTCATCGAGAAGCACGCCTTCGAGCGCTTCGCGGACGAGAATCCGGCGGTTTACCGGCACATGCTCTCCATCGTCGGCAAGCGGCTCAGGCAGGCCAACGACGTGCTGGCCGCACGTTCCTTCCTGCCGCTGCCGGGCAGGGTCGCGCAGACGCTGCTTCAGCTTGCCGACAGTTTCGGCAAGCCGATCGACAACGGGCGTATCCTGATCCACTACAAGCTGTCGCAAGCCGACATTGCGAATATGGCCGGTGCAGCGCGTGAGAATGTCAGCCGGGTACTGAACGACTGGAAACGCTCCGGCACGATCAGCCGCATTTCCGGCTACTATTGCCTTGAACAGCCCAAATTGCTGGAGCAGGCGGCTACGCTTTGAGCATCCGCCGGGCCGGCATTGTCACTGCCGCCGGATTTCCGGGGGAATTTCCCCGAGCACTTGTGTTTTGCTCAGCAGCGCCGCCAGCGTTTGTTCATTGAGGCTTTCCAGGAAAGCTTCAGACGCCTTGCGCATGGCGGGCCTGAGCGCACACGCGGGCAGGAAGGCGCAGGAGCCTCCCTCGCGCAGGCAATCGACCACGCCAAGATCGGGCTCCATCTTGCGTACCACGTCGCCGACGCGGATCTGGTCCGCTGGCCGACCGAGCCTGATACCACCGCCGCGTCCGCGGTTCGTCTCGACAAGACCCAGACGGCCGAGTTTCGCCACTATCTTCATGACATGGGAGCGAGCAAGGCCAAGCCGGCGGCTGACGGACTCAACCGTCTGGGCTGTCTCCGATTGGCCCAGTAAAAGGAGAACTCGCAGCGAAAAATCGCTAGCCTGGCTGAGACGCATTGCCGCTATCCATAAAACATTCATATACGATATTGAATTTACGGTGCGGTAATGGCAAATGAAAGATGCATCTTAAATGCATAAATTCGTTGCCGAGGCTTCATGACAGAGATCGATATTCGTCCGGCAGGTGCCAGGAATGCGGTTCACCCGTCTATCGACGCCGACGGCATCTCGCGTCTGGTCGACACATTCTATGGTCGGATCAGGGAACATCCCCGTCTTGGGCCGATCTTCGAGGCGAAGCTGGAGGGAAACTGGACCCCGCATCTGCAGAAGATGAAACTCTTCTGGCACTCCGTGTTGCTGAAAAGCGGAGCCTACAAGGGACGGCCTGTACCAACGCATCTCGCGCTGAAATCGATCGTGTCCAGCGACTACGGCGAATGGCTGGCGGTGTTCCGCCCGGTGGCGCACGAGGTCTTCGAGGCCGAAGCGGCGGAAGCGGTCATCGAAGTCGCCGAGCGCATTGCCCAGAGTCTGTGGCTGGCGACTTTCGGCTTTGCCGGTTCGGATGTTCCGGGCGCGTTGAAATCGTCCGGCGGATAGATCACCCTGCCTGAAAGGGATTCGCCTCGGCGAGGCGCGGTCGGGGAGGCGAAGGCAGGTGAGCGGGAAAAGGGAAAAATCGCCGATGGCAGGAGATGAAGAACAGCCCCTGGGCGAACTGACGCTCCGAACCATGGCGATGCCGGCGGACACCAATGCGGCGGGCGACATTTTCGGCGGCTGGGTGCTGTCGCAGATGGATCTGGCGGGAGGTATCGCGGCCGGCGAGAGGGCGTCCGGGCGCGTCGTCACCATTTCCGTCGATACGATGAAATTCATCCGTCCCGTCCACGTGGGTGACGTTCTCTGCGTCTATTGCGATATCGGCGCGATCGGACGAAGCTCGATGAAAATCAAGATCGAAGCCTGGGCGCGGCGGCACCGTTTCGGCCACCGCGAAAAGGTGACCGAGGCGATGTTTACCTTCGTCGCAGTCGATGACGACGGCCGGCCGCGTCCGGTCCCAGGGGTTAACTGATACCGGCAGGATTCCTGCGCCTTGTGCGGCGAAAGGCTTCGGTCTCCGCCGGATGGCGTCTGGCCAGGTCGGCGAGCAGCCCTTCGTCGATGGCATGCGGGCAACCGGAATTCCACAAGGCCAGTATCCCTGTCAGACGCTCCTGGAGTAGCTCGTCGGAGAGTGGAGCCGCCTTCGCACGCCAGCCGCCGATCAGCCGGTGCGAAAGCAGGCGTGCAAGCGCATAGAGTTCGAAGTCTCGCGACGGCTCGCCGCCTGCACTTGCCGGAGCGGCCTGACCCCCTGCGCCTGACAGCACATCGCGCGGAAATGGTTCGACAGACATAAAAAATCCTCCTTCGGTTTCCCGAGGAGGACTGGCGCAAAAAGCTCTCTTGGAGCAAAGAACCGCTTGGTTGCCGGTTTCCCGGCCACATCCCTATTGCGGAAACCACCTTGCCCGGTCAGGCAGGTTGGCGAGGGCGCCAGCCCTTCTCTTGATGAAGGCGCCGATATGCCACAAGAGCCCGGCGGGAACAAGGGGGATCGGCAGGCAGATCGTTCACCGAAGAGAGAGGCCGGGATTTCAGGTTGCCCTGGCCAGATCGTCCAGGTCGGCGAAGTTTTCTTCCGCCCGGGGATCCAGCGCCATCGTTTCCGGGGTGGCGAAACGCGTGACCGACGGCATGATGACGAAATCTTCGCGCAGCTCCGGCGCAATGGCCCTGCGGCGGGTAATCCGCCAGACTGCAAAGAGGATAATCAAGGCGTGGGCGCTTGCAGTTACCATGAAGAGGCCGCTGGGTACCGTGGCGCTCATTATCAGCGCTGCCGCCAGCGGGCCGATAATGCAGCCGATGCCATAAAGCAGAAGCAGGCCGCCGCTGGTCTTCAGGAATTCGCCTGCCGGCGTGTAGTCGTTCGCATGGGCCACGATGACCGGATACATGGAATAGATCATCCCGCCGAAGCTGGTCACGAGCAGCGTGACCATGAGTGGCGTCAGCATGCCGTCGAGGCTCAGGGCGGTACCGCACGCACAGCCGATCGCCGCGATGATGATCAGAACGACGCGGCGGTCCATCCTGTCCGATAGAATGCCGACCGGGATCTGGATCAGCGAGCCGGCCAGCAGCGCAAGCGACATCATGCCGGCGATGTTGGTGACCGACAGGCCGATCTTGCGGCCATAGACGGCGCCAAGCGTTCCAAAGGCGCTGTTCGAGATGCCGACGAGCAGGACAGCCACGACGGCGACCGGCGAATTCCGCCACAGCGCCCTGATGTCAAGTCGCGCCTTGGCAAGCGGCATCGGCGCGGCTGCCGTGGAAAGGGCGGTCGGCAGCAGCGCCGTCGAGTAGATGATCGAGCCGAGAACAAAGAAGAGGAAGCCGGCGGGATCGCCGGTTGTCAGCAGCATCTGGCCGGCGGTTGTCGCTCCCAGATTGATCATTGTGTAGAAGCCGAAGATGCGTCCCCGGTTTTCCGGCGTCGCCCGCTCGTTCAGCCAGCTTTCGACCACCATCGCCGCACCCGCGAAGCAGAAACCGGACAGGGCGCGAAGCGGGATCCATGCAGCCGGCAGCATGAAAAGCAGGTTCAGCAGCATCACGATCGCCGCGAGCGAACACAGAACGCCGAAGGTGCGGATATGGCCGACGCGGCGCACGATCACCGGCGTCAACAGGCAACCTGTGACATAGCCAATTGCCCATCCGGTTCCGAGCAGGCCGAGGGCGGTGTCGGAAAACCCTTCTATGGAGCCGCGCAGCGGCAATAGAAGTCCGTGCAGGCCGCCCGCGAGCAGCAGCAGGCCGGAACCGAGCAGGAGGGCGGCGATCGGGATCAGGTGAGTCATCTAGGAGGCTTGGACAATCCGGAAATGAAACCGCTGCGTGCAAATCACAACGGTAACATAACAAAAGACGCGCCGCATCGCGAACCATATGCCGCAGCGGCATCGCCTTTCCACTCGCCATCCTTGGCAATTTGAAGGCGGGCCGCGTAGATTTTTTCGGCAGTCCCTTTCGCCTCAATAATGCGGCGGGCGCGTAACCGGATGGCCAGGGTTGGCGAGGTCGGCGAGATCCTGGAATTCCTCTTCCAGCGCATCGAGGCGGCGCTGCATGCGGTCGATCAGCTCGGCCTGGGCGATGACGACCTCGTTCAATTCCTCCACGGTGCGGGACTGATGGGCGATCTGGGTTTCCAGATCGGTGATGCGCGATTCGATCTCCGCCGACATTCATGCCTCCGGGCGTTGCGGTGAAATGAAAAGGGCGACCCGAGGGCCGCCCTTTGTTTTGCAACGGATTCGAACTTCCTAGAAGTCCATGCCGCCACCGAAGTCTGCTGTTGCCGACTTTGGCATACCCGCTGATGGGCGGCTTTATAGACTTCTTAGAAGTCCATGCCGCCCATGCCGCCGCCCGGCATCGCCGGAGCAGCTTCCTTCTTCGGAAGCTCGGCGACCATCGCCTCGGTGGTGATCAGCAGACCGGCGACGGAAGCCGCGTCCTGGATCGCCGTGCGGACGACCTTGGTCGGATCGATGATGCCGGCCTCGACCATGTTGACGAATTCTTCCGTCTGGGCGTTGAAGCCGAAGGTCTCGCTGGAGTTCTCCTGGATCTTGCCGACGACGATCGATCCTTCCACGCCGGCGTTCTCGGCGATCTGGCGGATCGGAGCCTCAAGAGCGCGCAGGACGATCTTGATGCCGGCGCTGATGTCGGAGTTGGAGGAGGTGAGGGCCTCGACGGCCTTCTTGGCACGCAGCAGAGCCGTGCCGCCGCCCGGGACGATGCCTTCCTCAACCGCGGCGCGGGTGGCGTTCAGCGCATCGTCAACGCGGTCCTTCTTCTCCTTCACCTCGACTTCGGTCGCGCCGCCGACGCGGATGACGGCGACGCCGCCGGCGAGCTTGGCAAGACGCTCCTGCAGCTTCTCGCGGTCGTAGTCGGAGGTGGTTTCCTCGATCTGGGCCTTGATCTGGGCGACGCGGGCCTGGATCGCTTCCTTCTCTCCGGCGCCGTCGACGATCGTGGTGTTCTCCTTGGAGATGGAGACCTTCTCGGCGGTGCCGAGCATGTCGATCGTGACGTTCTCGAGCTTGATGCCGAGGTCCTCGGAAATCACGGTGCCGCCGGTCAGGACAGCGATGTCCTCAAGCATGGCCTTGCGGCGGTCGCCGAAGCCCGGAGCCTTGACGGCAGCGATCTTGAGGCCGCCGCGCAGCTTGTTGACGACGAGCGTGGCCAGGGCCTCGCCCTCGACGTCCTCGGCGATGATGAGAAGCGGCTTGCCGCTCTGCACCACGGCTTCCAGGATCGGCAGCATGGCCTGCAGGTTGGAGAGCTTCTTCTCGTGCAGCAGGATGTAGGGCTTCTCGAGATCCGCGACCATCTTCTCGGCGTTGGTCACGAAGTAGGGCGACAGGTAGCCGCGGTCGAACTGCATGCCCTCGACGACTTCAAGCTCGGTCTCGAGAGACTTGGCTTCCTCGACAGTGATGACGCCCTCGTTGCCGACCTTCTGCATGGCCTCGGCAATCATCTTGCCGATTTCGGTCTCGCCATTGGCGGAAATGGTGCCGACCTGGGCAACTTCCTCGGAGGTGTTGATGGTCTTGGAGCGGCCTTCCAGATCCTTAACGACAGCGGCGACGGCGAGGTCGACACCGCGCTTCAGGTCCATCGGATTCATGCCGGCGGCAACCGCCTTGGCGCCTTCCTTGACGATCGACTGGGCGAGCACGGTCGCGGTGGTGGTGCCGTCACCGGCGATGTCGTTGGTCTTCGAAGCGACTTCGCGGACCATCTGGGCGCCCATGTTCTCGAACTTGTCCTCAAGCTCGATTTCCTTGGCGACGGAGACACCGTCCTTGGTGATGCGCGGAGCGCCGAAAGCCTTGTCGATCACGACGTTGCGGCCCTTCGGACCCAGCGTGACCTTGACGGCATTGGCGAGGATATCGACGCCGCGAAGCATGCGGTCGCGGGCGTCGGAGGAGAATTTCACTTCCTTGGCAGCCATTTTATAAGCTCCTTGTTGATCCGTGGCTCCGGCCTTGCTGCACCCTCTCTCGGCCTTCGTGCCAGCTGCCGTTCAAACAGTGGCGCCGGGCACGCGGAGAAAGTCGGGTATCAAGGCCGGTATGAAAACCGGGTGCAGATATCGCGGGCGAAGGTACGAACCTCGCCGCCGCCCCCGGCTTGCGTTACATGATGTCGGCCTGCGCCACTGGTTCGGCCGGAAGAGCCGAAACAGGCGTCATCAGCCGATCACACCCATGATGTCGCTTTCCTTCATGATCAGAAGGTCTTCGCCATCGATCTTCACCTCGGTGCCGGACCACTTGCCGAACAGGACCCGGTCGCCGACCTTGACGTCGAGGGCGATCAGCTCGCCGCTATCCTTGCGGCCGCCGGGGCCGACTGCGACGACTTCACCTTCCTGCGGCTTTTCCTTGGCGGTATCCGGAATAATGATGCCACCGGCGGTCTTCTCCTCCGATCCGACGCGGCGGACGACGACGCGGTCATGCAGCGGACGAAACGTCATGACGTGTTGTTTCCTCTCAAAGCCGTGCGCCCCTTGGCGTCACGGGCGTTGCAATAGTGATTGAATGACCAATGCAGGTGGTTCCGCATGTGTTAGCACTCAGTGTTGCCGAGTGCCAACGACGCTGCCGATGTAGGATGAGAGGCTGATGGTGTCAATGGTTTGACAATGCCGGCAGGCGCAGAATTTTTTCTCGTCCGGTTTGAAGGCCTGAAGCCGATCGACGCAAGGGGGTGCCACGTCCTGGCCGATTTTGTCCCGCAATCTTTGCCAATCGGTAACCTTATATACTGTTCACTATCCAATTGATTAAAGATTTTCGAAATATATAGCGGCTATCGTGCGCCAGAAACCAGGGTAGGTGCGCGATGTTTGAAAAATTTTTATCTGACCGCCAGGGAAGCATAGCAATATTGTTCGGCATGCTTGCTATAGTACTCGTGGCAGCAGTCGGCTTCGGTATAGACCTTACGCGAGCAATACATATAAAATCAAAGGTGCAGACGGTTGTTGACGCAACCGCCCTGGCGGCAAATTACGATTCCAACGGGTTGTCGAACGACAAGGTCATCGAAAAGGCGGAAGCCTATTTCGAGGCGACGATGGATGTGCCTGCCGGTTACAGCATCGAGCCCGAGGTCAGCGTCAATCAGGGCAAGATCGAGGTCAAGGCCCATATCAATATGCCGACCTATTTCGGCAGCCTGGCCGGTATCGACAGGCTGGATATCGACGTCGTATCCGAAACGGTGATCGGCAAGGTCTCGTTTGACGTTGTGATGGTGCTCGATAATTCCGGTTCGATGGGGGGTAGCAAGATCTACACGTTGAAACAGGCTGCAAAGGATCTTTCCGAGACGCTGTTCAAGATCAATGATGTGAGCGAGAAGAAGGACCGGGTGAAAATCGGTCTCGTGCCGTTCACCGCCTTCGTGAACGTGGGAACGGACAAGGACGATGCGAGCTGGATGGACCGGGAGGGACGCTCCCCGATCCACTGGACGAATTTCGAGACCGAGGCCAACGGCAAACCGGATCCGGGAATGTTCAATCCGGCCTATCTCCACAATGGCCAGCCAAGCCGCTTCTCTCTTTACAAGCAATTGGCTGGAACTCCCTGGAGAGGGTGCGTGGAAGCCCGCCCTTCGCCCTATGACGTGACGGATGATCCGGCAAACGCCAGCAATCCGGCGACTATGTTTGTACCGGAATTCGCGCCGGATGAACCAAGCGAAAACTATGAGAAGGATTATGATCGTTATTATAACAACTATTTAGATGACGACCGAGGCGTATGCAGTGAGTCCGTAAATAAGGCTTACAAATCTTCTGGACTTCCGCGATACGAGTACGCCCAAAAACGTATTTGCAAATATAATAATCAGAAGTATTACTACACGGGGACTAGTCGTGGGCCGAATTATCTGTGCACGACGCAGCCGATCATTCCGCTGACGACGACAAAAAACGATATTCTCAATGCGATCAATAGTATGGTGGCAAATGGCTACACGAATATCCATCAGGGTGTCGTTTGGGGCTGGCGCGTGCTCTCTCCGCAGGAACCTTTCACCGGCGGGCGTGAAATCCCAGAAGGTGAGTATCGCGACGAAGACCACAAACGCATCATGATCGTGATGACCGATGGTGCGAATACCTATGAAAATCAGAATTCGTTCAATCGCACCAGGATACACGCCTATGGCTATGGCGCCGAACAGAGACTTGGTCCGGGTATCGATCGAGCGAATGAAATTGAAGCGACGATGGATCAGCGCACGTCGCTTGCCTGCGCCAATGCCAAATCGCAAGGCGAGGTCGACATCTTCACCATTGCTTTCCAGATCAGCGACACGGCGACCGTCAACATGATGCGCAATTGCGCGACGCGCCCGGACATGGCCTATACCGCTTCTTCTAATGCCGCCCTGAAGGAAGCCTTCGAGCGTATCGCAGAAGAAATCACCAAGCTCAGGCTGAACCGCTGATCAGCTCGCAAACAAAAAGCCCCCGGCAAATGCCGGGGGCGTTGCTTCGCTTGTGCGCATCGGAAGCTTATTGCGCCGCGGGCACGACCGAGAACGGCATGCGCAATTCGCCCGCCTTGGTGCCGAGCGTATCACGGAAGCGGGCAAGCAGGATGTAGTCGCCTGCCTGAAGACCTTCGAAGCGGAAGCTAAGGCTGGTCTGGAACTCGCGAAGCTTCTCGCGCGATGCGCTGCCGACCTTGGCGAAATCAGCCTGCGACGCCAGCACCTGGCCCGTCGGCGTCAGGATCTCGAAATCGACGGCCAGTTCGAAGCGGTAGCCGTCATCGCCGTGCCGATAGTCGTATCCGACCGGCTCGGCATAAACCACGATCGTTTCGCCGGGATGGAAGCTGGTGTTCCGGCGCGGTTCGTAGGAACCGTACCCGGTTGCGGGAGCCTCAACGAAAAGCGCCTTGGTGAAGCCCAGCGGGGCTGCCTGCCAGGCGGCGTCCAGCTCCGAGAGCGCGGCGGTCAGTTCGCCGGATGGCGCCGGTACCGAGGCATTGGCATGGCCGGCTGTAGCCGCTATCAGGCAAATCGCACTGACGCTGGCGCCGACGAGAAGGCCTCGCCGCCAGGAGTTCTTCCAAATGGTCATCTAAGGACGCCCCGTAGCCCGCAAGCGTTGTTGATGTTTTTAGCGACCCGAAACCGCATTCAGGACGAAGGCGGATTGATCATGCTGCGGCGGTCCATATAGACCGAGTGCGGGAAAACCACAATATCCATGGCTTTGCGCGGTAAACGTCACAAGTTTCTCGAAGAAATGCGTGCCGGCCTCACTCGGTCGATCCATCGACGGCGGCGGTCATTCCTGCCGGCCGTCATATGGCGGTCGTTGTCGGAGGTCGCAAGATTTGCTTAGTCCTTACAACGCGCTATCCGACGAGGCGCTCCGCCCAGGACTGTTTTTTGCGGTAGATCGTCGACGGGCTGATCTCCAGCGCCGCCGCAGCTTGCGAGATATTGCCGTCGAAAGCGTTGAGTGCATCCTCGATGATGCGTCGTTCCTGCATCCAAAGAGGTTCGACGGTGGGAATCGGCTGGGGCAGCTGGCGCGACCATGTGCGATGCAGAACGGGGCCGCGAAGCTGGCTTGACGCGCCTTCGCCGGCGCCGAGAAGTGCCGGCAGCATCGTCGGGCGAAGAATGCTGCCTTCGTTCATCACGACCGCCTGGCGAATGGTATTTTCGAGCTGCCTGACATTGCCGGGCCACTCATAGGTGACGAGGCACTCCTGAGCGGCGGCGTCGAGCCGGGTGAAGGCGCGGCCTTCTTGCGCACTTGCCTGCCGCAGAAAAAAGGCGGCAAGGGACAGGATATCATCACGGCGCTCGCGCAGCGGGGGCATTTTGACCGTCAGCACATGAAGCCGATAGAAGAGGTCCTCACGAAGCCGGCCCTGCGCAATTTCCTCGGCCGGATTGCGGCTGGTCGAGCAGATGAGCCGGACGTTGCTCTCTGCTGCGCCGGCTTCGCCGGTCTGGAGAAACTGCAGGAGCCTCGACTGCGTCGAAAGCTCCAACTCGCTGACCTCGTCGAGGAAGAGTGTGCCGCCGTCCGCCAGTTCGAAAGCACCTCTCGCACCATGCGGCCCGCCAAACAGACTGCAATTCGCCTGATCGTCCGCATCGGCCGAGCCGTCGAAAACGACGAACGGCTGTCCGGCGCGGTTCGAACGGCTATGAATAGCGCGGGCGCACATTTCCTTTCCGCTGCCGGTCTCGCCTGTAATGAAAACGGGCGCGTTTGAAGCCGATATCCGCTCAATCTGCGCATAGACTGCTTTCATGCGCGCGGAATTGCCCACGAAGGCATCGAACGCGGGTTCGGCCTGAAGAGCGGGGAGTTCGGCTCGGGTTTCATGAAGGTCGCCGCCGGCGCTGGTCGATGCCGGTCTCCTGGTGCCGCGCATCCGCTGAGCGAGGCGAAGTTCGATCGTTGCTGCAATCTGTGCGGTATCGAATGGGGGCGTCAGGAACTCGTGCGCGCCGGCCTCCAGCACGGCGAACATGCGGGATACGCCGCCTCTGGACGCCGTCGCGACAAGAAATGCGTCGGGATGCTGAGCTGCGAGGCGGGCGAGCTCGCCTTCGTCGCCAAGGCAGTCGATATCGATGAAGAAGAGATCGGGACGGGCCTGCAGACAGGTAATGAAGAGGGAGGCCTTGTCGCGAAAGACCAGTGCATCTTCGCTCGGTCGCCCAAGTTTTGCGACGACCCGACTTGCCAGATCGACCGTGGTGCCGCCGGCATCCAGTACGGCCAGACGGATCGGCAGCCCCCTGCCATGCATGGGATCCATGCCCGCGCTTCCCCCCAAGGCTCCTCGTATCACCGTTCAGGGAGATACCGGATTGATGTCATGGGAGAATCTGGCCCGGTTATGGTAAACAAAAGGTTGAAATTTTCCGTCTCTGGGTCTGCCTAAGACCCTGACGCAACGTCATATCCGGCGCCTTCGATGGCTTCGACGAAGATGGCCTTGGGTAAATCGGATTGGATGACGGCCAGCGCGGCGTTCAAGTCGACCTTGGCGTCTGCCGAGGGATCCGCGGTGGCGATTGCTTTCTCGACGGCCCGCACGCAGCCACCGCAGGTCATGCCATCGATCCGGATTTCATGTTTCTCCATAGCTTTCCTCCTGTGGCGTCGCTTGAGCGCCGGCCGCCCGGCAATATGGCGGCGGACCATCAAATGAATAGGGCTTCCCGCCACTGGAAGGTCAAGGACATCATCGACGCATGCGCGGCAAGAATGTCGCAGCCGGGTGACGGTCTTCGTCAATCAAAGACGGTAAACGGTGAAGATTCGGAAGAATCACCTTAATCATGCACAATTCGAAAGCCGTTCATGATTCGGCTGGGGCCACAGTGTGACATGGCGCGCATAGCTACATTCTTCGTCTTTCTCTGCATGGCGGTCATCGCCGTGTCGGTGGGCGCCGTTCTTGTCTTTCAGTTCGGCAGGCCCCTCGCGGAAGCGGTCTCCCTGACACTGGCGCTGCTGTGCACCATGGCCGTCGCCCATCTCGTCTTCGCGCGCTCGCGCGAGAGGGGTCAGGTCGCGGAGGTCGTGGACCGCATCGAAGGGCGGTTGCAGGAAATCGATGAGGATGTCGGCAATCTCGAGGGCCGCCTGACGGGTGTGGAGACGACGATCCCGCGCCGCACGCAGGAAGAGATTGATCCGCTGTTTGCGGAAATCGAGATCCTGGGCTCGCTCGTCAAGCAAATGGCCGAGACGATGGCCGACATGGAAACGCGGATCGAGGAGCAGGAGGGGCGCCAATATCTGCCGCCGCCGCCCGAAGTGACCCGGGTTGCCCACTATGCCGAACCGCCGCGCAGCCTGTCCTATCAGGGCGGCGAAGGCGCGCCGCAGGTGCCGGAGGCGCGGAACCGTGGCGCCGGCACGGTTCGCACCCCGGGGCCGGACGACCGCATTTCATCTCGGGAAGAAGGGCTCGACAGGCGGGCGGAGGAAGCCCCGTTCCGCTCCAGCCGCGTATCGCGCAAAGGCCGCTCCGATCCGGGCCTGCGCCAGACGATCCTCGATGCGCTGGAGTCCAATCGCGTCGATCTCTATCTGCAGCCGATCGTTACGCTCCCGCAACGTCGTGTCCGTTTTTACGAGGCGCTCAGCCGCATTCGTGACGTCAATGAGACGATCATCGAACCCGTCGACTTTCTGGATGAGGCGGCGAGGGCGCATCTTCTGCCGAGGATCGACAACCTGCTGCTGTTTCGCGCAATCCAGGTGCTGAGGCGCCTGTCGAGCCGCAACCGTGAGGCAGGGCTTTTCGTGAATATTTCAGCGGCAACGCTGGTGGACGAAACGTTCTTCCCCGGTTTCCTGGAATTCGTGCGCACGCACCACGGCTATGCCGATCTTCTCGTCTTCGAATTCTCGCAAGCCGATGTTGCTGAAATGGGCGTGCTGGAGCTCGAAAGCCTCGCGGCGCTGTCCGATCTGGGCTTTCGGTTCTCGGTCGACCGGATCTCCGATCTCAAGATGGATTTCCGCCGCCTGGCCGATCGGGGATTCCGCTATGCGAAGTTCCGGGCCGAACGAATTCTTGGCGAAGGCGCGGCGATGGCCGGCGATATCCATCCGGAGGATTTCGGCGATCTGCTACAGCGCTACGGCATCGAGTTGATCGTTGACCACGTGGAAAGCGAAGCCCAGGTGCTCGATATCCTCGATCTGGAGGTGAAGATGGCGCAGGGCTATCTCTTCTCGCCGCCCCGACCGGTTCGCCCTGAAGTGCTGCAGGGAAATCCTCCGCGGGCAGCCCGGCGCGCCGCCGAATAAGGGCGGCGCGCTAAGCCAATTGGAGCTTACGCTCCTTTCGGGCCAACCGTAACGACGGTCGGTTTCTTGCCGTCCAGAATGCGTTTGGCGACTGCCTTTACCTGATCCAGCGTCACTGCCTCGATCGTCGCGTTGCGATTTTCGATATAGTCGGGGCCGAAACCTTCCAGCTGAAGGCCGACAAGCTGGTTGGCGATCTTGCCCGACGTGTCGAAGCGCAGCGCATAGGAACCTGTCAGGTAGCTTTTCGCCTTGGCCAGTTCTTCCTCGGAGGGACCGTCGCTCGCCATCCGGGTCAGCTGCTCATCGATGATCTTCAGCGTCTCGCCAGCCTTTTCAGCCCGGGTTCCCGTCGCACCCATCAAAAGGCCGGCATGGTCGAACGGGACGAGATAGGAGCCGACGGAATAGGCGAGCCCGCGCTTTTCCCGCACTTCCTCATAGAGCCATGAGGAGAAGGAGCCGCCGCCCAGGATATGATTCATGACGAAGGCGGGAATGAAATCCGGATCGCTGCGCTTCAACGCCGGCAGGCCGAAGCGGATCGAGGTCTGCGGCACGTTGAAGGCGACGGCCTCGACGATGCCGCTCTTCGGCTCGACTTCCGGGACCGGCGTGAGATCCGGCGCAGCCGGCAGGGCGCCGAAGACCTTGTCGAGAAGCGGAATGAGGGTTGCCGCGTCAATGTCGCCGACGACGGCGACTTTCAGATTGCCGCGGGCGAACAGGCGCTCGTGCATCATCTTCAGGTCGGCCGGCGCCAGCTTGGAAACGGTCTCTTCGGTGCCTTTGGAAGGCCTGCCGTAGGGGTGTCCTGGAAAGGCCAGTTCCGACCAGCGGCGCGCCGCGATCGCATCCGGGTCCTTCAGGTCCTGCCTGAGGCCGGAAATCGTCTGGGTCTTCATACGATTGATCGCCTCGTCGTCGAATCGCGGCTCGGTCACCGCAAGACGGAGCATTTCGAAGGCATCCGTCGCGTTCGGCGTCAGGGTGCGCATCGAGCCGTAGAAGGCATCTCGTCCCTCGTCGAAGGAAAGCTGCATCACCAGGTCTTCCATTCGCGCCTGGAATGCCTGGGAATCGAGGTCGCCTGCGCCTTCATCGAGCGAGCGCGACAACAGGTTCACCAATCCTTCCTTGCCCTCCGGATCCTGAGCGGAACCGCCCTGGAAGGCGAAGTCGATTGCAACGATCGGCACGGTGTGATCCTCGACCAGCCAGGCATTGATGCCCGCCGGGGTCGTCACTTCCTGAATTTCAGTGGCGTTGGCCGAGAAGGGGTAAAGGGCAACCAGCATCAGTCCGGCGAGGCCGGCGATCCCGTTGCCCAGTTGGCGGAAGAGGGAGTGGCGGCCTTCGGCGGCCATGTCGGCGCGAGCAAATAGGCGCATGGACTGCTTCCTTCGGGCGATTGCGAACGGGCTCAGGACTTCTTGCCGGACTTGCCGGCGGCTTCCGAAGCGGCTGGAGGCGGCGAGCCAAGCAGATTGGCGGTTACCGGTGCGTCGGAGAGGTACTTGCGCGCAACCTCCTGCACATCCCGGGCTGTTACCGAGGCGATCTGGCGCGGCCATTGCTGCACGCTCTCGATCGTCCCGCCGGTCGTCAGCGCGGCGCCAAAGATGCGCGCCAGGGTCGACTGGCTGTCCTGCGCGTAGACCGCTTCCGCCAGCATGCCTTTCTTGGCGCGTTCCAGTTCCTCCTCGCCGACACCGTTTTCGATGATGTCGTCGACAGTCGCGCGGATGGCCGCCGAGACGTCGTTCAGGTCCTTGCCGTCGCGCGGCACGCCGTAGATCATGAAGCGGGTGTCGTCGAGCGCGGTGGACTGATACCAGCTGCCGGCAGACGACGCGATGCCGCCTTCGACCACAAGCTCCCGGTAGAGTCTGCTCGTCGCGCCGCCACCGAGGATTTGCGCCAGAACGTCGAGGCTTGCCCCCTCATTGCCTTCGGCCACCGTATAGCTTGGCACGAGCCAGGCCTGGCGGAGGATCGGCTGGTTCACCTGTTCGTCGACGAGAGTGACTTCCCGTGCCCCCGGAGGCGTCTGCGTCTTGGGGCGCGTGCGTTCGCCCGGTTCCGCGCGGCGCTGCAGCTTGCCGTAGGTTGCTTCGGCGTTGGCCCTGACCTCTTCGGGCGTCACGTCCCCGGCCACGACCAGCACCGCATTGTTCGGCGTGTAGTAGCGGTCGTAGAAGGCGAAGGCGTCTTCCTTGTTGAGCGCCCGGATCTCGTCCTTCCAGCCGATAACCGGCACGGAATAAGGGTGGTTTACGTAGAGAATGGAATCGAGCGTCTCGCTCAGCTTCGAGGAGGGGTCATTGTCGATACGCTGACGCCGCTCCTCCAGCACCACTTCGCGCTCGGGCGCAACCACCTCGTCGGTCAGCACCAGGTTCTGCATCCGGTCGGCCTCGAAGGCCATCATTTCGGGCAGGTAATCCTTGGAGATCTTCTGGAAATAGGCGGTGTAGTCGTTGCTGGTGAAAGCGTTTTCGCTGCCGCCGATCTCGGCGACGCGCTTCGAGAACGCACCTTCGGGATGGTTCTTCGTGCCCTTGAACATCAGGTGTTCGAGGAAATGCGCGATGCCGGACTTGCCCGGCAATTCGTCGGCCGACCCCACCTTGTACCAGATCATGTGGGTGACGACCGGCGCGCGGTGATCCGGGATGACCACCACCTGGAGGCCGTTTTCAAGAGTGAAGGAGGAGACATCCCCGCCGACGCGAATGTCCGCGAAATCGCTCGACGTGGCGGCCGCCTGCGTTTCCGCGTTGGCAACGGAAGGTGCGGCCTGCGAAGCAAGAAGGACTGCAAGGGCCAGCGCCCGGACGAGAGACGTACGGCGCTGCGGCCGGCCGGAAATCGGTGCCACGAAAATTCTCCAAAAACAGTCGTCACAGGACCCTAACAGCCTCTAGATATAGGCCGGAACGAGGCGAAGGCGCGTGAACTTTTCGTAAGGTGGCGGAAATTCCGCTCCTGAAACGACAAAGGCCCCGCGAAGGGGCCTTGGTATCTATGCCGCTGGCAGCCGATTGTCAGTTGAGCGGAATCGGCCGCGCGGTCCGTTCCCATTCATTGAGGTCGACCGGCTTCTCATTCTTTTCCGGTGCGACAAGCGGCGCATCTCCGGCCGGCGTCGAATATTCAACCGGCGGCTCGATGAGGTAGCGGCGAATCGGCTGGCCGTTCGCGTCAAGCAGCTTCGAGGTGTCGACCTTGGTCAAGGTCCGCTTCTTGGTCAGTTCGTCCGGCGAGAGGCGCTTGCCGTCGATCTCGTCCTGGGCTTTGCGTTCGGCCACCAGATCGCGCTCGTTGCTGGAGGCAAGTTGCGGCAGGCCGCGCAACTGCTCCGGCGTCAGGCGATTGCCCGTCAGCGGGCTTGTAGCATAGGCTTCCCGAAGCTTCTGCAATTCGGCGTCGCTCGCCTGGGGCCAATTGGCGGCGGTCTCCGCCTTTTCGGGCGGTGGCAGGTCGGCATGCAGGTTCGTCGGCATGGCGAGTGGTGCGCGCGGAGCATATTCGATCGGCTTTTCGGAGGGGTCGACAGCGCCGAGCCCGCCCAAAATGCTGCGAACGAGAGCCTTGTCCGGCGCCTCCACGACGGTGCCGTCATTATAGCCGTCGGAGCCGGTCGAGCATGCGCCGAGGAATCCGGCGAGGACCGCAACGAGAGGCGCGTTGGCCAACGCGATCGTCCGCCGCCTTTTTGGCACGGCGGTCTCGCGAGCCAGGGTCTCAACGATCTTCGTCATTCTCAATCCCTCGTTCCGAAACCGGCATCCCGCCGTCGCGGGCTGTCCTTCGGCTCCCGTTTCCGCCGGCAACCTCCTCATTGACCGGACGTTTTTCGTCAGGCTCTGCATGAGGCTGCAATGCGGCTTCTTTAGGGCCGGCGACGAAACTGTCATACATGAGACCGGCCACACCGGCAACGATCCAGGCATCCGCCGGATTGAACACGTACCAGGAGAAGGTGCCGACGTGGAAATGGAAGAAGTCGGCCACCGCCCCATAGGCGATGCGGTCGATGCCGTTGCCGATCGCGCCGCCGACGATGAGGCCGAGAGAGACGGCCGAGAGCCGGTCCTTCGCCCGCGCGCCCCAGATCCATAAAAACACTGTCGCAGCAAGCGTCAGGACGATGAGCGCGATCCGCCCGACAGGCGAGCCCTGCTGGAAGAGGCCGTAGGATATGCCGTAATTCCAGACCATCGTCAGGTCGAGAAACGGCAGCAGTTCGATCCGGCCTATGGAAGGCAGGTCGGTGACGAAGAGCAGCCAGAGTTTTGTTGCCTGATCCAGAGCGAGGCCGATTGCCGCAATCGACAGCACAAGCGCACTGCGCGGCCCCCACAAGAGAGGCCGTGCAGTGATTCGCGGTTTCGGCGTCGTATCCGTCATGGATCCTCAGGCTCGCAAGCGCCTCAGGCGGCGTTGCGGGCTGCGTCCCATTCGCGCAGCGCCTCGGCGTCGCGCGGTGTGACATCCGGGTATTCCGGATCGGCGCCGACTTCTGGAAGGATCTTCCACGAGCGTGCGCATTTTCGCCCTTCCGCCAGACCCGGCACCACAGCGACGCCCTTGACCTCGGGCAGGGTGAAGGCGCCCTCTGGCGCTTCTGCAGCCGTTATCGTTGCCTGGCTTGTGATGAAGATCTCCGCGGCATCGATGCCTTCGAGCGCGGCGAGAAGCTGCGGATCGGTCACGTGCACGGTCGGATGCGCCTCCAGCGAGGAGCCGATCCGCTTTTCGCGCCGCTCGATCTCCAGCGCGCCGGTCACCACGCGGCGCACGGTGCGCACCTTCGCCCAGCGCTCGGCCAGCTTGTCGTCGCGCCAGGACTGCGGCACCGCCGGGAACTGCTCCAGGTGGATGGTGATCTCCTGACTGCCCTTGCGCTCCAGCCACGCCTCTTCCGTGGTGAAGGGCAGGATGGGCGCCAGCCAGACGACGACGCAGTTGAACAGCTTGTCGATGACGTAAAGCGCGGCCTTGCGGCGAACCGACGAGGCCGGATCGCAGTAAAGCGCGTCCTTGCGCACGTCGAAATAGAAGGCGGAAAGCTCTACCGTCAGGAAGGTGCCCAGGTGGTGGATGATCTTCTTGTAGTCGAACTCCCAATAGGCCTTGCGTACGAGCTCGTCGAGCTCGGCAAGCCTATGCAGCATCAGCCGCTCCAGCTCGGGCATGTCGGCAAGGGCCACCTCCTCGCCGGTGAAATGGGTCAGCGAGCCCAGCATCCAGCGGATGGTATTGCGCAGCTTGCGGTAGGAATCGACCGTGGTCTTCAGGATCTCCGGCCCGATGCGCTGGTCTTCCCAATATTCGACCGAGGCCGTCCACAGGCGCAGGATATCGGCGCCATAGTCCTTGATGACATCCTGCGGGAACGTCTGGTTGCCCAACGACTTCGACATCTTGCGGCCTTCCTCGTCCATGGTGAAACCATGGGTCAGTACCGCATCGTAGGGGGCGACGCCGCGCGTGCCGCAGCTTTCCAGCAGCGAGGACTGGAACCAGCCGCGATGCTGGTCGGAGCCTTCGAGGTAGAGCACATAGTCCTTGCCGCCGCGGCCCTGGCGGTGCGGCTTGAGGTCGTCGCGCTGCTCCAGGCAGAAGGCATGCGTCGAGCCTGAATCGAACCAGACGTCGAGAATGTCGCGCACCTGGGTCCAGTTTTCCGGGTCATTGACGAGGCCGTCGAGGAAACGCTCCTTCGCGCCGTCGGCGAACCAGGCATCCGCGCCTTCCTCGGCGAACGCGGCCTTGATGCGCGCGATCAGCTCTTCATTGGCGGAAAAATCCGGCCCCGGCGCCAGCCGTCCGTCTTCCTCGTTGCGGAACACGGCGATCGGCACGCCCCAGGCGCGCTGGCGCGACAGCACCCAGTCCGGCCGGTTCTCGATCATCGAGCGCAGGCGGTTCTGCCCGCTGTCCGGCACGAAACGGGTATCGGCGATCGCCTGCAGGGCGCGGGAGCGCAGTGTATCGGTGGCGCCACCCTCCAGCGGCTTGTCCATATGGACGAACCATTGCGGCGTGTTGCGGAAGATGATCGGCTTCTTGGAGCGCCAGGAATGGGGATACTGGTGTTTCAGCCGACCGAGGCCGATCAGGTTGCCGCTCGCCTTCAGCGCCTCGATGACGCGCCTGTTGGCGTCGCCCTTCTCGCCCTTGTGGGTGATGACCTGCGCGCCTTCGAAGCCCGGCGCTTCCTTGGTGTAGAAACCGTCATCGGCGACGGTGAAGGGGATGGCGGCCGAGATCCCGCGCGCTTCCAGCGCCTGGCGGCTCGCCATCCAGATCTCGAAGTCGTCCGTGCCGTGGCCGGGCGCGGTGTGCACGAAGCCCGTACCCGTGTCATCGGTCACGTGATCGCCGTCGAGTAGCGGTACGTCGAAGTCGTAGCCGCCAAGGCCCGCCTCGCGCAGCGGATGGGCGCAGGTGAGTGCGGCCAGTTCATCCGCCGCGACCTGGCGCAGGTGTTCGTAGCGCTGCACGCGCGACTGTTCGAAGACGCCGGCGGCAAGCGCCTCGGCCAGGATCAGCCGGTCGCCCTTCTGCACCCAGTTGTCTTCCGGCAGATCGTCCTGGGTGACCTCGTAGAGCGCGTAAGCGATCTTGGAGGAATACGAGATCGCCCGGTTGCCGGGGATCGTCCAGGGTGTCGTCGTCCAGATGACGACGGCGGCATCGAGCAGTTCCTCGGTTACCTTTTCGTCAAGCCCGCCGGCCTCGACCACCGGGAACTTCACCCAGATCTGGTCGGACTGGTAGTCGTGATACTCGATCTCGGCCTCGGCGAGCGCGGTCTTTTCCACCACCGACCACATCACCGGCTTGGAGCCGCGATAGAGCTGGCCGGAGGTAGCGAATTTCATGATCTCGCCGGCGATGAACGCCTCCGCCTCGAAATTCATCGTCAGGTAGGGGTTCTCCCAGTCGCCCTCGATGCCGAGACGGCGGAACTCCTCGCGCTGCACGCCGATCCAGTGGTTCGCGAAATCGCGGCATTCCTTGCGGAATTCGTTGATCGGCACCTCGTCCTTGTTCTTTCCTCTCGCGCGGTACTGTTCCTCGATCTTCCATTCGATCGGCAGACCGTGGCAGTCCCAGCCAGGCACGTAGTTGGAATCCCAGCCCTGCATCTGCATGGAGCGGGTGACGATGTCCTTCAGCGTCTTGTTCAGCGCGTGGCCGATATGGATGTTGCCGTTGGCATATGGCGGGCCGTCATGAAGGATGTACTTGTCGCGGTCCTTCGCGGCTTCGCGCAGGCGGCGATAAAGGTCCATCGCCTTCCAGCGGGCGATGATTTCCGGCTCCTTCTTCGGCAGGCCGGCGCGCATCGGAAAATCGGTCTTGGGCAGGTAAAGCGTTTCGGAATAGTCGCGGGCAGTCGTTTCGGTCATCGTGCGTTTCCGCTGGGGGCGCCATTTGGCGGCGGTGTCGTTCGGGGGCGCGCGGAACCCGGGTGAGCTGTACCTTCAAGCCCGCACGCAATTGGTCCTGGCTGGTCAAGCCGAGCTGCCCGGTCCCTCGGCGACGCGCCAGACTGGGCGCATCAGGCGAAGGCCGGGCCGATAATTCGCGTTGCCGCGGGGCCGCGGATCGGAAAATCGAAGATCATGGCACGGCGTTTTAGCAGTGTGGCGATGCGGAATAAAGTCCGGATTGGACAGGTCAGGATGTGCGGCGGCGCGGCATCACCACCGCCTCGCCGTCCAGTACGACCTTGCCGTCGACCTCCGCCTTGACGGAGAGCGTGACGAATCCGCGCTCTTCATCCTTTGCCTTCACGGTCACCGTGGAAACGACAGTGTCGCCGGGATAGACGGGCGCGCGGAAATTCAGCGTCTGGCCCACATAGATCGAGCCGGGGCCGGGCAGTTGCATGCCCATGACGCGGGTCAGATGGGCGGCTGTCAGCAGGCCATGCGCGATCGGCCGCTTGAAGCGGGTCGTCGCGGCGTAGTCTTCGTCGAAATGGACCGGATTGAAGTCGCCGCTCGCCTCTCCGAAAAGGCGGATGGAGTCCTCGCTGACCAGGTCGCTGGTGCTGGCGCTCATGCCTGGCTTGAGGTCTTCGAAGGCGTAACCGGTGCTGAGGGGCTTTTGAACGGTCATGTCATCTCGCTCTGGGACTATTCAACGGAATGCGGCCTTCATTGTTCCGGAACGGGGTCGGCGGCCGCACCGCTGCGGCTGCCGCGCACGGCCGTCACCTCGCGCTGATGTATCCGCTCGCGATGAGCGATATAGAGGCCGCATGACACGATGATGGCAATGCCGACCCAGGTGGTGAGGTCGGGGAAATCGCCGAAAACCAGATAACCGAACAGCGTCGCGCTGACGATCTCCAGATAATTGAAAGGTGCAAGCACTGAGGCTGGGGCGACCGCAAAGGCGCGCACGATCAGACCATGCGCGAAAAAGGATATGGCGCCGATGACGGCAAGCAGGGCAAAGCCCGGCAGGTCGGGCAGGATGAAGGTTGCTTCCTCCACGCCGAACAGCGCGGCGGCGATGGCGCAAATGCCGAGCAGCGCGGCGCCGCCGATGCCGGTGGTGAACTGGATGGCGAACATCGAGCCTTCGCCGGAAAGCTTGCGCGTGATGACCAGATAGAGCGCGAAGAGGAAGGCGGTGCCGAGCGGCAACAGCGCCGGCAACCCGAAGGCCGTCAGGCCCGGGCGGATGATGACCAGCGCGCCGCACAGACCGATCGCGACCGCAATCCACCGCCGCATTCCCACCTGCTCCTTCAAAAGAAATGCGGACAACACCGTCAGGATCATCGGCTCGATGAAGAAGATGGCGATGGCATCGGCGACCGGCATGTATTTGAGCGCCGTGAAGAAGAGCACCGTGGCGCCGGCGAGAAAGACGCCGCGCAACAGATGCGGCCACATGCGCGGCGGACGAAGTTGGGCGATGCCTGGGCCTATGGCGGCCGTGAAGAAGGCGAAGATCGACTGGAAGAAGAAGCGTCCGAACGCGATTTCGAGCGCGGGCAGCGATGCCGTCAGATATTTGGCGACGATGTCCATCAGCGGGATGATCAGCATCGCCACGGTCATCAGGGAGATGCCGCGCAGGGTGTTCTGCTCGATTGCCGTTGGCTGGAAGCTGCCGCTCATGGGGTGCCGGCCGCAGTGAGCGCCAGGTCGAGCGGGCTTAGCGGCTGCAGGGAGGCGAAGGCGGCGCGCGCTTCCCCGCTGTCGCGATCCATCTGCTCGATCAGCGCCTCGGCGCTCTCGAAGCGACGCTCCTCGCGCAGATAGGCGGCGACCGTCACCTCGACCTCGCGGTCGTAGAGGTCGCCGGAGAAATCGAAGACATGCACCTCGAATAGCGGCCTGCCATTGTCGAAGGTCGGTCGGCGTCCATGGCTTGCCACGCCGTCATGCGTCTGGCCGTCGATATTGACGCGCACGGCGTAGATGCCGTGAGCCAGATCCGCTTCCGGTGCAAGCTGCAGGTTGGCGGTGGGGTAGCCGAGGTCGCGGCCGCGCTTGTCGCCGTGCTGCACGGTCGCGCTGAAGAACCACCGATATCCAAGCAGGGCGTTGGCGAGCGCGATGTCGCCCTCGGCGAGTGCTGCGCGGATGCGGCTTGAGGAAATCGTCTCGCCGCCTTCGTTCTTTTCCGCTTCGACGATGGTGACGCCGAAGTCGTCGCTCAGACCCGCCGCTCTAAGGAAATCCGGCGTGCCCCTGCGTGCCCTGCCGAAGTGGAAATCGTAGCCCGTCACCGCATGGGTGATGTGCAGGTTTTCCTGCAGGATATGATCGACGAAATCCTGCGCTTCGATCGCCGCGAAATCCCGGGTGAACGGCACCGAAATCAGCCCGTCGAGGCCGAGCGCCCGCATCAGCCGCGCCTTGGCCGCGGGCGGAGTCAGACGGAACACGGGCTTGTCCGGATTGAAGACGGTGCGCGGATGCGGCTCGAACGTCATGGCGAAAGCCGGGCAATTGCGACGCGCGGCTTCCTCGCGCGCGGCCTCCAGCACCGCCTGGTGGCCGCGATGCACGCCGTCGAAATTGCCGATCGCCACGACACCGCCCTTCAGCCTTTCGGGAAAGGTCGCGATGTCCGTGACGGTCACGAATTCAGACTTCGGCGAGGCGAGCATCGGCAGGCGGACCTTCTGGCAAAGGTGCCTCCGCAGAAGGCGCGGAAGCAAGGAAAAGGCGCGCGGACCCTGCCCATTCCAACGGCAAAGGTCAAGCCGTCTTGCCGCCTTGGATCAAGGCCTGGAAGAGCCGCGTGTGGGTACCTTGACCATCGCTTCGCCTTCCAGCACCACCGTGCCGTCCACCTCGCAGATACAGGCGAGCTTCGCGCGGTTGCCCCTCTCGATCAGTTCCGTGACAGTGACGGTGACCGTCACCACGTCGTCGATCTTCACCGGCGCCTTGAAGTTGAGCGTCTGCGACAGATAGATCGCGCCGGGGCCGGGAAGCCTCGTGCCCAGAACGGCGGAAATCAGGCTCGCGGTATAAAGGCCGTGCGCTATGCGTGTGCGAAAGGGGGTCTTGGCCGCGAAATGCTCCGAAAGATGGATCGGATTGCGGTCGCCGGAGACCTCGGCGAAGCCCACCACGTCGGAAGATTGGACCGTCTTGGTGAGGCTTTCGCGCATCCCGACGGAAAGATCCTCATAATAAAGCGTCCGCAATTCCAGCATTGTTGGCCCTCCCATGTCGACCGGCCCTTTGAAAGACACGCGTGCGTTTTTCGGCTGCGCTGTAACGCAATCTGTTGAGTCCCTTCCGTCAATTTGACGGATACGCCCATTGCCGCGCCAATCGACAGGTTGATCATACAGATTTTTGTGCGCTGCGAAAAATCCGGCAAAAGGATAGGGCCGCGATTGGCGTTGGTGAAATTAACCGAACTTTCAGGGGCTCTGTCTAAATTGCGGAATGTGTGGGGAGGCGGGGACAGATGCAGTTTCACCCTCCTGTTCGGCAAGATCGCGTCAAAGTGCGCTTCGGCTACGGGGCGCGCACCAAAGGCTGTATGGAGTAAACGATGGCCCTTGATCTTCAGATGCCGGTCCTCGTTGTGGACGACTACAAGACGATGATCCGCATCATCCGGAATCTTTTGAAGCAGCTTGGTTTCGAGGATATCGACGATGCGGCGGACGGGACCGAAGCGCTGGAAAAGATGAAGCAGCGCAAATACGGTCTGGTGATTTCCGACTGGAACATGGAGCCGATGACCGGGTACGAGCTGCTCAAGCAGGTGCGTTCCGATGCCGGGCTCTGCAAGACGCCGTTCATCATGGTGACGGCCGAATCGAAGACCGAGAACGTCATCGCCGCAAAAAAGGCGGGCGTGAACAACTACATCGTCAAGCCGTTCAACGCACAGACGCTGAAAGGCAAGATCGAGGCCGTATTCTCGGATTAAGCCGCCGCTCCTGGTGCCGGATCGCCGGAGAGCGACCCGACCGGGGCAGGCTGACGCCAGACGGGGAACGAACATCCGCCGGATCGTCGCACGGGGTCTGATTCCCGCAGACTGGCGGATTGTAGAAGGGGAGGCGGAGCGAAGAGGTTCCGAACAGACAGCCCTTCATTCGCGGTTCCACGCAGTATCGAGTAGGGGGTGGAATACATGGCGGCCAGAAAGCAGGCGGATGTCGCAAAGCTGATCGCTTTTCTCGAGGAAAACCGGACGCGGCGCGGCGATGTTACGTTGAACGACGTGATGCTTCTGGCCCAGGTCATGACGGGGTCTATGCGCGAGGTTCTCGGTTCAGTCAAACCGGCTGTGACCGAGGAACTGATGGCCATAGGTGAAGAAATCAGCCGCATGAAAGGCGAGATTTCCCAGCTTCGCGCCGTCGACATCAAGGACAATCGTATTCCCGAGGCCGGTCGTGAGCTTGACGCCATCGTCGAAGCGACGGAATCGGCCACCCACACGATCATGGAAGCCGCCGAGACCATCATGTCGGCCGACGCGAGCGACATCGATGCCTACCAGGCCACCGTGAACGACAAGATTGTCGAGATCTTCGAGGCTTGCGCGTTCCAGGATATCACCGGCCAACGCATTTCCAAGGTGGTGAATACTCTCAATTACATCGACGAGCGGGTCAGCGCCTTCATGAAGCGGTTGCGTGTCGCCGATGAAGACGATGAAGGTGACCGGGAAGAGACGGAGGCCGAGCGCCGCCAGCGCGAGTTGATCCTCTATGGCCCGCAACACGCCGGCGAAGGCGTCTCCCAGGATCAGGTCGATGCCATGCTGGGAGACGATGCCCAGGCGGAGATCGACCGCCTGTTCGGCTAGAATAGACGGTCCGGTTTCAGGCGGACAGCCTGCGTCCGAACAACCGGCTTACGAGCGACGGACGAGGCCGCATGTCGGCGCGCGAGATGTCCGGCGTTTCGAGCGCATATCTGGTTGCAGCCGTCAGAACCTCGTCTCCTTCGCCGGGCAATCCACGGCGTTCGCCCTCCGGGCCCAGCTTGGCGTCGACAGGCGATCCCGATACGATCTTCAAAGCTTCCGCCTCCCCGAGGCCGGCAAGCACGGTCGGCACGACATCGAAAGAGTTGCGGATGCCGCCATCGCCTTTTTGCCAGCGGTCCCCGGCAAAATAAACGAATCCATATGGCCCTGAATGGCCGCCGGTGCGCCGCATCGGCACCGGGCCGATTGTGCCTGCTTGCGGGTGCTGCAATCCCAGCGGGCAACCGCTCCAGCGGATGCGAATATCGGCCTGCGTGGGGCCGATGGCAGAAGGATTGCTGGTCGTACGCACGATGTCGGCTATCGCCGGCTTGCCTGTTGCGATGTCGCGGCAATCCGCGAGGAACCTCTCTATTTCGTCAAGCTTTGCCCGGTATCTGTCGTGCGGCACCATGCCCGCCGCTTCGCGGCCGGCCATGTTCAGGCGGATCTGCCCGTCATAGAAGGCGGGTATGGCGAAGGCGTCCATCTTCGGCCAGAACGGCCGGTAGCGCAGCGTCGGCATCCATTCCAGCCGCTCCGCTCGGGCCGGGTCGTAGGCGAATGGCTCGTCGAGCACGCCTTGAACGTCTTTGAACTCGGCAAGCTTGGGGATGGTGCGATACATCTCGCCGCCCCAGTTCTGCTTGTCGTCCAGCATGGCGAGCTTGCCGCCGGCCTCCAGCCGCCATCTGCCGGCGCGCATGTAAGGCTTGCCGAAGCTGCGGCGGTACATGAGCTCCGGCAGCAGCACCATACTGGGAACATCGGCATCGTTCGTCCCCATGCCGTGCATGGAGAATGTTACGATTTCGGCGTCGGAAAAGGCGGCCGCGAGATCGCCGACCAGAATATCGATCGCATGATAGAGGTCGCAGACGGCCTTGCGCGCGGGCTCGGCCGACGGAATCTCGTGCAGCGGATGATCGCGGTCCACACCATGCCACAGGATTTCCAGGCCCGAATGGGCCTCGCTGACGACGACCATCGCAAGGTTCCAGTCCGGCAGTCGCTCCTTCAGCAGCCAGATCGCGCAGTCGCGCCGCTTCAGCACCGCCCGGCAAAGGGCGGCGCCGGCTTCTTCGGTCTTTCTCGCCGAGGGCCATGTGAAGCCGTAGATGAATTCGGGAGCCGGATAGGGCCCGAACCTCTGCGCCAGTTCCTCATGCAGGCCGGCGGGACGCGAGTGCGGCTTTACGCCGGGGTCATGCGCGCCCCATGCGGTCACGCCTTTCAATCCCTCGGCCTTGTCCAGGTCGCAATAGGGCAGGTCGAAGACGACGGCCTTCGACTTTACCGCCGAAAAAAACGGCGCATTCGAAGTCGGATCCTGGCGCATGGTGTAGGTCTGGCTGTCGAAGCTCACTGCCGCATGACGGTCGATTGCTTCCGGGGTCAGTCCGGTGCTTACATGCTCCCAGGCGAGGCCCGAGTATTTCGCCTCGCCATGATCGAGGAGAAACCGGGCACTGCGCTCCTTGAGCGCCTGCAGGTTCGGCAGGTCGCCCCGGCGCATCATCGCTTCCGCGAGGCTGATCTCGAAACCGTCCAGGCCGATAACCAGAACGCGCTTGTCTTTTGCCATGCTGCCCAACCCCCTGGAAATTATCGGAATTAAGTAATCAACTTTTTCGAACGCTAAGTTGCGTCACGCGACGGAATGCAAGTGAGTTGTGGATTTCCGCCCTCGCACCACCTCAACGTCGCCGGTCGCGGCGACCTTCACCAGGCAAGTTTGGGCAGGGCGGCGCGGGCCCTCAGGCCTTCTTCCGCGAGGCGGCGGCGGATCAGCGCTTCGTCGGGGGTGTCCGTCGGTCCGAAATCGGAGGCATGGATGCCGCCGGTGATAAAGAGAACGTCGATATCCTGGGAGACTGCGCCGCGGATGTCGGTCGGCAGGCCGTCGCCGATGGCAAGCACGTCCCATCGGGTGATCGGCGCGCCAGTAATGGCCGACAGGCGGTCGAGTGCTGCGTCATAAATGGGTGCGTGCGGTTTGCCGAGGATCATGACGCTGCCGCCGAGATCCTCGTAGAGGCGGGCGAGCGCTCCGGCGCACCAGATGAGGCTGTTGCCGCGCTCCACCACGATATCCGGATTGGCGCAGATCATCGGCAGGCGCGCCGCCGCGAGCCGCTTCAGCTGCTCGCGGTAATCGTCCGGCACCTCGCGCGTGTCGTCGACAAGTCCCGTACAGACGATGGCCGCGGCATCGTCTTCCCGTCCGAGGGTTACGCCGGTCTCGTCGAACAGGGGAAGATCGCGCTCCGGGCCGATGTGAAGCACGGGGCGGCCGGCATATTTCTTGATGTGCAGGCGCGTCACGTCTCCGGAGGTGACGACATCGTCATAGGCCTCGCGGTCGATGCCGAGGTTGCCCAACTGCTCGCGTATCGGCCCTGCGGGACGGGGCGCATTGGTTACCAGAACCACGGCGCCGTCGGTTTCCTGGCGGTAGCGGGCGAGAGCGTCGCGCGCCGGCCTGAACCCCGTCACGCCATTGTGCAGCACGCCCCACACGTCGCAGATCAGGCCGCGATAGTCGCCGGCAATGGCCTCGAGACCGGGAATCAGCAACGGGGTGTTGGCGTTCATGATGCGGGTTCTTCCTGTGCGGCCAACTCTGATAGTGTCAGGGGCAAACGAATGAGATTCGCGGATGCGGGCGCGACATTAACTGATCGGGGCGGGCATTGGAATTCACGCCCATACGGACATTGCGAACAGGCCATTGGCGGAAGCTGTCATGAAGATCCGGCAACTCAGCGAGGGAGCGGTCAACCGCATTGCGGCGGGTGAAGTAATCGAGCGCCCGGCGAGCGTCGTCAAGGAACTGGTCGAGAACGCAATCGATGCGGGCGCCTCGCGCGTCGAGGTGGTGACCGCGGGCGGCGGCAAATCCCTGATCCGCGTTACCGACGACGGCGAAGGCATGCAGCGCGACGACCTGGCGCTGGCGGTCGAGCGGCACTGCACGTCCAAGCTTTCCGAAGACGACCTCTTCGATATCCGCACGCTCGGTTTTCGCGGCGAGGCGCTGCCGTCGATCGGTTCCGTCTCGCGCCTGTCGATCGCGAGCCGTCATGCGGTGGAAGACCACGGCTGGCAGATCACCGTCGATGGCGGCGCGAAATCCGCCTTGCAGCCGGTCGCACAGACAAAAGGCACGCGCATCGAGGTGCGGGACCTGTTCTTCTCCACGCCGGCGCGCCTGAAGTTCCTGAAATCCGACCGGGCGGAAGCCGCCGCCATCACGGATGTGGTGAAGCGGCTCGCGCTCGCGCATCCCGATATCCGCTTCCAGCTCTCCGGCGCGGACCGTCAGGCAAGCGACTTCCCGGCCGCCGCAGGAAGCGGCGCGCTCGAGGCCCGTATCGCCCAGGTGCTCGGCGGTTCCTTCGTCGAGAACGCCATGCGGCTTTCGGCCGAGCGGGAAGGCGTGAGGCTCGAAGGGCTGGCGGGTTTGCCGACCTTCCACCGGGCCAACTCGCTGTCGCAGTTCTTCTTCGTCAACGGCCGCCCGGTGCGCGACAAGCTGCTGCTTTCGGCGCTGCGTGGCGCCTATGCCGACGTGCTGGCCCGCGACCGCCATCCCGTCGTCGTGCTTTTCATTGACCTCGATCCCCGTCAGGTCGACGTCAACGTGCATCCGACCAAGGCCGACGTCCGCTTTCGCGACGGACAACTGGTGCGCGGGCTCGTCGTCGGCGCCCTGAAGCAGGCTCTGACGGAGGCCGGCCACCGCTCGTCGACCAGCAATGCGGCATCGGCGATCGATATCCTCGCGCGTTCCGGCGAGGCGCCCCGCCAACCGTCCCATGCGACGCAATCGCGACCGTCCGGGTCCTATGACTGGCGCGCCTCGGCCTATCGTCCGCAAGTATCATCGGCAGTCGGTGTCGCCGAGGCAGCCGCGCCGGCATTCGCCGAGGAACAGCACGCGCTCCTCGATATCGCCGCCCCCTCGGCGGACGCACGGGCGCACGAGGCCGCGCCCGGCGACGACCTCCAGCGGCTGCCGCTCGGCGCGGCGCGCGCGCAGGTGCACGAGACCTACATCATCGCGCAGACGGACAAGGGTATCGTCATTGTCGACCAGCATGCGGCGCATGAACGTCTGGTCTATGAGCGGCTGAAGGAAGCCCTCGCCGCCAAGGGCGTTTCCCGCCAGATCCTGCTTATCCCGGAAGTCGTGGAACTCGCCGAGGACGATGTCGCCCGCCTTGGCGAACGGGCGGACGAACTCGAAGCTGTTGGCCTGGTTCTGGAACCGTTCGGCCCCGGCGCGATCGTGGTGCGCGAGGTGCCCTCGCTTCTTGGCGACATCGATATCCAGGGTCTCGTGACGGACCTTGCCGACGATATCGCCGAATGGGACAGCGCCACGCGGCTGAGGGAGCGGCTCGACCATGTGGCGGCGACCATGGCCTGCCACGGTTCGGTGCGCGCGGGCCGCAGGCTTCGCCCGCAGGAGATGAACGCGCTCCTGCGCGACATGGAGGCAACGCCCCACTCCGGCCAGTGCAATCACGGCCGCCCGACCTGGATCGAACTGAAGCTTTCCGACATCGAACGGCTGTTCGGGCGGAAGTAAAGGGCGGCCCCGCTTACGACGGCCGCCGACTACTCGCTCTCGTCCGACTCTCTCGCAAGCTGCTCGACCAGTTCGATTATCTTGTGGCGTGTTTGCGGATTGCGGATTTTTTGAAATGCGGTGTTGAGGACCATGTGGTCCTTCGACATCACCAACGGTGCGACCGAGGGCTGGGGAGTTTCTTGAGAACCCGGCTCAGGCTCCGCCGATTGCGCTGCGTTCCCGAAGAAATAGGGGATGGGTACGTTCAGCACACGCGCCAGGGCATAGAGTGCGCCCGCGCCGACGCGATTGCTGCCTCGTTCGTATTTCTGGATTTGTTGCGACGAGATGCCGATGCTTTGTCCAAGGCTTGCCTGTGACAATCCGAGAGCGGTCCGCCTCCGTCGAATGCGCGCACCGACGTGAACGTCGACAGGATCGGGCATGCTCCTGCTTCTCGTTTTCAATCCGCCTTCAACTCCCTGCCTGACGCACCGCGCTTCTGGCCGCCGGAGAAACCGGCGCTGGCTCACGCGGCCTTGCAGCGAAGTTGGATCACGGCTTGCAGGCGGAAGCGATACCGCGATCGCAGTAGATTCGGCCGTTACAGGATGAGCCCGAGGCGCATGGCGTTGGCGATCGCCTGCGCTCGGTTTGCCGCGCGCAGCTTGCGTTGCGCGTTGGCCAGATGCTTGTCGGCCGTGTGCTCGGAGATGGTCAGAATGACGCTGATTTCCCACTCCGTCTTGCCGTCGGCAGCCCATTTCAGGCACTCGATTTCCCGTGGTGTCAGCCCGGCATCGCGCCGTCTGGCTTCACGGCTGCGGAGTTCGATGGCGCGACCTATGGCGTAGGAGCCGATCATGCTGATCATGCCCGGCGCCTCGGGCGGCAGTTCCAGGCGTTCGCCGCCAAAGGAAATCGCCGCAATCGCGCCGTCCGGCGTGATCAAGGGAACGGCAAACCCCGTTGCAAGCCTGTGTTCTCGCGCCTCGCCGAACATGCGATGGGCAACCGATGCGGTCCGGCTGCTGATATACGGCAACGCTTGCGACCATTCGAAGGGGGCAAGGTCGCTCTGGATACGCCGTATCACCGGATCGATGTGGACGTAGTTCTGGCTCAGGTAGCGATCCATCCAGCCGTCCGGAAATCCTGACAGCAACAGGTGTTGCTCCTGTTGCCGCCTTCGATCCGTTGGCGACGGCATTGTCCCGGCGATCATCGAGCCGAGGCCGAAGCGGGCGGTAAAGGATGTGAGACCGTCGCAGATTTCCTCGGGCGTCACCGCCCGGTCGATCCTGGCAATGATTTCGAGTGTCTGGTCCAATGTCGACGCCACCGGCTCCCCCTCTCGCAAGTTCGAGACCTGCCTGAAGTAGGTGGCGTTTTTCGCGTGCCAACAAGAGTTGTCTGTTGCTTCAGCGTACAACCCAGCGCAAATCGCGGAAACCGGTCGGTGCCGGCGTCACGCTTTCAGGAACAGGATCTGGCTGTCGCCGACCGTGCGGCGGTCGAGTTCGGCCAAGCCCGCCGGGATGTCGATTGCCGCCCTTGCGTCTTCCTCCAGCACGCAGATCGCGCCGGGTTTCAGCCAGCCGCCGGCGAGTGCGGAGGCGAGCGCCTTATCGCCGAAACCCTTGTTGTAGGGCGGATCGGCAAAAAGCAGCGTGAAGGGCTCGATAGTGCCCACCTCGCCAAGACGGGTGGCGTCGCGGCGGAAGATCTTGGTCACGCCGTTGAGGCCCAGCGTCTCGACATTGCGGCGGATCACGCCGCGCGGCTCCACGGCCTCTTCCACGAAGAGACAGGAACGGGCGCCGCGGCTCAGCGCCTCGATGCCGAGCGCGCCGGTACCGGCAAAGAGGTCGATGACGCGGGCGTTCTCGACGCAGTCGCTCGCTTCGCCAAGGCCGTGGGCGAGGATGTTGAAGATCGTTTCGCGCAGGCGGTCGCTGGTCGGACGCGTGCCCTGGCCTTTCGGCGTGGCAAGGGCTGCCCCCTTGAAGCGGCCGGCGATGATCCTCATCGCTTGCCGCCCCGACCACCCCGATCAGGCCCGCCCCGATCCGGGCCACCGCGCTTGCCGGGGAACTTTCCCTTGGGGGCTTCGGTGGTCTGGACCTCGACGAGATTGCCGTCCTCGTCCCAGATGCGGCGGCGGCTGGTTCGCGGGCCCCGGTCGAAATCGGGCTTGGACCTTGGTTTCGGCTCCTTCGTCAGGCGGAAACGGCTGCGCGGCGAGACCTTCTGAGGCCGATCCTCGCGGCTGCCCTCTCGCTTCGGGCCCTCGCGGCGGGGTCGTTCGCTGCGTGCGCCATCATCGCCGTCGCGAGTGTCGCGGCGCGGGCGCGGTCCGCGCGTGTCGTCGGACCGATAGGCGGCCTTCTTCCTGCCGCCTGCGACGGCGGCGCGGCCTTCCTTGGCGCTCAGCCAGCCGGCATCGGGCTTCGGCTTCCGGTCGCGGGTATCCTTCGCCCGGCCGCGCGCAGGCGCAGCCTGCACGGGTTCGTTCACGATCGGTGCCTCGAAATCCGTGCCCGCTTCCTGGGCCAGCCGCTCGCCAAGCTGGTCGCGCAGCACGCGACCACGGATCTCCCGCACTTCGCCTTCCTCGAGGTCGGCGAGCTGGAAAGGACCGAAGGAGACGCGGATCAGGCGGTTCACCGCAAGGCCCAGATGCTCCAGCACCCGCTTGACCTCACGGTTCTTGCCCTCGCGCAGGCCGAGTGTCAGCCAGACATTGTCGCCCTGTTCCTTGTCGAGCGATGCCTCGATCGCGCCATAGAGCACGCCGTCGATGGCGATGCCGTCGGCAAGCTTGTCGAGGTCGGCCTGGGTGACCTTGCCGAAGGCGCGCACGCGGTAGCGGCGCAGCCAGCCGGTCGCCGGCAGTTCCAGCACGCGGGCAAGACCGCCGTCATTGGTGAGCAGCAGCAGACCCTCGGTGTTGATGTCGAGCCGGCCGACCGCGATCACGCGCGGCAGGTCGTCCGGCAGGCGGTCGAACACCGTGGTGCGGCCTTCCGGATCGTGGCTGGTGGTCACCACGCCGCGCGGCTTGTGGAAGAGCCAGAGCCTGGTGCGTTCGCGAAGGGGCAGCGGCTCGCCGTCGACCAGCACCGTGTCGCCTTCGGCGACCGTCATCGCCGGGGTTTCCAGCACCTTGCCGTTGATGCTCACCCGTCCGGCGCGGATCCATTCCTCGGCATCGCGGCGCGAGCAGAGGCCGGCGCGCGCCATCACCTTGGCGATACGCTCGCCCTCATAGGCGGAGGTTTTTTCCACCGCTTGGGCGACCTCCGCCACAGCGGGCCTCGGGCGCGCGGGCTTGGCACGGTCCGGCCGCTCGCGCTTCACAAAGGGCTTGCGCTCGTCGCGCGGCCTGTCGGCGAACCGGCCGCCCTCACGCTCGGGCCGGGCACGCTCGGGCCGGGGGTGCTTGGCGAAGGCGGGCTTGCCGCCGCGCTCATCCGAACGCCCCGGTTCGCGCTCCGGAGCGCCGTCGCGGCTCCAGGTGCGTTGCGGACGGCCGGGGCCCGGCTTGCGGGGCGCCGAATTGCGGGAAGAATGAGAGGGGCGCTTGCCGCCTCTCGGTCCCTTGGGAGTGTCATCTTTCGTCATGGCGCGCGTCATACCAGAGCGGCGAGGGAAACGGAACGCGAGAAATGCGGGAGACAGCTCTGCGGCCATATCGTGACAAGCGACCTGGACCCCCCTATTTTCGCTCGCCATGTCGAATGCATTCGAAAAACCTGCGAAGACATCGCCGGGCTTCATGGATCTGGCGCTGGATGAAGCGCGAAAGGCGGCCGCCCGCGGCGAGGTGCCGATCGGCGCCGTCCTCGTCTGCAAGGGCGAGGTGATCGCGGCCGACGGCAACCGGACGCTCGAACTCGACGACCCGACCGCCCATGCGGAGATCCAGGTGATCCGTGCGGCGGGCAAACGCCTTTCCTCGCAGCGCCTCGTCGATTGCGATCTCTATGTGACGCTCGAACCCTGTCCGATGTGCGCGGCGGCGATTTCCTTCGCCCGTATCCGCCGGCTCTATTTCGGCGCGGCGGACGAAAAGGGCGGCGCGGTGGAGCATGGCGTGCGCTTCTACGCGAGCCCGACCTGTCACCACGCGCCCGACGTCTATTCCGGCATCGGCGAGAAGGATGCGGCGGAGCTGTTGAAGACCTTCTTCAAGGAGCGGCGATAACGCGGGATTGGCTTGCAAATCCCGCCGCCCCCGCATCCACTGCAGCGAATGCACCCCATCAAGGACAATAACGATGATTGCCGTGATTTTCGAAGTGGAACCCAGGGACGAACACCGCGCGGAATATCTGGATATTGCCGCCGACCTGAAGCCCATTCTTGAAACGATCGATGGCTTCATCTCGGTGGAGCGATTCCAGAGCCTCACCAATCCGGGCAAGATCCTGTCGCTCTCCGTCTGGCGCGACGAGGAAGCGGTGAAAGCCTGGCGCAACACGGCCGAGCACCGCAAGGCGCAGGCCATGGGCCGCAACAAGATCTTTTCCGCCTACCGGCTGCGCGTGACGCAGGTGCTGCGCGACTATGGCCTGGAGGAGCGCGAGGCGACGCCCGAGGACAGCCTCGCCATCCACGGCTGAGCGGTAAATCCTGATCCCCAGGCTATCTGCCCGGCAGGACAAGCAGCGTCGGGGCCGCCGGCAGGGTCGCCCGGCTGGCGATATAGACCGGGCTGTCGGACAGTTCGACCTGATAGCCGGCCAGCGCCAGCCTGGCGCTGAAGGACTGCAGCGAGCCGTAGGTGAAGGCGTGCATGGGGATCACCACGCGCGGGCCGATCGCCTGCAGCACTTCGGCCATGCTGTCGTGGCCGAGCGTCACCGAGCCGTCCACCGGCACGAAGACGATGTCGATGCGTCCGAGCCGGGTCAGGTCCTCGTCCGTCAGCCGTTGATGCAGGTGGCCGAGATGGGCGATGCAAAGCTCGGCGGTCTCGAAGATGAAGATCGAGTTGCCCAGCCTCCGCGTCTCGCCGTCCCAGCCGCGCGTGTTGGTCTGGATATTGCGGATGCGCACGTCCCGGATTGTCAGGTCGTGGTCCATCGGCCCGCCTTCCGGGTTCCAGCCGAGCAGCACATGCTCGATTTCCGGTTCCGGATTGAAGGTGAAATGGGTGCCGTGCGCGCCGTTCATGGTGACGACATTCGGGATGCGGTCTGGCTTCATGGTGCCGTTGTAGTCGGTGGCGATCCTGAGGCCTGTCGGCGTCTCGATCTCGAAGGTCGAGTGCCCGATGTAGCGGATCTGGAGCTGGTTGGGCGCAAGAGCGGTCTTCAGGGGCACCAGACCCTCGAAGCCGTTCTGCGAAACGAGCTGGCAGATCGCGAGGGAAGGACCGGCGCCGAGGAGCGACATCAAAAGCGCCGCGAGGATTAGCCGGATTGCGCAGGCAAGACGCTGAAGCATGAGCGGTTCTCCCGAGATCCTCTCCGAAGGATAGGAGCGCGCTGCCCGCCTTCAAGCCTGCAGGCGGTGGCGTTCGCCTTTGGCGGCGGCCTTGTCGTGTGCCTCGATCGCGTCGGCGACCTGGCGCTTCACCGTTTCGCGGATCGGCTCGGCGGCTTCCAGCACCTTGTCGGCCTTGAGGAAGTCGAGGACGCGGAAGGAATCGATATCCGGCTTTACCAGGATGTCCGGCCTGCGGCTTCTGAGCTTTTGCGAGGTGATGGTCTGCATCAGGATCTGCGTGGCGCCGAAAAGCGCATCCGTGGCGCTCGGGTTCTGGCGCTTGCGGCGCGGGCTCGGCGAGCCGACCACGTCGACGGCGACGATAATGTCGCAGGTTTTCGGCAGGGCGTCGAAGGGAAGGGGATTGACCACCCCCCCGTCGATGACGATGCGCCCGTCGATGGTGACCGGGCGGAAAAGGGCGGGTATGGCGATGGACGCGGCGACGGCCGCATGCAGGTTGCCCGTCCGCAGGTCCAGTTCCTTGCAGCCGTAGAAATCGGTGGCGATGACGGCAAGCGGGAGCCTGAGGTCGGCGAAGGTCGCCGGGATGGCGTCGCCGATGAAGACCTCAAGCACCTTGAGGGCCTCGAACTGCATCAGCCCGCCGCCGCCGAATAGATCGGCGAAGCGCTTGGGCCGAAGCTTCCACAGCTTGGCGAGCACCGCATTGCGGTCGCGGAAAGTGTCCTCCGCGAAGCTGCGCATCGCTTCGCCCGCCATTCCGCCCGCATAGGCCGCCCCCAGCAGCGCGCCGATGGAGGTGCCCGCCATGGCGTGCGGCCTGATGCCCAGGTCGTCGAAGGCCTCGAGCACCGGGATATGGGCAAGGCCGCGCGCACCGCCGCCGCCAAGGGCAAGTCCAATCCGTGGCTGGGTCATCTGGGCTGGCCTTCATCGCTGACTTGCGAGGAGCCAAGCGTGACACCGGCGTCGGCGGGGCGCAAGGAATTTGGACCCTAAAGCAGCCTTGCGACCATCGCGTCCAGAACGAAGCCCGCAAAGACGATCCAGCCGTAGCGGGTGTTGGAGCGGAAGAGGGCGAGGCACTGGTCCGCGTCGTCGATGTCGAGCCGGACGACCTGGTAGGCAAGATGCAAGGCGCCGAGAGCCAGTCCCGCGAAGGCGAGCGGGCCCGCATCGGCGGCTGCAGCGGCGAGCGTGAAGAGGAGGGTCGCGCCGCCATAGAGCAGCACGAGGGCGGGTTTGGTCCGCTCGCCGAACAGGCGCGCGGTGGACCTGACGCCGACCAGCGCGTCGTCTTCCTTGTCCTGATGCGCGTAGATCGTGTCGTAACCGATCGTCCACAGGATGCCGCCCACATAAAGCAGCACGGGCGCAAGGCCGAGACTGCCGAACGTGGCGGCCCAGCCCATCAGCGCGCCCCAGGAAAAGGCAAAACCCAGAAAGAGTTGCGGCCAGTTCGTCACCCGCTTCATGAAGGGATAGATCGCGACCGGCAGCAGCGAGGCGAAGCCCAGGATGATCGAGAAGCGGTTGAAGCTCAGGAGCACGGCGAGGCCGACCAGCGCCTGCGCCACGAGGAACACCTTGGCCATGAAGGGCGTGACCTGGCCGGACGGGATCGGCCGCGAGCGGGTGCGGGCGACCTTCGCATCGATATCCTGGTCGACCAGATCGTTGTAGGTGCACCCCGCGCCGCGCATGGCAATGGCGCCGATCATGAAGAGCGCGAGATGCCACGGATTGGGGATGGCGCTGCCGGAAGCGATCGCCGCAAGGGCCGCCGACCACCAGCAGGGCCACAAAAGCAGCCACCAGCCGATCGGCCGTTCCCAGCGGGCGAGCCTTGCATAGGGGCGCAGCCATTCGGGCGCATGGGTGTCGACCCAGTGGCCCTTCACCGCATCGGCAACGCGCCCGCCGAACGTGTCGTACTGTCTGGTCATGCTCCGGTGATAAGCCTTTCAGGCGCCGGGCGAAAGAGCGCTTTTGACATCCGTGGCCCTGAAATCCCCGCCGACGAAAAGGAGAGGGCAGGCGCGCTCGCTTGCAATTTCGTAGGCAAAGCAGTCGCCGAAATTCAGCGCGGCGGGATGGGCACCCTTGCCCCAACGGGCGTAAGCCTGCGCGATGCGCCGGGCCGAGGCCGGCGTCACGCTCACCACTTCGAAGCCCAGTCCATCGATCAGGCGCTGCATTTCCTCGCCGACATTGCGCCGCGCGGCGACGATCAGGGCTTCGGCGACGGTGCCGGCGGAAATCAGCAGTTCGTCCTCGGCTTCCAATGCGGCGATGCAGGCATCGGCTTCCGCTTCCCCGAGCACGATCGCCATGAGCGCGGACGTGTCGACGGCAATCATTCGGGCATGCCGTCGTCGCCGTAGAGGAAATCCTGGCTGCGGGCCGCCTTTGGCCCCGCCGCCGCCTTTGCAGCGCCCGCAGCCTTCACCGCTTCAAGCAGGGCCCGGCGTGACTTGCGGTCCGGCGTCTCCTTCATCGGAACAAGGCGCACGGCTGCATGCCCATGCCGCGTAAGGATGACCTCATCCCCGGCTTCGGCGCGCCGCACCAATTCGGTCAGTTGGCCTTTGGCCTCTGTCACGGAGACGCGCATTGCTCGCCCTGTTCCGGAGTCGTTCCCAAAACAGAAAAATAGACCATTAGATGGTCCAATTCAATCGTGTTGCAATTTTCAGGCGTCACGCCGGGGCGGACGCGTAGGCGGCATCATCGGCGCAGACGCGGTCGCGGCCGCTCTGCTTGGCGCTGTAGAGGCGGCGGTCGGCATGCTCGAAGAGCTGCAGCAGGCTGCGGCCGTCGGCGGGGGCGGCGGAGATGCCGACGCTCACCGTGACCTCGCTGCCTTCGTCCTTCAGGATCGCGT
This sequence comes from Stappia albiluteola, assembly GCF_014050225.1. Classification (GTDB taxonomy): domain Bacteria; phylum Pseudomonadota; class Alphaproteobacteria; order Rhizobiales; family Stappiaceae; genus Hongsoonwoonella; species Hongsoonwoonella albiluteola. The sequence continues at coordinate 5,672 of NZ_JACFXV010000065.1, read as the reverse complement.
CGCTGATCGTGCGCCGCAGCCGGTCGGCCATGGAGTGGGCCGCTTCCTTGGGCAGCCTCTCGCAGATCACGACGAATTCCTCGCCGCCGTAGCGGAACAGGTGGTCATCGCTGCGCAGATTGGCCATCAGCACGTCGGACACTTTCTTCAGGATACGGTCGCCGGCGGTATGGCCGAGGCTGTCGTTGATCAGCTTGAAATTGTCGATGTCGATCACCAGCATGCTGAGAGGCTGGCCCCGGCGGACGGCGGCCTCGATGATGCGCGGGCCCTCGGCGTCGTAGCGGCTGCGGCCATAGGCCCCGGTCAGGTGGTCGCGGCCCGCCGCCTCAAGCAACTGCTCGTAGCGTTCGCGATAGGTCAGCACATGGAAGATGTCGCCGACGCCGAGGCTGACGACGCTGCGCGCCTCGTGGTGCCGCGTCAGCCGCAGGAAAATCACGAAGAGCACGGTATAGACGGCTGCCGCGCCCATCTTGGCCATCCAGCCGCCATAGAGCACTTCGATCGGCGCGCCGGAAATCACCCGCAGCGCCACGTAGAAGCCGAGCTGGTCGAAGGTCAGCACCGCCATGGCGCAAATGAGGATGCGCAAGGCCGGGAAGGCGCGAAACCACGAGCCGATGCGTTCGTAAAGCAGGATGATGCCGATCGAATCGACGAACAGCAGCGTCGTGCCCCAGATCATCAGCCAGCCGATCTCGTCGATGAAGGCGATATCCGGCACCTTGCCGTCGATCAGCGGCAGCGTCTGGTGATTGCGCAGGATCATCACCAGGCCGACAAGCAGGAAATTGCCGACCAGCAGGCCGTAGATCGGCTGGCGGACGATGGCCGCATCCTCCTTGATGTAGAGGAGCAGGATCATCATCAGCTTGCCGGAGAAAAGCACGGTGGAGCCTGGCGAAATCACGCCGAAGGGCAGTGCGATGTAGAAGACGCTGGCGAGGTAGGTCTCCAGGAAGTGCATCACGCCGAGCGCACAGAGGAAGACGCCGAGCCCGATCCGGTGACGTGACTGCAACAGGCAGACCATGACGGTGAAATAGAGGATCGCCTGGCCGATAAGAAGGAGAAGATTGTAGAACTGCATCTCGTCAACTGCGTAAGGAAAAGGATTCGGGAGGGCAGGCATTGGTGATTTGCGCGGAGTTCAGCATGCCCGCGAGTCGTCCGCAAGCCTTCGTATGTCTGACATGTCGGTTTGCTTCGCTTTTGAATTCCGCGGTGCGCCATGCGCCGGCAGCGGTCTTGCGAAACGGCCGGGGATCGGTTACCAGAAGTGTTGAAACCGGAACGGGCAGCGCCTTTCGGCCTCCGTTCAAGTGCATGGATACGGCTCGGTGCCCCATTTCAAGACGGGCGGACGAGGCCGGAGAAGGGAACGAGATCGCACGATGATCGCCGATGGCCGCTCTGCCGCTGTTGCGATTGACGCATCCTTCGCGATCGATGCGCGGCTTTCGCGCGGCCTTCTTCTTATCGGCGACCTTCTTCTCCTTAGATGCCCCTGAGCGTCGGCAGCCTTCGTTTCGAGAAGGCGGGCACTTAGGGGAGAGAAGCCGAAATCATCCGACACGATTTTTCGCGCCCGTCCCCTCCGCCTGAATGGCCGGCAAGCGGCGAGGGCGCCAGAGCCAGGGACACCGATCCATGAGCGTTGACAGCACCAAGGACCACGTACGCATCTTCGACACCACCCTGCGCGACGGCGAGCAGTCGCCGGGCGCCTCCATGACACTGGAGGAGAAGCTGCAGGTCGCCGAGATCCTCGACGAAATGGGCGTCGATATCATCGAGGCCGGCTTTCCGATCGCCTCCAACGGCGATTTCGAGGCGGTCAGCGAGATCGCCAAGCGCACCCGCAACTCCGTCGTGGCCGGTTTGGCCCGCGCGATCCACGCCGATATCGACCGCTGCGGCGAGGCGGTGCGCCTGGCCGAGCGCGGCCGCATCCACACCTTCGTCTCCACCTCGCCGATCCATCTGCAGTACCAGATGAACAAGACGGAAGAGCAGGTGCTCGCCATCATCACCGATACGGTGGCGCGCTCGCGCAACCTGATCGACGACGTCGAGTGGTCGGCCATGGACGCCACCCGCACGCCGATCGACTATCTGTGCAAGTGCGTGGAAGCGGCGATCAGGGCGGGCGCCACGACGATCAACCTGCCGGATACGGTCGGCTACGCCACGCCGGACGAATACAAGGCGATGTTCGTCGAGATCCGCAACCGCGTGCCGGATGCCGACAAGGCGATCTTCTCCGTGCATTGCCATGACGACCTGGGCCTGGCGGTCGCCAATTCGCTGGCCGGTGTCGCCGGCGGCGCGCGGCAGATCGAATGCACCGTCAACGGTCTCGGCGAACGGGCCGGCAACGCGGCGCTGGAGGAGATCGTGATGGCGATCCGCACGCGCGGCGACGCCTTGCCCTACGCGACCAGCATCGATCCGAAGTTCCTGACGCGCGCCTCCAAGCTGGTCTCCGCCGTCTCCGGCTTCCCGGTCCAGTACAACAAGGCGATCGTCGGCAAGAATGCCTTCGCGCATGAAAGCGGCATCCACCAGGACGGCATGCTGAAGAATGCCGAGACCTACGAGATCATGAAGCCGGAAGATGTGGGCGTGAAGTCGACCTCGCTGGTCATGGGCAAGCATTCCGGCCGCCACGCCTTCCGCGACAAGCTGAAGGAGCTGGGCTACGAGATCGGCGACAATGCCTTCGAGGACGCCTTCCGCCGCTTCAAGGATCTGGCCGACCGCAAGAAGCACGTCTATGACGAGGATATCGAGGCGCTGGTCGAGACCGAGATCGCGACCCAGGGCGAGCATATCAAGGTGATCGCGCTGACCGTCATCGCCGGCACCGGCGGGCCGCAGAAGGCGATCCTGACCATGGATATCGACGGTCGCCACGAGACCCGCGAGGCAACCGGCGACGGCCCGGTGGACGCGACATTCAACGCGATCAAGGCGATCGTGCCGCATCAGGCGACGCTGTCGCTCTATCAGGTGCACGCGGTCACCGAAGGCACGGACGCGCAGGCCGAGGTTTCGGTGCGGCTGGAAGCCAATGGCCGCATCACCACCGGCAAGGGCGCGGATACCGACACGCTGGTCGCTTCCGCCCGCGCCTATGTCTCGGCGCTGAACAAGCTGCTGGCCCGCCAGAACCGCCCGGACCATCAGGAACTCAGGGCGATTTGAGGGGCGATCTCACGCCTGGCCGTCATCCCGGGCGAGCGATGCGCGTTGCCGCGCACGCGGTCCGGCATGACGGGAGTTTGTGGCAGGGTGCTTGCCCTATACTCGGGTGTCATCCCCGCGCAGGCGGGGAACCAGTAGACACATGGGTTGGCGGCTGGATATCCGGCCACGGCGGTTACTGGATGCCCGACCGAGCCGGGCATGACAGAGTTTGCGGACGCTTTTTGCCGTAACCTCCCGGGTCGTCATACGCGGGCCTGACCCGCGTATCCACGCAGCGCTTCGGCTAGCCGCAGCCTTCCGTGGATCGCCGGATCGGCGCTCGGCTGCGCCTCGCTTGTCCGGCATGACGGGAACGTGAGGCAAACCGGAAGGGCTGGCGCCTACCTTATGAACGTGCCGTTGCGCAGTTCCGTCACCGCCTGGATCAGCTCTTCGCGGGTGTTCATGACGATGGGCCCGTGCCAGGCGACCGGCTCGCGGATCGGCGCGCCGGAAACGAGCAGGAAGCGGATGCCCTGTTCGCCCGCCTGCACGACCACCTCGTCGCCGGCGTCGAAGAGGACGAGCGTCCGGTTGCCGGACTCGTCGCGGATCGTCAGTTCCTCGCCGGCGAATTCCTTTTCCGTCAGCACGCCGAAGGGATTGGAGGCATCGCGGAAGCTGCCGGAGCCCTCGAAAATATAGGCGAAGGCTTGCCGCCGCGTGTCTACAGGAAACGCCTTGCGCCTGCCGGCCGGCACGAAGATGTCGAGATATTGCGGCTCGGCGGCGATGCCGTCGACCGGCCCGCGCTTGCCCCAGAACTCGCCGCAGACGACGCGCACGATGGTGCCGTCATCGTCGACGATGACCGGAATATCCGCGCCCTTGACGTCCTGGTAGCGCGGCTCGGTCATCTTCAGCGAGGAGGGCAGGTTCGCCCAGAGCTGGAAACCGTGCATGCGGCCCTGCTGGTCCCCCTTCGGCATTTCCTGATGCAGGATGCCGCGCCCGGCCGTCATCCACTGCACGTCGCCCGCGCCGAGCGTTCCGGCATTGCCGAGGCTGTCGCCGTGATCGACGGTTCCCGCCAGCACATAGGTGATCGTCTCGATGCCGCGATGGGGATGCCATGGGAAGCCCGCCATATAGTCGGCCGGCCGCTCGTTGCGGAAATCGTCGAACAGCAGGAAGGGATCGGCCATCGTCGGATCCTGGAAGCCGAAGGCGCGATGCAGGTGCACGCCGGCGCCTTCCATGGTGGCCTGAGCGGACGAGATCTGGCGGACGGGACGGATGGACATGGGCCTTGGTTCCTTCTTGGCACCCTGCGGGCAGCTTGGCGCAAAGGTAGGGCAAGGCGGGAGGACGTTCCAGTGGCACGGACGGGAACGGTGTGTTCACCGGCGATGGCGTGGCATCACACACCGCCCCGCCGCGATCCTACCGGCCGAGGTCAGGCCACAGGGTCAGGGGGTCGAGCCCACCTATGAAGAATCGAAGGGATACGAGGGATTAGCAGTGCGCCGCAAAAAAGACGGGGTCGTCATCGCCGGGCCATTGACCGGCGACCCGCTCGTTGTGCACCGTTGAGGTGCGGGTGGTTCGATGGGGCGAGCGGGTGTCCGGCAAGACCCGGACATGACGATTCCTTCGCCCGTCAGGGCGTGTTTCGTGAATTGGCGGAGAGGGAACCCCTCACCCCAACCCTCTCCCGATCGGGAGAGGGGGCGCAGGAGGCACGGCCGGCTTCAATCAGCAGTTCCCAGACCGGAGCGGCCGACTATTTCCGTAAGGGCGGTCCCCACGCACTCCTCACCTCTCCCATTCGAAGTCGGATGTTTCCGACTTCGGTTTTTCAATCGACCAACCGGGGAACACCCCGGTTGGGTGAGAGGTCGGCGCGAATGCGCCGGGTGAGGGGAAAAGGAGACAGCCGCCTCAGCAGGCGGTGCGTGGTGCTTGTCGGCGAGGGTGAGTTGGTAGCGTCGCAGGCGGTAGTCGAGCCATGCGGTGACCAATGAAATGGTGGTGATGCCAAAGGCGGTGACGGCCATGGCTTTCCTCCCCGAATGAAACGGTGAACGCCAGAGGAAGACCTCTGGCGACCGGGGAGTTAGCAAGCCGACCACAAGGCGGCCGCGATGGCCTTTAGGGCAAGCCCTTGGACATGCGCCATCGCCTCCCCGGCCATGAGGGTTTGGACCCCTGAGGTCGAGGAGGCATCAATACGGCTGATGCCAGCCGTTGTGGTAGGGGTTGCTAAGCCCCCGGGCCAGCCTTTTTCGCCGACCCTGTGCGCATTCTATCCTGAGAAATATACGGAGAAAAGCGCAACTCCCGGTTGGTGGTCACATTCATTCGGGCGCATGTGTTGGGGGAGTGCCTCTCCGCTCGTCTTCGCCGGGCCCAGATCCGGCGATCCACCCGAAGGCCGCAGCATATCCTGTCATGCCCGGCTCGACCGGGCATCCAGTAAC
>NZ_JACFXV010000064.1 GCF_014050225.1 Stappia albiluteola | reverse complement strand
CCCGCGCCACGCTCCATCGTCACCCCGGCCCGCATGAGCGCCGGCCGCGCCGCCAGTGCCGGGGCCAGATATCTTCCGCCCGTGGGCCACGGCTTGAATTGGGAAGGAAGCAGGCTCACGCCCGCGCTGATTGCTGGATCCGGGTCATCGTTCGGCTAAGCCTCACTCGCCCGGGATGACGGCCAAGGGCTGGGGCCGGCGCTTGCCGCAGAAACAAGCGTCATCTCGGCGCGGGATCAAGTCGCGCCCCCTTGCACGACGGCCCGCCGCGCACTAATCAAACGGGCAGTGGCGGGACGAACGTCCCTGCGATGCCGGAAGCGGAAATGCTCATGCTGGATGCCGTCGAAACCTCCCGCGACCAGGCCGGCCCCGCGCCGCGCCGTCAGTCGGTCGCCGTCTCCGTCGGCGGGGTCGTCATCGGCGGCGGCCATCCGGTCGTCGTGCAGTCGATGACCAACACCGATACCGCCGATATCGATGCCACGGTGGCGCAGGTTTCGGCGCTGGCCCGGTCAGGCTCGGAAATCGTGCGCATCACCGTCGACCGCGACGAGGCCGCCGCCGCAGTGCCGCGCATCCGCGACCGGCTGGAGCGGATCGGCGTCAACGTGCCGCTCATCGGCGACTTCCACTATATCGGCCACAAGCTACTGGCCGATCATCCGGCCTGTGCCGAGGCACTCGCCAAATACCGCATCAATCCGGGCAATGTCGGCTTCAAGGGCAAGCGCGACACGCAATTCTCGCAGATCATCGATATCGCGCTGAAGCACGACAAGCCGGTCCGCATCGGCGTCAATTGGGGGTCGCTCGACCAGGAGCTTCTGACCCGCCTGATGGACGACAATGCGGCGAGCGACGCGCCGCTGTCGGCTGCCGCCGTCATGCGCGAGGCGATCATCCAGTCCGGACTTCTTTCGGCCGAGCGCGCCGAAGAACTCGGCATGGGCCGCGACAAGATCATCCTGTCTGCCAAGGTCAGCCAGGTGCAGGACCTGATCGCCGTCTACGCCGACCTCGCCAGGCGCTGCGACTATGCGCTCCATCTCGGCCTCACCGAGGCCGGTATGGGGTCGAAGGGCATCGTCGCCTCGGCCGCTTCCATGGGCATCCTGCTGCAGCAGGGCATCGGCGACACGATCCGCGTGTCGCTGACGCCGGAGCCGGGCGGCGACCGCACCCGCGAGGTGCAGGTGGCGCAGGAACTGCTCCAGACCATGGGCTTTCGCGCCTTCATTCCCATCGTCGCCGCGTGCCCCGGCTGCGGGCGCACCACCTCGACCGTGTTTCAGGAGCTTGCCCGCGACATCCAGGAGAGTATCCGCGTCTCCATGCCGCAATGGCGCGAGAAGTATCCCGGCGTCGAGGCGCTCAACGTCGCGGTGATGGGCTGCATCGTCAACGGTCCGGGCGAAAGCAAGCACGCCGATATCGGCATCTCGCTTCCCGGAACAGGTGAAGTGCCGGCGGCTCCCGTGTTCATCGATGGAAAGAAGGTCGCGACGCTGAGGGGCGAAGGCATCGCCGACGCCTTCAAGGAGATGGTCGCCGACTATATCGAGACCCGCTTCGGGCCCGGCGCCTCCGCGCGCCGCTCCGCTTCCTGACGCCCGGAACCTGCATGCTGCCGCCACGCGAAACCGCACCCGCCGCAAGATTTCAGCCCCGCCCTCCCGTCATCGTGGTCACTTCGCAAGTGGTCAACGGCGCGATCGGGGGCAGAGGCGCCGTCTTCGCGCTGGAGCGTCTGGGCTTTCCCGTCTGGTTCGTGCCGACCATCCTGCTGCCCTGGCATCCGGGTCAAGGCCCGGGCACCCGCATCGTGCCGCCGGCGGAGGATTTCGCAAGGCTCATCGGCGACATTGCGGGCGGGACCGGATTGGGTTCCTGCGCGGCGATTCTCACCGGCTATCTGGGCGAGGCCGGCCAGGCGGCGGAGGTTGCGAAGCTGGTCGATGCGCTGAAGGCCGCCAATCCGAAGGCCTGGCACATCTGCGATCCCGTGATCGGCGACGGCGCCGGCCTCTACGTTCCCGAAGCGACTGCCAACGCTCAGCGGGAGCACCTGATTTCGCGCGCCGATATCGCGACACCCAACCGCTTCGAGCTTGCCTGGCTGACCGGATTGCCCGTCGAGACGGAGGCGGAGGCGATCGTTGCCGCCCGCACGCTCGGGCCGGAGCGTGTGATCGTTACCTCGTCGCCGGCCCTTCGGCGCAATTCGGTCTGCAATCTCCTGGTCGGACCGGGCGGCTCGCTTGCCGCCGAACACGGGCTCGTCATCAACGCGCCCCACGGCACGGGCGATCTTTTCTCCGCTCTCTTCACCGCAAGGCTGCTTGAAGGTCATGGCGAGGAAGGTGCGCTGAAACGCGCCGCGGCCTCCACATTCGAGCTCGTCGCCCGCAGCGTGAAGCAGGGGTCCAGCGAGCTGCTGCTTTCGTCCGAACAGAGCTCGCTCGTCGGACCGATGGCGCTCGTTTCCTCGCGCCGCATCCTCGACCGGCCGAAACCGGCCTGACGGCGAGGGAAGCGGATGCTGGTTGCGGGCGTGGATGGCGCAAGGGCTGGCTGGATCGCCGTTCTCCGCGATCTTGCCTCGGACGCGTCGCCCGACGTGCTGCTGGTGCCGCGCTTTGCCGACCTGCTCGAACGTCCCGAAAGCCCGACACTGATTGCCGTCGACATGCCGATCGGCCTGCCCGAACGCGCGGGATCAGGCGGACGCGGGCCCGAGCGGTTGGTGCGCCCGCTGCTGGGCGAGCGGCAATCTTCGGTCTTTTCGATCCCCTCTCGCGCCGCCGTCTATTGCGACGACTATCGCGAGGCCTGCCGCGTGGCGCTGGAAACCTCCGACCCTCCGCGCAAGGTTTCAAAGCAGGCCTTCAATATCTTCCCCAAGATCCGGGAGATCGATGCGCTGATGTCGGCGCAGATGGAAGCCGTCATCTACGAGGTCCATCCGGAAGTCGCCTTCTGGCGGTTGAATGGCGAAAGGCCGATGTCGCTGCCGAAGAAGGTCAGGAGCCGAGCGAACGGGCCCGGCCTCGACGAGCGGCGCGACTTGCTTGAACGCCACGGCTTCGAGCGCGCCTTTCTGGATCAACCGCCACCGCGCGGCGCCGGCCGCGACGATTTCATCGATGCCTGCGTCAACGCGCTGATCGCGGAGCGCATCATGCGGGGATTGGCGCGGCCCTTCCCGGAGCCTCCCGAGAGGGACGCACGCGGCTTCAGGATGGCGATCTGGGCGTAAGTCCCGTCAAGGCTTCGCGTCAGGCTTGGACTGCGGCGCTGGTGCCGCGGCAAGCGCGGGATCGGGAGCGCTTCTTTCCTCGTCATCGCCGCCGATCAGCCCGAAAGTCGGGATGAAGCGGGTGAAGAAGCCGCCTTCGTCCGAAGGCTTCTTGGCTTCGGGCGCGAAGGCAGTTGCCGTCGGCACGCCCAGGCGCTCGGCCTCCGGCTTTCCGCCGCGCTGATCGCTGTTGGTGGCAATTGCGGCGATGGCTTCGCTTGCCGATGCCGGAGCGGTAACCTTCGCCGGCTCGCCGGCCGGGTTTGCGGCTGGCGCGGCAGCAACCGTGACGGGAGCCGTCGCGGCATCACCCTCGGTCTTCTGCGCCGTTTCCTCGTCGGAGCCGAAGATCGCGGCGAACTGCTTCTTGCGTTCTTCAGAGCGCTCGATGCTGGCGACGATCTGGTTGAACTTTTCCTCGTCCTTGCGTTCCTTCGCCGCGACCGCCTGCTCCACTGCGTCCGGCACGTCGAGATCCGGGCACTTGCCGACGGCATTCAGCGGCACGCCCTCCACGACCTGCGTCGCGTCGAAGACATAGCGTTTCTCGCAGACGCCGATTTGCGGCGGAACCTTGGTCACCTCGAAATGATCGGTGCCGCGCTTCAGCATCTTCCAGAATTCGAAATGCTCGCTGTCGCGGTGCTTGACCATGTTTTCCGGCGTCATGCGGAAGGGCAGGGCCTGGACCTGGAACGAGCGCTGGCCGCCCCGGAAGGAGTCGCGGGCGAGGGCGTAAATATCCTGGATCTGCTCGTCCGTCATCGCGTAGCAGCCGCGCGACGAGCAGGCGCCGTGCACCATCAGGTGGGAGCCGGTGCGGCCATAAGCCCGGTCAAACTTGTTCGGGTAGCCCATGTTGAAGGCGAGATGATAGCTGGAATTCGGGTTCATCAGGGCCGGCGTGATCTCGTAGAAGCCTTCCGGCGCCTGGCGGTCGCCTTCCTTGATCTTCGGTCCCAGCTCGCCGGACCACTTGCAGATCTCGAAGCTCTTCAGCAGCGCGTAGCGCCCGCTCTTGGTCTGCTTCCAGACCTCCAGCTCCGAATCCTCCTTGTAGATGCGGATCATGATCGGCGACTCGGCCTTCATGCCGAGCTCCTGCATCTTCTCCTTGATGGAGGCGCTGACGGGGCGCAGGTGCTTGGGACCAGACGACACGAATTCGTCCGCCTGACAGGCGGCGAGCGTGAAGCCGAGCGCCACGGCCATGCCGAGTTTCAGCCAGCGCGTCTTAAGGGACTGATGAACCGCCATCTCAAGAACCTTCGCTTGTTGCGGTTTTCCCGCATGCAACCTTGATAGCCCGTGCCCCCGGATCGGCCAACTCCGAGGCTACTCAATCATGGTTGAGGAGTGGTTACTCCGCTTGTGCCGATGCAATCGGCGACCCATGCGGGGTGAATCCGGCGATTTGGCGGCAACCGGCGGAAATCGGGCGAAGCCATGTCGATTTGCGGCGCACTGATGCGCCGCATCAACAAAAACGGGACCTTAGAGCGTCCGGCCGATCTTCAGGAACTTGTCGCGGCGATGGCGACGGATGTCCTGCGCGGACCAGCCGTCGAAGCGGGCCAGCGCCTTCTCGATCACCGACCCGGCACGGTTGATCACCGTTTCCCTTGCCCGGTGCGCACCGCCCAGCGGCTCCTCGACGATCTCGTCGACGATGCCGAGCTTGATGAGATCCTGCGCGGTGATCTTCATGTTGGTGGCCGCGTCCTGCGCCCGGGCGCTGTCGCGCCACAGGATCGAGGCGCCGGCTTCCGGCGAGATGACGCTGTAGATCGCATGCTCCAGCATGGCGACGTGGTTGCAGGTGGCGATCGCGATCGCCCCGCCCGAGCCACCTTCGCCGATCACCAGCGCAACGTTCGGCGATTCAAGCGCCAGGCAGGCATCGGTGGAGCGAGCGATCGCCTCGGCCTGACCGCGCTCCTCCGCACCGATACCCGGATAGGCACCGGCGGTGTCGACGAAGGAAATCACCGGAATCTCGAAACGGCCGGCCATCTCCATGATGCGCACGGCCTTGCGATAGCCCTCCGGCCGGGCCATGCCGAAATTGTGCTTCAGCCGCGACTGGGTGTCATTGCCCTTTTCCTGTCCGAGGACCGCGACCGAACGGCCGCGGAAACGGCCGAAACCGGCGATCACCGCCGCATCCTCGGAATATTTGCGGTCGCCGGCCAGCGGCGTGAAGTCCTCGATCAGGCCGTTGACGTAGTCGGCGGCATGCGGACGGTCGGGATGGCGGGCGACCAGCGTCTTCTGCCAGGGCGTGAGCTTGGCGTAGATGTCCTTCAGCGCCTGGTCGGCCTTCACCTGCAGCCGGGCGATCTCCTCGTCGACATCGACCGCCTCGCCGCTGTCGGCCAGCGCTCTCAATTCGTGGACCTTGCCGGCGAGTTCGGCGACCGGTTTTTCGAATTCAAGGAAGCTGTGCATGGCCTGATTGTCTCGTTCTTGCGCCGGCTCGGCTTTTGCCAACCGGTGTTCGCGCCGGATCTGCGTCCCTCGCCGCGACCGCATCGCGCGGGGGAGCGAAAACGGCCGGAGACTGGCGACAGCAGCCGCCTGTGTCAAGCCGCCCGTTCCGTCTGCGAATTATCGATGGTCAGCGCCAGGCCTGGTCGCTCACCGCACCCGAAAGTTTCAGCGCCTGCGGCTCCACCACCAGCGTGCCGGAGCGCGTCGCCATCTGGATGCGGTAAGGCACGAAGAGACGGCCGGCGGCAAGCGGCGCGAGCCAGGCCTCCATGCTGTCCTTGTTCTTCATGTAGCTGGCATTCGCCCGCGAGGGGCGATGGCCGGCCACCGGCACCCAGCGCGCCTGGCAGACGATCACCGGGCCATCATAGCCGTGGCCCGAAACCTCGCGCGTTTCCTTGTAGGAAAGTTCGATATCGAAGCGCGTCCAGCCGTCGAAGACCGGGATCTTGCGATTGCAGGCCGCGTTTTCGGGACTGCTCTTGCTCCGACCAACCGGCAGCAGGATCGCGCTCAGGGGATCGACGATCTGGCGGGTATGCGCGTCCGTGATCTTGATGCGCTCCGGGTTCGGCTTGAACTTGGGGCTGACTTCCATCGCCTTGACGTTTCCGGAGCCGAGCGAAAGATCGACGTAGAAGTCGCGGTTGGACGCTCTCGAAGCCATGGTGTAGCGCGACGGGCGAACCTTCGAGCCGCTCAGCCAGCCGGAGGCTTCCGCCCCGCCCTTGCCGGTCGAAAACAGCGTGCCGATGCCGGCCGGTTCCATGCCGGCCTTGGCCGAATAGGCATTGCCCTGCACGACCAGAGACAGCGAACCGCGCGCCACCGTGAAACCAGCGACCGATATGTCGTAGACGCCGCCAAGGCGCTGCGTTTCCGCCGCCACCGAGGCTGGCGCAAGGGAAAGTGCGAAAACCGCCGCCGTCGCGAAACCCGCGGCGCGGCTGAGAATACCGTTCTTGAACGACGACGAAAGCCTGGGCACCCTGTTACCCTCCTGACGTCGCGCATGGCCCGGCGATCATGCCGTACCGATCCGCGACCGACGCGAATACTCCGCCTTTGCTGCCCTGCCCTCTACGGGGCTTGGACGGCGGCGATACGGGAGCGGCGCACCCCCCGCAACTTCGATCCGCCGCCCGCAGTTTGTGCCCAGCCCGGTAACCGTATGGTTAATGTAATCCAAACGGCACCACCGAGGCCATGACACTCCACGATTTCCCGCGCGCCCCTTTCAAGATCGCTTGACCTTGGAAGGCGCGCCCCTTATACGATGCCGACTTTCCAATCAGCGCCGGCGCGAGAACGCCGGGTCTGAAGCGGATTTCGCCGACGGAAAAACCGCTTGGCGAAGACTGCCGCAGTCAGCACCCGCGCCGCACCGGAACCAACCGCAGAATGCCGGTTTCGTCAGAATAGCTGAAAGACGGGCATTCAGGAACACGACAGTAACAAGAAGGTGATACCATGGCCCGCCGTTGCGAACTGACCGGCAAGGACGTGATGTCCGGCAATAACGTCAGCCATGCCAACAACAGGACGCGTCGGCGTTTCCTGCCGAACCTGTGCAACGTGTCGCTGATCTCCGACACGCTCGGCCAGACCTACAAGCTGCGCATTTCCGCGCACGCGCTGCGCTCGGTTGAGCATCGCGGCGGTCTCGACGCTTTCCTCATGAAGGCGTCCGACAGCGAGCTTTCGCCGCGCGCCCGTCTGCTGAAGACCGAGATCCGGCGCCGCCAGGCCGAGGCCGCCTGATTTAACCGATCAGTACGCACGGGATGCAAGAGGCGCCTCACAGCGCCTCTTTTCGCATGCCTGCGCGGCCGCGGATCGCGCCCTATTGTTTGCAAAATAACCAGTCGGAATTCGACCATGACCCCGTCCGCACGCTTCTCTCCCCTTGCCGCCCTGACCGCCATGGCGGCGATGGTGGTGGTTGTCGTTTCCGCCAATATCCTGGTCCAGTATCCGGTCAACGGCATGCTCGGCCCGATCAACCTGGCCGATATCCTGACCTGGGGCGCCTTCACCTATCCGGCCGCCTTCCTCGTCAACGACCTGACCAACCGCCGCTTCGGCCCGGCTGCCGCGCGCAAGGTGGTGCTGGTCGGTTTCGTGCTTGCCGTCGCGCTTTCCTTCCTGCTGGCCGAGCCGCGCATCGCGCTCGCCTCGGGCAGCGCCTTCCTGCTCGCCCAGCTTCTCGACGTGACGATCTTCGACCGCCTGCGCGCCTCCGCCTGGTGGAAGGCTCCGGTCGTCTCCTCCATCATCGGCTCGGTGCTGGACACGGTGCTGTTCTTCGGCCTTGCCTTTGCCACGGTCTTCACGCCGGTGCTTGGCGCCGACAATCCGTTCGCCACCGAAAGCGCGCCCTTGTTCGGCGTCTTCGCGCTTGAAGCCCCGCGCTGGATTTCCTGGGCACTGGGTGATTTCGTGGTGAAGCTGCTCGTCGCCGGCGCGCTGCTTGCGCCCTACCGGGTGCTGCTGGCCGTATTCGGCATGTCGCCGCGCCCGTCCGTCGCCTGAGATGTCCGTCGCCTGAGGGGCAACCCTTATTCGGCGAGCCTGAAACGCAGGAGCAGCGTCCGCTGCAGGATCGACCGGTTGTCGTCGGAAATGACCGTCAGGATGACGTCACCCGCCGGCAACCGATGGACGGCCAGTCCTTCCATATTGTCGATCTGATGAGTGAAACCGGCCTCGATCAGCACATCCCCGTCGACGACCGCACCTGGCATCAGGCTTGCAGCCGCAATCCGGCGGATGCGCATGCCGATGCCGTGGCGCAGGTTGAAGCGTCGCTCCAGCAGCAGCAGGTCGCCATCCGGCAAAAAGGCGGCGTCGGTCGCATCGAAGTCGCCGCTGCGCCGGACGGTGAACTGTCCGGGCCTTGCTCCCCCGACCAGAAAGCCCGGCATGTCGTCGTCATAGCTCTGGCCGCGCTCGGCAATCGCTACCAGCGCGCCCTTGAGCGGGCCAGACGACGGGCTTGCCGCCAATGCTTCCAGCCCCTTGTTGTACCTGAGCTTCGAGATTCCTTGAGGCAGGGCGATCGGCCGCGCGCGCTCGTTCAAGTCGAAGGGGGCAGGGAAGGCCAGGATCGAATGCCGCCCTTCGACGGAGACGAAGACCTCGCCCTTTTCATTACGGGTCACGGCTTCCGTGTCGGCCAGGCCACCCGAAAGCAGCGGCTTGCCGTCCGGCCCGACCATCGGCGCGATCGAGGCATTGCGGATGGCAAGCGGCCTAGCCGCGGCGTCCTGCTCCAGCTCGGCGCGAAACCACAGGCCGTTGTCGGTGACCGCAAGCAGCGATCCGCCGTCCGGGCTGACCACCAGTCCGGACAAGCCGCCGACATGGCGGTTGCCCGCCAGCAATTCGATACCGCCCAGATAGTCGAGCTTGCCGAAGCGAACCTGCTCGGCCCGCCCGATCCCGAAATTCAGGATCGGCTCGGCTGCCACCGTGACGTTCTCGTTGACGATTCTGGGCGCGGCCGCCGCCCCGCCGCCCACAATCGCCAAAAGGCAGAGGGAGGCGAGGAGCGCTTTTCTCATCGCCGTCCGGCGTGCATCCGGCCACGGCGCGCGTGGCTTGCCTGCATCGCTTCCTCGTCGAAAAGGTCGGCAAGCTGGTTTGTCATCGCGCCCGCCAGTTCTTCCGCATCGACGATGGTCACCGCGCGGCGGTAATAGCGGGTGACGTCATGGCCGATGCCGATGGCGATCAGTTCCACCGGCGAGCGGGTCTCGATTTCCTCGATCACCCAGCGCAGGTGCCGTTCCAGATAATTGCCGGGATTGACGGAAAGCGTGCAATCGTCGACCGGCGCGCCGTCGGAGATCATCATCAGGATCTTGCGTTGTTCGGGGCGCGCCAGCAGGCGATGATGCGCCCAGTCCAGCGCCTCGCCGTCGATATTCTCCTTCAGCAACCCTTCGCGCATCATCAGGCCGAGATTGCGCCGCGCCCGCCGCCAGGGCGCGTCCGCCGCCTTGTAGACGATATGCCGGAGGTCGTTCAGGCGCCCGGGTTGCGCCGGCTTGCCGGCCGCAAGCCAGGCTTCGCGCGCCTGCCCGCCCTTCCAGGCACGGGTCGTGAAGCCAAGGATCTCGACCTTCACGCCACAGCGCTCCAGCGTGCGGGCAAGGATATCTGCGCAAGTGGCGGCAACTGTGATCGGCCGGCCGCGCATCGAGCCGGAATTATCGAGCAGCAGCGTCACCACCGTGTCGCGGAAATTGATGTCGCTTTCCTGCTTGAAGGCGAGCGGCTGCATCGGGTCGGTGACGACGCGCGTCAGCCTCGCCGTGTCGAGCAGGCCTTCCTCGAGATCGAAATTCCACGAACGGTTCTGCTGCGCAAGCAGCTTGCGCTGCAGGCGGTTGGCAAGCCGCGCCACGGCGCCCTGCAGGTTGGCGAGCTGCTTGTCGAGATAGCCGCGCAGCCGATCGAGCTCGGCCTGGTCGCACAGATCCTCGGCCGTCACCACTTCGTCGAAGGAGCGGGTATAGACCTTGTAGTCGGGCCCAGGCGGCTGGTTGGAGAACGGCAGGTCGCGACGCGGGCTTTCGCCCGGTTCCTCGGCCTCCATGTCAGCCGTATCGTCCATATCCTGGAAGTCGCCGTCGAGCGCTTCCGTCTCGCCGGCTTCCTGCTCCTCGCCGGAGCTTTCCATCTCCTGCGGCGCGCCCTCTTCCTCGCCACCTTCCTCTTCGCCCTCGGCCGACGTCTCGGCGCGCTCGTTGCGGCCTTCTTCGTCGTCGCCCTCTTCCTGGTCCTCGTCCATGTCGCCGCCGAACTCGTCTTCCATGTCGAGCGCGGTCAGGACGTGCTTGAGTTCCTTGGCGAAGGCCGACTGGTCCTCGAGCCGGGAGGCGAGGCGGTCGAGATCGGCACCCGCCTTGTCCTCGATCCACTCGCGCCACAGATCCACGACGCGGGAAACGGCGATCGGCGGCCGGCGGCCGGTCAGCCGTTCGCGCACGATCATCGCCAGCGCGTCCTGCAACGGCGCATCGGAACGGTCCGTCACCTCGGCGAAGCCCGCCTTGGCGTAGCGTTCCTGCAGCATGGCGTCGAGATTGGAAGCGACGCCCGGCATGCGGTTGGCGCCCACGGCATCGCAGCGCGCCTGTTCCACCGCCTCGAAGATCTCGCGGCCCATCTGGCCATGCGGCATGAACTTGCGGTGGATCGCCTCGTCATGGCAGGCGAGCTTCAGCGCCATGGAATCGCCGAGGCCGCGGGTCACCGCGATCTCGGCGGCCGACAGCCGGCGCGGCGGTTCGGGCAGGCGTGCGGTATTGCCGATCAGCGACGGCCGGTCGGAGGAGAACAGCACCTCCAGTTCCGGCTCGCCGGCGATCGCCCGCATGGCGCCGGCGACGGCCTGCTTCAGCGGCTCCGTCGTCGGCTGCTTGGGCTTCTCCGAGGGTGGCTGGCGCATGGCGCTTCCGTCAGCTCATCACCACGTTGGTAGCCGATTCCGGCAGGTCCTCGCCGAAGCAGCGCTGATAGAACTCGGCCACGAGGGTGCGTTCCAACTCGTCGCACTTGTTGAGGAAGGTGACGCGGAAGGCGAAGCCCATGTCGCCGAAGATCTCGGCGTTCTCGGCCCAGGTGATCACCGTGCGCGGGCTCATCACCGTCGACAGGTCTCCGTTGATGAAGGCGTTGCGGGTCATGTCGGCCAGCCGCACCATCTTGGAGACGATCGCCCGCCCTTCGGTGCCCTGGTAGTGCTTGGCCTTGGCCAGCACGATCTCCACCTCGTTGTCATGCGGCAGATAGTTCAGCGTGGTGACGATCGACCAGCGGTCCATCTGGCCCTGGTTGATCTGCTGGGTGCCGTGATAGAGGCCGGACGTGTCGCCGAGACCGACGGTGTTGGCCGTTGCGAACAGGCGGAAGGCGGGGTGCGGACGGATGACGCGGTTCTGGTCGAGCAACGTCAGGCGGCCGGACACTTCCAGTACGCGCTGGATCACAAACATCACGTCCGGGCGGCCGGCATCGTATTCGTCGAAGACCAGCGCCACGTTGTTCTGCAGCGCCCAGGGCAGGATGCCGTCCCGGAATTCGGTGATCTGCTGGCCGTCGCGGATGACGATCGCGTCCTTGCCAACAAGGTCGATACGGGAGATGTGGCTGTCGAGGTTGACGCGCACGCAGGGCCAGTTGAGGCGGGCGGCCACCTGCTCGATATGGGTCGATTTGCCGGTGCCGTGGTAGCCGGTTACCATGACGCGGCGATTGCGGGCAAAACCGGCGAGGATGGCGAGCGTTGTCGCCCGGTCGAACAGGTAGTCGGGATCGAGGTCGGGCACATGCTCGCTCGCCGTCGAAAAGGCCGGAACGACCAGGTCCGACTGGATTCCGAACACGTCCTTCACCTTGATCTTCGTATCGGGCAGGCCTTCAACCATCGTCGTCTTCTCAGTCATCGTACCTCCGCTGCCCCGGCCCGTTCGCTGCGGGAGGGCGCTTTATCAGACAAGGCGCAAGCGCACGAAGACGCACGCATGCGCGAAACCGCGATCGGCGGTTCTAGATCACGATGAGATTGGATGGAATCGATCCAATCTCATGAAACGTGATCGATACTAATAATTTAGAGCGGGATTTTAGGCGAAAACCGCTCACACTTTTCGCCATCCCGCTCTAACAAAAGCCGGCCTTCTTCAAGAGGGTGTAGGCCTGAATGATCTGGCGAAGCCGCTCTTCCGACGACCGGTCGCCGCCATTGGCGTCCGGGTGGTGCCGCTTCACCAGTTCCTTATAGCGCGACTTGATCGCAGGGCCACGCGTGTTTTCGGCAAGGCCGAGGGTTTCGAAGGCGCGTGCCTCCAGCGCCTTCAGCTTGGGCTGGCGCGGTTCAGCGGACTGCCGGCGCCAGGTTCCATAGGCATGGGCACGACTGAAGCCGCCATTTGCGGAAGCGTTCTGCGCGTTGACGCCTTCCGCCTTGGCGTTGACGCCCATCTTCCAGGTCGGGCGATGGCCGGTCAGGGAATCCTTCTGCCAGGCACGCACGCGATCATCGTCCATGCCGATGAAATAATTGTACGACTTGTTGTATTCGCGCACATGGTCGAGGCAGAAGTGAAAATACTCGCCCTCGCGGTCGCGGCCCTTCGGCGCGCGATGCGTACCCGGCTTGTCGCAGTCGCCGAACTCGCACTGCGGATGCAGATCGGCATTCAGCCGATCCTGATCCGGCTTCACGCGGATGCGGTCGAATATTTTCGAGTCGAGCTTCATGTGCCGATTATGGAGACCCTGAAAGGTAGGAACAAGGCGGGCGATGCCAGCACGTCCATCCGGTCGGATTGATAAGCCTTCGCATCCTGCTTCGGCAAGCCCGCCTGCCCTCCGCGGACCGGCGCCTCTTGACGGAATGAGACGGAAGTGGACAAAAAGCGACATGACAATGCGCCAAATAATCACTGAAAAGCTGACCCGGACCTTCTCACCCGAGACACTTGAGGTCATCGACGAGTCCGAACGCCATCGCGGCCATGGCGGCTGGCGCGAGGGTGGGGAAACTCACTTTCGCGTGCGCATCGTCGCCGAGGCCTTCGCTGGCAAGAGCCGCCTCGACCGGCACCGGGCGATCAACGCCTGCCTCGATGACGAGTTGAAGGGCGGCGTCCATGCGCTGGCGGTCGAGGCCCGTGCACCGGGAGAAGCCGATCCGCGCCAGGCGAGCGTTTCGCCTCCGAAAGATTAGGCCGCCTCAGATCGTCGCGGCCTTGGGCATCGGCGGGGTCGCCTGGCGAATGCTGAACACCTTGCCGGTTTCCGAAAGCGGCATGATGCGCAGCCGCGTAATGCGGTTCTTTTCGCGCCGCAAGACGGTGAAGCGGAAGCCGTAGAAGGTAAACACCTGGCGTTCTTCGGGAATCATCCGCGCTTCGTGGATGACGAGTCCCGCGATCGTGGTCGCTTCCTCATCCGGCAGGCTCCAGTCCGTCGCCCGGTTCAGGTCGCGGATCGTCACCGATCCGTCGACGATGACCGAACCGTCCGGCTGCGGCCTGAGGCCTGGAACCTCGACGTCATGCTCGTCGGCGATCTCGCCGACGATCTCTTCCAGAATGTCTTCCAGCGTCACCAGTCCCATCACCTCGCCATATTCGTCGATGACGAGGGCGAAATGGGCCTTGCGCTTCAGGAAGGCGTTGAGCTGATCCTGCAGGCTGGTCGTATCCGGGACGAACCAGGGCGGCGTCATGATCTCCTCGATCTCCAGCGCATCGGCCTTGCCGTCGGCCTTGGCAAGCGCCCGCAACAGGTCCTTGGCGTGCAGCACGCCGATGAAATTGTCGCTCTGGCCCCGCCACAGCGGCAGGCGCGTGAAGGGGCTCTTCAGCGCCTCCTCGACGATCTTTTCGGCCGTATCGTCGGCATTGAGCGCCATCATCTTGGTGCGATGGACCATCACGTCGGAAACTTCGAGCTCCTTCAGGTCGAGCAGCCCGCCGATACGGTCGCGCTCGTCCTTGAAGAGGCCGCCTTCCATATGCTGCAGATCGACGGTCCCCCGCAGTTCCTCATGCGCCGAAAGGACCGCCTGCCCGTCGGTCACGTCAACACCGAACAGGCGCAGGATGAAGCGCACGATCGCCTCGACCGCGACCACCACCGGCCCGAAGACGCCGACGACGATACGGACGATCGGCGAGACGGCCAAAGCGAAACGGTCGGGCCGCGAGATCGCCCAGGTCTTCGGCAGCACTTCGGAAAAGATCAGGACAAGCATGGTCATGACGAGCGTCGCATAGACCACGCCGGCGTCGCCGAAGACGTTCAACAGCACGTTGGTAGCGAGCGCCGAGGCCAGGATGTTGACGAGGTTGTTGCCGAGCAGTAGGGCGCCGATCAGCCTTTCGCGCGCGGCGATCAGCGTCGAGACGACCCGCGCGCGACGGTTGCCGGACTTCTCCAGCTGGAGCATGCGCGCGCGCGACGCCGCCGTCAGCGCCGTCTCAGAGCCCGAGAAGAAGGCGGACAGCACCAGTAGCACGAAAATCGCCGCAACCGAGATCCAGAGTTGGGTGTCGCTCATGGCAATCCTTGTCTATCGATCAGCCCGCTAGTGGTCCTTTTGAATTTGACATTTGAGCGAGAGCCTCGCTGCAACCGGGACTCAAATGTCAAATTTGCTCCACTAGCTCCTCAGTCAGGAAGCTCAGCACTTCCTGAGGGTCGACGCCCTTTTCCACGAAGGAGCGACCAATCCCGCGCGTCAGGATGAAGGTCAACGCGCCGCGTGTCACCTTCTTGTCCTGCGCAATGATGTCGAGCAGCGTCGCCGCTGGCGGCAACTGGCCGGGAATGTCCTTCATATGGGTAGGCAGGCCCACAGTTTTTAGATGCGCCTCGACGCGGGCTACATCTTCTTGCGGACAAAGGCCGAGCCTTGCCGAAAAGGCATGGGCAAGCCGCATGCCGATCGCCACGCCCTCGCCATGCACGAGCCTGGCGCCGTCGTAATCGACGGCTGATTCAAGCGCGTGACCGAAGGTATGGCCTAGGTTGAGCAGGGCACGATTGCCGGCCTCGAATTCGTCGTCGGCGACTACGCGGGCCTTGGCGCGGCAGGAAGCGGCAACCGCCTCGTCGCGGGCGGCCCCACCGGCGAAGATTTCCCGGTGGTTGGCCTCCAGCCAGGCGAAGAAGTCAGCGTCGTCGATGAGGCCGTATTTGGCCACCTCCGCATAACCGGCGCGGAATTCGCGCGGGCTCAGCGTATCGAGCGCGGCGGTATCAGCGATCACCAGGCCCGGCTGGTAGAAGGCGCCGATCAGGTTCTTGCCATGGCGCGAATTGATACCGGTCTTGCCGCCGACCGAACTGTCGACCTGCGCAAGCAAGCTGGTCGGCATCTGGATGAAGCGCATGCCGCGCCTCACGCTTGCCGCCACGAACCCGGCCAGATCGCCGACGACTCCGCCGCCCAGCGCGACGATCGCATCACCACGCTCAAGGCGGGCCTCCAGCACCTGATCGCAAAGCTGCTCGAATGTCGAGAACCGCTTCGAGGGCTCGCCCGGCTTCACCGCGAAGGTGACGTGGCCGATCCCTGCGGCGTCAAGCGATGCCTTGAGCGCCGGTAACTGGGCCTTGGCGACATTGTCGTCGGTGATCACGGCGACACGCCCGCCGGAGAGCAGACGCGCGATCTCGTCGCCGGCCGAGGCGATCAGGCCGCGGCCGACCAGGATGTCGTAGCTGCGCTCGCCGAGTTCGACCCGCACGGTCTGCGCGCCTTCGCGCGCGGTGGAGGCTTCGGCCGGGGCCGTCATTTGCTCAGATCCACTTCTTCCTTGAGGCTTTCCAGACCGAGATGGGTCTCCAGCGCCTCGATGATTTCCAGCACAACCAGTTCATGCGGCACGTCGCGCGACTGGACGGTGATGTCCGCCATCGCATAGACGGGGTAGCGTTCGGCGATCAGGCGCCGCATCACCTCTTCCGGATTGCTCTGCTGCAGCAACGGACGGTTGGAGCGCTTGCGCACCCGCGCCATCACCACGTCGAACTCTGCCTTCAGCCAGATGGCAATGCCGCCGGCGCGGATTTCCTCGCGCGTATCGGCATTCATATAGGCACCGCCCCCGGTCGCCAGCACTTGCGGGCCCTCCTTCAGCAGGCGGGCGATGACACGTTGCTCGCCGGCGCGGAAATAGGGCTCGCCGTGGATCGCGAAAATCTCCGGGATCGTCATGTTGGCGGCGGTCTCGATCTCGGTATCCGCATCGACGAAGGACAGGGCCAAGGTCGCGGCAAGCCTGCGACCGACGCTCGACTTCCCGCAGCCCATGATGCCGACAAGCACGATCGATTGCCCGCCGATCGCGGTCCTGAGGCGGCGTATCCGCTCGCTCGACGCATCAGGAAGGGCAATTGCCGCCGTCAAGGCCTGGTCTCCGCTTCGTCTCCACCCATGGCGTTTGATAGCTTCGCGCCGAACCTGTCAAGCCGCCGCCCCGGAAGACCGCCATTTTCCTGTATCCCAGCCTTGCAAGGCGCGGCCGGATCGCCCACAAGAAGAGCCGAGCCATACCCGCCCGAGAGCCTTACCCGGACGATGCCGACACTGTTCCGCCTGATCACGACGCTCACCATTGTGGCCGGCCTTGGCTACGCGGCCGTCTACGCGCTCGGCACCTTCTACGAACCGACTCCGCGCGACATCACGATCCGGGTGCAAAAGGAAGGCTTCGGGCGCTAAACTCGGGCCTCCAAGAATCACACCCTCGGAGACCAGGCGCGTGGCGCGTGACGCGGTGCATTTCGATAGCTTTCTGGAAATGCTCGCGGCGGAGCGGGGCGCTGCCCTCAACACGCTGGAAAGCTACCAGCGCGATCTCGACGATTTCAGCGAGTTCCTTGCCGTCGATGCCCTTAGGGCCAGTGGCGAGGATATTGCCGCCTATATGCAGGACCTGGCCCGGCGCGGCTTCGCGCCAAGCTCTCAGGCCCGGCGCCTGTCGGCGCTGCGCCAGTTCTACAAGTTCCTCTATTCCGAAGGCCTGCGCGCCGACGATCCGACCAGAACGGTGAAGCGGCCAAAAAAGCGCGCGAAGCTGCCGGGCGTACTCAGTGTGGAAGAGGTGGACCGCCTCCTTGAGGCAGCCCGGTTCAATGCCGGGCTGGATCATGAAACCGCGGCGCAACGGCTTCGGGCCAACCGTCTCCACACATTGCTGGAAGTGCTTTACGCGACCGGGCTGCGCGTGTCGGAGCTGGTGAGCCTGCCGGTTGCCGCCGCACTCAGGGCCGAGCGGCTGATCACGGTGCGCGGCAAGGGCAACAAGGAGCGCGCCGTGCCGCTGTCCGCCCGCGCAGGAGAGGCGATGCGGAACTATGTGGCGCTTCGCAGGGCGGAAGGCGCATATGCGGCAAGCCCGTGGCTCTTTCCCTCGCATGGCGAGAGCGGCCACTTCACCCGGCAAGCCTTCGCGAGAGATCTGAAGGAACTGGCCGTAGGCGTGGGGCTCGACCCGCGCGGTGTCAGCCCGCATGTCCTGCGCCACGCCTTCGCGTCGCATCTCTTGCAGAACGGGGCCGACCTGCGCGTCGTACAGCAGCTTCTGGGTCATGCCGACATTTCGACCACCCAGATCTACACCCATGTGCTCGACGAACGCCTGCGTGCGCTCGTCGAAGGCCACCATCCGCTGGCGGAGGGGTGAGGACGCGGGTTGATGAGCGCCGTGGGGAGGCGCACGGACTCTCCACCCGTCTTCGCCGGGCCTGACCCGGCGATCCATTCCTGACGCGCGACAACTGGCAAGACTGCATGGATGCGCGGGTCGGGCCCGCGCATGACGAATCGACGACCTCGACAAAGGGGCAGCCCCTATTTCACGACCAGCGCCCAGTAGTCGAAATCGAGGATCACCTCCGGCAGATAACGGCCCTCGCCGTCGATCAACGGGAAATCACTGCAAGGCCGGTTCTTCGTCGCGATCGTGCGCAGCCGCAGCGCACCGACATCGTAGCGGCCCTCGATTTCCGCCGCCTCCAGCACCTGGCTCCAGGCAAAAACCGTATCTCCGGCAAAGAGCGGTGCGACGTGGCGTCCGCCATTGATGGCGGCAACATGAAAGGCGTTGCCGAGCCCGTTGAAGGAGAGAGCGCGGGCGAGCGAAATCACATGGCCGCCATAGATGAGGCGACGGCCGAAGCGGCCCTGCCCTTCGGTGAACTGGTTGAAATGCACCTTGGCGGTATTCTGGTAGAGGCGGGTGGCGAGCTGGTGTTCGGCCTCTTCCACGGTCATGCCATCCACATGGTCGATGCATTCGCCGATCGCATAGTCGGCGAAGCGATGGCGCGATCCTGAAAGGTCCGCATCCCAGGAACCGTTGTCGATCAGCGGACAGGCGTCGCCCAGCGCATCCGGATCGATGGCATCGGGCAGGACGGGAACGACGGGATCCGGCGCGGGCGAAGCCTCGTTTCGCTTGTTGACCATCACCCAGCGCACATAGTCGAGCACTTCCGTGCCGTCGGACTTGTAGCCGGTGGACCGCACATAGACGACGCCCGTCTTGCGGTTGGAGTTTTCCTTCAGCCCGATCACTTCGGAAACGGCGGAGAGCGTGTCGCCCGGATAGACCGGGGCGAGGAAGCGGCCGCCGGCATAACCGAGATTGGCAACGGCATTCAGCGAGATATCCGGCACCGTCTTGCCGAAGACGACATGGAAGACGAGGAGATCGTCGACGGGCGCGCGCGGATAGTCGATCGATTGGGCGAAGGCGTCCGACGACTGAACGGCGAAGCGCGACCCGTAAAGCGCGCTGTACAGGGCGGTATCTCCAACGGTCACGGTGCGCGGCGTCGCATGGCGGATCACCTGCCCGACGGCGAAATCCTCGAAGAAATTGCCGGGATTGGTCTTGGTCATGAGGTTATCCTTCGTTCCATCCGACATCACGGGTCCGCTGCGGGCGATGAAAGCCGGGATGACGGCTTACCGCAAGTATCCCTATGGGGGTGTGCAAGGCATATCCCCGCGCTAGCTACCCGAACGGCAGTTGAAGATGGCCCTGGTGGTTGACAGCGCCTGCTGCGGCGACGATGAAAAGGGCCGGTCAAACCATTTGTATGAGAAAAGGGGACGGGCATGGCTGGCAGCGAAAAGCCGGAAGGACGCCATCTGATCGGCGGAAAATGGGTCGCAAGCGCCGAAACCTTTAACTCGCAACCGGTTTCTGGATCGGCGGGGACATTTCATCTTGCCGGCAAGGCGGAGGTTGATGCCGCGGCCAAGGCAGCCGAAGACGCATTCTGGAGTTATGGCTACAGCAGCGCCGAGGCCCGCGCCGAATTCCTGAACCGCATTGCCGACGAGATCGAGGCGCGCGGCGCTGCGATTACCGAGATCGGCTGCCGGGAGACCGGCCTGCCCGCCGCCCGCCTCGACGGCGAACGCGGCCGCACCACCGGGCAGCTGCGCCTTTTCGCCAGCCATATCCTGGAAGGCGGCTATCTGGACCGTCGCCATACGCCGGCACTGCCCGACCGCCAACCCTTGCCGCGCCCCGACATCAAGCTGGTGCAGCGGCCGATCGGTCCGGTCGGCGTCTTCGGCGCCTCGAATTTTCCGCTCGCCTTCTCCACCGCCGGCGGCGACACAGCCTCGGCCCTTGCCGCCGGCTGCCCGGTCGTCGTGAAGGGGCATCCGGCCCATCCCGGCACGGCCGAGATCGTCGCGGAGGCGATTGCCGCCGCGATCGAAGCGACCGGCCAGCATCCGGGCGTCTTCTCGCTCCTGCAGAGCAATACCCGTGAGGCCGGCGAGGCGCTCGTCACCCACCCGCTGATCCGCGCCGTCGGGTTCACCGGCTCGCTCGGCGGAGGCCGTGCGCTCTTCGACCTCGCCCAGCAGCGCCCCGAGCCGATCCCCTTCTTCGGCGAACTGGGTTCGGTCAACCCCGTCTTCCTGCTTCCGTCGGCGCTCGGCGCGCGCGGTGGCGACATCGCCAGGGGCTGGGCCGCATCGCTGACCATGGGCGTCGGACAGTTCTGCACCAATCCGGGCGTCGCCATCGCCATAATCGGCTCCGATGCCGACCGTTTCGAGGAAGCGGCACAGACAGCCCTTTCCGGCGTCGAGGCGCAGGCCATGCTGACGGACGGCATTGCCGCCGCTTACCGGAAGGGCCGCGAGCATCTGGTGTCGCAGCCGGGCGTGCGCTCGCTGCTGCAATCCTCCTGCGCCGATCGCCGCAATGCGCCGGACCTGCTTACGACAACCGGCGAAGCCTGGCTTGCCGACCGCTCGCTTGGCGAGGAGGTCTTCGGCCCTCTTGGCCTGTTCGTGCGGGTGAGCGACGAAAAGGAGATGATCGACGTGGCGCGGAGCCTCGATGGCCAGCTCACCTGCACCCTGCAGATGGACGCGGCCGACGAGCCGATCGCGCGGCAGCTGATGCCGATCCTGGAGCGCAAGGCAGGCCGGCTTCTCGCCAACGGCTTCTCCACCGGCGTGGAAGTCTGCGACGCGATGATGCATGGCGGACCCTATCCGGCCAGCACCAGCGTCTCCTCCACCTCCGTCGGAACGCTGGCGATCCGCCGCTTCCTGCGCCCGGTGAGCTACCAGAACATGCCCGACGCGCTGCTGCCGCGCGAACTGCAGGGATAGCGTCCGGAGCATCGGAGAAGCGCCATGAAGATCATCGGGGTCGAAACGCTTCGCCTTGGCGAGTTTCCCAACCTCGTCTGGGTGCTTCTCCACACAGATGCCGGCCATGTCGGTCTTGGCGAGACCTTCTTCGGCGCGTCGGCGGTCGAGGCCTATATCCACGACTGGTGCGCGCCGAAGCTCCTTGGCCGCGACGCGCTGGCGATCCAGGCGCGCCAGAACGAGATGACCGACTATCTAGGCTGGCGCGGCGCCGGCGTCGAAACCCGCGCCTATTCGGCAATCGACATCGCTCTGTGGGACATCTTCGGCAAGGCGCACGGCCGAGGCATCGCCGACATGCTGGGCGGCCGTTCGCGCGACAGGGTGCGCACCTACAATACCTGCGCGGGCTACAAATATGTCCGCGACGCAAATGCCCAGACCGTCGCCAACTGGCATGCAGGCGAGACCGACGGACCTTACGAGGATCTGGAGGCCTTCCTGACCGATGCAGGCGGGCTTGCCCGCTCGCTGCTCGACCAGGGCATCACGGCAATGAAGATCTGGCCCTTCGACATCGCGGCCGAGCGCAGTGGCGGCTATGACATCTCGCCCGAAGAACTCAAGACAGCGCTGAAACCGTTCGAGCAGATCCGCGAGGCGGTGGGCGAGCGCATGGACATCATGGTCGAGTTCCACTCGCTCTGGTCCCTGCCCATGGCGAGGAAGCTCGCCCGCGCGCTGAGGCCCTTCGACACCTATTGGCACGAAGACCCGTTCCGCCTCGACAATGTCCGCGACCTCGGGCTTTACGCCGCGGACTGCGACGCGCTGGTCTGCGCCTCGGAAACGCTCGCCTACACGCACGCGTTCCGCGAATACCTGGAAACCGGCGCGGCAGGCGTGGTGATGCTCGACCTGTCCTGGTGCGGCGGCATCACCGAGGCACGCAAGATCGCCGGCATGGCGGAGGCCTATCAGGTACCGATCGCGCCGCATGATTGCACGGGGCCGGTCGTTTATGCCGCCTCCTGCCACCTGTCCCTGCATGCGGCCAACGCCTTGATCCAGGAATCCGTGCGCGCCTTTTATACCGGCTGGTACAAGGAAGTGGCGGACGGACTGCCGGCCGTCGAACAGGGCTTCGTGACCGTGCCCGACAAGCCCGGCCACGGCGTCACGTTCCTTCCAGAGGTCTTCGAGCGCGCCGATATCAGTCGGATACTGTCTGGCAAGGCGTCCTGATACGGCCTATTGCGCCGTAACGCCGCCATCGATGACGAATTCGGAACCCGTCACGAAGGCCGCCTCGTCGGAGAGCAGATAGCAGACCATGGCCGCGACTTCGGCGGGCCGGGCGATCCGGCCGAGCGGCACCTGCCCTTCGAGGGTCGCCCGTGTGCGCTGCGGGTCGCTGCTTCGGGCGACCAGTTCTTCCACCATCGGCGTTTCCACGAAAGTCGGGTGGACCGAGTTGCAACGCACGCCGTTCTTCTTTTTCGCGCAGTGCAGCGCGACGGATTTCGTCAGCAGGCGGACGCCACCCTTCGAGGCGTTGTAGGCGGCAAGATTGTGCCCGCCGACCAGCCCCGAAACCGAGCTCAGATTGACGATCGCGCCGCCGCCGCTTTCCTGGACCAGCGCGATGACATGCTTGCAGCCGAGAAAGGTGCCGTCGAGGTTGACCGACATCACCTCCCGCCAGACCTGGAAGCTGGTCTCCTCGACATTCCCCATGCGCAGCAGGCCGGCGGCATTCACCAGCCCGTCCAGGCGGCCGTGACTTTCCTCGATCTCCTCCAGCGCATTGGTCCAGTCGGATTCTTCCCGCACGTCGAGGCGCAGGCCAACCGCCTGCGGACCTATCGCCAGCGCCCGCATTTCGGCGGCGACATGATCGATGTCGGCGAGAATGACGAAGGCGCCTTCCTCGGCGCAACGTTCGGCGCAGGCGGCACCGATCCCGGACCCGCCGCCCGTGATCAGGATCACCCTGCCGCGAAGACGTGATGTCATCCCCAGTCCCCAAGACCTGCAACAGGCACGATCTTAGAGCATATTTTCCAGGGTCGAACGACTTCGTTCTTGCAACAAGAACGGCGAGAAAACCCGCAAGCGAAAGGCACAAAAGAGAACGGGCGCCGAAGCGCCCGTTGCAATCCTGGATTAGTGAGAGACCTTGGCCTTGAGCTCCGGCCAGTTCTTCTCCGCAAGAGCGATGCGGCCATGGAGATCCGCATTGAACTTCTTGCTGACGTCGACATTGTAGTTCAGGTACAGCTTGCCATCGACGATCGTGAAAGCTTCCGGCTCGGTCTTCACAAGGTAGCCGTTGCCGGCGCCGAAGGCGCAATAGCCGCCATAGGCCGGCTCGTACTTCTCGGGATGCGCGGCAAAGAGATCGCGGTTATGAGCAGAAGCGAAGACCCAGGTCGCGCCCTTGTAGTCGAAGTGGTGCTCCTTGCTACCCTTGACCGGCTTTCCTTCCGTGAAATAGGCGACCGGGTCATAGCCGCGGATTGCAACGCCTTCGTCGCTGTAAAGCGTGTTGACGAGGGTCTTGCCGTAGAGCACTTCGTCGGCGCTAGCCTGACCCATCAGGGCAATGGCGAAAGCAGCGGCAACGGCGAATTTGCGGCCGATATTCATGGATTTGATCCTTCGCGTCTGTCGTATGTCGGAAGTTGTTGAAGCATGCCGTGCAATACACCTGCCGACCCCGCAGGGACCGCCAGTCCTCGCCCGCGCTTATTGCACTGCACCTTCAGCGGTTGACGTTAGCTGCGCCTTGCGCCGCAACATAGCTGCAATCCGATGCTTCACGCAGGCTTGTCCAGGGCGCACGAACGCGCGAGCGTCCGGCGGCGCGCTTACGGCGGTGTCTGGTCTTGCGGCTTCGGAAAATGCGACGCCATTTCAACAGTCGCAGCGGCGTCGAAGGCCGCCACCTGCAAGGCGGTCGAAAGAGATGGTGCCCCCTTCCGGGGTCGAACCGGAACTCCCTCACGGGAACTGGATTTTGAGTCCAGCGCGTCTACCAATTCCGCCAAAGGGGCACGTTCGTCGATCTAGCAGATCGCTTCGCGCCTGAAAAGGCTTGCCGTTTCCTGCGCAGCCGCAAACTCAACAGGAAACGCGCGAAAGAGCCGGGCCCGAAAGCCAAGCGTTTACTCACGCTGCGTATTTCCTTGGACTACGACGCCTGCTGTCGTTAAATGTTACAAATCCATGTCAAATGTTACAGAAACAGAACTGAAGATCGAGCTCGATGGCGACGCGCTGCGGCGCCTGAAGAGAAAGGCTTTGCCGCAAGGCTTCACGTCGGGACAGACGGTCACCAGGACCTTGCGCTCGATCTATTTCGACACGCCCGATCAGGCGTTGAAGCGGGCGAAATGGTCTCTCAGGGTGCGGCGGGTCGGCCGGAACTGGGTGCAGACGATCAAACGGGGAACCGGGCTTTCCGGGGGGCTTTCATCGCCCAAGGAGACGGAAGTCAGGGTTTCCGGCCCGATGCCGGACTTCGCACGCATCGGCGACCCCGAGCTTGTCGAACAGCTCAACGGCCTGATCAACGGCCACGACCTCGTGCCGCAATTCGAAACGGTGATCCGCCGCAACGCACGGCAAATCAGCGGCGAGGACGGCACCTCCATTGAATTGGCCATCGACAGCGGGGAAATCGTAGCCGGCGAATGCCGTTCCGAGATCGGCGAGGCGGAATTCGAGCTGAAGGCCGGAAATCCCGGTCAGCTCTTCAAGCTGGCGAAAGGCCTACTGAACGAGCATCCGGTGCGGTTTTCCGGCCAAAGCAAGGCGGAACGCGGATACCGCCTGGCAAGCGGCGGGGAGGACGCAAAGCTTTCCGCGCCTGCGCCGAAGACCGCCGGCGACGTGAAACTTGCCGCCGACCAGGACGCTGGAACGGCGCTGGCGACGATCCTGCAATCCTGCCTCGACCAGATCGCCCACAACCGGATCGCAACGCTCGATCTCGACGATCCGGAAGGCCCGCATCAGCTTCGTATCGGTTTTCGCCGCCTGCGCAGCGCGATCAAGGTTTTCGCCCCGCTGCTGGACGACAAGGACCTGAAACGCTTCAACGAACAGGCGCAGGCCATTGCCGCAGAAGTGGGCGCGCTGCGCGATCTCGACGTGCTGGGCGCGGAGATCGTCGCACCGCCGCAGGCCGTGATGCCCGCGCATGTGGACGCGACCGCCCTGCTGCGCACGATCGGCAAGGCACGCAAGACGACGCGCCGGAAAGTGCGTGAGCTTCTTGCACGACCCGAGATCAACGAGTTCCTTTTCGATCTCGGCGGCTATGCTGTCGCGATCGAACAGGCGACCGGGTCCGGCTCGCCTCTCGAAACTCCCATCGGCGATTTCGCCGCCAAGGCGCTGAAGAAGCGCTGGAATAAGGTCAAGGCATACGGCACGAGGATCGGCGAACTGTCGATCGAGGAGCGGCACGAAATGCGCAAGGCTTTGAAGAAGCTGCGCTATACGGTCGAGTTCTTCCGCTCCCTCTATCCCCAGAAAGCCGTGAAACCGTTTCTTGAGCAATTGAAGGTGCTGCAGGACGTGTTCGGTTATCTGAACGACGTCGCCATGGCCGAGCATATGGTCGACCTGCCGAAGGTCAAAGGCGTTTCGAAGGAAGACGTTGCGCTGGCCAAGGGCTTCGTCATCGGCTGGCACGAAGCGCGCGCCGCGCAGGCCTGGACCAATGCGCGCGGCATCTGGAAGAAGACAGCGAAGGCGAACCGCTTCTGGAGCTAGACGTCTCGGCGCCGAGTTTCACAGGCTCTCGACAATGAGCTGCACCCGTTCGGCTGCGATGCGCGTGCGGGTGAAATGCGTCGGCTTGCCGGAAGGGTCGACGTTGAGGGCCTCGGTGATCAGCAGCGGCTGACCGATCGCGATATTCAGCAGTTGGGCATCCTCGACACGCGCGAGGTCGGCGAGGATCCTCGTTTCCTTGCGCCGATAGTCGGTGACGCCGGCGCGCGCCAGCGATTTGGTCGTGCTGCCGGTCTGCGCGTAGTCGGCGACGAGGCCGGGACAAAGTGCCTTGGGAAACCAGCTCGTCGCGCGGATCAGCGGCACTTCGTCGGCAACGCTGAGCGTCTCGATGCGAATCAGCGGCGTGCCCGCCTCCACTCCCAGCAGGTCCGCCTGCGCGGCGGTCGCAGGTTCTTCCGAGGAGGCAAGCAGCTTGCCGAACGGTTCGCGCGCCTGCGCGGCGATGATCTCCGAGAAACGGGTGCGCGAGGAAATCGGGTAGGTGATCAGGCGCTCGGAAACGAAGGTGCCCCGCCCCTGATCGGCCCGCAGGATGCCTTCCGCCGTCAGTTCCGCGATCGCCCGCCGCACCGTGTGCCGGTTGACGCCGAACCGCGCCGCCAGATCCTTCTCCGTCGGCAGCCGGCCTTCTTCCGTGCCGAGGGCGCCGGAGAGGATATCGCTTTTCAGTTCGTCCGCGATCTGCCGCCACAGGGCCACGCCCTGGCCGCGCGCGACCGGAACGGTATCGAACGGCTGTGTCATGACGCCGTCATAGAGACTCCGCATCAAAATGCAAATTCATCTATACAAATAGACAAATTCTGGTCTATAGATCCAGTCACGATGAAAGACAGGCTCGCCGGGAGACCCTGAAAATGGCGGCAGAGGCAGGAACAGACGGCGACACCGAACCGGAGACCCTGACCGAACGGCGACGCGCCCTGATGGGCCTGCTAGCCGGGGCTCATGTCGGCGAACTGGCGAGTGCCTGGGCGGCGATTGCCCGCCAGCCCGCCTATCGGGTGATCCGTGCGCCGGAAACGGGCCTTGTGATGCTGCGCGGCCGGGCAGGCGGGGGCGGGAAGCCTTTCAATCTCGGCGAGGCGACGGTGACGCGCGCGGTGGTCGCGCTGGAAACCGGCGAGACGGGCTTTGCCTATGCTCTTGGCCGCGACAAGAAAAAGGCCCTGTTCAGCGCCCTGTTCGACGCCTTGTGGCAGCGCGCGGACCATCGCGATGCGGTGGAAACCCTTCTTGCCCGGCCGCTCGCCGAGGCAAGGCGAAAGGCCGATGCGGAAACGAAGAGCGAAACGACGGCCACCCGCGTCGACTTCTTCACCATGGTACGCGGAGAGGATTGAAGATGCCCGCACAGGTCGAACCGGCATTCGCCTCTTCAGCTCCCGCGACCGGCTTCGCCGATCCGGTGCATGACGCGCAACGGGCGTTCCGCGCCATCATGACGGCGATGTCGCGCCCCGGTCATCGACAAGACCTCGACGCCGGCGCCTTACGGCCGCCCGCGCCGCTGACACCTGTTGCGGCTGCGGTCGCCCTCACCCTCTTCGACTACGACACGCCCGTCTGGCTCGATCAGGCGTTGGCCGATACGACACCGGTGCGCCGCTTCCTGAGCTTTCACACCGGCTGCCCGATCACGACGGACCCGTCGGAAGCCGCCTTCGCGCTGATCTCCGATCCCGCGCGGATGTCGTCTCCGGCAGACTTCGCCCAGGGCAGTCTCGAATATCCCGACCGCTCCACCACGCTGATTGTCATGGTGGGGGAGATTTCCGCCGGGCGACAAGTCAGCCTGAGCGGACCCGGACTGAATGCGCCCGTCTCGATCGGGATCGCAGACATCCCTTCGGCAATCTGGCCGCAACTCATCGCGAACCGCGCGCATTTTCCCTGCGGCGTCGACCTTCTCTTCGCCGATCGCGGCGGTCTGGCAGGGTTGCCAAGGTCCACCCGTATTTCTCTCGAAAGGGGCTGAGCCATGTATGTTGCCGTCAAGGGGGGCGAAAAGGCGATCCGCAATGCTCACCGCCTGCTCGCCCACAAGCGGCGGGGCGACCGCACGGTCCCCGACCTGACGCTGGCCCAGATCGCCGAACAGCTGTCGCTGTCGGTCGCTCGCGTCATGGCGGAGGGCTCGCTCTACGACCTGGAACTTGCCGCATTGGCGATCAAGCAGTCGCGCGGCGACCTGATCGAGGCGATCTTCCTTTTGCGCGCCTACCGGACCACGCTGCCCCGCTTCGGCTATTCGCTGCCGCTCGATACGGGCGACATGCTAGTGCGGCGGCGCATCTCGGCGACCTACAAGGACCTGCCCGGCGGCCAGTTGCTCGGTCCCACATTCGACTATACCCACCGCCTGCTCGATTTCAGCCTGGCGGCGGAGGGTGGCGTGCCGCCGGAACGGCCCGAACTGGCGAAAATCGATGACGACGATGCGAAAATCCCCAGAGTAACGGACCTGCTGGGGCAGGAAGGCCTGATCGAGGCGGACCGGCCTGCCGGCGAGACGGATGACGGCGATGTCGGCGACCTGACGCGCGAGCCGCTTTCCTTTCCCGCCGACCGCGATCTTCGCCTGCAGAACCTTGCGCGCGGCGACGAGGGTTTCCTGCTTGCGCTCGGCTATTCGACCCAGCGCGGCTACGGCCGCACGCATCCCTTTGCCGGCGAAATAAGGTTCGGCGAGGTCGAGGTGGAATTCTTCGCCGAGGAGCTTGGTTTCGCCGTCCCGCTCGGGCGGGTGCAGGTCACCGAGTGCCAGATGGTCAACCAGTTCCAGGGTTCGGCCAAGGCACCGCCGCAATTCACGCGTGGCTACGGCCTCGTCTTCGGTCAGAGCGAGCGCAAGGCGATGAGCATGGCGCTGGTCGACCGGGCGCTCAGGGCTGCCGAGCTTGGCGAGGAGGAGATCGCCCCGGCCCAGGACCAGGAATTCGTGCTCTCCCACTCCGACAACGTTCAGGCGACCGGCTTCGTGGAGCATCTGAAGCTGCCGCATTACGTCGACTTCCAGGCGGAACTCGATCTCGTGCGCCGCATGCGTCGGGAATGGCAGGAACGGCAGACCGCCGAGGCCGGAGATGCAAGGCAGGAGGCGGCCGAATGAGCGCACTCGACAACACGGCCCGCGCGGACGGAAGCGAGGGCAGCTACAACTTCGCCTATCTCGACGAGCAGACGAAACGAATGATCCGCCGCGCCATCCTGAAGGCGATCGCGGTGCCCGGCTATCAGGTGCCCTTCGCGTCCCGCGAAATGCCGATGCCCTATGGCTGGGGCACCGGCGGCGTTCAGGTAACGGCGGCCATCCTCGGCTCTGACGACGTGCTGAAGGTGATCGACCAGGGCTCGGACGACACCACCAACGCCGTCTCGATCCGTGCGTTCTTCGAGAAGACGGCAAACGTCGCCACCACGACGCATACGGCCGAGGCGACGATCATCCAGACCCGCCACCGCATTCCGGAACGCCAGTTGGAGGAAGGCCAGATCCTCGTCTATCAGGTTCCGATCCCCGAGCCGCTGCGCTTCCTGGAGCCGCGCGAGACCGAAACGCGCAAGATGCACGCGCTCGAGGAATACGGCCTCATGCATGTGAAACTCTACGAGGACATCGCCCGCCACGGCCATATCGCCACGACCTACGCCTATCCGGTGAAGGTGGACGGCCGCTACGTGATGGACCCCTCGCCCACGCCGAAATTCGACAATCCGAAGATGCACGACATGGCAGCCCTCCAGCTTTTCGGCGCCGGACGCGAGAAGCGTATCTATGCCGTGCCGCCTTACACGAGGGTGGAAAGCCTCGATTTCGAGGACCATCCCTTCCAGGTGCAGCGCTTCGACAAGCCCTGCGCACTGTGCGCAGCCGAGGACGTCTATCTGGACGAGGTGATCCTCGACGACCGGGGCGGGCGGATGTTCGTCTGCTCCGATACCGACCACTGCGAGGAGCGCCGGACGGCCGGCCATCGCGGCGAGATGGCCGGCGAGGAAATCGCGGCCCGCCTCTCTGCCGGCCATGCCTCGGACGGGGAGGACGGGCAATGAGCGGAGCAACCGACCGGAGCGAACTGCCGCTCCTGCGCGCGAACGGGCTGACCCGCTTCTATGGCGAGCGCATCGGCTGCCACGACGTCTCCTTCGAACTTTTTCCGGGCGAGGTGCTGGCGATCGTCGGGGAAAGCGGCTCGGGCAAGACAACGCTGCTGAACTGCCTTTCCACCCGCCTGCCGCCGACGGCCGGCGCCGTGGAATACCGCATGCGCGACGGGCAGATGCGCGACCTTTTCCAGCTTTCGGAAGCGGAGCGTCGCCTGTTGATGCGCACCGACTGGGGCTTCGTCCACCAGAATGCCGCAGACGGCCTCAGGATGACGGTTTCGGCCGGCGCCAACGTGGGCGAGCGGCTGATGGCGGTGGGCGAGCGCCATTACGGTGCTATTCGCGGAACGGCGCTCGACTGGCTGTCGCGGGTGGAGATCGACGAAACCCGCATCGACGACGAACCGCGCGCCTTTTCCGGCGGCATGCGCCAGCGACTGCAGATAGCGCGCAACCTCGTCACGAGCCCACGCCTCGTCTTCATGGACGAACCGACGGGCGGGCTCGACGTTTCGGTGCAGGCCCGCCTGCTCGACCTGATCCGGGGGCTTGTGACCGATCTCGGCCTGTCGGTCGTCATCGTCACCCACGATCTCGCCGTCGCCCGGCTGCTGTCGCACCGCTTGATGGTGATGCGCCACGGCAAGGTGATCGAAACCGGGCTGACGGACCGGGTGCTCGACGATCCGCAGGCGCCCTACACCCAGCTTCTCGTCTCGTCGATCCTGCAGGTTTGAGGTTGAAGATGCGCACCAGGCTTTGTCTTTCGGGCGTCGGCAAGTCCTTCACCATGCATCTGCGCGGCGGCATCCGGCTGCCGGTCGTCTCCCATGTGGATTTTTCGGTCGGGGCCGGCGAATGCGTCGTGCTTGGCGGGCCGTCTGGTGCGGGCAAGAGCTCGATCCTGAAAATGATTTACGGCAACTACGCCTGCGAAACCGGCCAGATCCTGGTGACGGCCGAGGGCGACGAGATCGTCAACATCGCCGAGGCCAGCCCGCGCCGGATGCTGGCGTTGCGAAGGGACACCATCGGCTATGTCAGCCAGTTCCTGAGGGTGATCCCGCGCGTTTCGGCGGAAAACGTTGTTGCCGAGCCGCTGATTGCGCAAGGCGCGACGGAGGGCGAGGCCCTGGTGAAGGCACGCGACCTGCTTTGCCGGCTGAACGTTCCCGAGCGGCTGTGGAGCCTGCCGCCGGCAACCTTTTCCGGTGGCGAACAGCAGCGCGTGAATATCGCGCGCGGCTTCATCGCCCACTATCCGCTGCTGCTGCTCGACGAGCCGACCGCCTCGCTCGATGCCCGTAATCGCGCCGTGGTGGTGGAACTGGTGGAGGAAAAGAAGCGGAACGGCGTGGCGATGCTCGGAATCCTGCATGACGAAGACGTGCGCGAGAGGATCGCCGACCGCATCATCGACGTCGCCTCTTTCAAAGCAGCGGCATGAGGGTCCAGCGATGAGCAAGAGCCTGCCCAAGATCGCCGAAACCGTCATCGATCCGACGGTGCGCCTGCGCGAGGCGAAAATCGGCCAGCGCTGCGAGGTGCTGCGGGAGAGCCGGCTCGAATATGCAAGCCTCGGCGACTATTCCTATCTCGGCGAGAACTGCGAAGTGGCGGATGCGCGGATCGGCAAGTTCACGGCGATCGCCAATTCGGTACGGATCGGCGCACCGAACCACCCAATGGGCCGGGCGTCGCAGCACCGCTTCACCTATTGCCCCGAATATTACGAACCCGGCGCAACGCGCGATCACGCCTTCTTCGCGAAGCGCCGCGCCGCCGTCACCGTGATCGGCAACGACGTGTGGATCGGCCATGGCGCGATCATCCTGCCTGGCGTCGAAGTGGGCGATGGCGCGGTAATCGCGGCGGGCGCCGTGGTGAGCCGCACTGTCGGGCCCTACATGATCGTCGGCGGCGTGCCGGCGAAGACGATCCGCGAGCGCTTTTCCCGCGCCGTCGCGGAAAGCCTGCGCCGGATCGCCTGGTGGGACTGGCCGGAGGCGGAGATCTTCGAACGGCTGAAGGAATTCCAGTCCGACGACATCGGCGCCTTCTGCGCCAGATACGACCCGGCATTCGGCGAAGCGCGAAAGGAGGCCCTGCAACAAACGTCATGAAGACGACACCGGCTTGCCACAAGGCGGTGCCACCACAGAGAGGGGCGGGAATGCCCCCGCGAGGTATTTCAATCGATGCGTTATGCGATCTATTTCACTCCGTCCTACGACGATCCTCTGACCCGGCTCGGCAGCCAGTGGCTCGGACGCGACGCCTTTACCGGCGAGGCGCTTGGCCAGCCGGTGCTTGAGGAAATTTCCCGCGAGCGTCTGTTCGCGCTGAGCGAGGAGCCGCGCCGCTACGGCTTCCACGCCACGCTGAAGCCGCCTTTCTCACTGGCCGAGGGCCGCAGCGAAGACGAACTGCGCGATGCCTTCCTGAGCTTCTGCGAGCACATGCCGGCTATTTCGCTGCCAGGTCTCAAGGTCGCGCGCCTCGGTTCCTTCCTGGCGCTGACCCTGTCGGCCCCCTCCGACGCCCTGGACGTGCTGGCGGCAAGCTGCGTGGAGACCTTCGACCCCTTCCGTGCGCCGCTGAGCGACGCCGATCGCGCCCGGCGGCTTGCAGCGGGCCTGAGCCCGCATCAGGCGGAACTGCTCGAAAAATGGGGCTACCCGTACGTCTTCTACGAATTCCGGTTTCACATGACGCTGTCGGGCAGGCTCGGCGACGCCGAGGAGGCCGAATGCCTGACGCGCGACGCGACCCGCTATTTCGCCTCGCTGACCGACCGGCCGCTGAAAATTTCGACGATCGCGCTTTTCGTGGAACGCGAAAAAGGCGCACCCTTCACCGTTCTCGACCTCAAGCCGCTCGGCCGCGACGCGTCCGAAGGCGGCAGGCCTGTCTCCCGGGAAAACGCCAATGCCTGACCGCGACCACATATTCCTGAATGCGAAGATCGTCCTGCCCGACCAGGTGATCGACGGCGGCCTTTCGGAACGCGGCGGCCGGATCGCGGCCATTGCCGAGGGACCGACGGCGGCAACCGGCCATGACTGCGAAGGCGATTTCCTGATCCCTGGCCTGGTGGAACTGCACACCGATCATCTGGAAACCCACTACGCGCCGCGCCCGAAGGTGCGCTGGCACCCGGTCGCCGCGGTGCAGGCGCACGACGCGCAGATTGCCTGCGCCGGCATCACCACCGTCTTCGACGCGCTTCGCGTCGGCATGGACGACGAGGCGGACCTCAAGGTCGCCGACATGCGCAAGCTGGCCGATGCGATCGAAACGGGGCTTTCCGAGGACCGGCTGCGCGCCGACCATTTCATCCATCTGCGCTGCGAGGTTTCCGCGCCCGACGTGATGGGCTCCTTCGCCTGGTTCGACAACGACGCCCGGGTGCGGCTGGTGTCGCTGATGGACCATACGCCGGGCCAGCGCCAGTTCACCTCGCTCGACGCCTATCGCATCTACTACCAGGGCAAGAAGGGCTTCTCCGACGAGGCGATGGACGCCTATATCCGCATGCGCCAGGAAAAGGCGAGCAAGGTGACGCCAGAAAACCGCCGCGCCATCGCCGATGCCGCCCGGGCGCGCGGCATCATCGTTGCGAGCCATGACGACGCTACGTTCGAGCACGTGGAGGAGGCGGTGGAACTTTCGACCGCCATCGCCGAGTTCCCGACCACGGTGCAGGCGGCGCGCGCCTCACACGAGGCCGGCATGAAGGTATTGATGGGCGCGCCGAACGTGGTGCGCGGCGGCTCGCACTCGGGCAATGTCTCCGCCCGCGAACTGGCGGAGAATGGCCTGCTCGACGTGCTGTCCTCCGACTATATCCCGGCCTCGCTGCTGCAAGCCGCCTTCCAGCTGGCCGACGAGATCGAAGCCATCTCCCTGCCGGATGCCATCGGCATGGTGTCCCGGACGCCGGCGGAGGCCGTGGGCCTCACCGACCGGGGCGCGATCCTCGAAGGCCGCCGGGCCGACCTTGTGCAGGTGCGGCTCGTCGGCAATGTGCCGGTCGTGCGCGGCGTCTGGCGCGAGGGCCGCAGGGTTGCCTGAGGCCTGGCGATGACCGCGATGACGAAAAGGCTAGGGCCGGGCCGGCTGGTGCTGGTGGTCGGCCCGAGCGGGGCGGGCAAGGACACGCTGATGAGCGCGGTCAGGATCCGCCTTGCGGCCGACGGCCGCTATCTCTTCGCCCGCAGGCTGATCACCAGGACGGCCGATCCCGCCGCCGAGGACCACGGCACCATCAGCGAGGCCGAGTTCGAGAGGCTGGCGGCGGCCGGCGACATCGGGCTTTGCTGGCGTGCGCACGGCCTTGGCTATGTGCTGCCCTCGTCGGTCGACGATGCGATCCGGCAGGGGAAGACCGTGATCGCCAACGGCTCGCGCAAGGCGCTCGTCGCAGCGCAGGCGAAATACGAGCGGCTGACCGTGCTTCTCATCACCGCGCCGCGTGAGATACTGGCGGCCCGGCTTCTGGCGCGCGGACGCGAGACGGCGGAGGAAATCGGGCGCCGGCTGGACCGCGCCGATCTCGACCTGCCGGAGCTGGACCGCTCGGAAGAGGTTCTGCGCGTGATCAGCAATACCGGCACCGTCGAGCAGGCAGTGGCTCAGATTCTGGCGGCGATCGCCGGCGAGTAAAGGGAAAGCCGGGAGCGCTGGAGGCGTTCGACCTTCCGCTATTGCGCCGGCTGCGCGTCGGTCGGGGCCGTATCGGCCTTTTTCTTGCTCCCGCCGAGCCCGAACGAGCCAAGCAGACCCTTTGGAAGGCCGAAGCCTTCCTCCACCGCCTGAAGCACGTCCGTATCGTTCGCTTCGCCTTCGATGACTTTCTGAACGTCGATATTCACCTTGCCGCCGGTTGCCTGTTCGATGACCTTGTTGGCCTGCTGGGCAAGACCCTCATCGGGCTTGGCATTCAGCGCCTTTACCAGCCCACCGCCGAGCGTTTCCAGCTGCTTGTAGGCCGCCTGCGGGTTTTCCAGGATGCCCTTGATATCGGGATAGATCTGCGGCTTCGCCCAGGGGCCGCGCACGACGACCGGCACGCCGATGCCGGCGAGTTCCCGTGTCTCGCCCTTCTCCGTCGGCACGGGCGCCTGGCCCTCCAGCGTGGGAACCACTTTCGGCTCGAAGCGCCAGTCGAGGGTCTGCGACGGCATGTCGACCGAACCCGCGCCGGTCATGCGCAAGAGCGGCCCGCTCATGGCGAGATCATCGGAACGGGCAATGCCGTTCTCGATGCGGAAACTTGCCGTCAGCGCGTTGAAGTCGGTCTTCTGCTCCTTGGCATCGGCCCAGCCGAGCAGGGTTTCCACGGTGAGGCCGCGCACCATTTTCGGAATGTTGATGCCGAGGATCGCGCCATCGGCGAAATCGAAGCCGGCCGCGCCGGAAAGCGCCGAAACGAACTCGGCCTGGCTCTTGCCGCTCGCCTTCAGATCGAAGGAAGTCGAAAGGCGGCCATCGATGTAATCGAAACCGCCCGCCGCATCGAGGAAGGGCCTCGCCTTGAGGCCGGAAAGCTTGAAATCGGCTTCGACGGAGGGGACCGCGTTTGCGCCGTTGAGCCGTATCCTGCCGGTGCCGGTGCCTTCGTACAGGGATAGCTCGGTCAACTCCGCGGTGAGGGAGCCGGACTTGACGGTGACCGTCAGCCGGCTGCGGCCGGTTTTCAGTTTGTCCCAACGAATTTTCTGGGCCGAAAGGTCGAGCGAGGCATCGACCGCGCGAAGGCCGGAAAAGTCGATCGGTTCCGTGCTCCAGCCGTCGCCGGCGCGGCGGGCCTTCTGCGGCTTGTTGCCGCCGGCAGTTGCACCCGCGCCGGTGTTGCCGCCGAGATACGGATCGAGCGCCAGTTCCTCGAGCGCCAGCTTTGCCGTGACCTGCAGGGGAGACGCTAGGACGAGCCTGCTCTCGCCCTTGCCTCTGGTGTCGTCCAGCTCCAGCGTCGCATCGCGAAAGCTGACCGTGTTGCCTTCCGCCGCCAGCTTGCCGGCAATACGGAAGTTCTTCAGCCCGTCGCCCGGAGCGATCGGCTGGCCGAGCCAGCCGGCAAGGCCGCGCAGATCCGGCGTGGAGAAGAGCACGTCGCCGTCGATGCCGCCGCCGTTTTCCAGCGAACCTTCGAAGCCGAAGCTCGCCCGCTTGCCGGAAAGGGTGACGGAAACGGGAGCGCCAAGGCCGGCGAGGTAGGGAGCCGGCGTGGCCGAGCCCTTCAGCGCGAAGGGTTCGCCCTTCCAGGTGAGGCCGCCTGTCGCGGCAACAGGTTTGTCGAGACCGTCGAAGACGACGCTGGCGTTGAGGTCCTTCAGGCTGTCGGCCGACGTATCGCCGCCAAGGCTTTTCGCCAGCCCGAGATTGCCGATAGTTCCGTCGGCAAGCGAAATGCGGCCGCGAATATCGAGCGACCCGAGGATCGTGGCGGCATCCGAGCCGGTTCCACGCAATGTCAGGTCGGTCGAAAGCCGGCCGGTCGCCGGTTCGTCGCGGCCCGCCAGCCGGAGCACCTCTTCCAGAGCGATACCGTCGGAAACAATATTGCCGGCAAAGGCCGGCAGCGCGCCGGAGAGATCGACCTTGCCCGATCCCCTCGCGGTAATCCCGCCGAGGGATGCATTCAGCCCTTCGAGGACAACATCCTTGCGGCTCGCGACGAGCGAGGCATCCAGCGAATAGGCGCCAAGCTCCTTCGCGCCGGCGAGACCGAGGGCCGCAAGAAGCGAGGCCGACGCCGGTCCGCTTGCCGTGATCTTCAGGTTCCCCGAGGGAGCCGGCGATACACGGCCCGCGACTGCGAATTCACCCTCCAGCGCCTTCACCGTCAGCGCGACGTCGCTTTCCTCGCCGCGCGAAAGGGCGAGAGGCGCGGCGACGGAGCCCGCGACCTCGACGCGAACCTGTTGCCAGGTCAGCGCGCCGTCGAGTTCCGCCGGACCGGAAAGCGACGGCAGCCGCACCGCCAGATCGACATCGTCCACCTGATGACGCGTTCCGGCTTCGCGGTCGGCGTAGATCACGCGCCCGT
The DNA here is from genome assembly GCF_014050225.1 of Stappia albiluteola. Classification (GTDB taxonomy): domain Bacteria; phylum Pseudomonadota; class Alphaproteobacteria; order Rhizobiales; family Stappiaceae; genus Hongsoonwoonella; species Hongsoonwoonella albiluteola. The sequence goes on along the minus strand of NZ_JACFXV010000064.1, from coordinate 239,782 downwards.
CGGCAATTGAAAGCTCGTCGACTCCGATCCGCTCCAGGAGCGCCAGTCCACCGTCCGATGTGGAAGCGCCTTTTGGCTCAGCAGGAGCGTCATCGGCCTCGCCGTCCTTGCCGGCATCGACCGCCACGTTCCAGCGATCGACCGGGAAACGCCGGCGCGGCGCGAAGCTCGTGCGGCCGTTCGGACCGATTTCAAGGAAGATCTCGGGAGCGTCGAGCGCTACATGCGTCACCTGGACATTGCCGCCAAACAGCGCGCCCCAGGACAGGCCGAAGTCGATTTCCGCCGCCTTCAGGAACTCGATGCCGTCGGCGCCCGCTTCCCCGGAAATTCCCACATCATCCGCGATAAGCCGAAAGCCCGGCACGAGGCCGAGGCTTACGGACCCGTCGAGCCGCAAATGCCAGCCGGTCGCCTTCTCGATCTCGGCGACGACCTTCTCCTTGATCGTTTCCTTCGGCAGCAGGAAGGGCACGACCAGCACGACGACTGCGAGAAGAAAGATCAGGCCGGCAAATCCGACGAACAGCCGCTTCACGTAGCGCTCTCCAAGAATTTCGAATCAAATGCAGTTTAGGCCAAAGCATGGCCGTAAGGTGACATACAGCATATCCCGTCAAATCCGAATCGGATTTGGCGACAAGGATATGCTCAAAACATTGATTCTGGAGCGATGTCTTATCGACCGGATGATCGCATCCGGTCGGAAAGCGCTCTAGCATCGAACTCGCCGGGCGGCGCGAAAAACTGCAAGGCCGCCGCCCGTTATACTTCTCCCGATACGGACCGCCCTCTATGCCTTCGCGGCTTCGCGCTTCAGCGCGTTCAGCCAGCGGCGGGCCTGCTTGCGGACATTGGCGGGCGCGGTGCCGCCGTAGCTGACGCGGCTGCGCACGGACTTGTCGACGGACAGCACCGAGAAGATCTCGTCCGTGATGCGCGGCTCGACGGCCTGCATGTCGGCAAGCGGCACCTTGTGCAGCTCGATACCGCGCTCGACGGCAAGCGCCACGATCCGGCCGGTGACGTGATGGGCTTCGCGGAAGGGCAGGCCGAGGACGCGCACCAGCCAGTCGGCGAGGTCGGTCGCCGTTGCATAGCCGGAGCCGGCCGCCTTCTTCATGCGCTTCGTATCGGGGGTGAGGTCGCGCACCATGCCGGTCATGGCGGCAAGCGCCAGCGACAGGTTGGAAAGCGCGTCGAAGGCCTGTTCCTTGTCCTCCTGCATGTCCTTGGAATAGGTCAGCGGCAGACCCTTCATCATCACGAGCAGGCCGGTCAGGCCACCATAGATGCGTCCCGTCTTGGCGCGCACCAGCTCGGCCGCATCCGGATTCTTCTTCTGCGGCATGATCGAGGAGCCGGTGGAGAACTTGTCCGACAGTTTCACGAAGCCGAACTGTGCCGAGCACCAGATGACGATTTCCTCGGCAAGACGCGACAGGTGCATGGCGGCGATCGAGGCGGCGGCAAGCGCTTCGATGGCGAAGTCCCGATCCGACACGGCGTCGAGCGAATTGGCGGAAGGGCGGTCGAAACCGAGCGCGGCAGCCGTCATGTGCCGGTCGATGGGGAAGGAGGTGCCGGCAAGCGCGGCGGCGCCGAGCGGGCATTCATTCATGCGCACACGCGCGTCGCGCATGCGCGAACGGTCCCGGGCAAACATCTCCACATAGGCCATCAGATGATGGCCAAAGGTGACCGGTTGCGCCGACTGGAGATGGGTGAAGCCCGGCATGATGTCGCCGGCATGCTGCTCGGCGCGGGTCGCCAGCGCCAGCATCAGCTCGGTCAGCTGCCCGTCGAGCGTGTCGACCGTATCGCGCACCCAGAGCCGGAAATCCGTCGCCACCTGGTCGTTGCGCGAGCGCGCCGTGTGGAGGCGGCCGGCGGCCGGGCCGATCAGCTCGGCAAGGCGGGATTCCACGTTCATGTGAATGTCTTCGAGCGCCCGCGAGAAGGTAAATGTATCGGCCTCGATCTCCGCGCGCACCTTGTCCAGTCCGGCCGCGATCTTGTCAGCGTCCTCGCCGGACACGATATTGCGTTCAGCCAGCATGCGGACGTGGGCCTTGGAACCCTCGATATCCTGCCGGTAGAGCTTGCGATCGTAATCGATGGAGGCGTTAATCTCCTCCATGATGGCGTCGGGCCCTTCGGCGAAACGGCCGCCCCACATGCGGTTGCTCATGAATTTGCCCCTCGGGATGGAAGTGACTGGACTGAGATGACGAAAGAGTTGAAAGCGCGCGCCCGCCGAGCCCCCGCACTTGCCGCGATCGGCGGCGCGGCGCTCGTTGCAGGACTTGCGGCGGTATACGTGATCGGCGGGGCAAATGGCAATGTCGGCGAGAGCGGGCAATGCGCGGCGGCCCTTGCGGCCGGTCAGGCCGCCAAGCCCTTTGCCAGAGGCGAGCTTGCCGGCTTCCTTGCATCGCAAAAGCCGCTTTCCGTCGCCGACCTGACGTTCAGCGGCGAGGGTGGAAAGCCGCTTTCGCTCGCCGACTTCAAGGGCAAGACGCTGCTTTTGAATATCTGGGCGACGTGGTGCGCGCCCTGCCGAAAGGAAATGCCGGCGCTCGACCGGCTGCAGGCGGATCTCGGCGGCGAGGATTTCGAGGTGGTGGCGGTCAGTGTCGACCGGGGCCCCGCCGACAAGCCGAAGAAATTCCTGGCGGAAGTCGGCGTCGACGACCTCGCCTTCTACGCCGACAACACGATGGGGGTCTTCAATGCCCTGCGTGCCCGCGGCCGGGCTACCGGCCTGCCCTCGACCATGCTGATCGACAAGGAAGGCTGCGAGATCGGTTCGATGTACGGTCCGGCGGAATGGTCGTCCGAGGAGGCAAAGGCCCTGATACGGGCCGCTATGGGCGGCCCGCAGGGGTGATAAGAGCCTCCGTCAAACGGTAACGTCTACCGAGTGACCCAGCCCTGCGGGCGCGGCGGCCTTGGCGTTCGCCGCCCCCTGTTCCACGACCGCGGCAATGGCGGAAGCCTGATCGGCATTCTGCTTGACGAACTCGGCCGACAGCTGGGACCGGGTTTGCGCGGCGGATGCGGCGGACAGACTGCCAGCGACGGAAGAAACGGACATGAAAGGGCTCCTGGAGCAGGTCCCGCCAATTCTGAATCGAATTTGGCAGCAAGGATATGCTCAAGCTGTTGATCCTTGGGCGCTTTCCAAGAAAACGTCCTCGAGTTAGCGCCGAGTTTCGCAACCTGAGGGTGAAAGAAAGGTTAATTCCGCTTCAATTCCCGCCTCAGGACCTTGCCGCTCGGGGTACGCGGCAGGGCCTCGACGAAGCGATAGACTTTGGGCCGCTTGTATTCGGCAAGCCGCGCGGCGGCGTGAGCGGCAAGTGCCGTTTCGTCGGCCTGCGCGCCTTCCCGCAGCACCACGAAGGCGGTGACGAGGGCAATGCCGGGCGCAGTCTCGACATCGGTCACGGCGACCTCGGCAACGGACGGGTGGGAGCCGAGGGCCTGCTCCACTTCCTGCGGTGCGACCCGATAGCCGAAAGCATTCATTACATCGTCCGAGCGCCCGCCATACCAGACATAGCCATCGGCATCGATGGAGGCGAGATCGCCGGTCAGGAACCAGTCGCCGCGAAAGGCCGATCGCGTTTCGGCGGGCAGGTTCCAGTAGCCAAGCATCATGCCGGGATCGGACCGATGCACCGCGAGGATGCCGGTTTCCTCCGCGGGCAGCGGCTCGACGCTCCCGGATTCCGCTTCGAGAATGGCGATCTTCCGGCCCGGCTGCGCGCGCCCCGGGCTGCCGGGGCGGGTCGGCGTATCCGGACCGCTGGAGATGTAAGTCGAGATCTCGCTCATGCCGAGCGCCTCGTAGAGCGGACGGCCGCTTCGCTGCATCCATTCGCTGTGCAGGGCTTCCGGCAGCGCCTCTCCGGCCGTCAGTCCATGACGCAGCCGCGGGAAGCTTTGCCGGCTCACCTCGCCGTATTTCAGGATCCTTCGATAGAGGCTCGGCACGGCGGCAAAGAGCGTCGCCTCGGCCTTCTCCATCAGCCCCGGCCAGATTTCGGGATCGCGCGGACCGTCATAGACGATGCTGGTCGCGCCGTTCGCCCAGGGATCCATCAGCCCGACGCCGAGCGTGTAGGTCCAGTTGAAGGCGCCGGCATGGAGGAGGCGATCCGCTGCGGTCATGCCGTACCAGCCGCGATACATCGGCGTGCGCCCGATGGCCGCCCGCTGGGCGTGCAGCACACCCTTGGCGCGGCCGCTCGTTCCCGACGTGTAGATCAGAAAGGCCGGGTCGTCCGCCCCGGTCGGCGCGAAGTCGACCGCTTTCGACGTCCTCAGCCGCGCAAGCTCCGCCGCGCCAAGAAAACGAATGCCCTCGCGAGGCACCGGCAAGGCGGTATGCCCGTCATGCACCACCAGCTTCGCGCCGGAATCGGCCAGGATGGTGTCGCATTCCTCCGACGTCAGCATCGCGGAACTGGGGATCGGCACCAGGCCGGCGGCAATCGCACCGAAGAAAGCCAACGGAAAATCGACGGAATGGCCGATGCGCAGCAGAACGCGGTCGCCACGCTCGAGGCCGTACCCCGTCAGACCGCCCGCGACGGCAAGGACGGCGGCGGCGAGCTCGCCATAGGTCCAGCGCTCGTGCAAGCTGCCGCCTTTGCCCAGCACCACGAGCGCTTCGGCGGACGCTTCCGGCCGTGCATTGGTGAGGCAATAGCGGGCGAGGTTCATCGGCTTGCACCTCGGGGTTTGAGGAAAGGGCACCGGTCCAAGGCATGCCCTGCCATGAAAAAGCCCTCGCGACGCATCGGAGGGCTCACTCAGTCTTGCCGTGTCGACCCACGATATCAGCGGGTCGGGACCGGCGTTTCGCCCCGATAGTCGTAGAAGCCGCGCTGCGTCTTGCGGCCGAGCCAGCCAGCCTCGACATATTTCACCAGCAGCGGGCAGGGGCGGTACTTGGAATCCGCCAGCCCCTCGTAGAGCACCTGCATGATCGACAGGCAGGTATCCAGTCCGATGAAGTCGGCGAGCTGCAGCGGGCCCATCGGATGGTTCGCACCGAGCCGCATGGCGGTATCGATGGCTTCCACCGATCCCACGCCCTCATAGAGGGTATAGATCGCCTCGTTGATCATCGGCAGCAGGATGCGGTTGACCATGAATGCCGGGAAATCCTCGGCAACTGCAATGGTCTTGCCGAGATTGGCGACGAATTCGCGGGACTTTTCGAAAGTCTCGTCCTCGGTCGCGATGCCGCGCACCAGCTCCACCAATTCCATCAGCGGCACCGGATTCATGAAGTGAATGCCGATGAAGCGCTCCGGACGGTCGGTGGAAGCGGCAAGACGGGTTATGGAAATCGACGAGGTATTGGTGGAGAGGATCGCCTCGGGCTTCAGCAGCGGGCAGAGTTGGGCGAAGATCTTGCGCTTCACCTGCTCGTTCTCCACCGCGGACTCGATCACCAGATCCACGTCGGCGAGCTGGTCGATGCTGTTGGCAGCCTTGATACGGTCGAGGGCGGCGGTCCGGTCGTCTTCCTTGATGATCCCCTTCGACACCTGGCGCGCCATGTTGCCATTGATCGAGGCAAGGCCCGACTGGATGCGATCCGTCGAGATATCGTTCAAAGCCACGTCATAGCCCGCAAGCGCACAGACATGGGCGATGCCGCTGCCCATTTGGCCCGCGCCAATTACCCCGACCTTCTTGATTTCGACCACCATCGTTTAACCCGGTTCTGTTCTTGGAGCCCGACTTGCTGGCTCTGGAGTGTTTTCCGATCGGATGGTTCCATCCGATCGGAAAACACTCTCACTCGGCTATCATTCGGTTCATTGGGCCTGGGCCGAGACGGAAAACCGGTTCCGGGCGCTCCCCGTTCCTGTACCCGTCCATGTCAGCGAGGCGTTATTCTTCGCAACTTCGTCGCCGAACCGCAAGAACCCCAACAAGCTTTTTTGCAGCGCGAAGATTAACATAGCCCAACGGAAAGGCCCGCCAAGAGGCGGGCCTTCGTTAATTTGTCGCGGTAGAGGCCGGAATATCGGCCTCAGCCCTTGAGCTTTTCGACTTCCGCCTTGAATTCCGGCAGCACTTCGAAGAGATCCGCAACCAGCCCGTAGTCGGCAACCTGGAAGATCGGTGCCTCCTCGTCCTTGTTGATCGCCACGATCACCTTGGAGTCCTTCATGCCGGCCAGGTGCTGGATAGCCCCCGAAATACCACAGGCAATGTAGAGATCCGGGGCCACGACCTTGCCGGTCTGGCCGACCTGCAGGTCGTTCGGCGCATAGCCGGCATCGACTGCGGCGCGCGAGGCGCCGACTGCCGCGCCCAGCGCGTCGGCGACCGGCATCAGCACCTCGTTGAACTTCTCCGACGAACCAAGCGCGCGGCCGCCCGAGATGATGATCTTCGCCGAGGTCAGTTCGGGACGGTCCGACTTGGAAAGCTCCTCGCCCTTGAAGCTGGAAAGCGCGGACGAGGCGGCGTCGACCGTCTCGATGGCCGCCGAACCGCCTTCGCCGGCGGCCGGGAAGGAGGCGGTGCGCACCGTCACGACCTTCTTGGCGTCCTGCGACTTCACCGTCTGGATGGCGTTGCCCGCATAGATCGGGCGCTCGAAGGTCTCGCCATCGAGGACAGCCGTGACGTCGGAGACCTGCATCACGTCGAGCAGGGCGGCGACGCGCGGCATGATGTTCTTGCCGTTGGCCGTGGCCGGAGCGACGAAGGCATCGTAATTGCCGGCAAGCGACACGATGAGATCAGCGGTGGCCTCCGCCAGCTGGTGGGCGACGCCGTCGCCATCCGCCACCAGCACCTTGGCGACGCCGGCAAGCCTGGATGCCGCGTCGGCGGCACCCTTGCAGTCCTTGCCCGCGACGAGGACGTGAACGTCGCCGCCGAGAGCGGCGGCGGCCGTCAGGGCCTTGGCAGTCGCGTCATTGAGAGCGGCACCGGAATGTTCGGCAACAAGAAGCGTGGTCATCGATCGGTTCTCCTTGTCGTCTCTCAAAGCACGCCGGCTTCGGATTTCAGCTTCTGGACGAGTTCGGCCACCGAAGCGACCTTGACGCCCGCCTGGCGCGCCGGCGGCTCCTTGGTCGAGACGACCTGCAGGCGCGGCGTGATGTCGACGCCGTAGCTGTCCGGCGCCTTCTCGTCGATCGGCTTCTTCTTGGCCTTCATGATGTTGGGAAGCGAGGCGTAGCGCGGCTCGTTCAGGCGAAGGTCCGTGGTCACGATCGCCGGCAGCTTGAGCTCGACCGTCTGCAGGCCGCCGTCGACCTCGCGCGTCACCGCGACCGAGCCCTCGCCAACCTCGACCTTCGAGGCGAAGGTGCCCTGCGCCCAGCCGAGAAGTGCTGCGAGCATCTGGCCGGTCTGATTGCAGTCGTCGTCGATCGCCTGCTTGCCGAGAATGACGAGACCCGGCTCTTCCTCGGCAACGATGCCCTTGAGGATCTTGGCGACGGCAAGCGGCTCGGTGGTCGCGTCGGTCTTCACCAGGATGCCGCGGTCGGCGCCCATGGCAAGTCCGGTGCGCAGGGTTTCCTGGGCCTGCTGCGGACCGACGGAAACGACGACGACCTCGCTGGCCTTGCCGGCTTCCTTCAGGCGGATCGCCTCTTCGACGGCGATTTCGTCGAAGGGGTTCATCGACATCTTCACATTGGCGAGGTCGACACCCGATCCGTCGCTCTTGACCCGGACCTTGACGTTGTAATCGATCACCCGCTTCACGGGGACGAGGATCTTCATGAGCTCTTGAACCTCCCGTTCACACGGCAAACAGCATGCCGTGCTTCAGATGGTGGCGACCGGTTGGCGCCGGCATTTGGAAACGGCCAGGGGCATATATCGTCCGGACCGAAACAGCCCGGAAACCGCCCTTCCCGACGATTGGGCGGCGACCGTACTGACGCTAAGGGCAGGTGTCAACGCTGCCCTAAGGTAGGTGTTGTCGCAAATGCGACCTGCCGTCACCCGGCGCTGGCTAAAGACCCCTGTCGAAGAGAGGAACGCCCCGCCTGCGCATGGGAACGATCAGCAGCGCGCCGGCGAGAAAGCCACCGATATGCGCCCACCAGGCCACTCCGCCGCCGACATCGCCGAGGGCCTTTGCGACCTGGAAACCGAACCACGCGACCAGCGCCCAGCTGGCCGGAACGCGCAGGGGAATCCGGCCGAGCGCGAGTACCCAGACTCGGACGCGCGGATGCAGCACCAGATAGGCGCCGATGATGCCGGCGACCGCACCCGATGCCCCGACGATCGGCACGGTGGAACCCGGATCGATCGCCGCCTGCACGAAGCCGGATGCGGCGGCGCACAGGAGGTAGAAGACGGCGAAGCGGCCGTGACCCATCGCGTCCTCGACATTGTCGCCGAAGACCCACAGGAAGATCATGTTGCCGCCAAGGTGAAGCCAGCTTCCATGGAGAAACGCGTAGCTCACGATCGACAGGCTTTCGGGAATGACGGCAAGTTCCGGCGTCAGTTCCCTGAGGTCGAAGAAGACCGCCGGCACCAGTCCGTAGGACAGGGCGGAGGTGGCGAGCAGCGCCGAGGACAGGCCGCCGCCTTCCACCAGAAGGAAGACCGCCACGTTCAGGGCGATGATCCCCCATGTGACATATTGTCGCCGGACGTGGACCAGCGGATTGTGGTCATGCAGGGGGATGAACATCCGGCCTCCCGAAAGTGCCGCTTCAAGGACCTGTGAGGATCAGCGGTTCTTGCCGGGCACCCACAGCACGTCGGCCTTGCCCTGGTCGTTCACCCATCGCGCCGCCACGAAGAAGAAGTCCGATAGCCGGTTCATGTAGATCAGCGCCTGCCGGTTGATGTCCTCCACGCCGGCAAGCTCGGTCATCAGCCGCTCGGCGCGGCGGGAAACCGTACGCGCGTGGTGGAGATGCGCGGCGGCGGCCGAACCGCCCGGCAGCACGAAGGATCGCAAAGGTTCCAGATCCGCGTTAAAGTGGTCGATCGCCGCCTCGATTGCCTTGACCTGAGCTTCCGTCACCCTGAGAGGTTCGTAGCCCAGATCCTCGCCGGTTTCGGGCGTCGCGAGGTCGGCGCCGAGATCGAAAAGGTCGTTCTGGATGCGGCCAAGCACCTCATCCAGCTCGGGAAAGTCCTTGCCGGTTGCCAGCCGGACAAGGCCAAGGACGGAATTGGTCTCGTCCACCGTTCCATAGGCCTGGACGCGAAGGTCGTGCTTGGGCCGCCGCTCGCCGCTGCCCAGCGCCGTCGTGCCGGCATCGCCCGTCTTGGTGTAGATCTTGTTCAGAATGACCATATCCGCCTCGCTTCTGCCGGGGATTGTCGGATCAGGGCCGCACCCCCATGAAATAAAGCGCGGTCATGATGACGATAATGGCGAAGAACTGCAGCCCCACGCGCCAGCGCATCAGGCTCTGAGAACGCGACGAGGAGCCGCCGCGGAACATGTTCCAAAGCCCCAGCAGCAGCACCACCGCGACCGCGCCGACGGCGACGGGCACCAGGTTGTAGAAGAAGTCGCCCAAGAATTTTCTCCAATCTCACATTCGATACGGCATCGGTCAGCGGGCCTTTTCCTCCGCTCCGGACGCTCGCGCAAGGACGCTGTCCAGCGCCCGCGTGGAAAGCAGGCGGCGCGCCAGCGCCATGACCTTGGTCGGCGTCGTCACCCGGTAGCGGGCCCGGGGCTTCGGGTCTTCCAGCGCGTGGATGAGCTCCCTGACCACCGCCTCGGGCGGCAGCTTGAAAGGCGAGGGTTCGCCGCCCGCCATGCGCTTCAGCCGCCTTTCGTAGACCTTGCGATAGGGCGAACTTTCCATGCCGGCCTTGCCGATCACGCGATGGAAATTCGCCATGGCGTTTTCGGTGAAGCGGGTGGCGATAGGCCCGGGCTCGATCAGCGAGACATGGATGCCGGTGCCGGCCAGTTCCATCCGTAACGTGTCCGAATAGCCTTCGAGTGCGAATTTCGACGCGTTGTAGGCGCCGCGATAGGGCATGGCGATGAAACCCAGGATCGACGAACACTGCACGATCCGCCCCTGGCCGGCCCGGCGCATCGCCGGAAGCACCCGCCGCGTCAGGTCGTGCCAGCCGATGAAATTCGCCTCGAAAAGCTCGCGCATCGCGCTGGTGGGCATGTCTTCCAGCGCGCCGGGAATGGCATAGGCGCCGTTGTTGAAGAGCGCATCGATCCGCCCTCCCGTGCGCTCCAGAACGGCGGCGACGGCCATTTCGATCGAGTCTTCGTCCTCGTAGTCGAGGCGATGGCTCTCGAAGCCTTCCGCCCGCAACCTTTCGACATCCGCTTCCTTGCGCGCGGTAGGAAACACCCACCAGTCCCTGCCGCGCAGGGCATGCGCCGCCGCGTAGCCGATACCCGACGAGCAGCCCGTGATCAGCACCACTTTCTGCGGCCGTTCGGCAAGACCTCGTGCGCCGCCTTCGCCTTGTGACTTGGACTGCGCGCTCAAATCGGATGACCTGCCAGTAGCTTCGGCGTTTCGCCGGTCAGGCCCGCGGCCTGGCGGATGAAAAAGCGCTTCAGGCCGGGCAGGCGGTCCACTAGCCCCAGGCCGACGTCGCGCACAGCGCGAACCGCATCGATGTCATTGGAGAACAGCCGGTTCAGCACATCCGTCACAACGCCCATGCGGAACGTGTCGAAGCGTCGCCAGCGCTCGTAGCGTTCCAGCACGTCGAGCGCGCCGATATCCTGACCCAGGCGGCGCGCCTCGATCAGCACCTGCGCCAGTGCCGCCACGTCCTTGAAGCCGAGATTGAGGCCCTGGCCCGAGATCGGATGGATGCCGTGCGCCGCATCGCCGGCCAGCGCCACACGGGGGCGCACGAAGGAGCGGGCGAGCGTCAGGCCCAGCGGATAGGCATGGCGGGGACCGGCGAGCTCCAGGCGGCCGAGATGGCGGCCAAAGCGGCGCTCGAGTTCCAGTTCGAAGGTGAAATCGTCGCCGGCGACGAGCTTTTCCGCCTCCGTCCGGCTTTCGGACCACACGAGCGACGAACGGTTGCCGGTCAGCGGGAGGATGGCGAAAGGGCCGGAAGGCAGGAAATGCTCCTCGGCGCGGCCATGATGCGGCCGCTCATGCGCGACCGTGGTCACGATGCCCGCCTGATCGTAGTCCCACCTCACGGTCTGGATGCCGGCAAGCGACCGCAGGCGCGAGCGAACGCCATCGGCGGCGACCAGCAGCTTTGCCCGTCGTTTCGCACCCGACTCCATCCTGACGTCGACGCCCGTTCCGTCCACGTGGAAATCGGCGACCGCATCGGGTGCCAGAAGCTCGACGCCAAGCGCTTCCGCCCGCTTGAGCAGGTTCTCCACCATCACGCCGTTCGGAACCATGTGGGCGAAAGGTTCGCCCGGAGCGACCTCTCCCTCGAAGGTGAGAAACACCGGCCGAACCGCATCACGCAGGCGTGAATCCGTCACAACCATGGATGTGATCGGCTGGGCCTGCGGCACAATCGCATCCCAGACGCCGAGCCGATCGAGCATCCGGCTGGCGGCGGAAATGATGGCGGAGGCGCGCGGATCCTTTACCATAACCTCGCGCGGCCGCAGGTCGACCACCGCGACTTTCAGGGACGGATCGGCCTGCTTCAGCGCCACGGCGAGGCACAGGCCAACATAGCCGCCGCCTCCGATCGCCACATCGAGGCCTTCGTCTTCACCTGGTGTTGCGGCGCGCGCCATTGCGCCCTCCCGTCATCTCGCTGTTTCGCATCCGTTTATAGTGAGGTGGCGCCGTCAATGCCACGCCCTTGACAGGCGCGCGCTGCGCCGCACATCACTGTGGCCAACAAGAACGCAGAAACCGTTGCTCCGCGCCGGCGGGGCCAGAACGACGAAAGGCCCGCCATGTCGGCAGTGGACAGCCTGCTTGAGATCCTCGACCTTGAGGTTCTGGAACACAACCTCTTTCGCGGCATGAGCCCGCAGGTCGGCTGGCAGCGGGTCTTCGGCGGCCAGGTGATCGGTCAGGCGCTGGTGGCCGCCTCGCGCACGGTGGAGGACAGTCGGCCCGTCCATTCCCTGCACGGCTACTTCCTGCGACCCGGCGATCCGTCCGTGCCGATCGTCTACGAGGTGGACCGCATCCGCGACGGCGGCAGCTTCACCACGCGGCGCGTCGTGGCGATCCAGCACGGACAGGCGATCTTCTCCATGTCCGCCTCCTTCCACCAGCGCGAGGAAGGCCTCGATCACCAGATCGACATGGGTGAGGTGCCGATGCCCGAAGATCTGCCGAGCGAGGCGGAGCTGAAGGAGAAATTCCTTGCCGTGGCCCCCGAAAACGTCAAGCGCTACTGGCAGCGCGAACGGCCCGTGGAACTCAAGCCGGTCGATCTCACCCACTATTTCAGCCGGGAAAAGCTGGAGCCGCGGCAGGCCGTCTGGGTAAGGGCGAGCGCCCGGCTCCCCGACGAAGCGCGCATCCACTCCTGCGTGCTGGCCTATGCCTCCGACATGACGCTGCTAGATACCGCGCTTTTCGCTCACGGCACCAGCGTCTTCGATCCGCGCCTGCAGGTGGCGAGCCTAGACCACGCGCTCTGGTTCCACCGCCCCTTCCGCGCCGACGAATGGCTGCTTTATGCCGAGGACAGTCCCTCGGCCTCAGGCGGACGCGGCTTCACCCGCGGCTCGCTCTACACCCGCGAGGGCGTCCTTGTGGCCTCGGTGGCGCAGGAGGGCCTGATCCGGGTCAAGCGCCCGAAGAATGAGGGCTGAAGGCCGGACTCACCTTCATCCGAACTTGCCGGAAAAGCCCCCGATAGCCAGCGGGTTGTCCGTCATCGCCTTCTTGTCGGGCGTATCGGGTGCAAGCCCGCCGGTAAAGGCATCGAACATGCGCCGAACGAAGCCCTCCGGCATATCCCTGGTGATGAAGACGAGCCGCGTGCGGTGATCGTCGTCCGGCCAGGCCGGCAGGGTGGCGGGCGGGTGGAAGACATGCTGCACGCCGTGGATGACGACCGGGCGGTCGGGGTCCTCGGCGATCTGCACCACGCCCTTCACCCGGAGCAGTTTCGGCCCGTGCGCCGACCGGAGAAGATCGACGAACATTTCCAGCCCAGCCGCCGAGATCGGCCGCGAAGTGGCCAGCGTGAAGGCGCGGATGTGATCGTCGTGCCGATTGATGTCGTGGTGATGATGACCGTGATCGTGCCCGTGGTGATGGTGCCCTGAGTGGTGCCCTGAGCGGTGATCGTGGTGGCCGTGACCATGGGCCTCGGCGGTGCGATCGCGATAGGCCTCCTCGTTCAGCCAGCGGCGGACATCGGGGATCTTCGACGCCGGGTCGTAGAGCCCGCTGCCCATCAGCGATGTTGCCGTTGCCTCGCCGCGCGCCGCATCGAGTTTCAGGGCCCCGGGATTGAGCGAGGCGACGCGTTCCCTGAGCGCCGAAAAACCGGCCTCCATCTCGGGGCCGTCGATCAGGTCGGATTTGGTGAAGACGATGCGGTCGGCGACCGCCACCTGCTTTACAGCTTCCTCATGGGCGTCCAGCGTTGCCGCGCCATTGACCGCATCGACCAGCGTGATGACGCCGTCGAGCCTGTAGCGCAGCATCAGGTAGGGATGCAGCATCACCGTGTGGAGCACGGGTGCCGGATCGGCAAGGCCGGTCGTTTCGATGACCACGCGCTTCAACGCGGAAACCCTGCCATTGTCGAGACCGCGCAGCAAGTCTTCCAGCGTCGAGATCAGGTCGCCGCGGATCGTGCAGCACAGGCAGCCGGAGGAGAGTTCCACGATACCCTCGTCCGAGCGCTCCACCAGCAGGTGATCGATGCCGATTTCACCGAACTCGTTGATGATGACGGCGACATCCGCCATCTCGGGATCGCGCAGCAGGCGATTGAGCAGGGTCGTCTTGCCGGACCCCAGAAATCCCGTGAGGATCGTGACGGGGATCGGCGGTTTCGGGCCGCGCGGGGCGTCAGACATATTCGCTCCGGATACTTTGAGCGCCGCTATTGTTGCGGCTTCACGAGGGGGAAGGGCGTCTTCGGCGAGACCGTGCCCCTGAAAATGGAGCCCGGATTGGCTTCGGACTTGCCGGCGGACGAAATCCCCGGATTGGCGATGGCGCCCGGTGGCACAGCAGGCGCCGCGGCAGGAACCGGCGCCAAGACGGACGCGCCCGCCTGCGCCGGCTTCGGCTCGGGCCGGCCGACGTCGGAGCCTGAATCCCGGACGACCTCCTCCAGCTTCGGCAGGACGGGCGAGCCCAGCGCCACGGCGATCGGATCGGCGGCGTTCACGCGCGGGCCGACGATATCGTCCATGATCCTGCCCCAGTCGACCTTGTTGCCCTTCTTCGGCACGTCGATGTCCTCTTCGTCGCCGTCGGAAGTGGAAACATCGATGCCGGGAATGATGCGGCTGCCCTGGCGATCGTGGTTGCCGCCATAGGACAAAAGTCCCGCCAGCGACGGCTTCCTGGGCGCACCGCCGCCATAGCGGGCCACAAGCTCCTCGGCGTCGAGGCGGGGATTGCTCTTGCAATAGCCATCGGGCGGCGGACTGCCCTCGATCTCCGTCAGCGACGTGATCGAACGTCCGCCGCGCTTGCGGAAACCCTTGTCGATAAGTTCCCTGGAGGCGGCGAGCCTTTCGAGGCCCGATCCCGCGCCGAGGATGACCGCCATCACCGTGCGCCCGCCGCGCGTGGCGGAAACGGCGACATTGTAGCCGGAGTTGCAGATATAGCCGGTCTTCAGACCGTTGGCGCCGGGCACCCGCTGGAGATATTCCCGGTTCGCCGACCGCAGCAGCTTCTTGCCGAAGCGAAAGCCGACATGATTGTAATAGTCGCGATATTCGGGAAACTCGCGCCAAAGCGCCATGGAAATGATGCCGAGATCGCGCGCCGAGGAGAGCTGGCGATTGTCCGGCAGGCCGTGCGGATTGACGAAATGCGTCGCCCTCAGGCCCAGCCGCTGCGCCTCGGCGTTCATCTGGTCGATAAAGGCCTGCTCGGTGCCGCCAACGGATTCGGCGACCGCCACCGCGATATCGTTGGCCGACTTGATCAGCATCATCTTCAGCGCGCTTTCCAGCGTCAGCCGCGTGCCGACCTTGAAGCCCATCTTGCTCGGCGGTTCCGCATTGGCGTTCGCGGAGACGGTGACCGCCGAATTCAATGCCATCCGGCCCTCGCGGATCGCCTTGAAGGCGACATAGGCGGTCATCAGCTTGGTGATGGAAGCCGGATACCAGGGCCGGGTGGCATCCTTCTCGTCCAGCACGTCGCCGGTCTGGGCATCGAGAACGATCCAGGCACCGACATCGGCCCTCGATGGCGCTGACGAAACCGTAGCCGCCGTCAAGGCAAGAAATGCCGGTACAATGACGCTCGCGGATCGGCGCGAAAACTGAAACACCTTAAGAAATCGGAACGGCACGCTATCCTCATGGCCTGGACGAACGGCTGCGCACGGATACTGGCAAAAGCCGGCCGGGAGGCGGCACGGCAGAAGCGGGGCGCCCTCCACATTTACCCGATTGCGGGGGTGCGTTGCAAAACCTTCCGCGGCCCGTATCCTCCAATTGCGGTCCCGGGGGATGCCGCGGAACGTATCCGTTTGGCTAAACATACGAAAGAACAAGGCGGCGCATATGGACGCCACAAGGCAGCATTTGCATAATGCGCGGCCTGTGGAAGGGTTGGCGGAGAGGAGCGCCGGCCGCTTCGGACCGCGCCATTTCAGGAACACGTTGGGAGGAAGTGATGTCGGAAGCCGTATATCCAGTTCCGGCTGAAATCGCCGCAAGGGCGCATGTCGATGCCGCCAGGTATCAGGAGATGTACCAGCGTTCCGTGACAGACCCGGAGGGCTTCTGGGGCGAGCATGGCAAGCGCATCGACTGGATCAAGCCCTATGCCAGGGTCAAGAACACCAGCTACGACCCGCACAACGTGGCAATCAAGTGGTTCGAGGACGGCACGCTCAACGTGTCCGCCAATTGCGTCGACCGCCACCTGGCGACAAGGGGCGATCAGGCGGCCATCATCTGGGAAGGCGACGACCCCAACGAGCACAAGGTGATCACCTACAAGGAGCTGCATCGCGAGGTGAACAAGTTCGCCAACGTGCTGCACGCCTGCGGCGTCAAGAAGGGCGACCGGGTCACCATCTACCTGCCGATGATCCCCGAGGCCGCCTATGCCATGCTGGCCTGCGCCCGCGTCGGCGCGGTGCATTCCATCGTCTTCGGCGGCTTTTCTCCCGACAGCCTCGCCCAGCGCGTCGTTGACTGCGAGTCCAAGGTCATTGTCACCGCCGACGAAGGCCTGCGCGGCGGCCGTCGCGTGCCGCTGAAGGCCAATGTCGACAAGGCGATCGAGAAGATCGCCGTCGACAAGGTCATCGTGGTGCAGCGGACGGGCGGCGACGTCGCCATGTCGGACGGCCGCGACGTCTGGTACCACGAGGAAGCCGACCGCGTCTCCGACCATTGCGCTCCGGTGGAGATGAACGCGGAAGACCCGCTCTTCATCCTCTACACCTCGGGCTCGACCGGCAAACCGAAGGGCGTGCTGCACACCTCCGGCGGCTATCTGGTCTATGCCTCGATGACGCATGAATACGTCTTCGACTACCAGCAAGGCGACGTCTACTGGTGCACCGCGGACGTGGGCTGGGTGACCGGGCACTCCTATATCGTCTACGGTCCGCTAGCCAACGGCGCGACGACGCTGATGTTCGAGGGCATTCCGACCTATCCCTCGCCCGCCCGCTTCTGGGAGGTGATCGACAAGCACAAGGTCAACATCTTCTACACCGCGCCGACGGCGATCCGCTCGCTGATGGGTGCCGGCACCGAGCACGTGAAGAAGACCTCGCGCAAGTCGCTGCGGATCCTCGGCTCCGTCGGCGAGCCGATCAACCCGGAAGCCTGGACCTGGTACCACGAGAATGTCGGCGACGGCCGCTGCCCGATCGTCGATACCTGGTGGCAGACGGAGACCGGCGGCATCCTCATCACGCCGCTGCCGGGCGCGACGCCACTGAAGCCGGGCTCGGCAACCCGCCCCTTCTTCGGCGTGCAGCCGGCGCTGGTCGATGCCGAAGGCAAGCTGCTCGAAGGAGCCGCGGAAGGCAATCTGGTGCTGCTCGACAGCTGGCCGGGCCAGATGCGCACGGTCTATGGCGATCATGAGCGGTTCGTGCAGACCTATTTCTCCACCTATCACGGCATGTATTTCACCGGCGACGGCTGCCGGCGCGATGCCGATGGCTACTACTGGATCACCGGCCGCGTCGACGATGTGATCAACGTGTCTGGTCACCGCATGGGCACGGCTGAGGTGGAATCGGCCCTCGTCGCCCATCCCAAGGTCTCGGAAGCGGCCGTGGTCGGCTATCCGCACGATCTCAAGGGCCAGGGCATCTATGTCTATGTGACGCTGATGGCCGGCGAAGCCCCGACCGAGGACCTGAGGAAGGAATTGCGCGACTGGGTGCGCAAGGAAATCGGCCCGATCGCCTCGCCCGATCTCATCCAGTTCGCGCCCGGCCTGCCGAAGACGCGCTCCGGCAAGATCATGCGCCGCATCCTGCGCAAGATCGCCGAGGACAGCTTCGACAATCTCGGCGACACCTCGACGCTCGCGGACCCGGCCGTCATCGACGACCTCATCGAGAACCGCCAGAACAAGCACTGAGTTTTCCGGAGCAAAAAAGGGCGCGTGACCTATGTCACGCGTCCTTTCTTATTGATCGACCAGCGCCTACAGGGACTACAGGGACAGGAAGATCGACTGGATCTTGTTGGCGATGGTCGTGAAGGCGGCGATCAGCTGCGCGGTCGACTGTGCATCGAAGAAGTAGCCGATACCGGACGAACAATATTTCATCGTGTCCTTGGCCTTCTTGCCCGAGGTCGTTTCGTTGAGGTTGAACGCGATCGAGTAGATCTTGATACCCTTCGCTTTCATCCCGTCGCAGAGCGCCTTTGCCCTGGTCGGGCCCGCAATTGCGGAATCGTCGCTTTCGATCGCTTCCGCCCAACAGTCGTATTTCGGGTACGTATAATAACCAGCGGCACTGCCGTACTGATCGCAGGCATTCGTTTTCCAGGAATATGATGTGTTGAAGACACCATCCGTCATCAGGATGGCAAACTTCAGTGTATCGTCGTCTTCATAGCTTGCCGGAGCGCTGCTGCCGGAAAAAAGCGACGACCAATTCGGTGACAGTGTGAACCAGCCCCAATTGATGCCGGTATGGCCGGCCGTATAAGTGGCGACAGCCATGTTGCTCACGATCTGATCGAGCTTGGCGCGATCCTCGGTCAATGGCTGTAGCAAGGTCGATGGGCACTTGCTGCCGCTCTTGCTCTGCTGGGAGCCGCCGCCGAACTCGCCGACATCGTATTTGCCGTCATTGTCGGTCGAATAGTAGGCATCCGTGTATTTGTTCGGGCCATCCCGCTCAGTGACGCAGCCGGACGTGTTTACGTAGTTGTCCGTGATCTTGTTCGCATTTGTGGTGCTCAGACGAACACCCTGCGCGTAGGGCACCAGGGCGATGCGCACCTTGCTTTCGCTCGGTTCCTTGTCGGTGGGAAGCAGAATATTCAGCAGGGAGGTGACTGCGGTCTTCAGGTCGCCGACATAACTCCTCATCGAACCGGAGAGGTCGAGAACCATGGAGACTTCGACGTCAAAGGAAGAGTAAGTGGACTCCGCCAACGTCCCGACCGTCAGGGTTTGAATACCGGCAATGCGGATGAAATAGGTCGGCACATCCGCCGAACCATCGACGACAAGCTTGCCGTTTGCTGGATCGATCTGTACATGCAACTCGCTCAGTTCGACATCCGAGAACCCCAGGCTGGCTATATTCGCATCGAAGTAGTCGGAGACTTCCTTCTCCACCTGCGCCTGGGTCGCAAGGCTCGTCGAAAGCAGGCGGGCACCCGCGAGGGTCGAGGCGTCCAGAGCCCGGCCGATTGCCGATCGCACCGAAATGGCGCGGCCGAAATCGATGGCCGCCCCCGCCGCCATGAACAGAAGTATGATCGTCAATCCCGCAAGAATGGCGATACTGCCGTTTCGATCGCCAACAAGGCGCCTTAGCAGCGAAAGTAGCGTAGACCTGACTTTGGCAGACATGATTTTCAATCCCGAAGATTGATTTACTGTCCGCTATTGTCGCGTCAAAACGATTTTCAGAGAATTAAGTTTGTCACCTTTACTCTAATTCCTTATTTGATAGTTATCATTGTGTTAATTCAACAGTATAAAGTCGCGTATATCAGGGCTCCAGCTCGGTATCCCAATAGAGAAAATCTAGCCAGCTATCATGTAAATAGTTGGGCGGGAACAACCTGCCGTTGTTGTGCAGGTCCTGCACAGTCGGTGCGAAAGGCATCTGCATCGGCCACATGTTGATATCCCGGCAGGACTTGTTGGCCTTGCGCAGATTGCACGGCGAGCAGGCAGTGATGACGTTCTGCCAGGTGGTTTGTCCGCCTTTCGAGCGCGGGATCAGGTGATCGAAGGTCAGGTCGTCGCGTATGCCGCAATACTGGCACTGGAACCTGTCGCGCAGGAAGACGTTGAAACGCGTGAATGCCGGGTGTCTGGAGGGTTTGATGAAGCTTTTCAGGGAAACGACGCTTGGGAGGCGAAATTCAAAGCTGGGACTTCGGACGCAGACGTCATATTCGGCGACAATATTCACCCTGTCGAGGAAGACGGCCTTGACGGCGTCCTGCCACGACCAAAGCGACAGCGGATAGTAGCTCAGCGGCCTGTAATCCGCATTCAGTACCAGGGCAGGATGGGCGCCCGGGGAAACCGCTACGTTCAATGCCAAGCTCCTCATGCCGGTTCGAAGGCCCGATCATGGGATCCACCTTCATGAGTTGCGCGCATATTGTAGAGCGACCATGACAGTCTTGTGAAGCGGTAAGTCATGCGACAATGCATTTGCCGCATGGTTTCACTCCTGGCGAAACCATCAAGCAAGCTATTGTTAATGTTGAATTCTTGAGCTTACCAAGCGACAGGCCGCAAGGTTGCTGTCAAACTGCGTCAGCCTGACGCGCGCGGATCTACCGCGCCGACATGAGGCGACGCGAATCACCGGGCAACGAAAAAAGGGCCGGAACGACACGCGCTCCGGCCCCCTCCTTCCTGGCATGTTTCCGCGTTCAGGCTTTCGGCCACTCGCGAACGTCGACGAAGTGACCCGCGATCGCGGCGGCAGCCGCCATTGCCGGCGACACAAGGTGCGTGCGGCCCTTGAAGCCCTGGCGGCCCTCGAAATTGCGGTTCGAGGTCGATGCGCAGCGTTCGCCGGGCTTCAGCTTGTCGGCATTCATGGCAAGGCACATGGAGCAGCCCGGCTCCCGCCAGTCGAAGCCGGCCGCCCGGAAGATCTTGTCGAGGCCTTCGGCTTCCGCCTGTTCCTTTACAAGGCCGGAGCCCGGTACGACCATGGCGTCGACCCAGTCCGCAACTTTCCGACCCTCGACCATCTTCGCGGCTTCGCGCAGATCCTCGATGCGGCCGTTGGTGCACGAGCCGATGAAGACGCGGTCGAGGCGGATGTCGGTGATCCTGGTGCCCGGCGTCAGGCCCATGTAGTCGAGCGCGCGCCACTTCGAGGCACGCCGGTTTTCATCGCGAATGTCATCCGGGTTCGGCACGACGCCGGTGACAGAAATGACGTCCTCGGGCGACGATCCCCAAGTGACGATCGGCGGCAGGTTCGCCGCATCGAGCTTGATCACCTTGTCGAAATGGGCGCCCTCGTCGGTGTAGAGGCGGCTCCAATAGGCCTTGGCCTTCTCCCAGGCATCGCCTTTCGGCGCCTTCGGCCGCCCTTCGAGATAGGCGAAGGTCTTCTCATCCGGCGCGATCAGGCCGGCGCGCGCGCCGCCTTCGATGGACATGTTGCAGACCGTCATGCGGCCTTCCACGGACAGCGAACGGATCGCCTCGCCGGCATACTCGATCACGTGGCCGGTGCCGCCTGCCGTGCCGATTTCGCCGATGATGGCAAGGATGATGTCCTTGGCGGTCACGCCTTCGGGGAGCTGGCCGTCGACCTGGACCAGCATGTTCTTCGCTTTCTTCTGGATCAGCGTCTGGGTGGCGAGCACATGCTCCACTTCCGACGTGCCAATGCCATGCGCCAGCGCGCCGAATGCCCCGTGGGTCGACGTGTGGCTGTCGCCGCAGACGATCGTCATGCCCGGCAGGGTGAAGCCCTGTTCAGGCCCGACGATATGGACGATGCCCTGGCGGGGGTCGGTCTCGTTGTAATATTCGATACCGAATTCCGCGGCGTTCCTTGCGAGGGTGTCGACCTGCAGCGCACTTTCGGGATCGTCGATCCCGTGGCTGCGGTCGGTCGTCGGCACGTTATGGTCGACGACGGCCAGGGTCCGCGCCGGCTGACGGACGGGGCGGCCCGCGATCCGCAACCCCTCGAAAGCCTGGGGGCTCGTCACTTCATGGACGAGATGGCGGTCGATATAGAGAAGACAGGTACCGTCTTCCTGCGTATCGACGACGTGATCGTCCCAGATCTTGTCGTAAAGGGTCTTCTTCTGGCTCATTTCGGCCCTCCTCAGGCTTTGCCGACCATCTGCGGAAAACTGCGGGTCGGAAAGCCGATGTCTTCGTCAGATATGGAAACGGGCCTGTCGCATCCGCTGCGTGCCGCTTCCGGGAAACAGAGCAAGGCCGGCCTTGGGGGAGGCGCGCCGGCCATGGCGCCGAACCGTTCAACCCTGCAGCATGCCGGTCGCGACGCTCAGCCGGGCATGAAACCTCCAGGGCAGACGCTTGCGGTCCTGCAGCACGACAGGACAGACGCACCATGCGGCGTGAATGCCGGGCGCTATCCTTCCGATATCTGTGCCCTTCGCGGTCATTTGCCTGCCGAACCCGTTTTCAGTCGTCTTTCGCCCCAGCCGCGGGCGGGAGAGGATTCAATGGGCAAAACAGGGTTTCAGGTCAACCCCGCCGGTGTGGCCCGATAGACAAAAGCGGCCCCGGGAACCCGGAGCCGCTTTCAGGAATGACCGTATATGCCAGGCCTTGCGGGCTCGGCTTATTCCGCAGCGGTCTCGGCAGCGGCGGCCGCAGCGTCCTTGGCGGCCTGCTTTTCGGCCTCAGCGGCAGCCTTGGCAGCGGCCAGCTCGACCTTCACTTCCTCGTTCAGGCGGCGTGCGCGCATGTTGCTGGCCTCGACGATACGGGCCGACTTGCCGCGGCGATCGCGGAGGTAATAAAGCTTCGCGCGGCGAACCTTGCCGCGACGAACCACCTCGACGCTCTCAATCTGCGGCGAGAAGATCGGGAACACGCGCTCCACGCCTTCGCCATAGGAGATCTTGCGGACGGTGAAATTCTCGTTGAAGCCTGCGCCGGAGCGGGCAATGCAGACGCCTTCATAGGCCTGCGTACGCGTACGGTTGCCTTCCGTCACCTTGACGTTCACGCGAACCGTGTCGCCCGGCGAGAATTCCGGCATCTTGCGCAGCGATTCGACTTTAGCCATTTCGCCGGCGTTGATCTGATCGATGATGTTCATGGCACTTACCTTCTCGATTTTTCAATCGGTCAGAGCGTCCGCCCGCGATCGAGCCCCGGGGGACGAATTCACCGCTCGTTTATGGCTATTGCCGAATTCCAGGGGACAGGCGTGGGAGACGCACGCAAAAAGCGCACGCGGTCCTTGCCCGAACCCGTTTCGCCGGGCGTGATACATGAACGGCGCTGCTTTGTCATGCACTAATTGGCGAAAAAGTCAGCTTTCGCCTTTGCCCGGCCGGTGGCCGGCCTCATAGAGCGCATAGAGATCGGGGCGCCTTTTGCGCGTGATCCGCTCGGCTTCGGCTCTCCGCCAGGCTGCGACGCGGCCGTGATCGCCCGAGGTCAGTACCTCCGGGATGCCCCGACCCTCGAAATGCTGCGGGCGGGTATATTGCGGATGCTCCAGAAGCCCGGTCTCGAAACTCTCCGCCTCGCCGCTTTCCTGGTTGCCCATTACGCCCGGCAAAAGACGGACCACGGCATCAAGCAGCACCATCGCCCCCAGTTCGCCGCCCGACAGGATATAGTCGCCGATGGACACTTCCGTCAGGCCGCGCGCCTCGATCACCCGCTCGTCGACGCCCTCGAAACGGCCGCAGATGAGCACCGCGCCGGGTCCCTTCGCGAGATCGCGCACAAAAGCCTGCGTCATCGGGCGACCGCGCGGCGACAGAAGGATGCGCGGACGCGCATCGCCTTCACTCGCCGTGCTGTCGATCGCTTCCGCCAGGACGTCCGGGCGCAGCACCATGCCGGCTCCGCCGCCGGCGGGCGTGTCGTCGACCGAGCGATGACGATCATGCGCGAAATCGCGGATCTGCACGCGCTCCAGCGACCAGATGCCTTTTTCCAGCGCGCGGCCGGACAGGCTTGCCGCCAGCGGACCTGGGAACATTTCCGGATAGAGCGTCAAGACGGTCGCGGCAAAGGACATGGCTTCGATCCGGGGCAGGGGGCATGGCAGGCTCGCAATCGGCTGTCACTTTCTGCCGATTTGCATACAACTGATTAACAGATGGAACGCATATTGGATCCGATAAGGCATCGGCGTCCCGGCCGCAAGGCAGAGGTTCGCATCCATGAAACGCGAAGCTGGGCGCAAAATGATGACCGGAAACTTCGACCGCCCGCTGATCCGGCTGCTGCCCTTCTTGTCGCTCGCGATCTATGGCGCGGCATTCGGCCTCGTCTTCAATTCCGGCCTCGCGCACCCTTACGACAAGCTGCAGCACATCGCCTTCTACGGCTTGCTGACGCTGTCGATCCATTCCCTGTTGCGCTGCCGGCTCAGGCTGTCGGCTGCCCTTGCATTCGCCATCGGCGTTGCTGGAGAGGCCCTGCAGGCGCTCACCCCGCATCATCAGGCATCCGTCCTTGACATCGCGGCAAATTCGCTCGGCGTTCTTGTCGTCGCGGCAATGATTGCCCTGATGCGAAGCGAGGAAGAAATGGCAATCGAAGGGGATGGAGCGGACCTGATCGAATTGCCGGCCGCAGCTCAGCTTTCGGCCGTGCCGTCGTCCTCGTCGGCGTCGTCTTCCGCCAGATAGCCGGCGGGAATGACGACCGTCACCTTGCCGGCGTCGAAATCGATTTCGGGAACGAAATCGAGAGTGAATGGCAGGTAGAAGGACTTTGCCCCCTTCGGAGAGATCTCAAGCAGGTCGCTCGCGCCGAAATTCGGCACGGCGATGATCCTGCCGACCGAAGTTCCGTCCGCCTCGCAGGCTTCCATACCGATCAGATCGGTGTGGTAGAACTCGTCCTCGTCGTCCGTCTCGCCCAGCTGATCGCGCGAAATGTAGAGTTCGACGCCGTTCAGCTTCTCGGCTGCCGTCCGATCGGACACGCCCTTCAGGCGAGCAACGACCATGGATTTCTGCAGGCGGGCCGATACGATCTCGTAGCTTGCCGTGCCATCTGCGTTTTGTAGCGGACCGTAGTCGGCAATCGCGAGGGGATCCTCGCTATAGGCCTTGATGCGCACTTCGCCGCGAATGCCGTGCGCCGCGCCGATCCGGCCGATCGCAATCCGTTTGTTCTCTTCCGCCATGAGTCTTCCGGTCGGATCCTGATTGCCTGAACACAAGCGCCCGCCCGACGGAACAAAGCGTCGGACGGGCGCATGTCGATCGCGTGATCGCGCAGATTATTCCGCGCTGGCCTCGGCGGCAGCCGCGGCCGCATCTTCCGCGGCCTGGCGCTTCTCTTCCAGGCGCTGCTTGGCCTTGTCGCCCATCTCGGCCTTCTTCGGGTTGTTCCGCGGAGCGCGCTTCAGGACGCCGGCGGCGTCGAGGAAGCGGAGGACGCGGTCGGTCGGCTGGGCGCCGTTGCTGATCCAGTGCTGGATGCGCTCGACATCGAGCTGCACGCGATTTTCGCTGTCCTTCGGCAGCATCGGATCGTAGCTGCCCAGCTTCTCGATGAAGCGGCCGTCGCGCGGGGAGCGCTCGTCGGCCAGGACAATGCGGTAATAAGGCCGCTTCTTCGCGCCACCGCGAGCGAGACGGATCTTGAGTGCCATTTCGTAGTTCTCCTGTTTGATAGATTTCGCGCTGCCGAGCGATTTCCTTCCGGCCCGATGGTCCACCCGGCCGGAACACGCTTCAGCCGCGAATGGCTTCGTGATGCCGGATCACTTCCTTGACGATGAAATTCAGGAACTTCTCCGCGAAATCCGGATCGAGATTGGCGTCCTGGGCAAGCTTTCGCAGCCGCTCGATCTGCCGTTCCTCCCGTGCCGGATCAGCGGGAGGCAGGTTGTGCGTCGCCTTCAGGACGCCGACGCGCTGGGTGCATTTGAAGCGCTCGGCCAGCATGTGGACGAGGGCCGCGTCGATATTGTCGATCGAACCGCGCAGCTGGCGCAGTTCGACGAGCGCGGGGCTTTCCGAGCCGAGCCTGGTTTCCGCGTCCGTCGTCATTTCTTCTTGCCTTTCCCCATGCCGAGCAGCCCGGGAATATTCGGACCTCCGAGGCCGGGAATGCCCTTCGGCAAGCCGCCGCCGAGGCCTCCGGGCAATCCACCCAGCCCGCCGGGCAGGCCGCCGCCCGGGAGACCGCCGGGAAGCTGGCCGGACTTGGCCATCTGCTCCAGTTCCTCCGGCGAGACCTTCGGCATGCCGCCCATCAGCTTGCCGAACAGGCCCTTGCCCTGACCCATCTGCTTCATCATGTCCGCCATCTGGCGGTGCATCTTCAAAAGCCGGTTCACGGCGGCGACGTCGACGCCGGAGCCTGCTGCGATGCGCTTCTTGCGGCTTGCCTTGAGGATATCGGGCTTGCGCCGCTCCGCCGGCGTCATCGACTGGATGATCGCCACCTGCCGCTTGATGACGCGGTCATCGATGCCGGCGGCATCCATCTGCTTCTTCATCTTGCCGACGCCCGGCATCATTCCCATGATGCCCGACATGCCGCCGAGCTTTTCCATCTGCTTCAGCTGCTCGGCCAGATCCTCGAGATCGAAACTGCCCTTCTTGAGCTTGGCGGCCATCTTGGCCGCCTTTTCGGCGTCGATCTCGCGGGCGGCCTTTTCCACCAGCGAGACGATGTCGCCCATGCCGAGAATGCGGTCGGCGATACGCGACGGGTGGAAATCCTCCAGCGCATCCGCCTTCTCGCCCGTACCGATCAGCTTGATCGGCTTGCCGGTGACGGCGCGCATGGAAAGGGCGGCACCGCCGCGCCCGTCGCCATCCATGCGGGTCAGCACGATGCCGGTGATGCCGACGCGCTCGTCGAAGGCGGTCGCCAGGTTCACGGCGTCCTGACCGGTCAGGGCATCGGCCACCAGCAGGATTTCATGAGGATTGGCCGACTGGCGGATTTCCGCCATTTCCACCATGAGCGGCTCGTCGATATGAGTACGACCGGCCGTATCCAGCACCACCACGTCGAAACCGCCGAGGCGGGCCGCGGTCATAGCCCGGTTGGCGATCTGCACCGGCGACTGCCCAGCGATGATCGGCAGCGTCTCGATCTCGTTCTGCTCGCCGAGAACCTTGAGCTGCTCCTGGGCGGCCGGACGCCGCGTATCGAGCGAGGCCATCAGGACCTTCAGCTTGTCGCGGGTCGCAAGGCGCCGGGCGATCTTCGCGGTCGTCGTCGTCTTGCCCGAACCCTGCAGGCCGACCATCATGATGCAGACGGGGGCCGGCGCGTCGAGGTCGATGGGCTTGGCCTCGGACCCCAGCATCTCGACCAGCTGGTCGTGGACGATCTTGACGACCTGCTGGCCCGGGGTGATCGATTTCAGTACTTCGTGCCCGACGGCACGGTTGCGGACCTTGTCGGTGAAGGAACGCACCACGGGCAGGGCGACATCGGCCTCGATCAGCGCCCTGCGGACCTCGCGCATGGCCTCCGACACGTCAGCTTCCGACAAGGCACCGCGCTTGGTGAGCTTGTCGAGAATGCCGCTCAGGCGATCGGAAAGGCTTTCAAACATAAGGTTCCTTCCAGTTTCCGCTCGTCGGCCAGCCGGGCTGTCCGACCCTCCTCACAGGATACCGCACGGCTCTAAAAAGCCCTGCGCAACGCAGATCGACACCCGAGGGCGCAACGCGCTGTCGAGTGGTAACCTCCGGGCTCACTTTATACCTTCGCGGGGCCCGGTCGGCCGATCACATTCATTCATCCGGCAAGGATTGGGGCGGGTGATAGCCGCCCGATCCCGGAATGTCAAGGAAATGCGCCGATAGTTCAGGTCCGGGAGCCGAAGATCGCCGAACCGACGCGCACATGGGTGGCGCCGAAGCCGATCGCGGTCTCGAAATCGCCGGACATGCCCATGGAGAGGCCCTTCAGGCCGTTGCGCCCGGCGATCTTCTGAAGCAGGGCGAAATGCGGACCGGGCGCTTCGTCGAGCGGGGGGATAGCCATGAGGCCTTCGACCGGGAGACCGAGTTCGTCGCGGCAGAAGGAAATGAAGGCATCCGCTTCCTGCGGCGCGATGCCGGCCTTCTGCGGTTCCTCGCCCGTATTCACCTGGATGAAGAAGCGCAGGTTCCGGCCCTGCTTCTCCGTTTCGGCCTTCAGCGCGCGGGCGATCTTCTCCCGGTCCACCGTATGGATGATGTCGAAGAGTTCGACCGCTTCCTTCGCCTTGTTGGATTGCAGCGGACCGATCAGATGGAGCTCGACGTCTGGAAAGTCCTGGCGCAACTCGGGCCACTTGCGCTGCGCTTCCTGGACCCGGTTCTCGCCGAAGACCCGCTGGCCGGCTTCCAGCACCGGGCGGATATCCTCGCCGTCGAAGGTCTTGGAGACGGCGACAAGGGTGACCGAACCGGGCTCCCGTCCGGTCTCGGCTTCGGCTCCGGCGATCTGACGCCGAATGCGATCGAGACTGTCTGCAGCGCTGCTTTTCATGTCCTGTCTTGTCTCATTCTGTCCTGTTGCGCCCGCTTGCCGGCCGGCCGGACGCTGGAAGGCACGGTCCCCGGTCGAGGTGATGCGACGGCGGAGCCTGAAATGCAAGTCCCGCCGATTTCGGCCGCACGCCACGTTAGCCGCTGTTGTCGGTTGACCGGCGCGCTTATTTCTGGTGACAGTCCCGCCGAAGCTTTCCGCGCGAAAGCGCGATACAGGATCTCAAACGGCGATATCGATGGCGAGCGAACGTTACAATGCCCGCGAGGCGGAAGCCCGCTGGCAGGAAATCTGGGAAGACAAGGGCGTCTTTGTCACGCACAACGAGGACCCGCGCCCGAAATACTACGTGCTCGAGATGTTTCCCTATCCGTCGGGCCGCATTCACATGGGCCACGTGCGCAACTACGCCATGGGCGACGTGGTCGCCCGCTACAAGCGCGCGCAGGGCTTCAACGTGCTGCATCCGATGGGCTGGGACGCCTTCGGCATGCCGGCGGAAAACGCTGCGATGCAGAACAAGGTCCACCCCAAGGACTGGACCTACCAGAACATCGCGACGATGCGCGGCCAGCTCAAGATCATGGGCCTGTCGCTCGACTGGAGCCGGGAATTCGCGACCTGCGACGTCGACTACTATGCCCAGCAGCAGCGGCTGTTCCTGGACTTCCTGGCGGCCGGGCTCGCCTATCGCAAGAAGTCCAAGGTGAACTGGGACCCGGTCGACATGACCGTGCTGGCCAACGAACAGGTGATCGACGGGCGCGGCTGGCGCTCGGGCGCGCTGGTCGAACAGCGGGACCTGACCCAGTGGTTCTTCCGCATCAGCGACTTTTCCGAGGACCTGCTGGAGGCGATCGACACGCTCGACCGCTGGCCGGACAAGGTGCGCCTGATGCAGCGCAACTGGATCGGCCGCTCGGAAGGCCTCAAGGTCTCCTTCGAATTCATCGCGCCGCCGCCGTCCGGCGAAGCCGCGCTCGAGATCTTCACGACCCGGCCCGACACGCTGTTCGGCGCCTCCTTCATGGGCCTGTCGCCCGATCATCCGATCTCCCGGGCGCTCGGCGAGAAGGACCCGAAGCTTGCCGCCTTCATCGAGGAATGCCAGAAGATCGGCACCTCCGCGGAAGCCATCGAGACGGCGGAGAAGAAGGGTTACGACACGGGTCTGCGCGTCCGCCATCCGCTTGATCCGTCTATCGAGCTGCCGGTCTATGTCGCCAACTTCATCCTGATGGGCTACGGCACGGGTGCGATCTTCGCCTGTCCGGCGCATGACCAGCGCGACCTCGACTTCGCCCGCAAATACGGGCTGAAAGTCACGCCGGTCGTGCTGCCCCAGGGCGAGGACCCGGCGACCTTCAACGTCGGCGACGAGGCCTATACCGGCGACGGCACGATCTTCAATTCGGCCTTCATGGACGGCATGAGCGTCGCCGAGGCCAAGGACGCCGTGGCGTCCAGGCTCGAAGCGCAGTCGCTCGGCGGCAAGCCGCAGGCCGAGCGCCAGGTGAACTACCGCCTGCGCGACTGGGGCATCTCCCGCCAGCGCTACTGGGGCTGTCCGATCCCGGTCATCCACTGCCCGACCTGCGACGTGGTGCCGGTGCCGGCGGAAGACCTGCCGGTGCGCCTGCCGGACGATATCGATTTCGACAAGCCTGGCAATCCGCTCGACCGGCACGCGACCTGGAAGCACGTCGCCTGCCCCAAATGCGGCGGGAAGGCGGAGCGCGAAACCGATACGATGGACACCTTCGTCGACTCGTCCTGGTATTTCGCGCGCTTCACCGACCCGAAGAACGCCAATCCGACCGACCGCGAGGCCGCGGATGCCTGGCTGCCGGTCGACCAGTATATCGGCGGCATCGAGCATGCGATCCTGCATCTGCTCTATTCCCGCTTCTTCGCGCGAGCGATGAAGAAGACCGGGCATCTGGGCGTCATCGAGCCGTTCCAGGGCCTGTTCACACAAGGAATGGTGACGCACGAGACCTATCGCGCCGACGGCGGCTGGGTATCGCCGGCGGATGTACGCATCGAGGAGCGGGACGGCGTGCGCCATGCGGTGCTGGTCGCCGACGGATCGCCGGTCACCATCGGCTCCATCGAGAAGATGTCGAAGTCGAAAAAGAACACGGTCGACCCGACGGACATCATCGAGACCTACGGCGCCGATACCGCCCGCTGGTTCATGCTGTCCGACAGCCCGCCGGAGCGCGACGTCGAATGGACCGAGGATGGCGTGCAGGGCGCCTGGCGCTTCATGCAGCGCGTCTGGCGCCTCGTGGGCGAGATCGCCGAGCGCGTGAGCCGGGATGCCGCGCGGCCGAACGATCTCGGCGAGGCGGCGGTCGAGTTGCGCCGTGCCACGCACAAGACGCTGCATGCCCTGTCGAACGACATCGAGCAGCTTGCCTTCAACCGCGCGGTTGCCCGGCTTTACGAGCTTGTGAACACGCTGAGCAAGGCGCTGGCGGCGGGCGACAGGGCCGCAGGCATGGATTTCGCGATCCGCGAGGCGGCCGAATATCTGGTGCGCATGATGGCGCCGATGACGCCGCATCTGGCGGAAAGCTGCTGGTCGGTGCTTGGCCATGAGGACCTGCTCGCCACCGCCGCATGGCCGGCGCTGGAACAGGATCTGCTGGTCGAGGACACAATCACCCTGCCGGTACAGGTGAACGGCAAGAAGCGCGCCGACCTCACCGTGCCACGCGAGGCTTCCAAAGAAGATATCGAAGCGGCTACTCTGGCGCTCGACGCCGTGAGCCGCGCTCTCGACGGCAAGCCTCCGCGCAAGATCATCGTCGTCCCATCGAGGATCGTGAATGTCGTTGTCTGATCAATCGAACCGCAACGGGCCGACGCGCCGCCACGCACTTCTCGCACTTGCCGGCGCCGGGCTGTTGCTCGGCGGCTGCCAGGTGCGGCCGCTCTACGGCACCTGGGGCGCAACCTACAGCGATGCTCCCGTGCAGGGCGAGCTTGCGGCGATCGATATCGCGCTGATCGACACGGTGGACGATTCCGATCTGGAGCGGGTGGGCCAGTTGCTGCGCAACGAACTGCTGTTCGGCTTCCGCCGTGGCGGGGAGGGGGACGCGCCCCGCTACCGGCTGCGGGTGATCCTCGACCGCAAGCGGTCCGAAGTCGGCGTGGAGCGGCTTTCCGACGTGCCGGCCTCCTATACGTTGACGATGAACGCCTCCTTCGTGCTTTCCGACTATGCGACGGACAAGACCCTTCTGACGGGCCGGTCGTTCGCCTCGGCCAGCTACGACTTCTCCAGCCAGCGCTTCGCCAACCTGCGCGCCGAACGCGACGCGGAAGACCGCGCAGCGAAGGTCATCGCCGGCGACGTGCAGACCCGCATCGCCGGTTTCCTGGCGGAACAGCAGGGGTAGGCAAACCGGCGGACGGCCCATGGTTGCGATCAAGCCCGCGGAGATCGACCGCTTCCTGGCCCGCCCTGGCGAGACGTTCAATCTCATCCTGATCTACGGGCCCGACACCGGGCTCGTGTCCGAACGCGCGCAGGCCGTCGTCGCCAGCGTCAGCGAAGGCAACGCGGATCCCTTCTCGCTGGTCAAGCTTGATGCGGCCGACGTCGCCGCCGATCCGTCCCGACTGATCGACGAGGCGCTGACCATTCCGCTTTTCGGCGGGCGGCGGACGATCTGGGTCCGTGACAGCGGCGGCAAGAACCTGATGCCGGCGGTGACGCCGATCCTCAAGGAAGAAGGCGAAACCGGCCTCGTCGTGCTGGAGGCGGGCGACCTCAAGAAATCCAGCCCCTTGCGCAAGGGCGCCGAAACCGGCCGGCGGGCGGCCGCGATCCCCTGCTATACCGACGGCGCGCGTGAACTCGACCGGTTGATCGACGAGGAAGCCCGGCTGGCGGGGCTTGCCGTCAGCCGCGAAGCGCGGCAGGCGCTGCACGAACTCCTGGGCGCGGACCGCATGGCGAGCCGGGGCGAACTCCGCAAGCTCTGCCTCTACGCCCATGGCCGCGAGCGGATCGACACCAAGGACATCACCGCGATCATGGGCGACGCTTCGGCCTTCGCGCTCGACGAACTGATCGACGCGGTGGCCGTCGGGGACCTGAAGACCGTCGACCACGGGCTGGAGCGGCTTTCCGCCTCCGGCCAGCGGGCCGACATGATCGCGTCCATGGCATTGCGCCAGTTCCAGATGCTGCACCGGCTTCGGGCCGCGCATGAAAAGGGCGCACCGGCTTCCCAGGTGGTGGAGCGGGCCTCGCCGCCAATCTTCTTCCGCCGCAAGGAGATCGTCACCCGGCAGATCATGCTGTGGTCGATCGTCGATCTCGACAAGGCCCTCGACCTGATCGCCGACACGGTGCGCGAGGCGCGGCTCAACAACGCCCATCTCGGCGAGGCGATCGTCTCGGACTGCTTCCTGAAGCTTGCAAGGGTGGCGCGATCACGCGCGGAGCGGCGTTAGTTAGCCGGCTAATGAAAATGTCATTTGGGTAAACCTCGCCCGACGCACGGGTGTCATCCCCGCGCAGGCGGGGAACCAGTAAACACATGCACCTGCGGTCAAATCTCCAGCACCGGCGATTACTGGATGCCCGGTCGAGCCGGGCATGACAGGGCTCGTGGGTAGATTTGTGCAAGCATGACGGAGTAGACGGCTGCCCCTTTGCCCCACCCCCTCGGTTCGTCATACGCGGGCTCGACCCGCGTATCCAGCTAGCGCCAGCACATTTCGCTGCCCCCATTGGATCGCCGGATCCGGGCCCGGCGAAGACAAGGGGAAAGGTTGTTGGTCCACTCGGCTTCGCCTCGCTTGCGCCGGACAACGCCAGAAAATGGGGCTTACTGCTGGATGCCCAGAAGTTTGCAGAGCTGATCGAGCTGTTCCAGCGAGGCGTATTTGATCTTCAATTCGCCCGCGCCCTTGGCCGGCTTATGAGCGATCGCCACCTTGAGGCCGAGGCCGTCCGTCAGGCGCTTCTCCAGTGCCTTGGTGTCGGCGTCCTTTTCCGGCCTCAGCGTCTTCGCCTTGCCGCGCTGCTTTGCAAGCGCATCGGGGTCCTGCGCGAGCCGCTCCGCATCGCGGACGTTCAGTCCCTTCTCGACGATGATCTCGGCAAGCGCCGCCGGATCCTCGGCGGTGATCAGGGCTCGGGCATGGCCTGCGGTGAGCAGGCCTTCGGCGAGATAGTCCTTTACCGCATTCGGCAGCTTCAGCAGGCGAAGCGTGTTGGCGACATGGCTGCGGCTCTTGCCGATGACCTTGGCCAACTCGTTCTGGCTGTAGGAGAATTCCGCCACGAGCTGGTCGTAGCCGAGCGCCTCCTCGATCGGATTGAGATCGGCCCGCTGCACGTTCTCGATAATCGCGAGCTCGAGCGCTTCCTGATCCGTGACATCGCGCACGACGATCGGCACTTCGTGCAGGCCGGCCTTTTGCGCGGCGCGCCAGCGGCGTTCGCCGGCTATGATCTCATAGGCATCGCGGCGGCCGCTGACCGGGCGCACAAGAATCGGCTGGACGATGCCGCGCTCGCGGACGGAGTCGGTCAGGTCCGACAATTCGCGCTCGCGGAAGTTCTTGCGCGGATTGCGCGGATTGGCGGTGAGAAACTCGATAGGCACCTTGCGGGTATCGCGCGGCGTCTTCGGCTCGGACGGTGGTTCGGTGCCGACTTCGCCGATCAATGCGGCAAGCCCGCGTCCCAAACGTTTCCGGCCACCGCTTTCGTTTTCCGCCATCATGCTGTCCACTTCCCGAATGACCGAAGCCGCCCGAGCCTCAGGCCGCGACCGTGCGCAGGTTCCGTTCCCGCTGGATGATCTCCGACGCCAGGCGCAGGTAGGCCTGGCTGCCGGAGCATTTCAGATCGTAAAGCAGCGCCGGCTTGCCATAGGACGGCGCCTCCGACACACGCACATTGCGCGGGATCACCGTCTCGTAGACCGCGTCACCCATCGTTTCGCGCACATCCTCCACCACCTGGTTGGAGAGATTGTTTCGGCTGTCAAACATTGTCAGCACAATACCGTGGATGCTGAGTTCCGAGTTCAGCGACGCCTTGACCTGCTCCACTGTGCTCAGCAGCTGGCTGAGGCCTTCCAGCGCGAAGAACTCGCATTGCAGCGGCACGAGAATGGAATGGGCCGCCGACAGGGCATTGATCGTCAACAGGTTCAACGACGGCGGGCAGTCGACCAGCACATAGGTGTAGTCGGCCCGCTTGCTGCGCTCGGCGGCGCGCGCCAGCGCGGCAACCGCATTGCGCAACCGGAAGGCGCGATCCTGCCTGGAGGCGATCTCCAGTTCCAGGCCCAGCAGGTCCATGGTGGACGGCGCCACGGCAAGTCGCGGCACCGCCGTTTCCTGGATCGCCTCTTCCAGCGAGCAGTCGCCGCTCAGCACATCATAGGTGGAGAGATCGCGGTTGCGTCGGTCGATGCCGAGACCCGTGGAAGCGTTGCCCTGCGGATCGAGGTCGATGACCAGCACGCGCTCGCCGATCGCCGCCAGCGCGGTTCCCAGATTGATGGCCGTGGTCGTCTTGCCGACGCCGCCCTTCTGATTGGCCAGGGCCAGAACACGGGGAGAACGAGGAAGAATGCTCATGCAGTTCTAGCCTTTCCCTGTCGGACGACGCGCCTCGATACCGGTGATCACCAGCAGGCGGCTGTCAGGGTCGATCAGACTCTTTCTTTCTACCAGATTGAGCTGCCAATCGGCAGATGCGAGTTCAATCTCCTCGCGGAAATTTTTTCCTTTGTGGAAAATCGCCACAGCACCGGCCTGAACGAACCTGACCGAATAGCCGCAGAGATCCGCAAGCGGCGCCAGCGCCCGGGCCGACAGGGCATCCACCGGCCCCTGCCAGCGGGCGACGACATCCTCGATACGTCCGGCATGGACCTCCGCAGGACAACCCGTCTCGCGGATCACGGTGCGCAGGAAGGACACCTTGCGCTGATTGCTTTCAACGAGGTGCACGCGGCCGGAGCTATCCGCTTTTTCCATTAACAGGATCGCGGTGACAAGGCCGGGGAATCCGGCGCCGCTGCCGAAATCGAGCCAGATGCGGGCGTCCGGCAGGGCGAAATGCACCTGCGCGCTGTCTGCGACATGCCGGCGCCAGATCTCGGACAGTGTCGACGGCGCGACAAGGTTCTGCGCCGGTTGCCAGCGCTTCAACAAATCGACGTAAATCGATAGCCGGTCGATTGTTTCACGTGAAACCTGAAACACCGCATGAAGCGCCTCGGGACCATCCGTCGTATTCGCAAGCGGCTTTCTGGAAGGGGGCTGCTTTCCTTTCAACGGTGATCAGCCTTCCTGCGCGGCGAGGCGCGGACGGTCGCCCTCGCCTTGTTTCCGGCGCGCATGCGCAAGCAGCAGGGTCAGCGCCGCCGGCGTCATGCCCTCGATGCGTGACGCCTGCCCGACCGTTTCGGGACGGATTCGAGCGAGCTTCTCCCTCAACTCATTCGACAGGCCGCTGATCGCATCGAAATCGACAGAGGCCGGAAGCTGTAGTTCCTCGTCACGCTTCAACGCCTCGATATCGGCGGCCTGACGGCGAAGATAAACCACATAAAGGGCATCGATCGCCACCTGCTCGGCGATCTTCGGGTCGAGCGAGCCAATCTCCTGCGGCCAGATCGCCTTCAGTTTCTCCAGGTCGATATCCGGATAGGACAGGATGTCGAAAGCACTGCGCTTCACGCCGTCCTGGCTGAGGTTCAGCGCGGCTTCCCTTGCTTTGGCCGGTGTGACGATCAGGCCCTTGAGGCGATCAGTGGCCGCGGCAAGCTCCGCCTGCTTCGCCTCGAAGGCGTCCGCGCGCTGCGGACCGACGCAGCCGAGCGCAATCCCGATTGGCGTCAGGCGCTGGTCGGCATTGTCGGCGCGCAGCGACAGGCGGTATTCGGCGCGCGAGGTGAACATGCGATAGGGTTCGCTGACGCCCCGGGTCACCAGATCGTCCACCATGACGCCGATATAGGCCTCGGATCGGCTGAAGGTCACGCCCTCCTCGCCACCGGCGTGGCGGGCCGCGTTCAGGCCGGCAAGCAGGCCCTGGGCACCCGCCTCCTCGTAGCCCGTCGTGCCGTTGATCTGTCCAGCCAGGAACAGGCCCGAGACTTGCTTCGTCTCAAGCGTTGGCCGCAGGTCGCGCGGGTCGATATGGTCGTATTCGATCGCATAGCCGGGACGGAAGACGGCGACATTCTCCAGGCCCGGGATCGAACGCAGGAATGCTTCCTGCACCTCTTCCGGCAAGGAGGTCGAAATACCGTTCGGATAGACGGTGGGATCGTCGAGGCCCTCGGGCTCAAGAAAGATCTGATGGCCCTCGCGGTCGCCGAAGCGCACGACCTTGTCCTCGATGGACGGGCAATAACGCGGGCCACGTCCGACGATTTCGCCGGAATACATGGCCGAACGGTGAAGATTGTCGCGAATGATGCGATGGGTTTCGTCGGTGGTACGCGTGATGTGGCAGGCGACCTGCGGTACGGCCACCCGCTCGCTCAGCGTCGAGAACAATTCCGGCTCCGAATCGCCCGGCTGCTCTTCCAGAATATCCCAGTTGATGGTGCGGCCATCAAGGCGTGCCGGCGTGCCGGTCTTCAAGCGGCCGAGCCGGAAACCTGCGGAAAGCAACGACTCCGCCAGCGCAACCGCCGGCGGCTCATCCGCGCGCCCGGCCGGAATCTGCCTGTCGCCGAGGTGGATGACACCGCGCAGGAACGTACCGGTGGTCAGCGCGACCGCGCCGCAGGAAATGTCCGTGCCATCGGCGAGCGTTACGCCTGCGACTCGATTGTCTTGCATGCGCAGGCCCGCCGCTTCGCCCTCGACAACAGTGAGGTTCGCCGTCTCGCGGATCGCCGCCTGCATCGCATGGCGATAGAGCTTGCGGTCTATTTGTGCGCGGGGCCCACGCACGGCCGGGCCCTTGCGCCGATTGAGCAGGCGGAATTGGATGCCGGCCTGATCCGCCACCCGTCCCATCAACCCGTCAAGGGCATCGATCTCGCGGACCAGATGGC
This sequence comes from Stappia albiluteola, assembly GCF_014050225.1. Classification (GTDB taxonomy): domain Bacteria; phylum Pseudomonadota; class Alphaproteobacteria; order Rhizobiales; family Stappiaceae; genus Hongsoonwoonella; species Hongsoonwoonella albiluteola. The sequence continues at coordinate 202,749 of NZ_JACFXV010000064.1, read as the reverse complement.
CTTTGCCGAGACCGCCGATAGCCGGATTGCAAGACATGGCACCGATCGTATCGGAGCGATGGGTGACAAGAGCCGTGCGCGCGCCAAGGCGTGCCGCGGCCGCCGCCGCCTCGCAGCCGGCATGCCCACCGCCAATCACCACCACATCGAAATGCATCTTCATCAAACGGACTGTCCATCGTTCGAGCCCGCCAAAATCGGGCGAATTCGTTGCTATCCCTATAGTTCGAAGCGCCCGAAACGGCAACAAATGTGCGGGCCGCTTTTCCTTGAATGGCCTTCAAGGAATCCCGAGTCGCGACAATTTCCAATCCGGAATTTGTTTCGAGTCAGAACCGATCTATGGAATCCGGCGTTTCACGTGAAACAGGTCGTTTATTTACCGATACAAAATTCGCCGAAAATCACGTCCAACAGATCTTCAACCCCGATCAACCCGGTGATCCGCCCCATATGATCGGCGGCGCGGCGCAGTTCTTCCGCCCGCATCTCCAACGGCGCTCCCTCCCCCTCCAATGCCTGGAGCAAGGCATGCCGGCACGCTTTCAGCCCCTGTCGATGGCGATCGCGGGTCGCGAGAACATCTTCTCCCGTCGGGACCATTTCGGCGACGAATCCAGCCAGGGCAATCAACAACCCGTCAATGGTTCGGGGGTCCTGCATCGATATGGAGATCTCATCCGCATCGAGTTGGTCTGCATCCGCCCCCAGATCCGACTTCGAACGCAGCTTCCACACCGGTGCGCCCGTGTCCGCAACAATCTGCTCGCGCCCTTTGGGATCGTCAGCCGCACGCAGCCACAGCACAAGATCAGCGGCCTCGACCCTCTGCCTGGCCCTGCGGATACCTTCCGCCTCCACGCGGCCGGCATCTTCCCGGATGCCGGCAGTATCGACCAGGGTGACCGGATAGCCACCGAGATCCAGATGCACCTCGATCACGTCGCGTGTCGTTCCCGCCTCCTCGGTGACGATCGCGACGTCGCGGCGCGACAGCGCATTCAACAAGCTGGATTTGCCTGCATTCGGCCGCCCCATCAACACGACCTGGACACCGTCCCGCAGCCGTTCCGCGGCCACGGATCGCTCGAGATGCCGCTCGATCTCGCCGGCAAGCCCGGCAACCTTCGCCCAGACCTGATCGGAAATCGATCCCGGAACATCCTCTTCGTCCGCAAAGTCGAGTTCCGCCTCGATCATCGCCCGTGCCCAGATGATATCCTTGCGCCAGCGTCCATAAAGCTCGCTCAAGGCGCCATCGGCCTGGCGGAGCGCCTGACGGCGCTGTGCCTCGGTTTCCGCGCCAATCAGATCCGCAAGGCCCTCCACCTCAACCAGATCCAGCCTGCCGTTCCGATACGCACGCCTGGTGAATTCGCCGGGCTCCGCCGGTCTCAGTCCGGGCATCGCGCCAAGGCAGTCAAGCACCGCCGCCACGACCGCTCGACCACCATGACAATGGAGTTCGGCGATATCCTCTCCCGTAAAACTGCCCGGACCCGGCAGCCAAAGCACGAGCGCATGGTCGAGAGGCTCACCGGTCTTAGGGTCTGCCAGCCGGCTGAAACTTGCATGCCTTTCCACAGGCAGGTGCCCGGCCATGCATTTCAGCACGTCCGATGCGCGCACGCCCGATATGCGGATGACCGCGATGCCTGCGGGAAGTTTGCCGCTGGACAAGGCATATATCGTATCGTCCGAATTCATGATCCCGCTGCTATCCCCAGTATTATTCAACGCAATCCAAGGCTTTCAAACAGTATGACTGCGGATTTCCGCACAGCTTGTCCACCGGCCGCTTCAGCCTGAATTGATCGTCGGCAAGCTGACGAAACTTGCTTGCAGGGGCTTATGCCTTATCTCCCCCGCTGTCGCGGATCAATCATCGAACGACAGGACACATGGTGAACGACAATCGTCTTTCCGAAAGCACAAGCCCCTATCTCCTCCAGCACAAGGACAATCCCGTCGACTGGCGGCCCTGGGGCCCGGAAGCGCTGGCCGAAGCGAAGGCCAGCGACAAGCCGATCCTGCTTTCGGTCGGATACGCCGCCTGTCACTGGTGCCACGTCATGGCCCATGAGAGTTTCGAGGACGAAGACGTGGCGGGCGTGATGAACCGCCTCTTCGTCAACATCAAGGTCGACCGGGAGGAAAGGCCCGATATCGACCAGATCTACATGACCGCCCTGCATGCCCTGGGAGAACAGGGAGGCTGGCCGCTGACGATGTTCCTCACCCCCGACGGCGAGCCCTTCTGGGGCGGCACCTATTTCCCGAAGCAGGCGCGATGGGGCCGGCCAAGCTTCATCGACGTGATGGAGGCCGTGTCAAAGGCCTATCGTTCGGATCGTGACCGAATCGACGTCAACCGGACCAGCCTGATGGCCGCCCTGCGCCAGCCTCAGGCCCGCGCCGGAGAGGCGAATGCCGACCTGGTCCGGCTCGCCGGCGAGAAACTGCTGAGCCTGACCGATCCCGTGAACGGCGGCATGCGCGGAGCGCCAAAGTTTCCGCAGGCCTCGGTCATGGAGCTGATTTGGCGGACCGGCCTGCGGACCGGCTCCGATTCATTTGCCGACGCCGCCCTGAAAGCCCTGACCGGTATGAGCCTCGGCGGCATCTACGATCATATCGGCGGCGGGCTTTGCCGCTATTCGGTCGACGATCGATGGCTCGTCCCGCATTTCGAAAAGATGCTCTACGACAATGCACAGTACCTTTCGCAGCTGACCCTGGCTTACGGGAAAACGAAAAACCCGTTGTTCCTGATCCGAATCGAAGAAACCGCCGACTGGCTGCTAAGGGAAATGCGGGCCGAGGGCAGCGCTTTCACCAGCAGTTTCGATGCCGATTCGGAGGGCGAAGAGGGTCTCTTCTACATCTGGACACCGCAGCAGATCGTTGCCGTCCTGGGCGAGGACGCCGGCAACAGGTTCAATCAACTGTACGACATAACCCCTGCCGGCAATTTCGAGGGGCGCAACATCCCCAATCTGCTTCAGCGCCAGGACGCGGCGGTCTCCATCATCGACGAGACGAAGCAGGCCCGCGCGGCTCTCTACGATGCCCGCTCAGCACGCGTTCCGCCGCAGCGCGACGACAAGGTACTGGCCGACTGGAATGGCCTGGCGATAGCAGCACTTGCTTCAGCGGCGGAGGCTGTTTCACGTGAATCGTGGCGCCGTGCTGCACTTGAAGCCTATCGCTTCATCATGACGACGATGGCCGACGAGCGTGGCCGGCTCGCCCATTCCTGTCGGGACGGTCGATATGTCCGCCCGGGCTTTGCCTCCGACTACGCCTGCATGATGCATGCGGCAGCGGCACTGGCGGAAACGAGCCGCGACGACGAACAGCGTGAGGGCTTCCTCAAGGATGCCGCACGACTGCTCTCGGTTCTTGAAGCGGACTACGCCAACCCCGCCGGCGGCTATTTCCTGACCTCGGAAGAGGCCGAGGATGTCATCGTGCGGCTGTGCAGCGCCGCCGACGAGTCCGTGCCCAACTACCACGGCGTTCTCGTGGGCGCGCTGTCGAAGCTCTGGCATATGACCGGGAATGACAGCTACCGCCAGAAAGCGGATGATGTCCTGAACGCCTTCGCGGAGACGATCCCACAGAACATCTTCGCGACCGCGAGCCTGCTCGGCGCCTTCGACACCCGACTGTCCGGTCAGCTCGCCGTCGTCATCGCGCCCGGCGGAACCGATCCCTCTCCCTTGCTGCAAGCCCTGGCGCAGCTGGCGGACCCCGCCATCGTCCGGTACGTGACACAAACGAATAACGCATTGCCCGCAAGCCATCCCGCCCATGGCAAGACGGCGATCGATGGCCGTCCGACCCTCTATCTCTGCCGGGAGGGCGCCTGCTCGCTGCCGATAACCGATCCTTCCGCAATCGGCGAAAGCTGAGCGGAGTTGATTCACGTGAAACAAAAAGGGCGCCGGCAGGAATGCCAGCGCCCTTTCAATGTCGATAGCCTGACCGGTCAGGTATTCATGGAATCGAAGAAGTCGTCGTTGCTCTTCGTCTGCCGCAGCTTGTCGAGCAGGAACTCGATCGCATCCACGGTTCCCATCGGATTGAGGATGCGGCGAAGCACGAAGGTCTTCTTGAGTCGATCCGGCGCGACCAGCAGTTCCTCCTTGCGCGTGCCGGAGCGCTGGATATCGATGGCCGGGAAGACGCGCTTGTCGGAAATCTTGCGGTCCAGGATGATTTCCGAGTTACCCGTGCCCTTGAATTCTTCAAAGATGACTTCGTCCATGCGGCTGCCGGTATCGATCAGGGCGGTGGCGATGATCGTCAGCGAGCCGCCCTCCTCGATGTTGCGGGCCGCACCGAAGAAGCGCTTCGGACGCTGCAGCGCATTGGCGTCGACGCCACCGGTCAGCACCTTGCCCGAAGACGGCACCACGGTGTTATAGGCGCGGCCGAGGCGCGTGATGGAGTCCAGCAGGATCACCACGTCGCGGCCATGCTCGACCAGGCGCTTCGCCTTCTCGATCACCATCTCGGCCACCTGCACGTGACGCGCGGCGGGCTCGTCGAAGGTGGAAGAGATCACCTCGCCGTTCACCGTACGCTGCATGTCGGTGACTTCCTCCGGCCGCTCGTCGATCAGAAGAACGATCAGATAGCATTCGGGATGGTTGGTGGTGATGGATTTGGCGATGTTCTGCAGGAACACCGTCTTGCCGGTGCGCGGCGGCGCGGTGATCAGGCCGCGCTGCCCCTTGCCGAGGGGCGCGACAAGATCGATCACCCGGGAGGAAAGGTCCTTGCCGTTCGGATTCTCGACTTCCATCTTGAAGCGCTCGTCGGGATAGAGCGGCGTCAGGTTGTCGAAATGCACCTTGTGGCGCGCCTTCTCCGGATCCTCGAAATTGATCGAGTTCACCTTGAGCAGGGCGAAATAACGCTCGCCCTCCTTGGGGCTGCGGATATGACCCTCGACCGTATCGCCAGTCCGCAAAGAAAAGCGGCGGATCTGCGAGGGTGAGACATAGATATCGTCCGGGCCGGGAAGGTAATTTGCATCGGGCGAACGCAAGAACCCGAAGCCGTCCTGAAGAACTTCCACCACACCTTCGCCGATGATATCTACATCCTGTGCGGCCAAACGCTTCAGGATGGCGAACATCAGCTCCTGCTTGCGCATGGTGCTGGCGTTTTCTACCTCGTTTTCTTCAGCGAATGCCAGAAGTTCGGTAGGTGTCTTGTCCTTAAGATCTGAGAGTTTCAGCTCTTTGATTGCCAAGGCGGTGTCTTCTTTTCTTGGTAGGGGATGCGCCATCTGGAAACGCCGGCGAGCGTTGGAAATGGCGGAGAGGAAGGCGGGAGAATTTGCGGATCTTCAATCTCCGGCGTTTACCGGCGATCTGGCTTTCCGGCAAGCCGGAATATACCATGTCCACATACTGAGAGAATTAGTCGCACACTAACTGCTTCGTCGCCGTTCAGCAAGTGCCTTCATAAATGGAAATGATCGACGGATATAAGCCTCCCACGAGTATAGCCTTTCGTTATCTTTCAAAAGGTTAAACGATCGCCCGGCTAAAACGGTTTTCCGATGACAAGTATGACAATTGCGATCATGAGGACTGTCGGCACTTCATTGATCACCCGGTAATATTTCGCGGTGCGGATGTTGGTGTCGCTTTCGAACGACCGCACGCAGCGCGCCAGATGGCCATGAAAGCCCGACAGAACGATGACGGCAAGCATCTTGGCGTGAAACCAGCCGGACGTCAGGAAGCCGCCGAGATAGGCGATCGCAAGCCCCAGGATCCAGGTCGCGATCATCGCCGGATTCATGATCGCCTTCAGCAGGCGGCGCTCCATGATCTTGAAGGTTTCGGACCGCTCCGAACCCGGGACGCTGTCGGCGTGATAGACGAAGAGACGCGGAAGGTAGAAGAGGCCGGCCATCCAGGCGATGATCGCCATGACGTGGAACGACTTCAGCCAGAGATAAAGATCCATCGTTTCCCCGTCATGCCCTGGCGCGTACGCGGTCGATCATCCGCTTCACGTTTTCCGGATCGACCTCGGGCGTCACCCCGTGGCCGAGATTGAAGATCAGCGGTCCGTCGCCGAGCGCGTCGAGCACCTGGTCGACGCCTTCGTCGAGTGCCGCACCGCCCGCAACAAGGCGCATCGGATCCAGATTGCCCTGCACCGGCACGATTTTCTGGATCTCGCGGGCAAGCCCGACAGGCACAGTCCAGTCGAGACCGACGGCATCGACGCCGGTTCCGGCGATATAGTCCTTCAGGCGGGCGGCGGAATTCTTCGGGAAGCCGATCACCTTCGCATCCGGCACCCGCGCCTTCACCCCGGCAACGATCCGCGCGGTCGGCTCGATCGACCAGCGGCGGAAGCCTTCCTCGTCCAGAACGCCGGCCCAGGTGTCGAAGATCTGCACCGCCTCGGCGCCGGCATCGAGCTGGCGGCAAAGATAATCGATGGACGCCGTCACCAGCGCATCGATGAATGCCTGCATCAATTCAGGATCGCGATAGGCGCCCACCCGCGCGGCAACCTGATCCGGGGTGGTGTGGCCGGCCACCGAGTAACAGGCGACCGTCCACGGGGCTCCGCAGAAGCCCAGGAGGGATGTTTCCTGCGGAAGCTCCTGGCGCAGACGGCGAAGCGTCTCGATGACGGGCGCCAGATGCTCCTTCGTCCTTGCCTGATCGAGCTTTGCAACGAGATCGTGTGTCAGGGGCTCGAGCACCGGACCTCGTCCCTCCTCGAAGCGAACGGGATATCCGAGCGCGTCCGGTACGACGAAGATATCTGAGAAGAGGATTGCCGCATCGAAGCCGTAGCGGCGGATCGGCTGAAGCGTGACTTCGACCGCAAGTTCCGTTTCGTAGCAAAACTGCAGGAAATCGGGCTTCAGCGCGCGTGTTGCGCGGTATTCGGGGAGATAGCGCCCTGCCTGCCGCATCATCCAGATCGGAGGCGGCCACAGTCTTTCGCCATTCAGGACGCGGGTGATCGAGCGGGTCTGGGTGGCAGACATGGAGAGCCTGTTCTCCCAATTAAAAAAGACAAGAATCCTTTTATAGGGATTTTTGTTTTTTATTGAGGGCGGATTGCCGGGATTATCGGTTGTCCTTCCCCGTCTACATGATCTTTCACATGTGAGAAAGAGCGCATGGCTGAGCAGCGACGTCGCAGGCGCTATTTGGGACGGTCATGGAATCCCATTTTGAATCAGTCGCTTCCCAATTCGTTAACCTTTCATTAACTTTTAAGTCCACCGGTGACAGTCTGGGGATATCGAATGACAAGGGCCATTCTCCACACAGACCGGATTCGTTTCGCCCGAGTCTCGCCGCAAACTCCGCCCTGTTGATCATTTTGGGCCTATGGGCATGAATATCCCGGACGCGGTGCGAATGGCCCGCTTTATCCAGTCGTGCCCACGCACGTCCACAGGGCCTGAGGACAACAATTTGGGAAAAGTGCGTAACTTCTTTCACTTACACATGGTTTCGGATTCGACCGGCGAAACCCTGATGACCGTCTCGCGTGCGGCAACCGCGCAATATGAGAATGTCCAGGCTATCGAGCATGTCTATCCGCTGGTGCGTTCGGTCAAGCAGCTGGACCGGGCGATCGCCGAAATCGAGGGGGCGCCAGGGATCGTGCTCTACACGCTGGTCGATCCGGAAATCGCCCATCGCCTGGAGCGGGCGTGCCGGGAACTGACCGTTCCCTGCGTGAACATCCTCGATCCGGTCTTCAAGGTGTTCCAGTCTTATCTGAACGTGACGCTGACGGGCCGGATCGGCGGACAACACGCGCTCGACGCCGATTATTTCAGTCGTATCGAAGCGCTGAACTTCACCATGCTGCATGACGATGGCCAGATACCGGGCGATCTCAACGAGGCGGATGTCGTGCTGATCGGCGTCAGCCGCACGTCGAAGACGCCGACATGCATCTATCTGGCGAACCGGGGTATCAAGGCGGCCAATATCCCGATGGTTCCAGGTATCGCCCTGCCCTTTCAGCTGGACGAGATCCGTCATCCGCTAGTGGTCGGGCTTGTCGCGTCAGCCGAACGCATTCAGCATATCCGGCAGAACCGGGTGCTTGGCATCAATCCGGTCGGCCGGTTGAACGAGGACTATATCGACCGCAAGATGATCGCCCAGGAAGTGGCGCTGACGCGGAAACTATGTGCCGAGCGCGGTTGGCCCTTGATCGACGTGACGCGCCGTTCCATTGAAGAGACGGCGGCCGAAATCATGGGGCTGCTGCGCGAACACAGGGCGGAAGCCATGTCCGGGCAAACGCTTTAGGGCCAAAATTCTGGGCATATCCTGCAACGAAAATCAGGACGAAAGACAATGACGGAGCTTGTGCTGGCGAGCGGCAGCCGTATCCGCGCGGACCTTCTTCGCAATGCGGGGCTGGATATCAGGGTCGTGCCGTCGACGCTGGATGAGCGGGCGGTCGAGGCCCCGTTGCTGGAAAGCGGCGCGGAGCCGGCCGATATCGCGACGATCCTGGCGGATGCCAAGGCGACGGATGTCAGCGGGAATAATCCGGGCGTGCTGGTGATCGGCGCGGACCAGGTGCTCGATATCGACGGCGAGCGCTTGACCAAGGCAGACGATATGGAAGGCGCGCGGCGGCAGTTGCTGAAGCTTGCTGGCAGGCAGCATGCGCTGCATTCGGCGGTCGCTCTTATTCGCGACGGCCAGACGGTCTGGAACACCGTTTCCACCGCCTATCTGACGATGCGGCCGTTCTCGCCGGAATTCGTCGGCCGCTATCTGGCGAAAATCGGCGATTCAGCACTTTCCAGCGTCGGCTGTTACCAGCTCGAGGGCGTTGGCGTGCAGCTGTTCGAGAAGATCGAGGGCGATTATTTCACCATCCTTGGACTGCCGCTCCTGCCGCTGCTTGGCGAGTTGCGCCGTCTGGGCGAGATCGACGCATGATGCGGAAAGTCGCGATCACCGGCTGGCCGGTTTCCCATTCGCGTTCGCCGATGATCCACGGATACTGGCTGAAATCGCTTGGCGTCGAGGGCGTCTACGACCGGCAGGCGGTTGCGCCCGAGGATGCGGATCTTTTCTACAGGGACTTCGCCTCCAGCGGCCTCGTCGGCTGTAATGTCACGGTGCCGCACAAGGAGACGGCGTTGCGGGCCTGTGAAACGCTGGACGATGCGGCCAGGGCTATCGGGGCGGTCAACACTCTTTGGCTCGACGGCGCCGGCAGACTGCACGGGGCGAATACGGATGCGGCCGGATTTCTCGGAAGCCTCGACCAGTCCGCCCCCGGTTGGGACGAGAAGCCCGGCGCCGCGGTCGTGCTCGGTGCCGGCGGTGCGGCGCGGGCGATTGTCTGGGGACTTCTCCAAAGAGGCTTCAAGCCTGTTCATATCGTTAATCGGACCTTTGAAAAGGCAGAGAAACTCGCCTCTTATTTCGGATCCGACTCGATTGCTCAAAAGTGGGAAGACCTTGGTGATTTACTGGGGAAAGCCGATATCCTCGTAAATACGACCTCGCTTGGCATGGAAGGTCAGCCGGCGCTGGACATCGACCTGTCGCCGCTTCCCGATACGGCCGTGGTAATGGATGCGGTTTATGTGCCGCTTGAAACCGGCCTGTTGAAGCAGGCAAGGGCGCGGGGCAACCGGACGGTCGACGGCCTTGGCATGTTGTTGCACCAGGCGGTGCCGGGCTTCGAGAAATGGTTCGGCGTGCGGCCGGACGTGACGCCCGAACTCAGGGCGCTCGTCGTCGCGGATCTCGAGAAGAAGTCATGATCGTCCTCGGCCTCACCGGTTCGATCGGCATGGGCAAATCGACCACGGCGCAGATGTTCGCGGAGGCCGGCGTGGCGACCTACGATGCCGACAGGGCGGTGCACCGGCTTTACAACGGCCGGGCCGCTCCGCTGATCGAGGCGGCCTTTCCAGGCACGACGGTGGACGGCAAGGTCGACAGGAAGCTTCTGGGCGATCGGGTGGTCGGTGATGCGAAAGCGATGACCCGCCTGGAGGAGATCGTCCATCCACTGGTGCGCGACGAAGAAAACCGCTTTCTCGACGCAGCGAAAGCTTCGGGTTGCCGCGTGGCCGTGCTCGATATCCCGCTTTTGTTCGAAACCGGCGGAGACGGGCGCGTGCGGGCTACTGTCGTCGTGACGGCCGATGCGGATATCCAGCGGCAGCGGGTGCTGGCGAGAGGCGGCATGACCGCCGGGCGGTTCGAGGCGATCCTGGCCAAGCAGATGGCGGATGCCGAAAAGCGCCGCCGCGCGCATTTCCTTGTCGACACCGGGCACGGCATGGAATCCGCGCGACGGAGCGTGGCGGCAATCCTGCGTGCCGTTCAGTCGATGGGATAAGGGCACTTGCCCAGATTTACGGGGAAATCCGCGGATTTCTGCGGTTTCGCCGACCGTATTGTCCTAAGATTGCGAAGGTTTGCGGCAATTCGGATGGTGGCATGCTGAGGGAAATCGCGTTCGATACGGAAACCACCGGGCTCGATCCGAAAAACGGCGACCGGCTGGTGGAGATCGGCGGTGTCGAGCTGATCAACCACGTGCCGAGCGGGCGCTCCTACCACGTCTATATCAATCCCGAACGCGACATGCCGATCGAGGCGTTCAACGTGCACGGGCTATCTGCGGAATTTCTGTCGGACAAGCCGAAATTCGCCGATATCGCCGGCGAGTTCCTGGATTTCGTCGCCGACGCCGTGCTGGTGATCCACAATGCCAGCTTCGACATGGGCTTTATTAACATGGAGCTCGGACGGGTGGGCATTCCGGCGATCCCGCCGACGCAGGTTCTGGATACGTTGGCGCTGGCGCGGCGCAAGCATCCGGGCGGGTCGGCGTCGCTGGATGCGTTGTGCTCGCGCTACGGGATCGACAATTCGCGGCGCACAAGGCACGGCGCTCTCCTCGATGCCGAACTGCTGGCAGAAGTCTATATCGAGCTCATCGGCGGCAAGCAGGCGGGCCTCGCGCTGATGCCGGAAGATATGGCGGCCGCCGCGGCGCAGACATTCGGCAGTGGCGAGAGACGGGCCGCGCGCGCTCGGCCGCAGGCTCTGCCGCCGCGCCTGAGCCAGACGGAAAGCTCGGCCCATGAAGCCTTCATCGGCGGGATGGGAGAGGCGTCGCTTTGGACCCGCTATCTCGAAAAATAGGTCGAGAAATATTCCTGCTGCTGATGCAGCCGGAGGAAGGCGCCTTCTTCCGCGAGCTTTTGCGCCCTCATGTGCCGGAAGCGGAATTCCGCCTGGCCGGCAGCGCCGCCGAGCTTTCCGCCGTCATGCGGGGCGGCCCCGCCTCCCGCCTGATTTCCTTCTGCAGCCCGGTGATCGTGCCGCCGTCGATCCTCAGGCAATTGCCGGGGCGCGCCTATAATTTCCATCCCGGCCCGCCGGAGCGGCGCGGCTATCGCCCGGCTGCCTTCGCGGCGCGCGAGAAGGCGAGGGATTTCGGCGTGACGCTGCATGAGATGGCGGCCGAGGTGGACAGCGGGCCGATCGTCGAGGCAAGCCGTTTCGAACTCGAAGACGATCTTCGGGAAGAGCAGATCAGCATCGAGGCCTACCGGCATCTCGTGACGCTGGCTCGTCGCCATGCGCCGCGGCTTGCCGATATTTCCCGGCCGTTGCAGCCTTCGGGCGATGCATGGAGCGGCCCGATTCGGCGGAAGCGGGATCTCGGCCGCTAGAGCATATCCCGCCAAATCTGAATCGGATTTGGCAACAAGGATATGCTCAAAGCATTGATCCTGGAGCGATTTCTTGTCACGAAAGCGATCCCGCTTTCGTGGAAAGCGCTCTAGCTCAGAGCATCGACGGCAGGACGCGATCCGGCGGACGGTGGCCGTCCATGAAGGTCTTGATGTTGATGATGACCTTCTCGCCCATGTCAATGCGGCCTTCGATCGTGGCCGAGCCCATATGCGGCAGCAGCACCACCCTGTCCGACTTGACCAGCTTGGGATTGACCGCGGGCTCATGCTCGAACACGTCGAGGCCGGCGCCGGCAAGCTCGCCGCTTTCCAGCTGGCGGATCAGGGCGTTCTCGTCGATGACCTCGCCGCGGGCGGTGTTGATGATATAGGCGGCCTGCTTCAGCAGCTTGAGGCGGCGGGCGGACAGAAGGTGATAGGTCGCCGGCGTGTGCGGGCAGTGGATCGACACCACGTCCATGCGGGCGAGCATCTGGTCGAGGCTCTCCCAGTAGGTCGCTTCGAGGCCGTCCTCGATCGAGGCCGGAAGGCGGCGGCGGTTGTGGTAGTGGATCGACATGCCGAAGGCCTTGGCGCGCCGGGCGACGGCCTGGCCGATGCGGCCCATGCCGACGATGCCGAGGCGTTTGCCCCAGATGCGGTGCCCGAGCATCCATGTCGGCGACCAGCCCTTCCAATCGCCGTGTTCCATCACCTTGATGCCCTCGGCCATGCGGCGGGCGACGCCGAGGATCAGGGCCATGGTCATGTCGGCGGTGTCTTCGGTCAGCACGCCCGGCGTGTTGGTGACCGTGATGCCGCGATTGTTGGCGGTGACGACGTCGATATTGTCGACGCCATTGCCGAAATTGGCGACCAGCTTGAGATTGGGGCCCGCCTGCGACAGTACCGCGGAATCGATCCGGTCCGTGACCGTGGGGACGATGACATCCGCCGTTTTGACCGCTTCGACCAGTTCCGCCTGGCTCATCGGCCGGTCGGCCTCGTTAAGCCGCGTCTCGAACAGCTCCCGCATCCGCGTTTCCACAACGACGGGAAGCTTGCGTGTCACGACGACGAGGGGCTTCTTTTTCGGCATGCTTGTCCGCCTTGCGCACGGGGTTGAGGGCCCATTAACCCTGACGGTTCACCATGGTCGCGGATCATGGTCGGTGATCCGGCCATCTCTTCCCTTCTCCTTAGCAGAAGAGCGGCTCATTACAAGGGATGGGATGTGAGGGACAGCATGCACCGTTGCCGCAGTTAAGTGAACTTGAGCCTTGGTCGAGGCCTGATTTCGTGCCAAATGCCAGATGGATGCGCAAAAGGAATGGAAATGTTGAAAGCGATGCGGCGGAATGAAAATTCGGGAGGGCCGGGCTTCAGGCCGGCCCGGGCGGTTGCAGCCGTGTTCCTTGCCCTCGCCGCTTTCTGCCTGCAGCCGGCGCTCGCCCAGACCACGCGCACCGGCTCCAGCGGCCTGCCGGTGCCGCGGTTCGTCAGCCTCAAGTCGGACCGCGTGAATGTGCGCAAGGGTCCGACCCAGGAACACGAGGTGGCCTGGACTTTCGTGCGGGCCGGCCTGCCGGTCGAGATCGTGCAGGAATTCGACACCTGGCGGCGCATTCGCGATTGGGAAGGTGGAGAAGGATGGGTGTTCCACTCCCTGCTGTCGGGCAAGAGAACGGGCCTCGTGACGCCCTGGGAGAGCGAAGCGCGGACTCCCTTGCGGGCCTCCGCGGATTCGGATGGCAGGATCGTCGCGGAACTTTCACCCAATGTGCTGGTCGACGTGGAAAAATGCGACGGCGGCTGGTGCCGGGTTTCTGGGCCGGGTTTCAACGGCTGGGTCGACCAGACGCGGCTCTTCGGCATCTATCCCGACGAGAAGATAGAATAGGAAACGCGCCCGGCGGGTTCGCGCGGGCGCGTTTGCGATCTGACGATCCGGACCGTTTCGGCTTAGTCGCCCGAAACGGCTTCCTGGCTTTTCAGCGCATCGAGGCGTGGCATCGAAACGATGCTGTAGCCGCTGTCGACGAAATGCACCTCGCCGGTTACGCCTGCCGACAGGTCCGACAGCAGATAGAGCGCCGAACCTCCCACTTCGTCGATTGTCACGGTGCGGCCGAGCGGCGAATGCTGCTGCTGGAACTTGAACATCAGCCGGGCATCGGAAACGCCCGAACCGGCAAGGGTACGCACCGGGCCGGCGGATATCGCGTTCACGCGGATGCCCTGCAGGCCATAGTCCATGGCGAGGTAGCGCACGGAGGATTCGAGCGCGGCCTTGGCAACGCCCATGACGTTGTAATTCGGCATGACGCGCGTCGAACCGCCATAGGTCAGCGTCAGGACCGAGCCGCCGTTCGGCATCATTTCGGCCGCCCGCTTCGTCACCTCGGTGAAGGAGAAACAGGAGATCACCATGGTGCGGGAGAAATTCTCCCGGCTGGTGTCGGCATAGCGGCCGCGCAGTTCGTTCTTGTCGGAAAAGCCGATGGCATGGACGAGGAAATCCATGCTGCCCCATTCCGCCTTGAGGGCGTCGAACACGGCGTCTACCGAGGCGATGTCCTCCACGTCGCAAGGAAGCATCAGCCTGCTCCCGACGCTTTCCGCCAGGGGCTTCACGCGCCGGGCGAAGGCGTCACCCTGATAGGTGAAAGCCAGTTCCGCACCCTGCCCGGCGAGCGCCTTGGCGATGCCCCATGCGATCGAATGATCGTTGGCAACGCCCATCACAAGACCACGCTTGCCTTCCATAAGCCCGGCCATAGGTTACTCCCGCTAGTAATCTGGAAAATCGAATGACCGGACGCTTACGCCTGATAGCGGCGGAAGACGAGCGAGGCGTTGGTCCCGCCGAAGCCGAAGCCGTTCGACAGGACGCAGTTGAGGCCGGCATTGTCGACGCGCTCGCGCACGATCGGCATGTCGGCAAAGGCGGGGTCGATTTCCTCGATATGGGCTGAAGGCGCGATGAAATCGCCCTGCATCATCAGGATCGAATAGATCGCCTCATGCACGCCGGCCGCGCCGAGCGAATGGCCGGACAGCGCCTTGGTGGCGGAGATGCTCGGCACGTTGTCGCCGAAGACCGCGCGGATCGCCTCGATCTCCCTGGCGTCGCCCACCGGCGTGGAGGTCGCGTGCGGATTGATGTAGTCGATCGGCTCGCGGACATTGGCGAGCGCGAGCCTCATGCAGCGCTCCGCCCCCTCGCCGGAAGGAGCGACCATGTCGTAGCCGTCCGACGTCGCGCCATAACCGATGATCTCGGCATAGATCCTGGCGCCGCGCGCCTTGGCGTGCTCCAGTTCCTCCAGCACCAGCACGCCGGCACCGCCGGCGATGACGAAGCCGTCGCGGTTCTTGTCATAGGGACGCGAGGCGGTGGCCGGCGTGTCGTTGTACTTGGACGACATCGCGCCCATCGCATCGAAGAGGTTGGAGAGCGTCCAGTCGAGTTCCTCGCCGCCGCCGGCGAAGACGATGTCCTGCTTGCCCCACTGGATCAGCTCGGCCGCGTTGCCGATGCAGATGTTGGTGGTCGCGCAGGCCGCCGAGATCGAATAGTTGACGCCGTGGATCTTGAAGGGCGTGGCAAGCGTCGCCGAATTGGTCGAGCTCATCGCCTTGGGCACGGCCGTCGGGCCGATGCGCTTCGGTCCCTTCTCGCGGGTGATGTCGGCGGCTTCCACGATGGCGCGTGTCGACGGGCCGCCGGACCCCATGATGATGCCCGTGCGCTCGTTGGTGATGTCGCCGTCCTCAAGGCCGGAATCGGAGATCGCCTGCTGCATGGCGATGTAGTTCCAGGCGGCGCCCGCCCCCATGAAACGGGTGGTGCGGCGGTCGAGAACCTCGAACGGGTCTACGGTCGGCGCGCCATGGACGCGGCATCGAAAGCCAAGGTTTTCGTAGTCGTTCGCCTTGACGATGCCGGATTTGCCTTCGCGAAGGCTCGCCATCACCTCCTGGGTCGTGCCGCCGATCGACGAAACGATGCCCATGCCGGTTACCACTACCCGCCTCATCGCGGTCTCCCATTCCTTGCCGGAGATGCCCTTCCGTGCGGGGCGCCTGCCGGTAACTGCTGAAAACGTAAGCTGAGATCCTTCAGCGCGATCAGGCGTCTTCCATGCGGAAGAGGCCGACCCTGAGGTCCTTCGCCTGATAGATAGTCTCGCCATCGGCCTTCAGCCAGCCGTCGGCGATGCCAAGCACGAGGCGGCCGGTCCGCACGCGCTTGATATCGACACCGTATTCCACCAGCTTGGTGGACGGCGTGACCATCTTGGAGAACTTGATCTCGCCCGTGGAAATGGCGCGGCCGCGGCCGCGTTCGCCGAGCCAGCCGAGGAAGAAGCCGGTCATCTGCCACAGCGCGTCGAGACCGAGACAGCCCGGCATGACGGGATCGCCCTGGAAATGACAGGGGAAGAACCAGAGGTCTTCCTTGATATCGAGCTCGGCGCGGACGAGACCCTTGTCGAATTCACCGCCCGTGTCGGAAATCTGGGTGATGCGGTCGAACATCAGCATGGGAGGAAGCGGCAATTGCGCATTGCCGGGCCCGAACAGTTCCCCGCGCCCGCATTTCAGCAGGTCTTCGTAATCGTAGCTCGATTGCCGCTCTAGCATCCCTGTCCCGCAGTTCGTGTTGTCCGGCTTCCGACGCAGACTGTTCGGCACAGGGTGTCCCGATCGTCCGCGCGCGAACCGTTTATCTCGTTCAAACCGGGACTTCCTAACACAGCGGTACTGTCTCCGAAAGCCCGTCAGCCACCCCATTTAGGGCATGTTCAGGCCAATTCAGCGGGCTTTTTCGCAACAGGGAGACGAAATCGGGCGTCGGCATCGCCAGATCGGATCGGCATGCGGATGCGGTGCCCGGCCAGGCATGGACAATCTGGCGCATCGACCGATGGCCGGCGAAACTTGCGCCGCGCCGCCGATCGTGGCAAAACGCTGGAAAACCGGCATTTCCTGTGCGGCAACGCTCAGTGGAATGCGAGAATGGCGGCGTCGAACGACGCTTGCTTGCGATTGATCTTGGTTCAGGAATGACTACCTGAACCGGAAGGCGTATCTTTCGACGGCGTGACGGCGCCGCTGCGACAGACGGATCGGAATGCGTATTTGGCGATGATGGCACACGAGCATCACACGGTCGAATTCACGGATATCGCCGGCATGCTGCGCGATGCGGGCCTGCGCCCGACGCGGCAGCGCATGGCCCTGGCCGAACTGCTGTTCTCCAGGGGCAACCGGCATATATCGGCCGAGCTGCTGCACGAGGAAGCGGTCGCCGTGAACGTACCGGTGTCCCTTGCGACCGTCTACAACACGCTGCACCAGTTCACCGAGGCCGGGCTGTTGCGCGAAGTCGCGGTGGAAGGCACCAAGACCTATTTCGATACCAATACCGACGACCATCACCACTTCTTCATCGAGGGTGAAAACCGCCTCGTCGATATTCCCGGCGAAGGCGTATCGCTTGCCGCCATGCCGAGAGCACCGGAAGGCATGGAAGTGGTCCGGGTGGAGGTTGTCGTCCGCGTCCGGCCAAAGACGTAGGCAACGCGAGCCTACTGCCGGTCCTCCGGAAACCTGATTTCGTAAATCCGCAGCGTCTCGGCGTTTTCGCCGAGCGTGACCGTGCCGTTCTGCCGGAATCCCAGGCCGAGGAGCAAACGGTGCGGGACGGCATTGTCCGGGTTGGTGATTGCGAGTACGCGCGGCAGGCGGAACCTGCTCCTGCCGATTTCGAGGACCGCCCTGGCCGCCTCCAGCGCATAGCCCTGGCCGCGATAGGCGGGCAGGAAGGCATAGCCGATATCGGGAGCGTCCAGCCCCTCGCGGCGAACGAGTCCGCTCACGCCGATTGTCGCGCCAGTCGCGTTTTCCTCGACAAGCCAGAGGCCGAAGCCGTGTTCGGCATATCCGGCACGGTAGCGCGTGGCGATATAGGAAGCGGCGTCCGCGATGCTGTGGATGTTGCGATCGCCGATGAAACGCAGGTAGTCGGGATCGTTCAGCAGGGCGAACATGAAGGCTGCGTCCGCGTCGGTCGCCTCGCGCAAAGAGAGGCGTTCGGTCTCCGCAACGACGCCGTTTCCGCTCATGATTTCGCCGCGACGCGGGCGGCGACCTGCAGGGCGACTTCCGGCACGGCGTCATAGGGAACGCGCTCGTCCGCCTTGCACAGGTCGTAGATGATGCAGCGGTGGCATTCCGGCTTGCGCGCCTTGCAGACATAGCGGCCGTGCAGGATCAGCCAGTGATGGGCGTGCAGGCGGAACTCGTCCGGCACGATGCGCTCCATCGCCTTTTCCACTTCCAGCGGCGTCTTGCCCGGCGCGATGCCGAGGCGGTTGCCGAGGCGGAAGAGGTGAGTGTCGACGGCGATCGTCGGTTCCCCGAACGCGATGTTGAGCACCACATTCGCCGTCTTGCGGCCGACGCCCGGCAATTTCTCCAGCGCTTCGCGGTCGCGCGGCACCTCGCCGCCATGCTCCTCGATCAATTGCTGTGACAGCGCGATGACGTTCTTCGCCTTGTTCTTGTAGAGCCCGATTGTGCGGATTTCCTCGCGCACCTTGTCCTCGCCGAGCGCCAGCATCTTTTCCGGCGTGTCCGCGATCTGGAACAGGTGGCGGGTCGCCTTGTTGACGCCGACATCAGTCGCCTGCGCCGACAGCACGACGGCGACCAGCAGGGTGAAGGCGTTGGTGTGGTCGAGCTCGCCCTTCGGCTCCGGATCCACCTCGTGGAAGCGGGCGAAGATCTCGTGGATCTCTTCCTTCGAATAGCGCGGCGCGGCCTTCCGTTTCGTCTTTTTCGCGGTCGGCGCCTTCGCCTTGGCCGGTTTGGCTTTTGCGGCACGTGGTGCTGGCGCGGTTTCCGCAGTCGCTTCGAGTTTACGTGTTTTCACGGATTTTCCGTTTCCCCTGAGCATCCCTCATCTATACTTAGGCCGTATGAGCGACGGCAATCCGAAAACAGATGGCGGCAATTCAAGCGCGTGCGAGGCGGAGTCCGAGCGCCCGTTCTTTTCTGCGCTGCTGACGCCATACCGATCGCTCGGCGCGCGCGGCTTCATGGTTCTGATGCTGGTGATCGGCGGCACCTGCTTCGTATCCGGCCTCGTCTTCATGGCGATCGGCGCCTGGCCCGTCGTCGGCTTCCTCGGCCTCGACGTGCTGCTGGTGTGGTTCGCCTTCCGCTGGAACTACCGCACGGGCCGGGCCTACGAGCAGGTCAGCGTTTCCCTGTCCGAGATTGTCATCCGCAAGGTCAGCCATTACGGCGAATTGCAGGAGTTCCGCTTCAATCCCGTCTGGGTCCGCCTTGCCATCGCCCGCGAAGAGGATGAAGGGGTTACCCGGATCACCCTCTTTTGCCGGGGCAAGGGCGTGCCGATCGGCGGCTTCCTCAATCCCGAGGACAGGACGAGCTTTGCCGGCGCGCTGCAGGCTGCCCTGGTGACGGCGAAATCCGGTCGCCTGCCCGCCGTCTAGCCTTCCCGTTTCATTGTGAGGCGTTGCTGCTTCAGCGCGTAAAGGGCGTCGAGCGCCTCGCGCGGCGTCATGTCGTCGGGATTGATCCCGTCGAGCGCTTCGCCTAGCAGGTCATCCAGGGGCGCGGCAGGCGCCGCGACCGGCGCGGCGGGGCGGGCGGCGAAGAGCGGCAGGTCGTCGATCAGCGACTGGGCCGGTGTCCTGCGGTCCTGCTCCTCAAGCTGGGTGAGAACCGCCCGCGCCCGTTCCACGACGGCCGCCGGCAGGCCGGCCAGCTTGGCGACCTGGATGCCATAGGAGCGGTCGGCCGCACCGTGTACGATCTCGTGCAGGAATATGACATCGCCCTGCCACTCCTTGACCTTTACTGTTGCATTGACCAACCGCGGAAGGCGCGCCGATAGCGCGGTCAGCTCGTGATAATGGGTGGCGAACAGGCCGCGCGAGCGATTGACCTGGTGCAGGTGTTCGATCGCCGCCCAGGCGATGGACAACCCGTCGAACGTGGCCGTGCCGCGACCGATCTCGTCCAGGATCACCAGCGAGCGCGGCCCGGCCTGGTTGAGGATCGCCGCCGTTTCCACCATCTCGACCATGAAGGTCGAGCGGCCGCGCGCCAGGTCGTCCGCCGCGCCGACGCGGGAGAACAGGCGGTCGACGACGCCGATATGGGCCGATCGGGCCGGCACGAACGAGCCGGCCTGCGCGAGCACGGCGATCAGGGCGTTCTGCCGCAGGAAGGTCGATTTGCCGGCCATGTTGGGACCGGTGATCAGCCAGATTCGGCCGGCCTGTTCGGCCTTTTCTCCCGCTTCCGGGCCGAGATCCGCATCGTTGGCGACGAATGGGTCGCCGCCCTGCCTGCGCAAGGCCTGCTCCACCACCGGGTGGCGACCGCCTTCGATGGAGAAGGCCAGGCTTTCGTCGACCTTCGGCCGGCTGTATCCCTCGGATTCGGCAAGCGTTGCCAGTGCATTGGCCACGTCGAGGGCGGCGAGCGCATCGGCGGCCTGCTTGATCGCGTCGCCCGCCGCGATGACCTCGCCGGCGAGACGGTCGAAGATCTCGAGTTCGAGCGCAAGCGCCCGTTCGCCCGCGCTGGCGATGCGCGCTTCGAGCTCGCCAAGCGCCGTGGTGGTGAAACGCATGGCGCCAGCCATGGTCTGGCGATGAATGAAGCGGCCGGGATCCTCGGTTAGGGCGGTCGCCTGCGCCGTCGGGGTCTCGATGAACCAGCCGAGCACGTTGTTGTGCTTGATCTTCAGCGAGCGCAGGCCGAGTTCCTCGGAGAGGTCCGACTGCATGCGCGCGATCACCCGGCGGCTGTCGTCGCGCAGCCGACGCAATTCGTCGAGTTCCTCAAGATAGCCCTCGGCGACAAAGCCGCCGTCGCGCTTCAGCAACGGCAGTTCCAGGTCAAGCGCGCGGGCCAGCTCCTGGCCAAGCGTATAGGGTGCGCGAAGCAGGCGTTCGCTGGCGTCCTCGATTTCGCCGGGAAGATTGTCGTGCTGACCCAGATGGCGGGCAATGGCGCGCGCCGTCGAAATTCCCTCCGACAAGGCGGCGAGATCGCGCGGGCCGCCGCGATTGAGCGCGAGGCGCGACAGGGCGCGGGCCATGTCGGGTGCCGCCTTCAGATATTCGCGCAGCCGTTCGCGCAGGAAGGTTTCGCCAAGGAAGAAGTCCACGGCGTCGAGCCGGCGCTGGATTTCCGGAACGTCGGTCAGCGGGCCGGCGAGGCGCGAGGCGAAAAGGCGGGAGCCGGCACCGGTCACCGTGCGGTCGATGGCGGAAAGCAAAGAGCCCGACCTGTCGCCGGACAGCGTGCGCATCAGTTCCAGATTGGCCCGTGTCGCGGGATCGATGAGCATGCGACTGGCGCCGCCCTCGCGCATGGGCGGGTCGAGCGGCGGGCGCTCGCCCATCTGCGTCTTTTCGACATAGGCAAGCGCGCCCGCGGCGGCCGACAGTTCGGCGCGCGAGAAAGTGCCGAAGCCGTCGAGCGTCTTCACACCGAAATAGCGGGACAGCCTGTCGCCGGCGGTCGACCCGTCGAACAGGGCGCGTGGCACCGGCGACAGAGAGGCGGGGAGTTCCTCGATCATCCGCCGGAACGCAGGATCGTCCAGCAGGTGATCGGCCACGACCAGCTCGCGCGGATCGATGCGGGCAAGGTCGGCGGCAAGCGTTGCCGCATCGCTCTCGCCGACACGAAAGGCGCCGGTCGAGATGTCGATCCAGGCAAGGCCATAGGCGGCCCCATCGTCTAGCGAGCCACCGCGGGCCCGCGTCAGCGCCAGCAGGAAGTTGGACTGGCCCGCTTCCAGCAGGCGTTCCTCGGTGAGCGTGCCGGGGGTGACGAGGCGGATGACATCGCGGCGGACGACGGATTTCGAGCCGCGCTTCTTGGCCTCGGCCGGATCCTCGACCTGTTCGCAGACCGCGACGCGATGGCCGAGACCAATCAGCTTCTGCAGGTAATCGTCGGCGGCGTGGACAGGCACGCCGCACATCGGGATATCCTCGCCCAGATGCTTGCCACGCTTGGTCAGCGTGATGCCAAGCGCGCGCGAGGCGATCTCCGCGTCCTCGAAGAAAAGCTCGTAGAAATCGCCCATGCGATAGAAGAGCAGGCTGCCCGGATTGGCGCCCTTGATCTCCAGAAACTGGGCCATCATCGGCGTCACGCGGGCGTCTGCCGGATCCGGACTGCTGCTTGCGGGCGAGGATGGGCTGCCGCCGGCCATGGCTGCGGGCTGATCCTGATCGAGATTGTGCATGGGATCGACCCTAGCAAAACCCTCTCGTTTTTTCATGAGTGCTTCGCCCTCAAGTCAGCTTGAGCGCTTTATTTTCCGGGGATAAGGTGCCTTCCCCCCTCCGGTTCCATGGAACGCGGAAGAAGGGCGAAGCATGACAGGGAGACAGGAATGCCGGCGACGGACAAGACGGGCAAGAGCGGGGTCAGCTTCACCGAGCAGGAAGCCTTGCAGTTTCACCAGCAGGGGCGGCCGGGCAAGCTGGAAATTTCCCCGACCAAGCCGATGGCCACGCAGCGCGACCTGTCGCTGGCCTATTCGCCGGGCGTCGCCGTTCCCGTGAAGGCGATCGCCGAGGACCCGAGCCGTGCCTTCGACTACACCACGCGCGGCAATCTCGTCGCGGTCATCTCCAATGGCACGGCAATCCTCGGTCTCGGCAATCTGGGCGCGCTCGCCTCCAAGCCGGTGATGGAAGGCAAGGCGGTGCTGTTCAAGCGTTTCGCCGACGTCGATTCCATCGATCTTGAGGTGGATACGCAGGACGTTGACGCCTTCATCAATTCCGTGCGCTATCTCGGCCCCTCCTTCGGCGGCATCAATCTGGAAGACATCAAGGCGCCAGACTGCTTCATCATCGAAAGCCGGTTGCGCGAGCTCATGGACATTCCCGTCTTCCATGACGACCAGCACGGCACAGCCATCATCGCCGCGGCGGGCATGATCAATGCGCTGCACCTGACGGGCCGTGACATGAAGACGACGAAGGTCGTCTGCAACGGCGCGGGCGCGGCCGGCATCGCCTGTATCGAGCTGGTCAAGGCGATGGGCATTCCGCATGAAAACGTCATCCTCTGCGACACCAAGGGCGTGATCTACAAAGGCCGCGAAGAGGGCATGAACCAGTGGAAATCCGCCCATGCGGTGGAGACCAGCGCCCGCTCGCTCTACGATGCGCTGAAGGGCGCGGACGTCTTCCTCGGGGTGTCGGTGAAGGGCGCGCTGACGGAGGACATGGTGCGCGCGATGGCGCCGAACCCGATCATCTTCGCCATGGCCAACCCGGACCCGGAGATCACGCCGGAGGAAGTGGCGGCGATCCGTGAGGACGCCATCGTGGCGACAGGGCGTTCGGACTATCCGAACCAGGTCAACAACGTGCTCGGTTTCCCCTATATCTTCCGCGGCGCGCTCGACGTTCACGCGACGACGATCAACGACGCGATGAAGGTGGCCTGCGCCCAGGCGCTGGCTCTGCTGGCGCGCGAGGAAGTGCCGGACGAGGTGGCTGCGGCCTATCGCGGCAACCGGCCGAAATTCGGCCCGGACTACATTATTCCCGTGCCGTTCGATCCACGCCTCATCCACACCGTGCCGCCGGCGGTGGCGCAGGCCGCCATGGAATCCGGCGTCGCGCGCAAGCCGATCGTCGACATGGCCACCTACAGGAACCAGCTTTCGGCGCGCCGCGATCCGGTGGCCGGCACGCTGCAGCGCATTTTTTCCAAAGTGCGCCAGCAGCCCAAGCGCGTGGTCTTCGCCGAAGGCGAGGAAGAGCCGATGATCCGTGCGGCGGCGAGCTACGTGTCGCAGGGCCTCGGCCAGGCGATCCTGATCGGTCGCGAGGACGAGATCCGCGAGGCCGCAGGTACCGCCGGCGTCGATCTCAACCGTCCGGGCATCAGCATCCTGAACGCCCGCCTGTCGACCAAGAACCAAGACTATGCCGAGTTCCTCTATGGCCGGCTGCAGCGGCGTGGCTATCTCTTCCGCGACTGCCAGCGGCTGGTGAACAATGACCGCAACTACTGGGGCGCGATCATGGTGGCGCGCGGCGATGCGGATGCCATGGTCACCGGCATCACCCGCAACTACTCGGTCGTGCTGGATACGGTGCACAACTGTATCGACACCAAGCCGGGCCATCGGGTGATCGGCGTGTCTCTGGCGCTGTCGCGCGGGCGTACGGTGCTTGTCGCCGACACGGCGGTGATCGACATGCCGACTTCGGAAGAACTGGCCGATATCGCGGAAGAAGCGGCGCATGTCGCCCGCCGCCTTGGCTACGAGCCGCGGGTGGCGATGCTGGCCTATTCCACCTTCGGGCATCCGTCGGGCGAGCGTTCGGAGCGGGTTCGCGAGGCGGTCAAGATCCTCGACCGCCGCCGCGTCGACTTCGAATATGACGGCGAGATGGGAGCCGATATCGCGCTCAACATGGACAAGATGGCCGCCTATCCCTTCTGCCGGCTCAGCGGACCGGCCAACGTGCTGGTCATGCCGGCGTTCCACTCGGCCTCGATTTCCACCAAGATGCTGCAGGAACTCGGCGGCTCGACGGTGATCGGCCCGCTGCTCGTCGGCCTCGACAAGCCGGTGCAGATCGTGCCGATGGGCGCGAAGGACAGCGACATCGTCAATATGGCGGCGATCGCCGCCTACAATGTGACGTGAGCATCGCGCGCTGTCTCAACGGTCGCCGGAGGACATCCGGCGACCCATATAGATCGCATCCCGGCAGTCGGGTGCTCCATGGAATGTCTTTCGGATCATGACCAGGCCACTTATCAAGATCTGCGGGCTGTCGACGCCGCAAACGCTCGACGCGGCGCTCGATGCCGGGGCGGCGATGATCGGCCTCGTCTTTTTCGCGAAAAGCCCGCGCAATGTGCCGCTGGACCAGGCGGCGCGGCTGGCGGACCGGGCACGGGGCAAGGCGGAGATCGCGGCGCTGACGGTGGATGCGGATGACGGGCTGATCGCCGATATCATGCGTGAGGTGCGCCCCGACTGGCTGCAGCTGCATGGTTCCGAGACCCCGGAACGCTGCGCCGAATTGAAGGCGCGGCATGGGGTGAAGGTCATGAAGGCGCTGGGCGTCTCGCAAGCTACCGACGTCGAGAAGGCGGCCGGGTACGCGGGTGTCGTGGACAAGCTTCTGTTCGACGCCAAGCCGCCGAAGGATGCGGTCCTGCCGGGCGGCAACGGCGTTGCCTTCGACTGGACTTTGCTGAGAGGCCTTGACCTCGGGGTTCCGGTCATGCTTTCGGGGGGGCTCAATCCGCAGACGGTGGCCGAGGCGCTCCGCATATCGGGCGTGAACGAGGTCGATGTCTCTTCCGGGGTGGAGCGGGAGCGCGGCGTCAAGGACGAAACGCTGATCCGCGCCTTCATCGCCGAGGCGGAGCGCGCCGGAGAGGAAACGAGATAATGACGATGAAGCCCAATACTTTCCGCGCCGGACCGGATGAGCGTGGCCACTTCGGCATCTTCGGCGGCCGCTATGTCGCCGAAACGCTGATGCCGCTGATCCTCGACCTCGAGCAGGCCTACAAGGACGCCAAGGCCGATCCGGCCTATCAGGCCGAGATCGACGACCTCAACGCCCATTATACCGGCCGTCCCTCGCCGCTCTATTTCGCCGAGCGACTGACGGCGGAGTTGGGCGGGGCGAAGATCTATTTCAAGCGCGACGAGCTGAACCACACCGGCAGCCACAAGATCAACAACTGCCTCGGCCAGATCCTGCTGGCCAAGCGCATGGGCAAGACGCGCATCATCGCCGAGACGGGCGCCGGCCAGCACGGCGTGGCGACGGCAACGGTCTGCGCGCGCTTCGGCCTTCCCTGCGTCGTCTACATGGGCAAGACGGACGTGGAGCGACAGAAGCCCAACGTCTTCCGCATGAAGCTTCTCGGCGCGGAGATCGTGCCGGTGACGGCGGGCGCCGGCACGCTGAAGGACGCGATGAACGAGGCGCTGCGCGACTGGGTGACCAATGTCGACAGCACCTACTACCTGATCGGCACGGCCGCCGGCCCGCACCCCTATCCGGAGATGGTGCGCGACTTCCAGGCGGTGATCGGCAAGGAAGTGAAAGAGCAGATGCTCGCCGCCGAAGGCCGTCTGCCCGACGCGCTGGTGGCGGCGGTCGGCGGCGGATCGAACGCGATCGGCCTGTTCCACCCCTTCCTCGACGATCCGTCGGTGAGGATCTACGGCGTGGAAGCCGGCGGGCGCGGCCTTGAAGGCAACGAACATTGCGCCTCGCTCAACGCCGGCAAGCCCGGCGTGCTGCATGGCAACCGCACCTACCTGCTGCAGGACGACGACGGCCAGATCCTGGAAGGTCATTCGATCTCGGCCGGTCTCGACTATCCCGGCATCGGACCCGAACATTCCTGGCTGAAGGAAACCGGCCGGGTTGACTACGTCCCGGCGACCGATGACGAGGCGCTTGCCGCTTTCCAGCTTCTGACCAAGGTGGAAGGCATCATTCCGGCGCTGGAGCCGGCGCATGCGCTCGCCCATGTCATCAAGCTGGCGCCGACAATGGACAAGGACCAGATCATCGTCATGAACCTGTGCGGCCGCGGCGACAAGGACGTCTTCACCGTCGGCAAGATGCTGGGCTTCGATCTCTGAAGCCGGCGGCATTCGACAGGTACGGGACCAAGTTCAAGAGGATTTCACCAGCATGCCGGATTCCAGGATCGATCGCCGCTTCGCGGCCGTGAAGGCGGCCGGGCGACCGGCACTCGTCACCTTCATCACCGCCGGCGATCCGGATCTCGAAACGTCGCAGGCAATCCTCGATGCGCTGCCGGGCGCGGGCGCCGACGTGATCGAGATCGGCATGCCGTTCTCCGATCCGATGGCGGAGGGCGTGCCGATCCAGCTGGCCACGCAGCGCGCCCTGAAGGGCGGCCAGACCATGGCGAAGACGCTTTCCATGGTACGCAGGTTCCGGGAAAGGGACGCCGATACGCCGATCGTGCTGATGGGCTACTACAACCCGATCTATGTGCGCGATCCCAAGGCTTTCGTGAAGGAGGCGAAGGATGCGGGCGTCGACGGCCTGATCGTGGTGGACATCCCGCCGGAGGCCGACGACGAGCTGTGCATTCCGGCGCTGGAGGGGGGGCTCAACTTCATTCGCCTTGCCACGCCGACCACCGACGACAAGCGGCTGCCGGCCGTTCTCGCCAATACATCGGGCTTCGTCTATTATGTGTCGATCACCGGGATCACCGGCTCGGCTTCGCCCGACGCGGGCAAGGTGTCCGCAGCCGTTTCGCGGATCAAGCGCCATACCGATCTGCCCGTGGCGGTGGGCTTCGGCGTGAAGACCGGAGACCAGGCGGCGGAAATCGGCAGGAGCGCCGATGGCGTGGTGGTGGGGTCCGTGCTGGTTGAGGCGATCAGGGCGAGCCTCGACGCGCACGGCAGGGCGACCGGCGGGACGGTCGGTGCGGTGACGGACCTGGTCAGGGAAATCGCTTCGGGTGTGGCTCGGGCGAAGCGGGGCTGACGAGCCCCCTTTGCATCTGCTAGAACGCTTCTGATTTCGAAATCAACGGACGGACCAAGCCTTGAACTGGATCAACAACGTCGTTCGGCCGAAGATCCGCAGCTTCCTCGTGAAGCGCGACACTCCGGACAATCTCTGGATCAAGTGCCCCGAGACGGGCGAGATGGTGTTCCATCGCGACCTGGAGGCCAACCAGTGGGTTGTCCCGAATTCCGGCCATCACATGCGCATGCCCTCGCGCAGGCGCCTGGAGCATTTCTTCGACGGCGGGACCTTCGATACGGTGCCGACGCCGGAAGTCGCGGTCGATCCGCTGAAATTCCGTGACGAAAAGCGCTATATCGACCGCCTGAAGGATGCCCGCAGCAAGACCAACCTGGAAGACGCCGTGCTTGTCGCGCGCGGCCGGCTGAAGGGTGCGCCGATCACCGTGGCGATCCAGGATTTCGCCTTCATGGGCGGGTCGCTGGGCATGGCGGCGGGCGAAGCCGTGCTGAAGGGCATGGAAACCGCCGTTGCCGACAAGACGCCGTTCGTGCTGTTTGCCGCCTCGGGCGGCGCCCGCATGCAGGAAGGCATCCTGTCGCTGATGCAGATGCCGCGCACGACGGTGGGCGTCCAGATGCTGCGCGAAGCGAAGCTGCCCTATATCGTGGTGCTGACCAACCCGACCACCGGCGGCGTCACCGCCTCCTACGCGATGCTGGGCGACGTGCACATCGCCGAGCCGGGAGCTCTGATCGGCTTCGCCGGACCGCGCGTCATCGAGCAGACCATCCGCGAGAAGCTTCCCGAGCGCTTCCAGACGGCCGAATACCTGCTGGAGCACGGCATGGTCGACATGGTCGTCCATCGTCATCAGCTTGGCGAAACCATCGCCCGCCTCTGCGGCATCCTGCTGAAGCGCAACGTCGATGTGCCGAGCGTGGAGGAAATGCAGCACGAGCCCGCGCCGCGCGTCGACGAAGACCTGATCGAGGCGCCCAAGGCGGCCGAATAACCGGCCCGCTCTCCCAGGATCGTAGCCGGCTGGAAACGCCATGGATCAGGTGACGGCAATCCTCGACCGGCTGCTTGCGCTGCATCCGCGCGAGATAGACCTGTCTCTCGGCCGTATCGAGCGGCTGCTGGCGGCGCTGGGCAATCCGGAACGCCGCCTGCCCCCGGTGATCCATGTCACCGGCACGAACGGCAAGGGATCGACCACGGCGACGATGCGCGCGATCCTCGAGGCCTCCGGCGCCCGCGTGCATGTCTATACGTCGCCGCATCTCGTCACCTTCAACGAGCGCATCCGTCTCGCAGGGCGTATCGTCGACGATGCACGGCTGATCGATGCGCTCGACCGGTGCGAGCGGGCGAACGGCGCGGAAGAAATCACCTTCTTCGAAATCACGACGGCCGCCGCCTTCCTGCTCTTCGCCGAGGAGCCCGCCGACTATCTGCTGCTTGAGGTAGGGCTCGGCGGCAGGCTCGACGCGACCAATGTGATCGACAAGCCCCTGGTCAGCGTCATCACACCGCTGTCGATGGATCACGAGCGCTATCTCGGCGCCTCGCTCGCCGAAATCGCGGAGGAAAAGGCGGGGATCATCAAGCGCGGCGTGCCGGTGGTCACGGCCGCCCAGGACGATGTCGCGTTCGACGTCATCATGCGCACCGCGGCCCGTCTGGGCGCGCCGCTGACGGTCTTCGGGCAGGACTTCACGGCCTATGAGGAGCACGGGCGGCTGGTCTTCCAGCATGAGACCGGCCTGCTTGACCTGCCAAGGCCTCATCTCGCCGGCCATCACCAGACTGTAAACGCAGGACTTGCCATCGCGGCACTGGCGGCGGCTTCATGCCTTCCCGCCATCGAAGCCGTCGAAAGAGGCCTTGCAACGGTCGACTGGCCGGCGCGGCTGCAGCTTCTCACGCACGGGCCGCTCGTTGACGACTGTCCTGTGGGCGCGGAAGTCTGGCTCGACGGCGGCCACAATCCCGGCGCGGGCGTTGCGATTGCCGCTTTCATGGGGGAGCAGGAAGAACGCAGCCCGCGCCCCCTCTATCTCGTCTGCGGCATGCTGAAGACGAAGGATCCGGTCGGTTTCTTCCGGCCGTTCCATGGCCTCGCGCGGCATGTGGCCTGCGTGCCGCTGACGACGAGCAATGCGGGACGCGATCCCTTCGATCTGGCGGATTGCGCGCGGGCGGCTTCGCTGGAAGCGACGCCTTTCGAGAGCCTCGATGGCGCGCTGGCCGATATCCGCGCCTGTTCGCAAAAGGATGGCGAGGCGCCGCGTATTCTCATCTGCGGTTCGCTCTATCTCGCCGGAGAGATCCTGGCGCGCAACGGCATGGCGCCGAAATAGATCGTCGAAACTGCTAGGGCCAATCGACATTCGGGATTTGGCGTGCGGTATGAGCAAAAATTGCACAGATTTAGGAGCGAAACCGCAGGAAGGAGCGGCCCCTTTCAAGGTTTCGCGACGCCAAGATGGGTGATTTTGCCATATCCCTTCGGGACGCGGCGGATTTCGGCCCTGAATGCGTTGAAGAGCCCTTGTGGTGGCCTGCACCACGGCGGCCTCTTCGCCTGTTCAGAGCCGAAATCCGGCACGCGCCGCACCCGAAACCTGAATGTCGATTGGCCCTAGAGCTTGCGCAGCGCCACTTCCTCGATGGCGTGACTTGCCCCCTTGGTCAGGATCAGGTCCGCGCGCGGGCGCGTCGGCAGGATATTGTCGTGCAGGTTGACCAGGTTGATGTGGGTCCACAGATCCTCGCCGATCCGCAGCGCTTCCCCATCCTCGATCAGCGAATAGCGATGGAAATAGGAGCCGGGATCGCGGAAGGCGGTCTCCCGCAACCGCATGAAGCGCGCCATGTACCAGTCGTGCAGCACCGCCTCGTCGGCATCGATATAGATCGAGAAGTCGAAGAAATCCGACACGAAGGGGACCGCCTTGGCATCCTTCGGCAGGTTGGAGGTCTGCAGCACGTTGAGCCCCTCCAGGATCAGGATATCGGGGCGATCGACTGTGACATGCTGGCCCGGCATCACGTCGTAGTAGAAATGCGAGTAGACGGGTGCCTTGACGTTCCGCTTGCCTGCCTTGATGTCGGACAGGAACTTGAGCAGGGCCGGCCGGTCGTAGCTTTCCGGAAAGCCCTTGCGGCGCATCAGGCCCTGCGTTTCCAGCACCGAATTGGGATGCAGGAAGCCGTCGGTCGTCACCAGGTCGACCTTGGGGCTCGCCGGCCAGCGGGCCAGCAACGCCTGCAGCAGACGCGCCGTGGTCGATTTTCCGACCGCGACCGAGCCGGCAATGCCGATGACGAAGGGATTCTTGCGGTCGTTCTTGCCCAGGAAGCGGCTGGTCGCCGCGTGCAGGCCGAGCGTTGCCTCCACATAGAAGGACAGCAGGCGCGACAGCGGCAGGTAGATCGATTCAACCTGTGCCAGCGAAACGGGATCGTTGAGGCTCTGCAACCTCTTCACGTCCGCCGCCGTCAGGGTCATCGGCGTGTCGGCGCGCAGGCGGCTCCATTCGGCCTCGCTGAAGGTGCGATAAGGCGACAGATCCAGCTCCGCGCTTGCGCCAAGCGTCTTGTCCATGCTGCCAAGGCTCCAGAAACGGCCTGCAGGCAAAGCCTATTGCGCTGGCCGTGATGCCTTCTCCTCCAGGCCCGTCCGGCCTGTCCGGCTTTCCAGTTCCGCCATGACCTCGCCGAGCGACAGGTCCGTGGCGCGCAGGAGCACGAGAAGGTGGTAGAGCAGGTCCGCCGCCTCGCCCTTCAACTCCTGCCTGTCGCCCTTGACCGCGGCGATGGCGGCTTCGACCGCCTCTTCGCCGACCTTCTGGGCAATCTTCGCGACGCCTTTGTCCATCAGCTTGCGCGTATAGGACATGGCGTCGTCGCTTGCCGCGCGCCGGGCGATAATGCGGTCGAGATCGGTAAGTGTGAACTCGGTCATTGGTCTGATATCCCCGGCTCGACCGTCGCTACGCGTCGAGCCGCATCGCGATGCCGGCGGCGGCCATGTGTTCTTTGGCCTCGTGGATCGTGTAGGTGCCGAAGTGGAAGATCGAGGCGGCGAGAACCGCCGTGGCATGTCCGTCGCGAATGCCTTCCACCATGTGCTCCAGCGCGCCGACGCCCCCCGAGGCGATAACCGGTACGGGCACGGCATCGGCGATCGCTCGCGTCAGGGCGATATTATAGCCTGCCTTGGTACCGTCGCGATCCATGGAGGTGACAAGCAGCTCGCCGGCGCCCAGCTCGACGACCTTCCTGGCGAATTCCACCGCGTCAATACCGGTGGCGTTGCGGCCGCCATGAGTGAATATCTCGAAGCGCTCCGGCTCGCCCGCCGCGTTAACCTGCTTGGCGTCGATGGAGACGACAATGCATTGCGAGCCGAATTTCTTGGCCGCGTGGCGGACGAAATCAGGCTCCTTCACCGCCGCGGTGTTGATGGAAACCTTGTCGGCGCCGGCGATCAGCAGTCGGCGGATATCCTCCACGCTGCGGACGCCGCCCCCCACGGTCAGCGGCATGAAGCAGGCCTCGGCCGTCCGTCGCACCACGTCGAAGATCGTGTCGCGTCCCTCGTGGCTTGCCGTGATGTCGAGGAAGCAGAGCTCGTCGGCGCCGGCCGCGTCATAGGCCTTGGCGGCCTCCACCGGGTCGCCGGCATCCACCAGGTCGACGAAGTTCACACCCTTCACCACCCGGCCGTCCTTGACGTCCAGACATGGAATGACGCGGGCCTTCAAGGTCACGGCTGTTCCTCTCGCTGATTGGCGGCAGCTTTAAACATTCGGCGTCTATTAGCAAAAAAGTTTTTGCCGTGCAGCGAATTCGGCCGAAGCGTCGACGGAATATCAGCTTTCGACTACCTCGATCTCCCTCGGACAGAAGATCGCATGGAGGCTTTCCAGCACGGCATGCGCCTCCGGCGAGGCGAGGCGATAATAGATTGTCTGGCCGTCGCGCCTTGTGGCGACAAGCCCTTTCGCCCGCAGTTTCGCCAGATGCTGGGAAAGCGCGGATTGGCTCAGGCCCACGCGCTCTGCGAGTTCGCCCACCGGAACTTCCCTGTCGAGCAGCTGGCAAAGGACGAGCAGACGCTTTGCATTGGCCATGCTCGTCAGCAACCCCGCAGCCATTTCCGCTTTATTTTCGAGTTCATGAATATTCATGTTTGATAAATTAGCACATTCGCATATATTGTCGAAAATGAATTTTGCGGATCCTGTCGTAAAATGCGGCGGGTCCCTACGGACGGAGGCTCCCATGACGGAGTTCACACCCCTTCTCTCCGCTCTTGGCGGAGTGATGATCGGCCTGGCGGCGGTGCTGCTGATGGCCTTCAACGGGCGCATTGCCGGCATCAGCGGCATCCTGGGCGGCCTGCTGCCGCCTTCGCCCGCATCCGATCGCGCCTGGCGCGTCGCCTTTCTGGCCGGAATGGTCGCGGCGCCACTGGCCTATGCGGTCTTCTCCGGCGGCATGCCGGAAATCCAGGTGCCGATGAGCATGCCGCTGCTCGCCGTCGGTGGCCTCATCGTCGGCTCCGGCCTTGCCTACAGCTCCGGCTGCACCTCCGGTCACGGCGTGTGCGGCATCGCCCGGCTGTCGCCGCGCTCCATCGTGGCCACGCTGACCTTCATGGCGACGACCGCCGTCACGGTCTTCATCGTGCGTCACGTCTTCGGCGCATAAGGAGGCAGGATCATGTTGCGCATTTTCACCGTTTTCGCGATCGGCCTGCTGTTCGGCCTCGGCATCATCGTATCGGGTATGGCAAATCCGGCGAAGGTGCTGAATTTCTTCGATGTAGCCGGCACGTGGGATCCCAGTCTCGCATTCGTGATGGGCGGCGCGCTGGCTGTGACGGCTATCGGCTACCGGTTCGTCTTCCGTATGCCGCATCCCTTCCAGGCTAATGCGTTCGCCTTGCCGGCGATCAAGGCGATCGACCTGCGTCTGGTCGGCGGAGCGGCGGTTTTCGGCGTCGGCTGGGGCCTTTCCGGCTTCTGTCCGGGTGGCGTGATCCCGGCGCTCGGCATCGGGCGGACGGAGCCCGCCATCTTCGTCGCGGCCCTTGTCGTGGGCATGATGGCGGCTAAGGCTTTCGATGCGTCACGCTCGGCGGCCCGCCATTCGGCACTTGAACGTCATGACGCCTTGCCGGAAAATTGAGCCGCAGGAGGACGCCATGTCCGCAACGACCTATCCCATCGACATGTCGAGGAAACCTGAAGTCACGGCTTTCTTCGACGCCCCGACCAACACGATCTCCTATGTCGTGAAGGATCCGGACTCCAATGCCTGCGCCGTCGTCGACAGCGTGATGGACATCGACTACGCCGCCGGCCGCATCAGCCATGAATCCGCCGACCGGGTCATCGATTTCATCCGCCAGCGGGGCCTGAAGCTGGAGTGGCTGATCGAGACCCACGTCCATGCCGATCATCTTTCGGGCGCGCCCTATATCCAGGACAAGCTTGGCGGCAGGCTCGGCATCGGCGACAAGATCACGGTGGTGCAGGAAACCTTCGGCAAGATCTTCAACGAAGGCACCGAGTTCCAGCGCGACGGATCGCAGTTCGACCGGCTGTTCAGGGACGGCGATACCTACACTATCGGCGGACTGACCTGCTTTGCCATGCACACGCCCGGCCATACCCCGGCCTGCATGACCCATGTGATCGGCGACGCGGCCTTTGTCGGCGATACGCTTTTCATGCCTGACGGCGGCACGGCGCGGGCGGATTTCCCGGGCGGCGACGCACGCGAGCTCTATCGCTCGATCAAGAAGGTGCTGGCGCTTCCAAGCGAAATGCGGCTCTTCATGTGCCATGACTACGGTCCGAACGGCCGCGATATTCGCTGGGAAACGACGGTTGCCGAAGAGCGGGACAACAACATCCACGTCCGCGACGGTGTGAGCGAGGACGAGTTCGTGCGCATGCGCACCGAGCGCGACGCGACGCTCGCCATGCCTCGCCTCATCATTCCCTCCATTCAAGTCAATATGCGCGCCGGCCACCTGCCGCCCAAGGACGACAGCGGCAAAACCTACCTGAAGGTTCCCGTCAACAGCCTCTGATTGCTATCGCGGCGCGCGTCGTGGAAAATGGCGGTGGCCGGCTCGACCGGCCACCGCAATGACCTTCCCCGGCCGCCGGTGCGAAAACCGGGCGGACGCCAAGCTCACGGATTGCCCCACATGGATATCAGACGCCTTACCGCCACCCTTTCCGTCGCGCCCCAGGTCCAGGCGGAAGATATGGCGGAACTCGCCGCGCTCGGCTTCAAGACGGTCATCTGCAACAGGCCGGACGGCGAGGACGCCGGGCAGCCTTCGGCCGATGCGGTCAGGGATGCGGCGCTGGCAGCGGGCCTTGCCTATCATCATCAGCCGGTGATTTCGGGCGGCGTGACCGAGGATGACGGCGTCGCTTTCGGTGAGCTGATGAGCCAGGTGGAAAAGCCCGTACTCGCCTATTGCCGGACAGGCACGCGCTGCACCGCGCTCTGGGCGATCTCTCAGGCCGAAAGCCAGCCGGCGCAGGACATTCTCGATACCGCCCTTGAGGCCGGATATCAGCTCGAGGGCCTGAGGCCTCTCCTCCAACGCAGGGCCGGGCGGTAAGTTCGCTCGAACATATCGATGTTGAAGCGTTACCTGCCGATCCTCGAGTGGGGTCGCGCCTATGATCGCGACGATGCCGTCAATGACCTGATGGCGGCGGTGATCGTCACGATCATGCTGATCCCGCAGTCGCTGGCCTACGCGCTGCTGGCCGGCCTGCCGCCGGAAATCGGTCTCTACGCTTCCATTCTTCCGCTTGCCGCCTATGCGCTTTTCGGCACCAGCCGGGCACTTGCCGTCGGTCCGGTGGCCGTCGTCTCGCTGATGACGGCCTCTGCCGTCGGCGAGCTTGCCGCGCAGGGCAGCGCCGAATATCTCGGCGCGGCGATAGCGCTGGCCTTTTTGTCCGGCCTCATGCTGGCCGTCATGGGGCTGCTCAGGCTGGGCTTTCTCGCCAACCTGCTCAGCCATCCGGTGATTTCCGGCTTCATCACAGCAAGCGGCATCATCATCGCGGCCAGCCAGCTCAAGCATATCCTCGGCGTGAAGTCGGGCGGCCACAATCTCCTGCAGATCCTTGGCGGTCTTCTGGAAAATGTCGCCAATATCAACTGGGTAACGATGGCGATCGGCGTTCCCGTCACCCTGTTCCTTTTCTGGGTGCGCAAGGGCCTGAAGCCTTTCCTGATCGCCCGGGGGGTGCGCCCGCGGCTGGCCGATATCGCCGCGAAGACCGGGCCCGTGGTCGCCGTCGCGGCAACAACGGCCCTTGCCGCCGGGCTGGCCTTGCAGGCCTATGGCGTGAAGCTCGTCGGCTCGATCCCGGGCGGATTGCCGGCGCCCACCCTGCCGCCCCTCGATCCCGAGCTCTGGACCAAGCTTGCGATCCCCGCACTGCTGATTTCCGTGGTCGGCTTCGTGGAATCCGTTTCCGTCGCCCAGACCCTCGCGGCCAAGAAGCGGCAGCGGATCGTGCCGGACCAGGAGCTGATCGGCCTCGGCGCCGCCAATATGGCCTCGGCGATTTCCGGCGGCTATCCGGTGACGGGCGGTTTCGCGCGCTCCGTCGTCAATTTCGATGCCGGCGCGGCGACGCCGGCTGCCGGCGCCTTCACTGCTATCGGCATCGCGCTCGCAACGCTGTTCCTGACGCCGTTCCTCGCCAGCCTGCCGGAGGCAACCCTTGCGGCGACGATCATCGTCGCCGTGCTGTCGCTGGTCGATCTCGGCGCCATCCGCCGGGTCTGGGCCTATTCGAAGAGCGATTTCGCGGCGATGGCCGCCACCATCCTGCTGACGCTCTCCCTTGGCGTGGAGGCTGGCATCGTCGCCGGCGTGGCCCTTTCGGTAGCGCTCTATCTCTACCGCACCTCGCGCCCGCACATGGCGGTGGTCGGCATCGTTCCGGGCACGGAGCATTTCCGCAATATCCATCGCCACCAGGTGGTTACCGGCCGCAAGGTGCTGACCATCCGGGTGGACGAAAGCCTCTTCTTCGCCAACAGCCGCTATCTGGAGGACCGGATCTACGAGATGGTCGCCGCGCGGCCCGAACTGAAGCATGTCGTCTTGATGTGCACGGCGGTCAACGAGATCGACGCCTCCGCCTTCGAGAGCCTGGAGGAGATCAATCGCAGGCTCGGCGATTCCGGCGTCTCGTTCCATCTTTCGGAAGTAAAGGGGCCGGTGATGGACCGGCTGGAGCGAACCGATTTCCTGCACCACCTGACCGGGCGCGTGTTCCTCACCCAGTATGACGCCTTTTGCGCGCTCGATCCCGATACGGCGCATATCTCCGAGGCGCGCACGCCGAAAAAGCGCGCAGCGGGCGGCTTCTGGCACGGGCCGGAAATCTGACTGTTATTGCACCGCAAAAAGAAAATCTTTGACAAAGTGCGCCTTCTCCCGCAAAAGGATCGCGCACGGTGCCCGACTCATTGCAGCGTGACTGGCCCTCTCTCCGGACGAATGTCCGCGACGGGCCGGGCTTTCCGGGCGCCATCCCATCAAAGTTTCATGCAGGTCCCCTTCACGCGGGATCTGGTTCGACCGGTGAGCGCCGCAATTCCCGTTGCGCGCGAGAACCCGGCAATAACCGTTTGCGGTCCGTAGCGGCCGCTTCCCTTGAAAGAGATATCTTGACCGATTTCACATCCCTCGGCCTTGCCAGGCCGATCCTCCTTGCGCTTTCCGAGGCCGACTACGGCGAACCGACGCCGATCCAGGCCCAGGCGATCCCGCTGGTGCTGGAAGGCCGCGACCTGCTCGGCATCGCCCAGACAGGTACCGGCAAGACGGCCGCCTTCTCCCTGCCGATGATCGACAGGCTGATCGCCAGCAACGTCCGTCCGAGCCCGCGTGGCGTGCGCGGCCTGGTATTGGCCCCAACGCGCGAACTGGCCGACCAGATCGCCAAGAACGTACGCAAATATTCCTCCAAGGCCCGCTTCAACGTGAATGTCGTGATCGGCGGCGTGCCGATCACCCGCCAGATGCGCATGCTCAGTCGTGGTCTCGATATCCTCGTCGCCACTCCGGGCCGTCTGCTCGATCTCTACGACCGGCAGGCCGTTCATTTCGACGATCTCGAATTCTTCGTGCTCGACGAAGCAGACCAGATGATGGATCTCGGCTTCATCCACGCGCTGAAGCGGATCGCCGCCCTGCTGCCGGAGGACCGGCAGTCGCTGTTCTTCTCCGCGACGATGCCGAAAACGATCGCCGAGCTTGCCGGCCAGTTCCTGAAGGATCCGGCCGAGGTTGCGGTGACGCCTGTCGCCTCCACCGTCGAGCGCGTGTCGCAGGCCGTCGCGCATGTGGCGCCGGGCCGCAAGCCGTCGGTCCTCGGCAAGATCCTCAACGCAGAGGACGTCACCCGGGCCATCGTCTTTACCCGCACCAAGCGTGGTGCGGACAAAGTGGCGCGCGGGCTTGAGGAAGCGGGCATCGGGGCCGCGGCCATTCACGGCAACAAGAGCCAGAGCCAGCGGCAGAAGACGCTGGCCGGCTTTTCGAACGGCCGCCTCAAGGTTCTGGTGGCGACCGATATCGCCGCACGTGGCATCGATGTCGGCGGCGTCAGCCATGTGGTGAATTACGAAATGCCGGATGTGGCGGAGACCTATGTCCACCGCATCGGGCGCACGGCGCGCGCCGGGGCCGACGGTATCGCCATTTCCCTCGTCAGCGCCGATGAGCGGCATCTGCTGCGCGCGGTCGAACGGCTGACGAAGCAGCAGGTGGCGATCCTGCCCGGCCATGAACCCCAACCGGGCGAGGAACGCGAGGAGCAGCGTCGTCCCGGCGGTCGTGGCGGTGCGGGCCAGCGCCAGCAAAAGGGTCCGGCCGGGCGCGGCGGTGCCGCTGCCGCACGTCCGCACAAGGGGAACGGCCAGAGGCCGCGCAAGCCCGATGGCGAGGGACGTTCCTTCGGCGAGCGCGCTGAAGGCGGCCAGGGCGGCCCGAAGCGCTTCTCGGCGGGCGCGAACGAGGGCAGGTCCCGCAAGAGTGCTTCGTCCGGCCAGTCCCAGAGGCATTCGCGCGGCGAAAACCGCTAACCGCCAGGCCCGGTCGCCATTCGGGGCCGGGCGGCAGGTATCCGGACGAACAAAAGCCCGGCGGAGAGGCAATCTCCGCCGGGCTTTCTTTTTTGAATAGTCTCGCGTGTCGGTCAGGCAGCTTCGTCGTAATGCGCCCGGATACTGCCGAGGAACTGGCTGACAGTCTGGCGAAGGCGCGCCGCATTGTTCTGCAACTGGCCAGCAGAGCTATCGACCGTCTCGGAAGCCGTATGCGTGTCCTGGGCGGCGGCCGAGACGATCGAGATATTTTCCGTCACGGCCTGCGTGCCGCGCGAGGCTTCGTTCACGTTGCGGGCGATCTCGCCTGTGGCCGCTCCCTGCTCTTCCACGGCTGCTGCGATGGCCGAGGCGATCTCGTTCATCTTAAGGATCGTGTCGGTGACCGAGGAGATTGCGCCGGCCGCATCCGTCGTCTGGTTCTGGATCTCGGCGATCTGCCCGGCGATCTCTTCCGTCGCCTTGGAGGTCTGGTTGGCGAGTTCCTTCACTTCGGCCGCCACGACTGCGAAGCCCTTGCCCGATTCACCGGCGCGGGCTGCCTCGATGGTGGCGTTCAGCGCCAGCAGATTGGTCTGCTCGGCAATAGCCTGGATCAGGGTCACCACTTCGCCAATGCGTCCGGCGGCCTCCGAAAGCCGCTTCATCCTGTCGTTGGTACGGCCCGCTTCGGCGGCGGCCTGCGAAGCGATCTCGCTCGACGACTGAACCTGGCGGCCGATTTCCGATACCGAGACGGAAAGCTCCTCGGCGGCCGCGGCGACGCTGCGGACGTTCTGCGAGGCTTCCTCGGCCGCGGCCGAACCGGCGACACTCTGCTCGGTCGTCTTTTCGGCGCCGGAGGTCAGATTGGACGCGGCGGACTTCAGTTCCGCGGCCGACTGGCCGACGATATCGACAAGCCCCGTCACTTCGCGGTCGAATGCGGCGCACAAGTCCTGAATGTCCTTTGCGCGCTGGGTGGTTGCTTCCTGTCGCTTGTGGTCGCGCGTCAGCAGATCCTTGTGCGCCTTCGCATTGGCGACGAACACGTTCAGGGCGTCGGCCATGCGGCCGATCTCGTCCTTGCGGTCCAGGGCGATGATCTCGACGTCGTCCTTGCCTTCGGCCAGTGCCAGCATGGAATCGGTCAGCCTGGTCAGCGGGCGGGTGATGCTGCGGATCGAGGCCAGGGCGATGATGCCGGCGACCAGCGCGCCGCCGAGGCCGACGAGCAGGATGCGCAGCGCCTCGCTCCAGAAAGCCGCGTCGATATCGTCCACGTAGGCGCCCGTGCCGATCATCCAGCCCCAGGGGTCGAAGCTGGCGCCCCAGCCGTATTTCGGCTGCGGGACGTCGCTGCCGGCCTTCGGCCACTGGAAATGGACCGAACCGCCGCCGGCCTTCGCCGCCGCGATCAGTTCGCGGATGAACATGACGCCATTCGGATCCTTGGCGTCCAGCATGTTCTTCCCGAAGAGCTGTGCCTTCTCGTGTATGACGTTCACGCCGTCATAAGTGAAGCCGAAGATATAGTCGTTGTTGCCGAAGCGGATGGCGTTGATGGCATCGCGCGCCGCCGTCTGGGCTGCCTCGCGCGTCATGGCGCCTTTCTGTTCGAGCTCGTTGAAGTGCCTGGCGATGCTGACGGCGGATTCGGCCACCGATTTGACGCCGAGAATGCGCTCCTCGAGCATGGCGTTCCTGAGTGAGCTCAGGGCCATCGCGCCGATGATGAGCGACAGGACGAAAAGTACGACCACCGGTATGGTGATCTTTGCGGAAAGGGGCAGACGGGACAGTGTCATGGAGGCCTTCCGTGGTCCAGAGGCAGCAAGAACCGCGACCAGCCCAATCCCTTGGGCTGGCTGGCGTCTCTCCTCGATCCTTGATCGAGGTTCGAAATCGGTTCGCGGAGAGGTCTCCCCAGTGATATTTCTTCGATTGTAAACTTAGCGTTATCAGAATTCGAATTGTTGAATGCGTTTTCACGAAATGGTGCGTTGCAGCGAAATCTGGCGCGACACAGGGCACAGCGAGGGAAGCTTCGGCGTCCAGGCTGTATTTTGCTACGCGATACCGGCTACCCGGGGGGCGAATTCGGCAGATCAATAGGCCCGGCACTTTTTCGGGTAGGTGCCCGGGCGATCCCAGGTGGCAAATTCCCCGCGCCCGGTCAGCGAATAGGAGCGCAGGCGATAAAAAAAGCTTGGTCCCGGACGAACCTGCCGGAGGCTGACAGGCCGCAGGCCGATCTCGCGCACGACCGCCAGGCCGCGGGCGTTGTCGAAAGTGACGTCGATTTCCGTGCCGCCCTCGCAGCCGTAGGTGACATCGATGAACGCTCTTTCGACGCCGTAATCCGGCTGCGTTTCCCAGGTCGGCGGAGCTGCGGGCGGCGCCTGCCGCGGGCTTCCGGTGATGGTAACGGTGCGCGACGACGAGCGCGGCAGATAGACGCCGAGGCATTCGCCCTGCGTCGTCGAAATCAGCCAGGGATGGTCCAGCACCGTCGGCTGGCGCAGTTCGCCGCCCGGCGGAATGTCCGTCTGGAATCGGCGATTGCCGTTATAGTCGATCCAGTTGACGATGACGGTGCCGCGATAATTGTTGCGGAACACCAGCGTCGCGGGGCGGTCGCTTGGTACGGAGCGGATATAGCCTTCGTCGGCGCAGCTCGGGCCGCCCGCGGGTTCGGAAGGAGCGAAGCCCGGCGTCGCCGGCGCTTCGACGATGCGCTGGGGCGGCTGGCAGAAGGCGAGGAAGCGGCGGACCGCCTGCGCGCTGCCTTTCAGCGACACAGCGTAGCGGGGCGAACCGGCAATGGAAACCGTCACGATCTCGCCCCGAATGAGGTCTTCCCAGATCGGATCCGTGATCGGCAGGCTGATCGTCGGATAGGACTTGCCGTCCGTATCCGGCTCCGATCCCTTTGCGCGA
The DNA here is from genome assembly GCF_014050225.1 of Stappia albiluteola. Taxonomy (GTDB): domain Bacteria; phylum Pseudomonadota; class Alphaproteobacteria; order Rhizobiales; family Stappiaceae; genus Hongsoonwoonella; species Hongsoonwoonella albiluteola. The sequence continues at coordinate 161,337 of NZ_JACFXV010000064.1, read as the reverse complement.
TAGTCGCGGTCGGCATCGCGGGCATTCAGCGAAACGTCGATCGATGCACCTTCCCTGAGAGCGTCGACAGTCTCGACAAGCGTGATCGTCGCCTCGCTGCTGCCAATGCCGCAGCTTGCCGTGAAGCCGTCACTGCCATCCTGCGGCAGGGCATAGGTCAGGCTGGCGCGTTTGGCGGATGGATCGTCGCGAACAGTCCATGTGCCCCCTTCGATAAATTCCGGGGTGCCGGAGGGAGGCGTATCCGAAGCCGTAGCGTCGGGGCTTGCGTTATCTTCGGCATCGTCCGTTGCCGCAGAGACGGCCGGAGCGCCGCTTTCCTGCTGTCCAGGCCGGCGAGGCTGGCGGCGCGCCTCGGCGCCGATCGGCGGAGCGCTCGGCGTCGCCCCGGAAGGCACCGCCTGGCGAACGGCCGGCCGCTCCGGCGAGCCTGTGGCGGGCCTTGCGGCATCGACCGCGACATAGACCTTGTTGTCGCCGCAGATATCCTCGGACCGCTCGATGATGCGGCCGTCCTCCAGCACGAGCTTCATCTTGCGGCGGCAGGCGATTTCGCCGCCGGCGGACGGGTCGCCCTCCACTTCGATGAAGGTGGTGCCGGTTTCGCTGCGGGTGATCTTCTGCCGCTTGCCGTCGAGATGGACCTCGCGCACCTTCGAGCCGTCATCGATCTCGATCATGACGATCCTGCGCTGGATGCGGGTCGCCTCGCCGACGGCAACGTCGATCTGGTAGTTCGCCGCACAAAGGTCGAGGCTCCGCTTGATCTCCCGTCCGTCGGAGAGGCGGAAGGTCAGGTCCTGGCGGCAGACGAAGGCCTGATCGGCCTTGCCGATCTCGATGAAGACGCGGTCGCCGCTTCGTCCGGCCTCCTTCAGACGTATGCCGCCGGCGCTCACCGCCTCGATCTCGACTTCCGGCTTGTCGGTGCCGATCGAAAGCAGCCTCGTCTCGGCTTGCACCCCGTGACTGGCAAGGAAAAGCGCGAGGGCCGAAAAGGCGATCAGGCGAAGCATGCGCCGGGCCGTTCCGGTAAGCGATGAGGCGTTCATTCTGCGGTCCATGTCAGCGGCACGGGTGCCAATGCGATATCTTCCAGATGGTATCGTCGCAATTTCGGCTGGAATGTGAAAGGGCTCGCAAAACGGGTGGCGGGCGGTCGGGCGCGAGATTATTTTCAGATCCAATCGAGAAAACTGGTGAAACGGTCATGATCCCTGCAACGACCCTTGAAGTGGCCCGTAAGCACAGCAGGCTGCCGGCGGATATGGAAGATGCCTCGGGCGACTATGAAGTCGTACGCCGGACACTGCAATTCATCACCGAGACGTGGCGGGACCAGCCGGGCCTTGAGGAAATCGCGCGCCATTCCGGATTGCAGCCGATCCAGCTGCAGCGGGTGTTCTCGCGCTGGGCCGGCATTACGCCGAAGCAGTTCCTGCAGGCGCTCACCCTCGACCATGCGCGTGCGCTGCTGAAGGATGCGGCGAGCGTGCTGGATACGACCTACGAGGTCGGGCTTTCGGGGCCGGGCCGGCTGCACGATCTTTTTGTCACCCACGAGGCGATGACGCCCGGCGTCTACCGCGCGCGCGGCGACGGCGTGATGATGAAATACGGCTTTCATCCCTCGCCTTTCGGGCAGGTGCTGGTGATGGCGACCGAGCACGGGCTGGCGGGTCTGGCCTTCGCCGATCCGGGCGAGGAAGCGGCGGCGCTCGAGGACATGACCTCGCGCTGGCCGAAGGCGGTCTACGAGGAGGACCTGGCGTCAACCGGGCCTTATGTGCGCCGTATCTTCGACCGCAACGAATGGTCCTCCGACCAGCCGCTGAAGATCGTCTTCATCGGCACGGATTTCGAGATTCGGGTCTGGGAAACGCTGCTGCGCATCCCGATGGGCAAGGCGACCACCTATTCGGAAATCGCCGCCAGACTTGGCAAGCCCTCCGCCGCGCGCGCGGTCGGTACCGCCGTTGGCAAGAATCCGATCTCCTTCGTCGTGCCGTGCCATCGGGTGATCGGCCGCTCGGGCTCCTTGTGCGGCTATCATTGGGGGCTGACGCGCAAGCGCGCCATTCTCGGCTGGGAGGCGGGCGTGACGGGCGCGATCGCCGCGGAGTGAAGGTGAGTGGCTGAAACGCAGGCCGAAGGGCCATTGGCCATAGCCGCCGGGCGTTCCGGCCTGACGAGCCGTTACAGGGCCGCATCCGGCTCCGACGTGCTGGCCGTCGTCTATTCGCAGGCCCGCGTCCCGGACGGAAAATTCGGTCTGGAGCGGCTTTTTGCCATCACCCGCCATGCCTGCCTCTTCCTCAACGCGCCCGATGCGAGCTGGTATCGCGGTTTCGAGGCGGAAATCGACGAGCGCCTCGACAAGGCGGTTGCAGCGAGCCGGCCGGCGCGGATTATCCATTACGGTTCCTCGAAGGGGGCCTATGGTGCGCTTCTCACGGGGCTTCGGCGGGGCGACGGCGAGATCCTGGCCTTCGGGCCAGAATTCGAGCTCGGACTGCCGGGCAGCCGCAGCGCGGAAGCCGGTGTCGCGTCGGTCGGCGGAGTAGAGCTGCTTCACGGGATCGAAAGCTTCGACGGGCCGCTGCGGATTGTCTTCGGCGCCTTCGATCCTTTCGATGCTGCTGGTGCGGCGGCGATCATGCGCCTCGCCAACAGGCCGGCGGGATTGCGCGTCTCCCTGCTGTCGTCCTCGCATGCAAGCCACGATCATCTCTACAGCCTCAACATCATCCGCAAGGTGATCGCCCGTTTCGACCGCGATCTTGATGCAGAATGCCGCAAGCGCGGGCTGGCGGCGGCGTTCGATGTCGACGAGCTTGCGGCCTTCGCCGGAGCGGGACTGCGCCATTATCGCGGCGAGGCGGTCGATCCGGCCGCGCTTGAAGGGCTGGCGGAGAGGAATCCGGGCGCTGCGCTGCTGCTTGCCGACGTTCTTGCCGGGCGTGGCGAGATTTTGCGGGCGCTCGATCGCCTCGCACGGTTGCAGAAGAGGATCGACGGCGACCCGGCGCTCGCCCGCCTGCCGAAGCGTTGGCGGAAGACGGTCTGGTTCAAGCGGCTGGCGCTGACTTACCGCTCGGGACCCGACACGGCTGCCGAGGCACTGGCGAACGAGGCCGTCGATCGCTTCCCTGAGGACTTGCGCTGGCGGTCCCGGCAGGAGGTTGAAGCGGCGGCATTCGCATCGGGTGGCGGAGAGGAGCCTGCCTGAGCGACGTAGGTTGTGGCGCATGACCTCTCCTTTCGTCTTGCCGGGCTTTCATCCGACCTTGAAAATGCCGCTCAAGGCCCTGCGCGCGCTGCGAAAATGGCATTCTTGCAGCTCGAAATCGGGCAATTTTGTGCAAATCGAGCCAAAGCCCTCGCGGGAACGAAATTCTCCGGACGAGATTCTCTCAGTCTTTTCAGGCGCCTATTCCGGATTATCGAGGCTATTTCAACGCTTCACAGTGTCGCCTCTTTTGGCGAGATATTGCGAATTGGCTGAATTAACTTCTTGGGAGGGCGAGTAAATCCAGCCGGATGGTTCACCAAACCTGGATTTACATCGATGATTACCAGACTGACGATCGCCGGCCTCGCCCTCGTGCTGGCTTCCATCGCTCCGGCTTCCGCGAAGACCGAATGCGGCAAGGCCTCCTGGTATGCGCTCGGCGGACGCACCGCCAGCGGCGTGATCCACAATCCCGAAGCCATGACGGCGGCGCATCGCACCCTGCCCTTCGGCACGCAGGTAAAGGTGGAGAACCTCGCCAACGGCCGCGAGGTGGTGGTGAAGATCGTCGATCGCGGCCCCTTCGTGCGCGGCCGGGTGATCGACCTTTCGAGGGGCGCGGCCCGCGAGCTCGGCTTCATCAGCAAGGGCGTGACCAAGGTGCGCGTGACGCGCGTAGCCGACGCGTCCCCGACGGGCGGCAACAGCTGTCAGTAAGGCTTGGCGGCCTGTCATATCTTCAATTGCAGCGCCGCCTGTATTCGTAGCGGCCTGTCGCCGGATTGCGGACCGGCGCCAGCGTGCAATCCGTCTTGTTCTGCCGGTTCAGCTTGTCGAGGCGCTCCTTCACGGGATTGCGCGGCGGCCGGCGCGGATTGAACGTGTCTTCCCGATAGAGCGGATCCGGTCTCACCAGCGGATCCGGCCGCTTCGGCGGTGGTGGGGGTGTGATGACGTTTCGCGGCGGCTCCTGCGCCACCGTCAGGCAGGCTTCCGGAGGGCAGGTCGGTGCGGAAAGTCCCGGCTTATCGCAATAGGGCTGTGCCACGGACCCGACACAGCGGCAGCCGCAGCTTGCGGCAGGGGCCGTAGCCGGAACCAGGGCGCAGAAGCCGAACGCCAGCGCCGACGCAATCAGGGTGTCCCGGGCATGGCGGCAATTCATGGCTGCCTCGCGCTTCTTCCTGTTGCCCCGCCATTTCCGGCCTCCTCGGCCAGCCAGTCGCGAAAGGCGGCGACCACGGGGCGGATGGTCCGGTTTTCCGGATATACGAAATGATAGGCCGAAGGCAGGCTGAGGGAAGTGTCGAAGAGCTGCACCAGCCGGCCGCTCGCCAGCTCCTCGGCAACGAAGAAGCGCGGCACCAGCGCCACGCCGAGATTGTTGGCGGCTGCCTGCGAGATCATTCCGAACTGTTCGAAACGCGGGCCCTGGAAGGCGGTGTTGCTGTCGACGCCGGCAGCCTCGAACCATTGCTTCCAGGCGAGTGGCCGCGTCGACTGGTGCAGCCGGACGACCCCGTTCAGGTCGGCTGGCATGCGCAGTCCATGATGGTCGCGATAGGCCGGCGTCGCCACGGCGATCACCTCCTCGGCGAAGAGCGGCTCGCAGATGCCGCCCGCCCAGACCGGCTCGCCATAGTGGATCGCCGCGTCGAAGGGTTCCCGGGCAAAATCGAAGGGCCTGAGGCGCACCGCAAGGTTGAAGCTTGCCTGCGGATAACGGCGGTGGAAGGATGCAAGGCGCGGCGCTAGCCACTTCGTGCCGAATGTCGGCAATGTGGCGAGGTTCAGCACGTCCGCACTGCCGCCGAAGGACATGACCTGGCGGGTGGCGTCGGTCAGGTGCTCGATCGCCTCGCGTACGTCGTGCAGGTAGAGCCTGCCGGCGTCGGTCAGCACGATGCGCTGGCGCACCCGTTTGAAAAGCTCGACGCCGAGGCGCTCCTCGAGTTGGCGAACCTGCTTGGAAACGGCGCCTTGTGTCAGGTGAAGCTCTTCCGCCGCGCGGGTGAAGCTGCCGTGGCGGGCGGCGCATTCGAAGGCCAGCAGATTGTCAGCGTGGGGGACGAAACCGCGTCGCAAGTTTTATTCCATTCGTTCATGATCTCAAGAGAACATATCACTTTGCCCGACCATCGCCAGCGGGGACACTCCGCGGCGGAAAAATCAACCGGCCAGATGCCCGCCCATGCCGGACCATCTGACGCAGGAACGTCTCAGGAGAAACGCCATGAGCCAGCCGACCATTCCGAGCCTGATCGGCGAGACCGACCAGATCCTTGCCCGGCTCGGCGTCGAGAAAAAGCGCTACCAGAACGGCACGCTTGCCGCCCGCTCGCCGATCACCGGCGAGATGCTGGCTGAGGTCGTCGAGGCAAGTGCCGCCGATGCCGCGGACATGATCGGCCGCGCGCAGGCTGCATTCCAGCAGTGGCGCAGCCTGCCGGCGCCCCGCCGTGGCGAACTGGTGCGCCTCTTCGGCGAGGAGCTGCGGGCGCACAAGGACGATCTCGGCCGCCTCGTTTCCATCGAGGCCGGCAAGATCACCTCCGAGGGCCTCGGCGAAGTGCAGGAAATGATCGACATCTGCGATTTCGCCGTCGGCCTGTCGCGCCAGCTCTATGGCCTAACCATCGCTTCGGAGCGTCCCGGCCACCGGATGATGGAGACGTGGCATCCGCTCGGCGTCTGCGGCGTCATCTCCGCCTTCAATTTCCCCGTCGCGGTGTTTTCCTGGAACGCGGCCATTGCCCTCGTCTGCGGCGACAGCGTGGTGTGGAAGCCCTCGGAAAAGACGCCGCTGACCGCGCTGGGCGTCGAGGCGCTCTATCGTCGTGCGGCGGAGCGTTTCGGCAAGGACGCGCCGGCGGATCTCCTGATGGTGCTGCAGGGCGGACGCGAGCTTGGCGAGGTGCTGGTCGACGATCCGCGCGTGCCGGTGGTTTCCGCCACCGGCTCCACCCGCATGGGCCGCGCCGTCGGGCCGCGCCTTGCCAAGCGCTTCGCCCGGGCGATCCTGGAGCTTGGCGGCAACAACGCCGCGATCGTCTGCCCCTCGGCCAACCTGGACCTCACCTTGCGCGGCGTCGCTTTCGCGGCGATCGGCACGGCCGGCCAGCGCTGCACGACATTGCGCCGTCTCTTCGTGCATGACAGCGTCTACGATGCGCTGCTGCCGCGCCTGAAGGCCGCCTATCAGTCGGTAAAGGTCGGCAATCCGCTGGAGGACGGCACGCTGGTTGGTCCGCTGATCGACAAGGCAGCCTTCGACAACATGCAGCGGGCGCTGGAAGCGGCAATCGCCGAGGGCGGCAAGGTGACCGGCGGCAACCGCTTCACGGTGCCGGGCCGCGATGAGGCCTATTACGTCCATCCGGCGCTGGTCGAGATGCCGGCCCAGTGCGGCCCGGTGTCGGAAGAGACCTTCGCGCCGATCCTCTACGTGATGCGTTACAACGAGCTTTCGGAAGCGATTGCGCTGCAGAATGACGTCGGCGCGGGCCTGTCGTCCTCCATCTTCACCAACGATCTGGGCGAGGCGGAAACGTTCCTCTCCGTTGCCGGGTCCGACTGCGGTATCGCCAATGTCAATATCGGCCCGTCGGGCGCGGAAATCGGCGGCGCATTCGGCGGCGAGAAGGAGACGGGCGGCGGCCGCGAGGCGGGGTCCGATGCCTGGAAGGCCTATATGCGCCGCGCCACCAACACCATCAACTATTCCGGCGCGCTGCCGCTGGCGCAGGGCGTCAAGTTCGACGTCGCCTGAGGAGGAAGAGCATCATGAGCAAGACCCATGTCGATCCGACCGGCGGCGGAAGCTTTGCCTGGGAAGACCCGTTCCTGCTGCGCGAGCAGCTGAACGAGGACGAGATTCTCATCATGGAGACGGCGCGCGCCTATGCGCAGGAAAAGCTGCAACCGCGCATCCTGGAAGCCTATGCCCATGAAAAGACCGATCGCGAGATCTTCAACGAGATGGGCGAGCTTGGCCTGCTTGGCGTCACCATGCCGGAGGATTATGGCTGCGCGGGTGCCTCCTACGTGTCCTACGGCCTCGTGGCGCGCGAGATCGAGCGCGTCGATTCCGGCTACCGCTCGATGAATTCGGTGCAGTCTTCGCTGGTGATGTTCCCGATCTATGCCTACGGCTCGGAGGAGCAGCGGCGCAAGTACCTGCCGAAGCTTGCCTCCGGCGAACATGTCGGCTGTTTCGGCCTGACGGAGCCCGATGCCGGCTCCGACCCGGCCGGCATGCGCACCCGCGCGGAAAAGATCGACGGCGGCTACCGCCTCAAGGGCGCCAAGATGTGGATCTCGAACGCGCCGATCGCCGATGTCTTCGTCGTCTGGGCGAAGTCGGAGGCCCATGACGGGGCGATCCGAGGCTTCGTGCTGGAAAAGGGCATGAAGGGCCTGTCGGCGCCGAAGATCGGCGGCAAGCTCTCCCTTCGCGCGTCAGTGACGGGCGAGATCGTGATGGACAATGTGGAAGTGGGCGAGGACGCGCTGCTTCCCAACGTCGCCGGACTAAAGGGCCCGTTCGGCTGCCTCAACCGGGCACGCTACGGCATTTCCTGGGGCGCGCTGGGCGCGGCCGAGGATTGCTGGCACCGTGCCCGCAACTACGGTCTGGAGCGCAAGCAGTTCGGTCGCCCGCTGGCCCAGACCCAGCTTTTCCAGAAGAAGCTTGCTGACATGCAGACTGAGATCACGCTCGGCCTGCAGGCTTCGCTTCGTGTCGGGCGTCTGCTCGACGAGGGCAGGGCCGCGCCGGAGATGATCTCGATCGTCAAGCGCAACAATTGCGGCAAGGCGCTCGATATCGCGCGGCAGGCGCGCGACATGCATGGCGGCAACGGCATCCAGGAAGAATATCACGTCATGCGCCACGCGCAGAACCTGGAGACGGTCAACACCTACGAGGGCACGCACGACATCCATGCGCTGATCCTCGGCCGGGCGCAGACCGGCCTGCAGGCGTTTTTCTGATTGAAACGTCTGACGACCTTCCCGTGAGGCCTGCAAAGAGAGCGCGATGAGCATCGAAACGGTGGATGTGGCGATCGTCGGCGGCGCGGTGATGGGCTCGTCCATCGCCTGCCACCTTGCCATGGCGGAGGATTTCACGGGTTCCGTGCTGGTGATCGAGAAGGACCCATCCTACCAGCGCTGCGCCTCGGCGCTCTCGGCGGCCTCCATCCGCCAGCAGTTTAGCGACCCGACAAATATCGCCATCTCGCTCTACGGCATCGAGTTCCTCCGCGAGATCGGTGCGAGGCTCGCCGTCGGTGACGAGCGGCCGGCGATCGACCTGCACGAAGGCGGCTATCTCTTTCTCGCCACGCCCGACAGGCGGTCGATCCTGGAGGAAAACCACGCGCTGCAGACGCGGATGGGCGCCGATATCCTGTTCCTGGAGCCGAAGGAGCTCAAGGAACGGTTTCCCTGGCTCAATGTCGAGGATATCGCCGCCGGCTGCTTCGGGCGCACGGGCGAAGGCTGGTTCGACGGCTACGGGCTGATGCAGGCCTTTCGCCGCAAGGCGCGATCGCTCGGCGTGCCCTATCTCGCCGGCGAGGTGGCGAAGGCCGAGAGGGCGGGCGAGGGCTTCCTGCTGACGCTCGCCGATGGCTCGAAAATCTCCTGCGGCACCCTCGTCGACGCCGCCGGCGCCAGTGGCGCCACGCGGCTGGCCGCAAGTCTTGGCGTCGAGATCCCCGTCCGGTCGAGGAAGCGGATGATCTTCACCTTCGATTGCCGGGAAAGGGTCGACGGCTGCCCGCTGCTGATCGATCCGACCGGCGCCTATGTCCGCCCGGAGGGCAAGGGCTTCCTGTGCGGTTCCGCGCCCGATGCCGAACGCGATCCGGACGCGGAGGATTTCGAGGTCGAGCACGATTTCTTCCTCGAGATGGTCTGGCCGGTGCTGGCCGGACGCATTCCCGCCTTCGAGGCGATCAAGCCGGGTGCTGCCTGGGCAGGCCACTACGATATGAATCTCTTCGACCACAACGCTCTTTTGGGCGGCGTGGAGGGCGTGCCGGGCTTCCTGCTTTGCTGCGGCTTTTCCGGCCACGGCTTGCAGCAGTCTCCGGCGGTCGGCCGAGGCATCGCCGAACTGATCGCGCATGGACGCTACACGACGCTGGACCTTTCGGCGCTATCCTTCTCACGGATTGCCGAGGGTCGGGCGATGGTCGAGCGCAACGTCGTGTGATGTGACTTGCGGTCGGCTCCGCCAGGTCACACACTCCCCGCCGCTTTCGAAACTTCGCAGAGACAGATCATGACGCTCGCCAAAGGCCATGCCTTCCTGATGATCCCCGGCCCGACCAACGTGCCCGACGAGGTGCTGCGCGCCATGCACCGGCCGGCGGTCGATATCTATGACGGGCCGCTGCTCGACATCACGGCAAGCTGCCTTGCCGACCTGAAGAAGGTTTTCCGCACAACCGGCGAGACCTTCATTTATGCCTCCAACGGCCATGGTGGCTGGGAGGCGGCGCTTACCAACACGCTGTCGCGCGGCGACAAGGTGCTGGTGCTCGATTGCGGCCTGTTCGCCCGAGCCTGGGGCGAGATGGCGAAGAAGATCGGCCTCGAGGTGGAGATCCTGCCCGGCAGCTGGCGGCAGGCGGTCGATCCGCAAGCGCTGCAGTCGCGTCTGGCGGCTGACCGGGCGCATGAGATCAAGGCGGTGATGACCGTGCAGGTCGACACCGCGTCTGGCGTTGCCAATGACGTCGAGGCGCTGGGTCAGGCGATCAGGGCGACCGGCCATCCCGCGCTCTTCATGGCTGATACGATCGCCTCGCTCGGCTGCATGCCCTTCGAGATGGACGCCTGGGGCGTCGACGTGGCGTTGACCGGCGCACAGAAGGGGCTGATGACGCCGCCGGGCCTCGCCTTCGTCGCGGCGAACGAACGGGCGCTGGCCGCGCATCAAACGGCGAACCTGAAGACGCTCTACTGGGACTGGACCTTCCGCCAGGGGTCGGAGCACTATCAGAAATATTGCGGCACGCCGCCGGAGCACCTGCTCTACGCATTCCGACAGGCGCTCGACATGCTTTTCGAGGAAGGGCTTGAGGCCGCCCATCTGCGGCATCGGCTGCTGGCCGGGGCCACCCGGGCGGCGGTCGCCCGCTGGGCGGAGGGCGGCGCGCTGGAATTCAACGTGTTGAAGGACGAGGAGCGCTCGAATTCGGTCACCGTGGCACTGACACCTGGTATCGACGCAAAGGTGCTGAAGTCCTTCTGTGAGAAGACCTGCGGCGTGACGATCGGCGGCACGATCGGCGAGATCGGCGGCAGCGGCATCCGCATCGGCCATATGGGCCACGTCAACGCACCGATGGTGATCGGGGCGCTGGGCGCCATCGAAATGGGCCTGTCCGTGCTCGGCGTGAAGCACGGCAAGGGCGGCGTGCAGGCCGCGACGGACTATCTCACTGCGGCCCTGTCGCGCTAAGCTGGCCGCCCGCGCCCCGGATTTGGGGCCTGCTCAGAGCGCAGAGGCGATCTCCGCGACGATGCGCTCGGCGGCAGCGCGGGGATCGGGTGCCTTCACCACAGGACGGGCGACGACGATATAGTCGGCCCCGGCCCTGATCGCCTCCGCCGGCGTCATGACGCGCTTCTGGTCGCCCGCCGCCTCGCCGGCAGGCCGCACGCCCGGCGTCACCAGCGCCATTTCGCCGCCAAGCAGCGGGCGAAGGCTTGTCGCCTCGTGCGGCGAGGCGACAATGCCGCCCATGCCGGCCGCGCGCGCGTCGAGCGCCCGCGCCCGCACCAGATCCTCCAGGGAACCCGTGTAACCGGCGGCCTCGATGTCGCCCTGGTCCATGGAGGTCAGCACGGTCACGCCGAGCAGGCAGAGCGGCGTAGCCGCCTCCCGCAGCGCGCCGACGGCCGCCCGCATTGCCTTCGGATAAGCGTGGATGGTGACGAAGGTCATGCCCATCTTCGCGATATTGGCGACGGCGCTGGCGATCGTGTTGTCGATATCGAGCAACTTCACGTCCAGGAAGATCTTGTGGCCCTGCCGCGCCAGCTCCTCGGCAAAGGAAAGTCCGCCGGCGAATTGCAGCTGCATGCCGATCTTGTAGACGCCGACCGTATCCCGGGTTTCGGCGACGATGGCGCGCGCCTCCTCCACGGTTGGCACGTCGAGGCCGACGATCAGGCGATCCCTGGCGGTCTGCGGCTTGAAGGAGGTGGGCATCGGCGACGGTCTCCCCGGTCTGGTCGTGGTGGCGCGGGCCGGATCCCGGGACCAGGATGGATCCGGCCCGGCAACGTCCCGTATCGACTATTTCATTGCAGCTATTTCATTGCGTGGGGCAGCCTGTTACAACGCCTCGCGCTCGGCAATGGTACGATGCGGATAGACGACTCTGCGAGGATGGGCAATGCGCTCTGCGACGATCACGCGCAAGACCAAGGAAACCGATGTCTCCGTCACCGTCTCTCTCGACGGCAGCGGCGGCTTCGATATCTCGACCGGGATCGGTTTTCTCGACCATATGCTGGAGCAATTGTCCCGCCATTCGCTGATCGACATGACGATCCGCGCCAAGGGCGACACGCATATCGATTTTCACCACACGGCCGAGGACGTGGGCATCGCGCTCGGCCAGGCGCTGAAGACCGCGCTCGGCGACATGACCGGCGTGACCCGTTATGCCGACTGCCACCTGGCCATGGACGAAGCGCTGACGCGTGCGGCGGTCGACATTTCCGGCCGGCCGTTCCTGGTCTGGCAGGTCGAGTTTCCGCGCGACAAGGTGGGCGATTTCGACACGGAGCTCTTCGAAGAGTTCTTCCGCGCATTCGCCATGAATGCCGGCATAACGCTGCATGTCGCCAATCTCTACGGCTCGAACAGCCATCATATCGCCGAGACCTGCTTCAAGGCGGTGGCGCGCAGCCTGCGCACGGCGATCGAGCCGGACCCGCGCCAGGCGGGCCGCATCCCTTCGACAAAGGGTCAACTCGGAGGGTGAGGCGATGACAATCTTTGCCGCGCTGATCCCGCCGGAGGCCAATCCCTCCCGGCTGTCGATCAGGGACGCCGACCGGACGGTGTTCATCAAGGACGGCTTTTCCTGGCCGGCGCTGTTGCTGCCGATCATCTGGCTGCTGTGGCACCGGCTGTGGCTGGTGCTGCTCGGCTATCTGGCAGCGGCGGTGGCGCTGGAGGCGATCACCATGACGCTTGGCGGCCCGTGGGCGGCGATTTCCGGCCTGGCCTTCTCCTTCCTCTTTGCGCTGGAAGCCAACAACCTGCGCCGCTGGACGCTGGAGAAGCGCGGCTGGACCTTCGCCGCTGCCATAGCGGGCGCCGACAAGGACGAGGCCGAGGCCCGGTTCTTCAGCGCCCATGCCGCTTCGCTGCCCGCCAAGGGCAGCCCGCCTGCCCCCCAGCCGGGACAGACACGCCCTGGCGGCCCGGTGCCGCGGATCGGAACGGAAAGCGTGGTCGGCCTGACACTCGGCCGCGAGGGAGCATGAGATGAGCGTTGCGATCATCGATTACGGCTCGGGCAACCTGCACTCCGCCGCCAAGGCCTTCGAGCGGGCGGCGCGCGAGCATGGATTGGCGCCCGACATCCGCGTGACGAGCGATGCCGACACTGTCGCCCGCGCAGAACGGATCGTGCTTCCCGGAGTCGGCGCCTTCGCCGACTGCAAGCGCGGCCTTGCCGCCGTCGACGGCATGATCGATGCTCTCAACGAGGCGGTGATCGGCAAGGGCCGTCCGTTTCTCGGCATCTGCGTCGGCATGCAGTTGATGGCAAGCCGCGGTCTGGAGTTCGAAACGTCGGAAGGGCTCGGCTGGATCGCCGGCGACGTGGTCGAGATCAGGCCGTCCGATGCTACCCTGAAGATCCCGCACATGGGTTGGAACACGATCGACGTGAAACAGCCGCATCCGCTACTTGCCGGCATTGAGACGGGTCCGCAGGGATTGCACGCCTATTTCGTGCATTCCTATCACCTCGCCGCGGCAAATCTCGGGCAGGTGATTGCAACGACCGACTATGGCGGCGCGATCACCGCCATGGTCGGCCGCGACAACATGGCCGGTACCCAGTTCCACCCGGAAAAGAGCCAGCGGCTGGGCCTGAAGCTCATCTCCAATTTCCTTAGCTGGGCGCCCTAGGTCCACATCTTGGGCACAGCCGCCAGAAAGCAGCATCCATGATCCTTTTTCCCGCCATCGACCTGAAAGACGGGCAGTGCGTGCGCCTGAAGCTGGGCGACATGAACCAGGCGACGGTCTTCAACGACGATCCCGCAGCCCAGGCGCGCGCTTTCGAGAACCAGGGCTTCGAATGGCTGCATGTGGTCGATCTCGACGGTGCCTTTGCCGGTGAAAGCCGCAACGGCGCCGCCGTGGAAGCGATCCTGAAGGCGACGAGGAATCCGGTGCAGCTTGGCGGCGGCATCCGCACGCTCGCCCATATCGAGGCGTGGCTTTCGCGCGGCCTCAGCCGCGTGATCCTCGGCACGGTGGCGGTGCGCGATCCGGATCTGGTGCGCGAAGCCTGCCGGACATTCGAGGGGCGGGTTGCCGTCGGCATCGACGCGCGCGGCGGCAAGGTGGCGGTGGAAGGCTGGGCGGAGACCTCCGAGCTGACGGCCGTCGACCTCGCGAAGCGCTTCGAGGATGCAGGCGTTGCCGCGATCATCTACACCGACATCGACCGCGACGGCGTGCTGAAGGGGATCAACTGGGAGGCGACGCTGGAGCTGGCGCGCGCCGTCACCATACCTGTGATCGCGTCCGGCGGGCTTGCCTCCATGGCCGACGTGGAACGGATGCTTGAACCCGATTGCGCGATCCTGGAAGGCGCCATCTCCGGGCGGGCGCTCTATGACGGGCGGCTGAATCCGGCCGAAGCGATCGCCGCCATCAAGGCCGCGGAGCGCCGGCCAGCACAACGGTAAGGCCACCGTCGCGCGCCTTTACCTGCGCGTCGTCCAGCCCGAGCAGCGGATTTTCCCTCGGCGCCGGCAGATCCTGGTCGGTACGCACCGTAGAAAGCTCGTTCAGGGGATAGCTGACGCGTTCGTGGACGAGGGAACCTGCATAAAGCGGAATCGCGTAGCCGTTTCCATCCAGCCGATAGGCCGTGGGCCAGACGCGCAGCACCCAGCGCCCGCCGCGCTTCGGATTGTCGCCCTTGTCCTCTCGTATGAGAACGAGCGACGGAGCGCGGCCGTTATGGGTGCGCGGCAGGGTCGGCAGATCCTCGGCCGGTGTCTGGCCGACGAGAAATCCGGTGAGGGTGGCTAGCGACCAGCTCGGCGCCCTTTCGAAGCCGAGCGGCGCCATCGAGGTTTCCAGCGTGCCCAGATCGCCGGCCCATTGCAGCACGAGAGGCTCTTCCGTTTCTCCGTCGAGCTCGATGCGGCGTGCGGGGACGTTCTGCCAGCCGCTGTCGCGCCAATTCGCCGGCGTCATGGCGATCGCCTGCGGCAGGTGTGGTGCATAATTGGCCTCTGCTGCGTCGAAACCGCGCCTGATGTGGAAGCTCCCTGCAAGCGCGATGGTGCAGCAGACGATCGCCGCCAGCCACCAGCGGCCGATCTTCTCGTTGTGGATCGAGCCGAAGATGAAGGCGAAGGCAGAGACCATGGCCGTACCGAAAATCAGGCCGCCGATGACGTCCGAGGTCCAGTGCGCTCCGAGATAGATACGCGAGAAGGCAATGGCGAGAATGTAGACGATGCCGACGGAAAAGATCCCGGCCTTGGTGAGCGGCGAGCGGTCGTGGGCGACCAGCACCGCCGCGATGCCGATCAGCACCGTGTTGATGGTCGCATGCCCGCTCGGGAAGCTGAAGGCGTCGGCGCCTTCGTAGAGCTCGATAGGCCGCGAGCGGTGGAAGACGAGCTTGAACAGCGGCACGAAAAGGGCGGCGCCCGCCATGGCGATCAGGAAGCCGACGCCGCGCCGCCATGCCCCGCGCAGGAAGAGATAGCCGACGATGGCCGCGGCGACGATGGTGATCACCACCCCGTCGCCCAGCATGGTGAGGAAGACCATGATCTGGTCGCCGAGCGGCGAGCGCAGGGTAAGGAACAGGTTGCGGATCGCGGTATCGGCACGCTCCAGCGCGTTGCCCGGCGTGATCGCGGCGGCAATCGCGCCGAAAGCCGGGATGGTCACCAGCAGCAGGAAGGCGGAGACCAGCATGCCGGTGGAGCGCGGGTGATCGGGATTGAAGGCTTCCGCCGCCCATTGCGAGGCCCGGTCGGGGCGACGCGCGAGATAGGTGACCAGCGCCGCCCGGCTTCCGGAAAACAGCGGGATGACGATCAGGATCAGCCAGCGCCCGACGATGACCGACAGGAAGAGGATGGCGACCAGCACGCCGAGCACGGCGGCAAGCCGTCCCGAGACCTCGCCGATGGCGGAAAAGGCCGTGCCGGCGATGAAGCCTGGGCCGAGATGGGCGACTGTCCAGAAGAATGCCGAGGTGACGTTGATGAAGGTGAAGCGCCAGACGTTCATGCCGACCATGCCGGCAATGCCGGCCACCATGGCCTTCACGCCCGGTACGAAACGGCCGATGAAGACGCTCTTGCCGCCGTGCCGGAGGAAGAAGTCCTCGCCGCGCTCCACGAGGCTGAGATAGCGATTGAAGGGCCAGACGGTCTTCAGCTGCCCCTTGTAGATGTGGCCGATCCAGTAGGAAATCGCGTCGCCGGCGATGGCTCCGAGCATCGTCCAGACGAAAATCGGCATCGGCTCCAGCTTGCCGAGGCCGACAAGCGTGCCGGCGCCGACCAGCACCACCGTGGACGGAACCACGAGGCCGATCAGGAACAACGCCTCGCCCATCGCGATCATGAAGACCACGAAATTGGCCAGCGTCGGGTTATCGCCGATGAAGGTGACGAGCTGGTTGAGTAGGTCGGTCACGGGGCCTTGCTGGTGTCTCGACTATGCGGGCCCTGGCGGACCTCGACTGGCAGACATGTACGTTCTCGGGAAGCCTTCGCCAATCCCGAAATCACCGGATGCCGCGTCAGATGGCGCTTGCAGGCGCCGCACCGCCTTTGTCAGACTGTTTGCGGGGACGTGGCACCGGGCATTCGAACGGTGCATTGCCGGCCCCGCCCGGAGGAAATGCGCCATGTTTCAGTCCGCCGAAATCGAGCAGAAGCTGTCGAAGGAGGATTTCAGGGCGATCGAGCCCGGACTGCGCACCGAGCTGCTGAAATTCCAGCAGGAGATGACCGAGAAGAAGACCTTTTCCGTGCTCCTGGTGGTGGCGGGCGTCGACGGGGCCGGCAAGAACAAGGCGATTGCCCGGCTGCAGGAATGGATGGACCCGCGCCACATCGTCTGCAACGCCTATGACGATCCGACGGAGGACGAGCGGCTGCGCCCGCCCTTCTGGCGTTATTGGCGCGACCTGCCCGAAAAGGGCGAGATCTCCGTCGTCGTCGGTTCCTGGTACCAGGAACCGATGCGCATGCGGGTGCTGGGCGCCTGCTCGAAGGCGGAATTCGAGGACCGTCTTTTCCGCATCAACCAGTTCGAGGAGATGCTGTTCAACGAGAACGTGCTGATCCTCAAGTTCTGGTTCGTGCTGCCGGGGGACGAGCAGCGCAAGCGCCTGAAGCAGCTTGCCAAGAAAAGCCGCCGGGTGCGCCACATCCTGGAAGAGTGGACGCAGATGATGGACGCCGAGGGCGCGCGCGAGACGGTGGAGCAGGTGGCCCAGCGTACGTCGACCGCCGAGGCGCCCTGGTACGTCATTCCCTCGCTCGATCCCGAGTATCGCGATGTCGCATTTGCGGATGTGGTTCGCGCGGCGATGAAGCTCAGGCTGGAACGCGGCGAACCGGACTCGATATCCGCACCTGCCGTGATAGGCGGTGTCAGGCGCAAGACGGCCCTCGACGCGATCGACTTGACCGTGCGTCTCGAAAAGGACGAATACGAAGAGGAACTCGATCACTGGCAGGCCGAGTTGGCCGCCCTCACCGACAAGAAAGGGTTTCGCGACCTGTCGCTGGTCGCCGCCTTCGAGGGCAACGATGCCGCGGGCAAGGGCGGAGCGATCCGCCGGGTGACGGCCGCGCTCGATCCGCGCATCTTTCGCGTCCATCCGATTGCAGCCCCCAGCGACGAGGAAAAGGCGCGGCCCTATCTGTGGCGCTTCTGGCGGCGCATCCCGCGACGGGGCCATATCGCGATCTTCGACCGCTCCTGGTACGGCCGGGTTCTCGTGGAGCGGGTGGAGGGGTTTTGCAGCGAAGCGGACTGGATGCGCGCCTATAACGAGATCAATGCCTTCGAGCAGGAACTCACGGACGCCGGCATCGTGGTCGCGAAATTCTGGCTGGCGATCAGCGAGGATGAGCAGCTTGCCCGTTTCAAGGCGCGCGAGGAAACCGCCTACAAGCAGTACAAGATCACCGACGAGGACTGGCGCAACCGGCTGAAATGGGACGCCTACGCGGAAGCCGCGGGCGACATGGTGGACCGCACCTCGACTTCCGCCGCCCCGTGGCGGCTCGTCGCGTCGCAGGACAAGCTTTTCGCCCGCATCGATGTGCTGAAGACGATCTGCAAGCGGCTAAAGGCGGCGCTGTGAGGGGGCTTAGCCGGGCCTTTCGGTAAATCCCCGGCGGAAGGCGCTCGGAGAACGGCCCGCTGCCGAGGCGAAGACGCGAGAGAAATAGGCGGGATCAGAGAAGCCGAGCCGATAGGCGATGTCGGCAACGCCCATCTGCGTATAGGCCAGCAGGCGGCGTGCCTCGAGCATCTGCCGGTCGCGCAGCATGGCGCCGGCCGAGCGCCCATACCGGCTGCGGCACAGCCGCGTGAGATGGGAGAGGGTGACGCCGAGGGCGTCGGCAAAGGCGGAGATGCGATGCTCCGAGGCGAAGCGCTCCTCGACCAGGGCACGGAAGCGGACGAGAAGTGCGGCGCTCCTGCCGGGCTCGCCGGTTTCCAGGCCTCCTTTGCCACCGATGACCTGACGCGCGCACCATGTCGCCAGCAAGCCGATATGGGCCTTGAGCGCCGCCACGCGGTAGGGGCGCTGCATGCGATGTTCGGCAAAGAGCTCATCGAGCATCGCGGGCGGCTCGACGACGTCATTGACGAGCGCGACACGGCGAAGGCGGTCGGCCGGGTCGACCTCCGCGCGCAGCGGTTCGAAAAGATCGACGGGAACGGTGATCACCGCGCCCTCGGTTGCGGGCAGGAAACGGAAGCCGTGCGCAATGCCGGCCGGCATGTTGAGGAGCGTCGGCGCTTCCATATGAAAGCTCGTTTCATCCAAGTAGACAGTGCCGCCTCCACGAGAGATCCAGAAGAGCTGATGCAGGGCGTGGTGGCGATGGACCGCGATGCGCCAACGCCTTGGTCCGCTTCTGTCGGCGATCGCCTCGACATGCAGCGCATCCGGAAAGCCGGTGCCGGCCGGCTCGCCGTACAGCGCGTAGTCGGGAACGGTGACGGATGCGCGATTCATCCAGGAAATGATCCGATAGCTCCATTCCGTTGTAAAGGCCGATGCCTATTCTGCCGATAGAGGAAACGAAGGGCGGTCTTGCACGCCCCGGTCCGTCGGGAGGATGAATGCGCACCCAGGTCGCCATTATCGGGGGCGGGCCGTCCGGCCTGCTACTGTCCCAGCTGCTGCATCTGAAGGGCATAGAGACGGTGGTGCTGGAAAGGCGCAGCCGGGACTACGTGCTTGGCCGCATCCGGGCCGGGGTCCTGGAACAGGGCATGGTCGACCTGCTGCGGGAGGCGCAGGTGGCAGGACGCATGGACCGTGAAGGCCTCGTCCACCATGGCTTCGACATTGCCTATGACGGTCGGTTGCATCATGTCGATCTCGATGGCCTGACCGGCGGCAAGACCGTGATGATCTACGGCCAGACGGAGGTGACGCAGGATCTCTATGCCGCCCGCGACGCAATGGGCGGTATCGTCATCCACGAAGCCGAAAACGTCGCCCTGCACGACGTGAAATCCGATGCTCCCTTCGTGACCTACGAGAAGGATGGGGAAACCCACCGTATCGACTGCGAGTTCATTGCCGGCTGCGACGGCTTTCACGGCGTCTCGCGGAAATCCATTCCCGAGGATGTGCTGAGGGAGTTCGAACTGGTCTATCCTTTCGGCTGGCTGGGCCTGCTGGCCGACGTGCCGCCGATTTCCGACGAACTCATCTACGCCAATCACGAGCGCGGCTTCGCGCTCTGCTCGATGCGTTCAAAAACGCGCAGCCGCTATTACCTGCAATGTTCGCTGGCGGAACGGGTGGAGGAATGGCCGGATGACCGGTTCTGGGAGGAACTGCGCCTGCGGCTGCCCGAAAGCGCCCTGCCCGGCCTCACCACCGGCCCGTCGATCGAAAAGAGTATTGCCCCGCTCAGAAGTTTCGTCGCCGAGCCGATGCGCTACGGCAGGCTGTTTCTGGCGGGAGATGCGGCCCATATTGTGCCGCCGACCGGCGCCAAGGGCCTGAATCTCGCGGCATCCGACATCCACTATCTGTCCGCCGGCCTGATCGGATACTACCGCGCGGGCGATCAGCAGGGGCTGACGGACTATTCCCGCAAGGCGCTGGCTCGTGTCTGGAAGGCGGAGCGCTTTTCCTGGGCAATGACCAACCTGTTGCATGCCTTTCCCGAGAAAGGCGCTTTCGGCGACCGCATCCAGCGCGCCGAGCTCGATTATCTGTTTTCCTCGCGAGCCGCCACGACGTCGCTGGCGGAGAACTATGTGGGACTGGAGTATTAGGGGCTGCTCAATCGGGAGGTTATTTGAGCAAAAGCGCAAGATCTCCTGACTGAATTTAAGATCTAAGGTGGCTGGCCATTGATACGGTAGGGGAAATACTTTTATCAGAGCCAGGAGATCGGGAACCTTCTGGACAATTCAATCGCAAGGCATTATTTGTGTAATTGTGCACAAATTCACATTTTGGGGTTCCCATGCCCGCTTCCGATACCGCATACCTGTCTGCACGAGTTCCCGCTTCGCTCCGCAATCGGCTCAAATCCATTGCGGCACGGCGCGGGCAGAAGATGCAGGATCTGCTCAATCAGATCGTAGAAGATTACGTCGAACGCGAAGACAAGGCCGCTCCAAGCGCAAACGAAATCATTCGACGGCTGCAGGATCATCGGGATGTGCTCACCCGAATGGGCGTGCGACACTTATTCCTGTTTGGATCGGTTGCTCGTGGCGACGCTCGTCCGGACAGTGATATCGACCTCGCCTATGACCTAATTCCCGCCCGGAAACATTCTCTTTTCGCATTGGGAGAAATCGAGCAGGAAATTCAGGGCATTCTCGGCCCATCCAACAAAATTGACATGGCTTCCCGCAAGGACCTTTTCGGCCACGTCCGGGAATCCGCGCTCGCCGATGAAATCCGGATTTTCTGATGCCGCGCAGTCCGCTTCATCGTCTCCGGGATGTCAGGCAGGCGATCCTGGATATGCGGGAATTCGTGGATGGCATCGATCAGGCGGCGTTTCTGGCAACGCCGGACAATGATCGCAAGACATTCAAAGCCGTTTCGGCATCGCTCCTGGAGATCGGAGAAGCCGTAAAGGCGTTACCGGAGGAAGTTACCGAAAGGCATAACGGGATCCCATGGCGAGCGATTGCCGGTATGCGAGATCACGTCGCGCATGAGTATTTCAAAATCGATGTTGAATTGATCTGGAACACCATCGAAAATGGCGAGCTCGATTTACTATTGGAAGTCATTGAGGTGGAAATCGAAAGATTGCACGCGGAAGGAATATCGGGTCAAAATAGTTGAACCGGTGATATGCCGTACCAAGTCTACAAAAGTAACTCCGCGACTTGCTCAAGCAACCCGTCCGTCATTTTCGCCGCCGCATCCACCGCGTCGGCCTTGCCGCGCAGGCCGTCCCAGTCGATGGGCGCCTTCGAGAGCTTGCCGATTTCATCGAAGAGGTGATGGCCGCTCTGCCGCACTTCCTCCGCCGCTTTCTTGACGAGCGCCTGGGCGTCGGCGCGCGACATGTGAGCCATCAGCGCGAAGGAGGCGGCCTCGGCAAGCATCAGGCCGTTGGATGCCTCGATGCTGGCCCGCATGCGTGCGATATCGGGCTCAAGACCATTGACCAGTTCCTCGGCGCGGCAAAGGGCGGCACCGGTCGCAACGGCCATTTGCGGCAGGGTCAACCATTCGCCCATCCAGCCAATGCCGTCGCGCTCCTCCACCTGGATGCCGGTCGCGGCAAAGGCGGACAGCAGGCCGGCATTCAGGCGGGCAAGGGCGACGATCGCCTCGGCCTTCACCGCGTTCTTCTTCTGCGGCATGGTGGAAGAACCGCCGGCTTCGGCGAGCATGACCTCGCCGATCTCCGTACGGGTGGAAATCATCGCATCGGCACCAAGTTTGCCGAGCGCGTTGCCGATGCCGGTAAGCAGAGTCGCGGCATCGAGAAGCGCGCGGCGCCCCGTCATCCAGGGGGCGGAGGGGGATAGCCCCAGCTCCGCCGCGAGACGGGCGGTCAGTTCGCGCTGGCGGTCGCCGGTCACGCCCATGGCCGCCAGATCGCCGGAGGCGCCGCCGAGCTGGAGCGGAAGGCCTTCGGCCGAAATCCGCCGCAAGTTCCGAAGTTCGAGCGCAAGATCGCGGGCGTTGCCGGCCATGCGAAGGCCGAAGCTTATCGGCGTCGCCATCTGGCCGCGGGTCCGCGCCGCCATCGGTGTTGCGCGGTGGGTCTCCGCCAGCTCGACCAGCCTTGCAATGACGGTTGCAAGCCGCCCGTCGAACAGCGCAAGGAGGGCTTTCAATCGCAGCATCAGGGAGCTGTCGACGACGTCCTGCGACGTGGCGCCGAAATGCACGAAGTCGGCACCCTTGGCGC
Organism: Stappia albiluteola; assembly: GCF_014050225.1. Lineage (GTDB taxonomy): Bacteria > Pseudomonadota > Alphaproteobacteria > Rhizobiales > Stappiaceae > Hongsoonwoonella > Hongsoonwoonella albiluteola. The sequence continues at coordinate 139,205 of NZ_JACFXV010000064.1, read as the reverse complement.
CCGCGATACGGCGCAGGCACGCAACGAGACCCGGCACCGGCACACCCGCCGATGCCGTTTCGCGGGCGATCTCCTTCGGCGAAACCGTCACGGAGGCTAGGGTGCGGTCGATCACCGCCGCCGCCTCGCCCGGTATGATCCCCTGCGCGCCCTGAACGCGGGCCAGCGCCCGCTCGAATTCGACCATAGCCGCGATTTCCGCCTCGTCGCAGAAAAGCGCCAATGCCTCGGCATCACCGAAGAGGCCGCCGAAGAGCACGGAATCGAGCGGGGTCAACGGCATGGTTCAGGCTACCTCGGGCAGGGAAAGCAGGCGGCGGGCCTCGGCGACGGTGGCAGGATGGCGGCCGTAGGCCGGACACAGGGCAGCGACCTGCTCGACGAGAGCGGCGTTGGACGGCGCGAGCGTTTCCCGGTCGAGGCGGATGTTATCCTCAAGACCGGTGCGGCAATGGCCGCCAAGCTCCAGCGCCCAGCGGGCGACCTCGATCTGGCCGCGGCCGATGCCGGCGGCGGTCCAGGTGGCCGCCGGCGCCAGGCGTTTCAGCTCGGACACCATGAACTCCAGCGCCCGCCGCTCCACCGGCATGGCATTCTTCACCCCGAAGACGAACTGCGCATGCAGCGGCTTCTTCAGCCGGCCGTCCTCGCTCATGGTGATCGCCTGGTAGAGCATCGACAGGTCGAAGACCTCGATCTCCGGCTTCACGCCGTATTCCAGCATCTTGCCCGCCAGTTCGTCGACAAGCTGCGGCGGGTTCTCGTAAACGCGGGTGGGAAAGTTGCAGGAGCCGGTGGAAAGGGAGGCCATGTCCGGCTTCAGGTACAGCATGCCGCCGCGCTCGGACCCCACGCCCGAACGTCCGCCGGTTGAGAACTGCACGATCATGCCGGGACAGGCCTCGCGCACGCCTTCAAGGAAGGCCCTGAAGCGGGCGGGATCGGATGTCGGGCTCTCGTCCTCGTTGCGCACATGGACATGCACGAGCGTTGCGCCCGCCTCGAAGGCCTGTCGCGTCGAGGCGACCTGCTCCTCGATGGTGATGGGAACCGCCGGATTGTCCTTCTTCCTCGGCAGGGAGCCGGTGATGGCAACAGTGATGATGCAGGGTTCGCTCATGATGCTCTCAAACGTCGAAGAAAACGGTCTCGTTCTCGCCCTGAAGGTGAATGTCGAACCGGTAGTCGGCCTCGCCGTCCGACGCCTTGACTGCCGTCAGGGAGGCGCGTCCGGAAGGCGACACCCGGCGCAGGTCGGGATCGGCGTCGATCTGCGCCCGGTTTTCCGGGAAATAGAGCCTGGTCGCGAGATGAAGGTTGATGCCGCGCGCGAAGATCAGGATCGCGATATAGGGCGCGGTGCCGGCTTTGAGCGGTCCGGGCCTTGCTGTCCGGAAACGGTAGACGCCCGTCCTGAAATCGGACGTGGTGCGGCCGAAAAGGCCGTTCCTGCCGACGCGACCGTCCGGATCGGCGCCCCAGAACTCGATCATCGCGTCGCGCACCGGCTCGCCGGCGCCGTCATAGACGATGCCTTCCACCGTCACGGCACCGGTGCCTTCGAAGGCCACGGGCCCGGGCTGGTTCGGCAGCGCCGGGCGGCCGATCGACTGCGGCGCGGTGCCGATATGGACGTAGGGGCCAGCGGTCTGGGACGGGGTTTCCTTCAGCCGTCCGTCGAAAGGTCCGTCGCTCATCACGCGCCCTCCTCCCGGTTCTCGAAATAGGTCTGGCGGCGGCCGCGCAGCACGATGTCGAAGCGATAGGCCAGGCAATCGAACGGCATCTGGTTCTTGAAGTCGAGCCTCGCGACCAGCCGCTCGACGATTGCCGGATCGGGAATGGTGTTGACGATCGGGCAAAGCGGGATCAGCGGATCGCCCTCGAAATAGAGCTGGGTTATCAGGCGCTGGGCAAAGGCTTCGCCGAAGATCGACAGGTGGATATGGGCCGGACGCCAGTCCGAGCCGTTGTTCGGCCAGGGATAGGGGCCCGGCTTGATGGTGCGGAAGACGTAGGTTCCGTCCGCGCCGCTGATCGTGCGGCCGCAGCCCGAGAAGTTCGGATCGAGCGGCGCGAGATAGGTGTCGTTGCTGTGCGCATAGCGGCCGCCGGCATTGGCCTGCCAGACCTCGATCAGCGCATTGGGAACGGGACGCGCGTTTTCGTCGAGAACGCGGCCATGGACGATAATGCGCTCGCCAAGTGCCTCGCCGCCGGCCGATGCATTGCGGATCAGGTCGTTGTCGAGCGGCCCGAGCATGTCGTGGCCGAAGGCCGGGCCGGTCCAGTCGAGCTCCGCCTGTTCGGGCGAGACGAGAGGACGGAACGGCGCGCGCAAGACCGAGCTCTTGTAGTTCGGCGTAAGGGCCGGCGGATGCTGGTTGCGCTCCCGGCGATAGAAGGGATGCACGGTCAAGGCTTCATCCTCCCTTGTTTTCGGACCTTGCCGATGTCTCGAAGACGCTCTTGGCGATGCGCAGCGCGCTGTTGGCCGCCGGCACGCCGGCATAGATCGCCACGTGAAGAAGCGCCTCGCGCACGTCCTCCGGCGTTGCCCCCGTATTGGCGGTCGCCCTGCAATGCATCGCCAGCTCCTCCTCGTGGCCGAGGGCGGCAAGCAGGGCGATGGTGATCAGCGAGCGCTCGCGTTTCGTCAGCGTTTCGCGCGACCAGACCGAGCCCCAGGCACCTTCCGTGATCAGGGTCTGGAACGGCTCGTCGAATTCGGTCTTCGCAGCCTCGGCCCGGTCGACGTGAGCATCGCCCAGAACGGACCGGCGCGTTTTCATCCCCCGCTCGAACATCGTTTCGCTCATGCGCCATGCTCCTTGAAAAAGCCGGTGATCGCGGCGGCCACCGCATCGGGAGACTCCACGCAAGGCAGATGGCCCGCCCCCTCGATCTCCAGATAGCGGGCGCCGGGCACCAGTTCGGCTGCCGCCTTTACCAGTTCGGGCGGCGTGGAACCATCCTCGGAGCCGCAGATGAAGAGAACCGGCAGGTCGAGCCGGCGCGCCCTGTCGGTCAGGTCCGCGTCGCGGATCGCGGCGCAAAGATCGAGATAGCCTTCGACCGGCGTGCGCGTGAGCATCGACCGCCACACGGCGAGTTCCGCCGGCCGGCTTGCGCGGAAGGCGGCGGAGAACCAGCGCTCCATGACCGGCTCCGCGACCGCCTCGATGCCTCCGGCGCGGATTGCATCCATGCGGGCGGTCCACATTTCCGCAGTGCCGATTTTCGGCGCGGTATCCATGAGGCAGAGGGCCGCAACGCGATCAGGGCGGGCGGACGCAAGGGCCTGCGCGATCATGCCGCCGACCGAAAGGCCGGCGACATAGGCCTTGTCGGCCTCGACGTGATCGAGAATCGCCAGCAGATCCGCCGCGTGATCGCCGATCGAGGCCCGCTCCGCATGCCCGGACAGGCCATGCCCGGCCGTGTCGTAGCGCAGGATCCGCCAATTGGCCGGAAGCCGGTCGACGATCCCGTCGAAGACGCGCAAATCCGTGCCGAGCGAATTCGAGAAGGCCAGGAGCGGCCCCTTTTCCTCCGCCCTGTCGAGGCGGAAGTGAATGGCACGCCCGTTCACGTTCAATGCCTGCACATCGCTCTCCCCGGGCTCTCCCTTCGACCGTTCGCAGCGCCTCCGCGCATGGTCCTCCGGCCATTTTTCCTATCCTGGCTTCAGAATGCTCCTTGCAAATAGTAATGTAAAATGAGATTTAGCCGGCGATGCATAACATATGGGAATGATCGATGCTGTTCGACGCCCGCATCAAGCTGCGCCACCTTCAGGCCTTTCTGGAAGTGGCCCGGCGAAAGAGCCTGACAGAAGCGGCAACCGCCCTCAACATCACGCAGCCCGCCGTCTCCAAGACGTTGAAGGAACTGGAGGAGATACTGGGGGTCAGCCTGATGGACCGCAGTCGCGCCGGTGTCTTTCTGTCGCCGGCAGGCGATATCTTCCTGCATTATGCAAGCATGAGCGTCGCGGCCCTGCAACAGGGCCTCGACGGCATCGAGCAGGCGCGAATGGGCTCCGACCGCCTGTTGAACGTGGGGGCGCTGCCGAGCGTGGCCGCAAGCATCATTCCGAGCGCCGTTTCGCGCTATCTGGAAAAGCGGCTCGGCGGCACGCTGAATATCGTGACGGGCCCGAACGGCCACCTGCTCGATCAGCTCAGGGTCGGCGCGCTTGACGTGGTGGTCGGGCGTCTCGGCCAGCCCGAGGCGATGCAGGGCCTCACCTTCTCGCAACTCTATTCCGAACAGGTGCGTATCGTCGTCCGCCCCGGCCACCCCCTGCTGCGGGAGCCCGATATCGCGCGGCTGCCGGAATTCACCGTGCTGTGCCCGAACCGGCAGGCGGCGATCCGCCCGCTTGTGGAACGGCTGATGGTGGCGAACGGCATCGGCAACCTGCCCCGGCGGATCGAGACGGTCTCCAACGCTTTCGGTCGTGCCTTCACCCGTCAGACCGATGCGGTCTGGATCATCTCCCATGGCGTCGTGGCAGGAGATCTGAGGGAAAGAATGCTGGTCGACCTCAAGATCGACACCCGGATCACCCTCGGCCCCGTCGGCATTTCGGCACGCGCCGAGGAGCCGCAGACACCGGACCTGATGCTGTTCATTTCTTCACTGCGTGAAGCCGTTTCGCAATCCGGCGGTGAAAAGGCGGCGGACGTACAATGACCGCGATGGCCGGCAAAACTTTTACCAAGCGTTTACCCTATTGATAATTTGAATTTTTTGAGGAATTCGAGCCCGCTCGATTAGGGAATACTTAGCCTCGTTTCGCCTAAGGTTGCACCTAAGCCGATTGCCGGGTGAGCAATGAATTCGCCCGGGCATCCAATAGTCTTGTGTGGGCCCGGCTGCCCAAAACCGTGGTGCGTCAATGGATCTTGGCACAATCATCGGCGTCATTGCCGGCTTCGCCGTCGTGCTGGTCGCAATTTTCATCGGCGGCGATATCGCGCAATTCACCGATGTCCCCTCCGTCCTGATCGTTTGCGGCGGCGCCACGGCCGCGACGCTGGTGCGCTTTCCCCTTTCGGGCGTGATCAGCGCGCTCTCGACGGGATCGAAAGTCGCCTTCACCTACAAGAAGACCGACCCGCGCGACCTTATCGAGGAAATCACGCGCCTCGCCGATATCGTGCGCAAGTCCGGTCCGCTGGGGCTCGAGAACATCGCGGTCTCCGATCCGAACCTCGCCAAGGGTATCCAGTATATTGCCGACGGCTACGACCCGGAATTCATCCGCGATTCCATGGAGCGTGAGCGGGACCTTTATCTCGAGCGCCTGCAGGTCGGCCGCAAGGTATTCAAGGCGCTGGGCGATTCCGCGCCCGCTTTCGGCATGATCGGCACGCTTGTCGGCCTGGTGCAGATGCTCGCGACCATGGACGATCCTTCCACGATCGGCCCGTCCATGGCGATCGCCCTGCTGACCACGCTCTATGGCGCGCTCATCGCCAACGTCGTCTGCCTGCCGATCGTCGACAAGCTCGACAGCAAGTTCGAAATGGAAGAGGTCAACCAAACGCTCGTCATCGACGGCGTGCAGCAGATCCGCGAAAACAAGAGCCCGGCGCTGATCCGCGACATGCTGATCGCCTACATGCCGGAAAAGGCGCGCGCCGATTTCCAGGAAGCGGCCTGACGCAGGCCCGATCGACAACGTAGCTCCCGAAGGGCTCCAGGCAAGGACGGCACCATGGCGAAGAAGGCACAACAAGGAGGAGCGCCGGAGTGGCTGGTCACCTTCGCCGACCTGATGTCGCTGCTCGTCTGCTTCTTCGTGCTGATCATCTCCTTCTCCATCCAGGACAAGCAGAAGCTGCAGGTCGTGGCCGGCTCCATGCGCGAAGCCTTCGGCGTGAAGGAAAATTCCAAGCGCACCGGCATCATCGAGATCGAGGGCATTCCGGTCCGCGAATACATCAAGGACATTTCGCAGGTGCCGGTGGAGCTCGATTCCGACTTCGCCAAGGAGCGCCACGAAAAGAAGCGTCAGCAGGGGCCGGAAGCCAACACGCATAATACGGCGGAAGCGGAAATCGAGGTGCCGCGCCAATTCGCCACCGCCGCCGCCTCCCTACGTCAGGCCTGGCAGGAAATGCCGGAAATCACCGAGATCTCGAATAACATCATCCTGGAAGAAACCGAGGACGGGCTGAACATCCTGCTGGTAGACCAGGACGGCCGGTCGATGTTTCCGGAAGGCTCCAAGTATCCCTACGAGCTGACACGCAGGCTGATTGCCAAGATGGCGCCGGTGCTGGCGAAAATGCCGAACAGGATCCAGATCACCGGCCACACGACGACGGGATCGAATTCGGTCGACTCCAGCTATACGAGCTGGGAGCTTTCCGCCGACCGGGCGAATGCCGCGCGCCAGATCCTCGCCGAATACGGCATTCCGGCCGACCGTTTCTTTGCCGTCGTCGGCAAGGCCGATACCGAGCCGCTTTTCCCGAACGATCCGTTCCTGGCCTCGAACCGCAGGATCGGCATCCTTTTGATGGCGGAAGCCCCGCCGCTGCCGCCCGGGCATAATCCCTGACGATGCTGCTCAGTCCGTCGCCGGCTCGACGATCAGCTGGGCGCCTTGCACGGCATTGACCCGGATACGGGTACCTCCCGGACAATCCGGACCGGCGATCCGCCAGACGGTATCGTCGACCTTCAGCCTGCCAATGCCCTGTACGATCGGCTCGTCGAGCACGAAGACGCGTCCGACATAGCGGCTGCCGCGCCGATTGAGCGACGGATCGCCCTCATCGGCGCTTTCCTTGCGCAGCAGCGAGCGGCCGGCAAAGACGCTGGCAAGCGAGAGTAACAGGAACAGGATCAGTTCCAGCTGCCAGGAAAGATCGACGAACAGCGCCACCGAGCCGACCAGGATCGCGGCGATGCCGAACCACAGGAAGAAGGTGCCGGGCGCCAGCACCTCCAGGCCGAGCAACAGGAGCCCGAACACCCACCACGACCAGGGGCCGAGTTCCTGGATCAGCCTTTCGACAAGGCTCATGCCCCGCCTCCGTTCTGTTCCGGCTCGCGGCGGGCAGCACCGGCGGAAGGAACGGCGCCCGAGGGGCGGCGGCGGGCAGCCATGGCCTCCGGAAAGCTTTCGCGGGCGATTTCGGCGATGCCCGCCAGGGAGCCGAGAATGGAAGTCGCCTCCAGCGGCAACAGCATCAGCTTCTGGTTGGGCGAACTGGCGAAGCTGCCCAGGGCCTCGACATATTTGTTGGCCACGAAATAATTGATGGCCTGCACGTCGCCGGCGGCGATCGCTTCGCTCACCATGCGGGTGGCTTTCGCTTCCGCCTCGGCTTCACGCTCACGGGCTTCCGCGTCGCGGAAAGCAGCCTCGCGGCGGCCTTCGGCCTCCAGGATCAATGCCTGCTTCTGGCCTTCCGCCTTCAGCACCTCCGACTGGCGCTTGCCTTCGGCTTCCAGCACCGCGGCGCGCTTGTCGCGCTCCGCCTTCATCTGCCGGGCCATGGAATCGACCAGGTCGCGCGGCGGGTTGATGTCCTTGATCTCGATGCGGGTGATCTTGACGCCCCAGGCCTCCGCCGCCGCGTCCACCACGCGCAGCAGCCTGGCATTGATCTCGTCGCGGTTCGACAGCAACTCGTCGAGATCCATGGAGCCCATGACGGAACGGATGTTGGTCATGGTGAGATTGAGGATGGCGTTTTCGAGCCCCAGCACCTCATAGGCGGCGCGGGCGGCATCGAGGATCTGGTAGAAGGTCACGCCGTCGGCGGTCACCGTGGCGTTGTCGCGGGTGATGACTTCCTGCGAGGGAACGTCGAGCACCTGCTCCATCACGTTGATCTTGTGGCCGATCCTGTCGATGAAGGGAACGATGAAATTCAGGCCCGGATAGAGCGTCTTGCGATAGCGGCCGAAGCGCTCGACCGTATAGTTCGTGCCTTGCGGTACCGTCTTGACGCCCGCGATGACGATGATGACCACAAGGGCGAGCAGGACGAGAACGACGACGTCGAACCCGAAAATCTCAGCTGGCATGCACCAATCTCCCGATTGCCGACCGGTTCGGCCGAATCGGGAGTATGGGCAGAAACAAATGCGCTTACCAGTCCGTGACCGGAGGTAGGCTTAAAGCCAGCCTGACAGCTCCCGCCGTACCGCCGCCTCGATCACGTCCATGCCGCCGACGCTGTCGTTCAGACAGGGAATGTGGACGAAGCGCTCGCCGCCGGCATGCTCGAAGATCTCCTTCGCCTCGCCGGCGATTTCCTCGAGCGTTTCCAGGCAATCCGACGCGAAACCCGGATTGATGACGGCAATTTTCTTCGTTCCGGCCTTCGCAAGCGCCTCGACGGTCTTGTCGGTATAGGGCTGCAGCCATTCCTCGGGACCGAAGCGCGACTGGAAGGTTACGATGAGCCTGTCCTTGCTCCAGCCGAGACGCTCGCGCAGCAGCCGCGTCGTCTTCTGGCAGTGGCAGTAGTAGGGGTCGCCCTTGTCGAAATAGCTCTTCGGAATGCCGTGATAGGAGGCGATCACCACTTCCGGCTCGAAATCGATCTCGGCGAGCTTCGCTTCGACGGAGGCAGCCAGCGCGTCGATATAGGCGGGATCGTCGTGATAGGGCGGCACGGTGCGCAAGGCCGGCTGCCAGCGCATCCGCATCAAGGTCCGGAAGGCCTCGTCGTTGACGGTTGCGGTCGTCGAGGCGGCATATTGCGGATAGAGCGGGAAGACGAGGATGCGCTCGCATCCCTCCTCCTGCAGACGGGTGAGCCGCGAAGCAATCGACGGCTTGCCGTAGCGCATCGCCCAATCGACCAGCACGTCTTCACCCAGATCCGAAAGACGCTCCCCCAGAAGATCCGACTGGCTGCGGGTGATGGTGCGCAGCGGCGATTCATCGCGCTCCCGGTTCCAGATCTCATCGTAGGCGCGGCCGGATTTCTTCGGTCGCGTATTGAGCACGATGCCGTAGAGGATCGGATACCACAGCGCCTTCGGCCACTCGATCACCCGCTTGTCGGTGAGGAATTCCTCCAGATAGCGCCGCATCGGCCAGTAGCCGGTACCGTCCGGCGTGCCGAGGTTGACGAGGAGCACTCCGACACGTCCCGCCTTGACCGGCCTGTGGTCCTTTGGCAGGCGAACAGAACGCATGTCCTTGCGGCGCGAGGGTGCCTCGGCAGTCTTTTCCATCAGATCCATACTTCCAGCCGTATCGAGTTGCCGCTTTATGGGGGCTTACGGCGTCATTAGATAGATCGGATTTGCCGCCGCTCCAATTGCGGTTGCGGCACTTAGCCGCGCTGCCTCGCCGGATCGTCGTCGTCCCGCAGACGTTCGAGCTCCGCCATCCGCGCGCGGCTGCGCTCCAGATCCGCGTTGGTCGCGCCGGCGATCAGGGTTTCGGCGATCACCATCAAAGCGGTCATGGAGTCCCAGGGCGAAGGCACGGAAACCCTGGCCGGCAGTACATGGGTCGCGACATTGGCAATCGGCGAAAGCCAGCTGTCGGTGACGAGCACGATCGCCACGCCGCGCTCGGCGGCCGCCTGGGCGAGACGGATGACGTCGCCCTGGTAGCGGCGGATGTCGAAGATGACCAGCACGTCGCGCCGTTTCATGTCGATCAGAAGGTCGCGCCAATTGCCCTCCTGTCCGGCCACGTGGACGACCTTGCCGCGCACGATCCGCAAATGCGAGGCCATGTAGCGGGCAAGCGTATCGGTGAAGCGGCCGCCAAGCAGATAGACCGAGCGGCGGTCGTCGGCGAGCAGCGCCGTTGCGGCCCGGATCTCGGCGACCGGCAGGTGCTGGAAGGTCTCGCGGATATTGTCGATCGCCGCGGACCACACCTCGCCGGCGGCATTTGCCGGCGCCTCGCCGCTTGGCGTGCGCGACAGGGGCGAGCGAAGCTGGTCTTCCAGTTCGTCGCGCAGCCGCTTCTGGAACTCCGCATAGGTGGCGAAACCGAGCCGACCGGCAAACCGCAGGATCGAGGGCGACGAAACACGGGCGGAACGGGCGAATTCGGCGACCGTTCCCAGGCCGAGCACGGGATAGTTGGCAAGAAGGGCAAGGGCGGCGCGGCGCTCGCTGGCGGTGAAACCGTCAAGCCGGTCGCGAATGTCCTCGGCAAGCGATTGGGCCATGGAGCGGCGTTTCCCCTTGAATTCACGAGCTGTCTCCATCCTTGCGGGGAGCGCAGCATTGCGGCCGTCCGGCAGATGCGATTTGCCATTTGACTTGAGCCGATCGATTGTATCAAATCATACAGGCTTTCCGTTTCTCCGCAAATCTGTACCAAAAATAACAAGGCGGGAAATCGCCGGCGGATTGGCGGGAAGAGGGGAATTTCAGCGAGGCGGCGGATGCGGCAGGCGCAGGCGGGCGAAGGGCGGATGCAGGACACGGTGGTCGTTGCCAACCGCGGCGGCAAGGGTGCCTGCGTGCTGCTTTGCGACCACGCCTCCAACCGGATGCCGCCGAAATTCGGAACGCTGGGGCTCGGCGCGGAGGAACTCGTCGCCCATATCGCCTGGGATCCCGGCGCCCTTGGCGTTGCGCGGCATCTCTCCAGCCTTCTCGATGCGCCGCTCGTCCATCCGACGGTTTCGCGGCTGGTGATCGACTGCAACCGCAGGGAAGATGCCGGCGATCTGATACCGGAAATCAGCGAGCGGACGGCAATTCCGGGCAATGCGGCCTTGTCGGAGGCGGAACGCGAAGAGCGGCTTGATCTCGTCCATCGGCCATTCCATCGCGCCATCGAGGCGCTGGTGGACGAGCGGCTTGCACGCGGCGCGCCGACTTTCCTCGTCTCCGTCCATACCTTCACGCCGGTATACAAGGACGTGCCGAGGCGATGGCAGATCGGCATCCTCTCCAATGTGGACCGCCGGCTGGCCGGGCGGCTGATCGGTGAACTTTCCCATGAGGAAGGGCTTTGCGTCGGCGACAACGAGCCCTACGCTCCCAGGGACGGCGTCTACTACACGCTGGCGCGCCATGGCGAGGGGCGGGGACTGGCGACGGCCATGCTTGAAATTCGCAATGACGAGGTGGCGACGGCCGAGGCCGAACGCGCCTGGGCCGAGCGCCTGTATCCGGTGCTCGCCCGGTTTGGAGACGCATTGAGATGATAAAATACCGGCGGCGAAGCCGGTAAGGAAGCACATGAATGGGCCTGGTCGCGCGCAACAAGAACAAATCACCGCGCGGCGCCGAAGGTCCGGTCGGAGGCAGGCAGCCGGAGGGGCAGCTGGAATGACGAAGGACGAGCCCTACGACGAGATGGGCGCAGCAGAACGCGCAGGATTTGCCGGCATGCCAGCCGTCATCGGCAAGTATGTGCGCATCGTGGATGCGGTGAACCGGGTCGTCGGCCGGTTCACGATGTATCTGATCTTCGTGATGATCGGCATTCTGATGTATTCGGCGATCATGCGCGGCGCGCTCGACTACGGTTTCGTCAGCATGTCGCCGCTGTGGACGCTGGAAATGGCGCAGTTCGTCATGACGGCCTATTACATGCTGGGCGGCGGCTGGTCGATCCAGGATGACGGGCACGTGCGCATGGATCTCGCCTATTCGCGCTGGTCACCGAAGCGCAAGGCCATTGTCGACTGCTTCACCGTCTTCTTCCTGATCGTCTATCTCGGCGTGATGCTCTATGGCGGCCTGTCCAGCACCAGCTACGCCCTGCAATACGGCGAAACCAGCTACTCGTCCTGGGCGCCCTACATGGCGCCGATCAAGATCATCATGTGCATCGGCATCCTGCTGATGCTTCTTCAGGCGGTCGCCCAACTGTTCAAGGACATCGCGATCGTGCGAGGGGAGTCTCTCGCGTGAGCTACGAACTGATCGCAATCCTGATGTTCGCCGGCATGATGGCGCTGCTTCTGACCGGGCAGCGGGTGTTCGGCGCCATCGGTTTCATCGCGGCGGTCTTCGCCCTGCTCCTGTGGGGAACCGGCGGCGGCGAAATCCCCTTCTCGGCGGCGATGAAGCTGATGAAATGGTACGCGCTGCTGACGCTGCCGCTCTTCATCTACATGGGCTACATGCTGTCGGAATCGGGCATCGCCGACGACCTCTACAAGATGTTCCATGTCTGGTTCGGCCCGGTGCGGGGCGGACTTGCCATCGGCACCATCCTGCTGATGGTGGTGATCTCGGCGATGAACGGCCTTTCGGTCGCCGGCATGGCGATCGGCGCGACGATCGCGCTGCCCGAGCTGCTTCGCCGCAACTACGACAAGGTGATGGTGACGGGCGTCATCCAGGCCGGCTCGTCGCTTGGCATCCTGGTGCCGCCGTCAGTGGTTCTGGTGCTTTACGCGATGATCGCGCGCCAGCCGGTCGGCCAGCTCTGGCTTGCCGGCGTCTTCCCCGGCCTGATGATGGCCGGCATGTTCATCGCCTATATCGCCATCCGCTGCTGGCTGCAGCCGTCGCTGGGGCCGACGCTCACGCGCGAGGAACGCGACGTGCCCATGGCCGAGAAGCTGAAGCTGCTTTCGGCCGGCATCCTGCCTTTCCTCATCTTCCTGTCGATGACCGGCCTGTTCGTCGCCGGCAAGACCAGCCTTGTGGAAAGCTCGGCGATCGGCGCGATCGGAGCCACGGTTGCCGCGATCGTTCGCCGCAAGCTGACCTTGAAGGTGATGCGGGACACGATCCACAAGACGCTCTCCGTCTCCTGCATGTTCATGTGGATCATCGTCGCGGCGCTCGGCTTCGGCGCGGTTTTCGACGGGCTGGGCGCGGTGAAGGCGATCGAGCGCTTCTTCGTGCAGGATCTGGGCCTGACGCCCTGGGAGATCCTGATCCTGATGCAGATCTCCTATCTCGTCATGGGCATGTTCCTGGACGATACGGCGATGCTGGTCATCGTGGCGCCGCTCTACGTGCCGCTGGTCAAGGCGCTCGGTTTCGACCTCATCTGGTACGGCGTGCTCTACACGATCACCTGCCAGATCGCCTATATGACGCCCCCCTTCGGCTACAACCTGTTCCTCATGCGGGCGATGGCCCCACCCGAGATCTCCATCCACGACATCTACAAATCCATCGTGCCTTTCGTACTGGTGATGATGTTCGCGCTCGCGGTCGTCATGGCCTTCCCCGAAATCGCACTATGGCTGCCGCACCACTTTTACATCAGAGGGTAAGTGCCGGACCGATAACAAACAGGCCGCAATAAAAGGATCTGCCGGCAAATCACCGAGAGAGGAGAAGAGCAATGCAGAACAGACGCGACTTCATCACCAAGGCCGGCCTTGCCACGGCCGCAGCCGGTACGACGGCGCTGGCGGCGCCTTACGTGCGTGCGCAGTCTCCGATCACCTGGCGCCTGCAGACCTATGCCGGTCCGGCGCTTGGCGAGCACGTGATCAAGCCGGCAATCGATGCCTTCAACAAGGCGGCCAATGGCGAGATGACCATCGAGCTCTACTATGCCGACCAGCTGGTGCCGACAGGCGAGCTCTTCCGCGCCATGCAGAACGGCACGATCGACGCGGTGCAGTCGGACGACGATTCCATGGCCGCTCCGGTCGATGTGCGCGTCTTCGGCGGCTACTTCCCCTTCGCCACCCGCTATTCGCTCGACGTCCAGGCGCTCTTCTACAAATACGGCCTGAAGGAGATCTGGGAAGAAGCCTATGGCGAGGTCGACAACGTCACCTGGCTGTCGGCTGGCTCCTGGGATCCCTGCCACTTCAACACGAAGGACCCGATCCGCAGCCTCGACGACCTGAAGGGTAAGCGGGTCTTCACCTTCCCGACCGCCGGCAAGTTCCTGTCGCGGTTCGGCGTGGTGCCGGTGACGCTGCCCTGGGAAGACGTGGAAGTCGCGGTGCAGACCGGCGAACTCGACGGCATCGCCTGGTCGGGCATCACCGAGGACTACACCGTCGGCTGGGCCGACGTGACCAAGTACTTCCTCACCAACAACATCTGCGGCGCCTGGGTCGGTTCCTTCTTCGCCAATACGGAGCGGTGGAACGCGGTGCCGCCGCATCTGCAGGAACTGTTCCGCCTGACGATGGACAGCTCGCACTACTATCGCCTGCACTGGTACTGGGCGGGCGAGGCGAACCTGCGCGTCACCGGCGGCAAGATGGAGCTGACCACGATCCCCGACGAGCAGTGGGCAACCGTCGAGGCGGAAGCGGAGAAATTCTGGGACGAGGTCGCCACGACCAGCCCGCGTGCCGGTCGCGTCGTCCAGATCCTGCGCGACTATCGCGAGACCATGCGCAAGGCAGGGCCTCCCTACCGCTACAGCTGATCGGCTTCGGCCTGTCGCACCAAAACCACCACCCCGGGAAACACATTCCCGGGGTGTCTCGGTAAAAGACCAACCTTCATCGAAACGGCAATCCAGATGGCAGGCAAATTGACATTCGAGGAATTGAAGCAGGCTGTCGCCGAGGGCACGATCGACACGGTCATCGCCGCCCTGGTCGACATGCAGGGACGCCTGATGGGCAAGCGCTTCCACGCGCAGTATTTCGTGGAGAGCGCTTACGAAGAGACCCATAGCTGCAACTACCTGCTGGCCACCGATCTGGAGATGAACACGGTGGAGGGCTACCGCGCGACGAGCTGGCAGGCGGGCTATGGCGACTATGTCCTGAAGCCCGACCTTTCCACGCTCCGCCGCATTCCGTGGCTGGACGGCACGGCGCTGGTCATCTGCGACGTGCAGGACCACCACACCCATGCGGACGTGCCGCATTCGCCGCGCGCCGTGCTGAAACGGCAGATCGCGCGGCTCGAAGCCATGGGCATGAAGCCCTTCATGGCGAGCGAGCTCGAATTCTTCCTGTTCCGCGAAAGCTTCGAGGAGGCGCAGGCCAAGGGCTATCGCGGCCTTTCGCCGATCAGCGCCTATAACGAGGACTACCACATCTTCCAGACCACCAAGGAGGAGGATGTGATGCGGGCGATCCGCAACGGCCTGCAGGGCGCGGACATCCCGGTCGAGAACTCCAAGGGCGAGGCGGATGCCGGCCAGGAGGAGATCAACGTGCGCTATGCCGAGGCGCTCGTCATGGCCGACCGGCACGCGATCATGAAGAACGCCTGCAAGGAAATCGCCTGGTCGAAGGGGCGCGCGGTCAGCTTCATGGCGAAATGGAACTTCGCCAATGCCGGCAGCTCGTCCCATATCCACCAGTCGCTCTGGTCGACGGACGGCAAGCCGCTGTTCCACGACCCGGAAGCCGAGCACGGCATGTCGAAGCTGATGCGGCACTATCTCGCAGGCCTGCTTGCGCATGCGCGCGAGACGACGCTGTTCCTCGCGCCCTATATCAACTCCTACAAGCGCTTTCAGGCCGGAACCTTCGCGCCGACCAAGGCGATCTGGAGCCTCGACAACCGCACAGCCGGTTACCGGGTCTGCGGTGGCGACACCAAGGCGGTGCGCGTGGAATGCCGGATCGGCGGCGCCGATCTCAATCCGCATCTGGCCATGGCGGCGCTGCTTGCGGCCGGCATCGACGGTATCGAGAAGGAAATGGAACTCGAACCCGCCTTCGTCGGCGATGCCTATCACGGCGAAGGCGTGCGGGAGATCCCCGGCACCTTGCGCGAGGCGACGGCGGTGGCCAGCGAATCCGCCTTCCTCCGGTCGGCCTTCGGCGACGAGGTGATCGAGCATTATGTCCATGCGGCGAACTGGGAGCAGTTCGAGTATGACAGGCGCGTCACGGACTGGGAGGTTGCCCGCGGTTTCGAGAGAAGCTAAGCCGGCGAAATTTCAACGATGCATGAGGCGCGGGACAAGGAACCGGCGCCGAGGAAGAACGTAAGGCAGGATCGCATCATGAGCGAAACAGTGAAGATCATCTCGCCGGTGGACGGTTCGGTCTATGCCGAGCGGCCGCTGGCAAGCCAGGCGGAGCTGGACAGGGTCGTGGCCACCGCCAAACGCGCGCAGGCCGACTGGGCGCGCCGCCCGATCGCCGAACGCAACCGCTTCGCCCTCGCCGCCCTCGAGGCGCTTGTGGCGATGAACGACGAGATCGTGCCCGAACTCGCCTGGCAGATGGGCCGTCCGGTGCGCTATGGCGGCGAGATGGGCGGCGTGCAGGAGCGCACGCGCTACATGGTCGAAATCGCCGAAAGCGCGCTGGCGCCCGAGCGTTATACCGACAAGCCGGGCTTCACCCGTTACGTGAAGAAGGACCCGGTTGGCGTCGTGCTGGTGGTGGCTCCGTGGAATTATCCGTTCCTGACCGCCGTCAACACGATCATGCCGGCGCTGATCGCCGGCAATTCCGTGATCCTGAAACATGCCGCGCAAACGCTGCTGGTCGGCGAACGCTTCGCCAAGGCCTTTCAGGCGGCGGGCCTGCCGGACGGCGTGTTCCAGAACGTGGTGCTCAGCCACGCCCAGACCGAAGCCCTGCTTGGTTCGGGCGCGATCGACCATGTGAATTTCACCGGTTCGGTGGCCGGCGGCCGGGCGATCGAGCGCGCGGCGGCGGGCACCTTCGCCTCGCTCGGTCTGGAGCTCGGCGGCAAGGACCCGGCCTATGTGCGGGCCGACGCCGACATGCAGCATGCCATCGCCAATCTCGTCGACGGCGCCTTCTACAACACCGGCCAGTGCTGCTGCGGCATCGAGCGCATCTATGTGCATGAAAGCCGTTTCGACGAATTCGTCGAAGGCTTCGTCGACCTGACGAAGCAGTATGTGCTCGGCAATCCGCTCGACCAGGCGACCACGCTCGGGCCGATGGCGCAGGTGCGCTTCGCCGACTGGGTGCGCGAGCAGACGGCGGAAGCCCTGCGCAAGGGCGCGAAGGCGCTGATCGATACCTCGGCCTTCGCCATGGACAAGCCGGGCACCGCCTATCTCGCACCGCAGGTCCTCATCGACGTCAACCACCAGATGTCGGTGATGCGCGAGGAAAGCTTCGGCCCGGTCGTCGGCATCATGAAGGTGCGCTCGGACGAGGAAGCCGTGCCCTTGATGAACGACAGCCCCTATGGCCTCACCGCCTCGATCTGGACCAGGGACGAGGACGCGGCGATCGCGATCGGCGACCAGGTCGAGACCGGTACCGTCTTCATGAACCGCTGCGACTATCTCGATCCGGCGCTGGTGTGGACCGGCGTCAAGGAAACCGGACGCGGCGCGGCACTGTCGCGCCAGGGCTTCGACACGCTGACGCGGCCGAAATCCTACCACCTGCGCGTCGCCATCTGACCGCGCTTACAACGATCCCGGTAGGGCCCGGTGGCCCTGCCGACCTTCCCGCAAATCTTCGGAACCTCTCGCGATGACTTCCCCATCCGCAAACTGGAACTACCCGACCTCCGTGCGTTTCGGCGCCGGCCGCATCAAGGAACTCGGCAAGGTCACGGCCAATGCCGGCATGAAGCGGCCGCTTCTGGTCACCGACCCGGGCCTTGCCAAGCTGCCGATGGTGGCGCAGGCGCTCGACATCTGCCGCGAAGCCGGGCTGGAGCCGGGCCTGTTCAGCGACGTCAAGCCGAACCCGGTCGGGTCGAATATCGAGGCGGGCGTCGCCGCCTATCGGGCCGGCAACCATGACGGCGTCATCGCCTTCGGCGGCGGCTCGGGACTGGACGCCGGCAAGGTGATTGCCTTCATGTCCGGCCAGAAGCGGCCGATCTGGGACTTCGAGGATGTCGGCGACTGGTGGACCCGCGCGGATCCGGATGGCATTGCGCCCATCATTGCCGTGCCGACGACCGCCGGAACCGGTTCGGAAGTGGGTCGCGCGGGCGTCGTCACGAACGAGGCAACCCACACCAAGAAGGTCATCTTCCATCCGAAGATGATGCCGGCAACCGTGATCTGCGATCCGGAACTGACGGTCGGCATGCCGCGCTATTTCACCGTCGGCACCGGAATGGACGCGCTGGCGCACTGCCTGGAGGCCTACTCCTCCACCTTCTATCACCCGATGGGCGACGGCATTGCGGTCGAAGGCATGCGGCTCGTCTTCGAGAACCTGCGCAAGGCGGTGGAGACGCCCGGCGATCTGGTCGCGCGCGGCAACATGATGTCGGCCGCCGCCATGGGCGCGGTCGCCTTCCAGAAGGGACTGGGGGCGATCCACTCGCTGTCGCATCCGGTCGGCGCGCTCTACGACACCCATCACGGCATGACCAATGCGGTGTTCATGCCCTACGTGCTGGTGGTCAACCGCAAGGCGATCGAGGCCAAGATCACCCGCCTTGCCGGCTATCTCGGCATCGCCGGCGGCTTCGACGGTTTCCTCGATGCGGTGTTGAAGCTGCGTGCCGATCTCGACGTCCCGCACACGCTGGCCGGCCTCAATGTCGGCGGCGAGAAGCGCGACCTCATTGCGGAAATGGCGATCGTCGATCCGACCGCGGGCGGCAATCCGATCGAACTGACGCTGGACGGCGCGAAGGAAATCTTCGACCGGGCGATGGAAGGCCGCCTCTGAGCGGTCTTTCGGCCTAGGGAAATACAGAAAGGCCGCGCCTGTACCGGCGCGGCTTTCCTATGCCGAAGTCTGAAAGACGCAGCCACGAAATCGGCGCGCACTGCGGTTCCCGTCCGATAAAGCGATTGAAAACGAGCCAAGAGCCAATCAGTGAGCACCATTGTTTTCCTGGCCGTTCTTGCGGCGGCGCTGCTTCACGCCACCTGGAACGCCATTGTCAAGAACGGGGTCGATAAACGCACGAGCATGGGCGCGGTCGTACTCGGCCATGTTCCCTTTGCGGCGCTGGCCCTTCCTTTCGTGCCTTGGCCCGCTCCGGAAAGCCTTCCCTACCTGATGACGGGGATCCTGCTGCACGTGGGGTATCAGCTGTTTTTGATGCAATCCTACCGGAAGGGGGATCTGACCCAAGTCTACCCCATTGCCCGGGGGTCGGCGCCGCTGATCGTCGCGTTATTCTCTGTGCTTGTTCTCGGCGTTCGCCTCGAGCCCATGGAACTCCTGGCAATTGCGATCATCGGTGCGGGCATCATCAGCCTTTCACTGGTTCGCCGCGCCGATGGCCAGCGGAACGCAAATGCCGCCGTGCTTGCACTCGTCACCGGAATGTTTATCGCGTCCTATTCGCTTGTCGACGGTCTGGGCGCGAGGCTTGCCGGCACCTCGCTGGGTTTTTATAGCTGGCTGGCAATCGGAAACGGCGCTGTAATGCTCGCTTTCCTTGGCATCACTTCGCCGCGGACGCTTTCGCTCATCCCGACGAAAGGGAAAGCTGTGTTTGTCATCGGCGGCGGCGCCTCCTTTGCCGCCTATGCCCTAGTGACATGGGCCTTCACGCAGGCGCCGATTGCGCTCGTTACAGCGCTGCGCGAGACATCTATCGTCTTTGCGCTGCTGATCGGCGTGTTTTTCCTCAAGGAGCGCCTGGATCTGGGAAAAGTGTTGTCGACCATGACGACGCTGCTGGGTGCCGCCGTCCTTCGATACTCCAAACAATAGGCGTCAGGATGCGGATACTTGCATTTTCCGACCTCCATCGCGATCAGGCGGCGGCCCGGTCAATCATCGAGGCGAGCAAGGAAGCGGATGTGCTGATCGGCTGCGGGGATTTTGCGACGCGGGGCGAAGGCGCGGTCGAGACGCTGAGAATTTTACGCGAGAGCGTAGTGCCTGTCGTCCTTGTTCACGGGAACCATGACGATCCCGATGAGATCGCTCGCTTCTGCTCGGATTGGAGCGATGGGCACTATTTGCATGGCTCAAGCTTTACATTGAGCGGCGTTCCGTTTTTCGGTCTTGGCGGGGAAATTCCGTCTCGAAACGAGCACGCCTGGAATGCTGCCGAATCCGAGGAGAGAGCGGGCATCATACTGTCCGACCTCCCCGCCGGAGCGGTGCTCGTAACGCATACGCCACCGCACGGGACAGCGGACCTTCAAAGAGACGGAACGCACGAGGGCAGTGAGGCGATCAGGGCTGCAATTCTTGCCCGCACGCCCCGTATCTGCCTATGCGGCCATATACACAATAGTTGGGGTACGTCGGGCACGATCGACGAAACGCGCGTCTTCAATCTGGGACCGACGATCAACTGGTTCGATATCTGACGAGCCGCAATGACGATAAGCCGGTATCGCGACGACGTTGCCGCGATGCGATCCATTTCGTTGTTTCCCGAGGCCCTGCACCGGCGCTACTCGGCCGGAGCCGAATGGACGCCGTTTGCTTCAGCCTCGACTTCTTCCATATCGCGTTTCCGGTCGGCGTGGCCGAGGATCATGTAGAACATCGGCACGACGAACAGCGTGAAGAGCGTGCCGACCGACATGCCGGAGGCAATCACCAGGCCGATGGAATAGCGTGCCGCGGCGCCCGCCCCTTCCGCCAGGATCAGCGGCACGACGCCGAGTACCATGGCGCCCGTCGTCATCAGGATCGGGCGAAGCCGCTCGCGTGCCGCCTCGACGATCGCCGCGCGCTTGTCGAGGCCGTGATGCTCGCGCTGGGCATTGGCGAATTCCACCATCAGGATGCCGTGCTTCGTGATCAGCCCGACAAGGGTGATCAGGCCCACCTGCGTGTAGATGTTCAGCGTGCCGAGGCCGAGATTGAGCGGCACGATGGCGCCGAAGATCGATAGCGGTACCGACATCATGATGATGAAGGGATCCCGGAAGCTTTCAAACTGGGCGGCGAGCACCAGATAGATCACGAGAACGGCCAGCGCGAAGACGATGAGGATCGTCGAGCCCTGCTTGATCTCCAGCCGCGACTGGCCGGCATAGTCCTCGAAAAAGCCGGCCGGCATTTCGGCGCGCGCGATGTCCTGCAGCGTCTTCAGCCCCTCGCCCGAGGTAACGGTGGGAAGCGGCAGGGCGGAAAGCGTCGCCGAGTTCAGCTGGTTGAACTGCTCGACGGCGGCGGCAGCCGCATTGGCGTCGATCTTCAGCACGGCCGAAAGCGGGACCATCTCGCCATTGGCGGAGCGGACATAGAAATAGTCGAGCCGCTCCGGGTTGATGCGGAAAGCCTTGTCGACCTGAGGAATGATCTTGTAGGAGCGGCTTTCCCGGTCGAACTTGGAAATCTCCGCTTCGCCCAGCAGGATGTTCAGCGTCTGGCCGATGCTGGAGATCGGCACGCCGAGCGTTGCGGCGCGGTCGCGGTCGATGAGCACGCGCACGCGCGGGCTGTCATAGGACAGCGAGTTCTGGACGATGATGAACTTGCCCGACTGCATGGCCTTCTGGCGGATGCGTTCGGCCACTTCATAGGCCTGCTCGGCGGAGCCGGTCGTCTGCAGGACGAACTGGATCGGCAGGCCCCCACCGGCGCCCGGCAGGGAGGGCGGCGAGAACACGAAGGCCTGAACGCCCGCCGACTGCTGCAGTCGCGGCTGGATCATCGCCTGGATCTGCTTCTGGCTTTCCTCGCGCTCGTCCCAGGGCTTCAGCGCCCAGATGGCGAAGGCCGAGTTGGTCGAGCCGGTGCCGACGATCTGGAAGCGGGCATCGACGCCCGGCACGCCATCGGTCAGGGCATAGAACTGGTCGGTATAGAGCTTGGTGTAGTTGGAGGTCGCATATTGCGGCGCCGTCACCATGGCGAAGAGCGCGCCCTGATCCTCTTCCGGCGCAAGCTCGGTCTTGGTTTTCATGAAGAGGAAGCCGGTGGTGCCGAGCAGGGCCACGACGATCAGCAGCGTCGCCCATTTGAAATTGAGCGAGCCGTCGAGACGGCGGCCATACCAGCCGGCAAGGCCGGTAAAGACGCGGTCGACGAAATGCTGGAAACGGCCGGGCTTGCTGGCGAGCAGCCGAGCCGCCATCATCGGCGACAGC
Source organism: Stappia albiluteola (assembly GCF_014050225.1). Taxonomy (GTDB): domain Bacteria; phylum Pseudomonadota; class Alphaproteobacteria; order Rhizobiales; family Stappiaceae; genus Hongsoonwoonella; species Hongsoonwoonella albiluteola. The sequence goes on along the minus strand of NZ_JACFXV010000064.1, from coordinate 117,385 downwards.
GTCAGCGCGACGAAGCCGGAAATGATCACCGCGCCGGCAAGCGTGAAGGCGAATTCGCGAAACAGCGACCCGGTGAGGCCCTGCGCGAAACCGATCGGTGCATAGACGGCGGCAAGCGTGATCGTCATGGCGATGACGGGTCCGAAGATCTCCTTCATGCCGGTGATCGCCGCCTGCATCGGCTTCATGCCGTCCTCGAGGTGCCGGTGGATGTTCTCCACCACGACGATGGCATCGTCCACGACAAGGCCGATCGCCAGCACCATGGCAAGCAATGTCAGCGTGTTCAGCGAATAGTCGAGCCCCCACAGGAAGAAGCAGACGCCGATCAGCGACAGCGGAATCGTGACGATCGGCACCAGCACGGCGCGGAACGAGCCGAGGAAGAGCAGGATCACCGCGATGACGATGACGACCGCCTCGCCGATGGTCTTGAACACCTCCTTGATCGAAGCGCTGATGAACTTCGTGCTGTCATAGACGACGTTGATCGCCATGCCCTCGGGCAGGTTCGCCGACAGGCGGGCAAGCTCCGCCCTGACACCGGCCGCGGTATCGAGCGGATTGGCGGACGGTGTCGGCTGGATGCCGATGAAGACGCCTTGCTGGCCGTTGAAGGAAACGCGCGTATCCGTGTTCTCGCTGCCGAGCTCCACCCGCGCGACATCGCGCAAGCGGACGATCTCGTCGCCTTCCGAGCGCAGCGGCAGTTCTCCGAAGGCTTCCGGCGTCTGCAGCGTGGTCTGCATCTCGATCTTGTAGGCGACGAATTCGTTCTCCGTCTTGCCGGGCGCGGAGAGGAAGTTCGCGTTGGTGACGGCCGTCTGGATGTCGGTTGCCGTGACGCCACGCGCGGCGAGCTTGATCGGATCGATCCAGATGCGCATGGCGAAGGTCTGGCTGCCGAGCACCTGCGCGTCGGCGACGCCTTCGACCGTGGACATCTGCGGCTGGATGACGCGGGTGATGAACTCGGTCATCTGCTGCGGCGACATCACGTCGGAAAGCACGGAAAGATACATCAGCGCGAAGGACCTGCCGGTGCCTTTCTGGATGACCGGGTCCTCGGATTCACGCGGCAACTGGCCGCGTACCTGCTGGACCTTGGCGATCACCTCCGTCAGCGCCGAGTCCGGGTCGGAATTGAGGCGCATGTTGACCGTCACGGTCGACAGGCCGAGCGTGCTTTTCGACGTCACGTAGTCGACGCCCTCGGCGGTTGCCACCGCCTTGGCGATCGGCGTGGTGATGAAGCCCTGGATCAGGTCGGCGCTTGCCCCGGGATAGACCGTGGAGACGGTGATCACCGTTTCCTCGATCTCCGGATACTGGCGGATCGACATGTTGAGGATGCCCTGGAAGCCCAGCAGCAGGATCAACAGGCTGACGACGGTCGACAGTACCGGCCGGCGGATGAAGGTTTCGGAGAAATTCACGATGCGCCTCCCGCGACGCGGGCTTCCGGTTCCGGATTGATCGTGTTGTCGATCTTCACCGGGCTGCCGATGGTCAGCTTGTTCTGGCCTGCGGTGACGACGATGTCGCCGGGCTTCAGTCCGTCGGTCACCTCGATGCGGCCGAGGTAGCGCCGTCCCGTCTTGACGAAGACCTGGCGCGCGACGAGCTTCTTCTCCGCTTTCGGTTCGTCCGGCGCTTTGCCGGCGGCCGCGGCATCGCTGCCGGGCTCCGGGGGTGCCGCCGCATCGGCGGTATCCTCGCGCACCGCATAGACATAGGCGCCGTACAGGCTCATCACGACGGCGGTCTGCGGCAGGGCGATGATGTCTTCCTCGACCGGCAGTTCGATGCGCACGGCCGCGAATTGCCCCGGCCGCAGCGCCAGGTCGGTGTTTTCCACCTCCGCCTGCACCGCGACGAGGCGGGAGGCCGGATCGGCCTTGGGGTCGATACCGATGATGCGGCCGGTATGGGCCAGATGCTCCGCGTCCAGCCCGACGCGTATGTCCTGGCCCAGTTGAAGCGACCTGACCTGGCCCTCGGCGACGTTGAAATCGACCTTCATCGTGTCGAGATCCTGCAGGGTCGCGATGATCGAACCCTCGGCGAGATATTCGCCGAGATCGATGCGCGGAATGCCGATCGTGCCGGAGAAGGGCGCGTAGATCTGCTTGAGCGCGATCTGCGCCTTCACCCTTTCGTATTGCGATATGGACGCATCGAGCGCGGCCTTGGCATTGTCGAGAACGGATGTCGAGCTGACGCCCCGCCCTTCGAGCTTCTTGGCGCGTTCCAGCGCCTGGCGGTCGCGCTCCAGATTGGCTTCCACCGCGATCAGGTCGGCTTTCTCCAGTTCGTCGTCGAGCTGGACGAGAAGCGCTCCCTGCTCGACGCGATCGTTGGCCTTGAACCTGATCTCCTTCACGGTGCCCGAGGCGCGCGCCGCCACGTCGACGCCCTGGCGCGCGACGATGGTGCCGATGGCCTCGATGCCCGGCTGCCAGGTCTGCGTCTTCACCGTGAGCGTGGAGACGGTCACCGTGGGCCGCGGCATAGTCGCGAAGAACTGGCCGATTGCCTTGTCGCGAATGACATTGAAGCCGATCAGGCCGCCGCAAAGAGCGATGACCACGACAACGAGAAGGAAGGCGAGAATTCGCTTCAGCATGGAAGTACTCGTGAATTGCGAGGCATGGATTGCGCCCTTCGCAAGCAGGGAAGGGGCACAAGTCCGCTTTGTGTTATCTATTAGGGCGCGTTCGCCGAAAAACATTCGGAAAGGGCGGTGGGAGGCCGCGCGTAGCCGAATGACAAGTTGCCAGCAAAAACGCTACGGGATCCGATAGTCATTCTTACGAAGCTTGTTTCTTTACCGTCCAGACGGTAAAGTCAACTCCAAACTCGCTCCAAGCAATAAGAAGCCGAAGGGCCCGTGACGCAAAAAGCTCGAATTCAAACGAAATCGGATCGCCGTTCGCTCACGCGCGAGAAAATCATCGATGCGGCAATCGAGGTGGTCGCCGAACAGGGCGCAAGGCGCTTTTCGCTCGACGCGGTCGCCGACCGGGCCGGCGTTTCGAAAGGCGGCCTCCTCTACAATTTCCCTTCGAAATCCGACCTGATGAAGGCGATGGTCGCCCGCCATGTCGACGGTTTCTCCGCGCAGCTTGAACAGACGCTTGCCGTGTTGCAGGGCGATGGCCGGCCGAACGCCTTCGCGCGGGCCTATCTTTCGACCTTTCGCGACCACATCTGCCAGAAGGGGCGTCCGCCGGCGGGTTTCCTGGCCGCCATTGCGGAGGAGCCGGGCCTGCTCGATCCGGTCAGGGAGAAGAACGCCGCTTATCTCGCCGAGATACGGTCAACATCGGAAAACGCGAATCTCGCGATGATGGGCTTTCTCGCCGTGGAAGGCATTCGCCACATGCGGCTGTTCGATACGAGCCCGCTGGAGCTCGAGGAGCTTTTGACGGTGGTCGATGGACTGCTTGCAAGACTGGCGGAAGACGCGCGGGCAGGTTAGGGCCAGGGGCCGGCTCACCAGGGGCGGCGCGAACGCCTCAATCTGCCGGAGTAACCGGAAAAGTCACCCTTACAAGCAGGCCACCGCTCCGGCTTTCAAGAAGCTCAAGTCTTGCAGACATCAAGGCGGCGATCTCCTCGACGATCGAGAGCCCGAGCCCCGCACCCTGCGGTCCCTCGGGATCGAGCCTGGCGAAGCGACCAAGGGCTGCCGCCCGTTTCTCCGGCGCAATGCCGGGTCCATTGTCTTCCACCTCAAGCCGCGCGCGGCCTTGGAAACGTGAAATGCGGACGGTTGCCTGACGTCCATGGCCGGCATAGGCGATCGCATTTTCGATGAGATTGCGGAGCAATTCCTCCACAAGCATGCGATTGCCGACGATCTTGACGTCCCCGGTCCCGGGCGCGTCGAAACCAAGGTCCAGTCCGGCGCGCGCGGCTTTCGGCTCCAGGTCGGCCGTGACCGCCTGGGCCGTCGCCACCAGATCGAAAGCAATTGGTGCCGCACGGTCGATCGCCGCCTCGTCGATACGCGCGAGGAGCAGGAGCTGGGCCAGGGTTCGTTCGCTCTGCAGCACCGCCGTGTCGGCGCGCTCGAGGGCGTCGGAAGCGCCATTGGCATCGGTGCTGCGCCTTGCGAGTTCGATCTGGGTGCGGATCACCGCAAGGGGCGTGCGAAGCTGGTGCGAGGCATTGCCCGTGAAATGCTTCAACGCATTCAAGGCGGTTTCCAGTCGCGCCATGAAGCTGTTGATCGCGTCGACGAGCCGCTCCACCTCGCGAGGCGCACGGTGGTGGATCGGGCGCAGGTCGTCGGTGCTGCGGCGCGCGATTGCTTCCTCCAGGCGGGCGAGCGGCCGCAGCGCGCGGCGAACGCCGAAAAGAACCGCAACCGCCGCGATGACGATCAGCAGGCCCTGGCGGGCGGCGGAGCGCAAGAGAATGTCGCGCGCAAGCGCCCGGCGTGCGGTGGTCGTCTCGGCAATGGCGAGACGATAGGGAATCGACTGTTCGCCGGAGGATGCGGCACCGCTCAAGACGGCCAGCCGGATCGGCTCTCCGCGAAAATCGGCGTCGTGGAAGTCCGGCACGTTGGCAATCGCCGACAGGGCACTCTCGGCGGAGGCGTCGGGATCGGGCGGTGGTACGGGAAGCTGGCGATAGCCGGTGACGAACAGGCCGTTCGGCCCCTCGACGCGATAGAAGACCCGATCTTCCGAAGCGCTGGTCAGCATCTCCAGCGCCACATAAGGCACGTCGACCTCAAGGAGCCCGTCCCGGGTCACCGCGACACGCTCCGCAATGGCAAGCGCGGAGCCGGCAAGCACGCGATCGAAGACCGCATTCGCCGTCTGGCGTGCCTCGCGATAGGTATCCAGAAGCGCAAGCCCGGCAAGCACGCTGAGCGGCACCAGCAGCCAGGCAAGAAGGCGCGCGGTGAGAGACTGGAGGCGCGGCACGGGTCAGCCAGCCTCGAGGCAATAGCCGAGACCGCGGGCGGTCCGGATGCGAAGCCCGTGCGGCTCCAGCCTCTTGCGCAGGCGGGAGACGTATTGCTCCACCGCATTGTCGCTGATCTCGGCATCGAATTCGGTCAGCGTTTCCGCGATCTGCGCCTTGGAGACAACACGGTCGGCGCGGCTGATCAGGATCTGCAATACGCCGAGTTCGCGGGCCGGCAGGTCCAGCGGCATGCCATCGAGCATCGCCTGGCGGCTTGCGAGATCGAAGGCGAGCGCGCCGCATTCGAGCCGGGCCCGGCGGTTGCCGAGGCGACGGCGCAGCAGAGCGCGGATCCGCGCCTCGACTTCGGCGACCTCGAAGGGTTTGGTCAGGTAATCGTCCGCTCCCTTGTCGAGCCCTTTCACACGCTCATCGAGCGCCCCCCGGGCGGTCAGCACCAGCACGGCGGTGTCCAGGGCGCGGGCGCGGACCTCGGACAGGATCTCGAGCCCGTCGATATCCGGCAGCGACAGGTCCAGAATGACGAGGTCGAAAGAGTGGGTCGCAATCGCCGCGAGCGCGCTTTCGCCGTCATGGACAGCATCGACCACATAGCCGCCGGCCCGCAACATGGTGCTGAGCCCCTCGGCGAGCGCGCGGTTGTCTTCGACGATGAGAAGGCGCAAGCGTCATTCCTCCCGGCCGGCGCGACCGGCTGTTTTCCGGCAAGATTAGGCGCGAAGGCGGGGCTTGTGAAGGAGCATCGGCGACCGTCATAATCGCCGGATGAACGCTCTCAGGTTTTCCGTTGCCGTCCTCCTACTCTGGCTCGTGGCTCAATCCGTTTCGCATTTTCCGGCTCGGGCCGCCGAAACGGTGCGCGTGCTGCCGCCGCTCAGGGAACAAACCAATCCGCGCGTCCTTCGCATCTACTCCTCGCTCGATGCCGATCTGGCCGAGCCGCTGATTCGTGCCTTTCACGCGGCCAATCCGGCCATCGGACTGGAATATTCGGAGCTGCAGACGCAGGACATCTATGCCCGCGTGCTGGAGGAAACGGACCGGGGCGAGGATACGGCGGATATCGCCTTTTCCTCGGCCATGGACCTGCAGGTGAAGCTTGCCAACGACGGCTATGCGCAACCGCTGGAACTTTCCGCGGCCGGCGCCATGCCCACCTGGGCGCAATGGCGAAGCACGGTTTTCGGCGTCACCTTCGAGCCGGCGGTGATCATCTTCAACAAGACCGCCTTCGGGGGACGCCCGCCGCCGCAGACCCGCTCGGAACTCGCGGATTTCCTGAAGAACAACGAGAAGGAGCTCTATGGCCGGGTCGGGACCTACGACGTGGAGCGGGCCGGGCTCGGCCTCTTCTTCCTGGCGCGCGACGGCGAGCACAACCGGTCGATCTGGTCGCTTTTCAATGCATTGGGAGCGGCGGGCGTAAAGCTCTATTCCAATTCGTCGGCGATCGTCGAGCGGGTTGCGGACGGTCGTTTCGCGCTGGGCTACAACATCCTCGGCTCCTATGCGGCGGCCTGGGCAAGGCACACCGCCGATCTCGGCATCGTCTTTCCCAAGGACTATACCGTCGTCATGACACGCACCGCGCTGGTTCCGCGCAATGCCGCCTCTCCGGACCTCGGCGCCGCCTTCCTCGATTTCCTGCTGTCGAAACAGGGCCAGCAACTGCTGGCGGAGAAGGTCGGCCTGCCGGCGCTGCATCCCGAGGTCAAGGGCGAGAACACCGCCTCGCACATGCAGGAAGTCTATGGCGCAAGGCTGCGCCCGGTGCCCGTCGGCCCCGCGCTGGTCGTCTATCTCGACCAGGTGAAGCGGCAGCGGCTCATCGAGCGGTGGAACGAGGCACTCAGGGTGCAGTGAAACAAAAAGGGCGCCGGCCGAGGCAGGCGCCCTTCACGTTCTCAATCGAAAGCCGCGATTTTACAGCTTGTCCGTGACGTCATGCGTCCAGGCGCCGGTCGGCTCCTTGGTGATGACCGGATCGGAACCGCCGCCGAGCAGGGTCTGGACGGTGCGCTCGTAATCTGCCGGGTCGAGCGTGCCGTTGGAGCCTTCCGTCAGCTTGTTGATCTCGCCGACCATGCGGATCTGGTGCTTTTCGGTCTGGGCGCCGGTCGCGTCGTTCTCCAGCACGATCTCGGCCGCTTCTTCCGGATGCTCGCGGGCGTAATCCCAGCCCTTCATGGTCGCGCGGACGAAACGGGCCATCTTGTCGACGAAGGCCGGATCCTTGAGGTTCTCCTCCAGCACGTAGAGGCCGTCCTCCAGCGTGGCGACACCCTGATCCTCGTATTTGAAGACCACGAGCTCCTCGGCCGGGATGCCGGCATCGATGACCTGCCAGAATTCGTTGTAGGTCATTGTCGAGATGCAGTCGGCCTGCTTCTGCAGCAGCGGATCGACATTGAAGCCCTGCTTCAGCACCGTCACGCCCTCGGCGCTGCCGTCGGTCGGGATGCCGAGCTTGCTCATCCAGGCGAGGAACGGATATTCATTGCCGAAGAACCAGACGCCAAGCGTGCGCCCCTTGAGGTCTTCCGGCTTGGTGATGCCGGTTTCCTTCCGGCAGGTCAGCATCATGCCGGACTTCTTGAAGGGCTGGGCGATATTGACCAGCGGCACGCCCTTTTCGCGCGAGGCAAGCGCCGAAGGCATCCAGTCGATGATGACGTCGGCACCGCCGCCGGCGATCACCTGCGGGGGAGCGATATCCGGGCCGCCCGGCTTGATCGTGACGTCGAGATTCTCTTCCTCGTAGAAGCCCTTGTCCTTGGCGACGTAGTAACCGGCGAACTGGCCTTGGGTAACCCACTTGAGCTGCAACGTCACACTGTCCGCCGCATGCGCGGTGCCAAGCCCGAAGGCGAGCGCCGCGGCGGCGAATACCAACTTCTTCATGTCCCAACTCCCTCTGGTTTGGGCAGCCGCCGGCCTTATCCCCGGACGGACGGATGCCAGAAGGTGAACACCCGCTCCAAGAGCGTCACCAAGCCGTAGAAGGCGGAGCCGGCCAGGGCCGCAACGGCTATCTCCGCCCAGACCATGTCGACATTCAGCCGGCCGACCTCGGTCGATATTCTGAAGCCCATGCCGACGATTGGCGTGCCGAAAAATTCCGCAACGATGGCGCCGATCAGGGCCAGCGTGGAATTTATCTTCAAAGCGTTGAAGATAAAAGGCAAAGCCATCGGCAGGCGCATTTTCACCAGCGTCTGCCAGTAGTTGGCCGCATAGGTGCGCATCAGGTCGTGCTGGATGCGGTCGGCGCTGGCAAGGCCTGTCACCGTATTCACCAGCATCGGGAAGAAGGTCATGATGATGACGACGGCGGCCTTCGACGGCCAGTCGAAGCCGAACCACATGACCATGATCGGCGCGATGCCGATGATCGGCAGCGCAGAGACGAGATTGCCGATCGGCAGCAGCCCGCGACGCAGGAAATCCACCTTGTCGACCAGGATGGCGGTTACGAAGCCGGCGCCGCAACCGATCGCGTAGCCGATCAGCACCGCTTTCAGGAAGGTCTGGCGGAAGTCGGCCCACAGCGTCGGAATGGAGGAGGCGAAGCGCAGGCCGATATCGGACGGAGCGGGCAGCAGGATTTTCGGAACGCCGAAGCCGGTGACCAGCAGTTCCCACAGGACCAGCACCCAGACGCCGAACAGCAGCGGGATGGCGAGGCCGATCGCCCGCTTCGCCGCGCGGTCCGTCACGTCCCATGCGGAAAGACGTTCGACGAAGAGCCAGGACGACAGCCACAGGGCAACGACAAGCGCCCAGAAGCCGCCTTTGACCGTGCCTGGATAGGCGGCGACGAAGCGCAGCAGCAGGATCGCCGTGACGCCGGATACCGCCAGCAGCATCAGATCGAGCAGACGTCCGCCCTGGACGCCGAAGCCGATCAGCAGGCCGATGCCGGCGAGCAGCGCGGCGCCGAGCAGGAGCTGCGACATGCCGGCGACGACGGGACCGTCGGCATGCGAGGCAAGCGGCAGGGCAAACAGGGCCGCAATCGTAATCGCATAGGCGAGGAAGCGCTGCGTACCGGCGACGCCCCGGGCGGAAAGCGTAAGGGATGCGCTCGTCATCGGGCCATCCCCATGCGGCGAAGCACGACTCGTTCGGCGATGCTGACGATCGTAACGAGAGAGGCGGCAAGCACGGCGGCCACGATCAGCGCGGACCAGATCTGCACCGTCTGGCCGTAGTAGGAGCCGGAAAGCAGGCGGGCGCCAAGGCCGGCGACGGCGCCGGTCGGCAACTCTCCGACGATGGCGCCGACGAGGCTGGCTGCGACCGCGACCTTCATCGAGGCGAAGAGATAAGGCATGGCGGAGGGCAGGCGCAGCATCAACAGGGTCTGAAAGCCGCTCGCGCTATAGGTCTTCATCAGGTCGAGCTGGATGATTTCCGGCGAGCGCAGTCCCTTCACCATGCCCACGGTGACCGGGAAGAAGGAAAGATAGGTGGAGATCAGCGCCTTCGGCCACAGGCCGGTGACGTTGATCGCGTTCAGCACCACGATGATCATCGGCGCGATCGCGAGGATCGGAATGGTCTGCGAGGAAATCACCCAGGGCATCAGGCTCTTGTCGAGCACGCGGCTGTGCACGACGAGAATGGCGAGGCCGATGCCAAGCGCGGTGCCAAGGACGAAGCCGAGCAGCGTGGAGGAGAGCGTGATGCCGGAATGGTAGATCAGCGAACGCTTGGAGGTGATCGCCTTTTCAGCCGTCGTCGCCCAGATTTCCGCCGCCACCTGATGGGGAGCCGGCAGGACGGGGCGCTCCTGCGCATAGGTCGCGACGACGAATTCGGCAAGCGTGACGTCCGTCTGGCCGGCGCGCTGGAAGGCGTCACGCTGCGCCGGGGCGTTGAGCAGCGCGGCGGCGATATACCAGACGGCGACAATGACGGCGACGACGACGATGACGGGCCCGGTCGTGCCGCTCATCAGCCGGCTGAAGGGGCTGTCGACTTTTCCCATCGGGGAAGAATAGGCAGCGTCAGTCACTGGCTCACCCCCTTTAGTCCCAGTTTATCGCGTATTGCAGAAGCGACGCTCTCGGCTTCGGCCTCATCGAGGCCAACCCCTAGCCGAACGGTTTTCGAACCGTAGTCAAATGCAACGGCCTCGCTTTTCCCGATGATGGGAATATCAAGATGCCCGCGGCGGCCGCCCGCAAATTGCGTGATCGCGCGAACATTCGATACATTGAGGGGATTGTAGTAACGTCTTTTAGACAGGAGCGGTAAATTCAAATATCTAATAATTGCCTGTGATTTTATAATAATAAATTCTTTCCCAAACAACATCCACGTTACCGTAAAAAAAACCAAAAGCCAGCCTATGGCCCACCCGCCAAGCCAAAATATCGTAAAATAACGGCCGACACTCTCCTCTATACTTCCGTTGATTAGTCTCGTAAGCGCCGAGAAGCCTCCGATGGTCCACGCCCCCAACCAGAAGATTAGAAATGGCAAGGCGAAAAGGTGCCTCCTCGCCTTCACCACAATCTCCGTGGACGCAGGATTTCGCATAATCATAATACGGTTCGAATTCGTTGACTCGTATCTCAATTAGCTGTCCTCGTAAGAGTGCCCCGCACGAAGGCCTTCGCGCACCCGGTGCGCGATCTTGAGGAATTCCGGCGTTTCGCGGATATCGAGCGTGCGGTCCCGGGGCAGGTCGCTCTCGATGACGTCGTAGATGCGGCCAGGACGGGGGAAAAGGACCACGATCTTGGTCGACAGGAACACCGCTTCCGGGATCGAGTGGGTGACGAAGACGACCGTCTTGTCGGTCTTGGCCCACAGTTTCAGCAGCTGCTCATTCAGATGATCGCGCACGATCTCGTCCAGCGCGCCGAAGGGCTCGTCCATCAGCAGAAGATGGGGCTCCACCGCGAGCGCCCGCGCGATCGACGCGCGCTGTTGCATGCCACCCGAAAGCTGCCAGGGATACTTGCGCTCGAAACCGCCCAGATTGACGAGATCGAGATTGCGGGCGATGCGTTCTTTCCGCTCCGACGCCGACAGTCCCATGATCTCCAGCGGCAGGGCCACGTTGTCGGCAATCGTGCGCCAGGGATAGAGCGCGGACGACTGGAACACGTAGCCATAGGCGCGGGCGAGCCTTGCCTCCTCGGGCGTCACGCCGTTGACGGTAATCTCGCCGCCGGTCGGCTTCTCCAGATCGGCAATGACGCGCAACAACGTGGTCTTGCCGCAGCCGGACGGGCCGATGAAGGAGACGAACTCGCCTTCGCGAATGTCGAGATCGACATTGGACAGCGCATGGACGGGACCGTCATTCGTCTCGAAGGTCAGGGAAAGCCCGCGGATGTCGATAACGGATCGAGCCTTCTGCGGGCCCTGCTCGTTCAGCATCCCATTCTCCATTTGTGCTGCCTGGCTGGTCGTTAACGGCATATTGTCGGTCTCTTTTACAGGCGCAAGGCAAAATCCCGCCGTGTCCACGGGTGAGCACGGCGAGAACGCGGGGGATCAGACCCCCGTCGCGGGAATGCCGCTACGCTCCACCCTGCGGGGCGCGGTCAGTTCCTTCCACCTCGACAGGGCGCGGTTGACGGCCTGGAAGGGTTCGCGGGCGACGAACTCGCCATGGCCGGGTTCCGCCTTCACGGTGGATTCCTCGATCGCCACCTTGCCGCGGGTCAGCGTGAAGCGCGGCAGACCCTTCACCTTGATGCCCTCAAAGACGTTGTATTCGATGACGGATTGCTGGGCCTTGGCGGAGATCGTCTTTTCGCGCTCCGGATCCCAGACGACGATATCGGCATCGGCGCCTTCGACGATCGCGCCCTTCCTCGGATACATGTTGAGGATCTTGGCGATGTTGGTGGAGGTGACGGCCACGAACTCGTTCATCGTCAGCCGGCCGGTATTGACGCCGCGCGTCCACAGCACCGGCATGCGATCTTCCAGCCCGCCCGTGCCGTTCGGGATCTTCGTGAAGTCGCCGACGCCGAAGCGTTTCTGATCGATCGTAAAGGAGCAGTGGTCCGTCGCCACGACCTGCAGCGAGCCTGCCTGCAGCCCGGCCCAGAGCGAATCCTGATGCAGCTTGTTGCGGAAGGGCGGCGACATGACGCGCTGTGCTGCGTGGTCCCAGTCGGCGTTCTGGTATTCGCTTTCGTCCAGCACCAGATGCTGGATCAGCGGCTCGCCATAGACCCGCATGCCCTTCTGGCGCGCCCGGCGGATCGCCTCATGCGCCTGTTCGCAGGAGGTGTGCACGATGTAGAGCGGCACGTTGGCCATGTCGGCGATCATGATGGCACGGTTCGCCGCCTCGCCTTCCACTTCCGGCGGGCGCGAATAGGCATGGGCCTCGGGGCCATTGTTGCCTTCCGCGAGCAGGCGCTGCTGCAGGCTTGCGACGACATCGCCGTTTTCGGCATGGACGAGCGGCAGGGCGCCAAGGGCCGAGCAACGCTGGAAGGACGAGAACATCTCGTCGTCGTCCACCATCAGCGCGCCCTTGTAGGCCATGAAATGCTTGAAGGTGTTGATGCCGCGGTCGACGACCTCAGCCATTTCGTTGAACACCTGCTCGCCCCACCAGGTGATCGCCATGTGGTAGGAATAGTCGGAGCAGGCGAGCGAGGATTTCTGCTGCCAGATGGCGAGCGCCTCAAGCAGCGACTGTTCGGGCGCCGGCAGGATGAAATCGACCACCATCGTCGTGCCGCCGGACAGGCCGGCGCGGGTGCCGCTTTCGAAATTGTCCGCCGAATGCGTGCCCATGAAGGGCATTTCAAGATGCACATGCGGATCGATGCCGCCCGGCATGACGTAGCAGCCGGTCGCGTCCAGCACCTCGTCGGCGGAAAGGTTCTGCCCGATCTGGACGATCTTGCCACCATCGATCTTCACATCGGCCTTCCAGGTGCGGTCGGCGGTGACGATGGTTCCGTTCTTGATGACTTTGGTGGGCATTGCCTTGTTCCTTCCCCCGTTTTCCAAATTCATTCAGGTCCGCCGCCGCGATCCTTGCGAACTCGTCGTCGCCGATGCTCTCCGATCCCGGATCTCGCTTGCGCTCGTCCGGGATGACGAAAGCGAAGGCTGTGCACATGTCAGCCGGCAGGCGACACTCTTTCCTTCGTCATCCCGGCCGCAGGCGAAGCCGGAGAGCCGGGACCGGAGAGCCGCTGCGCCTACATATTCAAACTGTCATACAGATCCGACCACTGCGGGTTCATCTTCTCGATCAGCTCGAACTTCCATTGCCGGCGCCAGCGCTTGATCTGCTTCTCCCTGCGAATACCGTCGCCGATCTCGTCGTGCTGCTCATACCAAACCAGTGATTTCACCCCGTATCTGCTCGTGAAGCCCGGGATCAGTCCATTGCGATGCTCGTATGTTCGCCGGGAAAGATCGGTGGTGATGCCTGTGTAAAGGGTCTCGTACGGCCGCGAAGCCAGAATGTAGACCCAGGCCGCCATCGCCCCTTCGCTCCGCTCACCCCGCGATTTCCGCCGCCTCCAGCACCGCGTGCAGCAACACGTCGGCGCCGGCGGTCGCCCATTCCTTGGTGATTTCCTCATCCTCGTTGTGCGACAGGCCATCCACGCAGGGGCACATGATCATCGCCGTCGGCGCCACGCGGTTGATCCAGCAGGCGTCGTGGCCGGCACCCGAAACGATGTCGCGGTTGGAATAGCCAAGTTTCTCCGCCGCCCGCCGCACTGCGCCCACGCAGCCGGGATCGAAGGTGACGGGGTCGAAATGGCCGACCTGCTCCACCTCGGCCGTAATCTGCATGGCGTCGGCGATCGTCTCGATACCTTCGCGGATGCGGGCATCCATTTCGTCCAACACCGCCTTGTCGGGCGAGCGGATGTCGATGGTGAAAACCGCCTTGCCGGGGATGATGTTGCGGGAGTTCGGATAGACTTCCACATGGCCGATCGCGCCGACCGCGTCCGGCTGATAGTCCATCGCCACCTCGTGCACGAGTTCGGTGACGCGGGCCATGCCAAGCCCGGCATTGCGGCGCTTCGGCATCGGCGTCGAACCCGTGTGGCTTTCCTTGCCCGTCAGCGTCACCTGCAGCCATTTCAGGCCCTGGCCATGGGTGACGACGCCGATGTCGATATCCTCGTCCTCCAGGATCGGCCCCTGCTCGATATGAAGCTCGAACATCGCATGGATCTTGCGGGCGCCGACTTCCTCATCACCCATGAAGCCGATGCGCTTCAGCTCCTCGCCGACGGTTTTTCCCTCCGCGTCGGTGCGCGAATAGGCCCAATCGAGCGTGTGCACGCCGGCAAAGACGCCGGAAGCAAGCATAGCCGGCGCAAAGCGCGTGCCTTCCTCGTTCGTCCAGTTGACGACGACGATCGGATGCTTCGTCTTGATATCGCGGGAATTGAGGGTGCGGATCACCTCCAGCCCGCCGAGGACACCGAGAACACCGTCATATTTGCCGCCCGTCGGCTGGGTATCGAGATGCGAGCCCATATAGACCGGGTCGGCATTCGGATCCGTGCCTTCGCGATAGGCGAACATCGATCCCATCTTGTCGACGCCGAGCGAAAGGCCTTCCGCCTCGCACCATTTGCGAAACAGCGCGCGGCCTTCGGCATCGGCATCGGTCAGCGTCTGGCGGTTGTTGCCGCCGCGAACGCCGGGACCGATCTTCGCCATTTCCATGAGGCTGTCCCAGAGGCGGTCGCCGTCGATCCTGAGATTGTCGGAAGGGGCGGTCATCTTTTTTCTCCTGTGGGCAGTCTCATGGAATTTTCGTGGTCCCTTCCCCGGTCAGAGGGTGGGGAACGTGTAGACGGCGCCGTCCTTGATGCCGGCCGGCCAGCGCGTGGTCACCGTCTTCAGCCTGGTGTTGAAGCGCACGCCCTCCGGCCCGTAGATCGAGTGGTCGCCGAAAAGCGACCGCTTCCAGCCACCGAAGGAGAAATAGGCGACGGGCACCGGGATCGGCACGTTGATGCCGACCATGCCGACCTCGATCCGGTCGGCGAAGGCGCGCGCCGCATCGCCGTCGCGGGTGAAGATCGCGGTGCCGTTGCCGTATTCATGGGCATTGATCAGGTCGAGCGCCTCGTCGTAATTGCCGGCGCGGACGACGGAAAGGACCGGTCCGAAAATCTCCTCCCGGTAGATCGTCATGTCCTTCTTCACGCGGTCGAACAGCGTGCCGCCGACGAAATAGCCGTCCTCGTAGCCCTGCAGGGAAAAGCCGCGGCCGTCGACGACAAGGTCCGCGCCTTCCTTGACCCCCTGATCGATGTAGCCGAGCACCTTCTGCTGATGCGCGCGGGTGATCAGCGGGCCCATTTCGGCATCGCCGTCCGTCGAGGGGCCGATCTTCAGCGACTGCACCCGGGGGGCCAGCGTCTCGACCAGCCGGTTGCCGGTTTCCTCGCCGATCGGCACTGCCACCGAGATGGCCATGCAACGCTCGCCGGCGGAACCGTAGCCCGCGCCCATCAGCGCGTCGGCGACCTGGTTCATGTCGGCATCCGGCATGACGATCATGTGGTTCTTGGCGCCGCCGAGCGCCTGCACGCGTTTGCCGTGCGCCGTGCCGGTCGAATAGACGTATTCGGCGATCGGCGTGGAACCGACGAAGGAAATCGCCTTGACGTCCGGATGGGTGAGCAGCGTATCGACCGCTTCCTTGTCGCCGTGGACGACATTGAGCACGCCTTCGGGGAAGCCTGCCTCCATGAAGAGGTCGTAGACGACCATCGCGGCGGAGGGATCCCGCTCGGAGGGCTTGAGGATGAAGGTGTTGCCGCAGGCGACCGACACCGGATACATCCACAGGGGCACCATGGCCGGGAAGTTGAACGGCGTGATGCCGGCAACGACGCCGAGTGGCTGGCGGTCGGAATAGCTGTCGATCGCCGGCCCGACATTGCGGGCGAACTCGCCCTTCAGCAGATGCGGGATGCCGCAGGCGAACTCCACCACTTCCAGGCCGCGCTGCACCTCGCCAAGCGCATCGTCATGCGTCTTGCCATGTTCGGCGGAGATCGCCCGGGCGACCTTGTCGGCATTGGCCGACAGCAACTCCTTGAAGCGGAACATCAGCCGCGCGCGCTTCAGCGGCGGGGTATCGCGCCACGCCGGGAACGCGGCTTTCGCAACCGCGATCGCCTGTTCCACCTCGCTGCGCGACGACAGACCCAGAATGCCCGACTGTTCGCCGGTCGCCGGATTGTAGACCGGCACAGTCCGGCCCGAGCGGCTTTCGACTCGCGCGCCGCCGATTGCGTTCATGATCACTTGCATTGCCGAATTCCTCCCCGGATCAATCCAGGCCCTGAAGGACGTCGCGCAGCGTCGTCACAAGCTGGTCGATCTGGTGCTTCTCGATGATGAGCGGCGGGGACATGGCAATGATGTCGCCGGTCGTGCGGATCAGGATCCCGGCGTCATAGGCCTTCAGGAAGGCCGAAAAGGCGCGCTTGGTCGGTTCCCCGGCGATCGGTTCGAGCTCGATGGCGCCGATCAGGCCGATATTGCGCACGTCGATGACATGCCTGGCGTCCCTCAGCGAATGAAGGGCATCTTCCCAGTAGCCGGCGAGTTCCGCGCCACGGGTCAGAAGGCCTTCCTCCTCGTAGGTGTCGAGCGTGCCCAGGCCTGCGGCGCAGGCGACCGGATGACCGGAATAGGTGTAGCCGTGGAAGAACTCGATCAGGTGCTCCGGACCGGTCATGAAGGCTTCGTGGATCTGGCTGGTGCAGAACACCGCGCCCATCGGGATCACGCCGTTGGTGATGCCCTTGGCGGTGGTCACGAGGTCGGGCGTGACGCCGAAATGGTCGACGGCGAACGGAGAGCCGAGGCGGCCGAAACCGGTGATCACCTCGTCGAAGATCAGCAGGATGCCGTGCTGGTCGCAGATCGCCCGCAGCCGTTCCAGATAGCCCTTCGGCGGGATCAGCACGCCGGTGGAGCCGGCGACCGGCTCGACGATGACGGCGGCGATGGTCGACGGATCGTGCAGCTGGACGAGGCGGATGAGATCCTCGGCATATTCGGCGCCGTTTTCCGGCTGTCCGCGCGACCAGGCATTGCGGGAAAGGTCGTGCGTGTGGCGGATGTGATCGACGCCCGCCAATAGCGGACCGAACATCTTGCGGTTGGCGACGATGCCGCCAACGGAAATGCCGCCGAAATTCACGCCGTGATAGCCGCGTTCGCGGCCGATCAGGCGCGTGCGGGCACCCTCGCCGCGCACGCGATGATAGGCGATCGCCATCTTCAGCGCCGTCTCCACCGACTCCGAGCCGGAATTCGTGAAGAAGACGTGGTCGATGGGCGACGGCATCAGCGCCGTCAGGCGCGCCGCGAGTTCGAAGGCGTGCGGATGGCCCATCTGGAAGGCGGGCGCGTAATCGAGTTCGGCGATCTGCCGCTGCACGGCCTCGGTAATCTTCGGCCGGCCGTGGCCGGCGTTGCAGCACCAAAGACCTGCGGTGCCGTCCAGCACCTGCCGACCGTCCGCTGTCGTGTAGTGCATGTCCTTGGCGCCGACGAAAAGGCGCGGGTTCTTCTTGAACTGCCGGTTTGCGGTGAACGGCATCCAGAAGGCTTCGAGATTGTTTGTGGCAAGCGCCGAATGCGACATGTTTCCTCCAGCCGCCCTCCCAAAAGGGCGGAATCGCAATCAAGAACAGGCTGCCCGCTCAGGGCAGTGCGTGCAGCCGCCTCCGGGCCGGGGGGCCGCGATCCGCGTCACTCTTGCCGGCGGGTCAGTGCGATGACAAGCGGTTCGATCCGCCCGAAGGTGTCATCCCCCAACCTTCTTTCCGGCCGGTATCCCGGTGCCGCTTCGTCTTGCGTGGGCAGCATCCGGAGAAATCTGAAAGGTGATGGCGGGTCTTGTTCCATCCGGACCGACCCGCTCGATATTGCTCCCGTAGCGGTCAGAGTGTAAAACCTGACCAAACGGTCAAGTCGAGCCTAGGAAGCCTTGACCAAACGGTCAAGATCATTTTCGCCGCTTCGCGCTTAAAATTCGATCACGAGATGCCGCCGAAAAAGAGCCAGAAAACGACGATGCGCGCGGAAAAGGAAAGCGCGATCCTGCAGGCTGCGGAGGCGGTCTTCGCCGACTATGGCTACAAGGGCGCCACCACCGGAATGATTGCCGAACTGGCCGGCATCCCCAAGGCCAATCTGCATTATTATTTCCCGACGAAGGAAGCGCTCTATCGCCGGGTCGTTGAGCATATCTTCAACATCTGGCTCGATGCGGCCAACTCCTTCGACGAAAGCGACGATCCGGTCGAGGCACTGAGCGCCTATATCTCGAAGAAGATGGATATTTCCCGCGACCACCCGATGGGGTCGAAAGTGTGGGCGAACGAGATCCTGCATCGCGCGCCGGTCATCCAGGACTATCTGGAAACGACGTTGCGCGACTGGACGGCAAGCCGCATCGCCGTCATCAACCGCTGGATCGCCGAGGGGCGGATCGCGCCGGTCGATCCCCAGTATCTTCTCTACATGATCTGGGCGACCACCCAGCACTACGCGGATTTCAACCACCAGATCGATACGCTAAATGGCGGCGAACCGCTGAGCGATGCACAGTTCGACCGCGCCAAGCAGACCGTCATCGGCATCATTCTGGCCGGCATCGGCGCAAGCCCTGCAATTGCGCGAAAGGAAGCGGCCGAATGAACACGGGTTTCGACAGCGGGCAGTCGGAGGCGACACGGGGCAACGGCCCGGCAACGAAGATCCAGGAAAAGAACCGCGCCAAGATCCTCGATGCGGCGTTCCGGGAATTCGCCGCCTTCGGCTATCGCGGCGCCCGGATCGAACAGATCGCGGCGGCTGCCGGCATGTCGAAATCGAACCTGCTCTATTATTTCGGCTCCAAGAAAGCGATCTACAAAGCCGTTCTGGCAGATCTTCTCGATACGTGGCTCGCACCGCTCAGGACGCTCGATCCCGCAGGCGACCCGCGTGAGGAGCTTTCCGCCTATATCAACCAGAAGATCGAGCTGTCCGCCCGCTATCCGGAAGCCTCGAAGCTGTTTGCCAATGAGGTGATGCAGGGGGCGCCGATGATCGGCGACGTCCTGGCGGGCCCCCTCAAGGCGCTTGTCGACGAGAAGGCGGAAGTCATCCGCCAATGGACGGCGGAGGGCCGTTTGCAGGCCGTCGATCCCTATCACCTCATCTTCACCATCTGGGCAACGACCCAGCACTACGCCGATTTCGCCACCCAGATCCGCGCGCTCACCGGCCATGGCATCGACGAGGCGGGTTTCAGGCAGGAAGCCGAGCGCAGCGTCGCCGGCATTATCCTGAACGGTGTCCTGGGGCGGGAATAGCCCGCGAACTTGCGCCGATTGATCTTCTGCATTCTCCGCCTATCATGACGTTATTCCGTTGCGTCAATTTGCGGAGCCTGTCATGCGTCGAATCCTCTGTGCCGTAACTTTGATGGTTTTGTGGATTTCGCCCACCCTGGCCGCAAGCTGCGGCAATTCGGCCAAAGGCTTCGAAAGCTGGCTCGCTGAATTCAAGCGCAGCGCGGTCGCACAGGGGATTTCTCCGCGCACCGTATCCGCCGCCCTCGATGGCGTACGCTATGACAGCAAGGTCGTGCGTCTCGATCGTTCTCAGAAGTCCTTCAAGCTCAGCTTCGACGAGTTCCGCAAGCGCCGCGCGCCGCAGGGAACGATCAATGCCGGCCGAAGGCAGCTTTCCGCGAACCAGCGTTTGCTGGCTCGCGTCGAGAAGACCTACGGGGTTGCGCCGGAGGTAATCGTCGCGATCTGGGGACTCGAGACCGGGTTCGGCGGCTTTTCCGGCAATATGTCGGTCTTCCGCTCGCTGGCGACGCTGGCCTATGACTGCCGCCGTTCCGGCTTCTTCACCACCGAATTGCTGCATGCATTGCTGATCGTCGATCGCGGCGACATGAGCGTTTCGGCGATGCGGGGCGCATGGGCGGGCGAACTCGGCCAGACCCAGTTCCTTGCCTCCAATTACGTGCGCTTCGCCGTGGACTTCGACGGCGACGGGCGCCGCGATCTCATCCGGTCGCGCGCCGATGTATTCGCTTCGACGGCAAATTACCTGCGCCGCAAGGGCTGGCAGCCGGGAGGCGACTGGTCTCCCGGCACGCATAATTACGGCGTGCTGAGGGAGTGGAACCGCGCCGAGGTCTATCGCCAGACCATCGCCTATTTCGCCACCGAGATCCGGCGATAGGCGAGGTCTATGCCGGAACCTTTTTCGGAGACCATTGCAGCAGGAAAGTCGCTGCGGCCGTGATGGCGACGCCTGTCACCACCGTCTGGCTCGGCAAGGGGCCTCCGATCAGCGTCTTTTCGATCACCACGAAGGCAGGCAGCAGATATGTGTAGGCCATCACCTGGCCGGAAGGCAGGCGAACGCTTGCATACTTGGCCAGGTAGAAGGTCAGCGCCGTGGGAAAGACGGCGAGATAGACGATGCCGGCATAGGTGGAAGGCGGGACGGCCGACCATTCCACCTGGACGATCACCGGCAACCCGACGATGAAAAGCACCATGGTGCCGCCCATCAGCACCCAAAGCGTGAACAGCGACAGCGGCTCCGTTCCGTGAAACTTGCGCACGAAGGGCGAGTAGGCGGCGAACGCCACACAACCGCAAAGGAAGAGCCGTTCGCCGAAACCGAGGGACAAATTGGCAAGCGCCGCGAGATTGTCGCCGTAGAGAACCACGATTGCCCCGCAACCCGCTATGGCCAGGCACAGAAGCTGGCGACGGCTCAAGGTCTGGCGCAGCAGGAGCCAGGCGAAAGCGGCCGTCATTGCCGGAATGAGGGCGAAGAGCGCGCCGGTATTGATCGCGCTGGTGAAGCGCAGCGCCTCGAACATTGCGATGAAGTAGAAGGCAAGCAGGCTGCCGACGAAGCTCGCCTTCAGGCCCTGTTTGAGGTTCGGTCGCGCCCATTTGCGATTTGCCGCTACAACCGCAGCCAGGACCAGCGTGGCAATCAGGAACCGCAGGAATGTCAGCGCAATCGGGTCGAGGGTCGCGGTAATCGCCTCGCCGACGGGAAACGTCGTGGAAATCACCAGGATGAAGAGCAACATCGCGAGATGCGCGCGAAGTCCGTCGCCGGACTGCCGATCTGCGCGGACCTGCCTTTGGCGGAGTGCATCGGGATCGGCGTGCCGGCTCATTGCATCTCCCATGACCTGCGAAAAGGCTTGAACTGCAAAAGCGGAAGCCCGACTACCTCCCGGCCTCCAGTCCCGCAAATGACGAAATCCTGAGCGCTCTAGCATGCGCCTGTTTGCCGGCGCCAGCGCAGAAGTGGCAGAAGCGGCAGCTGACGCTGCCGCCTCAAATGGTTGACCTTAATGAAAATTTAGCAGGCTTTATTCCGCCGCTTCCATGACGCGGTTGGGATTGTTGGGATGGGTCGTCCAGTCGGCGAACTTTCGCTCGATCGGCTTCTTCGTGCGCGGATCCACACCGTCCGTCATTTCCACCATGGTGATGCAATTCTCCACCGGGCAGACGCTGACACAGAGATTGCAGCCGACGCATTCCTCGTCGATGACCTCGAAATGCCGCTGGCCATCCACCATCGCGGTGATCGCCTGATGGGAGGTGTCCTCGCAGGCGATATGGCAGCGGCCGCACTTGATGCAAAGATCCTGGTCGATCTTCGCCTTGGTGATGTAGTTGAGATTGAGGTGCTGCCAGTCGGAGCAGTTCGGCACTGCCTGGCCGACGAAATCGGAGACCGACGTGTGGCCCTTGCTCTCCATCCAGTCCTTCAGGCCGTCGATCATGTCCTGCACGACCTTGAAACCGTAGGTCATCGCGGCGGTGCAGACCTGAACGTTGCCGGCGCCCAGCGCCATGAATTCCGCTGCATCGCGCCAGGTCGTCACGCCGCCGATGCCGGAGATCGGCAGGCCACGGGTTGCCGGATCGCGGGCGATTTCGGCGACCATGTTCAGCGCGATCGGCTTGACCGCCGGGCCGCAATAGCCGCCATGGGCGCCCTTGCCGTCGATCGTCGGGTTGGGGGCCATCAGGTCAAGATCGACGCTGACGATCGAGTTGATCGTATTGATGAGGGAGACGGCGTCGGCGCCGCCTGCCTTCGCCGCCTGGGCGGGCTTGCGGATATCGGTGATGTTCGGCGTCAGCTTGACGATCACCGGCATGCGCGTGTGCTGCTTGCACCAGCGGGTGACCATCTCGATGTATTCCGGCACCTGGCCCACGGCCGAGCCCATGCCGCGTTCCGACATGCCGTGCGGACAGCCGAAATTGAGCTCCACGCCATCGGCTTCGGTGTCCTCCACCCTTTTGAGGATGTCGATCCAGTTCTTCTCCTCGCAGGGCACCATCAGGGAGACGACCAGGGCGCGGTCGCGCCATTCGCGTTTCACCTGCTTGATTTCCTGGAGATTGACCTCCAGCGGCCGGTCGGTGATCAGCTCGATATTGTTGAAGCCGATGAGCTGGCGGTCCTTGCCGTGCACGGCGCCGTAGCGCGGGCCGTTGACATTGACCACGGCCGGGTCCTCGCCAAGCGTCTTCCAGACGACGCCGCCCCAGCCCGCCTTGAAGGCGCGCACGACGTTATAGGCCTTGTCGGTCGGCGGCGCGGAAGCGAGCCAGAAGGGATTGGGCGATTTGATGCCTACGAATTCTGTCGAAAGGTCGGTCATGTCTGTCCCCCTCGGGTTACGGGGAAAATGGAATTCAAGCGGTCAGCGCCGCATGGATCGAGCGGGCCGCGAGCTTGCCGTCCTCCACCGAGGCCACGGTCAGGTCCTCGCCGCCGGCAACACAGTCGCCGCCTGCCCAGACGCCGGACAGCGACGTCTTGCGGTCGGCGTCCACGCGAATGCGCCCGCCCTCCAGCGCAAGCGGCTCCGAACCGCCATTGACGGGATCGGCGATGAAGGTCTGGCCGATGGCCTTGAAGACCTGGTCCGCCGCAAAGGTCACCGTCTCGCCGGTGCCGGAGAGCCGCCCGGAACTGTCGAGCGTCATTCGCTCCGCCTCTACCGCACTTACATTGCCGCCTTCGCCGACAATGCGCTTCGGCGCCAGCCAGTCACGGATCACCACGCCTTCGATCTGGGCCAGCTCCTGCTCGTAGCGGCTGGCCTTCATCGCATCCTGCCCGCGGCGATAGAGGATCGTGACCTCGTCGGCGCCGAGTTTCTTCGTCTGCACGGCGATGTCGATCGCCGTCATGCCGCCGCCGATTACGACGACGCGCCGCCCCACCGGAAGAACGGATAGATCCTTCGCCTGGCGCAGTTGCGCGATATAGGAGACTGCGTCGAGGACGCCGTTCAGGTCTTCGCCTTCGGCGGCAAGCGCATTGACGCCGGAAAGTCCCATGGCAAGGAAAACGGCGTCATGACCGGCGCGCAGGTCAGAAAGCGTGAAATCGCGGCCGAGTGCCTTGCCCGTTTCCACCTTGATGCCGCCGACGGATAGCAGGAACTCCACCTCCCGCTGGGCGAAGTCGTTGACCGACTTGTAGGCGGCAATGCCGTATTCGTTGAGGCCTCCGAGCTTCGGTCGCGCCTCGTAGATCGTGACGTCATGACCGTCGAGGGCGAGCGCATGGGCGCAGGCAAGCCCCGCCGGCCCGCCGCCAACGATGGCGACGCGCTTGCCGGTTTCGGGCGCGCGCCTGAAATGCGTGCCCGAGATCGATGCCATGTAGGTATCGGTGGCGTGGCGCTGCAGCAGGCCGATGCTGACCGGCTTGTCCTCCGCCACGTTGCGCACGCAGGCTTCCTCGCACAGCGTCTCGGTCGGGCAGACGCGGGCACACATCCCGCCAAGGATATTTTCCGCAAAGATGGTCTTGGCTGCTCCCACCGGATTGCCGGTGGAGATCTGGCGGATGAATTGCGGAATGTCGATCGATGTGGGACAGGCTATCGTGCAAGGGGCGTCGTAGCAGAAATAGCAGCGGTCAGCCTCCACCGCCGCCTCGTGCGGGTCGAGCGGCGGATGAATGTCATCGAAATTCTGCAGATAGTCGTCCGACGTCAGGCGCCCCGCACGGATATCGGGCGCCGAAAGCGTGTCGGCCATTCTGAGACCTCCAGGTCGATCCGGGGCGCACGCTCCTATTGACGAAGCAACGGCGCGAAGCCCGGGCTATGTTCCTCTCTGCGGCCTCGCGGATCGTCCGGTCAGCCGAATTCTGGTGGTTCAGCGGGAGCACCTCGTTGCTCGGGCGTCTCTTCCGCTTCGTACATTGGGCCAAGTTTTGACCAAATAGTCAAATTTTTTCGACGCCAGTCCGCCTGCGCGAAACTGCGAGACACCGGAGCGCCAACGACCGCGTCCAATCATTGTAAAAATATACAGTTACCTACAGGAAATCGTGGAGTTTATGTCGATCATAAATACATAAAGCAATATTGATCACGCAAATATCCATATTATGGGATGTAAAAACTGTCAATATCTACGTTTAATTACTTATTAATTCTTGGTCTACAAAATTTTCCTTTAAGTTATTTGGAGGAACTGATTATGTTGCCAGGTTCTTTCCGCCCATTCATCCGAGCAAAACGACTTAGCAGCGATCAAAGCGGTGTCGCTGCCATCGAATTCGCGATCGTCATGCCGATCTTCCTTATCGTCCTGTTCGGCATCATCGCGTTTGGCATCTATTTCATCGCCGCCCAGTCCATCCAGCATGCGGTCAACGAAGCCGCCCGCGCATCCGTTGCAGGCATCACGCCTGCCGAAAGGGATCAGCTCGCCAGGCGGAAGCTCGACGAGGTCATGGAATCACTGCCCCTCGTCAGAGCCGACGCCATGTCGGTATCGACCAGCGAAGCGGGAGGCAATCCTCCCTCGTTCGAGGTCGACATCAACTACGATGCGAGCCATCTCGGCCTGCCGACCGTCGCCCATATCATCGGTCTCGACCTGCACATGATCGAGCGCCGCGCGACCGTACAATACGGGGGGTTTTGATCATGACCTTCCTGAAAATGGCGGCCGCCAGGTTTCGTCGGGACGACAGGGGGGCCATTGCGATCCAGGCAGCGCTCCTGCTTCTTGTTGTGGTCCTGATCTTCGCCCTGGTCGCCGAAACGGCCCTCATCTACTTGCAGCAACGGCGGGCTCAGGGCGCAACGGATGTGGCAGCCCTTCTCGCGGCCCGCCAGATCGACCAGCCCGAGCGCGCGGCGCGCGGCGCACTTGCGCAAAACGGATTTGAAAATCCGCTCAGCCTCGAAGTCGTCACCGGCCACTATACGCTCGATTCCGCAGCAAATCCCCTTGAGCGCTTCGAACGCGGCGCAACCCCGGCCAATGCCGTCTTCGTGCGGCAGTCGAGCCGGCCCTGGCTGGTCTTTCTTCCGAAATTGGTCGGTGACGGCGACTACCGCATATCCTCGGAGGCAATCGCCACCACATCCGGTCTGGTTGCCTATTCGATCGGCAGCCGGCTCGCCGCGGTACGAGGCGGCATCCTGAACAGCCTGCTTTCCGGCCTGACCGGCGGCAATATCGAGCTGACGGCGGTGGACTACAACAGCCTCGCCTCGGCCACCGTCGACCTTGGCGATCTTCTCGGCGGCGTCGCGGCCCAGGCCGATGTCGGCGGCAATACCTATCAGGACGTGCTGGAAGCCGAACTGGATTTTGCCGATGTTCTGGACGTGGCGGCAGATGTCACGCAGTCGAGCCCGGGCGCCGCGGTCCTGCGTGAGGTCGGCCGCAATCTGGCCGGTTCGCACCAGATCAACCTGTCATCCCTGATCGACATCGGCCCTCTGGCCTATGAGGAGATCGGCTCAGAGCTGAAACCGGCACCCAAGGGCACGTTGCTCGACCTCGTGGTGAACAGCGCGGAACTCTTCAATGCCGGGCATGCCGTCGATCTCGACCTCGACGCCAATATCGCCGGCCTCGCCTCGCTGCGCGCGGTGCTGGTACTTGGCGAGGCGGAACAGTCCTCCGGCTGGATCAAGGTCGGTTACCAGGATTCCCGCCTTTCCACCTCCCAACTCCGGCTTTTCCTCGAGCTTCGTGTCGGCGGCGCCGCGCCCCTTACGGGACTTTCGATCCGCCTGCCGGTCTATCTCGATCTTGCCTCCGGGCATGCGCGGATCGCGGATATTTCCTGCGACTATGCCAACGGCGCCTCCAATCGGGTCGTTGTCCGCGCAAGGCCGGGCCTGGTCAGCCTGCGGATCGCCGACCTCGATGCCGACGACCTGCCCCGCTTCGGCGACGGCGTGCCGTATCGCGACGCGAAGATCATCGATACGCCCCTGGTGAAGGTCACCGGTCAGGCCTACACGGAAGCCGCCAATCCGCGCGCGGAGAGGATCGTCTTCCGGCAACGCGACATCGACGAGGCCCGCGTGAAGACCATCGGCACGACGAGCGCCGTGGAAAGCATGCTCAGCACGCTATTTGCCAACCTCGACCTCGATGTCAGGCTGCTGGGCCTGCCGCTGCTCAATCCGACCCTCGTCCGCAACAGCGTCACCCAGACGTTGACCCAGCTGGCCAACCCCGTCGACGGTGTCCTGTTTGCCCTGCTGGATGCGGCCGGCATCAAGCTTGGCGAGCTTGACGTGAGGGTTTCGGGCCTGCGCTGCGACGGCTCCGTGCTCGTGCAGTAGAAGATTGGCGGGCGAGGCGTTTCAATGCGCCTCGTCCCAGTTTGCGGCAGCCCGGGCATCGACCTGGAGCGGTACGGCGAGATCGACGGCAGGCTCCGCCGCCTTCTCCATCACTTCCCGCACGACCGGGATCGTCCGGTCGACTTCCGCCTCGGGCACTTCGAAGATCAGTTCGTCATGCACCTGCAGCAGCATCCTGGCCGAGAGTTTCGCCCGCTCCAGCCGGTCTTCCATGCGGATCATCGCCCGGCGGATGATATCGGCGGCGGAACCCTGGATCGGCGCATTGATCGCCGCGCGCTCATAGAAGGAGCGCAGGTTCGGATTTGAGGTATTCACCTCCGGATAGTGCGCCTTGCGGCCGAAAATCGTCTGCACGTAGCCATGCTCGTGCACGAATTTCTTGGTTGCGTCCATATAGTCGCGGATACCGGGAAAGCGCTCGAAATAGGTCTTGATATAGTCCGACGCCTCGCCGCGCGAGATGCCGAGCTGGGCCGCGAGGCCGAAGGCGGATATGCCATAGATGATGCCGAAATTGATGGCCTTCGCCCGCCGGCGAACCATCGGATCCATGTCCTTCACCGGCACGCCGAACATCTCGCTCGCCGTCATCGCGTGGATATCCAGCCCGTCCTCGAAGGCTTTCCGGAGCTGCGGGATGTCGGCCATGTGGGCAAGGACCCGCAACTCGATCTGGCTGTAATCGGCGGAAACGAGCTTGTGGCCCTTCTCCGCGACGAAAGCCTTGCGGATCTTACGGCCTTCCTCGGTGCGGACCGGGATGTTCTGCAGGTTCGGCTCCGAGGAGGAGAGCCTGCCCGTGGTCGTGGAGGCGAGCGAATAGGACGTATGCACACGCCCGGTTTGCGGATTGAGATAGCCCGGCAGCGCATCGGAATAGGTCGATTTCAGCTTTGAAAGCTGCCGCCAGTCGACAATGCGAGCCGGCAGTTCATGACCTTCGGCGGCCAGATCGTCGAGGACGGAGGCGCTGGTCGACCAGGCGCCGGTCTTGGTTTTCTTGCCGCCCGGCAGGCCCATCTCGCCGAAGAGGATGTCGCCGAGCTGCTTGGGGCTGCCGATATTGAACGGCTTGCCCGCGAGCTCGTGGATTTCGGCCTCGAGCCGCGCCATTCCCTGCGCGAACTCGCCCGACAGGCGCGACAGCATCTGCCGGTCGATCGAGATGCCGCGCTGTTCCATGCGGGCGAGCACAGGCACCAGTGGACGCTCCAATACCTCATAGACCGCCGCCATGTGTTCGGCCGCAAGCCGTGGCTTCAGCACCCGCCAGAGCCTGAGCGTGACATCGGCGTCTTCCGCCGCATAGGCGGTCGCCTTGTCGATCGTCACCTTGTCGAAGGTGATCATCGACTTGCCGGAGCCGGCGACCTCCTTGAAGGGGATCGGCGTATGGCCAAGCCACCGCTCGGACAATTCGTCCATGCCGTTGCCGCCCTTGCCGGCATCGAGCGTGTAGGAGAGCAGCATCGTGTCGTCATAAGGCGCGACATCGATGCCGTAGCGATGGAAGACCAGCCAGTCGTATTTCAGGTTCTGCGCGATCTTGAGGACGGAACGGTCCTCCAGCATCGGCTTCAGCGCATCGAGAGCGTCCTTCAGCGGGATCTGGCCTTCGACAAGACCGCCGCCGCCGAGCAGGTCGCCTTCGCCATCCACATGGCCAAGCGGGATATAGCAGGCCTTGCCGGGTGCCGTGGCCAGCGAGATGCCGACGAGGTCCGCCTGCATGGCATCCAGCGACGTCGTCTCGGTGTCGACCGCCACATGGCCTGTCTCGAAGGCATCCTCGATCCAGGCGCGAAGACGCTCCATGTCGCGAACGGTCTCGTAAGCCGAATTGTCGACCTTCGCGGCCCTTGCCGCTTCCGCCCGCGCCGCGGCGAGATCGGCCGCGGTCCATTCTCCCGCGGAAGCCGGATCGGCCGCCAGGCTGGCCTTGTTGGGCTCTGCCGGCGGATCGGCAGGATCGGAGGCCGGCGCACCCTCCATGATGCGGCCCTTGCCGTCCGGCTCGTGCCAGCCGCGAACGACCAGTTCGGCGGGCTCGATGGCCGAGATTTCCGCCCCCGTCGCCTCGGCGACGCGGCGGGTCAGCGTGTTGAACTCCATCGCCTTCAGGAAGGCGATCGCCCTCGGGCCGTTCATGTCCTCGACGGCGAGGGCGGCCACGGGCAACTCCACCGGCACGTCGCATTTCAGCGTCACGAGCTGTTTCGAGATGCGGGCCTGTTCGGCGAATTCGATCA
Organism: Stappia albiluteola; assembly: GCF_014050225.1. Taxonomy (GTDB): domain Bacteria; phylum Pseudomonadota; class Alphaproteobacteria; order Rhizobiales; family Stappiaceae; genus Hongsoonwoonella; species Hongsoonwoonella albiluteola. Next base: position 88,510 of record NZ_JACFXV010000064.1, on the reverse strand, counting down.
GGTTCTCGCGCCGCTTCGGCTGCTTGATGGAGGACGCATTGGCCAGCAGCGTTTCCAGGTCGCCAAACTCGTTGATGAGCTGCGCCGCCGTCTTCAGTCCGATGCCGGGAACTCCGGGGACGTTGTCGACGGAATCTCCGGCAAGCGACTGGACCTCGATCACCTTGTCCGGTCCGACGCCGAATTTCTCGTACACTTCCGGCTCGCCGATGATCTTGTTCTTCATCGTGTCGATCATGCCGACATGCGGCCCGACAAGCTGCATCAGGTCCTTGTCGCCGGAAGCGATCGTCACCCGCGCGCCGGCCTTCGCCGCCTGGGTCGCGTAGGTGGCGATGATGTCGTCGGCCTCGAAGCCCTCCTGCTCGATGCAATGCACCGAAAAGGCGCGGGTCGCGTCGCGGATCAGGCCGAATTGCGGGATCAGGTCCTGTGGCGGTTCCGGGCGCTGGGCCTTGTATTCGTTGTAGATCTCGTTGCGGAACGTCTTGGCCGAATGATCGAAGATGACCGCCATGTGGGTCGGCTCGTCGCCGGGTTCCGGCGTGAGGCCTTCCTGGAGGAGCTTCCACAGCATGTTGCAGAAAATTTGTACTGCTCCAGTAGGCAGCCCATCAGATTTGCGCTTCTGGTATTTCGCATCCATCGTGGATGCTTGAAAGTAAGCGCGGAAGATGAAGGTGGAGCCATCGACCAGGATCAGGTGGTCGCCGGCCTTGAGCGATGCGGCTTCTTGGTTCTTCGACATGGCCGCGACGATGCCCGCGAAACCGCCGCAGATCAACCGGCTATTCCGCGCGCGGGCAATTGCTCTGAGGATGGCCCGGAAAGGACCGCCTTACTCCGCCGCCTGCGGTACCGCGGCGCCGGGCCGCCTGCCGTCGATGAAGGCCCAGTGCGGCCGCCGGAACAGGAAATAGCCGAGGCCGACCTTTCTGATCGCCCACCACAGGAGGAGAGGGCCGATGACGCCGGCCGCGGTCACGAGCACCGAAATCGTGCCGATATCCGTGATGATGCCAAGCTTCAGCAGCACGATGCGCGAAACGGCCATCGGGAAGAAGAAGGCGAGATAGACGACGATCGAGTTTTCGCCGCAATAGCGCAGCGGGGCCGAGAGGCCGATCTCCGTCAGCATCGAGGCGAGCACGATGACGGCGAAGGCGCCGATCGCGCCCAGGAACAGGCTGACGAAGGGCAGGTCCGCGTCGCCCTGGAAGACGAGCGTGCCGTTGGCGACGGCCCAGACGACAAGCCCGAAGCCGGCGGCGGCAAGGTTCGTGCGCGCCCAGGCCGCGAGAGCGAAGGCGTTCGGCGCAAAGACATAGCCGGAGTAGAAGAAGACGAAGCGTGCGCAGAATTCGTCGACGACCAGCCAGCCGGTCTCGATCGGGGCGATCTGCAGGCCGGCGGCTACAGCCAGCATGAGCGGCCAGGGAATTTGGAGGCTGCGGGCCGCCTTGGCGACGATGAACATCACCGGCAGCAGGTAGATGAACCACAGCGTGCCGAAGGGCTGCACGAAGCTCCAGGCATATTCGGCCGCAACGCCGCCCCAGCCCATTTCCTCGGCGAAAAGCGGCGCCTTGACCGCAAACTGGATCGTCACCCACAGCGCATAGAAATAGGCGAAGTGCACGACCTTGCGGTCGAGGTAGAGCCGCCAGTCGCGGTCGATCACATTGGCGAGGAACAGGCCCGAGATCAGGAAGAAATCCGGCATGCGGAACGGTTTGGCGAAGGCGACGAGATAATGCATCCAGCCTTCGCCGCCGGCGGCTTCCCCGACGCCGAGCGTCGAATGCATCATCACCACGAAGATGATGCAGAAACCCTTTGCCGTGTCGACCCAGTCGACGCGTGTCGATTTTGCCGTCATGCCGCTGCCCGGATTTATCGCCGAAAATCGCGCGCATCTTGCAGGAGCAGGTGTGGAAGCGACGTTAACGCAACGGACGAAAGCGTCGGCTACCCGTCACCTTTGCGTGAGATCGGCGTTCTATCGCTTCCAGCGCTCGCCGATCGGCTGGCGGCCCTTCCGGCCCCGGAATGGCTGGACGAGCATGCGGTCGAGCCAGAGATCGCGGCGCGTGCGGAACTGGTCGATACCGATCGTCATGCCCTCATGGCCCGCGCGCGGCTGGGGACGATAGGTGCCGAGAAGCCTGTCCCACCAGGGAAGATTGAAGCCGAAATTGCTGTTCGTCTCGTCGACGTCCCAGGAATGGTGCACCCGATGCATGTCGGGCGTCACCAATACCAGCCGGAGCCAGCGGTCCAGCCATGCCGGCAGGCGCAGGTTGCTGTGATTGAACATCGATGTGGCATTGAGGAGTATCTCGAAGACAAGAACGGCGGCCGCCGGAGGGCCGAGACTGGCCACCACCGCAAGCTTCAGCGCCATCGACAGCAGGATCTCGCCCGGATGGAAGCGCAGGCCCGTCGTCACGTCGAACTCGAGGTCGGCGTGATGCATCCGGTGCAGGCGCCAGAGCGCGGGCACGGCGTGAAACATCACATGCTGGAGATAGATGGCCAGGTCGAGCAGCAGCAGCGACAGCACGAAGGCGAGGGCCGCCGGGATTGCGACCACATTGAACAGACCGAAGCCCTGCCGTTCGGCGACGATGGCAACGCCGACCGCCAGCACCGGAAAGGCGAGGCGCACAAGAAGTGTGTCGAGCACCACGATGGACAGGTTGTTCGTCCAGCGCAGCAGGCGAGGGATTTCCCTTCGCCGGCGCGGCAGGATGGCTTCGAGCAGCGCCAGCACGGCGAGAACCCCGAGGAATGCCACCAGCCTCGCCATGGCTTCGTTTTCGAGAAGAAAGTCTCCCATTGCCGTCTTGCGCCCCCTGAAACGGCCTTGTTCAACGATCCTGCTGATCCCGCCAGGGACTCAGGCGAGCGCGTTTCCCGGACGGACGATCGGCTTCGTCGTCCGGGTTCGTGCGGGACCAGTCGCCTTCATCGAGATCGACGACGTCCTTCTCGGGGCGGCGCACCCCGCCGCCGCCGACTACCGTAATGTCCGCGCGTTCGACAATCGCCTTCCCGATCATGCTGCGGACGGCGGGTATGAAAAGAAGCAGGCCCACCGCATCCGTCACGAAGCCCGGGATCAGCAGGAGAATGCCCGCGACGACCATCAGCGCGCCATGCACGAGATCGTCTGCCGGCACGCGGCCGGCCTCCATTTCGTTGCGGATGCGCATGAGAAGCGAAATGCCCTGCACACGCAGCATGATCGTCCCGGCCACCGCGGTTGCGACGGTCAGCAGGATCGTCGGAAGCGCGCCGATCTCCGAGCCCACGGCGACGAACACGTAGATTTCAATGAGCGGCAGGCCGATCAGCGCCGCGAGGATCAGAAGTCCGATGGGCATGGTTCCAGTCCGTTGGAGTTGCCGGCCGGCAGGCAGTAACGCCTGCCGCATGGGCGTTCATAGGGCGAGATAGGACTGCTTGCGCCGGAATGCGAGGATTTTCCTCACATGTGTCCGTATTTGCGGCAGCCGCTCCTGCAAATAAATCTGGATGCCGGTGCCATGCGCCTTACATAAGCAGGGATGACAAGCACGGCCCTGGGCCAATCGCCATTCGGGCTTTTCCGGTTCACGGCTCTTCAGGCCGTTTCCCGGAGGTGCGGCGATTGCGCCGGGCAAGAAAACGCTCTAGACCCAATCGTGGCAGGACGGGCTCGTTCATCGCTGGCAATGGAACCAGGACAAGGGACGCCGTTCGGGGGAGAGAGATCCGCGGGATCGGCATAATCTCCGCTTTACCTTGCCCGGATCCCGCCAGGATATTGTTGTTGAGCGAATTCCTGTCGATCAGGGAAACTGGCTGATCGGGAAGAGCTTGTGCGAAAACCATGGCCGGACGCGACATGAGCGACATTTTTGACGTCTACAACATCATCTTCCTGGTCCTGGCGGTCGTTATCTTCCTGAGATTGCGCAGCGTTCTGGGCAAGCGCACGGGGAACGAGCGCCCGCCCTACGATCCCTATTCCGCACCCAAGAGCAGCAACGGCACCGGGGACGGCGCGCGCAATGGCGGCGACAACGTGATCCCCCTGCCAGGCCAGGGCGAACCGCAGGACTTGGAGCCGGAGACCAGCTCGCCGACCGCGACACTGGACAAGATGGCGCCGAAAGGCTCCGCGCTGAACGAGGCGCTGCGCCAGATCCTCTCCGTGGACCGCGAATTCGAGCCAGGCCACTTCCTGCAGGGAGCCAAGGCGGCCTACGAGATGATCGTGACGGCCTTCGCGCAGGGCGACCGCAAGTCACTGCGCAATCTTCTGTCGAAGGAAGTCCATGACGGTTTCGTCTCGGCGATCTCCGACCGCGAGTCTCGGCAGGAAAGCGTCGATTTCACTTTCGTCGGGATCGAGAAGGCGGAAATCGTGGAAGCCGCGCTCAAGGGATCGGTCGCCCAGGTCACCGTCCGCTTCCAGAGCGAACTGATCTCCGCCACCCGCAACAAGGACGGCAATGTCGTCGAAGGCGACCCCGGCAAGGTCAGCGACGTCACGGATATCTGGACCTTCGCCCGCGATACCACGTCGCGCGATCCGAACTGGAAGCTGGTGGCGACCGAATCCGTCGAATGAGCCATGTGTTGCGGGCAGGTCGGATGCTGGCATCGGCGCTGGCGCCGATCGTCATGCTCTTGATGCCCGCGCTTTCCTTACTCCAAGATGCGGCGATGGCGGCGGGTATTCGAACCGAACAGGTGGAGTTTGCCGATCTGGCCGGCTGGGAGGGCGACGATCACGCGGCCGCTCTCGCCGCGTTCGTGCGTCATTGCGCACGGGACGACGACGTGCCTGCAAAGACCGGACGGATCGGCGTCGACGGCGCTCTGCTGCTCGACCTTTGCCGCACGGCGCGCGCCGTGCGGCCGGACGGAGCGCGCGCCTTCTTCGAGGCGAATTTCCAGCCGCTGCGCATCGGGGAACCGGGCTTCCTGACAGCCTATTTCGAACCGGAACTCGCAGGCTCGCGAAAGCGGACCGATCGTTTCAGGGTGCCGCTGCTGTCGAAACCCGGCGACCTGGTAAGGATCGATGACGAGAACAGGCCGGCAGGGCTGCCCGCGGAATTCGCCTTTGGCCGCCTGATGCCGGACGGCCGGATCGTCGAACACCCGGATCGCGGGGCGATCATGGACGGAGCGCTGGACGGGCGCGATCTGGAGTTGGTCTGGCTGGAAGACCCGGTCGATGCCTTCTATGTCCACGTGCAGGGATCCGCACGCATCCGCCTGACCGATGGCACGGCAATGCGCGTCGCCTATGCGGCAAAAACCGGCCACTCCTATTTCCCGATCGGGCGGGTGATGATCGAGCGCGGACTTGCCGAACCAGGCACGGTGACGATGGAGGTGCTGCGGAATTGGCTGGCCGCGAATCCTGGAGAAATCGACAGCGTCCTGCGCCGCAATCGATCCAATATCTTCTTTCGCGAAGTCACTGACGCCGATCCGGATGCCGGACCGGTCGGGGCGGCGGGCATTCAGCTTTCCGCCGGCCGCAGCCTCGCAGTCGACAGGATGTTGCACACTTTCGGCACGCCCGTTTTCGTCGAAGGCGAGTTGCCGGCTGGAAACGGGGGCGGGACCAAGCCTTTCGCGCGTTTGATGATCGCGCAGGATACCGGTTCGGCCATCGTGGGCGCGGCGCGCGGCGATCTCTTCATCGGTTCGGGGGCGGAGGCAGGCGCGATCGCAGGCGACATCCAGCACAAGGGCCGTTTCACCCTGCTTGTCCCGCGATCTGCTGCCGGAGTGCGTCCGTGACGCCGAAGACGCGGCGCGGCCGCACGCTGTCGCCGGAAGAACGCGCACTATGGGAACAGGTGGCAGCCTCCACCAAGCCCCTGCACAAAAGGAAGATCCAGCCTGCGGAAGTCTCCGCTTCCGCCCTGCCCGCTCCCGCGCAAGACCAGCCCGCAGCAGCGCTGCCGCAATCGGCAACCGCGATGCGGGCGCCGAAGTCGAAGGAGCCTCGCCTGCCGTCGCTGGCGCCGATCGAGAAGCGGCATCTGCAAAGGCTTGCGCGGGGCACCGGCACGATCGACGCGCGGATCGACCTGCACGGCCTTACCCAGGCGGAAGCGCATGTCCGCCTGGGCGGCTTCCTGCGCATGGCGCAGGCAAGAGACCATCGCCTCGTGCTGGTGATCACCGGGAAGGGCGGTTTCGAGGAAGGCTTTTCGCCGCAAGGGCGCGGCATCCTGCGCCGGGTTGTGCCGCAGTGGCTGGCCCTGCCGGAATTTCGCGCGCTCGTCGTAGGATTCGAGGAAGCCCATCGTGGCCATGGCGGCGCCGGGGCGCTCTATGTCAGGATCCGCCGCAAAAAGGGGAAGGACGCCCCATGACGCCGTTTGGCGCGAAGCTCAGGGAACTGCGCAAGAAGCGCGGCATCACGCTGAAGGAAATGGCGGCAGGGCTTGGCGTTTCCAGCGCCTATCTCTCCGCGCTGGAGCACGGCAAGCGCGGCCGGCCTACCTGGTACATGGTCCAGCGCATCATCGCCTATTTCAACGTGATCTGGGACGAAGCCGAGGAATTGCAGCGGCTTGCCGAAATGTCCGATCCGCGCGTGACCATCGATACGTCGGGCCTGACGCCCGAGGCCACGGAATTTTCCAACATGCTGGCGAACAAGATCGGCGGCCTGTCGAAACAGTCCCTCGACCACCTGCTGCACCATTTGCGCCTTGTCGCGGCGCGTGACGGCATATGATATGAGGCAGCGGAAGCGACAAGGCCCTGCGTAGCATCCGCGCGGGCAATGGTGGAAGGCGAAGGCACAGTGGAAGGCAGCTTGACCAAGACCGCGAACGGGCTCGCGGAGCTGATCGACCGGCAGGCCTTGCAAAGCAAGCTCAGGGCCTTCGCCGAGGAGGCCGGTGGTCGTGGCGGCGACCTCAAGGTCCGTGCCAGGGTGCTTAGTGCCCTGAAGGCGGCCATGAAGGATGCCCGTTCGAAGGTCGAAAAGCTTCTGTTCGAGGACGGCAGCGGGACCGCGTGCGCGAGCCGGCTAAGCGACGTTCAGGACGAGCTCATCCGCGCCATTCATGAATTTGCGGTCGAGTTTGTCTACAAGGCGGAGAATCCGTCCTCGGCCGAAAGGCTGTCGATCGTCGCCGTGGGCGGCTACGGCCGCGGCACGCTGGCGCCGGGTTCGGATATCGACCTCTTGTTCCTGCTACCCTACAAACAGACGCCCTGGGGCGAGCAAGTGGTGGAATATATCCTCTACATGCTCTGGGACCTGGGGCTGAAAGTCGGTCACGCGACGCGAAATATCGATGAATGCGTGCGCCTGTCGCGCACCGACATGACGATCCGAACCGCGATCCTGGAAGCGCGCTTCATCTGGGGAGACGAAGAGCTCTACAGCGAATTGGTGCGGCGTTTCGACCACGAGGTCGCGGCCTCCACCGGGGCGGAATTCATTGCCGCCAAGCTTGCCGAGCGCGACGAACGGCATCGCCGACAGGGTGCATCCCGCTATCTGGTCGAGCCGAATATCAAGGAAGGCAAGGGCGGGCTGCGCGACCTCAACACCCTGTTCTGGATCTCGAAATATTTTTACCGGGTGCGCTCCGGCTCGGGCCTCGTCAAGGCGGGCGTCTTTTCGCGGGCGGAATACAACCGCTTCCGCAAGTGCGAAGATTTCCTGTGGGCGGTGCGCTGCCACATGCATTTCCTGACCGGTAGGCCGGAGGAACGACTTTCCTTCGACATCCAGCGCGAGATCGCGATCCGTCTCGGCTACACGCAGCATCCGGGCATGAAGGATGTCGAGCGCTTCATGAAGCACTACTTCCTCGTCGCCAAGGATGTGGGCGACCTGACGCGCATCTTCTGCGCCGCACTGGAAAACCAGCATGTCAAGCATGCGCCGGGCCTGTCGCGCTTCTTCACCCGACTGACGAAAAGCGGACGCGTGAACCAGAAGCACATCAAGGGCGCGCCGGACTTCATGCTGGAAAACGAGCGCATCACCGTCGCTCATGAGGACGTATTCGAAAAGGATCCGGTCAACCTGATCCGCATCTTCGCGCTGGCCGACCGGGAGAACGTCTCCTTCCATCCCGAGGTGCTGAAGCTGATCCGCCGTTCGCTGAAGCTGATCAATGCGGCCGTGCGGGAGGACGCGGAGGCCAATCGGCTCTTCCTGCAGATCCTGACTTCCCGCAACGATCCGGAGACGGTGCTGCGGCGGATGAACGAGACCGGCGTGCTCGGCCGCTTCATTCCCGACTTCGACAAGGTCGTGGCGATGATGCAATTCAACATGTACCACCACTTCACGGTGGATGAGCATCTGATCCACGCGGTCGGCATCATGGCGGCGATCGACCGGGGCGAGGCCGGCGAGGACCATCCCCTTTCCACCGATCTCATCAAGACGATCCAGAACCGCAAGCTGCTCTATGTGGCGATCTTCCTGCACGACATCGCCAAGGGGCGGCCGGAAGATCACAGCATTGCCGGCGCCCGCATCGCCCGCAGGCTCTGCCCGCGACTGGGCCTGACCGCGAGCGAGACGGACACCGTCGCCTGGCTCATCGAATATCATCTGGAAATGAGCACAGTCGCCCAGTCGCGCGACCTCAGCGACCGCAAGACGATCGAGGATTTCGCCCGCATCGTGCAGAGCATGGAGCGGCTGAAGATGCTGCTGATCCTGACGGTCGCGGACATTCGCGCCGTCGGGCCCGGCGTCTTCAACGGCTGGAAGGGCCAGCTTCTCAGGACGCTCTACTACGAGACAGAACCGCTCCTGACCGGCGGCCACAGCCAGGTCTCGCGCGACCAGCGCGTCGAGGCGGCGAAGCAGGAACTTGCCGAAGCGCTCGGCCAGTGGAGCGACAGGGAACGCACAGCCTATCTGGAGCGCCACTACCCCTCCTACTGGCTGCGCGTGCCGCTGGAGCGCAAGGTGGCGGATGCGGAAATGATCCGTGCCGCCGACAAGGCCAGGGAGCGCTTCGCCGCGCGCGTCGCCACCCATGCCTTCGAGGCGGTGACGGAGATCACGGTGCTGGCGCCGGACCATCCGCGCCTGCTGTCGACCATCGCCGGCGCCTGTTTCGTGGCCGGCGCCAATATCGTCGATGCCCAGATCGATACGACGACGGACGGTTTCGCGTTGGACACGATCTTCATCTCGCGGGAACTGCCCGACGATTCCGACGAGTTTCGCCGCGGCAACCGGATCGGCGAACTGATCGAAAAGGCATTGCGCGGTGAGGAGGTGATGCCGGAAACGGTGGCGCGCAAGGCCGCCGCCAAAGGCAGGATGAAGGCCTTTCGCATCGAGGCGGAGGTGCTCGTCAACAATTCCTGGTCGAACCGCTACACGGTCCTGGAAATCACCGGGCTCGACCGGCCCGGCCTGCTGTTCGACCTGACGCGGGCGATCTCGGACCTGAACCTGAACATCGCCTCCGCCCATGTCGCAACCTTCGGCGAGCGCGTCGTCGACGTTTTCTACGTCACCGACCTCACGGGACAGAAAATCGCCAATATCGGTCGTCAGGAAGCGATCAGGCAAAGGCTGGTACAGGCGGTCGACGGAGAGGAAGCGGCGCCGCCACCGGCAAAGCGCGCGCGCCGGACCGCGCTGACATGAGATACTCCCGCATTCCGAGCACCCGCGAGCGACCATGAGCCTGCTGAAGAATTTCGCGACCGTCGGCGGCGCGACCATGACAAGTCGCCTGCTCGGTTTCCTGCGGGACGTGATGATCGCCGCCTTCGTGGGCGCGGGCCCGGTGGCGGATGCGTTTTTTGTGGCCTTCCGTCTGCCGAACCTGTTCCGCCGGCTGTTCGCGGAAGGCGCATTCAACTCCGCTTTTGTTCCGCTGTTCGCCCGCGCGGTCGAGGAAAAGGGCGAAACTGGCGCCCGCCAGTTTGCCGGCGAAATTCTCGCCGCCCTGTTCTGGACGCTGGTGATCATCACCGCGATTGCCGAGATCGCCATGCCGGCGCTCGTGCTGGTCCTGGCGCCGGGCTTCCTGGAAGATCCGCAGAAATTCGACCTTGCGGTCCTCCTGTCGCGGATCACCTTCCCTTATCTGCTTTGCATGTCACTGGTTGCGTTCCTCTCCGGCATTCTGAACACTTTCCGCCGCTTCGCCGCTGCCGCGCTGGCGCCGGTGGTGCTCAATGTGGTGATGATCGGCGTGCTTGCCCTGATCGGCGCGCTCGACATGGTTCCGGGCACGGCGCTTGGTGCGGTGATGGCGTCGGGCGTGGCGCTTGCCGGTGTCGCGCAGCTTGCCCTGCTCTTCTTCGCGGTTCGTCATCTCGGCTTCTCGGTGCCGCTCTATCGCCCCCGCCTGACGCAGGGCGTGCGCCGGCTTTGGTGGCTCGGCGTTCCCGGCGTGGTGGCCGGCGGCGTCACCCAGATCAATATCGCCGTGGGCACCATCATCGCTTCGGCGCAGGCCGGCGCCGTCTCCTATCTCTATTACGCCGACCGGATCTACCAACTGCCGCTCGGCGTCGTCGGCATCGCCATCGGCGTGGTGCTGCTGCCTGACCTTGCCCGCCAGCTTCGCTCGGGCCGCGAGGACGTCGCCCTCCATACCCAGAACCGGGCCATGGAGTTCGCGCTGGCGCTGACCCTGCCGGCCACGGTGGCGCTTATCGTCGTGCCCACTGAGATCGTGTCGGTGCTGTTCCAGCGCGGCGCCTTCTCGACCGCCGACGGCGAGGCGACGACCGCCGCCTTGCTCGCCTATGCGATCGGCTTGCCGGCCTTCGTGCTGAACAAGGTCTTCTCGCCGGGCTTCTTTGCGCGCGAGGATACCAAGACGCCCATGTGGTTTGCGGGCGCCGGTATGGTGGTCAACGTCGCCGGCGCACTGGCGCTGGCCCCTTTCCTCGCCCATGTCGGCATCGCGCTCGCGACCTCGCTCGCAGGCTGGGTGAACACGCTGCTCCTCGGCTTCACCCTGTGGCGGCGCGGGCATTTCAGGCTTGATGCCGGTGCAGCGAAAAGGCTGCCGCTGCTGTGCCTCGCCAGCGTGCTGATGGGCTTCGTGCTTTATGGCGGCGCGCTGTCTCTGGCATCGCTCCTCGCCGCCCCTTCCCTGCTGACACGCTTTTCCGCCCTCGCCCTGCTGGTTCTTGTCGGCATGGCGGCCTTCGCCGTCTTCGTGCAGCTGACCGGCGTGGTCGACCTCAAGGGCTATCTCGGCCGCGCCCTCAGGCGGAAACCTCCCAGCGTGACCTGATCGCTACAGAAAACCGGACAATCCGGAACCTCCTCGACGAGGCCACTTGCACGGGCAGGGTCTCTTCGCCATAAGTCGCGCAAATTCAACGACCATCCCATGGGTCCATACTAGGGGAACAAGAATGAAGGGCTTTGAGCCTCGGGTCTTTTCCGGCGTCCAGCCGACCGGCAACCTGCATCTCGGCAACTATCTCGGCGCCATCTCCCGCTTCGTGCCGCTGCAGGACGAAATGCCGTCGATCTATTGCGTTGTCGACCTGCATGCCGTCACCGTCTGGCAGGAACCGGCGGAACTGACGCGCGCCACCCGCGAAGTGACGGCCGCCTATCTCGCAGCCGGCATCGACCCGAAGAAGGCGATCATCTTCAACCAGTCGCAGGTGAAGGAGCACGCGGAGCTCGCCTGGATCTTCAACTGCATCGCCCGCATGGGCTGGCTGAACCGCATGACGCAATTCAAGGAAAAGGCCGGCAAGAACCGCGAGAACGCCTCCGTCGGTCTCTTCGCCTATCCGAACCTGATGGCCGCCGACATTCTCGCCTACCGCGCCACCCATGTGCCGGTCGGCGACGACCAGAAGCAGCATCTGGAGCTGACCCGCGACATTGCACAGAAGTTCAACAACGACTTCGTCGAGCGCATCAGGGAACTCGGCCTCGGCATTCCCAATCCTGAACCGACGCCGGAAAGCCCGGACGAGCTCTATTTCCCCATCACCGAGCCGATGATCGCAGGCCCCGCGACGCGCATCATGTCGCTGCGCGACGGCACGAAGAAGATGTCGAAGTCGGACCCCTCCGACCTGTCGCGGATCAACCTGACCGACGACGCCGAGGCGATCTCGCGCAAGGTGCGCAAGGCCAAGACCGATCCTGAAGCGCTGCCAAGCGAGGTAATGGGCCTGGAGGGCCGTCCCGAGGCGGACAACCTTGTCGGTATCTACGCGGCGCTGTCGGGCCGGACGAAAGCCGAAGTGCTGGCCGAATATGGCGGCCAGCAGTTTTCCGTCTTCAAGCCGGCGCTGAGCGATCTCGCCGTCGAACGGCTGGCGCCGATCGCCGACAACATGCGCCGGCTGATCGCCGATCCCGGCCATATCGACGCGGTGCTGCGCGACGGTGCGGAGCGGGCCGCGGCAATTGCCGCCCCGGTGCTGCACGACGTGCGCCGGATCATGGGCTTCCTCGAAGCCCGCTGGGGCTGAACAGGCATCAGATACTGCCCGCCTTCTCGATGACGAGGATGCGGGCCTCGCCAATGGGCCTGGCGACGTGCTCGTCGCCGGGTTCCGCATGGCAGATGTCGCCGGCGCCAAGGCGCTCGACACGTTCCCCGCCACCTTCGCGGTAGTGCATGTCGACGGCGCCATCGAGGACGAGGAAGACCTCGGCCCCGTCATTGACGTGCCAGATATAGGGCTCGTTCGTCCAGTGGAGGCGAACGCTCGCACCCTCGATGCTGGCGATGTCGAGCGCGCCCCAGGCGCGGTCCGCCTTGAAATTCCTTGTTCCCAGATGAAACTGCATGGTGTGGCCGCTCTTCCTGCGTGGTTCCCTTGCCGGACAAACTAGGAAAGAGGCGGCACTCGCGCAGCCGGCAGGATGACCGGATCTGCCGGCCATTTTCCGGCAAGGGATTTCAGGGAGAGAGGCCGTGAAGGCACCCGATCAGATCGACCGGCAAATTCTGGCACTGCTGAAGCAGGACGGCCGCATGCCGCTGAAGACGATCGCCGGCCGTGTCGGCCTCGCCCGCTCGTCGGTGCAGGAGCGTATCGCCCGCCTCGAGGCAAGCGGCGTCATCCGCCGCTACACGATCGAGGAGGACGGGCAGGCAGCCGGGCGCGTGGCAGCCTATCTGTGGATCAGGACGGAAAGCGCGATTTGCGAGCGGGTTGCGCCGAAACTGCTGGAACTGCCCGAAATCCTTGCCTGTCGCTCGATCGCGGGCGAGCTCGACATGGTTGCGCATGTCGAGGCGGAAGACCCGCAGCGGATCGCCGAAATCCGGGCGATGGTCGCCTGCCTGGAGGGGGTGACGAGCGTGGAAACACACCTCGTGCTGCGGGACTGGCCGAAGACGCGATGATGACGGCGGCGGGCCGGTGACCCGCCGCCCTTTCGCGATTTACTCCAGCCCTTCGAACAGGGCCGTGGAGAGATAGCGCTCGGCGAAGGAGGGGATGATGACGACGATCGTCTTGCCTTCCATCCCGGGTCTTGCGCCGACCTTCACGGCAGCCATCAGCGCCGCGCCCGAGGAAATGCCGACCGGCAGGCCTTCGAGGCGGGCGACATCGCGGGCCATCAGGAAGGCTTCATCATTGGAGATCGTCTGCACCTCGTCATAGACCGAGGTGTCGAGGACACCGGGGACGAAGCCGGCGCCGATCCCCTGGATCTTGTGGGGGCCAGGATTTCCGCCGGACAGGACCGGGCTGTCGGTCGGCTCCACGGCGACGACATGCAGGTCCGGCTTGCGGGCCTTGAGAACCTGCGAAACGCCGGTGATCGTACCGCCGGTGCCGATGCCGGAGACGAAGACGTCGACCTTGCCGTCGGTGTCGTTCCAGATCTCTTCGGCCGTCGTCTCGCGGTGGATCTGCGGATTAGCGGGATTCTCGAACTGCTGCGGCATGATGGCGCCGGGAATGGAGGCGATCAGTTCCTCGGCGCGGGCGATCGCGCCCTTCATGCCCTTCGGACCTTCGGTCAGCTCAAGCTCGGCGCCGAGCAGCTTCAGCATCTTGCGCCGCTCGATCGACATGGTTTCCGGCATCACGAGGATGAGCCGGTAGCCCTTGGCGGCGGCGACGAAGGCAAGGGCGATGCCGGTATTGCCGGAAGTCGGCTCCACCAGCACGGTCTCGCCCGGCCTGATGCGGCCGTCCCGCTCCATCGCTTCGATCATCGAGACGCCGATACGGTCCTTGACGCTGGCGATCGGGTTGAAGAATTCGAGCTTGGCGAGGATGTTCGCCTTGACGCCCCTTTCTGCAGCCAGCTTGTCGAGGCGGACCAGCGGAGTGTCGCCGATTGTGTCGACGATGGACGAATAGATACGGCCGCGGCCGGGTTTGCGCTCGCTCATGCGGTTTCCGTCTCCTCTTGCAACGCATTTCCTGCCGCTCGGCGAACTCCCGCGCGGCGGTGCGTTTTTCGTGACTTTTCCTGTCGCATCCTGTCGCATGTCGTCTCCGCCGGCCCAAAATGCGGCCAGATGGGACGACCGCGACGGACGCGCACGCCGGAGCCCCAGACGTTATCCCGACAGGTGCGCAAAGGCGAGATATCCGCACGCCTATTCACGGGGTCGGCTGGCAAGTTATCCCCGCGGCCGGCCCTTGCCGCGGAATGCCGTTCCCGTATCGCCCGTCAGCCAGCCGTGACCGGCGTGGTTTCCAGCCCGATCAGGGCGGCAAGGGCATGCATGTCGTCGAAGAGTTCGGCCCCGGCCGCACGCATCGCCTCGCGGTCGGAATCCGGATTGCCGACATAGCCGAGCACCCGCATGCCGGCCGCCTTCGCCGCAAGCACGCCCGGCACGCTGTCCTCGATGACGAGGCAGCGCTCCGGTGCCTTGCCCATGCCGGAAGCGGCGTAGAGGAAGATATCCGGCGCCGGCTTGCCGCGCTCGCAATCCTGCGCGGAGAAGAGGACGTCCTCGAAATGCGGCAGCAGGCCGGCCTTGCCGAGCGTCAGGCGCATCTTGGCGTATTTGCCGCTGGAGCCGACGCAATAGGGAATGCCGGCCGCCTTCAGGGTTGCGACCGCCCGTTCGATGCCGGGGATCGGATCGACGCCCCTTTCGAAGGCCTCGATATCCCGGGCGCGGACAGAGTCGGCCCAGTCTTCGGGAAGGGCGCTGCCGAGCATCTCCTCGACCATCGCCTGGACGGCTTCCATGGTGCGGCCCATGAAGCGGCGTTGGCATTCATGATGATCCATCGGCAGGCCGAGGCCGGTCAGGATTTCGGCAAGCACCTTGTTGGCGAGGGTTTCGGTATCGACGAGGACGCCGTCGCAATCGAAGATGACGAGATCGGGCCGCATGGGATCCTGTGTGCTGAAGATTTCGGGAAAACGCGCCGCTCAGCCAAGGCCGGTGGAGCCGAAGCCGCCGGCGCCGCGCGCGGTCTCGTCGAGATCGGCGACTTCGACGAAGGCGACACGGGTGACGGGAGCGACGACCATCTGGGCGATGCGGGTCCCGCGCTGGATCTCGAAGGGTTCCTCGCCGAGGTTGACAAGGATGACCTTGATCTCGCCGCGATAATCGGCATCCACCGTGCCCGGCGTGTTGAGGACGGTCACGCCGTGCTTTGCGGCAAGCCCCGAGCGCGGACGGACCTGCGCTTCCATGTCGAAGGGAAGGGCAATCGCGATGCCCGTCGGGACCAGCACCCGCTTGCCAGGCTCAAGCACGATCGCCCCGTCGATTGCCGCACACAGGTCGACGCCGGCCGCATGCTCGCTCTGGTAGGACGGCAGCGGCAGATCCTTGCCGTGGTCAAGCCGGCGCAGCAACACTGTCACGGACATCCACAATCCTCCTGCATGCGAAAACCGTTGGTCGGGAAAGCCGTGTCATCTCGCGCCGGGATTGGCAAGCCCTGTCTGGTTGCGACGCGGATCGCCGTCATGCGGCAGGAAGCGGTAGTCAGGGGTGCAAAATAATACTTACGTAACGTCATACAAATGTGCATTCATCGATGTTCCAGGCCCGCAAGGAGGCCTGGCCGCAAGGAACAGGAGGAATGGCATGAGACGAACAACACGTATCCTCGCCGCGTTTTCCGTTGCAGCAGGTCTTGGCGTTGGCGCCGCATCCGCAGAGACGATCGGCTTCGCCGAAGCAATCAAGATCCTGGGCGCCAGCTGTGGTGCGGATATCGAGAAATACTGCAAGAACGTCAATCTCGGCGGCGGCCGCATCCAGCAGTGCCTGGTTGAGAACGAAGCCAAGGTTTCGGCGCAGTGCAAGACGGATTACGCCGGCGTCTTTGCGCTGCTCCAGCAGCGCTTTGCCGCCCAGGCGGCGGTCGAGAAGGTCTGCAACCGGGACACGCAGCAATATTGCAAGCTCACCAAGCCCGGCAAGGGCAACATCCTCAAGTGCCTATTGAAGGCTGAGCCGTCGGTCAGCGCCAAGTGCAACCAGGCGATCACAGACGCAGGCTACCGCTGAGTCGACAAGACAATTTTGGAGGATAAAGCCATGAAATTTGCCCTTTACGCAGCAATCTTTGCCGTCTCATTGTCGCACGGTGCCGCGCTTGCTCAGAACAAGCTGTCGCGCAACGAGATCGTCAACAGCCTGCAGGGTGCCGAGGTGCAGGCGACCATCCATGCGGATGACCTGCGGGCGCAGGCGCTTCAGAACATCAAGCAGTACCCGGGCGAAAATGCCAAGGAATCGATCCCGTTGTCCGCGCAGCTTGCAAAACTGCGCCAGTTCAATGTCGAGATCGATTTCGACTTCGATTCCGACCGCATCCGGCCGCAGTCCTACGAGACGATCGGGCTGATCGCCGACGCGCTGCACACACCTTACCTCTGGGGCCAGAAGTTTTTCGTCGTCGGCCATACCGACGCCAAGGGCAAGCGCGAATACAACCTCGAACTCTCCAGGAAACGCGCCGAGGCGGTCCGCGAGGCGCTGGTGACCACCTTCCGCGTGCCGCCCGAATATCTGGAGGCGGTGGGGCTCGGCGAGGAGGACCTGCGCGACAAGGCCGACCCGGACAGTGCGGTCAACCGCAGGGTCCAGATCATCAATGTCGGCTTTTGACCGAACGTCGCACGCGAGCCTTAGCGTCCGTTCAACGGGTAACCTCAGGCCCGCATAATGCGACGGAAACCGATGTGGGCGGGGAGGGTATTCTAGGCACGCCGTGGGATGCGGCCGAATCTTCAGCATTGCAATTGCACGGCTATTGCAATGCTGAAATTCCTGATGTTTAGCGTGGAAGTTGATTTGATTTTGCGTAAATGTTGTGATGCTTTGCCGCAACATCAGAAGATGCATTATGGACAGGTTTGTATTTGCCGATGAAGCGGGTTGCTTCACTTTCAAGAGAAAAGAGGGAGCCAGTCGCTACTTCCTGCTTTGCACGCTAACGATGGAGGCCTGCAATTTCTCCAATGCTCTGCTGGCGCTTCGCCGCAGGCTGATTGCCAACGGTGAAGCGGAGCGCGACAAGTTGCATGCAACGAGCGATCAGCAAGCGACCCGAGATGAGGTCTTCGAAATACTGGCAACGGAAAATTTCCGAATTGATTGCACGGTCCTAGAGAAATCCAAAGCCGCTCCGGAAACCCGCGAACGTGATTTCATATTCTATCGCCATGCTTGGCTTCAGCACTTGCGAGATGCGGCCGGGAATATTTTTGAGGGCGACGCACAAGTTTTAATTACGGCAGCGAGTCTCGGTTCAAAGCGAACTAAAGCCGCCTTCAAGGCGTCCGTGAACGAGTCTGTGCAGCAATTGGCAACAAGAGACCGTTGGACCGTTTCCTTCATTGATTCTGCAAAAGAGCCAGCTCTTTGGGCGGCTGACTATTGTGCCTGGGCGATCCAGAGGAAGTGGGAAAGAGATGATTTGCGATCCTATGATCTGATCGTTGGCAGGATCGGGAGCGAAAGGGATGTTTGGAGGTCGGAGTCAACGCATTATTATTAAAATAAAAATGACGCGTCCCGCACTCGCAGCTATCCGTTCCCGGAGGTGCCCAGGGGCACTTTCGCTGCGCAAGGGCCGCGCCAACGAAACCCTAGCTCAACTCTGACTCCGGTGCAATAAATATTGACTCTTTCTGCAAATTATGCCGCGTAAAAAGACTCACTCGCCGCTATCGGCCAATTTCGCCGCGATGACGGCGACCAGCCGCTCGGCGACGTCTTCCTTCGACAGGGTCGGCCAGTCCTCCACGCCGTCGCGCGAAACGAGGCGGACGGTGTTGGCATCGCCGCCCATGACGCCGGTTTCGGGCGATACGTCATTGGCGACGATGAAGTCGGCGCCCTTGCGTTGCAGCTTGGCGCGCGCATTGTCGATGAGGTTCTGCGTCTCGGCTGCGAAGCCGACGACGAGACAGGGCCTGCCTTCGGCGAGAGTGCCGACGGTGGCCAGGATATCCGGATTTTCGGCGAGCGAGAGGGCCGGCGGCTTGCCGCTGCCGTCCTTCTTGATCTTCTGGCCGCTGCCGGAGGCGACGCGCCAGTCGGCGACAGCAGCCGCCATGATCGCCACGTCGGCGGGAAGAGCGGCTTCGACGGCCTGCAGCATCTCGCGCGCCGTCTCGACGCGCAGGACCCTGACGCCGGCCGGGTCGGGGATCGTGACCGGACCGGAAACAAGGGTGACACGGGCGCCGGCCCTCGCGGCAGCCGCAGCAATGGCATGGCCCTGCTTGCCGGACGAGCGGTTGGCGATATAGCGCACCGGATCGATCGGCTCGTGGGTCGGGCCGGAGGTGATCAGCACCGATTTGCCGGCGAGCGGGCCGGAAGCGACCGAAAGCCGCCGCTCGATCGCCGCCACGATCTCCAGCGGCTCGGCCATACGGCCCTCGCCCGCCTCGCCCGCTTCCGCCATTGCGCCGCTATTGGGACCGACGAAGGCGACGCCGTCACCGGCAAGCTGAGCCACGTTGCGCCTCGTGGCGGGATGCTGCCACATGGCCGGGTTCATCGCGGGCGCGACAAGGACGGGTACCTTCGCCGCAAGCAGGATGGTGGAGGCGAGGTCGTTCGCAAGCCCGTTGGCCATCTTCGCCAGCAGGTCCGCGGTGGCGGGCGCGGCGACGATGAGATCCGCCTCGCGCGCCAGGCGGATATGGCCGACGTCGTGCTCGTCCTCGCGGTCGAACAGGTCGGTGAAAACACGGTCGGCGGTGAGTGCGCCTACGGAAAGCGGCGTTATGAACTGGCAGGCCGCCGGCGTCATCACGGCGCGGACCGTGGCGCCGCGCTCGCGCAGCCGCCGGATCAACTCCAGCGACTTGTAGGCGGCGATGCCGCCGCCGATCACCAGAAGGATGCGACGGCCCGCGATCATCAGCTTGCCGATCCGAAGGAGCGTGGCGCGGGATCGACCGCCCGGGCGCCGGTGCCGGTGACCTCGTAGACGGCGAGGCCGCGCTGGTTGAGTCCGTTCGGCAGGAAGCGGAACACGCCGTCGATGCCAAGGAAGCCGTCGCGGTTGGTCAGCACCCGGTCGGTGAAGCGGCTGGGACCGGCGGAGCGCACGAGGCCGGCGGCAAGGATCGTCGCGTCATAGGCCAGTGTCGCGTTGCGCGGCGGCCGGGAGCCGAAGTTCTGCTGATAGCGGTCGGCAAAAGCCTGGAAGCCGCTGGCGTCGGGCCCCGGATACCAGGCGCCGGCGAGCAGGCCGGTGTTCTGCACTTCCGGCGAATCCCACTGGCCGCTGCCGATCATCTTGACCTGCGACAGGTGGGCGCCGCTCTGCATGACCTGGGCGACGAAGCCCGGCACGCTGCCGCCGGCGGGCACGTAGAGCGTGTCGATATTGCCGGCCTGGGCAGCGATCGCCTGCGCCTTGGCGCGCAGGTCGTCGGCGTCGTTCGGCTTGTAGCGCTCGATGGTGATGATGCGCGCGCCAAGCTTGCCGACTTCCTGGCGGAACACGGCCTCGACCACCGCGCCATAAGCGTCTTCCGGCAGGAGGGCGGCGAAGGAACGACGGCCCTGCGAACCGGCGAAGCTGACGATGCGCTCCACGTCCGTCTGCGGCAGGAAGCTCAGCAGGTAGACGCCGCGCGAGGCGACCGAGCTGTCGCTGGAAAAGGCGACGACGGGAATGCCGCTCGAACGGGCGACCGAGCCGGCACCGCCGACAGCCGGCGCGAAGACCGGGCCGATGATGAGTTCCGCGCCGTCGGCGATGGCATCCTGCGCGGCGGTGCGCGCGCCTTCCGACGTGCCGCCGGTATCCTTGACCAGGATCTGGATGTCGGCGCCCTGGAAATCGCTGAGCGCGAGCTGGGCCGCGTTGCGGAAGACCTGGCCGACGGAGGTGGCCGGCGGCTGCGCGCCGGGGCTGTTGGGCAGGCCAGGTGCGCCGCCGCCCGACGACATGGGCAGGAGCAGGCCAACGCGCACCGTGCCGGTGCCGATCGTGTCGGCGGTAACGGGCGGGGTGCCGGCATTCGGGTCGCTGGGATAGCCCTGGAATTCACCGAGCGTTGAGCCGGAGCAGCCCGCGAGCAGGCCTGCCGCACCCACCGCGGCAGCCATGGCGACGGCGCGGGTGCGGACGGCGATCCGGGAAACGAGACGCTGCAAGACCGACCTCCTGAACCTCGACCGGCAGGCTATCCCGCTGGCCGGAAATCGAAATCGTTGACCTTTATTGACCACCCTGCCCGTCGAAGCGCCTTGCATTGACGGGGGATTTGCTGACGGTTTACAGCATTGTGACCGATTCCGAAACCATTGCGCGAGGGCGGCACATGACCGGCGATGCCGAGAACGCGGACACACCGGACAATCCGCCGCCGGAAGGCGCGCGCCGTTTCGTCATCGGTGCCCATGCCTACGAGGCGCCGCGCCCGGAAAGCGCGCTCTACATCGTCTCCACGCCGATCGGCAATCTCGGCGACATCACGGTGCGGGCGCTGGAGGTGCTGGCGGCCGCCGATCTCGTCGCCTGCGAGGATACCAGGGTAACGGCGACCCTGATGCAGCGTTTCGCGCTGAGGGCGCAGCTTCTGCCCTATCACGAGCACAATGCCGAGCGGCAGCGGCCAAGACTGCTGGCGGCGCTCGACGAAGGCAAGGTGGTGGCGCTGGTCAGCGACGCAGGCACGCCGCTGGTCTCCGATCCCGGTTACCGGCTGGTCGCGGAGGTGATCGAGGCGGGACACCGCATCATTCCCGTGCCGGGGGCGAGCGCCCTGCTGGCCGCGCTCGTCGGCGCGGGCCTGCCGAGCGACACGGTGCTTTTCGCCGGTTTCCTGCCGCAGAAGGGCGGTGCACGCGCCAGGCGCCTCGCGGAACTCGCCGACGTGCCGGCAACGCTCGTCTTCTACGAAAGCCCGCACCGGCTGGCGGCTTCGCTGGAAACGATGGCGGATGTGCTGGGCGCGGAGCGGCGCGCGGCGGTGGCGCGCGAACTGACCAAGCGCTTCGAAACCTTCGAGCGCGGCAGCCTGTCGCATCTGCGCGACTTCTATGCCGGGGAAACGGTGAAGGGCGAGATCGTGGTGGTCGTTGCCCCGCCTGCGCCGCGCGCCGAGGCCGACAGCGAGGATGCGGACGCGCTGCTGGCCGAGGCCCTGACCACCATGAAGCCGGCGGCGGCCGCCAAGCAGGTTTCACGGCAAACGGGCCTCGACCGCAAGGTGCTCTACGCGAAGGCCCTTGCCATGAAAGGCGGCGGAGACACCTGAGCCGATGGCGAAACGAGGCAGGGACGCACGGGAGAAAGCCTATCGCGCCGGCCTCGTCGCCGAAGGGCTCGCCGCCTTCTGGCTGCGGCTGAAGGGCTGGCGGGTGCTTGCCCGCCGCTACCGCGCGCCGGGCGGCGAGATCGATATCATCGCCCGCCGCAAGGACGTGATCGCCTTCGTCGAGGTGAAGGCGAGGCGCGACTTCGATGCGGCGCTGCTGGCCATCTCGCCGGCGAACCAGCGTCGGATCGCGGCCGCCTCCCGCAGCTGGCTTGCGGCGAATCCGAAAGCCGCCGGCCGCACCTACCGCTTCGACGCGGTGCTGATTTCGCCACGCCGGCTGCCGCGTCATGTCGAGAACGCCTTCGAGGCGGGCGGCGGGAGTTTTTTGCCGTGACGGATATCAGCAACCTCTATGACAGGTATGCCGCCGAATTCGACCGGCTGCGAAGCCGTGCCTTGTTCGAGGAGCGCTATCTGCGGTGCCTGGTCGAAGGGCTGGACGCACGTGCCGGCATACTCGACCTCGGCTGCGGCACCGGGGAGCCGATCGCGCGGTATTTCGCAAACCGCGGCTTCGCTATCACCGGCGTCGATTCGGCTCCCGCCATGATTGCACTTTGCCGGCACCGTTTTCCGGGCCATACCTGGGTGGAGGCCGACATGCGGAGCCTCGACCTTGGCCGCCGCTTCGAGGCGATCATTGCCTGGGACAGTTTCTTTCACCTGCCGCACGACGAACAACGGCTCATGTTCGCGGTCTTTTCCGGACATGTGGCGACGGGAGGCCGCCTGCTCTTCACCAGCGGTCCGGATTATGGCGAGGCGATCGGCGAATTTTTCGGCCACCCACTGTATCACGCAAGTCTGTCGCCGCAGGAATATGAAGCGCTTCTCGCCGATGCCGGATTTTCGGTCACGCTGCACCGGGTGGAGGATCCCGATTGCGGTGGCCATACGGTGTGGCTTGCTTTCAAGCAGTAAGGCGCCCCCGCGGCCATCACGGCTGGACAAAGCGCCGGGCGGCTTTCATATCTGGGGCAACTCGAAAACGAAGCGCGCGCGAGGCTCCGTCTCGCCCCGTCGCGCCCATCCATTGCGGAGCATGCCATGCCGCTGAAGGTTGCGGTCCAGATGGACCATATTTCCTCGATCAACATTGCCGGCGACAGCGCCTTCGCGCTGATGCTGGAAGCGCAAAGGCGCGGCCATGCGCTCTATCACTATACGCCCGACCGGCTTGCCCTGACCGGCGACACGGTGACGGCGACCGTCGAACCCGTCGAGGTTCGCGACGAGGCGGGCAATCACTTCTCGCTCGGCGAAGGCCGGCATGCCGACCTTGCCGAAATGGACGTGATCCTGATGCGCCAGGATCCGCCCTTCGACATGGCCTATGTGGCAGCCACCCACATGCTGGAGAAGATCCACCCGAAGACGCTGGTGGTGAACGACCCGGCCCATGTGCGCAACGCGCCGGAAAAGCTCTTCGTCACCAATTTCGCCGACCTGATGCCGCCGACGCTGATCACCCGCGACAAGGCGGCGATCGATGCCTTCCGCGCCGAGCATGGCGACATCGTCATGAAGCCGCTGTTCGGCCACGGCGGGGCCGCGGTGTTCCGTGTCA
Source organism: Stappia albiluteola (assembly GCF_014050225.1). GTDB lineage: Bacteria > Pseudomonadota > Alphaproteobacteria > Rhizobiales > Stappiaceae > Hongsoonwoonella > Hongsoonwoonella albiluteola. The sequence goes on along the minus strand of NZ_JACFXV010000064.1, from coordinate 65,201 downwards.
CCCGCGATGACCTCAACTACGGCTCGCTCTACGATTTCTTCGCCGTTACCTTCCGCGAGCCCTGGGTGATCCAGCGCTTCCTGCCCAACGTCTCCAAGGGCGACAAGCGCATTCTGCTGGTGGATGGCGAATTCGCGGGCGCGGTGAACCGGGTGCCGGCGGAGGGCGACCTGCGCTCCAACATGGTGCGCGGCGGCGCGGCGACAGAAGCCGAACTCACCGAACGCGAGCGGGAGATCTGCGCGCGCCTCGGGCCCGCATTGCGCGAACGCGGGCTGATCCTCGTCGGCATCGACGTCATCGACGGTTACCTGACGGAGATCAACGTCACCGCGCCGACGGGCATCCGCGCCGTCAAGCGCCTCGGCGGCCCGGATATCGCGGCGAAGGTGTGGGACGTGGTCGAGGCGAAGCGGCGCGGCTGACGCAGCGGATTCCGCAGCGTCTTTGTTCTCTCTTCGTTCTTGATATAAATCAAAGGTTGCATTATGCTCGTCCGCGATTGATGCGGGAGCTGGGCAGTCATGGTGTCGCGCGTGACGACCGTCGCCTTCCAGGGGATCGAGGCGGTGCCGGTCGATGTGCAGGTTCAGATCGGGCCGGGGCAGGTCGCCTTCACCATCGTCGGCCTGCCCGACAAGGCGGTGGGCGAAAGCCGGGAACGGGTGCGCGCGGCGCTGATCGCCTCGGGCCTTTCGCTTCCGGCCAAGCGCGTGACGGTCAATCTCGCGCCGGCCGACCTGCCGAAGGAGGGTTCGCATTACGACCTGCCGATCGCGCTCGCCCTGATGGCGGCGATGGGGGCCGTGCCCGGCGAGGCGCTGCAAGACTATGTCGTGCTCGGCGAACTGGCGCTCGACGGCACGCTCGCCCCGGTTGCAGGCGTGTTGCCGGCGGCAATGGGCGCCAACGGCATCGGCAAGGGGCTGATCTGCCCGCAGGTCTGCGGTCCGGAAGCTGCCTGGGCGGATCGCGAGATGGATATCCTGGCGCCGCTGTCGCTGATCCAGCTCGCCAACCATTTCAAGGGGACGCAGGTTCTCTCCCGCCCGCAGCCCAAGCTTGGCAGCGCGGGCGGCCTGCTGCCGGACCTGGCCGAGGTTCGCGGGCAGGAAAGCGCCAAGCGGGCGCTGGAAATCGCGGCAGCCGGCGGCCACAACCTCCTGATGATCGGTCCGCCGGGAGCCGGCAAGTCGATGCTCGCCTCCCGCCTGCCGTCGATCCTGCCGCCGCTGTCGCCGCGCGAACTGCTGGAGGTTTCGATGATCGCCTCGGTGGCGGGCGAACTGGCGGACGGGCGGCTTTCCGACCGCAGGCCGTTTCGCGCGCCGCATCATTCCGCTTCCATGGCCGCCCTTGTCGGCGGCGGCATCAGGGCGCGGCCCGGCGAGGTGTCGCTGGCCCATAACGGCGTGCTGTTCCTCGACGAATTGCCGGAATTTCAGCCGCAGGTGCTCGACAGTCTGCGCCAGCCGCTGGAGACCGGCGAGACCTTCATCGCCCGTGCCAACCACCGCGTCAGCTACCCCTCGCGCATCCAGCTGGTCGCGGCAATGAACCCCTGCCGCTGCGGCCATGCGGGCGAGCCCGGCCACCAGTGCCGGCGCGGCGAGCGCTGCGCCGCCGACTACCAGGCGCGGATCTCCGGGCCGCTGCTCGATCGCATCGATATCCGCATCGAGGTTGCGGCGGTCACCGCAGCCGACCTGATTCGCCCGGCGGTGGCGGAGACATCGGAAGCGGTCGCGGCCCGTGTGGCGACTGCCCGTGACATCCAGCGCCGGCGCTTCGAGCAGTTGGGTGCCTCCGCACGAACCAATGCGGCGGCCGGAGCAAGGCTGATCGAGGAGATCGCGAGGCCGGACCGCGAGGGCGAGGCGTTGCTGCAACAGGCCGCCGAGACGCTGGCGCTCTCGGCGCGGGGCTATCACCGGGTGCTGAAAGTGGCGCGTACGCTGGCCGATCTCGACGGGCTGGAACAGGTGGGCCGGCTGCACCTGGCCGAGGCGCTGAGCTATCGCGGCGCCGCCTCGCTGCGGGTTGCTGCCTGAGTGTTACGAAGAGGGACGTGGTTTCACGGATTGCTGCAAGGGTTTTTCAAGGTCTGCAACGGAAAATGCCGATCTTGCGTCTGGTGAAAGGGTATTGCGTTGGCCAGCACGAACGATCACGGCGGAGATGGTCCGGGCAGGGCTGCGCGGGCGGGAGGCAAGGCGAGGCCTTCGATCGCGCTGCCGGGCTTCGAGACGATCAGCCAGATCCTTGCGACCGCCGGCGCGCTGGCGGGTTTCGCCTTCGCGTTGTGGCTACTTGGCGGGACGCCCTACGGCCCGGTGCTGGCGGTTGCGGTCAGTTTTCTATCCGGAGCGCTGGCCGCCTGGCGCCTTTCCTCCGGCGAACAGGCCGATGTGTCCGGCCAGGTTCGGGCTCTGGACAAGGAGGTGCAGGACCTGCGCGAGGAGCGCGAGGGCCTGGAAGACCAACTCTGGGAAATGAAGGAATCCGACGAGCGCCACCGCAGCGTGCTCGATGCGCTGGGCGACGTCATCATCCGCCGTTGCAAGCGCGGCAATGTCACCTATGTCAATGACGCGGCGGCACGGATCTTTCCACAGCACCTGCAGCCGGAGATCGGCAAGCCCCTGCTGCTGGAGACGAACGGAAGCGGCGGGGAGACGGAAACCGGCGCGCCCGACTTCGACGATGTGCTGCTGGAAACCGTTGCCGGTCCGCGCTGGTTCTCGCGCATCGACATTCCGGTGCGCGATCCGGCCGACGGCGAGCCCCTTATCCAGACAATCCTGCGGGACGTGACCGAACGGCGCGCGGCCGAGGAGGAACTCGTCTCCGCCCGCAACCTGGCCGAGGAGGCCAACACGGCCAAGAGCCGGTTCCTCGCAACCGTCAGCCACGAGATCCGCACGCCGCTGAACGGCATTCTGGGCATGACCGGCTTGCTGCGCGACACGCGGCTGACGCCCGAACAGAAGAGCTATGTCGAGGCCGTGGTCGGCTCGGGCGAGACCCTGTTGCGGCTGATCGACGAGGTACTGGAATTCTCCAAGGTCGAAGCCGGCCGCGTCGCGCTGTCTCCGGTTGCCGTCGACCTGACCGGCCTTGTGGAGGGCGTGGTTGAGCTGCTGAGCCCGCGGGCGCGCGGTAAGGGTGTCGAAATCGCCTGTTTCATCGGTCCGGACGTGCCGCGCGAGATCACGGTGGATGCGGCGAGGCTGCGGCAGGTGCTGTTCAATCTCGCCGGCAACGGACTGAAATTCACCGAGGAAGGCGGGGTGACGATCGAGGTGACGATGGCGTCGCAGGAGGCGGATAGAGGCGCGTCCTCCCGGGCCATGGAGATCTCCGTCCGCGACACAGGCATCGGCTTCACCGAGGAGGAGGCGGAGCGGCTGTTCGGCGAATTCGAGCAGATCGACCATGGGCCGGCGCGGCGCTACGGCGGCACCGGGCTCGGCCTGGCAATTTCGCAGCGCCTTGTCGAGCTGATGGGCGGTACGATCACCGCAGAAGGAGCGCCTGGCGAGGGCGCGACCTTCCGGGTGCAGCTTCCCGTCGACGCCGGGAATGAAGCCGAAGCGCCGCCGGCTTTCGCCGGGCGCAAGCTGGCCATCGTTTCCACCAGCAGGATCGAGGCTCCCCTGCTCAGGCGCAGGTTGGCGGTAAGCGGCGCCAATTCCTGCCTGCTGAGCCCTGGCGCGGCGGAGATGGAAGGTCGCCTCGCCGATACCGAACTCGTGATCCTCGATCACGATAGCGTGCCAGATGCCGGTGCATGGCTGGCGGCAGCCCGCATTGCGGGTTTTAGTGCGCCGGCCGCCGTCATGCTGTCGCCGACCGACCGCGACCGCCTGCCGCGTCTCAGGGAAGCCGGATTTGACGCCTATCTGGTGAAGCCCGTGCGCGGGGCCTCACTGGCCCATGTGGCGGCGGGCCTGCTTGATCCCGACTGCCGGGCGAGCTTCTGGACCGGCGGCAACACGGTGCTGGAGGAGGAGGCTTCGCCGCAGGCATCCTTCTCGCGCCCCCTTCGCATTCTTGTGGCGGAGGACAACGACATCAACCGTCTGCTGACCGAGGCGCTGCTGCGCAAATTCGGCCACGAGCCGACAATGGCGCCCGATGGAGAAAGCGCTCTGGACCTGGCGCGGGACGGCTCGTTCGACGTCATCCTGATGGACCTGCACATGCCGGGAACGGACGGCATGACGGCGATCCGCCGCTACCGCGCGCACGAGAGCGAGCGCGGCTGGGACCCAGCGCCCGTCTTCGCCGTTACGGCGGACGTGATGCCGGAGGCTCATGCGGCGGCGCGCGAGGCAGGGGCGGACGATATCGTCACCAAGCCGATCGACCCGGAAATCCTGAAGCGCCTGCTGGAGCAAGCCAGACAGATAGCCGGCTAACTATTGGTCCGCCAGCGGCGATGGGCGACGCATTGCGTCTCTTCCCTCGCGCAGCCTCCTCTGTCGCATTGTCATCGAATCGTCGGAAAACTATGGTCTATCGCGAAGGCGACCGCATGTGATTTGCGCCGGCTCATCAAGGCGATTCGCAATGCCTGCCGGCGATCGTCGTCGCAGTGCCGCTCCGCCGGCGCCGAAAGGGCAATACGGGGGCTCCGTTGCCTGATATAATAATCATAAGCCGGCCTGTTCGGCACCAAATGACCGGGGGATGAAACGTGAAGGCCATGACGCGTACGGGACTGTTGTCGCCTCGCACCCTGGTCCGCAAGTTCATGCCTTCCGGAACAACTGGTCTTGGCGGCGCCGGCTGGATCAAGACCCATCGCCCGAAGGCCTTCGGCAAGGCGGTTGCGCCGCTGGGGCGCATCGGCTCGCTGGAAGCGCGGCTCGCCCGCAACGTCCGCGAAGTGCGCAAGGCGCAGGAGTTGCGCTACACCGTCTTCTACGAGGAAATGTCGGCGATTGCCGATGCGGAAACGCAGGCGCTGCGGCGCGATTTCGACCCCTTCGACGCGATCTGCGACCACCTGCTTGTGGTCGATCACGATGTGGTCGAACGCTCCAAACCCTTCCAGCGCAAGAAGCCGCAGGTGGTCGGCACCTATCGGCTGCTGCGGCAGGAAGTAGCCGAGCGGCACGGCGGCTTCTACTCGACCGGTGAATACGACCTGCAGCCCGTGATCGACAGCCACCCGAACCTGCGGTTTCTCGAACTCGGCCGCTCCTGCGTGCTGAAGCCCTACCGCAACAAGCGAACGGTCGAGCTGCTGTGGCAGGGCATCTGGGCCTATGTGCTGATGAACCGAATCGATGTGATGATCGGCTGCGCCTCGATCGAGGGCACCGATCCCGACCGCCTCGCCTCGCAGCTTTCCTTCCTGCATCACCATGCGCGCGCGCCGGAAGACTGGCGGGTAAGCGCAGTCGAGGACCGCTATGTGGAGATGAACCGGCTGCCCAGGGAGGCCGTCGACCAACGTCAGGCGCTGCGGGAACTGCCGCCGCTGATCAAGGGCTATCTGCGGCTTGGCGCCTATATCGGCGACGGGGCGGTAATCGACCACCAGTTCGGCACCACCGACGTGTTGATCGTCCTGCCGGTCTCGGCGCTGAACGAGCGCTACGTCAATTATTATGGCGGCGATGGTGGCCGGGCCGCTTCGTGATCAGGGCTGCGGCCCGTCATATCCCTCGACAATGATGAGATCGCCCTCGGAGGCGTCGAGCCGCAGGGCCATCGCCTTCGCGTATTCCGGCGATCGATAGCAGTCGAGCGCGGCCTGGTAGCTCGGGAATTCGATGACGACGTTGCGGCCGCGCGCCGTGCCTTCCATAGCCTCGAAGGCGCCCGCGCGTACGAGGAAGCGGGCGCCGTATTTGGCGAAGGCCTCGGCATTCGCCGCGACATAGGCCTTGTAGGCCTCAAGATCGTGCACATCGACACGGGCGATCCAGTATCCCTTCGCCATTTCCATCCTCCCATGCACCTTGCTGCGGCGCCGATTTGCTTAACGGGCGCTTAAGGCTGCGCAGTTAATCTGACTAGCATGGCGTCCGGCAAATTTCCTGCCGCGACATCTTTATGCCATGGGAGCATGAGTATCCGGGTGCGATGACTGGGCGTCCACCGAAAAGGCAACGCATCGAGCCGCGATTCCACGATGGGGAATCGGGTAGCCTCGACATGCGCCTGACGGCGGAGGACCGGCCGGCGGCAGGCCAGCGACCGAACGCTCCGCGGAAGGCGAAGCCCGCGAACCGGCAGAATGCGTCCTCCGGGTCTCGCTCCGGACCGGCGCGCAGGAAGTCCGCGAAGTCCAGGAGGGGCAAGGGCGGGCGCAAGCGGCGCGGCGGCAACTCCCGCCTCCTGCGGTTCGTGAAGCGCGGTGCCTATTGGAGTGCCGTCCTCGGCATCTGGGGTATCGTCGTCGTGGCCGGCGTGCTGGGTTACTATGCCGCGCATCTGCCGCCGACCTCTGAATGGGCGGTGCCGAAAAGGCCGCCGAACATAAGGATCGTTTCGGCTTCGGGACACCTGATCGCCAATCGCGGCGACACGGGCGGCGAAGCCGTGAGGCTGGAGCAACTGCCGCATTACCTGCCCGAAGCGGTGATGGCGATCGAGGATCGGCGCTTCCGCTCGCATTTCGGCATCGATCCGATCGGCCTGGCGCGCGCCGTCTTCGTCAATGCAAGCTCCGGGCGGCTGGTGCAGGGCGGCTCGACGCTGACCCAGCAGCTTGCCAAGAACCTGTTTCTGGAGCCGGACCGCACCTTCAGCCGCAAGATGCAGGAAGTGGTGCTGTCGCTTTGGCTGGAGCAGAAATTCTCCAAGGACGAAATCCTGGAGATGTATCTGAACCGCGTCTACCTGGGCGCGGGCGCCTATGGCGTCGATGCGGCCGCACGACGCTATTTCGGCAAGTCGGCCCGGCTGGTGACGTTGAACGAGGCGGCGATCCTCGCCGGCCTGCTGAAGGCGCCGTCGCGCTACGCGCCGACCAACAATCCGAAGCTTTCCGAGGAGCGCGCCCAGACCGTGCTCCTTGCCATGCATGACGCGGGCTATATCGACGACGACCAGGTCAAGGTGGCGCTGGCCGAAACGGCGACGATCGTCGCCAACCGGCAGACGTCGAGCGAAAATTACGTCGCCGACTGGGTAATGGAGCTTCTGCCGGGCTATGTCGGCTCGATCGACACAGATGTCATTGTCGACACCACAATCGACCTCGACCTACAGCACGCCGCCGAGCGCAGCCTGCGCACCGCGTTGGCGAGCGAAGGCGGCAAGCTCGCCGTAAGCCAGGGCGCTGTCGTGACGCTCGACGGATCGGGCGCGGTCAAGGCGCTGATCGGCGGCGCCAACTATGCGCGCAGCCAGTACAACCGCGCGATCCATGCCAGGCGCCAGCCCGGTTCAGCCTTCAAGCCCTTCGTGTATCTGGCGGCGGTCGAGCAGGGCCTGACGCCGGAGACGATCCGCGTCGACGAGCCGGTGCGCATCGGCAACTGGGCGCCGCAGAACTACACGCGCAAATATCGCGGCCCCGTCACGCTGACGGAAGCGCTGAGCCTATCGCTCAACACGGTCGCCGCCCGACTTGCCCAGGAGGTGGGCCCCGCGCGGGTGATCGATACCGCCCAGCGGCTGGGCATCTCGTCTCCGTTGCAGAAGAATGCCTCGATCGCCCTTGGAACGTCGGAAGTTACGCCGCTCGAGATCGCGGCTGCCTTCGTGCCTTTCTCGAACGGCGGCTACGGCGTGGTGCCGCATGTGATCCGCTCGATCCGCACGATGAAGGGCAAGCTGCTTTATTCGCGCAAGGGCGACGGGCCGGGCCGGGTGATCGATCCCTATTCGCTTGGCGCGATGAACCGGATGATGGCCGAAACGCTCTCGACCGGCACCGGTCGGGCAGCGGAGCTGGAGGGAAGGCCTGCTGCCGGCAAGACCGGCACCAGCCAGGATTTCCGCGATGGCTGGTTCATCGGCTACACGGGCCAGCTGACGACGGCGGTGTGGATCGGCAATGACGACAACAGCCCGACCAAGCGGGCGACGGGCGGCTCCCTGCCGGCGAGAATCTGGAAGGATGTAATGGTGGCCGGCCATGACGGCCTGCCGGTCTCGGCCTTGCCAGGCATCTACGAAGCGCCGGTTCAGGTGGCCGAACCCGCGGGCAGCGGCCTGGTACCGCCCGGCCGCATCGGCGACGATCCGGGCCGGCCCATCCTTCCCGAACCCGGCAAGGGGCGTGGCCCGCTCAACCTGCTGCAGCGGATCTTCGGCGGCTGATTCCGATCAGCCGTAGGCGTGCAGGCGCGCGCCATGTTCCTTCAGCCACTGCCGCGCGTCTTCGGTCTGCGGGGCAAGCCGGCGGCAAAGCGTCCAGAAGCGCGGGCCGTGGTTCATTTCCATCAGATGCGCGACCTCGTGGGCGGCGACATAGTCGAGAACCGACGGCGGAGCGAGCACCAGCCGCCATGAAAAGGACAGCCGGCCGTTGGCGGCGCAGGATCCCCAGCGGCTGCGGGTGTCGCGAATGGTGATGGCGGAGGGCTTGCGCGGGATATTTGCGGCATGGCGGGCTACGGCGGCCTCAAGGTCGTGCCGTGCCTCCTTTTTCAGCCAGTCGGTGAGCTTGCGCGGCAGATGCACGGCATCGCCCGGCACGCGCAATTCCCAGCCGTCCACGCAATCGGTCCGTTCGACGAGGCCGCGCAGCTTGCCCGAGAGGCGAATGCGATGATCGAGGCCGCGAAAGGGGATGCTGGCGCCATCCGCGAAATCGACCGGCGCCTGGCGTTCCGACAGGCGCGCGGCCAGCCATCCATGCTGGCGCCTTGCGAAATCGAGGGCTGTTTCGAGTGAGCCGCCAGCCGGCACGGTGAGCACCGCCTCGCGCTCGTCGGCGGGCACCCGCAACAGGTAGCGTTTGGCGCGCGCATTGCGCCGCAAGTGGATCTTGCGCGTCTCGCCGGCAATCTCGATCAGCACATGATCCGGCAGGGGTGCGGGCTTGCGGCGCAGGAGGAAGGCCGCCACGCTCAGCCCTCCGCCAGGTCGGCGAAGCTTTTCGGAGCGTCGCCGGAGAGCGGGTTCTTCGGCGACCAGGCGTAGCGGATCGTCTCCATCTTCATCGTGCGCGCGTCGAAGAGGAGCAGCCGGCCGACCAGCCCCTCGCCGAAGCCCGCGATCTCCTTCAGCGCTTCCATCGCCTGCAGCGAGCCGACGACGCCGGTCAGCGCGCCAAGCACTCCGGCCTCGGCGCAGGTCGGCAGCAGCCCTTCCGGCGGGCGCTGGGGGAAGAGGCAGCGATATGTGGGGTTGGGTTTGCCGTTCGCGCCGGTCTCATAGGGTTTCAGCAGCGTCAGCGAGCCGTCGAACTGGCCGACGGCGCCCGTCACCAGTGGCTTCCTGGCAAAGAAACAGGCATCGGAAGCGAGATAACGGGTGGCGAAATTGTCCGAGCCGTCAATCACCAGGTCGTAGCGGGAAACGAGCGACAGGGCGTTTTCGGCCGAAAAGCGCGTGGCGTGCGGCTCCACCCTGACATGCGGATTGAGGCGGGCAATCGCGCTTGCCGCGCTCGCCACCTTCGGTTCCCCCAGCGCGTCGGTGTCGTGGATGACCTGGCGCTGCAGGTTGGAGAGCGACACGGTATCATCGTCGACGATGCCGAGCGTGCCGACGCCGGCGGCAGCGAGATATTGCAGCACCGGGGCGCCGAGGCCGCCAGCGCCGATCACCAGCACCCGCGCCGCCTTGAGCTTCTGCTGGCCGGGGCCGCCGACGTCGCGCAGGACGATGTGACGGGCATAGCGTTCCAGTTCGGCCGGTTCGAGCGTCATTCTGCCTAGCTTGCGTCTTCTTGAGCATCAGCCGATCAGGCGGCTGACGAGCCTTGCTGTGTAATCGACCATCGGAATGATTCGCGCATAGTTTAACCGCGTCGGGCCGATAACGCCGAGCACGCCGATGATGCGCTGCTCGCTGTCGCGGTAGGGCGAAACGATCAGCGATGAGCCGGAGAGCGAGAACAGGTTGTTTTCGCTGCCGATGAAGATACGCACACCGTCGCCGTCTTCCGCCAGGCCAAGCAGATGGATGAGGTCGCGCTTGCTCTCCAGGTCGTCGAAGAGCAGCCGGATGCGTTCCAGATCCTCCGCGGCGGCCAGATCGGCCAGAAGGTTCGAACGGCCGCGCACGATCAGCGTACCCTGCGTGTCGCTGGAACCGGCCCAGACGGCAACGCCCTCCTCCACCACCTTCGCCGTCAGCCGGTCGAGCTCGGCCTGGTTCTCGCGCAGCTGGCGCTCCAGTTCGGCGCGCGCTTCGGCGAGGGTGCGGTTGCGGATGAGGCTGGTGAGGAAGTTGGAGGCTTCCACAAGCGCCGAATTCGGCAGGCCGGTGGGCAGGTCTACGATGCGATTTTCCACCGAACCGTCTTCCGCGACCAGCACGACGAGGGCCTTCAGCGGCTCGATGCGCACGAATTCGACATGGCGCAGGCGCGGATTGGTCTTGTGCGTCAGCACCACGCCGGCACCCCGCGACAGGCCGGACAACATCTGACTCGCCTCCGTCAGGATATGTTCGGTGGTGCGGGAATTGCGCGAGGCCTTGACCTGGATGTCGATCGCCTCGCGTTCCTCGCGGCTGAGGTCGCCGACTTCCAGCAGCGCGTCGACGAAGAAGCGCAGGCCGGTTTCCGTCGGCAGGCGGCCGGCGGAGGTGTGTGGCGAATAGAGCAGGCCCAGATGCTCCAGATCCGCCATGACGTTGCGGATCGAGGCGGGCGAAAGCTGCAGCGGCAGGACGCGCGACAGGTTGCGCGACCCCACCGGTTCACCGGTCGTGAGGTACGTTTCGACGATCGAGCGGAAGATCTCGCGCGAACGCTGGTCGAGATTGCTCAGGCTGACGGAAGGAGCGCTCATGCTCACGGGTCTGTCTCATCCTAACCGCGAAAGCTGCTTCCAGCCGGAAGCATCTATAGATATAGGGCCGGTTTTCCGTTTTTTGGCAAGCGACCCTTTGACCTCGATCCGGCGACGGCGGTACAAGGCGGAACGCAGGCAGCCAAGGGCTGCCGGCGAAGGCTTCAGGCGTTATCCGGGAAAGGGACTTCATGCGACCGTCAAAACGCGCCGCCGACGAATTGCGCGCCGTCACGCTCGAGCGTGGCGTTTCCAAGCATGCCGAGGGGTCGTGCCTGGTGAAATTCGGCGACACGCATGTCCTTTGCACGGCCAGCCTGGAAGAGCGGGTGCCGCCCTGGCTGCGCGGCCAGAACCGGGGCTGGGTGACGGCGGAATATGGCATGCTGCCGCGCTCGACGGGCGATCGCATGCGCCGCGAGGCCTCTGCCGGCAAGCAATCCGGCCGCACGCTGGAGATCCAGCGCCTGATCGGCCGTTCGCTGCGCGCGGTCGTCGACCTGAAGGCGCTGGGCGAAAAGCAGATCACTGTCGACTGCGACGTCATCCAGGCGGATGGCGGCACGCGCACGGCGGCGATCACAGGTTCCTGGGTGGCGTTGCACGACTGCCTTGCCTGGATGAAGGCGCGCGACATGTTCGCCGGCGAGGTCCTGCTCGACCACGTGGCGGCCGTATCCTGCGGCATCCATGAAGGCGAAGCAGTGCTCGACCTCGACTATGCCGAGGATTCCGCCGCTGAAACCGACGCCAATTTCGTCATCACCGGCAAGGGCGGCATCGTCGAGATCCAGGCGACGGCTGAAGGCGTTCCCTTTTCCGAGGACGAGTTCCAGTCGCTGCTCGGTCTCGCAAGGCAGGGGGTCGCCAGGCTGATCGACCTGCAGAAAATGTCGATCCTTTGACAGGGGCCGGCATGGAGACGGGGGCGATGGGCGATCGCAGACTGGAGCCGGGCCGGCTGGTCGTCGCCAGCCACAATCCGGGCAAGCTCGCCGAAATCCGCGACCTGCTGGCACCGCACGGCTTCGAGGTCGTCTCGGCCGGCGAGGTCGGCCTGCCGGAGCCCGAGGAGACCGGCGACACGTTCGAGGCCAATTCCGAGCTGAAGGCGGTTGCCGCCGCGACGGCTTCCGGCTCGCCGGCGCTTGCCGACGACAGCGGCTTCTGCGTCGAAGCGCTCGGCGGCGCGCCGGGGCTCTATTCGGCGCGCTGGGCGGGACCGGACAAGGACTTCGCCATGGCCATGCGCACGGTGGAGGAAAAGCTGCAGGCGGAGGGCGCCGTTACTCCGCAGCAGCGGAAATCCTCCTTCGTCGCCGTGCTCTGCCTTGCCTGGCCGGACGGCACGGTTCGCCATTTCCGGGGCGAGGTCGAAGGCTGCTGCGTGTGGCCGCCGCGCGGGGCGAACGGTTTCGGTTACGATCCGATGTTTGCGCCGGAAGGCGAGGCGCGCACCTTCGGCGAGATGTCGGCGGCGGAAAAGAAATCGCTGTCGCACCGCGCCCGCGCTTTCGCGAAATTCAAGGCCGCGCTTCTTGGATAAGCGCGCGCCGCATCTGGAAAAGACGATGACCCAGCAGCCGGACGGCGGCTTTGGAATCTATGTGCACTGGCCGTTCTGCGCGGCCAAGTGCCCCTATTGCGACTTCAACAGCCACGTACGCCATCAGGCCGTCGACCAGGCGCGCTTCGCGGCCGCCTTCGAACGCGAGCTTGCCCACTACGCGGACCTCACCAGGGGCAAGGTCGTGCAGTCGATCTTCCTCGGCGGCGGCACGCCTTCGCTGATGGAGCCGGCAACGGTCGGCCGCGTGCTCGACGCGATCGCGAAGCTTTGGCCGGCGGCCAACGACGTGGAAGTGACGCTCGAGGCCAACCCCTCCAGCGTCGAGGCGCATCGCTTCCAGGGTTATCGCACGGCCGGCGTCAACCGGGTTTCGCTCGGCGTGCAGGCGCTCAACGACCGCGATCTGAAGTTCCTCGGCCGCCTGCATGACGTGGCGCAGGCGCGCGAGGCGATCGAGATCGCGCGCCGCACCTTCCCGCGCCTCTCGTTCGACCTGATCTATGCCCGTCCCGGACAGACGGTGGAGGCGTGGAGCGAGGAGCTCAACGCGGCGATCGACATGGCCGCCGATCACCTGTCGCTCTATCAACTGACGATCGAGCAGGGCACGCCCTTCTACGCGCTGCAGCAGGCCGGCAAGCTTTCTGTGCCTGACATGGATCTGGCTGCCGATCTCTATCTCGCCACGCAGGAGATTTCGGCGGGACGCGGCCTGCCGGCCTACGAAGTGTCGAATCATGCCGCCGAAGGAGCGGAATGCAGACACAACCTCGTCTACTGGCGTTACGGCGACTATGTCGGCGTCGGGCCGGGCGCCCACGGCCGCATCTCCGTCGGCTTCAGCAAGCGCGCGACAGCGGCCGAACGGCACCCGGAGACCTGGCTTGCCCAGGTTGAAAGCCACGGCCACGGCCGGATCGAGGACTTGGCTCTCTCGGAAGAGGAGCAGGGCGACGAGTTCCTGCTGATGGGGCTTCGCCTAGTCGAAGGCGTGGATCTCACCCGCTTCGAGCGTCTCGCAGGCCGCAGGATCGATCCCTTTCGTCTCGATCAGCTCATCGAGCACGGGATGGTGGAGGAACTTGGTGGGGGCCGGGTGCGGGCGACCCCGGACGGCTTTCTGGTGCTGGATGCCGTGGTGGCCGACCTGGCTGCCTGAAGGTGCATACGACGCGGTGCGATGCCGGCGCCGCGGTGCACTTGTATGACCAATGTGAGGCTTCCGGGTCACAGGGCGCTTAATTCCGCGCGGGGATACGGTTTTGCCCGAATCATATTGTGTGATGAATCAGTTTACTTCTGGACGCCTCGGTTTTTGCGTCGCAGTATCGAAAAAGTGATGAGGCAGCGAAGTTCCTGAGCCGAAAAGCCGTTCTTCACAGCACGGTTATGGGACGACAGTAGATATTGTTAAAGCGTGCAGCCTCATCCTATTCTGTTGCGATGCAAAAGCGCCGCTGAACGGCAGGCGCGCCAAGTCATCGCAAGATGAGAGGTCGGATCACGTGCCCTATTACCATCTCTACGAGCTCAACCATGCGGCCATGAGCCCGATGAGAGCGGCGGCGGACATGACGCGGCTCTATTTCCAGAATCCGCTGAATCCGCTCTCGCACACCACCTACGGCCGGTCCGTCGCTGCGGCCTGCGAATTGCTGGAACGCACGACGCGGCGTTACGGCAAGCCGGAATTCGGCCTGAAGGAAACGTCGGTCGGCGGCATGAGGGTTCCCGTTCGCGAGCAGGTTGTCTGGCAGCGGCCGTTCTGCAACCTGCTGCATTTCGAGCGGCTGATCGGCGACGGCGCCAGCCGTGCCCGCCGGCGCGACGATCCGAAACTCCTGATCGTGGCACCGATGTCGGGCCACTATGCCACATTGCTGCGTGGCACGGTCGAGACCTTCCTGCCGCGCGCCGACATCTACATCACCGACTGGATCGACGCCCGTATGGTGCCGATCTCCGAAGGCGGCTTCGATCTCGACGACTATATCGACTACATCATCTCGATGCTGCATTTCCTGGGGCCGGACACTCATGTGATGGCCGTCTGCCAGCCTTCGGTGCCGGTTCTGGCCGCCGTGGCGCTGATGGAAGCGCGCAACGATCCCTATTCGCCTGCCACCATGACGCTGATGGGCGGGCCGATCGACACACGCATCAACCCGACCGCCGTCAACGACCTGGCCCAGTCACGCGGCATAGACTGGTTCGAGCGCAACGTCATCATGCAGGTTCCCTTCCCGCATGCGGGATTCATGCGCGATGTCTATCCGGGCTTCCTGCAGCTGTCGGGCTTCATGTCGATGAACATGGACCGGCACATGATCGCTCATCGCGACTTCTTCCAGCACCTGGTCGAGGGCGACGGCGACAGCGCTGAAAAGCACCGCGAATTCTACGACGAATATCTCGCGGTGATGGACCTTGCGGCCGAGTTCTACCTGCAGACGGTCAAGACGGTGTTCATCGAGCACGCCCTCCCGGAGGGAAAGATGATGCATCGCAGCGGCCCGATCGACTGCCATGCCATCCGCAACACCGCGCTGATGACGGTCGAAGGCGAGAAGGACGACATCACCGGTCGCGGCCAGACGAAGGCGGCGCATGCGTTGTGCACCGGCCTCAGCGCCGAAAGGAAGGTGCATTACGAGCAGCCGTCGGTCGGCCATTACGGCGTGTTCAACGGTTCGCGTTTCCGTTCGGAAATCGCGCCGCGGATCATGGATTTCATCCTCTCCAACCGCTACCGCGGCACCGAGGTGCGGTCGTTCCCCGGCAATGGCGCCGCAAAGCCCAACGGCAGGGTGAACGGCGCGATGGACAGCGTGGAACAGGCCTCCTTGCAGCCGAGCGATCCTCTGTCGGCGATCCTGCTCGCCCGCCCGCAGGGCGTGGCCGACGACCTGAAGAAGATATCCGGCGTCGGTCCCAAGCTGGAGACAGTGCTCAACGAGGCCGGCATCTTCCATTTCTGGCAGATCGCCCAGCTCAACGACGCGCAAATCTCCGCGCTTGACGACCGTCTCGACTTTCGCGGCCGCATTGCCCGCGACAAATGGATCGATCAGGCACGCAATCTTTCGGAGCAGGTCGATTCTTGACCATGGCGCGGCGCAGCATCGCTTTACGCTGCGCAAACCTTGAAATCGTCGGCATCCGCGACCACCTGCGTTAAGTAGTTGACGTTTGGGAAGGGATGCAAAGGACGCGACGATGACAAGTTGTTCTGCGATCAAGCCCGGCTGGAGCCCGATGACCATCGGTCTGATGGTGTTGGGTTTCATCGTCTTTTGGCCGCTCGGCCTCGCGATGCTTGCCTATATCCTGTGGGGAGACCGTTTTCACGCCATGGCGCGCGACGCGCGTGACCAATGGGATGCAAGCCCTCTCGGCAATGCGGCGAGACAGGGGCCGGCGCATTGGCGCCGCACCGGGAACGCTGCCTTCGACGATTATCGCGAGCGGGAACTGAAGCGGCTCGAGGAAGAGCGCGCCCGCCTTGACGAAATGCGGGCCGAATTCGACGAATTCCTGCGCGAGCTGCGCCGAGCGCGCGATCAGGAGGAATTCGACCGCTTCATGGCCAGCCGGGGCCGCAAGCCATCGGAGGCCTGACCCGACCGTAACCCGGGTAACATGAAAAAGGCCGCGGTCCCGGGAGACCGCGGCCTTTTCGTTTGTTCATGCCGAAGTGCGGCTCAGTTGACCTGGCCCTGACCCGGCTGGGCGGCGGCCTGCGCCTGCGCGTTGGCAAGGTTCTGCCGATAGAGTGCGGCGAAGTCGATCGGGTCGAGCATCAGAGGCGGGAAGCCGCCGTTGCGGGTCGCATCGGCCAGGATATTGCGCGCGAAGGGAAACAGCATGCGCGGGCATTCGATAAGCACGAAGGGGTGCAGATGCTCCTGCGGCACGCCTGTGACGCGCATCAGGCCGGCATAGACCAGCTCCACGGCGAACAGCGTCGTATTGTCGTTGGAGGCAGTGGCGCTCAGCGACAACACCACCTCGAACTGGCTGTCGTTATAGGGGGTCGCGTTGACGTTCACGTTCACGTCGAGCTTCGGCTGGCCCTGCGGCTGGAGCGAATGCGGCGCATTCGGGTTTTCGAACGACAGGTCCTTGATGTACTGGGCGAGGATCTTCATCCCCGGCGCTTCGTTTGCCTGCCCCGCGCTGCCGGCGGCGGCAGCGTCATTGGTATCGGTCATAGTCAATCGTCCCGTCTGCGGTGAATTTCCAGAATAGATCGGCAAGCTTCGGCGCGCGGTCGAAGGCCCGTGGCTGGCTACCATGGGCGGCGGCTAGCACACAAGTCTTGAATGGCCGGCCGGCTCTCGCCCTGCCGGCTGCCGACGGCTATTGTGTGCGCACTGTCGCATCTTGCCGGCAAAGCCGCAACACAACCCGCCGCTGGACATCCCATGCTTGAAACCATCGACGACGACCTGAGACTGCCGCACCGGCGCCTGAAGCTCGATACCCTGGTGCGGTTGCGCTGGCTTGCGGTCGCCGGCCAGACGGTGGCGCTGCTCGTCGTGCATTTCGGTCTCGGCTATCCCGTCCGCCTCGGTTTCTGCTTCGCGCTGGTGGCGTTGTCTGGCTGGCTCAATATCGTGCTGAAGATCCTCTCGCCCGAAACCCGCCGGCTTTCGGAGCGCATGGCCGCGGTGCAACTCGGCTACGATCTGTTCCAGATGGGGGGGCTCCTGTATCTCACGGGCGGGCTCGGCAATCCGTTCGCCTTCCTGCTGCTTGCCCCGGTGATGATCTCCGCCACCGGCCTGTCGGCCCACAAGACGATCCTGCTCGGGCTCCTGGCTGCCGGCATTGCCAGTGTGGTGGCGGTCGTTCACCTGCCGCTGCCCTGGCCGGTAGGGGAGACGTTCTTCCTGCCCCCGGTCTATGCCTTCGGCGTGTGGACCGCGCTGGTCTGCTCGCTCGCCTTCATGGCTGCCTATGCCTTCCGCGTTGCCGAGGAAGCGCGCCAGCTTGCCGATGCGCTTGCGGCCAGCGAACTGGTGCTTGCGCGCGAGCAGCATCTCAACGCGCTGGACGGGCTTGCGGCCGCCGCGGCCCATGAACTCGGCACGCCGCTTGCCACCATCTTCCTGACGGCCAAGGAACTCGCCAGCGAGATTGCGGACGGCGATCCGCTTGCCGAAGACGTGGCGCTGATCCGCTCGCAGGCCGAGCGCTGCCGGGAGATCCTCGCCAAGCTGACTTCGCTGTCCGACCGGGACGACCGGCATTTCCACCGCATGCCGCTGTCGCAGCTTGTCGAGGAGGTGGTGGCACCGAGCCGCGATTTCGGTATCGCCGTGAAGGTGGACATGAAGGGCGAGGGGCCGGAGCCCGTCGGCATCCGCAACCCCGCGATCCACTACGGGCTCGGCAACCTTCTGGAAAATGCGGTCGATTTCGCCGAAAGCACCGTGGAGGTGAAGGGTCGCTGGGACACGGGTTCGGTGCGCGTCGTGATCGCCGACGATGGGCCGGGATTTGCCGCGGACGTGCTGGCGAAGCTCGGAGAGCCCTATGTGACGGCGCGCGGCCGGCTGCGCGACATCCGCAGCGACGAGGCCGAGCGCGCCGGCGGACTGGGCCTCGGCTTCTTCATCGCCAAGACGCTGCTGGAGCGGACCGGCGCCAAGCTTCTCATCGATAACCGGCGCGCGCCTGACAAGGGCGCCATCGTTACCGTCTCCTGGCCACGCGCGGCCATGGACGCTGCCGGCCTCGATGAGGAAGGGGCGGGCAAATTGGCGCAGGCCGAGCCGAAAGCAGGGTCTTTGCAGGGCAGCGCGGCAGACCTATAACGCTTTTAGAATGTCTCCAACCTGGCCGCCGGCGCGAGCGGCCGCCGAAATCTCAGGAAGGATCGCGGGAAGCCCATGACCAATCCGCAAAGCCCCGAAGAAGGTGCGCAGGATCTGAGGCTGCTGATCGTCGATGACGATCACGCCTTTCAGCAGCGGCTGGCGCGGGCCATGGAAAAGCGGGGGTTCGAAACCGATACGGCCGGAAGTGTCCGGGAGGCGATAGAGAAAGTGCGGAGCGCACCGCCGGCCTACGCGGTGGTCGACATGCGTCTTGAGGACGGCAGCGGCCTGGACGTGATCGAGGCGCTTCGCGAAAGGCGTCCGGATGCCAAGGCCATCATCCTGACCGGCTACGGCAATATCGCGACCGCGGTTACGGCGGTGAAACTCGGCGCCATCGACTATCTCGCCAAACCGGCCGATGCCGACGACATCTACGCGGCACTCACGCGCGATGGCGGCGAAAGGGCACCCTTGCCGGAAAATCCGATGTCCGCCGACAGGGTCCGCTGGGAGCATATCCAGCGCATCTACGAATTGTGCGACCGCAATGTCTCGGAGACGGCGCGCCGCCTCAACATGCACCGCCGCACCCTGCAGCGCATCCTCGCCAAGCGCGCGCCGAGATAACGGCTGTCTGATCAATACCCCGAAAGGTCGGCCCTGCCGTCCGGATCGAGTGCATCGTGCAGGCGGTGGGCGGCGGCCTGGGCGAAGCGCAACGTGACGGCCTTTCGCCTCGCGCCGGCCAGGCGATGCTCCGGCGCCTCACGTAAAATCTCGGCAAAATAGCCATCGGACAGGATCAGCCCGGCTTCCTGCGGAAAGACCTCCTGTGGCACGCCGGCATGGCTTGCGAAGAAGAAGCGGTCGCAGAAATCCCTGTAATCCGGCCATTTATGGTCGGAGCGGAAGTCGGCAAGGGAGGATTTCACCTCGATGATCCAAAGATCCCCCTTGGGCCCGAGGGCGGCGAGATCCGCCCGACGCCCGGAGGCGAGCGTCAGTTCGCCCACGCTGGCAAAGCCCATCTGGCGCAGCAGTCGCGCGGTCCCGCGCCAGACCATCTGCGCGGTCAGCGACTGACGCCCGTCGGCGAGCGGATCCTCCAGCCTGATGCGGTTCACGGTCATGGCGTACCTTCCTGCGCAGGCATTGTTCTTGTTTCGTTCGTGAAACGCAAGAGATTTGGCCGGCTATCGATTTCAGAGACCCGACCGGCGTTCCGCCGACCTGGCGTTGCGGGCGACCAGTTCGCCGACGCCCGGCATCAGGCCCACCGGATCGGAGACGAAGCCGGTATGGCCGCGCTTGCGCAGCTCCTTGGCGACGTCGATCTCCGCATGGCCACCATTGGCGGCAAAAAAGCGGATCACCGCCGC
Source organism: Stappia albiluteola (assembly GCF_014050225.1). Classification (GTDB taxonomy): domain Bacteria; phylum Pseudomonadota; class Alphaproteobacteria; order Rhizobiales; family Stappiaceae; genus Hongsoonwoonella; species Hongsoonwoonella albiluteola. Next base: position 45,499 of record NZ_JACFXV010000064.1, on the reverse strand, counting down.
GTCCTTCTCGATCGCGCCAAGCTTCTCCTCGAAGAGCGGTTCTTCCTCCAGGAAGGTGCAGGCCATCTGCGGTCCGCCAAGGGCGCGACGCAGCGACTTGGCGAAGGAAAGCGTCGCGCCGCGCGGCCGCGCTCCCACCGCCGATCCATGCGACACCACGACGATCGGCGGCAATGCGCCGGGCCCGAGCGCCCTGCGAAGCGCATGGGCGGCAATCGAGGCAAGGCCCGGCATCAGGCCGAGCGGGGAAAGCATGCGCACCGGCTGCCTCAACCCGGCAAGGCGTTTGGGCAGGGCATCGCGGACGAAATAGCCGTCGGACAGGAAATGCGGATAGACGGTGACGTCGCGGTCCGGCCCGATGTCGCGAACGACCGCCTCGACGTCGGGCCTGCCGTTCAACACTGCCGTGCGGACATCCAGCTCCGGCAGGCGGCCGCCGATGCGGCTGGCAAGCGCCACGATGCCGTCGTTGGCGCCAGGAAAATCGCCCGCGCCATGCGCCACAAGCAGAAGAACGGGCCTTTGATCGGCCGGGTCCACGTTGGAGTTGGCGTGGGCCGGTTGCTTGGAATGGGGCGAATGGGCTTGCTGCATCGGGTCGGCCAGTCCTTTCTCCGCTCATTGCGCCTCATGGACGACGGTGCCGGTTGCCTGCGCGATCCCCCGGTGGACCAGGGGTGCGAGATCCTCGGGCAGGGGCAGCGCAAGGGCCGCCTCATGCGCCTTTTCCGACATTTTCACCCACGTCCTGGCAACGATGCCGACAATCTTGTCGGCTTCGTGGTCCCTGGCGAAGGAAGCGAAATAAAACTGCATGAAGACGAGACAGGCGACATCTTCCAGCAGTTGCACGTCCGGATCGCGCTTCAGGTTCTCCTTGCGCACGATCGACGCCACGCGCTCCGCCTCCTCGGACGTATATCCATTGGCGGTCATGATTCCGGCGATGCGCTCGGCGTGGCGGCGCTTCTGCTCGTTGCGCCAGCGGTGATAGCCGGGCTTGTCCATGGGGTAGGCCGAGCGGGGCAGGCGGAAGCGCTCCAGATGCTGGGCGCGCACGGCGATCCGCACCAGTTCGTTCGCGTCCGGCGCGAAGCGGTCGAGCCAGCCGGACATGCGCTCGCCGTAGACCTGTTCGGCCGGCCGCGCTTCTCCGTCCACCTCGATCAGGTTCGGATCGGCGCCGTTCGCCGCGTCGATTTCGGAATGGACCTTCGTCAGCCGCTCGCTCATGCCGCCCCCGCTTTTTCTTCGGCGGCAGTAGTCTAGCCGCAAGCGCGGACCGATTTCAGTATTTTTCGCCGCTACGCCCCGGCAAGGGGATCGGCGCCGAACAGCGCCAGATGCAGGCCACCCAGCAGCATCAGGACGGCAGCGATGCCGGCGGCAGCGGCAACGGCATCCCAGACCGAAAAGAGCTGCCAGAAGCGCTTGGCCCGCCGGGCCCTGCCGATATTGGACAAGAGAGCGGCTACATGGTCGGCCCCGAGCCGGCCGGCGATCCTGCGGTTGACGACCTTCATGCCGAAGGCGGCAAAGAGGGTCATGGCGCCGAACAGGATCACGAGCACGACGTCGCCGTTGATCAACAGATGACCGAGGCCCCAGAGCACGAAGCCGATCATCACCGGATGGCGGCACCAGGCGATCAGGCCGGGCCGGGCGACGTTGAAGGCGGCCGGATTGAGCGAGACGGACAGCGGATTGGGCCGCACGAGGCCGTAGACAGCCAGGAACACGCCAAGGCCGGCAAGGGTCAGCGCGGGATGCCACGCCCAGGCGGGCTGTCCCCAAAGCTCCACATAAGGCGCGTTGAGCGCAGCAACGATGACCCAGGCGAGAAGACCAATCGACAGCAGGCTGTAGGCGGCGAGATAGAGCCTGAGCCCCAGCGCATCGACAAGGGCGGCGCGCAGCGGGCGAATGGCCGAGAGGGAATGGGCGATGAGGAAGACGGCAATGGCGATGAGGAACGAAGTCATGACCGCCTTGCCTCAGCCGCTTGCGGTTTCGATCAGCCGGTCGAGGAAGGCCTCGCAGGCGTCGAGTTGGCTCACCGCCACGAATTCGTCGGGCTTGTGCGCCTGGACGATCGAGCCGGGGCCGATGACGATGGTCGGAATCGCGGCCATCGACTGGAACAGGCCGCCTTCCGTGCCATAGGCGACGCGGGAATGGTCGTTGTGCCCGGCAAGGCGTTTGGCAAGGCGCGTTACCTCGGCGTCGCCGGCAGTGTCGAGGCCCGGGAAATTGGAGATCCATTCGAAGGCAATGCTGGCTTCCGGCGCCCTGGCTTTCATTTCGGTCTCCAGCCCTGCCGCGTAATCCTTGATCTCGGCGACCAGCGCGTCGGCATCCTCGTTCGGCAGCACGCGGAACTCGAAGGCAAATTCGCAGCGTTCCGGCACGATATTCAGCGCTGTGCCGCCGGCAATCGTACCCGTATGGCCGGTAGAGAAGGGAACGTCATATTGTTCGTCGCGCGCCCCCCGTTCCAGCCGGTCGGACATCTCCTTGATCCTGACGATCATTCGTGCGGCGTAGTCGATGGCGTTGACGCCTTCGGGCGCGAGCGACGAATGGCAGGCGCGTCCGGTCACGATCGCCCTGAGCGACCGTTTCGCCTTGTGGCCGGTGACCACCTGCATCTCGGTCGGCTCGCCGACGAAACAGGCTTCGGGAACCGGCAAGGTCTCCGTCATCTTCTCGATGAGCGTCGGCACGCCCTTGCAGCCCACTTCCTCGTCATAGGAAAAGGCGATGTGGAAGGGCTTCTTCAGAGGCGCGGCGCGCATGGCGTCCACCCTGGCCAGCACGCAGGCGAGGAAGCCCTTCATGTCGCAGGCGCCACGGCCATAGAGCTTGCCGTCGCGCTGGATAAGGTCGAAGGGATCGTGCGTCCAGGCCTGCCCGTCCACGGGCACCACGTCGGTGTGGCCGGACAGCACGTAGCCCGGCAGGTCGGCCGGTCCGATCGTCGCGAGCAGGTTCGCCTTTTCGCCTGTTTCATCATAAATGCGGGTCGCGGCGACGCCGCGCTCGTGCAGGAAACCCTCGACCCAGGAGATCAATTCCAGGTTCGAATTGCGGCTCGTCGTGTCGAAGCCGACCAGCGCCTTGAGGATGTCCTTTGCGGGAATTGCCATGAAACGGGTCCGGTAAGGGGGCGCGATCTCTCGCAGAAGGAAGTTTGGCGCAGGTTTCCATTCCCGTGCGCATCCGGTCAACCGGCAAGCGGGCCGTTTCAGGGAAATTTACGCGCCGTTCCTGCATATATAAGACAGGCCGGATCCAGTTCGAGAAAGACCGCATGCGCCGCCTGTATGAAGCTTCCGCTTACGACCTTCAGCCCGATCCGCTGAATTTCTGGAACTCGACCGTTCCGCCCGACCGCCTCGATGCACCGCCGCTGGATGGTGACACGCAAGCCGATTTCGCGGTGATCGGCGCTGGCTACACCGGCTTGTCGGCGGCGCTCCGCCTCGCCGAAACGCACGGCGCGTCGGTGGTTGTCGTCGATCGTTCCCGGCCCGGCTGGGGCGCGTCCGGCCGCAATGGCGGCTTCGTCTGCCTCGGCGGCTCCAAGCGGTCCGAAGAGTCGCTGCTGCGCGAATTCGGCGTGGACGAAACCGCGCGTTATCGCGCCTGCCAGCGCGACGCCATCGATCACGTCGCCGCCACGCTCGACCGATTCGGCATCGATGCCGACCGCCATTCGGACGGCGAATGGGAAATCGCGCATACGAAGGGCCATGCCGATGCCCTGCGGCGGCAGGCGGAGGCCGGAAAGCGGAAGGGGAGCGAGGGCGCCCGCTTCTTCGAGCCGGACGAGCTTGCCAGTCTCGGCATCGCGGCGCCCTTCGTGCATGGCGGTTCGCACCTGCCCGCCGGTTTTGCAATCAACCCGCTGAAATACGTGGCCGGTCTGCTGGCGGCCGTCCGCGATGCCGACGCGCGGGTTTACGGTCAGTCGGAAATCACCGGTATCGAACCCATCGGCGACGGCTACCGGCTGCGCAGCGCCACCGGCAGCATCGCGGCGAAGCGGCTGATCGTCGCCACTAACGGCTATGGTGCGGAGGATCTGGTGCCGGGGCTTGCGGGCCGCCTGCTGCCGGCCTTTTCCAATATCCTCGTTACGGAGCCGATGGACGAAGCGACACTCGCTGCCCAGGGCTGGACGCGGCGCGATATGGCCTATGACAGCCGCAACCTGCTGCATTATTTCCGCCTGATGCCGGACGGCCGCTTTTTGTTCGGCATGCGCGGCGGCACGTCGCACGCCCCGGCCGCGGTTGCCGAGATGCGGCAGGCGATCCGCCGCGACTTCGAGGCCATGTTCCCGGCCTGGCGGCAGGTGGAGACGCCCTGGTTCTGGTCCGGGCTCGTCTGCCTCACCCGCTCGCTGACGCAATATCTTGGCAAGGTAGACGGCTGGTCGAATGCCTGGGCTTCGGCCGCCTATCACGGCAATGGCGTTGCCATGGGAAGTCATGCCGGCCGCCTTGTCGCCGATCTTGGTGCAGGCGCGATCGATGAAAGCGACATCCCGGCCGTGATGCGCGGCGGACTTAAGCCGTTTCCGCTTCCCGCCTTGCGGCGGACCTACCTCAAGGCCGCCTATGCCTGGTTCGGTCTGGTTGACCGGTAATTGCCTTCAAGCCCTTTCCGCCTCGGAGGCTTTCTTCGCCGCCAGCGCCTTTTTCAGGAAGACGGTGATCCAGTGCGCGACCTTGCCTGAGTCCTCGCGGTCGTGCACATGGGCCAGCGCCTTGTCGGCGAAATCCTCCGGAAGCACCGTGCCGCGGCGCATCCGGATCAGGTCTTCGCTGAAACCGGCGGAAAATTCCGGGTGGCCCTGAAACGAGACGGCCCAGTCGTCATAGGCGAGCAGCGCGTTCGGGCAGAAATCGGAACTGGCCAGCACTTTGGCGCCTTCCGGCAGCTTGACCACCTGGTCCTGATGGGAAACCTGCAGGGCGAAATCCTCGCCGGCGCCTTCCATCCAGTCGGCCTTTCCCGTCAAGTGCCAGCTGTGCAACCCGACGCCCCAGCCCTTGTCCGACTTCTCCACCTTGCCACCGAGAGCTTCGGCGATGAGCTGGTGGCCGAAGCAGATGCCGACGATCGGGCGGCGCGCCTCATGCGCCTTGCGCACGAATTCCTTCAGTTTCTCGATCCAATCGAAGCCGTCATAGACGCCGAATTTCGAGCCGGTGATCAACCAGGCGTCGCATTCGGAGGGATCGGAAGGGATATCTCCGTCGAGGATCGCATAGGTGCGGAACGTCGCGCCAGTCTCCGCCAGCAGTTCCCGGAACATCGCCGGATAGGGTTCGTATTTGCCGGAAAGCGGGTCGGGCACCCGGCCGGTCTCGAGGATGCCGAGAGTGAAGGAAGCGGTCGACGATGCCGTCATGAAAATCCGTCCGGGTGGCTGTTCCGTGTTGAAATGGTTTTGGCGTTCGCCCGGCCTTCCGTCAAGCGCGGCGATGCCGGTTCGACGGAAGGTGAGAGGGGAAAGGGGCGCCTTTCGTCAATAGAGCAGGCGGATGAGGAACAGGCTGATCGACGGGAAGATCACCAGGATCGTGACGCGCACGAGGTCGCTGGCGATGAAGGGCATGACGCCCTTGAAAGTGTGGCCGAGCGGCACGTTGGTCGCCATGGAATTGATGACGAAGAGGTTCATGCCGACGGGCGGCGTGATCAGCCCGACCTCGACGACGATCAGCACGATGATGCCGAACCAGATCGCGAATTCCTCGAAGGGCAGGCCAAAATCGAGCGCGGAAACAATCGGAAAGAAGATCGGGATGGTCAGCAGGATCATGGAAAGGGAGTCCATTATGCAGCCGAAGACGAGGTAGCACACCAGGATCAGCACCAGCACCAGCCAGGGGCTGAGGCCCAGGCCCGCTACATAGGCGGCCGATTGCTGCGGCAGCTGCGAGAAGGCGAGGAAGGAGTTGAAGACGCTGGCGCCGAGCACGATGAAGAAGATCATGCCGGTGGAGGAGGCCGTCGACAGGATGGAGTCCTTCAGCGCCTTCGCGTCGAGACCGCCATTGAGGAAGGCGACGATGCCGGTGCCCGCCGCCCCCACCGCAGCACCCTCCGTCGGCGTGAAGATGCCGGCATAGATGCCGCCGATCACGACCATGAAGATCACCAGCACCGGCCAGACGGCGACGAGCGCGGTTCGCCGCTCCGCCCAGCTCGCCTTTTCCTGCGAGCCGGCCGAGGCCGGGTTGAAGCGCACATAGAGCGAGACCGTGATCATGTAGCCGAGCGCCGCCAAAATGCCCGGTACGAAGGCGGCCAGGAACAGCTTGGCGATATTCTGCTCCGTCAGGATGGCATAGATGACCAGCACCACCGATGGCGGAATGAGGATGCCGAGGGTGCCGCCGGCGGCCAGGCATGCGGTGGCGAGCGAGCTCGAATAACCGCAGCGTTTCAGTTCCGGCAGGGCCACCTGTCCCATGGTGGCGGCGGTTGCCAGCGACGAGCCGCAGATGGCGCCGAAGCCGCCGCAGGCGGCCACCGCCGCCATGGCGACGCCGCCGCGCCGGTGGCCGACCATGGTTTCGGCGGCGCGAAAGAGCGCGCGCGACATGCCGCCGCGCGTGGCGAACTGGCCCATCAGCAGGAACAGCGGCACGATCGACAGGGAGTAGCTGGAGAAAGTGTCGTAGATGACGGATTTCAGCTGGGCCATGATCGGCACCCAGCTTCCCGTCACCAGCCAAGTGCCGACGATACCCGGCAGGAACATGGCAAGGCCGATCGGAATGCGGATGAAGATCAGGAGAAGGACGACGGGGATCGACCACAGACCGATTTCAAGCGGGCTCACGCTCTCGCCTCGTTGTTATTGGCGCCATTCGACGCTTGGGCAAATTCGCGAATCGAGCGCCAGACGGTGAAGGCGCAGACGAGCGCGAAGAGGATGGCGCCCGCCATTGCGCCCGCATAGCCCCACCAGGCAGGGAACTGCAGGATGAAGGAGGTTTCGCCATAGGCGTATTTGTCGAGCATGCCGAGCGTCAGCCGCCACAACATGACGGCAGCCGCCACGGTCATCAGCAGGTTGGCGAGGATGTCGACGGCGAAATTCACCCGGGCGCTGAAGCGGGCGAGGAAGAGGTCGACCGTCACGTGGCCGCGCTTCAGCTGGCACCACGGCAGGAAAGCGAAGATCGCGAAGGCGGCGCCCATCTCGATCAGCTCGAAGTCGCCCGGTACAGGACCGAGGCCGAAACGGTTGAGGCTGCGCCCGACGATGCTGGCTACCGTCATCGCCGTCATGGCGATCAGCACCGCTCCGCCGGCGAGCGCCAGAACCTGCGCGCTGCGCTCAGCGATCCGCTCGAATAGACGGTACACGATCAGCCTCGCCCGTTTTCCACCCCGACCCGCACTGCCGCCAGTGCCCCTGCGGGCCCGGGTGACGGCTTGCGGGAATTGCGCATTCCGATGCGCTTCAGTCCAGAATGGTGGAAACGGTTGGTAATGTAAAATGAGATATAGCGGCTTTTATATAACCTGGAAGCGGTCGAGAGGGGCTCAGCCGGAGTCCCGGCCGTGCCGGTTGAGGGCAATAACATTGGCCGGGAGGTCGTCCTCGGCGGCGGCGTCGTCGAATGCTTCGCCCTGCGTCTTCAAGGTGTAGACGGCTGTCTCCTGGGAAAGGCCGCGCATCTGGCCGCGCCACACGGCAGCGAGGCCGGCTTCGTCTCCCATCGCGTCGGCGACCGGCTGGCTCATCGCCAGGTGGATGCCGCGTTCGCTGGCGATTTCCTCGATCCTTGCGGCGATGTTCACCGTTGTGCCCATGACGGTGAAGGAGCGCCTGCTGCGGCCGCCGATATGGCCGACCAGTGCTTCGCCGGAATGCAGCGCCACGCGCAGGTCGAGCGTCGCCACGCCCGTGCGGCGGCGCAGTTCCGGCACCATGGCGATGATCCGCCGCGCCGCCTCGACTGCCCGTCTTTCCGGTTCGGCCACGTCGTTCGGCGCGTTCCACACCGCCATGATGGCGTCGCCGATATATTTGTCGATGAAGCCTTCCGACTCGATGATCGCTTCGCCGATGCCGTCGAAGCAGTCGTTGACGACGGCGACGACCTCGTGGTCCGACAGCCGTTCGGCCAGCTTGGTAAAGCCGATGATGTCGATGAAGGCGACGGTGACGGCGCGCTTCTCGCCGCCCAGTCCGGGCAGGCTCTCCTGATCGGCCATCTTCTTGATGACATGCGGCGAAAGATAGTGGGCAAACAGACGCATGAGCTGGCGCTCGCGCCGGGTCAGCAGCCCGATCTTGGCAAGACCGGCGATGACGAGCGCCACCGAACCGGAAGCGGCTGCGGCGACGGAAGGCAGCGCTATGCCAAAGCCGAGGGCCGCCAGTGGCGGCAGGAAACCGGCGGCGACGATGCCGAGCGCGGCAACCGGCAGCAGTGCGGCCTGGGTGGCAAGCCCCGCCGCCGCGCCAGCCGTCGCGAACAAAGCGATCAGCACAAGGACGGCAAGCGGTCCGGCATCGGTCGCGATATCGCCCGTCAGCGGCGCGCCGACGAGATCCGCCAGAACGAAGACGCCGGAAGTCGACGAACCTCTTGGCGCGGCCTGCCCGGCGCAGGGGGCGCCGGATGGGGGTGGCGCCCGGTCGAGGTAGCGGTCGGTGTAGAGATGGGCGTCCTCGTTTGGCATGGTCGAGCCGAAAAGAATGACGCGGTCTTCCGCAAAGTCGCGCAGCGCCATGCGGCCTTCTTCGGTATCGGCGCACTGGATCAGGTCGACGAGCGAGAGATAGGGGATGTCGCTCTGCACCCTGCGGGTGGGCAGGCTGCGATAGGGCGCAACCGCCTTGCCGCCGCCAAGTGCCAGCAGGGCGTCCTGGAAGGAGGGCGAGGCGGCAAGATCGGCGGCCGGCGCATGACGGCGCACGATGCCGTCGCTGTCGGTCAGCACTTCGGTGCTCTTGACGCCGTCGGCGCCGATGGCGGCGGCGATGCGCCGGTGCGGCTCACTCGAATGGGTGCGGGCGACGAAGGCCCTGCCGCGGTTCTGATAGAGGAATTGCAGGAAGCCGCGGTCATAGCCGCGAAGACGCGCCTCACCGGTCTGAGGATCGATGAAATCGTCTGTCGAGAAGGCAAAGACAAAGTCGAAGCCGATACCCTTCGCGCCCGCATCGAGCAGGATATCGCCGGCTTCCGCAAGGGCGCCGGTCATGAAGACGCGCGGAATATGCTTGAGCCGGTCCGATGTCAGCGCCTTCATGTCGAGGCCGACCACGGCGACCGGCTTGCGCACCTGCGCCCGGTCGTTGACCAACGCGGCACGCGCCTGCAGCAGACGGTCGGTGAAGCCGCCCTCGAAGATCGCGCCGATCGACAGATAGCCGGCAGCAATGCCGGCGGCACAGGCGGTCAGCGCGATCAGCAGCTTGCGCTGAAACTGGGCGGCGGACTGCACCGCTGTCACTTCACGAGGATCACCGAGGTTGCCCTGCCGTCTTCCGGATCGTCGAGCGTGAACTTGCGCGTCTCGGCCGGCGTTTCGGCGGAGCCGTCCGCACCTTCCAGCCGCAGTTCCACCTCGCCCTCGCCGTCCAGCGGCATTTCGGTCAGGATCGGATCGTCGATGGCGAAACGCTGCGGCGCGCCGCCGTCGATGGAAACGAAGACGTTGTCGTAGCGCTCGCGCATCGCGCCGTCGAAGCGCAGCAGCACGGAGGCGGCCTTGGACTGGGGCGACGAAGCGCCCGCATCTGCGGTCTCGACCGGCTGCGGATTGCCGCCGGGAGCGGCCTGCGCCGGCGCTGTCGCCGGTCCCGCCGCATCGTTGATCGCCGCCTGGCCGGGCGAATTGGCGAGGCCCGCTCCTCCGGCCGCGGGCAGGCTGCCGGCGTCCGCCTTCTGGATACACTTGCCGGGCCGCAACTCCGACATCTCGCCTTCCGTCACTTCCAGCCCTTCGGGGGTGGCGCTGACCTTGCCGCCGATGACCGCGATCTCCCGGCACTTGCGATAGTCGAGCAGTTCGACACGGATCTCCGTGCCCAATTCCAGCACTTCGCCGTCGGAAAGTTCGGTGAACGGGGCGATCTCCGAACCTTCGGAAACGTCGAGCACCATCGCCACCGGCTCGGCAAAGGCCGCCGCGGACCCAAGCGCAAGGCCGCCCAGAAGCACGGCGGCGCCGAGGGGAAGTGTGGCAAAACGCTTGATGGAAACCGGCATGGTCTCACTCCTTGCTGACGCCATCGATGAAATGAGGCGGCGTCGAATCTTCGAAAACCCTGCGAATTTTCCACCACAGGGCGGTGACCGAATTGCGGCGGAAGCAAGGGATTTCAAGGGTATGAGAGAGGCAGTTCCGTCGCGCCGAAGGCGACCTTCCGCCTCATTTCCTAGAGCGCTTTCCACGAAAGCGGGATCGCTTGCGTGACAAGAAATCGCTACAGGATCAATGCTTTGAGCATATCCTGATCGCCAAATCCGATTCAGATTTGGCGGGATATGCTCTAACGCAATCTCTTAAGCATCGGGGACATTTCCGGCTGGATCGCAGGCTTTTCCTCCTGCAACAATAGCGAGCAGGTGCGTTCGGGGAGCAGGCCATTGGCGGAACTGATAACGATTTTCTACGAGCTTATCGGCTACTGGACCGCGCGCGCTATATTGCCCGTCATCAGCTTCGGCCGGTGGTCGGTCGAACCGCTCGGCGTCACCATGACGGGCTTCAACCATTTCGGCCTGAAACGGCGGCAGGGCGGTGGCCACATCGTGTCGTCGCGGGCCGCCGGGTGGATCGGCTGCTGCGTCTGGCTGGCCGCTCTTGCCGTTTATCTGTTTGTTTTCAAGGTCTGAATCCCAGCGCGGTGCCGGGTGTCGTCTTGCCGGTTGATTGGCTGCAAATATAAAGTTACAAACGTAACTAATTGGCGTCGGATCGAGGAGGAACGCTCATGACGCTCCGCTACATGCCGGGTTTCGGCAATGATTTCGAGACGGAATCCTTGCCCGGTGCCCTGCCGCAAGGCCAGAATTCGCCGCAGCGCTGCGCCTATGGGCTCTATGCCGAGCAGCTGTCGGGCTCGCCCTTCACTGCGCCGCGCGGCACCAACGAGCGCTCCTGGCTCTATCGCATCCGCCCGTCGGTCCGTCACACCGGCCGCTTCCAGCCGGTCTCCAACGATCACTGGAAGACGGCGCCCAATATCGCAGACCACGAGATGGCGCTGGGCCAGTTGCGCTGGAACCCGCTTCCCCTGCCGAACCGACCAACCGATTTCATCGCCGGCATGCGCACCATGACGACGGCGGGCGATGTCCACACCCAGGTTGGCATGGCCGCCCACGCCTACGTGCTGAACGAGGCGATGGTCGACGACTATTTCTTCAATGCCGATGGCGAACTGCTCGTGGTGCCGCAGCAGGGCGGACTGCGCGTCCATACCGAAATGGGCGTGATGGACGTGACGCCGGCGGAAATCTGCGTGCTGCCGCGTGGAATGATCTTCAAGGTCGAGCCGCTGGAAGAGACCTCGCGCGGCTATGTCTGCGAGAATTACGGCGCCAAATTCACCCTGCCGGATCGCGGTCCGATCGGCGCCAACTGCCTTGCCAATCCGCGCGACTTCAAGACGCCGGTCGCCTGGTACGAGGAGAAGGAAACCCCTTGCCGGCTGACGGTAAAGTGGTGCGGCCGTTTCTATGTGACGGAGATCGGCCATTCGCCGCTCGACGTGGTGGCCTGGCACGGTAATTACGCGCCCTACAAGTACGACCTTCGCACCTATTCGCCGGTCGGCGCGATCCTGTTCGACCACCCGGATCCGTCGATCTTCACCGTGCTGACGGCGCCGTCGGGCGAGGCGGGCACGGCCAATATCGACTTCGTCATTTTCCCCGAGCGCTGGATGGTGGCCGAGCACACCTTCCGTCCGCCCTGGTACCACCGCAACATCATGTCGGAGTTCATGGGCCTGATCTACGGCCAGTACGACGCCAAGGAGGAAGGCTTCGTGCCGGGCGGCATGAGCCTGCACAACATGATGCTGCCGCACGGGCCGGACACCATGGGCTTTGAAAAGGCGTCGGGTGCCGAGCTCCAGCCGATGAAGCTCACCGGCACCATGGCCTTCATGTTCGAGACCCGCTTCCCGCAGCACCTCACCCGTTTCGCCGCCGAGCTTGACACGCTCCAGGACAACTATCTCGATTGCTGGACCGGCCTGAAGAAACGCTTCAACGGCACGCCCGAAGGAAACTGGGATTAGGGACTGAAGATGAAGCTTGCGACCCTCAACAACGGTACCCGAGACGGCCTGCTCGTCGTCGTCTCGCAAGACCTCACCCGCTGTACGGAAGCCGCCCGCATCGCGCCGACCCTGCAGGCGGCGCTCGACGACTGGGCGACCGTTGCGCCAAAACTGGAAGTGCTCTGCGAGAGTCTTGCGCACGATGCGGTGCCTTCCTTGCGCTTCCATGAGCACCTGGCGCTCTCTCCGCTGCCGCGCGCCTATCAATGGGCGGACGGCTCGGCCTATGTGAACCATGTCGAGCTGGTGCGCCGTGCGCGCGGCGCGGAAATGCCGGCGAGCTTCTGGAGCGATCCGCTGATCTACCAGGGCGGCTCGGACAGCTTCCTCGCCCCCCGCGCACCGATCCGCATGGCCGACGAGGCCTGGGGTATCGACATGGAGGGCGAGATCGCCGTCATCGTCGACGACGTGCCGATGGGGGCGAGCGTGGAGGAAGCCGCCGCCGCGATCCGCCTCGTCATGCTGGTCAATGACGTCAGCCTGCGCGGCCTGATCCCGGCGGAACTCGGCAAGGGCTTCGGCTTCTTCCAGTCCAAGCCCTCCTCGGCCTTCTCGCCGGTTGCGGTGACGCCGGACGAACTGGGCGAGGCGTGGGACGGCGGCAAGGTGCATCTGCCCCTTTGCGTCGATCTCAACGGCCAGCCCTTCGGGCGGGCGGAAGCCGGCGTCGACATGACCTTCGACTTCCCGACGCTGATCGCCCATGCCGCCAAGACCCGCCCGCTTTGCGCCGGTTCCGTCATCGGGTCCGGCACCGTCTCCAACAAGCTGGACGGCGGTCCCGGCAAGCCGGTCGACCAGGGCGGCGTCGGCTATTCCTGCATCGCCGAGATCCGCATGATCGAGACCATCGAGACGGGCGGGCCGAAGACGCCCTTCCTGCGCTTCGGCGACACGGTCAGGATCGAGATGCGCGATAAGGCCGGCCATTCCATTTTCGGCGCCATCGAGCAGACGGTCGAGCGCCACGAACACTGAATCTCGCAAGGAGCAGAGCAATGGCGAAAGCCTTCGCGTCCCAGGGCGACATGGCGGAGAAGAAAATCTCCTTCACCGAGATCGGTCGCGATCTGTGGGCCTTCACCGCCGAGGGCGACCCCAATACCGGCGTCATCATCGGCGACGACTGCGTGATGGTCGTCGATGCGCAGGCAACCCCGCGGCTGGCGCACAAGGTGGTGGAGAAGATCCGTAACGTCACCGACAAGCCGATCCGGTATGTCGTCTTGTCGCATTACCACGCCGTGCGCGTGCTGGGCGCTTCCGCCTATGGCGCCGAACAGATCATCGCCTCGGAAAAATGCCGGGCGATGGTGCATGAGCGCGGCCAGGAGGACTGGGATTCGGAATTCGCCCGCTTCCCGCGCCTGTTCCAGGGGCATGAATCGATCCCCGGCCTCACCTGGCCGACGATGACCTTCGCCACGAAGATGACGCTCTACCTCGGCAATCGCCGGGTCGACCTCATGCATCTCGGCCGGGCGCATACGGCCGGCGATATTGTCGCCTGGGTGCCGGACGAGGGTGTCATGTTCACCGGCGACATCGTCGAATACCACTCGGCCTGCTATTGCGGCGACGGCCATTTCGCCGACTGGGGCAGGACGCTCGACGCCATCAAGGCCTTCGATCCGCGTGCCATCGCGCCGGGGCGGGGCGATGCGCTGGTCGGTCGCGAGATGGTTTCCGCGGCCATCGAAAGCACACGCGACTTCGTCGCCTCCACCTATCGCCCGGCGGCGGCCGTCGCCGCCCGCGGCGGTTCGCTGAAGGAAGCCTTCGCGGCCGTGCGGGCCGATTGCGACCCGAAATTCGGTTCCTTCGCCATTTACGAGCACTGCCTGCCCTTCAATGTCGCGCGCGCTTATGACGAGGCACTCGGCATGGATACGCCGCGCATCTGGACCGCCGAGCGCGACAAGGAGATGTGGGAAGCGCTGCAGGGTTAGGCCCCGGTGAAAGGCAAGTGATTAGCCGTCGAAGAAACGGTGCCGGGAGGAACGATGACACGGATATTCGAGACGCCGCTCTATCCCTATCGGCGGTCGGCGGATCAGGACAGTTCGGAGCCGGCGCATCATGGCGTGGTGGTGATCGGCGCCGGTCCCATCGGGCTTGCGGCGGCGATCGATCTGGCGCTGCAGGACGTGCCCGTGGTCGTGCTGGACGAAAACGACAAGGTGAGCTGGGGTTCGCGCGCCATCTGCTTTGCGAAGCGGCCGCTCGAGATCCTCGACCGGCTTGGCTGCGGCGACGAGATGGTGGAGAAGGGCGTCGTCTGGAACCTCGGCAAGGTCTACTTCGGCGACCGCAAGGTCTATGAATTCAACCTGTTGCCGGAGGAGGACCACAAGCGGCCGGCCTTCATCAATCTCCAGCAGTATTATTTCGAGAAATTTCTCGTCGACCGGGTGCTGGACCTCCAGGCGGCCGGCAAGCCGATCGAATTGCGTGGGCGGAACACCGTCACCGCGCTCGATGCCGGCGAAAACGGCGTGCGCCTTACCGTCGACACGCCGGACGGGCCCTATTCCATCGATGCCGGCTGGGTGATTGCCTGCGACGGCGCGGGTTCCCCGGTGCGCTCGATGATGGGCCTCGATTTCGTCGGCCGGGTGTTCGAGGACAATTTCCTGATCGCCGATGTCCGGATGGAAGCGCGGTTCCCCACCGAACGCTGGTTCTGGTTCGATCCGCCCTTCAACAAGGGGCAGTCGGCCCTGCTGCACAAGCAGCCCGACAATGTCTGGCGCATCGATCTCCAGCTTGGCTGGGATATCGACAAGGAGAAGGAAAAGCGCCCGGAAAACGTCATTCCCCGCCTCAAGGCGATGCTGGGCGACGATGCGAATTTCGAGCTGGAATGGGTGTCGATCTACACCTTCCAGTGCCGGCGCATGGAGAAGTTCCGCCATGGCCGGGTGATCTTTGCCGGCGACAGCGCGCATCAGGTGTCGCCATTCGGCGCGCGCGGCGCCAATTCCGGCCTGCAGGACACCGACAATCTGGTCTGGAAGCTGAAACTCGTGATCGACGACAAGGCGCCGGAGAGCCTGCTCGACAGCTATGACGACGAGCGCATCCTCGCCGCCGACGAGAATATCCTGAATTCCACCCGTTCCACCGACTTCATCACGCCGAAATCCGAGCAAAGCCGCGTCTTCCGCGATGCGGTGCTCGATCTTGCAGGGCATTTCGAATTCGCCCGGCCGATCGTCAATTCCGGGCGCCTGTCGGTGCCGGCGATCTATGACGGCTCGCCGCTGAACGGGCCGGACGTGGCAGTGATGCCGGCTCGCTCGCGCCCCGGGGCGCCCTGTGCGGATGCGCCGATTGCCGATGGCTGGCTGCTGTCACATCTCGGAAACGGTTTCCGCCTGCTGACGATCGACGCGGATGCGCCCGACCATATCGAGATCGACGGCATCGGGATCGACCGCCTCGCGCTGTCGGCGCGGGACGGGCGGGCGCCCGCCCTCTCCGAGCGCTATCTCGGCGAGGCCCGCAGCGCCGTCTATCTCATCCGGCCGGACCAGCATGTGGCGGCCCGCTGGACCGCCTATCACGAGGAAAACCTGCGCCTTGCCCTGAGGAAGGCGACGGGTCGGGCCAGACAAGAGCCAGATCAAGAGGATGACGAGCGATGAGCGAGTTGCAGCTCAAGGCCAATCTTTCCCGGCCGGACGATTTCTACGCAGCCCTGCTTGCCGCCCATGAGGGGCTTTCCAAGGCGGAGAGCGATGCGCTGAACGCCCGGTTGATCCTGATCCTCGCCAATCACATCGGCGATCAGTCCGTGCTGAAACAGGCGCTTTCGGCCGCGCTCGCAGCCAGGCACCCGGCTGGCGGAAACACCTGAGCCGGCTTCATATCGTTCAGGAAAGGACGAGCCCCATGAAGATCGAGAAGATCCATCACGTCGCCTATCGCTGCAAGGACGCGAAGGAAACGGTCGACTGGTACACGAAGAACCTCAACATGGATTTCATCCTGGCGATTGCCGAGGATCGCGTGCCGTCGACCCATGAGCCCGACCCCTACATGCACATCTTCCTCGATGCGGGCGACGGCAACGTACTTGCCTTCTTCGAACTGCCGACCAAGCCGGCAATGGGCCGCGATCCCAATACGCCGGTCTGGGTCCAGCACATCGCCTTCAAGGTGAAGGACCGCGAGACGCTGCTGGCCTTCAAGGAAAGGCTGGAGGCCAACGGCATCGAGGTGCTCGGCGTCACCGACCATTCGATCTTCCATTCCATCTACTTCTTCGATCCCAACGGCCATCGCATCGAACTGGCCTGCCCGGACCCGAAGGAGGAGGCGATGCTGGCAAAGCTCGACGCAGTGAAGTGGGACATGCTGGAGGAATGGTCGCGGACCAAGCGCGCGCCGAAACACGCCGCATGGATGCACGAGAAGGAACTATCCGGCCTTTGACCGGCATGCGGACGCGCGGGACCTCAGGGGAGATGCGGCGTGGCGGAAGCGGTTCTTTATGACTACTGGCGTTCCTCGGCCGCGTACCGGGTGCGGATCGCGCTCAACCTGCTCGGCATCGCCTACGACGCGGCGCCGGTCAACCTGTTGAAGGGCGAGCACAAGGCGCCGCCCAATCTTGGGCGCAACCCGCAAGGTCTTGTGCCGACGCTTGAAATAGACGGGTTGACGCTTACCCAGTCGCTTGCCGTCATCGAATACCTGAACGAGACCCGCGCCGGCTCCGGTCTGCTGCCGGACGACGCGGCGGGCCGCCATCGCGTGCGCGCTCTGTCCTATGCGATTGCCATGGAGATCCATCCCGTCTGCAACATGTCGGTGGCCGGCCATGTCATGAAACTTGCCGGCGGCGACGAGAGCGTGCGCGTGGAGTGGATGCGGAAATTCATCGGCGAGGGGCTGCGGGCCTTCGAGGCGATGCTGGACGCGCCGCAGACCGGCACCTTCTGCCATGGCGATACGCCCACCATGGCCGATCTCTGCCTCGTGCCGCAGCTCTACAATGCCGAGCGATGGGGCGCCGACATTTCCGCCTGCTCGCGGCTAAGGAGCATTGGCGACCGCTGCGCCGCGATCGACGCCTTCGCCGCCGCCCATCCGGATCGGGTCGGTCCGCCGCCGGATTGAGCGAAAGGCCTATCCTGCCTCGAGACGAGTTAGAAACCAGCGGATCAATCGGTCCCAGACCATGTCCTTTTCAGCCGAATCCTCCACCCCATGGTCGAGGTTCGGGTTGTCGTTGACCTCGATGACGACGACATTGTCGCCGATCTGCTTCAGGTCGACGCCATAGAGCCCGTTGCCGATCAAACGCGCGGCCCTCACGGCCGTCTCCACGACGGACGGCGGCGCTTCCAGCAGCGAACAGGACCTGAAGTGGCCTTCCTCGGCCGCCTTGCCCTTCTCGTGCCGGACGATCTGCCAGTGCTTCTTCGCCATGAGGTACTGGCAGGCAAAGAGCGGCTTGCCGTCGAGCACGCCGATCCGCCAGTCGAAGCTGGTGGGGCAGAATTCCTGCGCCAGCAGCACGTCGGACTCCTCGAAAAGCTCCTTCATCTTGGCCGCAAGCATCTCCGGGCCATCGACCTTGAAGACGCCGCGCGAGAAGGAGCCGTCCGGGATTTTCAGCACGATCGGCCAGCCGAGCTTCTCGCCAAGCCCATCGGCGTCCTTCATGGTGGAAAGGATCGCGGTTTTCGGCGTCGGCACGCCATGGCTCTCCAGCAGCTCGGCGAGATAGACCTTGTTGGTGCAGCGGATCATCGACACCGGATCGTCAATGACCGGCATGCCCTCGAAGACGGCGCGCCGCGCGAAGCGGTAGGTGTGATTGTCGATCGAGGTTGTCTCGCGGATGAACAGCGCGTCGAACTGGGCGAGCTTCTCCAGATCCCCCTTGCCGATCGGCACCACTTCCACGCCGTGGCGCAGCGCCACCTTGGCGAGGTATTTCAGCGAGGCCTGCGAGGAAGGCGGCAGCGGATCCTTCGGGTCGTTGAGGACGGCGAGCGCGTATTTCAGCGGCACGCGCTGCTTGGGCGCCCGCCACGAGCGTCGCGTGTAGGTCTCCAGCGCCCTGGCCAGCAGCGCCCGGCCGTCCCCGTCGAGATCGGTGACGGGAAGCGGCCGGATCCTGTCGATATTACGCCAGTCGCCGGCCTTGACCGTGACTTCCAGGATCGGCACGCGGAACCAGTCGAACAGCAGCCTTGCAAATGGTTCATAGGCCGCATCGGCCGCCTGGCCGAGGCAGACGATCAGCTTGAAACCCGTTGCCGGCGCATGGGCCATCCGGGCAAGCGTCTTGTTGAGGCGGTCTTCCAGCTCCGGCAGGGCCGGCTGATAGAGCGCCTTCCTGGAGAGCTCCGTCATCGTCTCCACGCCCGGGACCACCCGGTGGCCGCGCGCCTCCGCCAAGAGCGAGGCGTAGTAGCCGCCGCCCTGATAGGCATAGGAGCGGGAGAGATTGAGGATCGTCGGATGGGCGCCGGCAAAGAGCTTCGGCCGCGTGATGTATTCACGCACCGTCATCACCTTGTGCGGCGTTTCGGAGTTCGGGAGATCCTTGGGATTGTCGACGAGAATGACCCAGGTCGCCATCAATCGGGGTCCTTGCTGATCAGGATTTGCGCCTTGACGCCCTGCGTTCCCCAGCGCGCCATGCGCTCGAAGGCGTCGAAAGGAATGGGAAGATGCGCGGCATCCGTCGCGCTTTCGGAAATGGCGTCCGGCTTCACCGGCTTGGTTCCCGTGGCGACCTCCGGTTCCAGCCACGGATCGTGGACGATCACGTGGCGGTCGTCCGCGCCATGCACCAGGATCCAGTGCGGCTCCTTCTTGCGATACATGCCGTAGCCGGAAATCAGCACGATCGACAAGGTGCCGGCTCTGGCCCGCTGGCCAAGCTCCCGGCCCGAAAGCGGCTCACCGGCGACCGGGATGCCCATCGCGGCGGCCTCCTTGCGGAAATCCTCCTGCACCAGCCGCATGACGCGGCGCTTTTCCTCGTCGCGCACGGAAGCGAGAAAGAAGAAATCGTCATGGCTGACCCGGATTTCGACATGGAGCCCGCGCCTGCGCGCGGCAACCGCCAGGCCGAAAGGCTCGCAGCCGCCGAGGCCGGAGGCGAGATAGATCGTCGTCGCCTCGCGCCACAACCTCAGTTCCGACAATTCGTCGCGGGCTTCTTCCTTCCCGAAAGCGCCAAGCGCCATGCGCAGGCAGGCGGGACCGCAGGTGAAGTCGGTCGTCTGGGGAAAGAAGGGAACGGCATTCGTCACCGGATGGCCGCCATGCAGGCGCTTTTCCATCCTTAGCGCAGCCTCGCCGTCCTCATAATAGTGCTCGATACGGCCGATCCGCTTGTAGCCCGCCCGGTCGTAGATGTGGCGTGCGGCCTCGTTGTCCTCCCGCACTTCCAGGCGCAGGAACAGCCGGTCGTGATCGTAGGCCGCCTGCTCGGCCGCCCTGAGCAGGGAGAGGCCAAGGCCCCTGCCCTGGAATTCGGGCGCGACGGCGATGGAATAGAGGCGCGCAAGCGCGGTCTTGGCGCGAAAGAGCACCAGGGCGTATCCGGCCAGGCCGCCTCCCATGTCGGCGACGATCACGACCGCCGTCGGGCTCTTCAAAAACTGGCGGAAGTTGCGCCTGGAGATCCGGTCCGAGGAAAAGAGCCGGTTCTCAAGTGCGACAAGGGCTTCGAGATCGCCGGCACCGGCGGGGCGCAATACGGGTGCGGTATCGGATGCGGGCGTGCCGGCCGCAATTTCCGGCATGCCCTTGCGGGACGGATTGTCCACCTTGGCCTTCGTCCATGAAGGGGCTGCACCTCACCCGGACCTTCCGGAAGCGCGCCCTTATCGCGCGAGATATAGGACTTTGCCGGCTGCGCCGCAAAGGAATTCGCGAAGGCGGATTTCCCTGCGGCAGTTTTCGATGCCGGCTGTTTCCGGCCGGCCGGCTTCCGGGCTACCGTCAGTCGGCAAAGCATGCTAGGTCGTTTCGGCTTTGTGCCGGCCACTCGGGCTGGCGATTGTCCCCGCGAACCCGCCCAAGGTCGGGAGGCCTATCCTTGAACGTCAACAGCCCGGACATCCAGATGACCGAAAAACCCTCGAAATTCACGATGCTGCGCAGCCTTCTGACCGGCCCCGGCACGAATTTCATCATGGAGGCCCATAACGGCCTTTCGGCGAAGATCGTCGAGGAAGCCGGTTTCGACGGCATCTGGGCCTCGGGCCTGTCGATTTCGGCCGCGCTCGGGGTGCGCGACAACAACGAGCTTTCCTGGACGCAGGTGCTGGACGTGCTTGAATTCATGTCCGACGCGACCTCGATTCCCATTCTGGTCGACGGCGACACCGGCTACGGCAATTTCAACAATTTCCGGCGGCTGGTGAAGAAGCTCTGCCAGCGCCAGATTGCCGGCGTTTGCATCGAGGACAAGGTCTTCCCGAAGACGAATTCGTTCCTCGGCGACGGCCAGCAGCTTACCGAGATCGAGGAGTTCTGCGGCAAGATCAAGGCCGGCAAGGACAACCAGGAACACGACGACTTCTCCATCGTCGCCCGTATCGAGGCGCTGATCGCCGGGCGCGGCATGGACGAGGCGTTGCGTCGCGCCGAGGCCTATGCGGATGCCGGCGCCGATGCGATCGTGATCCATTCCAAGAAGGCCGATCCGGACGAGATCCTGACCTTCTGCCGGTTGTGGGATCATCGCGTTCCGGTCGTGCTGATTCCGACCAAGTATTATCGCACCCCGACGGACACGCTGCGGGAAGCGGGTGCCTCGCTGATCATCTGGGCGAACCACAACCTGCGCTCCTCCATCCAGGCGATGCGAGCGACGTCGGCGCGCCTGAAGCAGCACGAGACATTGATCGATGTCGAAAGCGAAGTGGCGCCGCTCAACGACGTCTTCTCCCTGGCCGATGCCGGCGAGCTGGAGGAGGCGGAAACCCGCTATCTTTCCGGTCAGGCGCGCCCGAATGCCGTGGTGCTTGCAGCGACCCGGGGCGACGATCTGGGCGACCTGACCGCCGACCAGCCGAAATGCATGCTGAACGTGCGCGGCGAGGCGATCCTCGGCCGCCAGCTGCGCGCCCTGTCGCGGATCGGCGCCTCGGAACCCTTCGTGGTCGCCGGCTACCGGGCCGAGGCAATCGACCTGCCCGGCATCAACAAGGTCGTCAACGCCGACTACGAACGCACGGGCGAGGCGGCCTCCCTCTATGCCGCCCGCCAGGCGCTGAACGGCGACTGCATCATCTCCTATGGCGACGTGGTCTACCGCCCGTTCTTCCTCAACCTGCTGATGGAGCGCCAGGAGGATTTCGTTATCCTCGTCGATCCGAACTGGATGGAAAAGCGCGAGACGCGCAATGCCGAAAGCCGTGACCTGGTGAAGCTCAGCGCCGGCGACGCAGGCGAACTGCATGCCGACGCGGAGCCCCTGCTGGTCGATATCGGTCCAGGTGTCGCGGATGCCGACGGCGAGTGGGTCGGCCTGCTGCGCACCTCGGCCAACGGCGCGCGTCGCCTGAAGGCGGAACTCGAGCGCATGCGCGAGGACGGTTCCCTCGACAGGGCGGAACTCGGCACCGTGCTGAAGCGGCTGATGGCGCGCGGCGAGGAAATCGTCGCCCTGACCGTCTCCGGCAACTGGATGAACATCAACGACCTGCTCGATCTCGCGCAGGCCAGAAACGCCATGTGATCCTCCAATGATCGAGGCCGAAGACTTCATCGACGAGGCGGCGCGGAGCGGTCTCGACTTCTTCTGCGGCGTGCCCTGCAGTTTCCTGACACCGCTGATGAATGCGGTGATCACCTCGCCGGCGACCCGCTATGTGGGCGCGACCAGCGAGGGCGAGGCGGTGGCGATCGCCGCCGGCGCCTGGCTCGCCGGCCGCAAGACGGCGGTGATGTTCCAGAATTCGGGCCTCGGCAATGCGGTCAACCCGCTGACTTCGCTGAATTTTCCCTTCCGAATCCCGACGCTGGTGATCACCACCTGGCGCGGCGAGCCCGGTCTTGCCGACGAGCCGCAGCACGAACTCATGGGCCAGATCACGGCCGAGCTTCTCGCCACCATGCGTATCCCGCATGACGCCTTCCCGGCGGAAAAGGCGGAAATCGGGTCAAAGCTCGAAGCCGCCGGCCGCCACATGGGCGAGGCGGAGGCGCCTTACGCTTTCATTCTCGCCAAGGGGTCGGTCGCGTCCTCGAAACTCGACCAGCCGCCCTTGCCGGTACGGCCCAGGGCTGTGGCGAAGGGTACGTTCACGGGTGGCGAAGCACCGCGCCGCATCGAGGTGATCGAGCGTATCACCGCCCGCCTGCCGCAAGGCGCCGGCGTTATCGCGACGACCGGCTTTTGCGGGCGCGAACTCTATACGGCCGGCGATCATGAGAGGAACCTCTATGTCGTGGGCTCGATGGGCGGAGCGAGCGCCATCGGCCTGGGTGCTGCACTCAACAGCGACCGCGAGATCATCGTACTCGACGGCGACGGCGCGGCGCTGATGAAGCTGGGAAATCTGGCGACAATCGGCGCGGAAGCGCCCGCCAACCTGACCCACATCATCCTCGATAACGGCATGCATGAATCGACCGGCGGCCAGATGACGGTCTCCGCCGGGGTCGATTTCGCGGCAATCGCCAGCGCCACCGGCTATGCCCATGCCGCACGCCTCGACCGCCTCGAGGATCTCGATGCCGCTCTTGACGAGGCTTTTACGGTGAAGGGACCGCGCCTCCTGCATGTGCGGGTATCGCCGAGCAAGGTCGAGAAGCTCGGCCGTCCGAAGGTCTCGCCTGCCGACGTCGCCCGCCGTTTCCGCACCTATCTGACAGGACCGAAATGAGCGCCGAAGAGCCCATCCTCCTGACGCCCGGACCTCTGACGACCTCGATGCGGGTGAAGCAGGCGATGCTGCGCGACTGGGGCTCGCGCGACGAGGCCTTCGTTGCGCTGAACAGGCACGTGATTGGCCAGATCGCAAGGATTGCCGGCTGCGACGAGAGCTATGCCGTCGTGCCGCTCCAGGGCAGCGGCACCTATGCGGTGGAGGCGATGATTGCCACGCTCGCGCCGACCGACGGCCGCACGCTGGTGCTCGCCAACGGCTCCTACGGACGCCGCATCGTGGAAATCTGCCGCCGGCTCGGCCGCAATCACGACGTCTACGAAGTCCCCGAGGACGAGACGCACGACATGGCCGAGCTTGGCCGCCGTCTCGCGGAAGATCCGGGGATCAGGGCGGTTGCCGCCGTCCATTGCGAGACGACGTCCGGCCTGCTCAACCCGCTTCAGGCCATCTCCGACGTCGTGGTGAAGGCCGGGCGGGCGCTCCTCGTCGATTCCATGAGCGGCTTCGGCGCGCTGCCGGTCGATGCCGGGCAATTGAGGTTCGCCGCGCTGGCGGCTTCGGCCAACAAGTGCCTGCAGGGCGCGCCGGGCGTGGCTTTCGTGATCTGCCGGAAGGCCGATCTTGCGACGTCGAAGGGACGCTCGCCGTCGCTCGTCCTCGATCTTGAGGATCAGCACCGGCAGATGACGACGGACGGTCAGTGGCGCTACACGCCGCCCACCCATGTCATCGCAGCCCTTGGCGCCGCCATCGACGAGCTTGTCGAGGAAGGCGGATCTGAGGCGAGGCTTCGCCGCTACACGGCCAATTGCGACACGCTGATTACAGGCATGCAGGAACTGGGTTTCAGGCCGGTTCTGCCGCGCGAGCGCCAGGCGCCGGTGATCGTGTCCTTCTTCGAGCCGCAGGATGCGTGGTTCGACTTCACGACCTTCTACGACCTGCTGCGGCAACGGGGCTTTGCGATCTATGCCGGCAAGATGAAGCAGGGCGGGACGTTCCGGATCGGCACCATTGGCGCCATCGATCCGCAGACGATTGCCGCCTTCCTGGTGGCGGCGGGCGACGTCGTGTCGGAGATGCGCAGGGGACATTAGGGCTCAAGCCCAACATGTCGTAGCGTAAGCCTCTCAGTGATACGAAATGTGTACGCAAAAGCCCGTCCGCACGGCTGCTTTCGCTCGACATTGCGCGGCGGGTCGTTTATCGGGAAAACGAACAGGGGTGCGGTCACGCTGCAGGCGTGAAGCAACTTTCGGGTGTGTCCTGTGCGACAAGCTTCAGGTCCGCGCGGCGAGCGCGCTCCAGCGCGCGCCGGCAGGTGCTTGTTGTCGCTAACGACACACGCAGTCAAATGCGTGATCCAGCCAAACCTTCCGTATCGGCAAGTCAAGCCGCTGAATTCCAAGAAGAACTCTGTACCGGCGCGTTGCTTCAATCGTTTGACACGGACATCGCCGTCCGAAAGATTGGCCGAGCCGCGGGGAGAAATGCATGAAGCCTGATCGGCCAAGTTTTTCGGCTGTGTCCGAGCGTCGATTCCGTCTGGCCGGCAAGGCGATTATCGAGCAGCACAACCCCTATTTTGTGCCGGTCGACGCGCAAAAGGACCTGTGCGAGCGCAATGCCGTTCCCTATGTCAGCTTCGCGCATTACGACTACCTGGGCCTGAGCCGGCACCCGCAGATCATTGCCGGAGCATCCGCGGCGCTGCACATGCTGGGCAGCAGCGTCGGCGCCTCGCGCCTCGTCGGCGGCGAGCGTTCGGCCCATCGCGCTTTCGAGAACGACCTGGCGGATTTCCTGGGCGTCGGCGGCGCGATGACGCTGGTCAGCGGCTATCTCGCCAATGTCACGCTGATCAATCACCTGATGGGGCCGCGCGATCTCGTCCTGATCGACGAACTTGCGCACAACTCGATCTTCGTCGGCGCGAAGAGCGGGCGCTACGACTACGTGACATTCGCGCATAACGATCTCGACGACCTGGAGGCCAAGCTTGGCGAGCTGCGGGCGTCATATCGCCATGTACTCGTGGTCGTCGAAGGGCTCTATTCCATGGACGGCGACATTCCCGACCTGCCGCGCCTGGTGGAGCTCAAGGAAGCGCACGATGCCTGGCTGCTTCTCGACGAAGCCCATTCCTACGGCGTGCTGGGAGCCACGGGGCGGGGTATCTGCGAGCATTTCGACATCGATCCGAAACGGGTCGAACTTACCGTCGGCACGCTGTCGAAATCCTTCGTGTCTTCCGGCGGGTTCATTTGCGCGGAAGGCGGCGTGGTCGACTGGCTGCGCTTCACGCTGCCAGGCTTCGTCTACAGCGTCGGCCTTGCGCCCGCGACCCTGGGCTCCGCGCATGCGGCACTCACCTATCTGCGCAATCACCCCGAACGGGTGCTGGAGCTGCATGAAAAGTCGGCCTATTTCCTCAACCGGTCGCGGGCCGCCGGATTGAATACCGGCGACGCGCTCGGTTACGGCGTCGTGCCGCTTCTTTTCGACACGCCGCAGCAAACCATGCTGGTTTCGCAGGCTCTTATGGAAGCCGGCGTCTACGCGCCGCCGATCGTCCAGATCGGCGTGCCGAAGGATCAGCCGCGCATTCGCTTCTTCATTTCCGCCGAACACAGCTTCGAGGAGATCGACCGGACCATTTCTATCGTTGCGGAAACCGCCGCAGCCGCTGTAGACAGTCATCCGACCGTCGCGGTTGCCGCGGCCGGTCACTGAACGAGGCCAGAGAATCGCGAAGAGGGTGCCGATGCCTTGTGGCAGCACGATCTTCACTTCCTTGATGAACGCGGGCGGGGGAAAATCGTTTCGCCCGCCGACGTTCGCGCCGGGCAGCCTGATTGCCGCAGCACTGCTGGCAATATCGCTTGCGGCAGCCGATCCGGCGGCAGCCGCGGGCGTGCGGGCGCTGCCTTCCACGGTCGAGGTTCATGGCACCCTGCCGACGGTTCGCCCGGAATATCCCGTACCGAACGATCCCGACCAGCTGTTCTTCCTGCAGCGTTCCACCAATTCCAACACCGTCGTCTACAAGGCGCGTTTCCTGCCGGACGGCCGCCTGGATCCGGCCAGGCCGATCGAGGCCTATTGGCGGCGCTTCAATACGAGCGGCGAGAAAAAGGCGCTTGGCTTCCTGGAAAACCGCTTCGCCTTCGGCGTCCGGACCCAGCCTGTCCCGGGACAAGACGCTTACGAGGTCCGGTTCGTCGCCTTCCCGGACCGCAAGGCTCTGCTTGTCCAGCAGGAGCCCGGGAAAGCGACCATCACCTTCAAGGCCGGACAGCGCGAACTCGCTCTTGCCTATGGCTATGTGGATGTCGACCAGAGCGGCGTTATCGACGAGGTCGTGCAGGTTCGCGTTTTCGGCCACGACAAGGCCACCGGCCAGCCGGTGAGCGAGATTGTGCCGGTATCCGGCGGCAAAATCGGTCTTGGCGGCGGATAGACCTTGCGTCGGGCGGCCAAGGCTGTATGCCACCTATGCCGGATCGGAATGTGCGGCCGGTCGGGCTCCTGAACGCCTCAAGGGCGAAGCGATCAAGCGGAAGGTTTCGATAGCGCGATGACATCCCTCAAGAACAAGCCGATCCGTACGGCAATCGTCGGCGTGGGCAACTGCGCAAGCTCCCTCGTCCAGGGTATTGCCTACTGCCGGGCCATGGGCGACGACGCCGTCGGCGTGACCTTTCCCGTCCTTGGCGGCTACAGGCCGCAGGATGTCGAGATCGTCGCCGCCTTCGACGTGGACCAGCGCAAGGTCGGCCGACCGCTTGGCGAGGCGGTCTTCGCCGCTCCGAACTGCACCGAACGGTTCTATACCGAGCTTTCCGCCGAAACCGTGCCAGTGCTGCGCGGCCCCGACCTCGACGGCGTGTCCGCCTTCATGCGCAACCAGGCGCCGGATCGCAGCTTCGTCGTCTCGCAGGCTCCGGCCCTGACCAAGGCGGAGATCGTTGCCGCCCTGAAGGCCGCCGAAGCGGAAGTCGTCATCAACTTCCTGCCCGTCGGCTCCTACGACGCGGTTGCCTTCTACGCCGAATGCGCGCTGGAGGCAGGTTGCGCGCTGGTGAACGGCATCCCGGTCTTCATCGCCTCGGATGCGGCCTGGGGCGAGCGCTTCCGCGCCGCCGGCCTGCCGGTGCTGGGCGACGATTTCAAGGCGCAGTTCGGCGCCACGATCACGCACCGCACCCTTGCCCGCCTCGCCGACATGCGCGGCGTCAAGATCGACCGAACCTACCAGCTCAATGTCGGCGGCAATACCGACTTCCTGAACATGATGGACATGGACAGGCTGGTGATGAAGCGGGAATCGAAGACCGAAGCGGTCCAGACGTCGATGGACACGCGTCTCGACGATAACGAGATCCGCATCGGCCCGTCGGACTACGTGCCCTGGCTGAACGACCGCAAGGTGGCCTATATCCGCCTTGAGGGCCGCCTGCTGGGCGGTGCGCGCACCTCAGTGGAGATGCGGCTGGAGGTGGAGGATTCCCCCAATGCGGCCGCCATGGCGCTCACCGCAATCCGCGCCGCCCGCATCGCGCGCGAGAAGGGCCTTTCCGGCCCGATCGAGGATGCGAGCGCCTTCATCTTCAAGCATCCGCCGGTCCAGTATGACGACGCGGACGGCTACACGCGCCTCCTCGCCTTCGCCGGCATGAGCGAGGACGCTCTCTGAGCATGGCGCGATCCGGCGGCAGGAGCAAAGGCGCTGCTTTCATCACCGGCGGTTCCAGCGGCATCGGCCTTGCCCTTGCCGAAAGGCTCGCCGGCGAGGGCCATGACCTCGCGCTCTTCGCCCGTCGTCTCGAAATGCTGGAAGAGGCGAGAGCCGACCTTCTCGCCCGGTTTCCCGATCGCCGCGTCCTGGTCTTTGCGGTCGATGTCGCAAACGAGGGAAGCTGCGCGGCCGCCGTGCAGGCGGCGAGCGGTGCGCTCGGCGCGCCGGAATGGGCGATCGCCAATGCCGGCATCGCCCGCCCCGGACTGTTTTTGCAGCAGCCGGCCTCCGATCATCTGGACCAGATGGCGACCAACTATTTCGGCGCCCTGCATTTCGCGCGCGCCTGCGCGCCGCTGATGCGGGCTGCCGGAGGCGGCAGGCTCGTCTTCGTCTCATCGGGGGCGGCGTTCTTCGGCATTCACGGCTACTCCGCCTATGCGCCGTCGAAATTCGCCCTGCGCGGACTTGCCGAAGTGCTCAGGGTGGAATTGCAGCCGCATGGCATCTCGGTGACGCTGGCCTATCCGCCCGATACCGACACGCCCCAGCTTGTGGCGGAGGGAAAGACCAAGCCCGCCGCGACCAAGGCGATTACCGCGGGCGGCGGGCTCTGGCAGCCGCGAGCGGTTGCCGATCATATCGTCGGCAAGGCCAAGAAAGGCCGGTTTACCGCGGCGCCGGGCTTCCAGATGGCGCTGCTTGCCTTCGCACACAGCCTGCTCGCGCCAGCGCTGCGGCGCTATCAGGCGGCGATTGTCAGAAAGCATCCCGGCTGATGGCGCTGGATACTTGGCCGATCCTGAACGCGTTGGCCATCGGCCTGGCGGCGGGCATCGCGATCCTGGCCGCGCTGAGCATCATTCCGAGAACGGCCGCCATTGCCCGCTCGCTCTGGGTGACGTTGCTCACCGAGGTGGTGATCCTGGCGGGGGCCGCAGTCCCCTTTCTGGTCGGCGGCCTGTGGCTGAAGGCCTTCCTGGTGCTGCTGTCCGCCCGTGTCGGCTACGAATGCGCGGCCGTGACCGTGAAACGGTTGCCCTCCGTCCCAGTGGGCAGGGCCGGGCATATCCCGCTCGCCGTGGCGGGGATATCCGCCGCGCTGAGCGTTGCGGCAATGGTCGTCCCGGTTGGTTATTCCGTCGCCTTCGCGTCCGCATTCGTCCTGCTGGCCGGAGTGTTGCTTGTCTCGCGGCCGCGATCGCGCCATGCGCCGGTCGTCGAGGCGCTGATCTTTCCGGGCAGCCTGCTGTTCGCCTTCGTCTCCGTGGCGAGCGACGCGGCGCTTGCGCCGGTGCTGCTTCTCGCCTTCCTGCTGGTCGAGACCTATGACAGCTACGCGCTGCTGGGCGGCAAGGTCTGGGGACGCAGCAAGGCCTTCCCGAATCTCAGCCCGAACAAGACGATCGAGGGGCTGGCCTTCGGGGCAGGCGCGCTGGCGCTCACCACCGTCATCGCCGGCTACCTGCTGCTTGGCATGCCGCCGCTGAAGGCGCTGATGGTGGCGGCCGTCGTCGCCGTCTTCTCTGTGGCGGGCGATCTCGCCGCCTCGAGGCTGAAGCGGGCGGCCGGCGTAAAGGACTATCCGGCGGTGCTGCCCCGGCAGGGCGGGCTGTTCGATATCGTCGATGCCTGGCTGATGACCGGGCCGGCGCTCGCTGTCCTGGCCTTGCTCGGCGGGTTCTAAAGCGCTTCCAGCGCGAGCCGGGCAAGCCAGAGCAGCAGGATCGCTTGTGCGGCGGCGCCCGCATCGTCGAGCATGATGCCGAAGCCGCCCTTCACCCTGTCCTGCAGATAGCGGACCGGCCAGGGCTTGACGATGTCGAAGAAACGGAAGGCGAGGAAGCCGGCGAGCCACCACAAGGGGTCGAGCGGCAGGGTGGCGCAGGTCACAGCGGCGCCGAAAGTCTCGTCTATGACGACGATCTGGGGATCTTCCTCACCCGTTTCGCGGGCGACGCCCGCCGACGCCCAGGTGCCGATGACAAAGACACCCGCATAGACGGCTATCTGGACCGCAAGTGGCGCAAAGCCGACCGCATAGGCAAGCGGCAGGCCGACGACGGCGCCCACGGTGCCGGGCCAGACGGGGGAACGGCCGGCGCCGCCGGACAGACCAATGGCGAAGGCAAGCCTTGAGGGAAAGCGGGTCATCTGCGATTTCGCGGGCTTTCAACGGAGGTTGCGAGCGGGTATCAGTAATCGATGCAGGCTGAAAGACAAACCGCTTTGCTGAACATCAGGCTAATCCTTTCCGGCGTGACATGCCGCGGCCGCCGGCCGCCGCGAACCCGGATGGCGGCGCGATGAGGTCGCAGCGAACCGTCACCGTCTCGCTGGTCGGCAATGCCCTGAAGCAGATCCTCGCGGTGCTGCTGCTGGTGGAAGCCGTGTTTCTCGCCGAAAGCCTCACCGGCCTGCTGGAGCAGGTGCTGCGCAACGGCGGCAAGCTGATCCACGTCGGCTATGCGCTCGGTCTGACGGTTCCCGAAATCTTCGACTTCGCGCTGCCGCTCGCCATCGTTATCGGCCTCTACATTACGCTCTTTTCGGCCCGCGAGGATCGCGAGATCGTGGTGCTTTCGGCTGCCGGCGTCTCCTGGAGCTACATCCCGAAAGTGGCGGTGACGGTCGGTATCGTCGGCTTTTGCGCCAGCCTTGCCGTTTCCGGCTATTTCAATCCCTGGATGGCTTTCGCGAAACGGGCGCTGCTGTTCGACCTGAAGGCGCAGTACATCTTCCAGGCGATCGCCGAGCCCGGCCGGGAAGATGCGATCCAGACGATCCAGGGCAGGACGTTCATCTCGCTGAACAGCGAGAAGGACGGCGAAATCCAGCGCCGCCTCTTCATTCACCAGCCCGGCGAGCCGGTTGGCTGGCGGGTGACACAGGCCGAGGGCTGGGGGCTGAACGGCCCGGACGAAGACGGCCGCTACAGCGTGGCGCTCGGCCAGGTGCGAGCCTACGACTTCCGCGAACAGGCGATATCCGGCGATGCGCTGCTGAGCGAAGGCAAGGGGCCGAACCTGCGCACGCTGCCGGGAACCCTTGCGCCGACCGTTCCGGCCCTGCCGCTGATGCGCATCAACGAAGTGTCGCTGCCCGTTCGGCTCGACAACATTCTGCAGATGATCCCGCGCCGGCTCGTTTCTGCGGAATGGACCTTCTCCGACGTGATCGGAGCCGGCGAGGCGCTGCTGGAGGCCGCGCCGGAAGCGGTACGCCGCCGGGCGGGCGAGATCCTGGCGCGGGCGCTGCTTTGCCTCTTCGCGCCGCTGCTGGCGGTGGCGGCGGTGATCCTGTCGCGCGGCGGCGCGAGCCGCTTCTTCGCGTTGCCGGGTGCCTGCGCCGTGCTGCTGACCATCGACACGGCGTCGCGGGCGATGCTCGGCCAGATCGCCGAAGGCGGGCTCGGGTTGCTGTTCGCTGCTGCCGGGGCCCTGAGCCTCGGCCTTTGCGCGCTGTTGCTGCTGTTTGCCTTCGCCCGCAACGAGCGGCTGGTCATTCCGGCGGGACAGCGGGCATGAGCATGGCTTTCTATCCCGTTCGAAGCGAGCGCAGGAGCCTCGCCGCGCGCCTTCTGACGATTACCGGCATTGCCGGACGGCGGGCGCTCAGGCTTTACCTCTCGGCGGCCGGGCTTGTGATGATGCTCTTTCTCGTGACCGCCTGGTCGATCGATCTTGCCAAGAATTTCGACGAGGTGGCGGAAGTCGCGGCGGCCAGCGACAGCGCGATGGCCCTGGTGCTGACCGAGTACCTGTTCTATCGCGGTGTCGATATCGTGACCCGCCTGCTGCCGGTCGCCTGCTTCATCGGCCTGTTCGTCGCCGAATTCTGGCGGCTCAATCGCCTCGAGAGCACGATCCTCGCCGCTGCCGGCCGTTCGCCGCTGCAGACCCTGACCGTGGTCGCGGTTTTCGGCCTGATCGTCGGCGCGTTGCAGCTGGGGCTGGAACAGACCTGGCGTCCCTCCGCCGTCTTCGCCCAGGTCGATCTCGGTGCCGGCTCCTATGCCAAGCGCTTCAAGCGGGGTCTGACGGGGGGAGCGCGCTGGTTCGTGGTCGGCAGCGACGTCCTGAAGGCGCGCGTGAAATCCGACGACGAGCCGGAGCTGGAGGATGTCGAGCTCTATCGCGGCGCCACCGACGGCAGCCTGAAGGACGTCATCATCGCGAGGCGGGCGGTGCCGACCGGCATTCCCGATATCTGGCAGCTGAGCGATGTCGCCCATTGGGGACCGCTGCCGCAGGAAAAGGGCGAGGAGCGTAGCGGATCGAGCCCGTTCTATCTGCTGTCCCACTACAAGTCGCTGGAACTTCGGCTCCAGTTGCTGCCGGTGCAACTGACTTATTACGGGGTGCCGGCCTTCTACCTGCCGTCCGATGCGCTGACGGGGATCGACGCCGCCCGCTATGCAGTGAAGAAGGCCGAGATCGAGTCGGCGCAGGCCCGGCGCGTGGCGGCGGCCTTCCTGCCCGGTTCCTTCGCCCTGCTCGGCGCAAGCCTCGCCCCGATCGCGGGCGCCGGCCGCGTCCGATCGCTGCGCAAGATCCTGCTGCTCGTCATGTGCGGCTATGTTGCGCTGGTGACGCTGAAGGTGTTCTGGGCGCTCGGCGAACTGGGCACCGTGCCGGCGACCGTGGCGGCCTGGACCGCGATCGTCGCGGCCCTTGGCGGGACGGCGCTTGCGGTGCTGCGCCAGATGCGCCCCGCTGCCTGAAGCCCCACGGAAATCAGTCGGCCTTTCGTGCCGCGACGATGGCCGGGTAGACCTTCTCCGCGGCACGGGCGAACATTCGTTCGTCGTCCACCTCGGCCCAGGCGAGGTCGTCGATACGCTTGCAGGTGATTTCGGTCCGGCGCGCGGCGGCGACGAGCCCGTCCTCGTAGTCGGCTAGCGCGCGCTCGCCGATGAGGGACGGCGCGGCCTGCTTCACCAGCGAAACGGCTTCCGCCGACAGCGCCGTGATGCCGACGAGCTCGCCGTAGTGGCGGTCCGGCCAGCGGTCGGCCTGTTTCGACATGTCGCGCAGGCGGAACTCGCCGTCGCGCGATGCGGGATCCGCCCAGACATAGACCTCGTCGCCCGCTCCCGTCGGCCCCGAAAGGACCAGGGTGGAGCGATCGGCGTCGCGGTCGATGACGTCGAGTGCGCGGGGCTCGTAGACGAGATCCGATTCCAGCACGACGCAGGGGCCATCGAGACCGTCGAGCCCGACCATCAGGCTGTGCAGGCTGCCGCGCTCGACATAGTCCGGGTTGTGGCAGAGGCGGACGTTCCCGGCCCAGCCCTGTGCCGCCTCGCCGTATTTTTCCGCCAGATGGCCGGTGACGACGCGGATGCGGCTGACGCCGCGCTGTCGAAGGTTGGCGATCGATTCCTCGACGAAGCTGCGCTCGCCGAAGCGAAGCAGGCCCTTGGGCGAGAACTCGCCGCGCTGGCCCATGCGGACGCCGCGGCCCGCGGCGAGGATAATGGCAGTAAAATCGAGCATTGCTTCGCCGGATTGTGATAAGCCGTCGAGGTATAGGTCACGAACGAGGGGTGCGGCAAGCAGCATGGAAAGCAGGGCAGGCGGCGCGCGGGCAAAACCGACGCTCGGCACCATTGTCAGGGAATATCGCCACAACAAGCTTGCCGAGGAAATGCGGGGCAACTGGGCCAATGTGCTGCTGCACCGGCTGCCGAGCTTCGCCCTTGTCTGGAGCTGCGCGCGACTTGGCATTACGCCGATCGCCGTGTCGCTGGCTTCCATCGTCGTGGCGCTGGCAATGCCCGCAATGGCCCTGGTCCTTCCCGTCTGGCCGGCCGCCATCGCCGTCTGCGCGGCGGGTTTCCTGTTCCAGGTGCTTGACTGCACCGACGGCGCGCTGGCCC
Organism: Stappia albiluteola; assembly: GCF_014050225.1. Taxonomy (GTDB): domain Bacteria; phylum Pseudomonadota; class Alphaproteobacteria; order Rhizobiales; family Stappiaceae; genus Hongsoonwoonella; species Hongsoonwoonella albiluteola. The sequence goes on along the minus strand of NZ_JACFXV010000064.1, from coordinate 11,669 downwards.
GCACCACGGGCCAGGTTAGCGCCATTGGCGGCACGCTCGATTTCCTCATCGACATGGTGCAATGGGGCCTGCTCTACCTTGCTATCGGCATTCTCGCCGACCGCTATCTCGGGACCGGCGGGTTCTGGTCGGCGCTCGCCATCCTGGCCGGCTGGATGCGGCTCTATGCCCGCATGGCCCGCGACGCGATGACGCCCGTACCGGATGGAGAAAAACGCTTCGCCACGGTTTTCCCCCGCGAGCCCGGCGAGGCGATCGTCGCCGTCATTGCCGGATTGTCCGGCCTCATCCCCTTTCTGGCACTGGTCACGCCCGATCCTGTGCTCGCGCGGGCGGCCGTGATCTTCCTGGTGGTCTATTCGGTGCTCGACCTCGGCGACACGGCGATCGGCATCGCGTCGGCCTGGCGCAAGGGACGCGGAAAGGCGCGATGAAGATCGTCGAAGTCTGCCCCTACGACATGGCCCGCCATGGCGGGGTGCAGAACCATATCCTCGATCTGGCGGCCTGGCTGACGCGCCACGGCCACGAGGTGCGCATCATCGCGCCGCCTCCGCTGAAGGGCGCGGATGTGCCCGGCGTCACCCATGTCGGGCGCTCGAAGCTGATCGGAGTGCTGGGCACGGTGACGGAAATCTCCTATCTGCCGGGCGGCGAGAAGCGCGCGCTTGCCGAAGAGCTCAACGCCTGGGGTGCGGATGTCTTGCACATGCACACGCCCTGGACGCCGCTGCTGGCCTGGCAGGTCTGGCGTGCGGCCAGGCTTCCCTCGGTCGCGACGTTCCACGCAACCCTGCCCGAAAGCGCGCAAAGGGGCCTTTCCGGTTTCGCCTATGGCGCGGCCGGACGCTATTTCCTGAAGCGGCTTGAAGCGGCCGTCGTGCCATCCGTCTCGCCGCTGGCCCATCTGATTCCGCCCCAGGGTGTGGCAGGGCCGCGCATCCTGCCGCCGACGATCGACCTGAGCGACTGGAGGCGGGCGGCGCTTGCAGGCGACAAGCCGACGGATCCGCAAGCACCACATGTGGTGTTCCTCGGCCGGCTGGAGGACAGGAAAGGCGTCGGCGTGCTGCTTGAGGCCTGGAAGGCGGTCGCGGCATGTCTGCCGCGGGCGCGGCTGACCATCGCTGGCAGCGGGCCCCAGCAAAATCTCGTCGACAGCGCCCTGGCGGCGGATTCCGGCAGATCGATCACCCATCTGCCCGCACCGGATCGCGATGCGGCGCGAAAGCTCGTCGCCGAAGCCGATCTTTTCGCGGCCCCTGCACCCTATGGCGAAAGCTTCGGCCTCGTGCTGATCGAGGCGATGGCGGCAGGTACGGTGCCGGTTGCCGCCGCCAATACCGGATATCGCACGGTGTTGGAAGGGGGCGGCGAGAAACTGATGGTGCCGCCGGGCAATGCCGGAGCGCTGGCGGAGAGGATCCTCGAATTGGCCGCGTCTCCCGGCCTCCTGCGCGAGGCTCGGAACTGGGGCATGGAACGGGCGGCGCGCTTCGACGTGGAGGCCGTGGGTCCGCGATACGTGGAGCTTTTCGAGGAAGTCAGGCAGGCTTCTCGAAGGGCGAAGGGTGCGGGAACCAGCGGTTCAGCGTCTTTCGCATGAAGCGGACGACGGCCGGGTTCGGCCTGTGGCCGAAACTGTCGTTCAGCGTGATCGTCTGCGGGCGGCGCCAGTCGAGCATCTTCATCTGCGCCCAGGTCCAGGGAAGGAAATTCTCGATCGACGCATAGCCTTCCATTTTCGCGCTTTGGGCGCGGCTTGCGGCGACGCCCTTACCGGTCGCCATCAGGTAATGCGGATAAAGGTATTCGCCGGGCACGTTGCCGTTGGCGCGAAAGCGCGAGGCGCGGGTCGCCGAAAATTCGCCGGCAAAGCGATCGATCATCGCCTGGAAGTCCGGGGTGTCGATCAACCTCGGTCCGTGGATGATGTAGGCGTGGCGGGCGAGGCCGAAATCGCGCGTCAACGCGGCATTCGCCGTTGCCAGCGCCAGATTCCAGGGGCTTGCCTTCGCCGGGTCGAGTTCGGCATGGACGGCGGTCCGCTTCGCCCGGGTGAAGACCAGCGGCCTGCCGTCCTCCGCAAGAAACGCATCGAGCGACAACGCAGCGGGGATCAGCATGTCGTCTTCCAGATAGAGGAAACGCTCCGAGAGGCCGGGCAGCCTGTGCAGATGGCTGACGATGGCGAAGGAATTGAAGGTCGGCAGGATTTCCGGCGCCATGATCTCGTCGTGATGGACGACCCGGATGCGCGGATGATCCGTGTCGAGCCAGGCGGGAACCTGCGGACGGCAGGTCAGCAGGTAGATGTTGCGCACGAAAGGCGCATTGGCCGCCAGCGAGCGCAGGCTGTATTTCAGGAGTTCGAGATTGTCGCGCGTGCGGTTCGGATTGGTGTCGCGCCTGTCGCCGGCATATTGGCGCAGCATCTCGCCATAGCCGGGAAAGGTATCGTCGACCCAGGTATAGACAACATCGATTGTCGCTTGCCTGCTCATCCCCGGCTTCGTCCCCGTTGATCCCGCGCGGTTTTCTCAGGGCGGGAGCGCGAAGGCAAGCCCCAACGGCCGCAAGGTCCGACACGGTTGCCAAGGACGGGAAGCGGCACTATTCCTGAGCCTGAAAACGGGCGTTCAGGGCCCGGCAGGGGGTAGGATTGCCAGTTCATTCCGGCACGTCGTCAGCCGATATCTTGATCTCGGCCGATTTCGGCACGTCCGGCGTCAAGGTCGGCGCCGTCGATCAGAACTTCCAGGTGCTGGCAAAGGCGGTCGCGCCCTATCCTTTGTCGCTGCCGGCCCGCGACCAGGCGGAGCAGAACCCGCAGGACTGGTGGGATGCGCTCGCCGTCGCGATCCGCCAGCTTTCCGACGCGGTGGAGAACCTTTCCGAACGGACGGCCGCCCTTGTTTTCTGCGCGCAGATGTGCGGCGTCCTGCCCGTCGATGAGGCCGGCGAGCCGCTGCGGCCCTGCCTGATCTGGCTCGACAAGCGGTCGGCCTCCCTGTCGCGCAGCCTGGTGGGCGGATTTCCGTCCTTGTACGGCTATCAGCTTTTCAAGCTGGCAAACTGGCTGCGGCTGGCGAACGGCGCGCCATCCAGGAACGGCATGGACCCCACGGGCAAGATGCTGTGGCTGAAGCAGTACGAACCCGACGTCTTCGACAGAAGCCACAAGCTCCTCGACGTCAAGGACTGGCTGATTCACCGCGCCACCGGCGATTTCTGCATGACCGCGGACAGCGCCAACCTGACCTGGCTGATGGACACGCGCCGCGGCCGCGAGGGCTGGTCGAGCGCGCTTGCCGACCGGGTAGGCCTGCCGCTCGACAAGCTGCCGGCGATCGTCGAAGGCAGCAGCGTGGTCGGGACGCTAACGCGGAAAGCGGCGGCGGACCTCGGGCTTCGGCCCGGATTGCCGGTAGTGGGCGGCGGGGGCGACGCAACCGCAACGGCCGTGGGCTCCGGCGCGGTGGACGACGGCGCGCTGCATATCTATGCCGGCACCAGCAGCTGGGTCAGCGGCTTCTTCTCCCGCCGCATCATCGACGTCGGCAGTTCGTTCGCCACGATCACCAGCAGCATCGGCTACCGTCCGCTGCTGATCGCGACGCAGGAAGCGGCCGGCACCGCCTTCGGCTGGCTGGCGGACCTGCTGGGCTGCGGGAACACCGCCGCGCGGGAGGGCCTGCTGCGCGAGGTCTTTGCCGAACCCGGCATGGCGCAACCTTCCGACCCCTTTTTCACGCCCTGGCTCGCCGGCGAGCGCGTGCCGGTCGACGACAACCGCCTGCGGGCGAGTTTCTACGGCCTGTCCATCCAGCATGACCGCAAGGCAATTGCCCGCTCGGTGGCCGAAGGCGTCGCTTTCAATACGCGCTGGGCCTATTCCAAGGTGATGAAAGTGAAGGCGGCGAAAGCCGACGGGGCCATTCCGCTGGTCGGCGGCGTGGCGCAGAACGCCTATTTCGCCCAAATGCTGGCCGATGCGCTGAACCGTCCGGTCGTCGTCGGCGAACCGCGCTGTTCCGGCGTGCTCGGCGCGGCAGCCATGGCATCCGCCGCCCTTGGCTGGCATGGCGATACCTGGTCGGCGGCGCGCGCCATCGGCAACCGCATGACGGCCTTCTACGAGCCGGAAGCGCGCCGTGTCGCCGAACTCGACGAGCGATACCGGCAGCTCGAGCGCGTCAGAAGCAAGCTCGTCGACCTGTACCGGTCGACGGGCAACGGCGCCTGAGCCCGCATGCCAATCCATCCAGCCCTGCAGGTCTTGCCATGATCGACGGATTGTTCAAACGCCATATCGACCCGCTCTGGGAAAAGGCGGCCGCCCCGCTGATCCGCCTGCAGATGACGCCGAACCAGGTGACGGCGACCGGGCTTGCCCTCGTCGCGCTGGCCGCGGGAGCCTATCTCCTGCATCGCTCCAGCCTCGTGCTCGGCCTGACGCTTGCCGTCGCCTTCGCCTTCGACGCGCTGGACGGAGCGGTGGCCCGCCAGCGTGACATGCGCTCGAAGGCCGGCGGGTATTTCGACGCCATGGTCGACCGCTATCAGGAACTGGTGGTACTGGCGGCGATCGCCCATGTGGCGGGGCTGTGGCCGGCCGCCTTTTTCGCCTTCGCCGGCGGCGTGCTGACGAGCTATGCCAAGGCGCGCACGGCGGTCGAGATCAAGATCGACAACGACGCCTGGCCCGATCTCTTCGAGCGGCTGGAGCGCATCATCTTCCTGTGTGCGCTGCTGATCGTCGACGGTATGGCCGCAGCTGCCGGCCTCGGTTCTTCCTACATCCTGGCAACCGGGTTGGCGATCTACGCATTGCTGGCGAATTTCACCGCGATCCAGCGTACCCGCCGCGCCTTCCACATGCTGAAGGCGCCGACCGACGGCGGAAAGTGACGTCAGGCCTTGCGAGGTCGGCCGAGGGCGCGGATGACGTCCAGGTAGTAGGTGGCAAAGACGGCAAGGCAGAGCGAGATCAGCGCCGGCTCCAGCAGGACATAGGCCCGATAGACCAGCCTGTTGCCGGCGGGCAGATCGACGCCCTTCAGCAGGAACAGACCCAGATAGGCTGCTGCCACCAGCAAACTCGCTGCCGCAAGCGGCGCCCGCAGGCGGCTGACGCGCGGGTCGATCACCTTTCTTGAGGTCACCTCGCCGGGCGGCAGCGGATGTCGCGCCAGGCGGAAGCACATCCAAGCGATCAGGGCCATGACCACCGCCTGGCCGATGAAGAAGGTGTAGCTGCCGAGCATGTGCTCGCGATGATGGTTCGGGAAGGTATAGTGGCTAAGCATCACCATCCCGACGGCAGTCGCGGCCAGGGAGATGGCGAGAAGCACCGTGCCCCGGCGGATCGCAGCCCCCGCGGCGGGGTCGACCTCGTGCAGCCTGCCGCCGCTGCGCCAGTAAAGCCGGCAGACCGGAATGAAGGCCGGGATCAGCATGACGGCGCTCAGGGTGATCCAGAAGGCGAAGGGCTTGCCGATCAGCGGATCGGAAATAGCGCGGCTGATCGTCGGCGGCTTGATGGCCGCGATATCCGGGAAGCGCTCGATATATTCCGCGCGTGCCCGGTAGATCCAGAAATTCACCACCACGATGATGAAGGTCATCGGCGCGATCAGCAGAAGGGTCAGGAGCTTCGACAGGGCCGGCCTCGCAAGTCGAGTCAAGGAGTAGCGCGGGTGACGCGGCATTTCTTAGTGCATCGGGCGGTCCGGTCAAGACCTGCCGGCCAAGCCTTGACTGCCGGTCAGGTTTTGAAGGCGTGGAACCGCCTGATCCAGTAGTTGGAATAGAGTTTATCGGGAAGCGGGCCGTCGAACCAGTCCGCGAAGTCTTCTTTCCAGCGGGCGAGGCGTTCGGGCGACACCTGCGACCAGTCGTCGACGATCGCCACCGGCAGGCCCTCGTACATGGGGTCGAGACTGGTCGTCTTGACGATTGGAACGGAGCGCAGGATCAGCGCCTCCCACGTGCGGTGGCAGTCGATGCTGTTGCCGCGCGGCGAGGCCTCGAAGGAGACCTCCCTGTGGCGCAGCCAGACCTGGTTGCGCGGCGCCTGCCGCGGCTCCCACAGGATGATGTCGCCCTTCGTCATCAGCGCGTCCCGCGCCTCCTGCCGCGCCAGATGCCGCTTCATGGCATGGGGGTGGCGCAGGAACGTATCCATGTTGAGATGGAAATTGCAGTAGACGCGCAGAGGCTTTTCCCGGAACGGCGGGATCTCCTCGCGGATCGCCTTCATGGTCAGCTGCTGGTTGCCGGAGCGGGAGGGAAGCCCCATGTCCCTGCTCTGGTTGGGGCTCGCCGGATCGAGCTTGTGATAGTTGAGGCCGAGCGGCAGCAGCGTGATGAAGCCCGTGTCGGCCCACTCAGGCGCCAGCTCGAAATTCTCCATGAACCAGTGGATCACCTTGCCCGAATTGCGGATCTTTTCCGCGTCGAAACCGGCGGTGGAGTTGTTCTCCCGGGCGCTGACGAGCACGAAGCGCCCCTCCATCCGCTCGAGGATCTCGCCGATGAAGCGCGGCATGTGCATGGTGTTCACGAAAACCACCGTGCCGTCGGCGATCGGCCGGAAGAACTCCGCCGGCGGATCCTCCTCGAACTCGTCCCAGATGAGGTCGCAGCCGTCACGCATGACCGTGGAGGAGACATACATATCCCGCTCTTCCGCGTCCTCCTGTTCGCTGGAGAAGGAATAGACGCGCGCCCGGTTGCGCCAGGTCGGATCGATGGCGCGCATCACCGCCTTGCGCAACGGATAGTAGCGGTAGCCGATGACGAGACCGACCGCGACCGCGATCGCCGCAGCGGCGGGAAGAAACAGCCAGTTCATTCAGGATCGCCTTTTCGCAGGCTGCCCTGCCGCGGCACCGGGTCGCAGACAGGATCGATGCTCCGGAGGCCGGAGAAGCGTCATGAACCGCCGACCATCGCCCCGGCAGGCTGCGCCAGCCGCATGGCGCCCCGCGCCGGCCGGGTATCTGCGACGATGCGCCCGGCATCCATCTTGATCAGCCGGTCGCATTTGTCGAAGCAGTGCTCGTCGTGGGTGACCGCGATCACCAGATGGCCGGCCCTCGCCATCTGCGGCACCAGAATGTCGTAGAAGAACGCGCGCCGCGCCGGATCCTGATCGGCGGCGAACTCGTCCAGCACCACGATCGGGCGCTTTTCAGCCAGCGCGATCGCCAGCGCCAGCCGCCGCTTCTGGCCGGTGGACAGCGACAGGGTGGAGAAGCGGTCGCCTGCGATCGACACGCGATGGGCAAGGTCGAGCTCGTCGATATGCAGGTCGAGCGCCGCGCATTCCTCCTCGCTCATGCCGTAGAGCTTGGAAAAGAGATGGAACTCGCTGAAGACCGCGCTGAACAGGCTGCGGTAATGGCCAAGCGAGGCCTCGTTCACCGGCTCGCCGTCGACGAGGATCTCGCCGCTATCGGGCCGGCGCAAGCCGGTGAGCACCGAGAGGAACGTCGACTTGCCCGCGCCGTTGCCGCCGGTGATGAAGACGACCTCGCCCGGGGTCAGCGTGAGATCGATCGGCCCGGCGACGAAGGTGTCGCCGGCCGCATCCCCGCCCGGAACATGGCTGGAAAGCCGCGTCGTCACGCCCTTGAGCTCGATGCGCCCGAAAGTGGGACGGTCCGGCAGCAGCCTGTCGGCGCCGGCTTCCGCATCCGCGGCGAGGTCGCGCTCCAATTGGTCGATCAGGTGCTTGGAGACGGCCGCCCGCGAGAAGGCGGACAGGTTGCCCAGCACCGTCTCGATCGGCCCGTAGGTCATCAGCACCACCGTCAGGATCTGCAGCACGGTAGCCGTGTCGGCCCCGGCGACGATCGGCAGGCCGACCACGACGGCGGTCAAAAGCCCCATCATCGCCCCTTGCGCCAGGACCTGGCCGAGGCTGTAGAAACGCTCGGCGGAGATAGTCAGCGCGCGGTTCTCGCGGGTGATGTTTTCGATATCGGCCTGCAGGGCTTGCTTGCGGGCGCCGCGCAGCCGCAGCTCCTTGTAGCCGCGCAGGACGTCGTTCACCCGGTCGAAATAGAGCCATTCCGCCCGCGAGGCGCGCTCCGCCGTCGCCTGGGCCGGACGCTGGGCAAGGATGTAGCCGGAGCCGCCGACCATCACCGCGATCAGCACGGCGATGCCGCTCGGCCAGGACAGGTAGAAGAGATAGGGCGCGCAGACGACGAGCAGCAGCGCCGCCTCGATCGACTGGATCATGTTGACCGACGCGCGCGAGACCTTATTCACCTCCTGCGTAACGATCGAATAGACCTTGCCCTGGTCGTGCCGGGCAAGGAACGACGCGTTGGCATTCAGCAGCTGGCGGCTGAAGCTCGCGCGCATGCGGTTTTTCATCGCCTCGACCAGGCGGAAGCTGCGGATGCGGGCGAGATGCGAGAAATACAGCGTGGAGACGATGCAGATGCCGAGCAGCACCACATAGCTTGTCGAGATCACGCCGCTGGCCGCCAGGTTGTTGATGGCGAACACCATGCCCGCCCGCGTCATGCTGGCCAGGATCGCGAAGGCCAGCACGGGGCTGCGCGCAAGGCCTCCTTCCTTCAGCAGGAAGGAACAGAGAATGAGAATGCTCTTCGTGGGGGAACTTCGTTTCGGCAACTGGCTCACCGCGCACCTCCGCGGCAGGCGCATGCGGCGATCGACATCGAAGCGGGTCCGGGCGGGATCTCTACCGGGCTGATTGTCCAGACTGGATCTCGCATGGGCTCCTGCAGGTGACGGTTCATGACACGCGGCGCCGGCCGGCGCACCGCCCATGCGGGAGACCACAGCATTGCGCACCGTCCCCGCGTCGGACTTTCCTCAACTTCTAGGACCTTCGCCCGCACCGGGCAAGGCGGAGACGGGCTTTTGCGGGCGACTGGGCGAAACTAGAGCTGGACTGTGTGCCGGCGAACACGGTTTTTGCGACAAAACCGCCTTTCCCCAGCCCGCGACAAAGCGATTGCCGAAAGCGGGCTAATCGGTTATCCCTGCCCCCATTGCGACCTCTCGTCGCCGAAAGCACCCGTAGCTCAGCTGGATAGAGCGCTGCCCTCCGAAGGCAGAGGTCACAGGTTCGAATCCTGTCGGGTGCGCCAAGCTTTCCTGCAAAGTCCCCGCAAGTATCTCTAATCATTGGCCTAATCTAGGTCGCGGCAATCGTTCGCGCCTAAGGGTAGACCAAATGGTAGACCAAAAGTGCGTCAACACGTTCCGAAAGAGGGGCGTCTATTATTTCTCAAAGCGCGTTCCAAAGGATGTCGAGAAGCACTACGCCACCCCGCGAATTGTATTTTCGCTAGGCACTCGATCCGCTCGAGTGGCTCGCAGCCGTGTTCGGTCAACGCTTACGCATCTTGAAGAGTTCTGGGTCGCGCTGAGGCTTTCCGAAGGCGCCTATCAGGGAAGCCAAATTGGCCGCCCTCACCATAAAAAGGCGCAGGTTCGGATGCCGACGCTAAGGGAGGCCTTGAGTTACTATTTGAAGATGAAAGGCAACGGCAGAGGAAAGGTATTTGAGAATACATCGGCTCGATCTATAAATTATGCTATAAATATTATCGGAAATAATAGAATAGATCAATATAAAAGAGATGAAATCTTAAAATATAGAGACGCTTTGACAAATAGGGGGTTATCAAACTCAAGCGTGAGACGCGTATTCGCTTCATTTAGGTCTATATTTCGGTTTGTAGCATCAGAGAATGGACTTGATACTACACCAATATTCGCCGGAATTTTTCTTGGAACTGCCGAGTCAGTTAAAAAACGGAAACCTATTCCTGATCACGGATTGAAGAGAGTTCAAACCGAATGTAGACGAGTTGACGATGATATCCGACACCTCATCGCGCTGGTCTCAGATACTGGCTTGCGTTTGGCGGAAGCCATTGGGCTTGTAAAAGATGACGTTATTCTCGATCAAGCGCATCCTCATCTCATCGTTCGTCCACATCCGTGGCGCAGATTGAAGACACCTAGCAGCGAACGCGTTGTACCACTTGTAGGAGCCGCGCTTTGGGCCGTAACGCGGGCTATGGAAACTGATGGCCGTTTCTTGTTTAAACGCTACTGCGACGAGGCAGCTTGCAAGGCGTCGCATGCGAGCAACTCTCTCAATAAATGGCTCTCAAACCACGTCGCCGACGGGGCAGTCATGCATTCGTTTCGCCACTCACTCCGGGATAGGCTGCGCGCGGTTGAATGTCCTGCGGAAATTGTCGACGAAATAGGCGGTTGGTCCAGCAACAACGTCGGGCGATCTTATGGAGATGGCTACCCCATATCGGTGAAAGCGTCATGGATGGCAAAGATTGCACAAATTCAATTTTGAGAATTTGGATCGCACCTTAACGGATGTTCGTCAGGCGTTAACTGTCGACCCTCTATGAGGATCTGCGCCCTTATTGACAAAAGCAACTCCGAACCGCCAAGCAGAACCGCCTATTAAATCGCCTGACCTATCGATCTGCGCAGCATAGTTTAATTGGCCGTTTATACGGTTCCTGTCTGTTTCACGCTTGCGGTCGTTGCAACTGAAATGTCGAAATGCGCGAACTCGACTAGCGGTAACTTTCGATTTTAGATCGCGTCACCTTCACATGTGACAAGCCGACCGAGTCCAGAAAGGCGCGCATCCAGTTGATGTTGGACCTGTGCTTTGGTCCAAGGATTACCTCTTGGATCGCCTGTCGTGCCGGATCAGCCATTAGGCAGGGAATGAAGGGGCGCACCGATATACTATCAGCAAAATAATCGATTTCCTCCAAAGGCACCCGGTGCCGATAGCGCAGTAGTCGCCACTCCTTTTCTTCATGAAACGACTGAGGCTTGGTTCCGTAGACGCGAAAGTGCAGCGGCGCGAGAACTTTCATCAATCGAGACATAAGATCAGCAGCGTCCTCTCGTTGGCCTCGGAAAAGGCTTTGGAGGTTTTTCTGTCGATCGGCCAACGCACTAAGTACGTACTCCCTCGTCTTGCCGTCATTTAGCCTCACGAATTCGCCATACTTGAAAAACTTGCCCTTCACCTCTTCCGCGAACGGGGCAAGTGTTTGCCGAAGTCCTTCTTCGCCATATTCGACCTTTATCAATTCGAAGAACTGCGCTCCAAAATTAACCGGACCAAAGTCCCTCGTTAAGGTCTCTGGATCAAATCCGATGGCAATTCCGGTTCCATCGCGCGCATATGCGCGCCATTGGCTTAGCAAGTCCCCTTTCTCAGAAAGACAGAGTGCGAAGCCCTCTGTGGATTCCGGATAGCCATCTACGATGACGGATACCACCTCCACTACGCCTCTCGGCAGTCCGGTTGCGGTCAGTAGCTGAGCAAATACTCGGCCCAGAACGCGTCCTTCGAGGCTATCGTTTGCCGCTGAAAGTGCAGAAAGGCGAAACACACGCGACTGCAGGATGGCAAAGGCAGTTTGCGTGGCACAGTAATGGTATAGATATTGCCCCGACTTCATGAGGCCTCCAAAAAATTATCTTGCAATGTCATGATGCTAGGCACGTTACTAATCTCGGGCAACGTTCGTTGACGCCCCTCTTTCGGAACGTGTTGACGCACTTTTGGTCTACCATTTGGTCTACCCTTAGGCGCGAACGATTGCCGCGACCTAGATTAGGCCAAT
>NZ_JACFXV010000063.1:0-275000 GCF_014050225.1 Stappia albiluteola | reverse complement strand
ACGGCACCGACAGGCTGCGCCCGGAACGGGTGAGCCTATACGAGGATACCGCCCACAAGGCGACCGTGGCGCGCTCGGACAACGGCAGTTTCGTTGCCGCGGAAGCGCCCTCCACCGTCCTGGCCGACGCCTTCGCCGAAGCCGATCGGCTCGGATATGCCGGCCCCACACCCTCGCTCTACGACAGCCTCTACCAGACCGCGCTCGAACAGCAGGTGCCGCCGGAGTTGATCGCCGAACTGGTGCGGGCCTTCTCCTTCGATGTCGATTTCAAATCGCCGGTCAAGCCGGGCGATTCCTTCGAGGTCTTCTACGGCCTGCAGGAGGAGGAAACGGATGCGCCGCCGGAAATCCTCTATACTTCGCTGACGACCGGGGGCGTGTCGCGGCGCTTCTACCGTTACAGGACGGCCGATGACGGCACGGTCGATTTCTATGACGAGACCGGCAAGAGCGCGAAGAAGTTCCTGGTACGCAAGCCCCTGTCTGGCGGGCGCTTCCGGTCTTCCTTCGGCCTGCGCCGCCATCCGATCCTCGGCTACATGAAGATGCATAACGGCGTCGACTGGGCCGCATCGCGCGGCACGCCGATCATGGCGGCCGGCAACGGCACCATCGTAAAGGCGCGCTGGGTTTCGGGCTACGGGCGGCGGATCGAGATCCAGCACGCCAACGGCTATGTCACCACCTATTCGCACCAGACGAAATTTGCCCCCGGCATCAAGGAGGGCCAGAAGGTCCGCCAGGGCCAGGTGATCGGCTATGTTGGATCGAGCGGCCTGTCCACCGGGCCGCACCTCCATTACGAGGTCATGGTCAACGGCCGCTTCGTCAATCCCATGCGTATCCGCCTGCCGCGCGGACGGGTGCTCGACGGCGAGGTGCTCGCCAATTTCGAGCGCGAGCGCGAGCGTATCGACACGCTGATCGCCCGCGGCGCCGGCCCGTCGCGGGTCGCGGCCGTCACACGCTGACCGCACCTTCCCTGCAAGATGACGAAAGCCGGAACGGGCTGCCCGTTCCGGCTTTTTCCTTTCGACTGGAACGACCTTGCCCGCCCGATCAGGCAGCCGCCGAATTGCCGGCCTCGTGACTGAACAGCAGTCGGTCGCTGCCGGCCGACACGTCGACCGCCTGCCCGTCGGCAATCTCCCCGGCAAGCAGCTTCTCGGCCAGCGGATCCTGCACGTATTTCTGGATCACGCGCTTCAGCGGCCTTGCCCCGTAGGCCGGGTCGTAGCCTTTCTGCGCCAGCCATCCGCGCGCGCCCTCGTCGAGCACCAGGCGGATCTTGCGATCGTCCAGCAGACGCTGCAACCGGGTGAGCTGGATATCGACGATCGCCGACATTTGCGCCCGCTGCAGGCGGTGGAACAGGATGATCTCGTCCAGCCGGTTGAGGAATTCCGGCCGGAAGTGACCGCGCACCACCTCCATCACCTGGTCGCGCACCGCGCTTGAATCCTGCCCCTCCGGTTGGGCCGCCAGATATTCGGAGCCGAGATTCGACGTCATCACGATCAGCGTGTTGCGGAAATCGACCGTGCGGCCCTGGCCGTCGGTCAGGCGTCCGTCGTCGAGCACCTGCAGCAGCACGTTGAAGACGTCGTGATGCGCCTTCTCCACCTCATCGAAGAGCACGACCTGGTAAGGCCTGCGACGAACGGCCTCGGTCAGGGCGCCGCCTTCCTCGTAGCCGACATAGCCGGGAGGCGCGCCGATCAGCCGGGCAACGGAATGCTTCTCCATGTATTCCGACATGTCGATGCGCACCATCGCCGTTTCGTCGTCAAACAGGAACGCGGCCAGCGCCTTGGTCAACTCCGTCTTGCCCACGCCAGTCGGGCCCAGGAACATGAAGGAGCCGATCGGCCGGTTGGGATCCTGCAGGCCGGCCCGTGCTCGCCTGACCGCGGTGGAGACCGCATGCACCGCCTCGCTCTGGCCGACGACGCGCCTGGCGATCTCGTCTTCCATGCGAAGCAGCTTCTCGCGCTCGCCCTGCAGCATCTTGTCGACGGGAATACCGGTCCAGCGGGAGACCACCTGCGCGACATGGTCCGTCGTCACAGCCTCTTCCACCATCGCTTCGACGTCAGCTGCCGTCTCGACGTCCTTCACCTTGCGTTCAAGGTCGGGGATGACGCCGTAGGCGAGTTCGCCCGCCTTGGCGAGGTCGCCCCGGCGCTGCGCCTTTTCTAGGTCGATACGCGCCAGGTCGAGCTGCTCCTTCAGCTTCTGCGCAGTGCCAAGCTTTTCCTTCTCCGCGACCCAGCGCTGGGTGAGGACGGCGGATTCCTGCTCAAGCTCCGACAGCTCCTTCTCCAGCTTCTCCAGTCGGTCCCTGGTCGCCTTGTCGGTTTCCTTCTTCAGCGCCTCGCGCTCGATCTTGAGCTGGATGATGCGCCGGTCGAGCTCGTCCAGTTCCTCGGGCTTGGAGTCCACCTGCATGCGCAGCCGGCTCGCCGCCTCGTCGATCAGGTCGATCGCCTTGTCGGGAAGGAAGCGATCGGTGATGTAGCGGTTGGAGAGGGTCGCCGCCGACACGATCGCCGTATCGGTGATCCGCACGCCGTGATGCAGCTCGTATTTCTCCTTGATGCCGCGCAGGATCGAGATCGTGTCCTCCACGGTCGGCTCGCTGACGAAGACCGGCTGGAAGCGCCGGGCAAGGGCGGCGTCCTTCTCGACATGCTTGCGGTATTCGTCGAGCGTCGTGGCGCCGACGCAGTGCAACTCGCCGCGGGCAAGGGCCGGCTTCAGCAGGTTGGAGGCGTCCATCGCCCCTTCCGCCTTGCCGGCGCCAACCAGCGTATGCATCTCGTCGATGAACAGGATGACGCCGCCGGCGGCCGCCTGCACTTCCGAGAGCACGCCCTTCAGCCGCTCCTCGAACTCGCCGCGATACTTGGCGCCCGCGATCAGCGCTCCCATGTCGAGGGCTAGCAGGCGCTTGTCCTTCAGCGATTCGGGCACGTCGCCATTGACGATCCGAAGGGCCAGCCCTTCGGCGATCGCCGTCTTGCCGACGCCCGGCTCGCCGATCAGCACCGGGTTGTTCTTGGTGCGGCGCGACAGTACCTGGATCGTGCGGCGGATCTCGTCGTCGCGGCCGATCACCGGATCGAGCTTGCCGTCCCGCGCGACCTGCGTGAGGTCGCGGGCATATTTCTTCAGCGCGTCATACTGGTTCTCCGCCGAAGCCGTGTCGGCGGTCCGTCCCTGGCGCAGCTGGTTGATCGCCTCGTTCAGGCCGTTGGCGGTCACACCCGCCTTCTCCAGCGCCTTGCCGGCGGCGGTCTCCTTCATCATGGCGATCGCCAGCAGCAGCCGTTCGACGGTGACGAAACTGTCGCCCGCCTTCTCGGCGATCTTTTCCGCCTGATCGAAGAGCTTCGCCGTCTCCTGCGTCAGGTAGAGCTGGCCGCTGCCGCCGGAGACCTTCGGCAGCTTGGCCAGTGCCTGCTCCACGGCAAGCTGGGCATCCTTCGCCCGCCCACCGGCACGCTCAATCAGGCCGGCGCATAGGCCTTCCGGATCGTCCAGCAGCACTTTCAGCAGGTGTTCGGGCGCAAATTGCTGGTGTCCCTGTCCCAGCGCGTGAGCCTGCGCGGACTGAACGAAACCGCGCGCCCTTTCGGTATATTTCTCGAAATTCATGATCGACCTCCTGACCACGCCGCTCCCCAAAGGCAAGCCGGCGTATCGAAGTGCGAGCCCGTCAAACAGCACCCGCACGGCCCTTCCGCCTCAAACAGGCAATGGCCGCGCTCTCGATATAGTGTTGCAGATCGACAACAAAAAGGGGTTGATCTTGCGCAAATTCAGTTGGACCAGCCAACGCTGAACAACGAGATTGGCTGCCGCATACCGGCGAGAGTATGCATGCCGGCTGGCTGGAAATCCCCTTGAGCCACTTCCGCGATTTCCGCGGTCACCAACACCGCCAATCCCAGTTCCTTGGTCAGCGCCTCCATGCGGGCGGCCGCATTCACCGTCTGGCCGATGACGGAGAAGGTCAGCCGGTCGGCAATGCCGATATTGCCGAACATGACCTGTCCCCGTGACAGTGCAACCCCGCAACGCAACGGCACGTCCCCGCCCTCATTGACTTTGTCGAGACGCTCATGCACGCCGGCAACCGCCGCAAGCGCCCGCCTCGCAGCTTCCTCGAACCCGCCACCGTCGATGGGAAAGACGGCAAGCACCGCATCTCCGATGAAGTCGAGGATCTCGCCGCCCTCGGCTATCACCGCACCGGCAGTCGCATCGAAATAGGCATTCAGTCGCTGCAGATAGGGTTTCGGCCCCAGTTCCTCGGCAATGCGGGTGGAATCCCGCATGTCGCAGTAGAAGATGACTGCATCGATCAGGTCGCCGTCGCCATGGCGGATGCGCCCGGAAAGCACTTGATGTCCGGCGCGCCGCCCCAGGTAGGTATGGGCGATGTTTTCCGCGATCCGGGACTGTATCGCCGCCCTGCAGGCAAGCCCGAGCCGGAGCTGGATATACTCTATGGCATCGATTTCCTCGTCGGTGAATCCGCCGGGCTGCGTCGTGGCCCAGGAAACGATGATGCCGGTCCGCTTCACGTCCTCGACTTCGAAGGGCAGGTGAAAGGCCGTCGCGATGACCAGATAGTCGGTAAAGCCTTCCGCTGCGAGCTGGCGGCACAGGGGAAATTCGATAGGCGAGTTGCCGTCGGCAAGGCGGCGGCGCAGCCGCGGTTCGTCGCCGATCATCACTGCGCGGATCGGGCTTTGCAGCCACTCGTCGGATTCGCCCTCGCGATGCAGATAGGCCTCATGCTGCACGTCCCTGTCCGGCAGCCACAGCGCGCTCTCCGCCTCGATCAGCGGATGCAGTGTCGCCCAGGTCAGCATGCTGCGATCCACCGGCACGCGCGCGCGCCGAAGCCGGTGGCAGGTGCCGGCGAACATCTCCGCCACGTCCGGCGAGCCCAGCGCCTCGCGGATCAGCCAGTCTTCGATTTCTTCCAGTGCGGGTGTGGTCTGCATTGCTTGACCGATACGGTATAGCCGTCTGGACGACAAGATTCTCCCGCATGGGTGCTACGTCAACAGCTAGGTGACCGCAACGCGGACTCCGGCCCCATTTAAGAGCTAATTCCGGAAGTTCGAGCTCGTTTCGTGCGGGGAAATCGACACCGGTGTAGTGGGCGCTTGCGAAAGACCTCGGCCGTCATGCCGGACAAGGAAGGCGCAGCTGACTGCCGATCCCCAACTCAGAAATCAGAGCGGGCAATCCCGCTCTTTGATCAATTCAAAACGCGCTTCGCACTATAGACGTCTGGATTCCGCTTGGGCGGTCGGACTGCGTCCTCCTTGGCGCGCAATGACGGGAGTGCAGGGCCGACACCCAACTCACTCCTCAACCAAAAGTGTATTTTGCAGGGAACAGAAGCGGTGCTCTTCCTACAGCACCACCACCTTCGTGCCGATCTTCACCTTCTCGTAGAGATCCTGCACGTCCTCGTTCAGCATGCGGATGCAGCCGGAGGAGACGGCCTGACCGATCGACCAGTCCTCGTTGGTGCCGTGGATGCGATATTCGGTGGCGCCGAGATAGAGTGCACGGGCGCCAAGCGGGTTCTTCGGGCCGCCGGGAACGTGACCCGGCAGCTTGCGGCCCTTCGCGGCCTCGCGGCGGATCATCTCCGGCGGCGGCGTCCAGCCCGGCCATTCCGCCTTGCGGGTGACCTTTTCCGTGCCCGACCAGAGGAAGCCCTCACGCCCCACGCCGATACCGTAGCGCAGCGCCTTGCCGCCCGGCATTACGTAATAGAGCCAGCGGTCGTCGGTATCGACGACGATTGTGCCCGGTTGTTCCGCGGTGCGGTAGCGCACGACCGTGCGGCGATACTTCTCCCGCGCGATGGCGCCCGCCGCCTCCGGCGTGATGCGATAGGTGACCCATTTCTTGGCGGACGTATCGAAAAAGGTCTGCGTCGCGCCTTCGGCGGCTGCCGGGCCGGCCAGGGCGGCAAGAATTGCGAAGGCGGCGAAAGTGGATCCGGCTTTCGTCATCGGGCGATCCCTTGAATGAACTGACTGAAGGTCAGGGCGAAGAACCCTGCTCACTTAAGGTTAATATTGGGGCTTTTTCGTACCAAAATGTAAACAAGGCCGTCAGGTATTATTTTGCAGGAACGCGAGAACGTCCTTGCGGTAGGGCAGTGGCGCAACAGCACCAAGGCCCGTGACGGAGAGCGCGGCGGCGGCATTGGCATGGCGCGCTGCCTGGAAGGCGTCGCCGCTCGCCAGATATTCGGCGAGAAACGCGCCGTCGAAGGCGTCGCCCGCCCCCGTCGCATCGACGAGCCGCATCTTGTGCGGCGGCAAATGCTCCATCCGTTCGGGCGTTGCAATCAGCACACCGTCACCGCCCAGTGTCACCGCAACGATCTTCGGCCCCATCGCCAGATAGAAGGCGGCAATCTCGGCGGCATCCGTCAGACCGGTCAGCATCCGCGCATCGTCGAGCCCGGGCAGCAAGATATCGGCAAGGGCGACGGTCGCATGAATCACGGCCCTCGCGCGGTCGAGCGGCCATAGCGAAAGGCGCAGGTTGGTATCGTAGGAAATCAGGCCGCCGGCCTTTTTCACGATCTCGACTGCCGTGAAGGTAGCGTCGCAGGCGCTCGCCGAGATTGCCTGGCTGATGGCGGAAAAATGCAGCGCCTTGCAGGCGGAAAGCGCTTCGGCGGGCAGATCCTGCGGCTGCATGAGGCTTGCGGGCGATCCGGCTCGCCGGTAGGTGAAGCGGTGGCCGTCCTTGCCGTGGGTGACGAAATAGAGGCCGGTCGGTGCGCCGCTGCGAGCCACGGTTTCCGTCGAGACCCCCTCCGCCTTCCACAGGTCCATAAGCATGTCGCCGAAGGCGTCGGTGCCGACGGCCGAGACATAGCCGCTGGACAGGCCCTGACGGCGTGCCGCAATTGCCGCGTTGGACGTGTCGCCGCCAAAACCTTGCGTATAGTCGCCGCCCGCCTTTCGCTGATTGAGCTCGATCATCGCTTCGCCCAGGCACAGAAGATCAACGGACATGGCGCTTCCCATCGGATTTGGCGTAGATGGCCAAGGTGTAGTGACGCAGCGCAGCCAAGGCAAGCGGGGTCATTTCAGTGCACTCGCCCTTTTGCCTCGCCTATGCGAAAAGGGGCGGATATCACAATTGGAGTAGCCTGGATGGACACGTCGTCGCCTGTCGAAACACTGCCCCACGTCGATCGCGGCAAGGGGGAAGGCGCACCGATCGTGTTGCTGCACGGCTTTGGCGGCGATGCGCTGACCTGGAACAATATCCAGGCCGGGCTTGAGGGACGGCGGCGCACGATCGCCTTCGACCTGCCGGGCCACGGCCGGGCGCTTGGCTGGCCGGTAATCGGCAATGCCGGGGTTTCGGCACGTGCCGCAAGCGCTTCGATGAAGACACTCGGCCTGGAGCGCGTGCATCTGGTCGGTCATTCGATGGGCGGCGCCGTGGCGGCGCTGATCGCCCTGAAGCAACCGGAAACGGTGGCGAGCCTGACGCTGCTTGCACCCGGAGGCTTCGGCCCGGAAATCAATCACAAGCTGCTGCGCCGCTATGCGGCGGCCAAGGAACTGCATGAAATCGAGGTCGTGCTCGAGCAGTTCTTCGGCTGGGAATACGACCTGCCGCGCATGCTTGCCCGCCATGTCGCGGAGACGCGAGCAAGACCGGGCGCGACGGAAACCCTGCAGGAAATCGTCGAGGACCTGATCGATGGCAAGGTGCAGAAGGTCCTGCCGCGAGAGGACCTTGCCGCGCTCGGCCTGCCGATCAAGGTGATCTGGGGCACGCAGGATAGGGTGCTGCCGACCCGCCAGTCGCACCGGCTGCCCGGAGTGATCGCCACCCACGTCTTCGAGCGGGTGGGCCACATGCCACATCTGGAAATCCCCCGTGAGGTCATCCGCCTCATCCGGGAAATCTCTGCGTTCGAATAAGCTCAAGCGGCGGGCGCGCCGGTCACGCCGCCGGCAGCAGATCCGCCCGCCACGCTTCCCCGATCGACCGGCGCGCGAGCATGTGCGAGCGGGGGTGGTTGATGCTGTCGACGGCGATCAGCCTGCCCGCCGCCAGATAGGCTACATAGAAGGAGCCGGATGCCGGATCGCCGACGGTGACGGCCTCGTCGTAATCTTGCGAGAGCCCGGCGATCTGCAGCTTCGTGGCATATTGATCCGACCAGAACCACGGCACGGGGTCGTAGTCAACCGGCTTGCCGGCCATATCGGAGGCAACCGCCTTGGCCTGGTCGATCGCGTTCTGCACGCTTTCCAGGCGGATGGAACGGCCGTAGCGGGCCGAATGGAAGCGGGTGCAGTCGCCTGCGGCATGGACGTTCTCGTCCGAGGTGCGGCCGCCGCCATCGACGAGGATGCCGTCCGAAACCTCGATGCCGGCCTTGGCGGCGAGTTCGTCATTGGGCGCAGCACCCACGGCGACCAGCACCATGCCACAAGGAACCACCGTGCCGTCGGCGAGGCGTACACCCTCGACCTGCGACGCGCCCTCGAAGGCCGCGACGCCAGCGCCAAGACGCAGGTCGACGCCGTTTTCGCCATGCAGGTTTTCGAAATAGGCGGAGACGGCGGGCGACACGACGCGCTTCATCACCCGGTCCTGCGCTTCCAGCACGGTCACCTCGACGCCGAAGGAACGGGCAACGGCGGCAACCTCAAGCCCGATATAGCCGCCGCCGACGACGGCGATGCGGGAGCTTTGCTTGAAGAGCGGGCGCATGGCATCGACGTCGGCAATGCCGCGCAGGGTCACCACACCGGGAAGATCGGCGCCGGGCAGCGGGATCGACCGCGGCCGCGTGCCGGTGGCGAAGACCAGTCGGTCGTAGGAGATCGGCTCGCCCGCCTTCGGGTAGACGCGCTTTTCCCTGCAATCGACCGCCTCGACCGGGGTGGATAGCCGGAGCCCGATGCGCTGCGTCTCGTAGAAGGCGGCGGGGCGCAGTTCCAGCCCTTCCGCCTCCATCTCGCCTGCGAGGAATTTCTTGGACAGCGGCGGGCGCTGATAGGGCAGCCAGGGCTCGTCGCCGACGAGCAGGATCTCGCCTTCATGACCGGAGGCGCGCAACGACTGCGCGAGCTGGGCACCGGCCTGTCCGGCTCCGAGAATGACGACCCTGTCCTGCATTACATCCCTCATCCGTCCATCTCACCCGCCCTTATCACGGCGGGCGGCAGCGCGCCAACCGCCGTGAACGGCCTGCAAGACGAAACGGACTTTCCGTCCGGCAACCTATTTCATCAGGACGTAGCTGCCCGGCGCGTCCTGCAGCACGGGAAAGCCCTTTTCCGGCGCTCCGACGGACGGCGGGGCGACCGGCGCGCCCGAGCGGGCGTCGAGCCAGGCTACCCAGGCCGGCCACCAGGACCCTTCCCGCTCTTTTGCATGGGCAAGGAAGCTGTCGGGATCGAGATAGCCGTCGTGCCGGTCTCGGGTGGCGATGCGGTAATGGCGCCCCTTGTGGCCGGGCTCGGAGACGATGCCGGCATTGTGGCCGCCGGCAGTGAGGATGAAGGTCACTTCGCTGTCGGCGAGATAGTTGATCTTGTAGACCGACCGCCAGGGCGCGACGTGGTCGTGCTCCGTGCCAACGGCGAAAATCGGCACGTCGATATCCTCGGCGACGACCGGCACGCCGCCGACCCTGTAGCGGCCTTCGGCGAAGTCGTTCTGCAGGAAGAGCTGGTTCAGGTATTCCGAATGCATGCGGTAGGGCATGCGGGTCTGGTCGGCGTTCCAGGCCATAAGGTCAAACATCGGCGTCCGCTCGCCGAGCAGGTAGTCGCGCACCACCTTCGACCAGATGAGGTCGTTGGAGCGCAGAAGCTGGAAGGCGCCCGCCATCTGCCTGGTGTCGAGGAAGCCCTGCTCCCACATCATGTCTTCAAGGAAGGTGACCTCGCTCTTGTCGATGAAGAGGGTGAGTTCTCCCGCCTCGGTGAAGTCGACCTGCGCGGCGAAGAGCGAGAGGCTCGCCAGCTGTTCGCCGTCAGTATGGGCGAGGGCCGCCGCGAAGATGGCCAACAGCGTGCCACCCAGGCAATAGCCCGTCATGTGGATGCGGCTGGCGCCGGTGATCGCGAGGCTTGCCTCCAGCGCGGCGGAGACACCGAGCTGCAGATAATCGGTCATGCCGAGATCGCGGTCTTCCTTGCCGGGATTGCGCCAGGAAACCATGAAAACGGTGTAGCCCTGGCCGGTGAGGTAGCGCACCAGCGAGTTATCCGGCGACAGATCGAGGATATAGTACTTCATGATCCAGGCCGGCACGATGAGAACCGGTTCGGGCCGCACCTCGTCGGTGGCCGGCTCGTACTGGATGAGCTCGATCAGATGGTTGCGGTAGACGACCTTGCCCGGCGTGACGGCGAGCCGCTCGCCGACGGGATAGTTTTCCGCGCCGGCCGGCGGCTTCTGGCCGATCAGCCTCTCGAGGTCCTCCAGGAGATTGTATGTCCCCTGCAGGAAGTTGTTGCCGCCGGTCTGCTGCGCCTTTTCGATCACCTCCGGGTTGGTCCAGGGGAAATTGGCCGGCGAGAAGACGTCGAGGATCTGGCGCGTGGCGAATTCCACCACGCGCTCGTGATGGGGCGAGACGCCGCGCACGCCCGTCGTGGCGTTGTGCCACCACTGCTGCTGCAGCAGAAAGCTTTGCGAGATCACGTTGAAGGGGAAGCGGTCCCAGCCCTCGTGGTCGAAGCGGCTGTCCTGGGCCAACGGTTCGATGCAGCGGTGGCCGCTGTTTGGTGCCTGGGCGCAGGTGCACAGATAGCGGCCAAGGCGCATCCACTTGCGCAACGCCTTCTCGCCGAGCTTCATCTGCTTGCCGGGCGAGCCCGCGAGATGGGTCATCCAGTCGAAATAGGCAAGGCCGAGAGCGGCCGGCGAGATGCCTGCGGTAGCGCGGGCGAGGGTGGCGCGCGCCGTGCGGTCCATCACTTCGGCGAAGACCTCGGCGGAATAGCTGTCGTCCTCGTTGACGGCGGGCGGCACCATCGCGCGGCTAAGGTCCTGAGCCATCTTGAAAAAGGCCGGAACGGGAAGGGTGACGGCATTTTCGGCCATTTAAAAACTCCGCGAAAGAGCCACTTCGAGACTTGCGTAGGGGCATTCTTCCTTTGTAGCATTCCCTTACGGAAACCAAAGCCGATGCCCGCAATCGGGGGACGGGATCGAGTTCTACACGAAGGATGCGACAGTCTATCGCAGGAGATGACAGTCATTTCCGCGAGCGCATTGACAAGGATCAACGTGAGCGACGGCATCTGGAAGTCCTATCTTTGAAGCTGCATGATCTCCGGCCGCCGGCAAAGGCGATGCGGACCGAATAGAGGCGCCGGGGACATGAGATCCCGCCTGTCGAAGGGTGGGAAGTGCCGGGTTTTGAGTAGCAGGAGGGGTCACATGCTAGGCTTGTTCTTCGACGCATACCGAAACGAGACAGCGACGAGCGAGCCATGCTGGACGCAGGCCTTGCAGAACTGGGCGATGCCCAGCTGGGACTGGGCCCAGGCATACGACCGCTTCGAATACACGCTTGCCAACGTGCCGGTGCTCGCCAACCGGGCGATGCTGACCGGGATGGAGGCGATGGTCGACCTGCAGCTCGAGTTCCTGCGCCGGCGATTTCATGCGAATTGCGACTGCGTGAACTCCATGCTCGCCTGCGAGGATCCGGAGGAGGCGGTGAACGTGGCCACCGACTACTGGCGGCAATTCGTCGGTGATTGCGAGAAGCAATCGAAAGACGTGCTGGCGGCAATCGCGGACGGTGCCGACCGTACCTGTGTCACCGAGGCTGCCGGGGATACCGGGCAAAGGCGCCGGCGCACCGCGCGGCGGAAGACGCCGGACGGCACGGTAATCCCGCTCGACCGGGCGGTGAGCGCGCCGGCCCGCGATAAGGCGGCCTGAACCGTATTCAGCGGAGATGGGAGCAGTCAGTTCCGCTCTTCGGGCAGAACCGGGAGCGGGACGACCGCGATGCCTTCGTCCACCAGTTCGCGCACGGAATCGGGCGACGCTTCGCCGTATATGCCGCGGCTTTCGACCTCGCCGTAATGGATCTTGCGCGCTTCCTCGGCGAAGGCCTCGCCCACATAATCGGACTTCGCGACCAGCTCGCGCTTGATCTCGCGCAGCTTCTCGATCAGTTCCGCCTGCGACGGGCCGGCGGCCATGGTCTCCGCCGCTTCGGCCGGCTTGCCGGTGCTGCTTGCGGCAACCGCCTCCGCGACGGCTACCGACCGTTTGCGGCTCGTCGAGACGTTCGGAGCCATCAGCGCCTTGCCGACCTCATGGGAACCGCAAGCCGGGCATGAAAGAAACTGGCGCGCCTTCTGGCTTTCGAAATCGTCGGAACTGCGGAACCAGCCGTCGAAGGCATGGCCGTGTGCGCAGGCAAGGGAGAAACGGATCACGGCGCCGCCTCCGCAAGGCCATCGACCTCCACGGGATCGAAAGCCTGCTCGTTGGCGATCGCGGGAATGCGGCGGCGCGCTTCCGCCACCTTCGCCGTGTCGATTTCCGCCAGGATAATTCCGGGTTCGTCATTGTCCCGCTCGGCGACGATTTCGCCCCAGGGAGCGACGACGAGGCTGTGGCCGAAAGTCTCGCGGCCGTCCTCGTGGAGGCCGCCCTGCGCTGCGGAAATCACGAAGGCGCCGTTCTCGATGGCGCGCGCCCGTTGCAACACATGCCAATGGGCCTTGCCGGTCTGTCGCGTGAAGGCGGCCGGCGCTGTCAGCACCTGCGCGCCGAGGCGGGCCTGCGAGCGGAAGATTGCCGGGAAACGGATGTCATAGCAGATCGCGATGCCGAGCCTGGCGAAGGGAAGATCGGCGACTATGCTTTCCCTGCCCCGCTCATAGGTATTGGATTCCCGCCAGCTTTCGCCGTTCGGCAGGTCGACGTCGAACATGTGGATCTTGTCGTAGCGTGAGACGAGAGCGCCGTCGGGCGAAAACAGGAAGCCGCGATTGGCGGCCTTCGTCTCGCCCGTGCGGATGGCAAGAGAACCGATATGCAGGAAGATCTTCAGGTCGCGTGCCAGCGCCTGGAAGGCGTGCACGCCGGGATCCTCCTCCTCGGCAACGATCTTCTGGAAGAGGGAAGCGCGGTTCGACTCCAGGAGGTTGGTCATCTCCGGCGTCTGGACGTAGGTCGCGCCCTCGCGCGCCGCCGCCCGGATCAGCGTTGCGGCCGCGTCGATATTGTCAGCGACATTGCGCCCCGACCGCATCTGCACGGCGGCGGCCACAAAGCTGCTCATGGCTTGCCTCTCCTTCCGGCCGCCCGATCAGGCGGCCAGCAGCGGATCGAGTTTGCCAGCCCGGTCCAGCGCATGCAATTCGTCGCAGCCGCCGACATGGAAATCGCCGATGAAGATCTGCGGGAACGTGGAGCGGCCCTTCGCCTTCTGGATCATTTCCGTGCGCTTCGTCGCGCTGCCGGTCGCGTCGATCTCATGGAAGTCGACGCCCTTTTGCGCCAGAAGGCGCTTGGCCTTTGCACAGTACCCGCAGAAGTCGCGGGTGTAGATCACCACCTTCTTCATCAAGTCACCCTGGCTGGCAGCGCCGCAAACGATCACCGGCGCCGGCAATTTCACTTTCGGCGAACATATATTGGGTTTGGAAGATTTCGTACAAGGCTACGCGCAAGTTCAACAAAATGTGCGCTATCCGGCGGGAATGTCCGCATCCGCGAGCGCGAAGGTGAGCACGTCGACGCGGGTGGCGCCGGACCGCTTCAGCACGCGGGCGCAGGCGGAAACGGTGGCGCCGGTGGTGAAGACGTCGTCGACGATCACGACCGGCCGGCCGGCGACAAGGCCCGCCGCATCGGGCGAGACGCGAAAGGCGCGGCGCACGTTCTGCGCCCGTGCCCGGGCGCTCAGGCCGACCTGTCGCGATGTGGCGCGCACCCGCTCGAGCGCGTCGAGGCGAAGCGGAACGTCGGACATCCGCGCAACCTCGCGGGCAAGGAGGGCAGCCTGGTTGAAGCGCCGCTGCCATAACCGCGTGCGATGCAGCGGTACGGGCATGACGAGGGGCTTGTCCTTTAGAAGCTCGGCGCCGGCTCGTGCCATCCACCTCCCCATGGCACGGGCAAGGGCTGCGCGATCGGCGTATTTGAGGCCGTGCACCAGATCGCGCGCAGGCCCGGAAAACGCGCAGGCGGCGCGGGCACGGTCAAAGACCGGCGGCGAGGCGATCGCCTGCGGAGACAGAGCCCCTTCGCCAAGGTCGAAGGAGAAGGGCCTGCCGAGCCGCATGCACCAGGGCGGCGACAGAAACGGCGTCCTTGCCCAGCAGGAACCGCACAGGGCGTGGTCTTCGGCAAGCGGTACGTTACAGGAAAGGCAGGTGGGCGGCAGGACGAGGCGGGCCGTGCGGCGGGCGCCGGCCGCAAACCCGGCTAACAGACCCGCGAGGCCATTTGCCTGCCGGGCTTCTGCATCGTGTGGCTCCACATCGACCTCCGGCCGGCGGGAACGCCGGTTGGCGGTAATTTCAGCAAATGATTTTTGACCTTGCGGCGGTGCAGGTCCATAACCCTGCCGATCAAACCTTCGACAGACGGGACCTATCGATGAGCCAGAACGCGCCGTTCGACCGCGCGCTGCTTGCAGCGCGCCGCAGGAAAGCGCTTCGGGGAGACCGCGCCGGGGCGGATTTCCTGCTTGCCTCGGTCTGCGAGGACCTGGCCTTCCGGCTGATGCCGGTGATGCGCCGTTTCGACATCGGCGTCGATCTTGGCGGCCATGCCGGGCTCGTGACGAAGATGCTGGAAGGGTCCGGCAAGGTGGGCCGCGTGATCCGCGCCGATCTTTTTGCCGCCGACCCCGACCTGCCGCCTCCGCATCTTGTCGCCGACGACGCGGTGATTCCCTTTCGCAACGAAAGCCTCGACCTTGTCGTTTCCGCCCTGTCGCTCCAGTTCGTGAACGATCTGCCCGGCACGCTGGTGCAGATCCGCAGGGCGCTGCGCCCGGACGGCCTGTTTCTGGCCGCCCTGCTTGGCGGCGACACGCTGATCGAGCTGCGTGACGTAATGCTCAAGGCAGAGCTGGAGCTGACGGGAGGGGCCTCGCCGCGCGTTGCTCCCTTCGCCGGCACCCGCGACCTCGGCGCCCTGCTGCAGCGGGCCGGCTTCGCGCTTCCCGTCGCCGACCAGGATACGCTGACGGTGCGCTACGACACGCTCTTCGACCTGATCGCTGATCTGCGGCGGATGGGCGCGGCGAATGTGCTGACGCAGCGCAGCCGGAGGCCCGTGGGACGCGAATTTTTCCGCCGTGCGGCGGAGATCTACGCGCAGGACCATGCCGATGCAGACGGACGCATCCGCGCGACATTCCAGATTATTTCGCTGGCGGGATGGGCGCCGCATGAAAGCCAGCAGAAGCCGCTCAAGCCGGGCTCGGCCAGGATGCGGCTTGCGGATGCGCTGGCTGCGACGGAGAAGCCGAAGGACTGAGTTTCCTGCGCGGTTGGCGTCAGCCGCCGGCAGCGGCTGCCATTGCCGCCGCAATCGATCCGTAAAAATTGTCCTGCAGCGTATTGCCGATCGTGATGAGCGACGCAATGATCGCCAGAGCGATCAGGCCTGCGATCAGGCCGTATTCGATTGCCGTCGCACCCTTCCGGCAACGGGCAAAGCGCTGCGGCAGGTAGTCGCCGGCTTCCGCCTCGCGAGCCATGCTTACGCTTGAATTTGCCATCGTCGTCGCGCCTCTCGATTGGATGCATCCCGAAGCGCGCTTGAACGCGGTCTTGCCGGAATGCCCTTCAGCCGAGATCGATCAGATGGGGGATCAGCGGTTCGTCTGCCGGCGGCATCGGATAGTCGCGAAGCCTTGCGGCACGCACCCACTTCAGCGCCTGGCCTTCCCGCCCGGTCACGGTTCCTGACCAACGTCGGCAAACATAAAGTGGCATCAGCAGATGAAAATCCTCGTAAGCGTGGCTCGCGAAAGTCAGGGGAGCAAGGCACTCTTTCTTTACCGTAATGCCGAGCTCCTCGTGCAATTCGCGGATCAGCGTATCTTCGGGCCGCTCGCCGGCTTCCACCTTGCCGCCGGGAAATTCCCAGAGTCCCGCCATCGATTTGCCCTCCGGACGTTGGGCGATCAACACGCGGTTGTCGGCATCGAGAAGGGCGCAGGCCGAGACGAGAAGCAGTTTCATGTCGAGAGGCGTTCCGTTTTCGGACGGTCCGGAAAGGATCTCCAAACCATAGCTGCAGATTGCCGTTAAGAGATTTCAGCCGACCGGGCTTCTGTAGTGATAGCTGTAGAGCGGCACGAAGCCCATGCTCTGATAGAGCGCACGTGCCGCAGCGTTTTCAGCGGTGACCTGCAGCCAGGCAATCGCCGAGCCTTGATCGCGACCGACGGAGAGGCAGGCGGCGACGAGCGCCCGGCCAAGCCCCATGCGGCGCATCGCGGGTGCGACGGCGACGTCATAGAGGCCGATGAGGTCGCGGTCCAGCGTCGCAATCGCCGTGCCGACCGGCTCGCCCGCCCCGGACCTTGCCACGAGCAGCGCGCACGGGATGGAAATGCGGGCAAGCGACGCGCCGAGCCGTTCGACGGCTTGCGGTGTCGCCGCCTCCGTCCGCGTCCCGCCGATCGTGGCAAAGGCGGCAAGCCAGCTCTCAAGCGGTTCTCCGGTAATCCCGATGTCAGCCTGCTGGGCGCCGTGGTTGTGGAAGTCGGCAAGGCGCAATCCCCACACGTCGGCATGGCCATGGGCCGGCCAGCCTGCAGCGTCGCAGAAATCGGTAACTGCTTGCGGCGCGAGCGGCGTCCACCGCAGGTGGAAGGCCTCGCCAGCAGCTTCCAGCTGCGAGCGGGAACGGGCGAGCCGTTCCTGCAGCGAGGCGTCGTCCTCGCGCGCCAGGAAATTCAGCGAATTGACCCGCCGCGCCGGGTTGCCCGGCGAGATGCGGGTGATCCAGCTGCCGTCGAGATGGATCCTTTCGCTCGGAAAGCCGTTGAAATTCGCTTCCTCGATACGCCGGGTGAGGTCGAGATCCACGGGGCCGGTCCAGCTTTCAGGAGCGGTAGTCGCCGTTGATGGCGACATAGTCCTTGGTGAGGTCGCAGGTCCACACCGTCGCCTTGCCCGCGCCGAGGCCGAGATCGACCTTCAGCAGGATCTCTTCCTCGCGCATCGCCGCCGATGCCGCCTCTTCGGAATAGTCCGGGTCGCGCTCGCCGTCGACGGCGACGCGGATGTCACCGAACCAGATGGCGAGGCGGTCGCGGTCGGCCGGCTCGCCCGCCTTGCCGACGGCCATGACGACGCGGCCCCAGTTGGCGTCCTCACCGGCGATTGCCGTCTTCACCAGCGGCGAATTGGCAATCGACAGAGCGATGCGCTTGGCGGAAGCATCGCTTTCGGCGCCTGAGACGGTGATCTCCACGAACTTGCGCGCGCCCTCGCCGTCCTTGACGATCCAGTGCGAGAGTTCCCGCGTCAGGTCGGCCAGTGCTTCGCGGAATTCGCCAAGCCGCGGATCGTCGACCCGGGTGACCGGCGCACCGCCCGCCTTGCCCGTAGCGAAGAAGAGCAGCGTGTCGGAGGTCGAGGTGTCGCTGTCGACCGTGATGGAATTGAAGCTGCCCGGCGTTGCCTCTCCCAGAAGTGCCTGCAGCACGGGAGCTGCGATCGACGCATCGGTGAAGAGGAAAGAGAGCATGGTCGCCATGTCCGGGGCGATCATTCCGGCGCCCTTGGCGATGCCGTTCAGCGTCACGGTCGTATCGCCGAGCCCGACGCTGCGGGTCGCCACTTTGGGAAACGTGTCGGTGGTCATGATCGCGCGCGCCGCGTCGAGCCACGGACCGCTTGCTGCATCCGCCGCCATTCCGTCGACGACGCCGGCGAATTTCTCCGCCGGCAGCGGCTCGCCGATCACGCCGGTCGAGGCGAGGTAAATCTCCGACGGCTTGCAGCCGACGGCTCTTGCGACGATATCGGCGGAAAGGGTGACGGCCTCGCGCCCCTTCTTGCCGGTGAAGGCATTGGCGTTGCCGGAATTGACCAGAAGCGCCCGCGCCTTGCCGCTTGCAAGATTGTCGCGGCACCAGTCGACCGGAGCGGACGGGCATTTGGAACGGGTAAAGACGCCGGCGACTTCCGCCCCGTCGTCGAAGAGCATGAGCAGGACGTCGGTGCGGTTCTTGTACTTGATGCCGGCCGATGCGGTCGCGAAACGAACGCCGTCGATTGCCGGGGCATCCGGGTAGGACTTCGGGGCGAGCGGCGAAACGGCATCCGACATTTCAGTCTCCTGCGTGCTGTACGGCCCTGTTTCCCGGCGGCTCCGCAAAAGGCGAACCCGGATAACAGGAAGCCGCCCCGGATTTCGGGGCGGCTCTTTCTACACCAAGTTCTTCGTCATCGGAAAAAGCGAAAATCAGTTTTTCGGCGTTTCCTGTGCACCGCCCTCGGAGCCGTCCTGCGGCTGTTCTTCCGCCGCCGGCTCCAGGATTTCGATCTTGGTCTCCGCCTTCAGCTTTTCCATCACTTCCGCATAGCGGTTGCGCAGCAGGTCCTGGCGGATACGCTCGGAAACGGCGGGAAGCTCAGGCGCCGGCTGCGTGCGTTTGTCTTCCACCTTGATCACGTGCCAGCCGAACTGGGTCTCGACCGGCTGCTTGGTGATGGCGCCGACCTCCAGCTCGAAAGCCGCGTCCTCGAAAGGCTTTACCATCTGCCCGCGGGTGAAATAGCCGAGCGAGCCGCCGTTCGGGCCCGAGGGGCCGGTGGACTTCTCCTTCGCCAGTTCGGCGAAGTCCTTGCCGCCCTCCAGCTCCTTGATGGCGGCTTCCGCTTCTTCCTTGGTCTTCAGAAGAATGTGGCTGGCGGAAATCTCGTCCTCGCCGCTGTAGTTCTCGAACTCCTGGTCATAGGCAGCCTTCACGTCGGCATCCGTGACCTTGTTCTCCACCTCGCGTACCAGATAGGCGTTGCGCAGGGCTCGCAGCTTCAGAAAATCCAGCTGGCGCTGGAAGTCTTCCTCCTTGTCGATGCCGGCGGCTTTCGCCGCATTCGCCATCACTTCCATGTCAACCACGATGTCCGTCAGCACGCCGCGCCACTGGGTCGGCGGCAACTGCTGGAGCTGGGTGGCGAAGTCCTGCGATGCGAAGGCGAGATCGGCCTCCGTCACTTCGCTGTCGCCGACGCGCGCCACGACATCGCCGGCTTCCTGGGCGTAAACGGATGAGAGGGAGGCGCTGAGCGTGGCGGCCGCTACGAGAGCGGCGGCGAGGGTGCCGGTGGCGCGCGCGCGGGACTTGGCCGCGAAGGAAAGCTGGATCATGGGATGTCCTCTGGTAAACTTCGTCGATCGCGTCCGGTTGCGGCGCGGCGGCGCGAGAGAGTTGCGCAAAACAGGCAGCGTTGACAACCTGTAGACCCCCTCTTATCTCTCGGTCGTCCTCATCTTTGGGTGAGGGAGGTGTTCTCGCGATCGGCCCCGGTGTCGCCACCCAATGCGGCGGTAATACGGCCAGTTGCCGACGACGCGACCGCAGTCAGAAATCCCAGGGCCGCGAAAACGGGCTATCCTCGGCGCAAATCCGCCCAGGTCCAGTTCTCGGGCCAGCAAAGGAAGGACCGCCTCATGGCCGGCCTCGGTGCAATCGCCCGCAAGATTTTCGGTTCAGCCAACGACCGCAAGGTCAAGCAGCTGCGCGCCACCGTGGCGCAGATCAACGCGCTGGAGGCCGAACTTCAGGGGCTGAGCGACGAGGCGCTGAAGGCCCGCACCGATATTTTCCGCAAGGAGATTGCCGACGGCAAGCGCCTGGAAGACCTTCTGGTTCCGGCCTTCGCCACCGTGCGCGAGGCCGCTCGCCGCGTGCTCGGCCAGCGCCACTACGACGTTCAGTTGATCGGCGGCATGGTGCTGAACAACGGCGAGATCTCCGAGATGCGCACCGGCGAGGGCAAGACGCTGGTGGCCACCGCGCCGGTCTATCTCAACGCGCTCACCGGCAAGGGCGTGCACGTGGTCACCGTCAACGACTACCTTGCCAGTCGCGACGCCGAATGGATGGGCCGCGTCTACCGCTTCCTCGGCCTCAGCGTCGGCGTCATCGTGCACGGCCTGTCGGACGATCAGCGCCGCGCGGCCTACGCCGCCGACGTGACCTACGGCACCAACAACGAATTCGGCTTCGACTACCTGCGCGACAACATGAAATACGATCGCGCGTCGATGGTTCAGCGCGGCCACAATTTCGCGATCGTCGACGAGGTGGACTCCATCCTGGTCGACGAGGCGCGCACGCCGCTGATTATTTCCGGTCCGCTGGAGGACCGCTCCGAGTTCTACAACACGGTCGACGCCTTCATTCCGCACGTCACGGAAGAGGATTTCGAGCTCGACGAGAAGCAGCGCTCGGCAACCTTCACCGAGGCCGGCAACGAGAAGCTGGAGCAGCTTCTCAAGGCGAACAACCTGCTGAAGGGCGACAGCCTCTACGACGTGGAGAACGTCGCCGTCGTGCACCATCTGCAGCAGGCGCTGAAGGCGCACAAGCTGTTCCAGCGCGACCGCGACTATATCGTCCGCAACGGCGAAGTCGTCATCATCGACGAGTTTACGGGCCGCATGATGCCGGGCCGGCGCTATTCGGAAGGCCTGCACCAGGCGCTGGAGGCCAAGGAAAAGGTGGCGATCCAGCCGGAGAACCAGACGCTGGCCTCCATCACCTTCCAGAACTATTTCCGCCTCTACGACAAGCTGGCCGGCATGACCGGCACTGCGGCGACGGAAGCGGAGGAATTCCTCGACATCTACGGCCTGGAAGTGGTCGAGATCCCGACCAACCTGCCCGTCAAGCGCATCGACGACGACGACGAGGTCTACCGGACGGTCGAGGAGAAGTACAAGGCGATCGTGGCGCTGGTCGACGACTGCCGCGAGCGCGGCCAGCCGATCCTGGTCGGCACCACGTCGATCGAGAAGTCGGAACTGCTTGCCGCCTACCTGAAGAAGGAAGGCTACAGCCAGGTCGACGTGACCGATCCGAACGCCTTCGCGCGCCTCTACGACGCCGAGAAGGCGGGCAACGAAAAGCTCTTTGCGGTACTGAACGCCCGCTATCACGAGCAGGAAGCGGCGATCATCGCCGAGGCGGGCCTGCCGGGCGCCGTCACCATCGCCACCAACATGGCCGGCCGCGGCACCGACATCCAGCTTGGCGGCAATCCGGAAATGCGCTTCGCCAAGGAGCTTGGCGACATGCCGGAGGGCGAGGAGCGCAAGGCGCGCGAGGCGGCGATCCGCGCCGAGATCGAAGCCTTGAAGCAGAAGGCGATCGCCGCCGGCGGTCTCTACGTGATCGGCACGGAGCGGCATGAAAGCCGGCGCATCGACAACCAGCTGCGCGGCCGTTCAGGGCGCCAGGGCGATCCCGGCCACTCCAAGTTCTTCCTGTCGCTGCAGGACGACCTGATGCGCATCTTCGGCTCCGACCGCCTGGACGGCATGCTGCAGAAGCTCGGTCTCAAGGAAGGCGAGGCGATCATCCATCCGTGGATCAACAAGGCGCTCGCCAAGGCCCAGCAGAAGGTCGAGGCGCGCAATTTCGACATCCGCAAGAACCTGCTGAAATTCGACGACGTGATGAACGACCAGCGCAAGGTGGTCTTCGATCAGCGCATCGAGCTGATGCAGGGCGAGGCGATCGCCGACACGGTGGCCGACATGCGCCACGACGTGATCGAGGATCTCGTCGCCCGTCACATTCCGGAGAAAGCTTATCCCGAGCAGTGGGATACGCAGGGGCTCGCGGAGGAGGTGCGCAACATCCTCGCCCTTGACCTGCCGGTCGTCGACTGGGCCAAGGAAGAAGGCATTGCCGACGAGGAAGTGAAGGAACGCCTGCGCAAGGCGGCCGACGCGGTGATGGAGCGCAAGGCAAGCGAATACGGCCCCGAGATCATGGGGCAGGTGGAAAAGGCGGTGCTGCTGCAGACCCTCGACCACTTGTGGCGCGAGCACCTGGCCAATCTCGATCACCTGCGCTCGGTGATCGGCTTCCGCGGCTATGCGCAGCGCGATCCGCTGCAGGAATACAAGACGGAATCCTTTACCCTGTTCGAGGCGATGCTCGCCAATCTCCGCCAGGCGACGACGGCGCAGCTGATGCGGCTGGAACTGGTGCGCGAACCCGCACCCGCCATGCCGACGGAAGCGGACCTGCCGGCCATGGAGGCGATGCACGCCAATCCGTCGACCGGCGAGAACGAGTTCACCCAGCCACAATTCCTGGCCGAAGCGGTCGGTGCTGGCGAGCGCGACCCGGAACGCCCCGAAACCTGGGGCAAGGTCGGCCGCAACGAAACCTGCCCTTGCGGGTCGGGCAAGAAGTTCAAGCACTGCCACGGTGCGCTGGTGTAAGGGCCTGTATTCCCGGTTCCGCCGTCATCCCGGCCCGTGTGCGCGTTAGCGCATCATGAGAGCCGGGATCCAGATATCTTCCGCGCGAATGCGCATCCATTCATCCTGCGCTGTCCGGCATCCTCACCTCGCAGCGAACCAAAAGAAAAAGGCGCAGGCCTGCGCCTGCGCCTTTCCAGATCTTCAAGTCTGCCCGAAGTTCGAAAACTCAGGCTTCCGTCGCCGCCGGGCTCTCGCTGTCGGCATCGGCCTTCTTGGCCGTGCGGGAGCGGGTCGTCGTCCGGCGGGCGCGCGGCTTGCGTTCCGCCGTCTCGCCGCCGGCTTCCGGCCCGCTGTCGCCCTCGTCGCTTGCAGCGTCCCTGGGGGCAACTGCTTCCCGCGCAGGAGCTTCGGCCTCAGCGGCGCGGCTCCGGCCTTCCGGGCCTTCCTGCTGTATCTCGCCACGGCCGCGCATGCCGCCCCGGCCGCGAGTGCCCCGCATGCGACGGCGCGGATTTGTATCCTCCGACTCGTCCGACTGCGTTTCGTCGCTGCCTTCCTCGGCGTGCTGCTGCGCACCGTAGGAGCCGTTGGCATGGCCGCTGCGGCCGGTATCGCCCGCCTTGATGTTCACGCCGGGATTGTGGTCGACGAAGGGCTGCGGCGCATCGACGGGAATGAAGCTGCGGGGCGCCTGCCCCTCGCGCTGCTCCCGGTGGCCTTCGCGATGGCCTTCACGATGTCCCTCGCGGTGGCCTTCCCGCTGGCTTTCGCGATGATAGCTCTCGCGGCGCTCTTCCTGGAACTCGCCCTCGTCCTCCGCCTCTTCGAAGCGCTGGAGCGACGTCGACGGCTGAGTCTGTCCCTGTGCCGCCGCAACGATACGCAGGTAGTGCTCGGCATGCTGATAGTAGTTCTCGGACATCACCCGGTCGCCGGAAGCCTGCGCGTCACGGGCAAGCTGCTGATATTTCTCGGCGATGTGAAGGGCAGTGCCGCGGATCTTCACGTCGGGACCGTTGGATTCGAAGGTCCGGGTCAGCGGATTCGGGCCCTTGCGGCCACCACCACGTCCCCGCATGCGCTGCTTGTTCTGATTTCCTGGTCTCATTCTGCCGTTATCTCTCACGAACGGCGGCCACCTTTGCAGGCCGGCCTGGTAAACGGCACCTCCTGGAGGGCCGTCCGCACATACCGTGCAGGTTCAAATGTCCGCACAAGTACAGTCTTTCCGCCGCTCTGCCCGAAACGGACAATGCGGCGGCATACCCGGATGCGATGATATCCAGAGGGATATCGCATCCAAAGGATCAGTCGTTCAATCGCAACAGACCGATGCCACAGAAAAACACCATGGAGCGCCGTATTCGACCCGGAACTCCGATTGGCTTGCGATCGCACGGCCACGGCATCGTAGCCGCAACCCCTGGCAGGAGCATGCCGCCCCTGAACCCGATCTCAACTCTAACCCCGGAGAATTCGATCACCCTCATGGGGTATCGACAGGGTCGAAACTAGCCGGTTCCGCGCGCTTTTCCAAGCGTCTTTTTTTTCTTCGGCCTTTAGCGGCAAATCAGTTGGCAAGGGTTGCGCAAACGACACGGTCTCTTCCACCGAGATCTCGATAAACCGCGATATCCGCAAATCCGCGCGACGTCAGCAACGCCTTCAGCGCGGCTGCCTGCTCGTATCCGATCTCGAAAAACACGCCCCCGCCCGGCCGCAGGATTCGAACCGATTCGCTCACGATCACCCGATAGGCTTCCATACCGTCGCGCCCGCCATCGAGCGCCAGCCGGGGATCATGGAGCCGCACCTCCGGTGCCAGCCGCCCCACGTCTCCAGACGGTATATAGGGCGGATTGCTGACAAGGAAATCAAACTCAGGCCCCAGCGCGGCCGTAAAATCGCAGCGTATCGGAAAAAACCGCTCGGCGACGCCATGCCGGCGGGCGTTGCCCCGCGCCGTCCGCAAGGCTTCCTCCGACAGGTCGGTCGCGATCGCGACGGCATTCGGCAATTCATGCAGGAGGCTCACCGCGATCGCCCCGGTCCCGGTACCGATATCGGCGAAGCGCCAGGGGCGATTGCGATCCGGCAGCCGGGCCAGGACCTGCTCGACCAGCGTCTCCGTATCCGGCCGCGGTTCGAGGGTTTCCGGCGAAAGCGTGAAGGCAAGGCCCCAGAACTCCCGTTCGCCGACGATCCGCCCGACCGGCGTGCCGGACAATCTTCGCTCCAGAAGCGGCGTCAACCGCGCCAGCATGCCGGCATCGACAGGTTCATCCGGGTGAAGGACCACATGCGACGGAGCGAGACCGAAAGCGACAGCGATGATCACTCTGGCGTCGAGGTCCGCCGTATCCATCCCCGCGTCCCGGAAGACCTTGCGCACGAAACGGTACAGCCCGCCGAGCGTGCGGCAGCCCGCATCGAAATCCGGCAGGGGGGCCGGCGCCGTCAAAGCCCCTCCGCCGCCAGAAGCTTCGCCTGGTGATCGAGCGTCAGCGCCTCGACGACCTCGTCGAGTGCTTCGCCTGCAATCACCTGCTCCAGCTTGTAGAGGGTGAGGCCGATGCGGTGGTCGGTCACCCGCCCCTGCGGGAAGTTGTAGGTGCGGATGCGCTCGGACCGGTCGCCGGAGCCGACCTGCAGGCGCCTCGCCTCCGTTCGCTCGGATGCCGCCCGCTCCCGCTCGACATCATAGATTTTCGCCCGCAGCAACTGCATCGCCTTGGCGCGGTTCTTGTGCTGCGAACGCTCGTCCTGCACCGCGACGACGATCCCCGTCGGCAGGTGAGTTATTCGCACGGCCGAATCGGTCGTGTTCACGTGCTGACCGCCCGCGCCGGATGCCCGGAACGTATCTATCCTCAGATCGCTGTCGTTGACCTCGATATCGACATCCTCCGCCTGCGGCAGCACCGCCACTGTCGCCGCCGACGTGTGAATGCGGCCTCCGGATTCCGTTTCCGGCACGCGCTGTACCCGGTGCACGCCCGATTCGAACTTGAGCCTGGAAAAGACACGGTCACCGGAAACCGAGGCGATCACTTCCTTGAAGCCGCCGACCTCGCCCTCGCTTGCCGAAAGCACTTCAACTTTCCAGCCTTTCAACGCGGCATAGCGCTGGTACATCCGGAAGAGATCGCCGGCGAAGAGAGCAGCTTCGTCACCCCCCGTCCCGGCGCGGACTTCCAGGATGACATCGTGTGTATCGGCCTTGTCCTTCGGCAGAAGGCCGATCTTGACCTCCTGTGTCAGCCGCTCGACATCGGCCTCTGCTTCCTCCCGTTCCGCTTCGGCAAGCTCGCGCATATCGGGCTCGACCACCGGATCGGCGATCATCGCCTCGATGCCGGCGAGGTTTTCCTCCGCCGCCTTCAGCGCCTTTACCCTGGAAACCAGAGGCTCCAGCTCCGCATAATCGCGCGAGAGCCGGATATAGGTATCCGGATCAGGATTTTGCGTCATATGGTGCTCGATTTCCGCGAAACGGTTGAGCAGGCCATCGAGTTTGTTCGCCGAGATCATCTGGCGACATCTCCATCAAGAAGCGAAATGACAGGGGGAAGTCGCGCCGTCCGGCCTGCCAGCCGGGAACGCCCTTTCTCCACCGCTATATCTAGATTGCGATATCCTGCTCGCCCGCAAACTCGGCAAGAACCTGGCGCAGGTCGATCCGGTCGGCTCCCGCCTCCAGTTTCGGCAGGAAGCGCGCAGTCAGCCGTCCGACGTCGACGGACCGGACCATCGCCTTGACCGGCCCGAGCGAGGAGGCCGACATCGACAGATCGCGATAGCCGAGCGCAATCAGCGCCATGGCTTCAAGCGGCCTGCCCGCAAGTTCGCCGCAAAGGGTGATCGGGACACCGGCGGCCTTGGCCCTCGAAGAAATGCGATGAAGCGCCCTCAGGAAGCTGGGGTTCATCGTGTCGAAGCGATTGGCAACGCGCGTGTTGCCCCTGTCGGCCGCAAAGAAGAA
This sequence comes from Stappia albiluteola, assembly GCF_014050225.1. GTDB lineage: Bacteria > Pseudomonadota > Alphaproteobacteria > Rhizobiales > Stappiaceae > Hongsoonwoonella > Hongsoonwoonella albiluteola. Next base: position 248,539 of record NZ_JACFXV010000063.1, on the reverse strand, counting down.
CTGGAAGAGATCGTTGGAGCCGATCGAGACGAAATCGACCTGACCGAAAAGTTCATCGAGTTGAAAGAGGAGGGAAGGCACCTCCAGCATCACCCCCAGTCGTAACTGCTCCGGCACCGGGTGGCCGTGCCGGCGCAGGTGGCGCAATTCACGCTCCACCATTCCCTTTGCCTGCACGAATTCCGAGACGTCCGCCACCATGGGGAACATCATCTTGAGTTCGCGCCCCGCGGCGGCGTGCAGCAACGCCCGGATCTGGGTACGCAGGATCGCCGGCCGATCGACGCCAAAGCGGATCGCGCGCCAGCCCATCGCCGGATTCTCCTCCTGGATGGAGCGCAGATAGGGAAGCACCTTGTCGCCACCGATATCGAGCGTGCGGAAGGTAACCGGCTTGCCATCCGCCGTATCCAGCACCTTGGCATAAAGCGCTTTTTGCTCGCTCATGCGCGGGAAGGACGACGCGACCATGAACTGCAGTTCGGTGCGGAACAGGCCGATGCCGCGTGCACCCGATTCCGCCATGGCAGGCAGGTCGATCAGAAGGCCCGCATTCAGCTGCAGCGAGACTTCCACGCCATCCCGCGACACGGACGGCTTGTTGCGCAGCCGCCGGTACTGCGCCTGACGCCTGGCACGGAAACGGACCTTCTCGGCATAGGCATGCTCGACATCGCTCGGAGGGCGCAACTGCACCTGGCCGCTTTCGCCGTCGACGATGATGGCATCGCCCGACTCCGCGAGGCTGACGATATCCAGCACCTGGCCCACGGTCGCGATGCCGAGTGCGCGTGCCACGATCGTCACATGGCTCGTCGGCCCGCCTTCTTCCAGCACCACGCCGCGAATCCGGTCACGACCGTAGTCGAGCAATTCGGCCGCGCCCATGTTGCGGGCAACGATGATCGCATCCTTCGGCAGGCTCTCGGAGATGGGACCGTGCGGCCGCCCCATCAGTTCGCGGATCAGGCGATTGGCCAGATCGTCGAGATCGTGCAGCCTCTCGCGAAGGTACGGGTCGGTCTGGCGCATCATTCGCGCGCGCGTGTCGGACTGAACCTTCTCGACCGCCGCCTCTGCGGTGAGCCCGTTCTTGATCGCCTCCTCGATCTTGCGGATCCAGCCGCGATCATGGGCGAACATGCGGAAGGCTTCCAGCACCTCGCGGTGCTCGCCATGCGCGCCGAGATCGCCATTGCTCAGCAGATCGTCGAGCGAGATACGCAGGCGGTTGATTGCGTTTTCAAGACGGCGAAGCTCCCGTTCGCTGTCTTCCGCGATCAGGTTGGTGACCACAACGCGCGGTTCGTGCAGCACCACATGGCCAAGGCCGACGCCTTCGGCCAGCGGCACGCCCTTGAACTGCATCGGGCGCGTGAGGTCGAGTTTCGTGCCCTGCTGGACGATCGTTTCCAGTTCGCCGGCCGCGACCATTTCCGCGATCACCATCGCGGTGGTCTGCAGCGCCTCCACCTCGTCTTCGAAATAGGTGCGGTGCGACTTGTTCTGGACGACGAGCACGCCGAGCGTGCGTCCGGCCCGCAGGATCGGCACGCCGAGGAAGGAATTGTAGACTTCCTCGCCCGTTTCGGGGCGATAGGCGAAGGCGGGATGCGCCTGGGCGTTCGGCAGGTTCAACGGGCGCGCATCCGCGGCGATCAGGCCGACAAGGCCCTCGCCAACGCGCAGGCTCGTCTTGTGGACGGCGTCGCGATTGAGACCCTCGGTGGAGTAGAGTTCCAGGACACCGTCCGCCCGCAGGATATAGACGGAGCAGACTTCCGCAACGACGTTCGCTGCGATCAGGACGACGATCTTGTCCAGCCGTTCCTGAGCGTTGATCGGCTCCGCCATGACTTCGCGCAGGCGCCGCAACAACACACGTGGCCCGGCGAGGCTGCTCCGCATCACGCGCCGATTCCTTTCCCGGCAAAGGGTGCTGTCCGCAGCGCGGAAAGCACCAGGCTACCGGTCACGGCCATCCGCGACCATGGCGGACAGCTTACCCGTCTAGTCCGTATAGCGAATGGAGAGTCCGTACCGCAAGCTCAGTATATGCCGAATCGATGAGCACCGAGATCTTGATCTCGGACGTTGTAATCGCCCGGATATTGATCCCCTTTTCGGCAAGGCCGCGGAAACATTGGGCAGCGATGCCTGCGTGAGAGCGCATGCCGATGCCGATTACCGACACTTTCACGACATTGCGCGCGCCTTCGATGGCGCCGAAGCCGACCGATTCGCGTCGTTCTTCCAGCACCTTCATCGCCCGGTCGTATTCGGTTTCCGGCACGGTGAAGGTGATGTCCGTGGTCTTGCCGTCCGGCGAAATGTTCTGGACGATCATGTCCACATTGATATTAGCTTCCGCCAGCGGACCGAAGACGGCATGGGCCACGCCCGGCTTGTCGGCCACGTTGCGGATGGAGATCTGCGCTTCGTCCTTGGCGAAGGCAATCCCGGTCACGACTTGCTGTTCCACGATCTCGTCCTCGTCGCAGATGAGAGTTCCCGGCGGCAGGTTGCCGATGCCCGTCTGCGGGGCGTCGGGGTCATCGAAGCTGGAGCGCACGAAGGTGCGCACGCCATGCACCATCGCCATTTCGACCGAGCGCACCTGCAGCACCTTGGCGCCGAGCGAAGCCATTTCAAGCATTTCCTCGAAGGCCACGCGGTCAAGTCGGCGGGCGGTCGGCACGATGCGCGGATCGGTCGTATAGACGCCATCCACATCGGTATAGATATCACACCGGTCTGCCTTGATGGCCGCGGCAATCGCCACCGCGCTGGTATCCGAGCCGCCGCGCCCGAGCGTCGAAATCCGGTTGTCGGGGGCAACGCCCTGGAAACCGGCGATAACCGCCACCTGGCCCTGCGATATCCGCTCGATCAGGCGCTCGCCGTCGATCTCGCCGATACGTGCGGCGCCATGCGCGCCGTCGGTGCGCATCGGGATCTGCCAACCCTGCCAGGAGCGGGCGTTGACCCCCATTTCCTGCAGCACGATCGCAAGCAGTCCGGAAGTTACCTGCTCGCCGGAGGCAACCACCGCATCGTATTCGCGGGCGTCGTGCAGGGGCGCCGCCTGGCGGCAGAGATCGACCAGCATGTTCGTTTGCCCGGCCATGGCCGAAACGACGACGGCGACCTGATGCCCGGCGTCGACTTCCCGTTTCACGTGGCGGGCGACATTGCGGATGCGATCCAGATTGGCGACGGACGTACCGCCGAATTTGAGAACCAAACGGGCCATCGAAATCGTATCAACCTAAGCCGGTGACTGAACGGCGCGGGCTGCGCCGGCGAAATTGCGCGGTATGCATACAGATTGCCGACCGTCCCCGCAACTGCCACGCTTGACAAAGACGGACAGAGGGCCGACCAACATCCGACCGCCTGCATGGGCGGCACGTAGGGGAGCGATCGGATGAAGACCGTGACAGACGGGCGGCAGGCCATGGGCGGCACGGTGGACGATGCGGAAGTCGCGCGCTTTTCCGCCATGGCGGCCGAATGGTGGGACCCGACCGGCAAATTCCGCCCGCTGCACAAGTTCAACCCGGTTCGCCTCGCCTATATCAAGGAAAAGGTGTGCGGGCGCTTCGGCCGCGATGCCAATTCGGCAGACGCCTTCAAGGGGCTGCGGTTCCTCGACATCGGCTGCGGCGGCGGGCTGCTGAGCGAGCCCATGGCGCGGCTTGGCGCCGATATCGTCGGCGCGGATGCCTCCGCTACCAACATCGAGGTTGCGCGTGTCCATGCCCGGCAATCCGGCCTCGCGATCGATTACCGGGCAACCACTGCCGAGGCCCTGGCGGAAGCGGGCGAGAACTTCGACGTCATCCTCAACATGGAAGTGGTCGAGCATGTCGCCGACGTGCCGCTTTATCTTGAGGCATGTGCGAAGATGGTGCGCCCCGGCGGCCTGATGTTCGTCGCCACGATCAATCGCACCCTGAAAGCCTACGCGTTGGCGATCGTGGGCGCGGAATTCGTGCTTCGCTGGTTGCCGCGCGGCACCCATACGTTCGAGAAGCTGGTCCGGCCGGAAGAACTGGAAGGACCGCTTGCGGCCGGCGGGCTCGATCTCGTCGATACAAGCGGCGTCACCTACAATCCGCTTTCCGACCGCTGGGCACGCTCGAGCGACATGGACGTCAATTACATGATGCTCTTCGCCCGGCCCGGCGTGCCGACTGGTAGCGGTGGAATTTGATCAGGGAGCCCAGGCATGACGCCGCTCGTTCTCGTACCTGGACTTCTTTGCACCGAAGCACTCTATGCGCCGCAGATTGCGGCACTCGCCGACCGGCCGATCCTGATCGCCGACCATCGCCAGCACGACACGATCGAGGCGATTGCCCGCGATATTCTGGGCAATGCGCCGGAACGCTTCGCACTGGCCGGCCTGTCGATGGGTGGTTACATCGCGCTGGAAATCATGCGGCTTGCGCCGGAACGCGTCGAGCGCCTCGCCCTGCTGGACACCACGGCGCGACCGGACGTACCGGCCCAGACCGAAACGCGCCTGCGGCTGATCGAAATCACCGAGAACGGCAATTTCGAGCGCGTGGCGCCGATGCTGTTCCCTGCCTTCGTGCACGACAACAGGCTGGAAGACGAAACGCTTCGCCGGATCGTGACCGACATGGCACTGGAGACCGGGCCGGCCGCCTTCATCCGCCAGCAGCGCGCGATCATGGCTAGGGACGACGCCAGGCCGCGGCTTGGCGCAATTGCCTGCCCGACCCTCGTTCTCGTCGGTGACGGCGACAAGCTGACGCCGCCCGATCGCTCGCAGGAGATCCATCACGGAATTGCGGGAAGCCGGCTCGAAATCATCGCCGATTGCGGCCATCTCTCCACGCTGGAGAAGCCCAAAGCGGTGACTTCGGCGCTGCTGGCATGGCTTGCGTAAGATGGAATTGCTGGTGACCCCGACAGGATTCGAACCTGTGACCCTCAGATTAGGAATCTGATGCTCTATCCTGCTGAGCTACGGGGCCAACCGGTCTCCTAAATGCCCCATCGCGATCCGCCTGTCCAGATCGGCAAATGGATATCCCGGAACTCCCTTCGCTCCCCGGCCGTATCACCCTGTTGCGAATTGAGGCGCCAATATCCGGCACCTCTCCGGAATTCCCATTCGGCGGGCAATATCGAATTTCTGTATTTTGACGGATCCCTGCCCTTCTGCCGCCACCATTGCACAGCATCTACACCACGAGATGAACAGGCGAGCCAGGCTCTTCCTTCCGGAGCTGGAATCACGGCAAGGTTGCAATGGGTCGCGCGCGCACCGGACCTGTCCGGACGAGGGGCGGTTATCGCAATTGGGTAGGTTTGAACCATCGGTAGACGCTGCCGGAAAGCCGGTGCGAGCAAGAAGCCCCTCTCGCTCGCCCTTTGCTGTTTGCGCCATTGCGGCGATCGTTCTGCAGTCCCTATCCAGCGTGCCTTCGCGCGCCGGCGCGCAAGGCGAATGCCTTCTTGCATTGGAGAACCAAACCGGCGAGGGCGGGCGTTTACTGGATGTTGCGACGATTGACGCCGGCGGCACGGTCCGAGGCGCAAACGGTACCAACTTCCGACAGACAGACCTCGTGTTCCGGCCGGAGGCGAAGTTCGGCCCGGACGCCCCTGAGATTGCAGCGAACAGCCTGCTGTTTCAGCCGGTTGCCGCGTCTGGCGATCGCTGGGGAAGGCAGGTCGGCAATCTCATTGAAAGCGAAACCGGAGCCCCAATCGCCCTGACGTGGATAATGGCAGGGCGGGCGATCGTGGCGCCCGAAGCTCTTCCCTTGAACTGTCTCGACATGCTTCTGGCCGCGGAGACGGATGCGCGGGAAAAACGAAGGGGTCTGTGGCGAACGGAAAAAATCTTTTGGGCGGGGGATCCTGCACTTGAAGAACGGGCCGGCCAATTCACCCTGGTGGAGGGCAGGCTCCTGTCGATTGGACAGGCAGGGAAGACACACTATCTGAATTTCGGACGCGATTGGTCGAGCGACTTCACCGCAACCATTGATACGAAGCAAAAAAGCGCGTTTGATGCCGCCGGCATCGATCTCGCTGCGTTGAAAGGAAAGAGAGTGCGCCTGCGGGGCGTTATCGTCCGCGACAGGGGACCAGCCATCCGCCTTGAGCATACCGCGCAGATCGAATTGAAAGACAAGGGCATATCCGGCGAGACGGCGTGGCGCCCCAGCAACAAACGGGCAGTTGCCGACAACCGATCGAAACCATCAAAGCAGACCGCCACGGCCAGATGATCCGAACTTCCGCTCGCCTCAGCATTCTCCAGGCTGTGCTCCGCTTTTGCGGAGGATTGCATGGGCTCGGCGTGTTCGCGGGGCGCAGGATCGCCGCGCCGGTATTGCTATCGGCCTTCGTCGCGGGATGCCAGCTCTACGGCTCCGAGCCGATCTCCATCGGCACGCCGGCGCCGGGTCAGCTGCGGCCAAGCCTCGCCAATGATCTCGGCGCTCGCGAGCATCCAAGGGTCGTGGCGACCTATGGCGGCGTCTATGAAGATCCCGGCGCCGAACGTGCCGTCGCGCAGGTTGTCGGGCGGCTGGTCGCTGCATCCGACGATCCGTCACGCACTTATCGGGTGACGATCCTGAACTCGCCGGCGGTCAATGCCTTCGCCCTGCCGGGCGGCTACCTTTATGTGACACGCGGCCTCCTGGCCCTTGCCAACGACACATCGGAAGTGGCGGCCGTGCTGGCGCATGAAATGGCGCATGTGACCGCAAATCACGCGATCGAACGCCAGCAACGCGCCGAAGCGACTGAACTGGCCGGCCGCGTCCTGTCGAACGTGGTGCGCAACCCCGACCAGGCCCGGGCGGCCCTCGTCTCCTCGCAATTGTCCTTCGCCCGGTTCTCGCAGGTGCAGGAACTGAAGGCGGATGTCATCGGAGTGCAAACGCTGGCGAGGGCGGGATACGATCCATTCGCCGCCGCCCGCTTCCTGAACACGATGGGCCGCTTTTCCGATTTCCAGAGTGCCAAGGGAGACAGCAATACCGCGCCGGACTTCCTGTCGTCCCATCCCAGCACGCCGGAAAGGGTGACGCTTGCGGTGCGGGCGGCACGCCAGGTCGGCGCTCCGGGCATCGGCGAACGCGACCGCGACGCCTATCTGACCAAGATCGACGGCATGCTTTTCGGGGACGATCCGCTGGAGGGCTTTACGCGCGGTCGCTCGTTCCTGCACAAGGCGCTCGGCATCGGCTTTACGGTCCCGGAGGGCTTCCTGCTCGAAAACTCGCCCGAGGCGGTCCTTGCCAGCAACGCGGCCGGCACGGCCGTCCGCTTCGACGGCGCCGACCTGACGAAGTTCGACACCCTGACCTCCTATATGACGAGCGGCTGGATCAATGGCCTGATACCGCAAAGCGTGCGCGAGGAGACGATCAATGGCTTGCCGGCGGTAACGGCTTCGGCGATTACCGATGGCTGGTCGTTCCGGATCGCCGTGATCCGCATCGGCCGCACCGGATATCGCTTCATCTTCGCCAGCCGCAATCCGGACGACGCGTTCATGCGCGCTTACGAGCAGACCGTGCAAAGCTTCCGCCAGCTCACTCCGACGGAACGGGCCCGACTCAGGCCTTTGCGTATCAAGATCATTCGCGCGGACGCGGGCGACACGGCGGAGAAGCTTGCCATCGGCATGAGTGGTGTCGAGGCCGCCAGACGTCTGGAGCTTTTTTCCATCCTGAACCAGGTGGAGCCAGGCGCATCGATTCCGGCCGGGACACCGCTGAAGCTGATAATCGACTGAAAAAGCCCGGGCAGTTCCTGCCCGGGCTTATTTTCATCGGGTATGCATACGGTCGGATCAGCCCGAATAGGCAAGCTTGTCGGGCTGCGCTTTCAGCAAGGCTTCCTTCAGCTTCTCAAGAGCGCGATTTTCGATCTGCCGCACCCGTTCCTTGGAGATTCCAAGCTTTTCGCCAAGCGCCTCCAGAGTGGCCCCGTCTTCCGAAAGCCGCCTTTCGCGTACGATGCGCAACTCCCGGTCACTCAACACCGACAAGGCGTTTTGAAGCCAGCGGGACCGGCGCTCCGTATCGATCGCGTTGCCGACCGTTTCCTCGGGCAAGGGCTCTTCGGAGACTAGGAAGTCCTGCCTGTCGGCGCTTTGCCCATCCGATTCGACCATAGGGGCGTTGAGCGATGTATCGGGGCCGGAAAGCCTCGCACTCATGAGCGCGACATCGTTGACCTTTACGCCGATGGCCTCGGCGATCTGGCTGTGCAGCTCTTCCTCGGTAATCTGCGTCGTGCCACGAGTGAGGCGCGCGCGAAGTCTGCGCAGGTTGAAAAACAACGCCTTCTGCGTGGAAGACGTTCCACCGCGGACGATCGACCAGTTGCGCAGGATGTAGTCCTGTATCGACGCGCGGATCCACCAGGTCGCATAGGTGGAGAAGCGCACATCGCGTTCCGGCTCGAAGCGCGAAGCAGCTTCAAGCAGGCCGACGTGTCCTTCCTGAATGAGATCCCCCATCGAGAGACCGAAATTGCGATACTTGGCGGCCACCGCAATCACCAGGCGCATATGGGCCAGCGAAAGCCGGTCAAGCGCTGCCTGATCGCCTTCATCACGCCATTTGAGGGCAAGGGCGTGTTCTTCTTCTCGCGTGAGGTATGGCGCGTTCATCGCCGCCTTTACCAATTGTCGTCGGCTGCCGATCGCGTGGGCGCTTGTCATTGCCACCTCCTCGCCCTTCCTCAGGGCGCATATCCTGGCCGATTTCAACTTTCTCTACGCTTGAATGCCGCCGCCGGATCAAACCTGTCGGCTTTGCAATCCGCCGGCCGGGCTCCCGTCTTGCCGCAGATCGCCTGCATAGGCGGTCAGCCCGGGAGTGACTGCCGGATTGCGGCTCTGCCAGACTTCAGGCCCTTCCAGGAACCTCCGGCTGCTTGAGATATTCCGGCGACCCTTCGCCTATCGTAGGGCTCCATCATAGGGATCGCTTCGAACCGTTTGCCGCCGGGTCCCACAATTCGTGACGCAAGCGAAAGCGAAAAACGCTTCGTTGTCATCAATCATGCCGCCCAAGGCGGCTCGGCTCCAATACAAATTTCCGTGCGTCATCATCAGGCATTCTTATGACGCCCATGAAAACTGAAATATTCTTTTATGTCAAAATTTGCCGGATGCCCGGAAAACGAAAAAAGCCCGGACGCGCCGGGCTTTTCCGTTAACCGAAAACAACCCGTCAGGCCGCTTCTTCCTGTTCGTCGCCATCTTCCTCAAGCTCCGCCACCGGAGCTTCGGCGGCTTTCCGGCCGACGCCCTTGGTCAGATTCTGTTCAATCTGACGAATGGCCTCGGTTTCAGAGCTCTTGTTGACGGCGGCGATTTCGCGCGCCATCCGATCGAGCGCGGCCTCGTAAAGCTGCCGCTCGGAGTAGGACTGCTCCGGCTGGCTCTCGGAGCGGTAGAGGTCGCGAACGACTTCCGCTATCGCGATAAGGTCACCGGAGTTGATCTTGGCTTCATATTCCTGGGCGCGGCGGCTCCACATCGTCCGCTTGACGCGCGGACGTCCACGGATGGTTTCCAGCGCCTTCTTCACGGAAGCGGGTTCGGAGAGCTTGCGCATGCCAACCGAGGCAATCTTGGCCACAGGCACGCGAAGCGTCATCTTGTCCTGTTCGAAGTTGATCACCAGAAGCTCCAGGGCGTAACCCGCCACATTCTGCTCTTCTATTGCGGTGATCTGCCCGACGCCATGGGCCGGATAAACAATATACTCGCCGGTCTTGAAACCCTGTCGCTGCGCGGCCTTCTTCACGGTTGTCGCCATTCGATTATCAAACTCCTGCGCAGTAGCCGGCCACAACCGGCCGGGGAAGCGGCGCTTCACAGAACGCCCTTCGAACGATTGAAAACGCGAACCTGCGCGCTGACATGGATTTCATGCCGCCGGGCTCGGGCGCTTTTCGATGATTAGCCGGTCGGAACCTCAGGTCCTGGGATTGCGTGGCACTTTCATGTTAGCCGCAGGCGCAGTTCCAGATGAACCGCGACCATAAAAAAACCTCCGCTGGGAGGAGAGACCGAACGTCCTACGACTGTGACACATATATAGCACAATTCTTGTGGATTTCAAAGCAGATGTGCGAAGCCGACTATCCGCCGGGCATCAAATTAACCATTCCCCAACGTCAGAAAAAGCAAAGGCCGGCTGTTCCCGGCCGGCCACGGAGAAAGGTTTCCCATTCCCGAAATTCAAAAAAAGCGAAGACCGGCGCAGATCAGTCGCCCTGGCCAGGCTCCTCAGAAAAGTATTTCTCATATTTTCCTGTCTCGCCGTCAAATTCCTTTGCATCGGCCGGCGCATCTTTCTTCACCGTTATGTTCGGCCAAAGCGCAGCATAACGGGTGTTGATCTCAAGCCAGTTCTCAAGCCCCGGCTCCGTGTCCGGCTTGATCGCCTCAGCCGGACATTCGGGTTCGCACACGCCGCAATCAATGCATTCGTCCGGGTGGATGACCAGCATGTTCTCGCCCTCGTAGAAGCAGTCAACGGGGCAAACCTCCACGCAGTCGGTATACTTGCACTTGATACAGTTGTCGGTGACGATGTAGGTCATCGCAGTCCTCTCATGTCCGCGGCTTTCAATGCGCGGGCCGAAATCCAGTAGCCTGCACACGGGCAGCTTTCCCGAAACGGGTGGCCGTAGTCGCGACTGCGATGCGGCACTTCCCTGGCGGGGAAACCCTGTGCAGGGATGCACCAGGCGGCAGGACCAGCGTGGGTGCATCAATGCAGCGATTGGGTAGCGCCTTTGCGCGTTGCCCGCAAGGTCGCAGGCCCTTCAAATAGGGCTGAAGGCGGCACAGGATTTCCTTCCGGGGAGTATTTCCGGAATTCAGTCCTCTCCCCGTCGGAGTGCGTCAATTTGACGCCGGTCACGCTTGGTCGGGCGACCGGTTCCGGGGTCGCGCGCGCCCTCCTCCCGCACCGCGTCCGTTTTCGGCGGTAATGCCGGAGAAAGGTCTTCGTAAAGCAGTTGCGCCTCGACCGCCGGGCCGCGCCGGGTGCCGATGCCCAGGATCCGAAGCACCAGCACGCGCCTTTCGAGCGCGATGGTCAGCACGTCGCCGATGCGCACCTGCTTGCTTGCGGCATCGATCTTCTCGCGGTTGACGCGGACATGGCCGGAAATCGCAAGTTTCTGGGCAAGGCTGCGGGATTTGGTCACCCGCGCATGCCACAACCACTTGTCGATCCGCTGTGCCGTCTCCACGTCCGTCCCTCTAACGCCTTGCGAAAGCGCCGGCGGCTCAAGACTTGTCGCCGTTGCCCTTTTCCAGGCTGTTCTTCAGCGCCATCAGGGCCGCGAACGGCGAATCCGGATCGATCGGCTTGTCGCGCTGGGGCGCCGGCTTGCGCGGTCCGCCCTGGTGATGCGGACGTCCCTGCCCCCGGTCGTGACCGCGATCGCGGCCAAAACCGCGCGCGTTGTCCCCCCTTCCGCCTTCAGTTCGCTTGCCGCTTCGTGCGCCATTCCTTGCTTCGCCGTGCTGATGATCCGATCCGCGTTCCCCGCCGTGGCGGCGGTTTCCGCCTTGTCGGCCGTCGCGACGCTGTTCCTGCCGGTGTTCGCCTGAGCGGCCATGCGGGCGGCGGTCACCGCGGCCCGGACGCCAGATCTCCACCGTCACCGTCTCCGAAGCGGTCTCGGATGCAGCGTCTGCGGCAGCCGGTTCGGCGATCTCATCTCCGGCACCGTCGATCCTGTCGATCGCCGCAGCTTCGTCTTCCGGTGCTTCGGCGCTTTCGGATCCAGCCGATACCGCAGCGGATTCCTCAATAGCGGCATCCAGGGCAACGGCGACAGCCGCCGGCTCTCCGGCAGGTTCACCTGTCTCCCCGCCCGTCCCCGCAACGGTCTCGTTCTGCGCTTGGGTGGCGGCGACAACGGGACGCTCGATTTCCCGGGTCTCCGAACGGTATCCGAGAGACTTCAGCACCGCGGCGAAATCCTCGCCCGCGCAGCCGAGCAGCGAAGTCATGGCGATGGTTATCGTAAAGGCGCCCCCCTGGGGCACGGCGCCATCCGGCGGCGCAACCGTCTTGTCGAGCGGTTTCCAGGCGATCAACGGCCGGATCAGATCGGCAAGGCGCTCCAGGATATCGATGCGCACTGCGCGCGGCCCGCAGACACGGAAGCCGACGACCTTGTAGAGATCGTGGGAGATTGCCGGGTCGACCGGCATGGAGGTGCGCCCGGAAGCGGAAAGCTGCGGCAGCTCGGCAAGGCCGGGCATGTCGGGACTGCCGTGCCTGAGCGCCCAGAGTTCCGCGATCAACTGACTCGGCGCCGGCTTCAGCAGCGCGGGTACGTAGATATGATAGGCTCCGAAACGCACGCCGAGCTTGCGCAGCGATGCGCGCATCGTCTGGTCCAGTTGACGGATGTCATCGGCAACTTCGCTGCGCTCCAGAATGCCGAGCCCTTCCACCAGGCGGAAGGCGATGCCCCGGGCGAGACCTTCCAGACCTTCGGCGCCTTCCAGATCACGCAACGGCTTCAGCAACGCGTCGACATGCGCCTTGACCCATGTCGCGAGACGCTCCTGCACGCCGTCGCGGGCCGGGCCGGTCAGGGTTTCGTCGGCGAGCGTGAGGATGGACGGGGCGAGCGTGGTTTCCCCGGCGATGAGCCGTCCCACCGGTTCGCCCTGCCAGCGGATCGTTCCATCGGCCGAGAGAGCGAAATCCTCGTTCGGCGCGCGCGACAGGCGCCCGGCACGCGCCTCTATCTCCGTCACCAGCGCCTTTTGCGCCGCCGCCCGCACGGCCTTGGCATCCGACCCCTCCGCGCCTGTATCCGGCGCGAACCGGAATCCCTGCAGCTGGCCGACATGCTGACCTTCGACAAGCACGTCGCCGGTCCCTGTGATCTCCGCTTCGAGCATCGCGTTTTCTCTCAAACGTCGCATCAATACGCTGGTTCGCCGATCCACGAAACGCTGGGTCAGCTTTTCGTGCAAGGCATCTGATAGTCGGTCTTCTATAGCCCGTGTAACCCCTTGCCAATGAGCAGGATCACGCAGCCAGTCGGCACGGTTTGCCACAAAAGTCCAGGTTCGGATATGGGCGATACGGTTGGCCAGCGTATCGATGTCCCCGTCAAGGCGGTCGGCAAGGCTCACCTGATGGCTGAACCAGTCGTCGGGTATGGCTCCCTGCCTGGTCAAATAACCATAGAGCGTTGCCACCAGATCGGCATGGTTGGCAGGCGCGATCTTTCGATAGTCCGGCACCTGGCAGACGTCCCACAACAGGGAAATCCGCTTCGGGGAGGTCGCAAGGGCGCGGATGTCAGGATCGCGCGCCGCATGCTCCAGCGCCACCATGTCATCGGCGGGAGGCGCACGTGTCAGCCCCTGCTCGACGGGCACCATCTCAAGGGTCCGCACGAGAGTATCGAGCGAGGAAAAATCGAGCCGGGTGTTACGCCACTGGAACACCTTCAGCGCATCGAACCGGTGGGATTCGATGGATTCGACAAGCTCGTCGTCGAAAGGGTCGACCCGACCGGTCACACCGAACGTCCCGTCGCGCGTATGCCGTCCGGCACGCCCGGCAATCTGCCCGATTTCAGCGCGGCTCAAGGCGCGGTACTGATAGCCGTCGAACTTCCGGTTTCCGGCGAAGGCAATGTGGTCGACATCCAGATTGAGACCCATGCCGATGGCGTCGGTCGCAACCAGATGCTCGACATCGCCGTTCTGGAACAGTTCCACCTGCGCATTGCGGGTTCGCGGGCTCAGCGAACCGAGAACGACCGCCGCGCCGCCGCGCTGACGACGGATCAATTCGGCGATTGCGTAGACTTCACCGGACGAAAAGGCGACCACGGCCGAGCGTGCCGGCAGCCGCGTTATTTTCTTGGAGCCGGCATAGGAGAGCACCGACATGCGCGGCCGGGTGATCACGTTGATGCCCGGCAACAGCCTTTCCAGCAGCGGCCTGGCGGTCGCCGCCCCAAGCAGAAGCGTTTCCGCCCGCCCGCGCAGGTTCAGGATACGGTCTGTAAAGACATGCCCGCGCTCCAGGTCGCCGGCGAGCTGCACCTCGTCGATCGCCACGAAATCCGTGTCGAGATCAAGGGGCATGGCTTCGACGGTGGAGACCCAGAACCGGGGGTTCCGCGGAACGATCTTTTCTTCGCCGGTAATGAGCGCAACCGTATCCGCACCCTTCTTCTCGACAATCCGCCCGTATACCTCCCGCGCGAGCAGCCGAAGCGGCAGGCCGATCAACCCGGAGGGCTGGGCCACCATGCGCTCGATCGCAAGGTGCGTCTTGCCGGTATTGGTCGGCCCGAGAACGGCGGTGACCGTGCGGGCGCGCGCAGCCGGCGGAAGCGGCGAATATCCGGTTTGGAACATCACTGGGGTCGGTCTTGCGTCAAACGCCTTCTGAAGAGCATCCCGCCGCAATACGGGCGACTGGAGCACTGACGATCCGGATCGAAACATCCGTTTGATCAGGAACCGCTCCAGCTGGAACTCCAGGTTCCTACGAACCCGTGTCCTATCACAGTCGCCGAAGCAATGTCCCGCATCTTTTTCGGCACCGAATCGACGCGCGTATTCGTTGCGGAAGCAGAACATGGAACGAGTCCTGAACAAAGAAGGACCGAATCGCTGACTCGCACAGATTCATCTTTCGTTCCCTACAACATCTTGCGACGATTCAATTTTCCGCCGCGAAATCCTGAATCCGCTCAGAATTTTAGCGAGAAATGAGGTGGCGAGCCCTCATGAGCCCGAATTCCGTCAAGCGTAAAATTTCGGTAAATCCGATAAGGGGATTTTTAGACGCCGGCTTAACGCGATGACCGGAACAGGAACAACCGATGGACGAATCGCTTACCGAAGCATGTTCTTTCTTTGTTCATGCAACATGTAGGCTGAAGGACCGGCTCATACACCAGATAGGCACGGCGCCGGTTTCCGCCTGTGAAGATCGGAGATTCGATCGTTAACCTAATTGTCTTGAATTTGAACGGGCTCATGCCTGCCGCATAGGCACTCTGCCCAAGGCTTGAGCTTTTCGCGTTCCCCGGCCTTTGGTAGAAGGCCACAACATGCCAGTTCGGGGAGACGCCTTTGGCCATTCGCAAGATTCTCGTCGCCAATCGTTCCGAAATCGCGATCCGCGTCTTCCGCGCCGCCAACGAGCTTGGCATGCGAACGGTGGCCGTCTTCGCCGAGCAGGACAAACTGGCCCTGCATCGCTTCAAGGCGGACGAGGCTTATCAGATAGGCCAGGGGCTGGGACCGGTCGAGGCCTATCTGGCAATCGACGAAATCCTGCGGGTCGCGAAGGAATCCGGCGCGGATGCCATCCACCCGGGCTATGGCCTGCTTTCGGAAAGCCCGGAATTCGTGGAAGCCTGCGAGAAAGCCGGCGTCATCTTCATCGGCCCAAGGCCCGAGACCATGCGCCGCCTCGGCAACAAGGTCGCCGCACGCGACCTGGCGGTCGCGGCCGGCGTACCGGTAATGCCCGCGACAGATCCGCTTCCCGATGACATGGAAGAGGTAAAGCGGCTTGCCGCCGGGATCGGCTATCCCTTGATGCTGAAGGCATCGTGGGGCGGCGGCGGACGCGGCATGCGCGTCATCCGCAACGAGGCTGAACTGCTGCGCGACGCAACGGCCGCCAAGCGCGAGGCGAAGGCCGCCTTCGGAAAGGACGAGATCTATCTCGAAAAGCTCGTCGAGCGTGCCCGTCACGTGGAGGTGCAGATCCTCGGCGACAAGCACGGCAATCTCGTCCATCTCTTCGAGCGCGACTGCTCGATCCAGCGCCGGCACCAGAAGGTCGTCGAACGCGCGCCTGCTCCCTATCTCGACACGGCCAAGCGGCAGGAGCTTTGCGGCTACGGCCTGAAGATCGGCCAGGCGGTGAATTACGAGGGCGCCGGAACGGTTGAGTTTCTTATGGATGCCGATACCGGCGCCGTCTATTTCATCGAAGTCAATCCGCGCATCCAGGTCGAGCATACCGTCACCGAGGAAGTGACCGGCATCGACATCGTCAAGGCGCAGATCCGCATCGCCGCCGGCGCGATGATCGGCGATCCCGCCTCCGGGGTGCCTGTCCAGCAGGACATCCGCCTCAACGGCCACGCGCTCCAGTGCCGCATCACGACCGAGGACCCGGAGCAGAACTTCATTCCCGACTATGGCCGCATCACCGCCTATCGGGGCGCGACCGGTTTCGGCATCCGGCTCGACGGCGGCACGGCCTACTCGGGCGCGGTGATCACCCGTTTCTACGATCCGCTGCTGGAAAAGGTCACCGCGTGGGCGCCGACGGCAGAGGAAGCCGCCCAACGCATGGATCGGGCGCTGCGCGAGTTCCGCATCCGCGGCGTGGCCACCAACCTGACGTTCCTTGAAAACATCATCGGCCATCCGGATTTTCGCGCGAACCGCTACACGACCCGTTTCATCGACGAGACGCCGGCGCTGTTCGCGCAGGTCAAGCGCCAGGACCGCGCAACCAAGCTGCTGACCTATATCGCCGACGTGACGGTCAACGGCCACCCGGAGACGAAGAGCCGCCCGCGTCCGTCCGTCGAAGCCGCAGCTCCTCAGATCCCGCGCTATGCGGGCGAGCCGCGCAAGGGCACCCGTCACCTGCTGGACGATCTCGGGCCGCAGGGCTTTGCCGACTGGATGAAGGCGGAACGGCGCACGCTTGTCACCGACACGACCATGCGGGACGCCCATCAGTCCCTGCTCGCCACAAGGATGCGGACGCACGACATCGCCGCGATCGCCGATGCCTATGCCAGGGGCCTGCCGGAACTCTTCTCGCTGGAATGCTGGGGCGGAGCGACCTTCGATGTCGCCATGCGGTTCCTGACCGAGGATCCCTGGGAACGCCTGCGCCTCGTGCGCGAGAAGGTGCCGAATGTCCTGCTTCAGATGTTGCTGCGCGGGGCGAATGGCGTCGGCTATGCCAACTATCCCGACAATGTGGTGCGCTACTTCGTGCAGCGCGCCGCCGCTGCCGGCATCGACCTGTTCCGCGTCTTCGACTGCCTGAACTGGGTGGAGAACATGCGCGTCTCCATGGACGCGGTGATCGAGGCCGACAAGCTCTGCGAAGGCGTCATCTGCTACACGGGCGACCTTCTCGACAGCGCGCGGCCGAAATACGACCTGCGCTACTATGTGTCGCTCGCCAAAGACCTGGAAAAGGCCGGCGCCCATATACTGGGGCTGAAGGACATGGCCGGCCTGCTGAAACCGCAGGCCGCCCGCATCCTCTTCAAGGCGCTCAAGGAAGAGATCGGCCTGCCGATCCACTTCCACACCCATGACACGTCCGGCATTTCGGCAGCGACGGTGCTTGCGGCGGTGGAGACGGGTGTCGATGCCGTCGATGCCGCCATGGACGCCTTTTCCGGCATGACGTCGCAGCCCTGCCTTGGTTCCATCGTCGAAGCGCTGAAGGGCACGGACCGCGACACGGGTCTCGACACCAAGGCGATCCGCGAGATCTCCTTCTACTGGGAGGCGGTCCGGTATCAGTATCGCGCCTTCGAGAGCGACCTGAAATCGGGCGCTTCCGAAGTCTATCTGCACGAGATGCCGGGCGGCCAGTTCACCAACCTGAAGGAACAGGCGCGCTCCCTTGGCCTCGAAACCCGCTGGCACGAGGTGGCGCAGGCCTATCACGACGCCAACCTGATGTTCGGCGACATCGTCAAGGTCACGCCGTCCTCCAAGGTCGTCGGCGACATGGCGCTGATGATGGTATCCCAGGGGCTTTCCGTTGCGGATGTGGTGAATCCCGGCAAGGAAGTCGCCTTCCCCGAAAGCGTCGTGCAGCTGATGCGCGGCGATCTTGGCCAGTCGCCCGGCGGTTGGCCGAAGGATCTTCAGGCCAAGGTACTGAAGGGAGAAAAGCCGATTATCGTGCGGCCCGGCTCGCTGCTGGCCGATGACGATCTGGAGGCCCGCCGCAAGGAAGCCGCCGACAAGGTTGGTCGCGCCATATCCGACGACGACCTCGCCTCCTATCTGATGTATCCGAAAGTCTTCACCGATTTTGCCAGGGCGCAGGATACCTACGGCCCGACCTCGGTCTTGCCGACACCCGTCTATTTCTACGGGCTTGAAGTGGGCGACGAGATCCTTGTCGACCTGGAGCCCGGCAAGACGCTGGTGATCCGCTGCCAGGCAATCGGCGAAACGGATACGGAAGGCCAGGTGAAGGTCTTCTTCGAGCTGAACGGCCAGCCGCGCAACGTCAAGGTGCCCGACCGGGCTCACGGCGCGGGCGCAGCCGCGGCCCGCCGCAAGGCCGAAGGCGACAATGCCGCGCATGTGGGAGCGCCGATGCCGGGTGTCGTCTCGACAATCTCCGTCAAGCCGGGTCAGGAAGTCGCCGCAGGCGATGTCCTGCTGTCCATCGAAGCTATGAAGATGGAAACCGCGCTTCACGCCGAGCGTGCCGGCAAGGTCGCCGAAGTCCTCGTCGGTCCGGGATCGCAGATCGACGCGAAGGACCTGCTGATCGTATTCGAGGGTTAGGGTCAACCGGAGGGCATTGCGAAGGCTTGCGCTGTTCCGGCGAAGGACGCATCATGTCAGAACAATGACAGGAGGCGCCATGAGCGAGTTCGACGAGGAAGCGCAGCACCGCGGGGCAGCAGCGCTCCATCAGGCGCCGCCCCGCACGTCTGCAATGCCGCCAATCCGCCAGCAGGTGGCATTCCACCGCCGGGAACTCGATCAGATCCTCAGAATTTACGGCTACATGGTCGCCAATGGTGAATGGCGCGATTACGCGATCGATCACCTGAAGGACAAGGCGGTGTTTTCCGTCTTCCGGCGCTCGTCCGAAATGCCGCTTTACCGTATCGAGAAGGATCCCAGGAACGCTCGCCGTCAGGGTGCCTATTCGGTCGTCGGCGCCGGCGGCATGATCCTGAAGCGCGGTACGGACCTGGCGCAGGTCCTCAAGATTTTCGATCGCAAGCGGCACCTGAGCCTCGTGGAGGCCTGAAGGACGGCGCTGCAGGGGTCGATCGAATGCAAAAAAGGCGCGGGGTTCCGCGCCTTTCTTGTTTGTGCCCTGCGTGTCGCGCTTATTCGCGATTGCCGAAAAGCTGCAACAGCATGAGGAAGAGGTTGATGAAGTCGAGATACAGCCTCAGCGCGCCCATCACCGACTTCTTCACGGCGACTTCGCGACCGTCGCCGGCGTAATACATTTCCTTGATCTGCTGGGTGTCGTAGGCCGTGAGACCCGCGAATACCAGCACGCCGATCACCGAAATGGCGAACTGCAGCGCCGAAGAGGCAAGGAAGATATTCACCAGCGAGGCGATGATGATGCCGATCAGGCCCATGAACAGGAACGAGCCCCAGCCGGACAGGTCCTTCTTCGTCGTGTAGCCGAAGATGCTCAGCGCACCGAAGGAAGCCGCGCTGATGAAGAAGACCCGCGCGATCGACGCCCCGGTATAGACCAGGAAGATCGACGACAGCGACAGGCCCATCAACGCCGCATAGACCCAGAAGGTGGTCTGTGCAGTGGACGCGCTCATCGACTGAATGCGGAAGCTAAGGAAAAAGACCATGGCGAGCGGCGCCAGCATGATCACCCACTTCAGCGGGCTGAGGTAGATGGTCTGGCCGAACGCGGTCAGTCCGCCGGTCGCCTGGTCGATGGCGAAATAGACGGTCCCAAGCGCGAAAACGCCCGTGATGGCAAGGCCGAGCGCCATATAATTGTAGACGCCCAGCATATAGGCGCGCAGGCCCTCGTCATAGACGCCGGCCTCGGCGCGCGTGCCGGCCGTGGCATACCGAACGTTGGTGTTGCGGTCGAAGGTCGACATCGGTTTCCTCTCTTTGTGATTTCCCCACGAGCCTCAAGCAGCATCGCTGCCGCAAAGCCCCGCACCCGCATAAATCGCGGGCCAGATATGATATGGCGTGTTTTTTCCGCCGAACAAGACGCAAATGTCGGTCGGCGAGATTAACATTTGCTCATTATAGCCGCTTTCCGATCCCAGCGTTAATGTTTGAACGCAGAAGGCCGGACGTCGCCTTTGATCGTCAAAGGTTGCGCAGCACCGGTGCGGGCCTTTCACCCAGGATCCGCCACGTTCCGAAAAGGCCGAATCCGATCGTGAGAACAGCCGCGATGACCGCGGCTCCGCCAGCGGTCGCCGGCAGGAACGTGAAGCCAAGCCCCATGATCTGCGTCACGACGAAGCCGGCCGCGGCAGTTCCCGCCATGACCGCGAACACCGCCGTGACCAGTCCAAGCGCCGCATATTCCAGCAGATAGGCGGATATCAGCCTGCGCCGGGTCGCCCCGAGCATCTTCAGGACCACCGCGTCGTAGATGCGATGGCGATGGCCCGCCGCAAGGGCCCCGGCCAGCACGAGGACGCTTGCAACCAGCGTGACCGAAGCCGCGCCCCGGATCGCCCAGGCAAGCTGCGCCACCAGCGCATTCACCTGATCGAGCGCGTCCTTCACCCTGACGGCCGTCACCGTGGGAAAGGCTGTCGTCACCTCTTTCAGCAGCGCGATTTCGCGTTCCGTAGCGGCATCGCCCGCCGCGCCGTCATCCCAGGTGACGGTCGCCAGATGAGCATGCGGAGCGCCGATGAAGGTGTTGGGCGAAAACACCATCACGAAGTTGATGGCAAGCGATTCCCACTCCACCGCGCGCAGATTGGCTATCCGCGCTGTCACGGGCCGGCCGAGAACGTTGACGGTCACCGTATCGCCGATCCCGAGCTTCAGGGCTTCGGCAACCCCGCTTTCGAAGGAAACGAGCGGCACGCCGCTATAGTCCTTCGGCCACCATTCCCCTGTGATCAGGGTCGAATTGTCGGGAATCTGGTCCGAATAGGTGATGCCGCGATCGCCGCGCAGCGCCCAGGCACCGCTCGGATCAGGGCGGATCTGCTCCGCCGGAACACCGTTGAGGTCGGTGATCCGCCCGCGCAGCATGGGCGCCGTTTCAATCGCCGCACCTGTTGCCGCGTTGGCCAGGAAGGCGTCGAAGGCCTCCTTCTCCGCATTCTGGATATCGACGAAGAAGAAACTCGGCGCCTTTTGGGCAATGGTCGAGCCAAGCTCGCGGCGCAGGTTGCCGTCGATCAGCGCCAGGGCGACGAGAAGCGTCAGACCGAGTCCGAGGGACAGCACCACCGACGGCGTCAGCGCTCCCGGACGATGGATATTGCCCAATGCCAGCCGCAGTTCGGTGGAGCGGACCGCCGGCAGGCGCCGGGCCGCCGACATGATGAAGCGGGCAACCGCCATCAACACCACGAAAGCAGCCGCCGTCGCCCCGATATAGACGAAGGCGATCCTCTTGTCGGCCGCAAGCCAGAGTGCAAGGCCGGCCAGAACCCCGACAGTCACGGCGGTCGCCAGCATATAGCGCTTGCGCGGCAGGCTGCGGCCGTTGCCGAGATCGTCGCGAAACAGCGCGCGCGGCGGCACGTCATGGGCACGCCCCAAAGGCCAGAGCGCGAAGGCGAGCGCGGTCAGCAGACCGTAGACGAGACCAAGCCCCAGCTCCGCCGGATAGAAGCCGGCCGATGCCTTGATCGGCAGAACCTGCGACAGCAATCCGGCCGCCGCGAAAGGGACTATCGCGCCGATGACGAGCCCTATCGCAATGCCGATGGCCGCGAGCGCAAGGATCTGGCAGAGATAGACGCGGAAAACGAACCCCCCGGATGCCCCGATACATTTGAAGGTGGCGATGACGCCGCGCTTCGCATCGAGAAAGGCGCGCACCGCATTGGCGACGCCGACACCGCCCACGACAAGGGCGGTAAGGCCGACCAGCGTCAGGAACTGGGAGAAGCGATCGATGTTGCGCTGCAGGCCCGGCGCGGCATTGGCGCGCGAGCGGATACGCCAGCCGGCCTGCGGGAAGGCCTCGCCCGCGTCCTGTCGAATGGCCGCAATACGGCTTTCGGTGGTGTTCGGCTCCAGCCGCAGCCGATAGGTCCAGCGAACGAGACTGCCAGGCTGTACAAGCCCGGTGTCCTCCACCGCGTCATCGGAAATCATCAGCCGCGGGCCGAATTCAAGGCCGCCGTCGAGCTTGTCGGGCTCCATCTCAATCGTGTCCGCGACGCGGAACCTGGCCTTGCCGAGGGAGATCTCGTCGCCGATCGCGAGATCCAGGCGGGCGAGCAGCGCCAGATCCGCGACTGCCCCCCATACGCCGTCGCGCTTCGCCAGCGCATCGTCGAGCCGGCCGCCGCCCGAAAGCCTCAGCGAGCCGTATAGCGGATAGGCATCGTCGACCGCCTTCAGTTCGACGAGCGACTGGTTCACCGTCTCCGGCACGCGAGCCATCGCCCGCATGGTGGCCACGCGGCCGACAGTTCCAAGCGAGGAAAGGTAGGCCAGTTCGTCCGCATCCGCCTGCCGGTGCACCAGCGAAAACGCCATGTCGCCGCCCAGGATGGCGGTTCCTTCCGACTGAATGCCGGTCGTCAGCGAGCGGGAGACAGACGTGACGCCTGAAATTGCCGCAACGCCCAGCGCGATGCAGGCGATGAAGATGTAAAATCCGCCAAGTCCGCCGCGCAATTCGCGCAAGGCGAAACGGAGAGCCAGAAAGGAGCCGTTTCGCCGGCTCCACAAGCGGGTGGAAACGAAACCCGGCATCTCCTTACGCCCTTTCGGCAGTCAGGGCTTCAGCCTCGAAGGGCTCTATCGTGCCGGAACGCACCCGCACCACTTGGTCGCAGCGGCGCGCGAGCTGCAGATCGTGGGTGACAAGCACCAGGGTCATGCCGCGTCTGGAGCAGGCCTCGAACATCAGTTCGATGATCTGCGCCCCTGTCGCATCGTCGAGATTCCCGGTCGGCTCGTCGGCGATCAGGATCGCCGGTTCCACGACAAGCGCCCTTGCGACGGCGACACGCTGCTGCTCACCGCCCGAAAGCTGCGCGGGATAGTGATTGAGCCTTTCGCCCAGCCCGACTGCGGCGAGCTCCGCCTTCGCCTTTTCGAACGCACGATTGTCGCCGGCAAGCTCAAGCGGAACCGCCACGTTTTCCAGCGCCGTCATGTTCGGCACCAGGTGGAAGGATTGAAACACGATGCCGACATTGCGGCCGCGAAAACGGGCAAGCGCATCCTCGCCAAGCCGCGTCAGCCTTTCGCCGGCCACTTCAACCTCGCCCGTATCGGCGCGTTCGAGGCCGGCCATCACCATCAGCAAGGTGGATTTGCCCGAGCCGGACGGGCCGACAAGTCCGACCGAGCGCCCGCGCCCGATGGTCAGGTCGACACCTTTCAGGATGTGGACGCGACCCGCTCCGCTGCCGAGGCTCAGATGCACACCTTTCAGCGCAATGACCGGATTGGGAGAAGAAGCGTCTGCGCCGGCTGGTCCGTTCAGCATCTGATACCCTATATAAAGCGTCTGTCGTTCGGCATCGGCCGGAAAGCCGCAACCACATTTGCTGCGATATGGGGCGCCGCCGCCGCCCGATCCAGAGGATATTGGACGTTGAGACGCTCTGTTACATTTTTTCTCCAACTGTTCTGCCTGCTCGCTTTCGCAACTTTCGGTTCCGCGCGCGCCGAGCCTTTGACGATCGTCGCCTTCGGCGACAGCCTGACAGCCGGTTACCAGTTGCCGCCTCAAGAGGCTTTTCCCGCCCAGCTCCAGGACGCGCTGAATGCGCGCGGCTATGACGTGAACGTGGTCAATGCCGGCGTCTCGGGCGACACCACGGCGACCGGCCTTGCCCGGCTGGACTGGTCGATCCCGCAAGATGCGGACGCGGTGATCGTGGAATTCGGCGGCAACGACGCCCTGCGCGCCCTCCCTCCGGAGGCCGCCGGAAAGAACCTGGACGCGATAGTAAGCCGGCTTACGGAACGCGGAACGGCGGTGCTTGTCGCCGGCATGCGGGCACCCCGCAATCTGGGCGAGGATTATGCCGCCCGCTTCGACCCGATCTTCGCGGAGATCGCGGAAAAGCATGGAGCGCTCTACTATCCCTTCTTCCTCGATGGCATTCCGATCGGCCCGGAAACCGTATTGCCGGACGGCCTGCACCCGACGGGCAAGGGCGTCGCCATCATTGTTGAACGGATCCTGCCGGCGGTCGAGCAACTGATTGCCCGCGCGAAAGCGTCCTGATCTCCCCGCTCCCCGCGCCTGTTCGAACCGGCCGGTTCACCTGAAAATCCCGCTTGATAGACAAGGAAAGTCATTATGGAAAAACGGCGCCTCGGCCGCACCGACATCATGGTCTCGAGCCTGTCGCTGGGCACCATGACCTTTGGCGAGCAGAACAGCGAACACGAAGGCCATGCGCAGATGGACCTCGCCTTCGAGCATGGCGTCAACCTGCTGGATGCCTCCGAACTCTACCCGATCCCGCCGAAGCCCGAGACGCAGGGCCGCACCGAGGAAATCATCGGCTCGTGGATGAAGGGTCGCGGCAACCGCGACAGGGTGATCCTGGCGACGAAAGTGCTGGGACGTTCCGACAATACCTGGTTTCGCGACGACGGTTCGCCGACAAGGCTGACCCGGCCCCAGATGGAAGAAGCCCTGAACAAGAGCCTGAAGCGGCTCGGCACCGACTATATCGATCTCTACCAGCTTCACTGGCCTGACCGGCATGTCATCACTTTCGGCTCCAATCCGACCGCATGGGCGCATGTGCAGCCGGCGGATGACGAAAACAGGATCGAGGCAACACTTGAGGTGCTGGGCGATTTCGTCCGCGCCGGCAAGGTGCGCCATATCGGCCTCTCCAACGAGAGCGCCTGGGGCACCATGACCTTCCTCAAGCACGCCGAAATGAAAGGGCTTCCCCGCGTCGTTTCGATCCAGAACGCCTATTCGCTCGTCAATCGCACTTTCGAAACCGGTCTTGCGGAAGTCGCCACGCGCGAGGACGTCGGCCTTCTCGTCTACTCGGCGTTGGCTCAGGGATACCTCACCGGCAAATATCGCAACGGCGCCCTGCCGAAGGGCGCGCGCAAGACGCTTTTCGACCGCCTGCAGCGTTACGAAAAGCCGGGAGCGGAGCAGGCCATCAACGCCTATCTCGATCTTGCCGGCGATCTCGGAATGGATCCGTCGCAACTCGCCATCGCCTTCGCAAGGTCCCGCTCCTTCGTCACGACCGTCTTGCTCGGTGCGACCTCACTCGCCCAGCTTGAGGTCGACCTTGGCGCCGCCTCGATCGAGGTCACCGCCGAGATCGAAGCCCGCATCAACGCGATCCATCAACTTACCGGCAATCCTTGCCCGTGATACTGCCCTTGCGGCAACAGATCGTTAGACGGCATTCCGGTTAGCCGGACGGGCGAATCAATGCGATGACGGCGGAGCAAAAAACTGTCGCCGTCATCGGCTCTTCATCGTCGACGCCTAGGGAGTAGGCCGAAAATCCGAACGATTCCAAAGAGCTCCGAATAAGCTCTTGCGCATCGCAAAAATTGCGCGCCTGATGGATACAAGGAATCGAAACAGCGGAGGGTTACGCCATGCCCCGACTGTTCACCGGACTGGAAATCCCGGCCGAAACCGGCATGTTCCTGTCCATGCTCCGCGGAGGCCTCAGAGGCGCGCGCTGGATCGATCCGGAAAACTATCACCTTACCCTTCGTTTCATCGGCGATATCGACGACCGGATGGCCGACGAGGTCGTCGATGCTCTCGATCGCATCCACCGCAGGCCGGTGGAGATCCGCATCGACGGGCTCGGCTCCTTTGGAAACGGCAAGCCGCATTCGATATGGGCGCGTGTGGTACCGAATCAGGCGCTGATGGAATTGCAGGCGGAACAGGAGCGCATCCTTCAGCGGC
This sequence comes from Stappia albiluteola, assembly GCF_014050225.1. GTDB lineage: Bacteria > Pseudomonadota > Alphaproteobacteria > Rhizobiales > Stappiaceae > Hongsoonwoonella > Hongsoonwoonella albiluteola. The sequence goes on along the minus strand of NZ_JACFXV010000063.1, from coordinate 222,644 downwards.
TCGGCCTGCCCGCCGAGCGGCGCAAATACGTTCCTCATATCACCATCGCCCGCATGAAGGGCGGCACCACCAACGAGGAAGCCGCCCGCTGGCTTGCCGAACGGGGCCACTTCCAGGCGCCTTCCTTTACGGCCGGGCGTTTCGTGCTCTTTTCCTCGCGTGCAAGCGTCGGCGGCGGGCCCTATCTGGTGGAGGAGGCCTACCCCCTGGAGGCCGGCGGCCTGCCGTCCTATCGCGGGTTCTACTCCAACGTGACTTGATCGCTGCATTCAGCGACATGCATATTGGGCCGGACACTCCGACAGGTCCGGCTCAATTTTCATGTTTTTGCAGAAAGATATCGAAGCGCTCGATAGCCAGCGTAGCAAGCTCGGCTTTCTCTCCATTCATGAGACGGTCGCCCTGGCGGATCGGGGCGTAACGATCCTCGATCCGTTCTCCACGCTCATATCGAGACCTGTGAAAATCGGAGCCGGCACGATCCTCTATCCATCGCTCATCCTGGAATGCGGCGAAGGCGGCACGCTCACCATTGGCAACGGCAATGTTTTCTGGCCCGGCGTCCGGCTTTGCGCGAAACCGGGAAGCATCGCGATCGGCGACGGCAACGAGTTCGGCGAAGGCGGCTTCATTGCGCGGGCAAACCGGGAGGATTCGAGGATCGTGATCGGCAGCGGAGGCCGCTATCAGGCCGGCGCCTCGGTGTCCGGCGCGAGCGACCTTGGGTCCGGCAGCCAGATCCTCGGGCCCATCGCCGTCGACAGCTGCATCCTGGGCGCGGGCGAGCCTCACACCCACCCGAACCCCGATCGCCGTGGCGCCGTGCTCAAGGGCCAGGGCCGCGCCCGCAACGTCAGGCTTGCGGCAGGAGAGGTGATCTTCGGCAATGGCGTTTTTTCGCAGGACGCCGTCGAGCGGCAGACCGCCTATCACCCGCCTGCGCCGTCAACCTGATCAGTTACGGGAATCCAGTAACCGCCTGGCGATCACCTGGGCCTGAATCTCGGCCGCCCCCTCGAAGATATTGAGAATGCGGGCGTCGCACAAAAGCCGCGACACGGGGTATTCGAGCGCGAAACCGTTGCCGCCGTGTATCTGCAGGGCATTGTCGGCGGCAGCCCAGGCGACCCTCGCCCCCAGAAGCTTCGCCATGCCGGCCTCAAGGTCGCAGCGCCTGCCCGAATCCTTCTCCCATGCGGAGAAATAGGTGAGCTGGCGCGCGATCATCACCTCGGCCGCCATCATCGCGAGCTTGTCGGCCACGCGCGGAAACGCGATCAGCGGCTTGCCGAACTGGATGCGCTCCTGCGCATAGCGAAGGCCGACATCGAGTGCGGCCTGCGCCACGCCAAGCGCCCGCGCGGCCGTCTGGATGCGGGCCGCCTCGAAGGTCTGCATCAGTTGCTTGAAGCCTTGCCCCTCGACGCCGCCGAGCAGGTTTTCATGCGCCACCTCGAAGCCGTCGAAGGCGATCTCGTATTCCTTCATGCCGCGATAGCCGAGCACCTCGATTTCGCCGCCCGTCATGCCCTTTGCCGGGAAAGGCTCGGCGTCGCTGCCGCGCGGCTTCTCGGCGATGAACATGGACAGCCCCTTGTAGCCGGGCTCGTCGGGGTTCGTGCGTGCGAGCAAGGTCATAATGTCCGCTCGCACCGGATGCGTGATCCAGGTCTTGTTGCCGGACACTTTCCAGGTCTCGCCGTCGCGCACCGCCCGGGTCCGGAGCGAAGCCAGATCGGATCCGGTATTGGGTTCGGTGAAGACGGCGGTCGGCAGCACCTCGCCTGAAGCGATCTTCGGCAGCCACTTCGCCTTCTGCTCCTCGGTGCCGCCGCCAAGGATCAGTTCGGCGGCAATTTCCGAACGCGTGCCGAGCGAGCCGACGCCGATATAGGCCCGGCTCAGTTCCTCCGAGACGACGCACATGCTTTCCTTGCCGAGTCCCAGCCCGCCGTATTCCTCCGGAATGGTCAGGCCGAAAACGCCGAGCGCCGCCATTTCCTCGATCACCTCGATCGGAATATAGGCATTCTGCAAGTGCCACTCATGGGCGTGCGGAGCCACCTTGTCGGCGGCGAAGCGGCGCATTTCCTCGCGGATCTGCTCGTAAGTCTCATCCAGGCCGCTGTCGCCGAAGGTGGATGCGCCTTCGCTCTCCTGCAACAGCGCCGCCAGGCGCGCGCGGATCGCGGGCGTATTGCCGGTTGCGATCAGCGTCTCGACTTCCTTCGCCCGGAAACGGGACGCCGCCTCCGCGTCGATGCCGAGATCGGCAAGGCGGACGAATTCTCCCTGGTTCATCGGGATGCCGCCGAAGATCTGCGACAGGTACTCGGCGAAACCGAGCCGCACGATCAGCTCTTCGATTTCGCCGAACCGTCCGGCTTCGCCCAGGCGGCGGCGATAGGCATCGAGCTGGGTCAGCGCTTCGCCATAGGTGGCAAGCCAGGCAAGGCCATGCGTCGCCCGCTGCTCTTCGTCCATCCGTGCCGAAGAGATCCGCCCATTTTCGCAAACAAGCCCGCGTACGGCCTCCGTCGCCGCGCGAACAAGCGCGTCGATGCTGGCAGCCGCTGCGGATGTCAGTTCGGCGAGCTTTGAAGCGGAATTGGCGGTCTGGTGACTAGCGAGCGACATTCGGATCTCCGTCCTGCCCGGGCAATTTATGATGCAGCGCACACAATACCGCTTCGCGACTGCGAAGCAATAGTGCTTGGGACGGATGGCTTGCGAAATATTATTTCCCTGCCGCTGCTTTCACCGGCCGCCGGAAGGGGGCTTCTTGACGCAGCAACAGGATACGGGAGACAAATTTCCGCATGACCCTGTCGACAAGCCTTGTTTTCCTCTATCGGGTCCTGACCGACGCCATCGGCCATTTCATCGATGATGACGGCTTCGCGGTGGCGAGCCATGTGGCGCTGTCGACCCTCCTTGCCGTCTTTCCCTTCCTGATCTTCATCGCGGCCCTCACGGGATATCTCGGACTCAACGACACCGCCGACCAGATCGCGACCATGCTGTTCGACGCATGGCCGAAGCAGGTCGCAGGCCCCGTCGCCGGCGAAATCCGCAAGGTGCTGACGGAGCCGCGGGGCGATGTGCTGACCTTCGGCGTCGTCGCCTCGCTCTGGTTCGCCTCAAACGGTGTCGAGGCACTTCGTACGGGCCTCAACCGCGCCTACCGCATCCATGACACGCGCTTCTTCCTGTTCCGCCGCCTGCAGGCCATCGTTTTCGTCCTGTTGGGTTCCTTCGTGCTGATCGTCTTCGCGTTGCTGATCGTCCTGGCGCCGCTTGTCTGGCAGGCGGTCCTGCGCGACCTGCCCGAACTGGAGCGTTTCGCGCAGAGCCTGAATATATCCCGCTACGTCATCGCCTCGATTCTGATGGGCGGAGGACTGATTGTCGCCCACGGCTTCCTGCCAGCGGGCAAACGCCACTTCATCGATCTTTTGCCGGGTGTCGTGGCGACACTGGTCATGTGGATCGTCTCCGGCGCTGCCTTCGGTGCCTATCTGGCGGGTTTCGCCAATTACGTTTCCACCTATGCGGGCCTTGCCGGCGTCATGACGGCACTGATCTTCCTCTACCTTCTCTCGATGGCTTTCATTCTCGGCGGCGAGCTCAACGCAGCGATCCTGCGCCAGAAAACAACCAGATAGGGGTGGCCCTCAGGCGGTCTTCGCCCGCGCCTCGCCGCCGGGCCGCTGGATCAGGATCATCGCGCCGATGACCAGTGCCATGCCGGCAAGCTGAATGAGCGAAAGCCGCTCGCCGAACAGAAAATAGCTTTCCACCGAGGTCGCCACCGGCACGAGATAAAAAAGTGCTGCCACGCGCGAGGCGCTTCCCTTGCCGATCAGCACCATCAAAAGCAGGATGGCTCCGACGGAGAGCACGAGCACCAGCCAGGCAAGTGCAATCACCAGATCGCCGGACCACTCGATCTGCCAGCTTTCGAAGGCCGAAAGCGGCAGCGTGATCATGAGGGCGCCCGCATATTGCAGTGCCGTGCCGGACAGCAGGTCGACGCTTGCGGCAAAGCGCTTCTGATAGACGGCGCCTGCCGACATGCCGACCACTGCGACAAGGCAGACGGCAACGGTTGCGACACTGATGCCGCTGGCAACGCCTCCCAGTTTCGGCAGCACCACGAGCGCGAGACCCGCGCCGCCGATCGCCAATCCGGCCCAGTGCCGCGGCCCGACCCGTTCACCCAGGATCGGCGCGGCGATCACCGCGGTCAGGAGCGGTTGCAGGCCGAGAACGAGCGCCGAGATGCCTGCCGGCATGCCGCGGTCGATCGCCCAGAAGATGCCGCCAAGATAGACGCCGTGCATCAGCGCGCCCGCCACAAGGCAATGAAACCAGGCTGCGACCGTACGCGGCCATGTCGAACGAAGCAGAAGGGCAAGGCCGAGCAGGATCGGCAGCACGATCAGGAAGCGGACGCTCAGGAAAACGAAGGGTTCTATATAAGGTGCGCCGAGCTTTGAACCGATGAAGCCGGTCGACCACAGAAGCACGAAGATCGCCGGTGAAAGCGTGATCAAAAGTCTGCGCAAACGAGCCCCCTCTCGCCGATACTTGCCGAATTGCCGCGACGCCGCTCAATCCGACGTCGCGGAAGTTTTTTGCAGTGCATTGAACAGTCCTTAACCTGCATGCGGCAGTGTCCCTGACAGCCAAGAAAATTACCGTGAGGGGCACATCGTGCTATACAGGCAAAAGGGCAGCCGTCGATCCTCGATCTTCAACCGGCTGACCGTGAGGGCGCGAATTTTTGCGCTGAGCGCCGTTTCATTCGTCGCGCTGGTGGTTGTAGCAGGCGGATTCTGGTGGAGCCAGAACCGCGTGGAAGACGCCTTTACTCGCGCGGAGCGATTCGGAGCGCTTGCCTCGGACGTTCAGGACCTCGCCGAGATCGGCAGCTACCTGCGCGGTGTGGAAAAGGATTACCTGCTCGCACCGAGCGACCAGCAGGTCAAGGCTTTCGACGAATTCGTCGCCAAGGCTCGCACCAAGGTCGATGCCATATCGGCGATGGAAATTTCGCCGGAAAGCCAACAGGCCCTCGCCAGCCTCTCGGACACGCTTGCGGGGGTCGAGTCGACCTTCGCGGAAACCGTCGAGCTGCAACGCACGCTCGGCTACGATTCCGAAAGCGGTTTGCGGGCGGAGCTTGCCGCATCTTCCGGCGCGGTGGAAAAACGGCTGACGAAGGAACTCCGTTTCGGCTCCAATCCGGATTTCGAGAAGCTCGTGCGCTCGGTCATCGAAGTCCAGCGGGCGGAAAAGGAATTCACTCTCGATCGCTCGGACGTGTCGCTCGGCAATTTCGAGGTTTCCTATGGCCGCTTCGAGCGCCTGCTCGGCAAGGCCTACATACCGAACGAAGCCAAGACCTTCATCGCCGATAACATGGCGACGTATCGCAAGTCCTTCGATGCTTACACCGCTGCAATGAACGACCGGCTTGCAAAGGTCGAAGTCAACGAAGACCTGCTCGATTTGATGCCGCCGATCCTCGACCAGCTCAAGGCCGATGCCAGCGCCGGCGCGGTACAGGCCGCCGCCGACCTCGCCGACATCCGCGCCAAGGCAGGGCTGATTGTGGGCGGTACCATCCTGTCCGTTCTGGTCCTTGTCGTCCTTCTCGGCTTCATTATCGGTCGCTCGATCTCGCTGCCGCTCGGCCGTCTTCGGATGGCGATGGAGCGGCTTGCGGAGGGAATGACCGATGTCGATCTGCCGGAAGCGCAAGGACGTACCGAATTGGCGGCAATGGCTCGTGCCGTCGAGGTTTTCCGCAACAATGCAATCGAGCGGCAGCGCCTCGCCGCCGCCCGCGATGAGGAAAACGCCGAACGGGATGCGCGCGTGAAACGCCTGGAAGGCCTGATTGGCGGATTCGAGGCCGCGGTCGAAAGGGCGCTCGCCAGTCTCGACGGCGCGGCGCAGGAGCTTTCCCAGGCCTCGAGTGCCGTTGAACAGGCTTCGGACAACGTCGCGATGGAAGCCGACCGGGCCGGCGGCGCGGTTCGCACTGCAGCCGAAAATGTCACCTCCGCGGCATCCGCAACGGAGGAACTCGCCGCCTCGATTGCAGAAGTCGCGGAACAGGCCGGCAAGTCGACCATGGTGGCAAGCCGCGCCGTGGAGGGAACGCGTTCGACGGCATCTTCAATGGCCGCGCTGTCGCAGACCGCCGACCGCATCGGCCAGGTGATGGGCCTTATCCGCGATATCGCCAACCAGACGAACCTGCTGGCGCTCAATGCCACCATCGAAGCGGCACGCGCGGGCGAGCACGGCAAGGGCTTCGCCGTCGTCGCCGCGGAAGTAAAGGATCTCGCCAATCAGACCGCGACTGCGACCGAGGATATCGCGCAGCAGGTGGAAGCAATCCAGCTTGCATCGGCAAGTGCGGTTTCCGCCATCGAGGAAGTCACCGAGATCATCAGCGAAATGAACGGCATCGCGGCGGCGGTTGCGGCCTCCGTGGAGCAGCAGAGCGGCGCGGTCCAGTCGATTTCGGAAAACGTGGCCAATGCATCCGGCCGTTCCAGCGAAGGCGCGAATGCCATGGATGTGGTCGCCAAGGCTTCGGATCACGCCCGTCGTACCGGCGAAGAGGTGGAGCGTCTTTCCGTGACGCTCGCCGAGCAGGCACGCGTCATCCGCGAGGAAATCGGCAACTTCCTCGACGGGGTTCGCGCAGCCTGAGAACTGACCGGCCTGAGAACTGACCGGGCAGGGGCGGCGGTCATTCCGCCGCCTCAGCCACCGGCACGGCCTCCCCGTGCATGGCATCCGCCCGCCCGATCCAAAGATCCAGGAAGCGATCGAGCCAGGCTTTCAGCGGTGGATCGAAAACGAAGCGGCCGGAGAAATGATCCCGCCGGGTGCGCGCTCCCGGAAGATCCATGCGCGGCGCGCCGCGCGTCGTCCAGCGTACCATCATCTGGTAGGTCAGTTCAGGATGGAACTGGATGCCGTAGGCATTCCTTCCGACGCGAATTGCCTGGTTGGGATAGGACTCGCTGCTGGCAAGCAGTTCCGCTTCCTTCGGCAGATCGAAGCCTTCCCGGTGCCACTGGTAGACTTTCTTCGGCCACGGCATCAGCGAGCGGCCGGCCTCGGTCGGCTCGATATCGTAGTAGCCGATCTCGACCAGTCCTTCCTCGTGGCAGCCGACGCACCCGCCCAGCTGACGCACCAGCATCTGCGCTCCGAGGCAAATACCCAGAAAGGGCTTTTCCTCCTTCAGCGGAACGTCGATCCAGTCGATTTCGCGATGGATAAAGGCGTCCGTGTCGTTCGCGCTCATCGGCCCGCCGAAGACGATGGCTCCGGCATGGTCCTGGAGAGTTCGCGGCAGGGCGTCACCGAATCGCGGCTTGCGGATGTCGAGAGCGAAGCCTCGCTTCAGCAATTCCTGTCCGACGCGGCCCGGAGTTGAATGCTCCTGATGGAGGACGATCAGGATCTTCGGTCGATTGGCAAGGTCTTTGGGATCGAGAAACATGCAGGCCAGTATAATGCATCCGCGCGGCGCGTGAAGGCCTTGAGATCAGGGAGAAATCGCTCGTTCTAGTTCAGTCCTCGTCGTCGCCTTCCGGCAACGCCTCATCATCGTGCCCCCGCGCCACCTTCCGTCGCAGCGAAAGCCGGTCGCGGGACGATACGCCGAGCAGTTCGGCCACGCGCCAGATGGTGTTGTCCTCGAACTCATGCACCGTACCGTCGGCGTAAACGAGCTCCCACATCATCTCCACGACCTTGAGCCGCTCCTCGATCGGCAGCTTGCGCTTGAGCACCGACGTGAAGCCATACAGATCCACTGCTTCATTGTCGCGCTGATGCGCTTCGCGGATAAGCTCATCCGCGGCTTCCTCGGTAAGACTGTAGGCGGAGCGCAGCACCTTTTTCAGCGCGACGCGCTCTTCGTCGTCGACGATGCCGTCCACCGCGATAACATGGACGAGAAGCGCTGCAGCCGCGAGCCTGTGGTCATCTTCGGCGAAGCCGAGCCGGCCATTTTCGCCAAGCGTTACCTGTCGGATGAAGCGTTTGATCGATGAGAGCATGCTGGTTTCCTGTTCACTCTCATCTTGGCTTGGAACGCATCGCCGGGTCAAACAGAGCTTGCTGCGAAGTTTACAACAGGCATGTCCGTCCGGGAAACGCAGCCGGCCCTTGACCTGCCGGGCGCAAGGGCGCATCACGTCGCGTCTCGGCCCGCGGCATTTCGCGGCCTGCGCACGCTCGCCTCGCGCGGCGAAGGAACTCCTCCATGATCGAGCGACACCCGGATCCCCTTACGCTCCGCCATTCGAGCCTCACGCTCGACGTGCCCGCGATCATGGGCATCTTGAACGTCACACCGGATTCCTTCTCCGATGGCGGCCGGCACGATGCCCCCGCGGCCGCGCTTGACCATGCACGCCGGATGATCGCGGAAGGCGCGGATATCCTCGATATCGGCGGGGAAAGCACCCGGCCGGGCGCGCCGGCCGTTTCGGCGGAGGAGGAATGGCGGCGGCTTGCGCCTGTCGTCGAGCATGTCATCGCGCTCGGCTGCCCGGTTTCGATCGACACCTACAAGGCGGAAACCGCGAGGCGCGCCCTCGCCCTCGGCGCAAGTATCGTCAACGACGTCTGGGGCCTGCAACGCGATCCGGCGATGGCCGATACGGTGGCCGAGGCCGGTGCCGCCGTGGTGATGATGCACAACCGCGAGGCGGCGGATGCCGGTCTCGACATCCTCGCCGATATCGACCGCTTCTTCGAGAATTCCATGAGGCTTGCCGAAAGGGCCGGCATCGCGCGCGAACGGCAGGTGCTCGACCCGGGGATCGGCTTCGGCAAGACCGTCGACCAGAATTTCCAGGTCCTCAACCGCCTGGAAGAGCTGCACAAGCACGGGCTGCCCCTCCTGGTCGGCGCCTCGCGCAAGCGCATGATCGGCGCCGTCCTTGGAGTGGAAACCGACGATCGGCTCTACGGATCGCTTGCAGTCCATACGATCGCGATGCAGAAGGGGGCCGCGATCATCCGCGCCCACGACGTGCGTCCGCACAAGGATGCGGCGCGCATGGCGGCCGCCATCTTCCGGGAACACGTCTGACATGACCAAAGCGATCCGCGCCGCCCTCGGCCTTGGTTCGAATATCGGCGACACGAAGGCCCATCTGGACCGGGCGCTGCGGTTGCTCGGCGAAGGCGGCGACATTCGCATCGCTGCCCGCTCCTCGGACTATCGCACGCCGCCCTGGGGGCCGGTGCCGCAGGACGATTACCGCAACGCCTGCGTCATCATCGAGACCGGGCTTCCGCCGCGCGACCTGCTCGACCGCTGTCTTGACGTGGAGCGGCGGATGGGACGGGTGCGGGATGTGCGCTGGGGGCCGCGCATCATCGATATCGACGTGCTGATCTACGGCGACAGCCGTGTCGAGGAGGAAGGGCTCTCCATTCCCCATCCCCGCATGGGCGAGCGGGCTTTCGTGCTGGTGCCGCTGGCTGAAATCTGGCCGGACGCACCGCTCGGCGACGGACGCACCGCCGCCGAGGCGCTGGTCGATTGCCCCGGACAGGACGAGATCACGAAGCTCTGAAGCAGCTCGCTCGCGTCACTCGCCCGCTTCGGCGATGTCGCGACCGAAATTCGGCACCGCCGTATCCTGCCCCGCCTCGATGATCGAGCGGCGGATGGAACGCGTGCGCGTGAAGAGATTGAACAGCGCATCGCCGTCGCCCCAGCGGATCGCCCGCTGCAAGGCGGAGAGATCCTCCGAGAACCGGGCCAGCATTTCCAGGATCGCGTCCTTGTTGTGCAGGCAGACGTCCCGCCACATGGTCGGATCGGAAGCCGCAAGGCGCGTGAAATCGCGGAAGCCGGACGCGGAATACTTGATGACTTCCGACTTGGTGACGGTTTCAAGGTCGTCCGCCGTCCCCACGATATTGTAGGCGATGATGTGGGGCAGATGCGAAACGATGGCCAGCACCAGGTCGTGGTGATCGGCGTCCATCGTATCGACCATCGACCCGCAGGCCTGCCAGAATTGCGTGAGCTTCGCGATGGCCGCCTCGTCGGCATCGGCGGGCGGCGTCAGGATGCACCAGCGATTGCGGAACAGCTCGGCGAAGCCGGCATCCGGACCGGAATGCTCGGTGCCGGCAATCGGGTGACCGGGGATGAACTGCACCCCGTCCGGCACGAACTCGCCCATCTGCCGGATCACCGACCCCTTGGTCGAGCCGACATCGGTCAGGATCGCGCCCTTCTTCAGGGAAGGGCCGATCCAGCGCGCGATGGCGCCGCTTGCGCCGACCGGCACGCAAACGACCACGAGATCCGCGTCTTCCACCGCTTCCGCCGCATCGAGGCAATAGCGATCGCCAAGGCCGAGTTCCTCCGCCCGCCGCAGGGTTTCTTCCGAGCGGGTGGACACGACGATCTCGCCGGCGAGACCCTTCTCACGGGCCACGCGCGCAATGGACGATCCGATAAGGCCAATGCCGATCAGGGCAAGCCGGCGGAAAAGCGGTTCTGACATGAAAAATCTGCGATCTTGCGGGCGGCCAGCCGGCGGCCCTCAGTTTTCAGGTGGCGAGAAAGTCCTTCAGCACCGCGACGACGTCGCGATTGGCTTCCTCGGTTCCGATCGACATGCGCAAGGCGTTCGGCAGGCCATAGGCGCCGACCTGGCGAAGCACGCAGCCACGGGCGGAGAGATAGGCATCCGCATCCGCCGCCGTCTTGCCCCCGCCTTCCGGGAAATGGATCAGCACGAAATTGCCGACGCTCGGGGTCACCTTCAGGCCCAGCGCCTCGATTTCCTCCGTCACGCGCGGCAGCCAGGTCTCGTTATGCCGCACGGCGTCCTCGACGAAGCCGCGATCCTCGACGGCGGCAATGCCGGCGGCCATGGCAGCCGAATTGACGTTGAAGGGCCCGCGAATGCGGTTCAACGCGTCGATCACGTGCTCGGGGCCATAGATCCAGCCAAGCCGCAAGGCCGCCAGGCCGTAGATCTTGGAGAAGGTGCGCGTCATCACGACGTTTTCCGCCGTCGCGGCAAGCTCCACGCCGGCCTCGTAGTCGTTGCGGCGCACATATTCCGCGTAGGCGGCATCCAGCACCAGCAGTACCTGCGGCGGCAGCCCGGCCTGCAGGCGCTTCACCTCGTCGAAGGGAATATAGGTGCCCGTCGGATTGTTCGGATTGGCGAGGAACACGACCTTGGTGCGATCCGTCACACGCGCAAGGATCGCATCGACATCGGTCGTGTGATCCTTTTCCGGCGCGACGACCGGCGTCCCGCCCGCCGCGAGGATGGCGATCTTATAGACCAGAAAGCCGTACTCGCTGTAGATCGCCTCGTCACCCGGGCCGATATAGGCGCGCGCGACAAGCTCCAGCAGTTCGTCCGAGCCATTGCCGCAGATGATGCGGTCGGCGTTCAGGCCGTGCACGCGGGCGATCGCCGCACGCAGGTCCGCCGACGAACCGTCCGGGTAACGCTCAAGGCTTGTCGTGGCGCGGTAGGCTTCCAGCGCGCGAGGGCTCGGACCCAGCGGCGTCTCGTTGGACGACAGCTTGTGCAGCTTCGCCCCGCCGGTCGATTTGGAGCGCCCCGGGATATAGGGGGCGATCTCCAGAATGCCGGGACGCGGAACGGGCCTGTTGGCGGCTCTGTCGGGTGCAGTCATCGCGTTTACAGCTCTCTATCGGATCACTTGCATATCTTTTCAGTCGTCGAACCCGCCGTCGCCGGTATCCTCGACATCAATCGGCGAAGCGTAGATGCCAACCGGCCGCAGCGTGTCCGGCTCGGCTCCGGCCTGCGCGCAGATCATGCGGACGTCGTCTTCGGCGAGGTCGGAGGGCGCGCCGATCAGGGCATCCACGCCTTCCGCGGTCCGGTGGAAGGCAAGCACCTCGATGCCGCCGGCCATCAGCGGCCCCGGCAGGGCGCCGCGCCACCGCGCGTCATAGGCGCGCATGTCGCCGGATACCGCCTGGCCGGGCTTGGCGATCACCAGAGCGGGCAGGTCGGCCGGCCGCTCTTCCGAGACGAGGAAGGGAAGCCTTGCCACGATTACCGGCGCCGCGCCGCCGAGACTGCGCCAGAACGGCAGATCGGAGCGCTCCTTCAGCTGGATGACACCGATATCCCCCGCGCTTTCGGAGACGTTGCGCACCACATCCGGCGCGTCGCCCGCTTCTTCAACCGAAAGTGAAAAACCGAAATGGTAGCGGATCGCATCCCGCAGCGAGGCCGTTTCCTCGCATTCCTCGCAATGGATGACGATATTCGCGTCCGATACCGCCGCCCCGGCGAGTTCGCGCCAGACATGTTCGAGCGCGAAAACCGGCAGCGATCCATCATGGCGCTCGACGAGATGACGCAGGGTTTCACTGGCTTCGCAGATCATTGCGGCAGCCTCGCCCTCCTCTTCGGCCAAACGGGCCGCCAGGCGAGCGCGCTCGCTCGCCAGTTCCTGGAGCCGGCCATCAAGTTCCAGCAGACGCGCGGCAAGGTCGTCGCGCACGCCCTCGATGCCGCGGATATTTTCCGCCTTGGAGTTCGACACTTGCATCCCCGCCGGTGAAGCGCTGAAATCAGGGCGTTAGTCATAGGTAAGGCGGCGGCCGAAAGCAAAAGAAATCATTGACGCCCTTTTCCCTGCCCCCTACCTAACGCGAGGCTTGCGGCTCCAAGCATTTACGCAGCAGCGCCGCGGATTTCCGGAGTTGGAAGTTGCGGCCACGGTGATCGTGGCGCAGCGGGGCAAGATGACGAAGAGCACGATCACCGCCGGCGACAGAAGCGACGCCGAGATCATCCGGGTCGCCGCGCGCAACGAGGCTGACAACCCGTCGAGCAAGCGCGTCGTCTTCGATGCCGGCCAGCCGCTCGAACTCGATGCGGGCGCAAGCCTCGGTCCCTGGCAGATTGCCTACGAAACCTATGGCACGCTCAATGCCGAGCGCAGCAACGCGATCCTCGTCTGCCATGCCCTGACGGGCGACCAGTATGTGGCGTCGGAAAATCCGATCACGGGCAAGCCCGGCTGGTGGTCCCTGCTGGTCGGGCCTGGCAAGCCGGTCGACACCAACCGCTTCTTCGTCATCTGCGCCAACGTGCTCGGCGGCTGCCTGGGCACCACAGGGCCCGCTTCGACCAATCCCGATACGGGCAAGCCGTGGGGTCTTGAGCTGCCGGTCGTCACCATTCGCGACATGGTCCGCTCGCAGGCACGGCTGATCGACCATCTCGGCATCGAAACGCTGTTTGCGGTGATCGGCGGCTCGATGGGCGGCATGCAGGTGCTGCAATGGGCGGTCAGCTATCCGGAAAGGGTTTTCGCCGCCCTGCCGATCGCCGCCGCGGCCCGCCATTCCTCGCAGAACATCGCCTTCCACGAGGTCGGCCGCCAGGCGGTCATGGCCGATCCCGACTGGGCGCACGGGCGCTATCACGAACAGGGCCTGCGGCCATCCAAGGGCCTCGCGGTCGCCCGCATGGCAGCCCACATCACCTATCTGTCCGACGCCGCACTTCACCGCAAGTTCGGCCGCAACCTGCAGGACCGCGAGGCGATCACCTTCGGCTTCGACGCCGATTTCCAGATCGAGAGCTACCTGCGCCACCAGGGCATGACCTTCGTCGACCGCTTCGACGCCAACAGCTACCTCTATGTGACGCGGGCCATGGACTATTTCGACATCGCAGCCGACTTCGACGGCTCGCTTGCCCGCGCCTTCCTGCATTCGCCGACCCGGTTCTGCGTCATGTCCTTCACCTCCGACTGGCTGTTCCCGACATCGGAGAGCAAGGCCGTCGTGAGGGCGCTGAACGCGTCCGCCGCCAACGTCTCCTTCGTGGAAGTCGAGAGCGACCGGGGCCACGATGCATTCCTGCTCGACGAGCCGGAGATGTTCCGCACCGTGGACGGCTTCCTGACAGGTGCGGCCTGCGCGCGCGGGCTCGCCGTTCCCGGGAGCGCCGCATGACGGCCGCGCTCGAAACCTCGCTGCCCCTCGGCAAGGCCGAGAAAGCCGCCATCCGCGGCGATCACATGATCGTCTGCGACCTCGTCCCCGAGGGTGGCCGGGTGCTCGACGTCGGCTGCGAAAACGGAACGCTGCTGAGCCTGCTGGTCAGGGAAAAGCGTGTCGACGGGCGCGGCATCGAGCTGAGCCAGGCGGGCGTCAATGTATGCGTGGCGCGCGGGCTTTCCGTCGTGCAGGGCGATGCCGACCGCGACCTTGCAGACTATCCCGACAATGCCTTCGACTTCGTCATCCTCAGCCAGACGCTGCAGGCCACGCGCGAACCGAAGGCCGTGCTGCAGCAGCTTCTGCGCATCGGCTCCAACGTCATCGTGTCGTTCCCGAATTTCGGCCACTGGAAAAACCGCCTGCAACTCCTGTTCAGGGGCCGCATGCCGGTCACCGAATATCTGCCCTATTCCTGGTACGACACGCCGAATATCCACTTCTGCACCATTCGCGACTTCGTTGCGCTGTGCGAGGAAGTGGATGCCAAGGTGGAAAAGGCGGTCGCGCTCGACCGGATGGGCCGCAAGATGGGCTTCAGCGCCCCGTGGTGGGTGTGGAACCTGCTCGGCGAACAGGCGATCTTCCTGCTGAAAAGGTAATAGTCACCTGTTCGACGAGCGATGATGCATGCCGGCCGCGCCCTGCGGGATGAAGACCGGCTTCATCGCCCGCACCTTGCGCTTGCCTCCGGCAATCACTCCCCGGAAAAGCTGCTTTTCCGCTTCGATGACGAGAAGGCCGGCAAAGGCGGGCCAGAGCCTGCGGCCGATCTTCTCCCAGGTGCGCGCCGAGCGTAGCACGAAGCGCGAGCGCGTCGGCGGCAGGAACAGCGCTTCGTTGCTGGCCGCCACCTTGAACTGGCAGTCTTTCAGCAACGCTTCCAACTGGCTGCGCGAATAGGGCCGGCCATAGCCGAAAGGGGAGGTTTCGGTTCGCGCCCACAGCCCGCGCCGATTGGCCACCACCACGATCAGCCGGCCGCCGGGCGCCAGAACCCGCCAGATTTCCTTCAGCATCTCCTCGGGATCGCGGCTATGGTCGATGCCATGCACGACGAGAACGCGATCGAACATGCTGTCGGGAAAGGGCAGTTCGGTCTCGTCGACAAGGGTTGCCGCGTTCTCCCGCTCACGCGGCCAGGCGACGACGCCCTGCGGGGCCGGCATCGCGGCGACGCAACGCTCCGCCTCGTCCATGAAAGGCCTGAGATACGGGCCGGTATAACCAACGCCCAGCAGCCGCTGGCCGCTCATGCTCGGCCATATCTCCCGCAGCCGCTGGCCGACCAGCACACGCAGCATCTTGCCGGTCGGCAGGTCGTAGAAGGTCAGCAGGTCGGCGACGTCGAGATACATTGAATGCCCTGTCAGCGTCCGGCCGCGCCGAACCGCTTGGATTGAACCGTGACGTGCGCCCAAACGCAACCGTGAAACCTTTGACCTTGCCGTGGGCGGCCTGCTTTGCCAGTCTCTGCCGCAAATCCCCACCTCAACAGGAGGAAGAAATCATGGCCACCGCCGCACCCCGCTTCGAAATCAAGCAGTTTCCCTGTCTTGAGGACAATTTCGGCGTTCTGATTCACCTGCCCGACAGCGGGCATACCGTCGCCTTCGACGTGCCCGCCTTCGAGCCCTATCGCGACGCGTTGAAGGAAACCGGCTGGAAGCTCACCGATATCCTGATCACACATCACCACTGGGACCACGTGGAAGGTGTGACGCCGCTCAAGGAGTTGACCGGCGCCCGCGTCGTCGCATCAGCGATTTCCAGGGGTCAGGTTGCCGATGTCGACCTTTATGTCGAGGACGGCGACAAGGTGATGGTCGGCGAGCTCGAATTCCAGGCGATCGGTACGCCGGGACATACGCTCGACCAGATTTCCTGGTGGGCGCCGGCGGCGAAATTCGCCCATACCGGCGACACGCTCTTTGCCATCGGCTGCGGACGGGTGATGGAAGGCGACATGCCGATGATGTGGGCGTCGCTGGACCGGCTGGCGCGCAAGCTGCCGGCGGACACCAACATCTATTGCGGCCACGAATACACGCTCGCCAACGCCCGTTTCGCGGTCACCGTCGATCCGCATAACGAAGCGCTCGCCAACCGCGTGAAGGAAGTGGAAGCCCTGCGCGCCGCCGGCAAGCCGACCCTGCCGACGACCATGGCGCTCGAACTCGCCACCAACCCGTTCCTGCGTGCCGGCGACCCGGACGTGCAGAAAGCCGTCGGCATGCCGGACGCGGAGCCGGCTGCGGTCTTCGGCGAGCTTCGCAGCCGCAAGGACAGCTTCCGCGGCTGAGACAGCAGGGAGTAAACCTCTCGATCCAGGGAGCCTGCAACTGCAAGGGCCGCCATGGAAACCGGAACGCGAATGCCCTCGCCAAACATGAGCGCCGGGGAGGTCATCGACCTCCTCGGCCTGCACCCGCATCCCGAAGGCGGTTTCTACAGAGAGACCTTCCGCGATACCGCCTGCGACGAAAACGGTCGGGCCGCCTCGACCGCGATCTATTTCCTGCTGCCGGCGGGCCAGATCTCGGCCTGGCACCGGGTCGACGCCGTGGAGGCCTGGCACTGGTATGCCGGCGCACCGCTTCTCCTCACCATTGCCGGGGAAGGCAGTATCCTGCAGGAACTCCTGCTCGGCCCGTCGCTTGCCGAAGGCCAGCGCCCGCAGGCGATCGTCCCGCGCCACGCCTGGCAGATGGCTGAAAGCAAGGGCGACTGGGCGCTTGTCGGATGCACCGTCGCGCCCGGCTTCGAGTTTTCAGGCTTTGAAATGGCCCCTGCGGGCTGGCACCCGTAAATGTCAGTTTGCAGCGTTTCCCCTGTGCAATTGGTGGCGCGAGATCTGGCCGAGCCAGGTTTCCGTGAGCACGTCCTTGTCGGTCTTCAGATAGGCCCGGCCTTCGATAATCCCCGTTTCAGGCAGCTTCGCATCGAAGACGAGCCGCCAGCGCGGCGTGCCCACCACCGGCAATACATAGGGATTGATCGGCTCGCCGGATGAAAGCTCCACCACGCCCTCGACACCATCCTCGCGGGTCAGGCCTTCCAGCGACGGCCCTTCGAATTCGATCACCATCTTGATCTGGCCCTGCGGGCGCGGCTGGCCCGGCACGCCACCCTGGCCCGCGCGCGTGGCGACGACGATGGCGCCGGCGTCGTGGAACGGCTGTCTGTCGCCCCAATGCATGCGGTAGGAGAATTCCGCGCTCTCGCCCGCTTCCGGCACCTTTGCAGGCGCGAAATAGGCGACGATATTGTCGTAGATCTCGTCGTCGGTCGGGATCTCGACGAGCTGGACCGCGCCCTCGCCGAAGGGCTTCAGAGGCTCGATCCAGACAGAGGGACGGCGATTGTAGAAGACGCCATCGTCCTGGTAATTCTCGAAGGAGCGGTCCCGCTGCGCCAGGCCGAAGCCCCTCACGTCCGGCGCGACGAAGCTCGACGTCCTGATTTCCGACGGATTCTGCAACGGCCGCCAGATGCGTTCGCCGTCCCGGCTGATGAGGGCAAGGCCGTCCGTGTCATGCACCTCGGGCCGCCAGTCCAGGGCCGTCGGACGGTTCGATTCCGAATACCAGAACATGCTGGTCATCGGCGCGATACCGAGCCGTTCCACCTTGTTGCGGAAGAAGAGGCGCTCATCGACATCGATCACCTGTCCGGCGCCTTCGGCATTGCGAAGCGCCATGCGATAGGCGCCGACGACGCTCTTGCTTTCAAGCAGGGCGTAGATCGTCATCGTGTCGCCCTCGCGCTCCGGCCCGCCCAGCCAGAAGGCGGAGAATCGCGGAAATTCCTCCGGCGTCGATAGCCCGGTGTCGATGGCAAGGCCACGCGCCGACTGACCGTATTGGCGCGACGCACCATCGGTACGGAAATAGCTGGCGCCGAGGAAGGAGATCCAGTCGGTCTTCAGGTCGGCGCGCATGACGCGGAAGCCGGCAAACCCCACATCGCCAGGCAGGCGGCGGGCCGGGCTGTCGGCGGGCTTGTCGTAATAGTCGGGCGAGTAGAGGATCTCCCGCGCCATGCCGCCCTCAAGCTGGTAAAGCGCCACCGGTTCCTTGAAGTACCGTCCGAGATGGAACATCTGCACCGGAACGCCCGGCACGACCTCGAGCGTCCTTTCCGGCCGGAAGGCGATCTTCCAGTGCGCGTCGTAGTCGATCTCCTCCAGCACTTCGGCGGCCTGCACGGGCGTTGGCTGATAGGGCTTAGCGGCAAGTCCGCGCGCCCGATCCGTCAGCGTTTCGAAGGAAAAGGGAACCGGCTTTCCCAGCTCCGCGGCCGACGCCGCGCCGGCATGGAACAGGGCGCCGAGCAGGGCGGCGGTGAAAAGGCGGGCAAGGGCGGTGAGGCTCGGCATCTGGTCGTCTCGGCAAAAGGGTGAACGCATTTTCCGCAACGCTCTCAATCGCCAGATTGTGGCGGATCGTTGTCCGTGACGGCAGGCGAGCAGGGACCTTCCGATTTGCGAGCACTTTCTTACCGTTCATGCGACATCGCCCGACCGGAAAGCGCGCATCTGGAACGCGGCTTTGTCGCTACACGGCAACTTTTCGCAGGCCCGGCAATTCCATCCGGAGGAAATCGGCACTAGAGTGCGCCCGCTTTTTGAAGGAGCGGGCATCGAGGTCAGGACCTCCACCCGCAAGGACCCGATCGGACGACGACAACAATGGCGCATGGTGACATCAAGAAAGTCGTGCTTGCCTATTCTGGCGGCCTCGACACTTCCATCATCCTGAAGTGGCTGCAGATCGAATATGGCTGCGAGGTGGTGACTTTCACCGCCGATCTCGGCCAGGGCGAGGAACTGGAGCCGGCCCGCAAGAAGGCCGAAATGCTGGGCATCAAGGAAATCTACATCGATGACCTGCGCG
The DNA here is from genome assembly GCF_014050225.1 of Stappia albiluteola. GTDB lineage: Bacteria > Pseudomonadota > Alphaproteobacteria > Rhizobiales > Stappiaceae > Hongsoonwoonella > Hongsoonwoonella albiluteola. The sequence continues at coordinate 203,672 of NZ_JACFXV010000063.1, read as the reverse complement.
AGGAATTCATCCGCGACTTCGTCTTCCCGATGTTCCGCGCCAATGCGCTTTACGAAGGCGTCTACCTGCTCGGCACCTCGATCGCCCGGCCTCTGATCTCCAAGCGCCTGATCGAGATCGCCCACGAGACCGGCGCGGACGCCATCGCCCACGGCGCGACGGGCAAGGGCAACGACCAAGTGCGCTTCGAACTCTCCGCCTACGCACTCGATCCGGATATAAAGGTGATCGCCCCCTGGCGCGACTGGACCTTCAGGTCGCGTTCCGACCTGATCGAATTCGCCGAGAAGCACCAGATTCCGGTGCCGAAGGACAAGCGCGGCGAGGCCCCCTTCTCCGTCGACGCCAACATGCTGCACTCCTCCTCGGAAGGCAAAGTGCTGGAAAATCCGTGGGACGAACCGCCGGCCTATGTCTACCAGCGCACCCTCGACCCGATGGAGGCGCCTGACCGGGCAACCGAGATCGCCATCGGCTTCGAAAAGGGCGACGCCGTGTCGCTGAACGGCGAGAAGCTGTCGCCGGCCACCTTGTTCGCCCGGCTGAACGACCTTGGTCGCGACAACGGCATCGGCCGCATCGACCTGGTCGAGAACCGGTTCGTGGGCATGAAGTCGCGCGGCGTCTATGAAACGCCAGGCGGCACGATCCTGCTCTCCGCCCACCGGGCAATCGAGTCGATCACGCTCGACCGGGGCGCGGCGCATCTGAAGGACGAGCTGATGCCGCGCTATGCGGAGCTGATCTATAACGGTTTCTGGTTCTCCCCCGAACGAGAAATGCTCCAGGCGGCGATTGACAAGAGCCAGGAGAAGGTCTCCGGCGAGGTTCGCCTGAAACTCTACAAGGGGAACGTCATCGTGGTGGGTCGCCAGTCGCCCTATTCGCTCTATTCGGAGGAGCTCGTCACCTTCGAGGACGATCACGGCGCCTACGACCAGAAGGACGCCGCCGGCTTCATCCGGCTGAACGCTCTGAGACTGCGCACGCTCGCCAAGCGCGACAAGCTGCGCTGAGCGGGAAAGATGGATCTGGCGCGGGCAACACGGCTTTCCAAGGCGCTTGCCCGCGCCCGGTTCATCGCGCTCGGCGGCTTCCACCCGGAGCCGGAGGATCGCGTTCCGCCCTGCGGGAGCACCTTGCGTCCGACGCGAACGCTGCTGCTGATCGGCAGTGCGGGCTCGGCGCTCTTCGACGCATTCAGCGCCTCGCCCGAGGCATCGGACGGCAAACCCGATCCGCTGGACCGCTACACCGCTCGCCTGCTGCGGGATATCGCCGATGAGTTCGGCTTCACGCCGGTCTTTCCCTTCGACGGCCCGCCGTGGCATCCCTTTCAGGCCTGGGCGATGCGAGCCGGCAGCTTCTCGCCCTCACCGGTCGGCGTGCTCTGCCACGCGACCTTCGGACCCTGGGCAGCCTTCCGCGCCGCCTTCCTGTCGCCGGAGCGCTTCGGCACGTTCGAGGCAAACGGCGCGCCGGGTCCTTGCCCCTCCTGCGAGGGCAAACCCTGCATCGCAGCCTGTCCGGCTGACGCCCTGTCACTGGAAGCGGGCTACGACGTCCCCCGCTGCCGCGAGCATCTGAAGGCGAACAGGGATGCCACCTGCCACACCGGCTGCCTTGCCCGCCGCGCCTGCCCGATTGGCCGGGAATTCGCGCAGACGGAGCGGCATGCGGGTTTTCACATGAAGGCCTTCTGCGGTTAGACCGCCATGCCGGCCGATCAATTTGAATGCACTGGCTGCAGTCTTTCGGGATTACGGTGATAGCCGGGTCCGACTGTGAGCGGCTTGTCGGGAACGACGCTCGGCGCGACATTGGTGACCAGCATCTTTTCATGCGTCTCGATGACCGTATCCGACCACTTGTCCATCACCGTCAGCGTCACCTTGTAGGGCCGGTCCTTCTCCACGCCGGTCAATGCCGGCGTCTCGAAGCTGTAGCTTCTGGCATAGGGCACGATCTCGTGCCGCACGACGATCGGATCGCCCCCTGACGGATTTTCGAAGCTCGCGATCAGCCTCGTACCATTCGGCGTCGGAGTTTGGACGAAAGCGGTTATGCCGCTGCGGATTTCAGCGATGCGGTAGTTGTAGATGAAACCGCCGCCGGAAATCGCCACATGCGTCTTCGACGCCTGCTCATGGTGATTATAAGCCGTGACGGCAGCGAATATTGCGGCCAGGACCAGGCAGGTGATTGCGGCTGCAATGCGAAAGGCCCTGGTCTTCTCGAATTCCATGGCCGGCTCCAGAAGCACTATCCTGAGCCGAGCGTCCGCCTAAATCCGGAAGGGCGCAAGCCTTTATTGCCTCACGCGGAACGGTCGGCGACGTAGCGGGCGATGGCCGACAGGACCTCGGCCCGCGCTCCGAGTGACGCGAGGAGGCCATCCGCCTCGCGCACCAGTTCGTCCAGGGTCCGCCGAGTCCAGTCGACGCCTTTGAGGGCGACCAGCGTCGCCTTGCCCGCTGCAGCGTCCTTGCCCGCCGCCTTGCCCAGTATCGCCGCATCTCCCTGGACATCGAGCAGATCGTCGGCGAGTTGAAAGGCCAGTCCGACCAGTTCGCCGAAGCGCGTCATCCGCGCGACATCCTCGTCGCTCGCGCCGGCAAGGATGGCTCCCGAACGCGTCGCGTAGCGGATCAGCGCGCCGGTCTTCATCGCCTGAAGGGTGCGGATCTCAGCCTCGCTGCGCTGCCGATGCTCGGATTCCAGGTCGAGCATCTGCCCACCCGCCATGCCGCCAAGGCCGGCAGCGCGCGCAAGGTCGCGCGACAGCCTCAACCTCACCGCCGCTTCGGCATGGACCGTGTCGCTGGCGATCAGGTCGAAGGCAAGCGTCAGCAGGGCATCGCCGGCCAAGATCGCCGTCGCTTCGTCATAGGCCTTATGCACGGTCGGACGGCCGCGTCGCATGTCGTCGTCGTCCATTGCCGGCAGATCGTCATGGACGAGCGAATAGCAGTGGATGCATTCGAGCGCGGCGGCGGCAATCAGCACACCTCCGTCATCGCGACCATAGGCGCGCGCGGTCTCGCGCATCAATACCGGTCTGAGCCGCTTGCCGCCGCCAAGAGCCGCATGCCGCATGGCCGCGACCAGCCTCGCCGGACGCTCCGTTTCGCCGGCCACGGTATCCGCCCCCAGGATCCGGTCGAGCGCCATCTCCATGTCGGTTGCGGTTTCCTCGATGCGAAGCTTCAGGAGCGGTGCCACGGCTTGATCCGATTGTTGTGCAAGGCTGGACGGGTGTCTCGCGCTTCACTGTCGCGAATGCACCCAAAGGTCAACTGCCCAGATCAGGCATCAAGAGAAAAGGAAGAAGACTCCCGAAAAGAGACGTCGAACAACATCCTGAAATCGGCGAGTTGCTTTTTTCCCCGCTTCGCAACTATCGTAACGGGAGAGGACAAGAGGGCGAGTACCATGCGCTTGTTGGCAAACCTCCTTCGTTCCTTCGTCAGGCACGGCTGTCTCAAGGTGGTCGACGCCGATGGGAAACGTTACCAGTTCGGCCCCGGTGATAGCGGACCGACGGTGACAATGCGTTTCGCAGACCACCTCCTCCCCTACAAGATCTTCCTGAACCCCGAGCTTTATGCCCTCGAAGCCTATATGGACGGCGAAATCGAGCTTCAGGACGGTTCCACCCTTTACGACCTCCTCTATCTGCATTCGCTCAATCGCGACGGCTTCTACCGCCATCCCTGGCAGCGCGCGCTGCAGAGCGTCTGGCACGCCTTGCGAAGATATCAGCAGAAGAACGACGTAGAGCGGGCCAAGAGGCAGGCCAGACATCACTATGACCTCAAGACCGAATTCTACCGGCTGTTCCTGGATGACGGGCTCAATTATTCCTGCGCCTATTTCACATCGCCCGATGACAGGCTGGAAGACGCTCAGGCGCTGAAGCTGGCCCGCCTCGTCGACAAGCTGTCGATCGAGCCGGGCACGAGCGTGCTTGAGATCGGCGGCGGCTGGGGATCGCTTGCCATCGAGATGGCGAAAGCGGGCGCCCGGGTGACGTCGCTCAACGTCTCGCCGGAACAGGTTGCAATTGCCGAAACGCGCGTGCGCGATGCCGGCCTGGAGGATCGGGTGGATTTCGTCCTCAAGGATTACCGGGAATTCTCGGGCCAGTTCGACCGGGTCGTCTCGGTCGGCATGATGGAACATGTCGGCATCGGCCACCTTGATGCCTATTTCGCGAAAGTCCGGGAGGTGCTTCGCCCGGGCGGTCACGCGGTCATTCATTCAATCGGCCGCAGTTCGCCTCCCGGCACCACAAGCCCTTTCATCCGCAAATACATCTTCCCCGGCGGGTATGTGCCGGCTTTGTCGGAGACCTTTGCCGCGCTCGAGCGGCAGGACGTCTGGGTCAACGATGTGGAGGTGATGCGCCTCCATTACTATTACACGCTGCGCCACTGGCGGCAGCGTTTCCAGGCCAACCGCGACCACATCCGCATGCTTTACGACGAGCGATTCTGCCGTATGTGGGAAGCGTATCTGATCGGCGCCGAATTGAGCTTCCTGAACGATACGCACATGGTCTTCCAGCTCATCCTCTCGCGCGAGCGTGACGACGTGCCGATCGTTCGGCAAAGTTATGTCGGCGACCTGCCTTCCAGCGAAGCGCTTCCGGCGGCCGCGCAAAGGGCAGGCCCGAGGTCGATCACGGCCGGATCGCGCTCGGCGAGCTAGGGCCAGGCGGGTATCTTTCACGCGGTATAGTGAGTCTGCCCTATTCTGTGATAGGCGGTGGCGGACAGGCATGGCGGCTCCGCAGGTGCGCCGTCGAGCTCCCGCGCAGGAAAGCTGGAATAAGGGATTGGCAGGAAAGAAGACCACGTCGGCCGCCAAGGCAGATGCCGCGAAGCGTATGGCATGGCTTTCACGGCTTTCGCCGAGAAGGCCCTCGCGCCGGCTGGTCCTGCTCGTCGCCGCGGCAATCCTCTGTCTGCCCGTGCTGCTGACGATCCTTTATGCCGTGGTGCCCCCGGTCAGCATGCTGATGCTTGGCCGATACGTGACCGGCCTTTGGGTCGAACGGGACTGGGAACCGCTGGAAAACATCTCGCCCCACCTCATCCGCTCCGTGGTCGCTTCGGAGGACGGGCGCTTCTGCGAGCATGCCGGCGTGGACTGGGACGCGCTCAGCACCCAGATCGAAGCGCTGGGCGATGGAGACGCACCGCGTGGCGCCTCGACACTGACCATGCAGCTTGCCAAGAACCTCTTCCTGTGGAACGGCCGTAGCTATGTTCGCAAGGGACTCGAAATCCCGCTGGCGCTCGTCATCGACGCCACGCTGCCGAAGCGGCGGATCATCGAACTCTATCTCAATGTCGCGGAGTGGGGCGAAGGCATCTTCGGCGCGGAGGCGGCAGCGCAGGCCTGGTTCGGCAAATCCGCGAAGGAGCTGACCGCGTCGCAGGCCTCGCTTCTGGCCACCGCGCTGCCAAGCCCGCTGACGCGCAATCCGGCCAGGCCATCCGCCGGGCACAGGCGGCTCGCCCGGATCAACTTTTCCCGCGCGCGGGCGCTTGACGGTCACGTCGATTGCATCTTCGGCGACAAGAATTGAACCCATTCCCGTTTTAACGGTCCGGCTCAAGAATTTCGCGAAAAGGGGATGGCAAAGAGCCTTCATGTTCTGTATAACGCCCGCCATTCCTGCATACGGCGCGGACCAACACCCGGGCTGACCCGGCCCTGGGAGTGCGGGACGTTGCACGACGGAGAACAGAACAATGGCCGTTCCAAAGAGAAAAACCTCGCGCATGAAGCGCGGTTTTCGTCGCTCCGCGGACGCCCTGAAGCAGCCGACTTACGTCGAGGACAAGGATTCGGGCGAACTGCGTCGCCCGCATCATATCGACCTGAAGACCGGCATGTATCGGGGCCGTCAGATCCTTGCTCCCAAGGACGACGCGTAAGCGCGAAATCCTAGGGTCCGCACCCTAGGCCCTTTGCGGATTTCCGTTGCGCATTTCAGCAATCGGTAGTTTCCGCAAAAGCTTTCTGAAAAGGCCGGCCACAGCGCCGGCCTTTTCGATTCCGCGGTGCAGCCTTGGCAATTTGTCGCCGGAATCAGCTAGCCTGCGCAAAGTTCACCATCGGGAGACTGACGCGGATGCCGATCCTTGCCGCCCTGCCCCTTACGCTCCTGCCTTTCGCGGCCTTCAATCTCGCCGCCTTCGGCTTTCTCGGCTCTTCCGCGGGCGACCCGTGGGCAATGCCGGTCATAAGCATCAGTCTCGTATCGGGTGCCGGCTTCACGCTGCTGATCGGCGACCTGATGATCGTTGCCGGCCTGATCTTCCTGTTCATCGAGATCCTGAAAGCCACGCGCATCGGCACGGCCTCCCTCGTCGATCATATCCTCTCGACCTTGGTGCTGATTGCCTATCTCGTCGAGTTCCTGGCAATCCCCGAGGCCGCCCACTCGGTGTTCTTCATTCTGACCGTCATTGCGCTCATCGACGTGATTGCCGGCTTCAGCATCACCATCACCGGCTCCAGGCGCGACGTCGCCTTCGGCAACTCAGACCTGCACCACTGAGACAGCGGCTACCCCGCGACCAACCGATCAATACTTGTTGAAACCGAGGAAACTCCAGACCTGGCGCGTCGCTACGCGCATCGGGCGCTTGCCTGCGTCATGTCAAAAGTTAACAATCTCTTAAAACTGGCACAGCGCTTGCGGATCAAGCTTCAAGAACCAGGGAAGATGTCTCGAAACGGGACACTCGGGAGGCTTGAATGCGCATTGAAGCGATTCGCAGCACCAATACGGAGCAGGTCGTCCGCCGCGACCGTGTGCAGGCCGATCAGCAAAGCAGTGCCCGCCATTCATCCGCAAACAAGCAGGCAGTGCAGCAGAAACTGCCCGCGATCCGTGACGACGCCGAGGAGAAACGCGAGCAGACGCCTTTTCAGGAGCGGCCGCAGACGTTCACCCGCTACCGCTATAACACGGTATTCCTCGCCCACCTGATCGCCGCGCGCGACAACGCGCAGCACCTGCGAGCGCGTCGCCGCCGCGAACCCGGCCATGCCGTGGAGGCCTATGCCCGCGCCGAGGCGAGCCACCGGCTGCCCCGGCCAGGCCGGGTGCTCGCCGTCTCTTTGTAAAGCTGGGAATCCGGGGCCGAGCGGCGGGTCAGTAACCCGCCGCCATGCCGTCCTTTCTGGGGTCCGAACCGCCCAAAAGCAGCTTGCGCTCCCGGTCGATCATGATCGCCTGCGCGCCGCCGATGGCGCCGGGTACGCGTTCCACGTCATGACCTAGGGACCGAAGCCCCGCCACGGTCGCCTCCGGCACCGTTCCTTCGGCATGCAGCACATAGCTCGTCTCGTCGAAGAACATGCGCGGCGCGTCGATCGCCTCCTGCACGTCCATGCCGAAATCGACGATATTGGTGAGCACATGCGCATGGCCGCAGGGCTGATAGCCGCCACCCATCACGCCGAAGGAGAGATGCGGCAGACCATCCTTCAGCACCATGGCCGGGATGATCGTATGCAGGGGCCGCTTGCCTCCGTCGATGCAATTCGGGTGGCCCGGCTGCAGCCGGAAACAGGCGCCGCGGTTCTGCAGCAGCACACCGCTCTTCGGAGCGCAGATGCCGGAACCGAAGTCCTTGTAGACGGAGTTGATCAGCGAAACTGCCAGGCCGCTCTGGTCGATCACCGTCAGATAGACGGTGTCCGAGCCCGGCCCCAGGGTGCTCGGCGGCAGGTTGTCGATCCGCCGTGTCCGGTCGATCTTCGAGGCAAGCTTGTCGAGATGGGCGTCCGACAGGCACTCCTCCACTGAGACCGGCATATGTGCAGGATCGGCAAGGAAGAGGTCGCGCAGCGAGTAGGCGATCCGGCCGGCCTCCAGCTCCAGATGGAAACGCTCGGTGCCGTTCGGATCGAGGCTGGCGAGATCGAAGCGTTCCAGGATTCCCAGCATGACGAGTGCAATGAAGCCCTGACCGTTCGGCGGCAGTTCGGCGACCGTCAGCCCGCGATAGGGCTTCGTCACCGGCACCATGTCGTCGACCTGCATCGCCGCCATGTCGTCGAGCGTCATCAGTCCGCCCTTCGCCTGCAGGGTATCCACGATATCCCGAGCCACCGGCCCCTCGTAGAACGCCTTCGAGCCGTTCTCGGCGATCGCCTGCAGCGTATCCGCAAGGGCCGGATGACGCATCACGTCGCCGGTCGCCGGCGCCTTTCCGTTGACGAGATAGGCGGCGGCAGCGCCGGCGTCGGCGGAGAGCTTGGCGACGTTTTTCGACCAGTCATGCGCAACGCGCGGCGCGACCGCATAGCCGTCTCGGGCATAGGCGATCGCGCGTTTCATCACGTCGCCCAGACCGCGGGTACCGTGGCGCGCGAGCAGCGTTTCCCAGGCGCGAACCGCGCCGGGCACTGTGACGGCGTGCGGCGAGGTCGGCTCCACCGCCCGCTCGCCCAGATCCAGAAGCTTCTGCGCCGTCGCCGCCATCGGCGCGCGGCCGGAGCCATTCAGGCCATGCAGCTTGCCATCCGGCTCCGCAACGATGGCAAAGCAGTCGCCGCCGATACCCGTCATCTGCGGTTCGACGACACACTGCACGGCAACGGCGGCGACGGCCGCATCCATCGCATTGCCGCCGGACTGGAGCACTTCCAGCGCCGCAGCGGTAGACAGCGGATGGGATGTCGCCGCCATCGCGTTCGGCGCAAGCACTACGGAGCGGCCCGGGGCCTGGAAATCGCGCATTACCGACCTCATTCCTTGTTGTTCGTTCCGGCCGGGAACGACTGTTTTGCAAAATAACGCGGTGTTCGTGGAAGCGTTAAGCTGGTACGGGGAATCGCATCTTAGCGGCAAACCCTACGGAGACTATCGACGGTGAGCAAACTCAGTCTTTCCATGGCGGAAAAAATCATTGACGCGGCCCTGGCCAAAGGGGCGGAAATTGGCCTGAAGCCGCTTACCGTTGCCGTGCTCGACGCCGGCGGCCACCTCGTGGCGCTGAAGCGGCAGGACGGCTCGTCCATCCTGCGTCCGCAGATTGCCAGTGGCAAGGCCTATGGCGCACTCGCGGTCGGCGCCGGCTCGCGCTGGCTCAACGCCAATGCGGAAACGCGGCCGCATTTCGTCCAGGCGCTCAACGGAGCGGCCGGCGGCGGCATCATCCCGGTGCCCGGCGGCGTGCTGATCCGTGACGGCGAGGGCGGCGAGATCATCGGCGCCGTCGGCATCACCGGCGACACGTCCGACAATGACGAGGCCGCTGCCGTTGCCGGCATCGCTGCGATCGGCAAGACGGCAGATTGCGGCTGAGGCAGGCAGCAGGCCACCGAAACAAGAGCCCGCGCCTGACAATTGCAGGCGCGGGCTCCTTATTTTCCGCAAGCGTTTTCCTCGCCGGTCAGCTCTTGTCGCCGGCGAGCGCATCGAGCTTCTTCTGCATGTCGGCGAGTTGCTTCTTCAGGTCGCTGAGATCGTCGGCGCCCGCCTCGCTCTTTGCCGCCTGCGCCGGCTTGTCACCCTCCTGGGCACCTGCGCCGAAGGGCAGGAACATGCGCATGGCGCGCTCGAACATTTCCGAGTTGCGCTTCACCTGCTCTTCCATGGCGTCGAAGGCGGTCGCGCCGAAGGTCTGCGAGAGCTTCTCGCGCAGTTTGTCCTGTTCGCGCGTCAATGACGACATCGAGAACTCAAGATAGCTCGGCACAAGGTTCTGCAGGCTGTCGCCGTAAAAGCGGATCAGTTGGCGCAGGAACGCGATGGGCAGCAGGTTCTGCCCCTTGCTTTCCTGCTCGAATATGATCTGCGTGAGGACCGAACGGGTAATGTCCTCGCCGGACTTGGCGTCAAAGACGACGAAGTCCTCTTCGTTCTTCACCATCACGGCCAGGTCTTCCAGCGTGACATAGGTGCTGGTGCCGGTGTTGTAGAGACGCCGGTTGGCGTATTTCTTGATGACTGTCGGCTCTCTCGTCTTCGCCATGTGCGTCCGGATCCATCCCTTGTGTTCCGCATCGGGCACCGCGCACCCGAGCATCCCCCGGCGGCCGGACCGGCGGGGGATCAATCCTCCACGGGCACGATAAGCCATCATTGCCTTATCGCACCACAGTTTTTGCACTTATATCCTTTCCGCCGCCCTTTCGCGCAACCGGTCGCTGTTTTTCGCCTCGACCAATGACGGATGGCGCAAGGCGCCTTCCCGGTCCAGAAAGCCTTGCACCCGGTTGACTATGGCGGGTCGACGGTCTCTAGTCGCTGTTATCGCATGCGTTCGGTCGCAAACAGCATACGAACAAGAAGGGGACGGGCGCATGCCGTGCCGGGAGGGCAGTATCGCGGAGGTTTTTCATGAGCGCATCCACTGACGTGGTGATTGTCAGCGCCACACGCACACCGGTCGGGTCCTTCAACGGATCCTTCGCCAACACTCCGGCGCATCAGCTTGGTGCCGCCGTCATCAGATCCGCCCTGGAGCGGGCCAAGGTCGACGCGGCCGATGTCGACGAACTGATTTTCGGCCAGGTGCTCACCGCCGGCCAGGGCCAGAATCCTGCACGCCAGGCGGCGATCGCCGCCGGCCTCTCGGAAGGCTCCACCGCCTGGGTCCTCAACCAGGTCTGCGGCTCGGGCCTTCGCACCGTTGCCGTCGGCATGCAGCAGATCGCCAATGGCGACGCTTCGATCATCGTGGCCGGCGGTCAGGAGAACATGTCGCTTGCACCGCACTGCGCTCATCTGCGCGCCGGGCACAAGATGGGCGACTATTCCATGATCGACACCATGATCAAGGACGGGCTGTGGGACGCCTTCAACGGCTACCACATGGGACAGACCGCCGAGAACGTCGCCCAGAAATGGCAGATCTCGCGCGAGAAACAGGACGAATTCGCCGTCGCCTCGCAGCAGAAGGCGGAAGCTGCCCAGAAGGCCGGCCGCTTCAAGGACGAGATCACGCCGATCACGATCAAGGAGCGCAAGGGCGAGCGGATCGTCGAGGACGACGAGTATATCCGCCACGGCGCGACGCTCGACAACATGACTAAGCTCCGCCCCGCTTTCAGCAAGGACGGCTCGGTAACCGCCGGCAATGCGTCCGGCATCAATGACGGCGCGGCCGCTCTCGTGCTGATGACGGCCGCCGAAGCGGCCAGGCGCGGCCTGACACCGATTGCCCGCATCGCGTCCTGGGCGACGGCCGGCGTCGATCCGTCGGTCATGGGCACCGGCCCGATTCCGTCCTCCCGCAAGGCGCTGCAGAAGGCCGGCTGGAAGGTCGACGACCTCGACCTCGTGGAGGCGAACGAGGCTTTCGCCGCCCAGGCCTGCGCGGTCAACAACGACATGGGCTGGAACCCGGATATCGTGAACGTCAATGGTGGCGCGATCGCCATTGGCCATCCGATCGGCGCTTCGGGTGCACGCGTTCTCGTTACGCTGCTGCACGAGATGAACCGCCGGGACGCCAAGAAAGGCCTTGCCACACTGTGCATCGGCGGCGGCATGGGCATCGCTCTGTGTGTCGAGCGCTAGAGTGCTTTCCGATCGGGCATCCGTCTGATCGATAAGAAATCGCTCTAATATCAATGCCTTGAGCGTCACGTCGGAAAGTTGCAGACTTTTCGAACAGGATGATGCTTCAGGAATAGACGGCCATCTTTTGAGAAAGATCATGGCGGGGGGCATCCTCCCCCGCCATGAAGACGGAGGCCGGATCGGGCTTCGGAAGGAAGCAGGCGGGGTTATAGGGACGGCTGCCGCGAGAATGTGGCCGGACGGTAGAGGCTTCTGCATAAGGGGGAAACGCGAATGAGCAATGTAGCGATTGTCACCGGCGGCACGCGTGGTATCGGCGCGGCGATCTCCACCGCCCTCCAGGATGCCGGCTACACCGTGGCCGCCACCTATGCCGGCAATGTGGAAAAGGCCGAGGCTTTCAAGGCAGAAACCGGCATCCACGTCTACAAATGGGATGTCGCCGACGCCAAGGCCTGCCAGGACGGCGTCAACCAGGTGGTTTCCGACCTCGGCGCGGTCGAGGTGCTGGTCAACAATGCCGGCATCACCCGCGACGGCTGGTTCCACAAGATGGACTACGAACAGTGGTCGGCGGTCGTCCGCACCAATCTCGATAGCATGTTCACGATGACCCGGCCCGTGATCGATGGCATGCGCGAGCGCGGCCACGGCCGTATCATCAATATCTCCTCCATCAACGGCCAGAAGGGCCAGCTGGGCCAGACCAACTATTCGGCCGCCAAGGCCGGCGTCATCGGTTTCACCAAGGCGCTGGCTCAGGAAAATGCCCGCAAGGGTGTCACGGTGAACTGCATCTGCCCGGGCTATATCGACACGGACATGGTGGCCGCCGTTCCGGAGAAGGTGCTTGAGGGCATCATCGCCGGCATCCCGGTCGGACGTCTCGGCAAGGCGGAGGAAATCGCCGCAGCGGTGCGCTATCTCGCATCGAAGGACGCCGGCTTCATGACCGGTGCAGTTCTCACGATCAATGGCGGCCAGTATTACGCCAACGGCTGAGTCCGAAGGCTCGCCGACAGATATCCTAAAGGGCGCCTTCCGGCGCCCTTTCCATTCAGGCGACTCAGCTTCCGCCCGTTTCGCCGAAAACCTTCCTCAGGAAGGCCGCGCCCAATTGCACGCCCGTCGGGTCGATGCCGTGCCCAAGCCCTTCGATACCATGGCTCGAAACGGGATAGCCCGCGCCTGAAAGCGCCTGCCCGGCCAATCCGCGATGATACGGCGGCACCACGTCGTCCTCCTCGCCGTGGACGAGCAGGATCGGCGGGCGCGCCTCACCTGCCTCGCCCAGATGCTGCGGGCCCGCAAGCAGGCCTGAATAGGCCACGATACCCGAAACCGCCTCCTTCCTGCGCAATCCGGTATGAAGCGCCATCATCGCCCCTTGCGAAAAGCCAACGAGAGCCAGCCGGGCGTTGCCAAGATCATGCCGCTCCAGTTCGGCATCGAGGAAGGCATCGAGCAAGGCGCGCGCGCCGACGACGCCACGCCAATACTCGCCCGGATCACGCATTGTGAGAGGAAACCACTGCCGCCCTTCGGCCCATACCTCGCAGACATCGGGTGCGTTCGGCGCGGCAAAAGCGGCGTCCGGAACGGCCGGTGCGAGCGCGCGGCCCAACTCGATGAGGTCGGCGCCATCCGCGCCATAGCCGTGCAGGATCACCACCAGGCTTCGCGCCGGGCCGCCGGAGAACGGCGAAAGTCTCGGACCGTCAAGCATTCCCGTTTACCTCCGCTGCAGCACGATGCGTGCCCGGCTGTCCACTTCATCCATGGATTAGGTTCCTCAAGCTGTCGATAGGCCTCGACCACGCGCACGAGCGGGGGTAGGCTTCGCCACCTCATGGACTATCCCGGCAGGAGGGGAGAAAGGATCATGCAGAAGATCCAGACTCAGGGTCTCCACCATATCACCCTGAACGGTGCCGACCGGCAAACCTCGATCGATTTCTGGGAAGGCCTCCTCGGCATGCCCTTCCTGTTCGAGCAGCCCAATCTCGACGCGCCAGATATCAACCACCTCTATTTCGATCCCGGCGACGGCAGGTTGATCACCGTCTTTACCGACGAGAGCCGCAAGAAGGATCCGGCACCGACGCCGAACGACGTCGGCACCGTGCATCACATCGCCTTCAGCGTGTCGCGGGTGGTGTTCAACCAGATTGCCCAACGCCTTGAGGAACGCGGCATCCCGAATTCCGGCCACAAGGACCGCGGCTTCATGGATTCCTTCTATTTCCGCGATCCGCTCGGCCATCTGATCGAACTTGCATGCTACAAGTTCGAGCCGCCGGACGGCTTCACCCATGCGATGGTGCTGGCGGAAGCGCACAATATCCGCGTCGCGCGCGGCGATCCCTCGATCAACGATGTGCACCTGGCCGACGCAATCGAGGACCTGGTGCGCCGAAGCCAGCCGTCGCTTTCCGCCAACCGCGGGCCGAAGCAACCTTATTAAAGACTACTCGCCCGCTGGCGCCGCACGCTTCAGCCTTTCCATGTCACCCGGATGGCGCAGGGCTCGCTCCGCACGGCGCAACGCGTCCTGCGCAAAGTCGCGGGCAGCCCGTTTCATCTCCTCGTTTCCGATCGTCTCCAGCGCCGAGAAGCAGCGCTGGAGGCGCAGCCCGACCTCGACATAGGGCGCCCCGTCGCGCGACAGGCTGAGAAAGGCATCCTCGAACATGTCGGCGATCGCGATCGGCGGTATGACGACACGGTCAAGTTCCACTTCCGGCACCCCGGGCTCCTCGACGACCTTCTCCCAGTCGGCGAACAACCGGGTAAAGCTGCCGATGACGGCAATCGCAGTGCCCGGATCGTTGACGGACGGCGACAATGCGCGCGCGGCGATCTCCGACAGGACGATCAGGCCGAAACGCGGGTCGCTGTGGAAGGTCCGCTCGTCACCGATCACGAAAGCCTGCCGGACCGGCTCGACATCCGGAAACGCTCCGCCGCGATCCTCAAGCTGAATGTGGGCGATCGGCCGCTCCGGCGTGCAGAACGTACCGGGCAGGGCGGCGACCGTCAGCATGGCCCCCTGCTCCTCGCAATAGGCCTGCAGCGCCGCGAAATCGACGTTCTGGACGAAGCCGATCCGTTCGTCCATGACGCTCACTGCGGAACTGTCCAGGCCATCTGCTGCAGCGGCGCTGGATCCGATGTTGGCTTTCCAGTGGCCGAAGGCGCGCTCGGTCGCATCCTCCACCTTCGCGATCGTATGGCCCATCCGCCCCAGCCTGGCGATCCGGTCGACCCAGCGGATGAAGGTCAGCACCACCCAGGCAAACAAACACAGTGTCAGCAGGAACAGGACGAACAGGCCCGCGCGCTCGTAGAAGCCCGTCTGAACCGCGATGACGCCGACGGTGGAGAAGATGAACGCACCGACGAAACTTGAAAGTGCGGTCTTGGATGCATCGTCGGAAACGACGACGGAAAAAGCGCGCGGCGAGGCCGTGCTGCTTGCAGACGCATAGGCTGCGACCATCGACGATACGGCGAATGTGGCGACTGCGAGCATCGACGAAGACAAGATCGTCAAAAGCTTCTCGACGGTGCTCGGCGCAATCACCGGGGCGAAGCGGCCAAGGCTGAAGCGGTCGGCAAGTCCGGCGAGCAATGTGGCGGCCACGGCCGTCAGGCAATAGAGGAGTGGCCGGATCCAGAGCCGTTCGCGCAGCAGCGAGAGACGGAACCGCAGGCTTTCGAGCAGGGACTGGAACCGGTTTTCCTGCATCTGCTTCGCCCGCTCTCCTCCCGCGATCTTCGTGGCGTGTGGGAACCCTATACCGGGATCGTTTCACGCCCCTCCTTGGCCACCTTGTAATAGGCCCAGAACAGGCGTGCTGCGACGCCGCGCCAGGGTGCCCAGAGCCCGGCAATTTCGTCCAGAGCATCCGGCTTCGGCCGCTCCTCGAAGCCGAAGGCATCGCGTACCGCATTCTGCAGCGCCAGGTCGCCGCTTGGAAAGACATCCGGATGGCCGGCGCAAAACAGCAGGTAGATGTCGGCGGTCCAGCGCCCCACGCCGCGAATCCGGCACAGCGCTTCATGCGCTTCTTCGGCCGGGCGCTCCGCCAGGTGGGTCAGGTCGAGACCGCCGACCACAGCACCGGCAATCGCCCGCACGGTGCGGATCTTGGGGCGGGACAGCCCGGCCTTGCCGAGCTCCTCGTCGGTGATCCCGGCAAGTGTCGCGGCTTCGAAGGGCTGCACGAGCGCCTCGACGCGGCCGAAGATCGCGTTGGCGCTCGCCACCGACACCTGCTGGGCCACCACGATATTGACGAGGCCGGCGAAATCGGCGGAGCGGCGGCGCAACGGCACTTCGCCAGCCGTTTCCACCACGGCGACCAATCGCGGGTCGGCGCGTTTCAGATGGTCGAGCGCTTCCTCGATCACGGCAAGCGAGTCGATCGGCTTCACGGACGTTCCTTTTCGGCAAGCAAATGGTATCTGAAGGACATCATTGTCATTCTGGCCCGCTCATCAAGCTTCATGTCGCTGCTATCGCAACCCGTTTTCCGCTTCGCGCCCTCGCCCAACGGCCACCTGCACCTCGGCCACGCACTGTCGGCGCTGCTCAATTTCGATGCGGCACAAGACAGCGGCGGCCGGTTCCTGATCCGTATCGAGGACATAGACACGGTCCGCTGCACGTCCGCACTCGTCCGCGACGCGCTGGAAGATCTCGCATGGCTGGGCCTGACCTGGGAAGAGCCGGTCAGGCGGCAATCGGAGCATTTCGCCGACTATGCCGCTGCACTCCTGCGGCTTGAGGAAATGGGCCTCGTCTACCGCGCCTTCCTGACGCGCAGCGAAATCCGCGATTTTGTCGCACGGGTGGAGACCGGTGGCCGGGCCTATCCGCGCGACCCGGACGGCGCGCCGCTTTATCCCGGTGATGAAGCGGTTTTGTCAGCCGACGAAATCGCGGCTCGCGACGCCGCCGGGGAGTCGTTCGCCCTTCGCCTCGACATGAAGAAGGCGCTCGCAAGGATCGGCAAGCCGCTGTTCTGGATGGAAGAAGGCAGCGGCCCCCAGGGAGAAACGGGCAGGCTGCCAGCCGACCCTTCGGTCTGGGGGGACGTGGTGATCGCCCGCAAGGACACGCCGACCAGCTATCATCTCTCCGTCACCGTCGATGACGCTTTGCAGGGCATTACCCATGTAATGCGCGGGCGGGATCTCTTCCAGGCGACATCCGTGCATCGCCTGCTGCAGGAAGTGCTGGGACTGCCGGAACCCTGCTACCACCACCACCGCCTGCTTCTCGACCATGACGGTCGCAAGCTTTCCAAATCTGCCCGCGACACCTCGCTGCGCGACCTGCGCCGCCAGGGTTGCAGCGCACAGGATATCCGCCGGCTGGTAGGGCTCGCCTGAGGCCTTCGGTTATACGGCCAGAAACGCCATCCAGAGCCCGGTGGTCACCACCGCCGCCGCCGTGGTGAAGGTGATGGAATTGGCCGAGAGCGCGTGGCCGGTGCCATAGCGATTGGCAAACAGAAACGCATTGATCCCCGTCGGGCAGCAAGCGGTAAGCGTGGCGACCGCTACCCAGAGGGGCGGCAACCCGACGGCGAAACGCGCCGTGACATAGACCACCGCCGGCATCACGACGGCCTTCAGGAAGCTCATGATCAGCGCCGGACCGACATTGCCGCGCACACCATAGCGCACCATGCTCATGCCGAGCGAGAAGAGTGCGACCGGGATTGCCGCACTGGCGATCCGGTTCAGCACATCGGCGAAGATGCCGCTTATCGGCAAGCCGACGAAGCGCCATGCCGCGCCCGCCAATATGCCGACGACGATCGGATTGGTGGCGAGATTGACCAGCACCGTCCTGAGGATCTGCAGCGCCGGACGCCCTTGCTCCGTTCCGTCCACGACGGCGGCGCGTTCCATGAGCAGGGCACAAACTATGGTCAGCACCGGCAGGTGAACCGAGATCAGCACGAACAGTGGCACCAGCCCCTCTTCCGCGAAAATCGCGGTGATCAGCGGAATGGCCAGCATCACCGTATTGGCGAAACTCGCGCTGATACCGCCGATGACGACGGCCCGCGCCTCGCGGTGGAAGACCTTGCGCATGATCACCATGCCGATCGCCCAGGTTACCGCCACGCCCGTAAAATAAGCGAACCAGAAACCCCAGGGAGAAACCCCGCCGAGCGAACTGGTTGCCAGCGTGCGGAAGATCATGATCGGAATGGCGATGACGAAGACGAATTCGCCCAGCGCGTCGCCGATCGTGCTGTCGAGCAGGCCACTGCGCGCGGAACCGTAGCCAATGCCGATCAGCGCGAAGACCGGCAGGACAATCGTCAGGATTTGTATGACCATAGGCGCTCTTTGGCACGCGACCTTCTGCAACGCAAGGGCAGCTTGCGCGTCACAGTCTTGATTTCGCCACGCCGCCTGTCATTAGTCAGAACACTGGAAGTTGCGAGAACCGGTGCGGGAGCCTTCATGCCGGATACCGAAAACGGGGCTGCGGAAAGATCCGGCGACACGCTCGCCTCATTGCTGCATGATCTCAGGACTCCGCTGGCGGCGATGCGCACGGCCGGCGAGATCGTCTCCCGCGACCCCCTGACGATGAGGCAGAAGGACGCGCTCGACACGTTGAACGAGGCAATCGACGCGCTGTTGGCGATGACGGCGGAATTCATCGCGCCGCGTTCGGGCGACCACATTCAGGAGCCCGCTGGTGCCGCAATCCGCGCGGTCGCCCGTCTCTTTGAATTCGCCGCCGCCGCCAAGGGACTGGCCTTCTCCGCAAACATTGATCCAGGGCTCGATGCGCGGCTGGTCGCCGACAGCCTCGCATTGCGCCGTATCATCTCCGTCATCGTGGAAAATGCCCTCAAATTCACTCAATCGGGCACAATCTCATTGGAGGCCGCGCTGACCCGCGGCGGGGCAGGGGATACCCTCGTTCTGGAGTTGCACGACACCGGATGCGGCGTCGCGGAAGAAGACCGCCGCATGATCTTCCAGGCGCATCGGCGCGGCCGCTCAAGGGGAGCGACGGATCCTGAGGCTCAGGGATCGGGGCTCGGGCTGTGGAACGCATCGAGGCTCACGGTCCTGCTTGGCGGCAGCCTGGAGTTGGCCGACACCACCGAGCGTGGATCGACCTTCCGTCTAACGGTTCCGCTCCAGTTGCTGCCGGCTGTCGATCCTGTTGCCGGGGACGCGTTGCCGACGCCGGTCGTCATGGCACCGGATCAGCGCAAGCACCACATCCTCATCGTGGACGACAACGCCACCTTCCGCCGGCTGGCGGCGACGATGATCGAGGCTTTCGGATTCGAGACATCGATGGCGGAAAGCGGCGCCGAGGCGCTGAAGATGGCTTCAGATCCCGACATGCAGATCGACGCGATCCTGCTCGACCTCGCCATGCCGGACATGGATGGTGTCGCGACGCTCGCCGCGCTGCGGACGGGTTCCTTGCCGGCGCAACTCCCGGTCATCGCCATGACCGCGGCCGCCAAGCCGGCGGAGAGCCGACAAGGCATGGAAGGTTTCAGCGCCGTGCTCGCCAAACCGCTCGACCCGGGCCAGCTCTATGCGGCGCTTGCCGAAATCCTAGATTGAACACCTCGGATCAGCCGCGCCGCTCCTTGGTGGTGGCGTCGATTGCCTTCTGCAGATGGACGTCGCGGTCATAGACGTCGGCGTAATAGCCGATCTGGCCGTCCTGCTTCGGCCAGGCCGTGAAATAGGCGACATAGACCGGAAGATCGCCGGCGACGTCATCGGAGTGGTTCTTGCCGACGGCGATCTGCGAGGAAACGTAGTCGACCGACTTGCCGAGCACAGCGGCGGCCATGGCGCGCGGATTCTCCAGCCTGACGCAGCCATGGCTGAAAGCGCGGCTATCGCGCTGGAACAGGCGCTTGGCCGGCGTGTCGTGCATGTAGATCGCATGCTTGTTGGGGAAGAGGATCTTCAATTCGCCGAGCGCATTGTCGTCGCCGGGCTGCTGGCGGACGTTGATGGCCAGTTTCTTCGCCGCCACCGAATGCCAGTCCACCGAAGCCGAGGAAATCGGCCGGCCATTCGCCGTCGTCACCTCGTAGCCGAGACGGTCCAGGTAATACGGGTCCTGATTGAGCTTCGGCAGCATTTCGTTGACGATGATCGAGTAGGGCACGCCCCAATAGGGGTTGTATTCGACGATCTCCACCTTGTCGGTGAAGAAATAGGTCTGGTTGGACTTCTGGCCCACCACCGCGCGCATCGACAGCGGTTCCTTGCCGTCTTCGAGATAGGTCGCGGTAAAGGCCGGCTGGTTGATGAAGACATGGCGTTCGCCGAGCTGGCGCGGCAGCCAGCGCAACCGCTCCAGAGCCAGTTCGGCCCGCGCGATCTTCTGGGAAAGCGAGACGCCCTGCAACGCGCGGATGGTGTTGCTGCCGACCACGCCGTCTTGCGTCAGGCCCTTGTCTTTCTGGAAATCCTTGACGAGCGCGACCAGTTCCGGCGTGTAGTCGTGACCGTTCTGGTAGGCGTCGAGCGTCGCTTGATGCGCCGCCTTGACCTTGTCCGAGCCATTGAGGCGGATCGCCGCAACGACATTGACGAGTTCGGGATTGCTCTGGCCGGGCTTCAGCAGCGTGCCTTCCGCAATTTCGACCCTTGCGCCATCCTCCTGCCCCTTCAGCGCGGCGAGTTCGGCAACCAGTGCCTGGAACGGCGCGTTCTGCGGATTGCGGCGCTCCAGATAAGCGGCGACATCGTCGGATGCGGCCATGCTCTTCAGCGCCACAGCGAGGTCGACATCCTTGCGCGGCAGGTCGTGATAGCCCGACAGCCGGTTCGGATCGATCCGTCCGCGCATCGCATCGAGCACATAGGTGAGCGTGGCGGCGGAAAGCTGCATTTCGAAGCGCATCAGGCCAGCTTCGCCGCTGGCCGGATCCGGCAGGGCGACCGCGTAGTCCGCCGGGTCGAGCCCGTAGCGGTCCGCGTCGCCGAGTACCTGCAGGGCCACACGTGCCTTGTCGCTCACCTCGCCGTTCGAGACCCAGATGAACGCGGGATATTCCTCATAGTGGGCGACAACCGTCTTGCCGACCTCGGGCAAGGCGCGGATGGAGATATCGGCAAGGCTCGTCCGCGCATCGTTGAAGGCGCGTTCCTCGGACGGAACGGTCTCGACCGCCGCATTCGCATCGCTCACCGAACCGGTCACATCGGCAGCTGCGGCAGGGGTGCCGTCCTGCTCCGCCGATGGCAGCGCGGTTGCCGGAACCACAGCCAGGTCCTTGAGGGAGAAAACCTTCAGCTTGTCCGGCGCGTAGGTGTAGTAGCGCGGGCTTGCGACATAGGCCTTAACCGGCGCCGGCTTCTGCTCCACCTCGCGCTGGCGGCGCTGCTCCTCGTAGTGCCTCGGGTTGAAGATCCGGTCGAGAAAGCCCTGCGCATTGGCTTCGCCTGAGGGCGCCAGCATCGCCGCCGTCGCCACAGCGCACAGGAGGCCTGCCAGGGTGCCGCGTTTCAATTGAAGCATGTCAGACCACCATCAAATGACCGGATTTCAGCTACCTTGCGGTACTCAGAAAAAGAATTGGTAAATCACGCCGAACGAAAGCGATTCGACCTCCTGCGGAAGGTAAAGCAATACCGCGCCGCGTCAATGAACGACGCCTGTCAAATCTGCCTATGCCGGCCCGACGTCTGGCGTGCGTGGCAGCGGAGGCTCAGGTACGGCTGGCCCACAGAAGCTTCAGCGCAAAGCCTCCGATCACGCCGGCGAACAGCCAGTCGAACGTGCGCATCACCCTGGGCGAACGCCTCAGGGTCTTGGAAAAGGCATCCGCGCCCAGGACCATCGCGCCACAGATCGGGATCGACAGCAGCACGAAATAGAGGCCGAGGAAGATCAGCTTGCCGGCCGCATTCGGATCGCCGGCGGTGACGAACTGCGGCAGGAAGGTCAGGAAGAAAAGCGCGATCTTCGGATTGAGCAGATTGACGAGCAACCCGGCGAGAAACACCCGGGGCAGCCCCCGCCGCTCGCTCTTTTCCCGCGACACCGTCAGCGCGGATCCGTGCCGGATCGTCTGTATCGCCAGCCATAGCAGGTACAGCGCGCCGACGAGTTTCACCACGAAGAACGCGGTCGCCGAGGCGGCAATCAGCGCCGACAGGCCGAAAGCGACCAGCATCGTATGGACGACGCTGCCGAACAGCGCACCCGCCATCGACATCAGCCCCGCCGCGCGGCCCTGCTGCAGGGCGCGGCTGACGAAAAGCGTCATGTCCGGGCCAGGCGTGATCGCCAGCACGATGCAGGCGATGGTGAAGGCAAGAAGGACAGCACTGTCCGGCACGAAGGTCATGGCGCGCGCCCGTTGGGATGGGAGGGTCGAAGTGGCCGCACCCTACGCTCTCGCACGGCAGTCGGCCACTCATTTTCGAAAGCCTGCGATTCAGTCCCCGTGATGGCGAACCGCCCAGTCGAGCGCCTGTTCGAGGCGGTCGTTGCCCCAGAACAGTTCGCCGTCCTCGGTCACGAAGCTCGGCGCCCCGAATATGCCGAGCCCCTGGGCTTCGCCGACCGCCTCGCGCAAACGATCCTTGACGGATTGCGTTTCCACGGCGGTCATCACGTCCTTTGCCGGCGCGCCGATATCGATCAGGACCGCCGCCAGCAACTCTGGATCGGAAATATCCCGCCCCTCGCCGAATTCCGCGTGGAAGACCGCCCGCACGAAGGGTGCGCACCACTCGCCTTGTCGCAGATATTCGGCGATCCGCGCCGCCTTCAGGCCGTTTTGCGGGAATGGGTCTGGCTGCGCCAGGGGCAGGGACAGCAGTTCGGCCTGCCGTTCCAGGTCGCGCCACATGTAGCTGCCCTTGGCCGGGTAGATGTTGAAGGGGGACGTCGTCCAGCCCTGGGCAGCGAAGATCGGCCCAAGCAGGAAGGGTCGCCACTTCAGGCCTACTCCCCGGCTTTCGGCCAGCGCTTCGATGCGCATGGCTGTGAGGTAGCTGTAGGTTGACGCGAATTCGAACCAGAAACTGATGACGGGCTTTGTCACGGCCATCCCTCTCCTGCTGTCAGGCTGCCGATAATTCCAAATCCGGACGAATTGCGATAGACAGACCTTGCCGCCAACCACCGGAGCAATGCGTTGAAAGTCCATGACCGCAGCCAGTAGCTTTTCGCGGTATTTGAAATCGCTCTGGCGGTTCGCCGGCCGTTATCCGCTGACGGCCTGCCTCATCTATATCGCGGTGATTTCAGCTTTCTTTCTTGTGTTTCCGGGCGTCGACATCGCCGTCTCGCGGGCCTTCTGGTCGCCGGAGACGGGGTTTCCGGCCGCACAGTCCGACTTTCTCGTCAGGCTCCGCCATCTCGGGCCGCACCTGGTGAGGCTGATCGCCATCGCGGCCGGTGCAGTGATCCTTGTCAAGCTTGCGTGGCCCGACCGTCCGCCGCTGCTGCCTTTGCGTGTGCCGCTATTCCTGCTTTCGACACTGGCGCTTGCGCCCGGTATCGTGGTCAATGCGGTCCTGAAGGACAATTGGGGCCGCCCGCGGCCGCGCATGGTCGAGATATTCGGCGGCGACGCGCCCTATGTTCCCGTCTGGCATATCGCCGACTATTGCGAGAAGAACTGCTCCTTCGTCTCAGGCGAGGCCTCATCCGGTATCTGGCTCGTAAGCCTGGCTTTCCTTGTGCCGGCCGCCTGGCGCAAGGCGGTCGTTGTGCCGACGCTTGCGCTTGCCTTCGCGCTGTCCCTCAACCGCGTCGCTTTCGGCGGTCACTTCCTGTCGGACACGATGCTGTCCTGGGGGATCACGCTGCTGGTGATCCTCCTCATTCACCGCCTTCTGTTCGTCCACTGTCCGAGATGGCTTGGCGACGAGGCCCTCGACCGCGCGCTCACGCGCGCAGGCCATCGCCTGCGCCGGTTTGCCGCGCAGCTTGCGGATCGCGTCAAGGCGTGATCAGCCTTTCTTTGTCAGGATCTTCTCGATCTGGTCGGGCGGATGGCCGGTCAGCGTCTTGTCGAGTTCGGCGACGATGCGGCTGGTGACTTCCTTGTGAAACGCCTTGCGGAGATCGCCGAGCGTCGTCGGGGGCGCGGCGACAATGAGCTTTGAGTAACGCCCGGCATGGGCGGCCTTGTACATCGCTTCTGCAATTTCCTTGGCGAATCGATGCTTTTCGAGGCGATGCCAGTCGGTCGGTTCCACCGCACTGCGATTCGGTCCGAGTCCGTCGATATAGCGGCCGGGGGCATCCGTGCCCTGTTCGTGTGTCATCGGATTTTCATGTGCCAGCACACGCACGACCTGCAGATTGGGATAGTCGGCGTCGCCCTCGTTGCGAAAGACCAGCGCCTTTTCGCCGTCGCCAACCAGCACCCATGCATCGTGGTCGATCCGGACGCCGCCCATGCCTGCCTCCCTGGTCTTGGTATCGAAAAAGGGTCCGGCCCTAGGATAGCCGCTAACGTTCATATGACTATAGGTCAGTGGCGACCATAATCGATAGAAGAGGAAAAGGGACAGGATGACGCAGAAGCTCAACCCTGCCGAATGCGCCAAGCTTCTCGGCGAGCTTGCCGGGTGGTCGATGGCGGAAGACGGCCGGGCAATCGAGAGAGCCTTTCGTTTCGCGAATTTCGTGGAGGCCTTCGCCTTCATGACAAAGGTCGCGATGCGGGCGGAGAAGATGAACCATCATCCGGAATGGTCGAATGTCTATGGCCGGGTGACCATTCGGCTGACCACGCACGATGCCGGCGGACTGACGGAGCGCGATGCGAAGCTTGCCCGGGCGATCGACCAACTCGCGGGCTGAGCCGGTCAGCCTTTCTCGATGACGAACAGGCGGACGCCGCCGGCAAGTTCCTGCGAGACGAGCCTGTGGCCCGCCTCGTTGCAGAAATGCGGAATGTCGATGGCGGCCATCGGGTCCGTCGCAGCCACCTGAATACGGGCGCCGCTTTGAAGCTTCGCCATGGCCTTGCGCGTCTTCAGGACGGGTAACGGGCATTTGAGCCCTTTAAGGTCCAGATAAAGCTCGCCTTCGCTCAACAGTTTCCTCCGCCATCCGGTTGCTCGGCGTTTGCTGCTATATAGGGTTGAATCGCTTTTGCCGAAAAGTGCCCATGAGGAGAAAAGCTTATGACAGAGCCCGTGCCGTCGCCCTTCGACATTCTGGATTTCTGGTGGCAGGCGGGCCCTTCCAAATGGTTTGCAAGAAGCGACGCCTTCGACTGCGAAATCTGCGGGCGCTTCGGCGCGACGGTCGATGCGGCGATCGGGGGCGACTTCGAGGACTGGCGCCACACGCCGCATGGCGCGCTGGCCCTGCTCCTGCTGCTTGACCAGTTCACGCGCAATATCCATCGCGGACAGGCGCGCGCCTTCGCCGGCGACAGGCGCGCACTCGACATAGCAAGGAGCGCGGTCGAGCAGGAATTCGACCGGGCCTTTCCGAAAGAGGCCCGCACCTTCTTCTACCTTCCCTTCGAGCATGCCGAGGATATGGCGGCCCAGGAGCGCTCCGTCGACCTCTTCCGCCGCAACAGCGTGGAAAAGGAATACCTCTACGCACTGATCCATCTCGACGTGATCCGCCGCTTCGGCCGCTTCCCCCATCGCAATGCGGTACTCGGCCGCGAGACGACCGAGGCGGAAGCCGCATATCTCGCCGATGGCGGTTTCTCGGCCTGAAGCTTGATGTTGCGAAGCGCCGGCCGGCTCGCCGGCGCTCCTTTTGCTCATTTTTTCATCAGAATATTTTTATATAACTGACCAATTATTGTGCATTTCTTCGCACATGCACAATATCGGACCTCGGCAACGAGCGGCATCCAATCCCTGCAACCGCTCATGAATGCATCCCAACAACCGCACGTTTCTGCGGCTTTTGCCGTTTTATTCCGCATCGTCATCGCAATTGGCACGGTCCTTGAAACACGTGTGTCGGTTTCGGCCATCTTCCGCCGGAGCGCCTTCAACGAAAGCGGGGTCGCTTTCATCCGAGGGAACCGCTTCAGGATCAATATCCGGAGCATCTCCCGCCAAATCCGAACCGGATCTGGCAGGACATGCTCAAGGGGGGGGCAATCGACCGGACCGGGCCGTAAACGGCCGATCCCAGAACGAGGTCGGCTTTCAAGAACGAGAGGATCGGGAAGCGAGCATGAAAATCGTGATGGCCATCATCAAGCCGTTCAAGCTCGACGAGGTGCGCGACGCCCTCACGGGTATCGGCGTCCAGGGGATCACCGTCACAGAGGTGAAGGGCTACGGCCGGCAGAAGGGACATACCGAGATCTATCGCGGCACCGAATATGCCGTGAGCTTTCTGCCCAAGCTGAAGATCGAGGTCGCCGTACCGGCCGCAACCGCCGACAAGGTCGTCGAGGCAATCGCCAGCGCGGCCAAGACCGGCCAGATCGGCGACGGCAAGATCTTCGTCTATTCGATCGATCAGGCCCTTCGCATCCGCACCGGCGAATCCGACGCCGAAGCGCTTTGAATTCCCGATCAAGAGGATAACCCGATGAAGAAGCTACTCACCTGTTCCGCCCTCGCGGTCGGAAGCTTGTTCCTGATGGTGGATCCCGGCCTTGCGCAGGATACCACCGCTGCCGCGGAAGCCGCTCCGGAATTCGCCAAGGCGGCCGACACAGCCTATATCTTCAACACGCTGCTGTTCCTCATCGGCGGTTTCCTCGTCATGTTCATGGCGGCGGGCTTCGCCATGCTGGAGGCCGGCCTCGTCCGTTCCAAGAACGTGTCGATGCAGTGCCTGAAGAACATCACCCTCTACGCGATCGCGTCGCTGATGTTCTGGGCCTTCGGCTACAACCTGATGTATGACGGCGTCGACGGCGGCTTCATCGGCTCCTTCCTGCCGAAATCCATCCCGGCTCCGGATGCGGATGCCGGCGACTATGCGGCGGCATCCGACTTCTTCTTCCAGCTCGTCTTCTGCGCGACGACGGCCTCGATCGTTTCCGGCACGCTGGCCGAGCGCATCAAGCTATGGCCCTTTATCGCCTTCACCGTCGTGCTAACCGGGTTCATCTACCCGATCGCCGGCTCCTGGCAGTGGGGCGCGGGCTGGCTGTCCGTCATGGGCTTCTCCGACTTCGCCGGTTCCACCCTGGTGCATTCGGTCGGCGGCTGGGCCGCCCTTGCCGGCGCTCTCGTCCTCGGCGCGCGCCGCGGCAAATACGGTCCGGGCGGTCAGGTGACGCCGTTCCCCGGCTCCTCCATGCCGCTCGCCACCCTCGGCACCTTCATCCTGTGGCTCGGCTGGTTCGGCTTCAACGGCGCCTCGCAGCTTGCCATGGGTACCATTTCCGATGCCTCGGCAGTTTCCCGCATCTTCGTCAACACCAACACGGCGGCAGCCGCCGGCGTCGTGGTAGCGGTGGTCGCCACCCAGATCATCTACAAGAAGGTCGACATCACCATGGCGCTGAACGGCGCACTGGCCGGCCTGGTTTCCATTACCGCCGAGCCGCTGCAGCCGAGCATCTTCATGTCGATCGTCATCGGCGGCATCGGCGCGCTGATCGTCGTCTTCGCCGTGCCGCTGCTCGACAAGCTGAAGATCGACGACGTGGTCGGCGCGATCCCGGTTCACCTGCTTGCCGGCATCTGGGGCACCATTGCCGTGCCTCTCACCAACGCGGAAACCTCCTTCGTCACACAGGCCATCGGCATCGTTTCCTACGGCGTGTTCGTCTTCGTCGGCAGCCTCGTGCTGTGGTTGATCCTCAAGTCGACCGTCGGCATCCGCGTGTCGCCCGAGGAAGAAGCGCTCGGTCTCGACAAGGTCGAGATCGGCGTGGAGGCCTATCCCGAATTCGGGCAAGGCAGCCAGCGCGTCTGACATTTCCTCCCGCCAACCCGTCCCAGGCTGAGCGGCGCTGGCGCGGGACGGTACCTGGGCCCGGGCATTCCCGGGCCCTTTTTATTTGTCCATAAAGAAGGCAATCGCACAATTTTTGCGCCCAATCTTCAGGCACAAATGCCTTACCTTGGCGCCAAGCCTTAAAATTACGCAGGGTCTGACTGCGTTTTAACCGCCTCGAGCGGCTGGCATGCCTCTTGTATTCCCACTTGCCCGAATTATCGCCACCAGACGCTTTCCGGCCGGACAGCACCGGCCGACCGGGCAAGCTTCGCCGTGGGATCAACGCCTTGAACAAACAGGCTGGGAGGCATTCGTCGCATGTCCGCTTCACCCGAGGGTGCAAACGTCTTTTTCGTGCTGCTCGGCGCGATCCTCGTCTTCGCCATGCATGGCGGCTTCGCCTTCCTGGAAGTCGGCTCCGTCCGCCACAAGAACCAGGTCAACGCGCTGGTGAAGATCCTCGTCGATTTCGCGTTGTCCACGCTCGCCTATTTCGTGATCGGCTACACGATCGCCTATGGCGCGACCTTCTTCCAGAGCGCAGCGACCCTTTCGGGCGACGGCGGCACCTTCCTGCCGCAGGGCCTGACGCTGGTGAAGTTCTTCTTCCTGACGACCTTCGCCGCCGCCATACCGGCGATTATTTCCGGCGGCATTGCCGAGCGCATGAAGTTCCTGCCGCAATGCATCGCCACCCTCGTGCTGGTCGGCCTTGCCTACCCGATCTTCGAGGGGATCGCCTGGAACGGCAATTACGGCTTCCAGTCTTTCATTGAATCGACCTTCGGCGCTCCCTTCCACGATTTCGCCGGTTCGGTCGTGGTGCATGCGGTCGGCGGTTGGATCGCGCTCGGCGCCGTCCTGCATCTCGGGCCGCGCCTCGGCCGCTATACCAAGGAAGGCAAGGCGATCGGCATTCCGCCGTCCAGCCTGCCTTGGCTCGCGCTCGGGTCCTGGCTGTTGTGCGTCGGCTGGTTCGGCTTCAACGTGATGACCGCGGGCTCCCTCGACGCGGTATCGGGCCTCGTCGCACTCAATTCGCTGATGGCGATGGTCGGCGGCATCCTCGTCGCTCTCGTCGTCGGGCGCAACGATCCGGGTTTCGTGCATAACGGCGCGCTCGCCGGCCTCGTCGCCGTCTGCGCCGGCTCCGACGTGATGCATCCGCTCGGCAGTCTGGTTGTCGGTGGCGTCGCGGGGGCAATTTTCGTCAAGGGATTTGAATACTGTCAGCTGAAGCTGAAGATCGACGACGTGCTCGGCGTGTGGCCGCTGCACGGCATCTGCGGCGCCTGGGGCGGCATTGCCGCTGGCATCTTCGGCCTGGAGGCGCTCGGCGGCATCGGCGGGATCAGCTTCGGCGCCCAATTCTTCGGCACGCTGGCCGGCGTCGTCTATGCCTTCGCCATCGGTTATCTCGTGTACGGCGTCCTGAAAAAGACCCAGGGCATTCGCCTCACCGCCGACGAGGAGCGTCGCGGCGCCGACCTGTCGATCCACAAGATCAGCGCATCGCCCGAGCACGATATCGGGCGTTGAGACGAAATCTCCCCGCGGCCTTGAGCTTCAGCCGGCTCAATGCCCGCAGCCTGGCCCGGCGCTCGCGCCGGGCTTTCTTTTTACAGGACGACGATGCCGGAATGCTTGGCCTTGTGTTCCGGCTCTACATGGATCGTGGTGCGCGCCCCGGGCACGGCCTCGCCGATCGCCTCCTCGATACGATCGCAGATGTCATGCGCCTCGCGCACCGTCATGTCGCCCGGAACCACGAGGTGGAAATCGACGAACGTCACCCGGCCCGCCGGCCGGGTCCGCAGGTCGTGGGCTTCGAGAGCACCTTCACCGGCCGCCGAGATGATCTCCCGGATCTTCTCCTGCACGTCCGGTGCGGCGGCCTCATCCATCAGCCCACCAAAGGATTCCTTCATCAGCACCCAGCCGGACCACAGGATGTTGAGGGCGACAAGGCTGGCAAGGAGGCTGTCCAGCGCTCGCCAGCCGGTCAGCATTACCAGGGCCACGCCGGCAAGCACGCCGAGTGAAGACACCACGTCGGTAACGAGATGCCTGCCGTCGGCGACCAGCGAAATCGAGCGATGCCTGCGACCCTGGCTGATCAGGACATAGGCCCAGATGCCGTTGATGATGCTGGCCGCGCCATTCACCGCCAGGCCTTCAGCGTTGAAATCGACGGGCTTCGGGTCGACGAAGGCGAACCACGCCTCGCGCCCGATCGAAAGCGCGGCAAGGACGATCAGGACGCCGACGAAGACGGCGGCGAAATATTCGATCTTGTGATGGCCGTAGGGGTGGTTGCTGTCGGCGGGCTTGGCCGAATACCAGACGGCTCCGAGCGCCACCAGCGCCGAGGCAACGTTGACGACCGATTCCAGCGCGTCCGAATAGAGCGCGACCGAACCCGTCAGCCGATAGGCGAAGTATTTCAGCGCAAGGACGGCAGTGCCGACAACGACGCTGCCGATCGCGATGCGCAAACGCTGGGCCATGGGCGGCACACTCTCTTCCGGGAGGCCGGTTCCCCAAGGTTCTCGGCCCATGCCGACCGTCACGCTGCGGCCGGCAAAGGCCTTACCAGCTTTCTCACGCAAGGCAAGTCGTGGCCGGGAAAAAGTCGCCGAAGGATATGGGAAAGCCGGCGGATCGAACGGATCCACCGGCTTTCGAACTATCGCGACGAGCTACTTGCGATCAGTGAATAGCGGCGCCGATGATCGGACCCGGCCGGCCATTGACCTCCGGCTGCACGATTACCGCGTATCTGTTGGCCGAAAGCCGCGAAAGCTCGCTCGCCGGCAGGCTATAGACGGCCTCGCCGCCCTTCCACATGCCAACGGCACGCATGTCGCGTACAACATTCGTATAGGTGACGGAGCGTCCGGTATTCTCGCCGCGGCCGATCTGCACCGTCTCGTGGTCGTCCACGAAGAGGAAGAACACCATCGCCGCCTTCGTGCCCTTCGGCAGGTCGCCATCGACATGGATCTCGACCACGTCACCCTGCGGTTTCAATGAAACCTGGCAAGGCATCGGCCCCAGCTTGCTGACGGCGGCGGCCAGCGAACGCACGTCGCTGCCAACCACATGCTCGCCGCCATTGACCACGATCTGCGGTGTGTAGACCGAGCGGTCGCCTCGCCGTTCCGCATAGGCGCGCTGACGGGCGCTATAGGCCGGCGAGGCAAGCGTGTCCTTCCAGCCGAGGTAATCCCAATAATCTACCGGAAAGGAAAGTGCGACCACGCCCGGCTGACCGGCCACCGCCTGCAGCAGCTTGTCCGCCGGCGGACAGGACGAGCAACCCTGACTTGTGAAGAGCTCAAGAACGGCGGTTTCGCCTGCCTGAACGGACGTCGTCCCGAATACTGAAGACATCAAGGTTACAGCCCCAAAAGCGGCCGCGGTGAGAATTTTTTTCATGAGAAACCCGCCACCTGTCGCATACCAGCCCTTAGGGACAGGATAGGAAAGGAAGTCGTTCGAGACGAGTCACGAGCGGGTGAGGTCCGTTCAACTCTAAGCCGTGATCGCCGTCCAGGTGCCGTCTTTGCCCGTTATCGCGCTTCGCCGCCGACAAGCGCCTTCTCGATCTCCGGCGCAAACACCCTGTCGAATGTTTCTTGCGAAAGCGGACCGACGAACTTGAAGCGGATGGTGCCGTCGCGGCCGACTATGAAGGTCTCCGGGACGCCATAGACGCCCCAGTCGATCGTGGCCCGCCCGGCCTCATCCGCGCCAATACGCGCATAGGGATTGCCCAGCGAGCCGAGGAAGCGGCGGGCATTCTCCGCCTTGTCCTTGTAGTTGATGCCGACGAGCTGCACCCGCTTGTCCTTGGCAAGCCCGGTCAGGATCGGATGTTCCTGCCGGCAAGGCACGCACCAGGACGCGAAGACGTTGACCACGCTGACCTTGCCCAGGAGATCGGCTTTCGAAAGCCCGGGTACCGGACCGTTTTCGCCCAGAAGCTCGGGAACCGGCTGCAGGGTGAATTCCGGCGCCGGCTTGCCGATCAGCGCGGAAGGCACGAGAGACGTGTCCCGCCCGCTTGTCAATTGCAGCAGAAAGAGCGCGGCAAGCGCGCCGAACACGACGAGCGGCAACAGGGCGAGCACCGGCAATCCGCGCCTTTTCGCGCGCGGCGCATCGTCCATCCCGCTACCCGTTTCGGCATCCATGAAATCGCTCCTAACCCTGGTCCTGGCCGCCAACGTCCTGCGAGCGGCGCGTGATGCCTCGCGCTTCCAGCTCCGCCAGGTCCTTTCGCTGGCGCGCATAGTCGATCCTGACCCACAGGATCAGGCCGGCGATCACGGCGACAACCAGGATATAGGAGATGGTGATGAAGGAGGCGTGCGGGCCCAGGTCGAACAGCGGATCGAACATCGCTCTACTCCGCTGCCTGCGCCGTGGCCGTCGCCGGCTGCCGGGCCGCGGCGCGCATCTGCAGCGTCCGCACCCTGCGGCGCAGGATCTCGTTGCGCATCGCCATCATGTGCAGCACCAGGAAGAGAAGCGTGAAGGCCAGCGCCATGACCAGCAGCGGCCACAGGATCGTGGGATGGATCGTCGGCCCGTCGAGCCGGATCACGCTGGCCGGCTGGTGCAGCGTGTTCCACCAGTCGACGGAGAACTTGATAATCGGCAGGTTGACCGCGCCGACCAGCGTCAGGATCGCCACCGCCTTTCCGGCACGGATCGGATCCTCGATCGTCCGCCACAGCGCGATCAGGCCGAAATACATGATCAACAGCACCAGAACCGAGGTCAGCCGCGCATCCCACACCCAGTAGGTGCCCCACATCGGCTTGCCCCAGAGCGAGCCGGTCAGCAGCGAGATGAAGGTGAAGGCCGCGCCGATCGGCGCCGCTGCCTTCGCCGCGACATCGGACAGGGGGTGACGCCACACAAGCGTGCCGAGGCTCGCCATCGTCATCGTCGCGTAGCAGAACATGGCAAGCCAGGCGGCCGGCACATGCACGAACATGATCTTGACCGTCGCCCCCTGCTGGTAGTCGTCAGGCGCCACGAAGAAGGCCAGATAGAGCCCGGCCGCGAAGGCGACGACGGTCAGCGCCACGGCAAAAGGCAGCACGCGGGCGACGAAGGCCATGAACCGGCTGGGATTGGCAAGATCGATAAGAGCCATGCGGATGTTTCTAGTTCCAGGTTGCCGCGACTTCAATGCGGCGAAACGGCTTGTGATGCCTTGATCGCCGTCAATTGCGCCAATCGCGGCAATTTCCGGCGATTGTGAGGCTGGCTGCGTTCCCTCGCCCCCGGAAGCGGACGCATCGCTCAATCGCCCGAATGACGCAGTGCCGCCGCCGCAGCCAGCGGGCCGATGACCGAGGAGAGCAGGGTCAGCGCGCAAAGGATCAGGAAAGGCGTAAGGAACGGCATCGGCTGGGTGATTGCCGCCGAGGCCGCGCTGACGCCGAAGATGAGCACCGGGATCGTCAGCGGCACCACGAGCACGGCCAGCAGCAGCCCGCCGCGGCGCAGCGACACCGTGAGCGCCGCCCCGATCGCGCCAATCAGCGTCAGGGCCGGCGTGCCGGCGAGCAGCGTCAGCGTCACCGCGCCGATCGCCAGGGCGTCGAGGTTGAGGAAAATCGCCAGCACCGGCGCCGCGACCACAAGCGGCAAGCCGGTTCCGACCCAATGGGCAAGGCACTTGACCAGCACGATCAGCTCCACCGATCTGCCGGACATCAGCATCAGGTCCAGCGAGCCGTCGTCCCGGTCGGCCTGAAACAGCCGGTCCAGCCCGAGAAGGGTGGCAAGCAGCGCGCCGATCCACAGGATCGCCGGGCCGATCAGGGCGAGGAGGTTGAGATCCGGGCCGACGCCGAAGGGGATCACCGTGACGACGGCGAGGAAGAAGAGCACGCCGATCAGTGCTCCGCCGCCAACGCGCACGGCAAGCCGCAGTTCGCGCAATATGAGCGCCTGAGCCCAACCCGTCATTGCGCCGCCTGCAGGTGCAGTGTCGCGGTGTTGGCCAGACGAAGCGGCTGGTGAGTGGCCGCGAGGATCAGGCCGCCGGCTTCCAGATGCGCGCTCATCAGCTCGCAAAGGCGACCTTCGGAAGAGGCATCCAGCGCCGCTGCCGGTTCGTCGAGCAGCCAGACGGGGCGTTCAACGACGAGAAGCCTTGCGAGGGAAAGACGCCGCCTCTGGCCGGCGGAGAGATAGGCCGCGGGCAGTGTCGCGGCGTGGGCAAGGCCGATGAATTCCAGCGCCTCGTCGACGCCGCGCGCAGGCGCCCCGGCTTTCAGTCCCGGAGCGGACGCGGTGAAGGCCTGCCAGAAAGCGAGATTTTCTGCTACGCTCAGCGACGGTTTCAGCGCGTCCTGATGGCCGAAATAGTGGCAGTGCTCGAAGGGTGGGCGTTCGTCGTCGCCACCTTCCAGTCTGATGACGCCTTCCGCCACCGGCACGAGGCCGGCGAGTTGGCGAAGCAGGCTTGATTTGCCCACGCCGTTGGCTCCGGTGACCGCGAGCGCGGTGCCCGACGCGACCTTCAGCGAGACGCCCGCGAAAACGCGGCGCCCGCCACGATCGCAGGCAAGATTTTCGGCAACCAGCTGCATGAGGCGGCGAAGACATCCCGGGTTGGCGTGCCCGGCGACGTTGGCCGCTGCCAGTGGCACGATAAATTGCTTGTGCACGAGCGCGTGACGCCGATCAAGAAGCTTTGGCCTCATAAGCCGAAATGCCGAGGTGCGGTATCCCTCTCAGCGCTGGCACGCGCGTATAAAATTCGCTATAGGAGCGCCAACCCGCGCACCGGGCCGGATCCTCGGCCCCATGCTGCGAAAGTTCAGTCAGATCCGCCAGCCGGGAATTCCCAGGACCTGGACCGCGCGGATCCAGCCTAAGGCTGCGCCGGCTTTATCCGGCACGCCGCCACCAAGAAGGGGATCGCCAGCCGTGACCAAATCGCTCGACAGCTTCAAAGCCCGCAAGACACTCAAGGTCGGCGACAAGACCTACACCTATTTCAGCCTTCCGGATGCGGAGAAGAACGGGCTGGAAGGCATTTCCAAACTCCCCTTCTCGCTGAAGGTCATTCTGGAGAACCTGCTGCGCTTCGAAGATGGCCGCACGGTCACGAAGGAAGACATCAAGGCGGTCGCCGACTGGCTGAAGACCCGCACCTCCTCGCACGAGATCTCCTATCGTCCGGCCCGCGTGCTGATGCAGGACTTCACCGGCGTTCCCGCCGTCGTGGACCTGGCCGCGATGCGCGACGCCGCCGTCAAGCTCGGCGGCGACCCGAAGAAGGTCAACCCGCTGGTCCCGGTCGATCTGGTCATCGACCACTCGGTCATGGTTGACTATTTCGGCACCGCCGCCGCCTTCCGCCAGAACGTCGAGCGCGAATACGAGCGCAACCAGGAGCGTTACGAGTTCCTGCGCTGGGGCCAGTCGGCCTTCGACAACTTCCGCGCCGTGCCCCCGGGAACCGGCATCTGCCACCAGGTGAACCTCGAATATCTGGCCCAGACCGTCTGGACCAAGACCGAGGATGGCGAGACGATTGCCTATCCGGACACGCTGGTGGGCACCGACAGCCACACGACCATGGTCAACGGCCTCGCGGTCCTCGGCTGGGGCGTGGGTGGCATCGAGGCGGAAGCCGCCATGCTCGGCCAGCCGATCTCCATGCTCCTGCCGGAAGTCGTCGGCTTCAAGCTCACCGGCAAGCTCAATGACGGCATCACGGCAACCGACCTGGTTCTCACCGTCACGCAGATGCTGCGCAAGAAGGGCGTGGTCGGCAAGTTCGTCGAGTTCTACGGCGAAGGCCTCGATCACCTCAGCCTCGAAGATGCTGCGACCATAGCCAACATGGCGCCGGAATACGGCGCGACCTGCGGCTTCTTCCCGGTCGACAACGACACGCTCGCCTTCCTGAAGGCAACCGGCCGCGATGCCGACCGCGTCGCGCTGGTCGAAGCCTATTCCAAGGCGCAGGGCATGTACCGCGACGGCGGCGTCGAGCCGGTCTTCACCGACACGCTCGAACTCGACCTGTCGTCGGTCGTCCCCTCGCTCGCCGGCCCGAAGCGTCCGCAGGACCGCGTCACCCTCAGGGACGCCGCGAAGGAATTCGCCAAGGCGCTTGAGGACATCAAGGGCGGACGCAAGAACCAGGACGCCATCCCGGCCGTCAACGGCGAGTCCCGCTTCGTCGACGAAGGCGCAACCGGCGTGCTCGACAAGCCGCATCAGCGCTATGACGTCAAGGGCGCCGACCATGGCCTCGCCGATGGCGACGTGGTAATCGCGGCGATCACCTCCTGCACCAATACCTCGAACCCGAGCGTGCTGATCGGTGCGGGCCTCGTCGCCCGCAACGCCCGCAAGAAGGGTCTCAAGGTCAAGCCATGGGTGAAAACCTCGCTGGCGCCGGGCTCCCAGGTCGTCACCGACTATCTGGTAAAGGCCGGCCTGCAGGACGACCTCGACGCGCTCGGGTTCAACCTGACCGGCTACGGCTGCACCACCTGCATCGGCAACTCCGGCCCGCTGCCGGAAGAGATCTCCGCGACGATCAACGAGAATGACCTCGTTGCCTGCTCGGTGCTTTCCGGCAACCGCAACTTCGAAGGTCGCGTCAATCCGGACGTGCGGGCGAATTATCTCGCTTCGCCCCCGCTCGTCGTGGCCTATGCCATCGCCGGCTCGCTCAACGTCAACGTGGCGGAGGATCCCCTCGGCGTGGATCAGGACGGCAACCCAGTGTTCCTGAAGGACATCTGGCCGACCACGCAGGAAATCACCGACATCATCCGCTCGACGATCACCGAGGAGATGTTCCGCGGTCGTTACTCCGACGTCTTCAAGGGCGACGAACACTGGCAGGGCATCAAGGTCGAAGGCGGCCTGACCTATTCCTGGCCGACTTCCTCGACCTACATCCAGAACCCGCCCTATTTCGAGGGCATGACCATGGAGCCGAAGCCGCTTCAGGACATCGACAACGCGGCCGTCATGGGCCTGTTCCTCGATTCCATCACCACCGACCACATCTCGCCGGCCGGCTCGATCAAGGCCGACAGCCCGGCTGGCACCTATCTCTCCGAGCATCAGGTGGCGGTGCGCGACTTCAACTCCTACGGCGCGCGGCGCGGCAACCACGAAGTCATGATGCGCGGCACCTTCGCCAATATCCGCATCAAGAACCAGATGGTGCCGGGCGTCGAAGGCGGCTACACCATGAAGGATGGCAAGCAGCGCTGGATCTACGACGCTGCGATGGAATACCGGGCCGCCGGCCAGCCGCTCGTCATCTTCGCGGGCAAGGAATACGGCACCGGCTCCTCGCGCGACTGGGCGGCCAAGGGCACGACCCTGCTCGGCGTGCGCGCCGTCATCGCCCAGTCCTTCGAGCGTATCCACCGCTCCAACCTGGTCGGCATGGGCGTTCTGCCCTTCACCTTCAAGGACGGCGAGAGCTGGCAGTCGCACGGCATCACCGGCACCGAGAAGGTGACGATCAAGGGCGTGGCCGACCTGAAGCCGCGCCAGATGGTCGACATCGAGGTCGAGTTCGCCGACGGCAGCAAGAAGACCATCGAGGCGCTGTGCCGCATCGATACGCTGGATGAGCTGGAATACATCAAGGCCGGCGGCATTCTGCACTACGTCCTGCGCAACCTGGTCAACAGCTGATCATTTCGCGGAATTGACAGGAAAAGGGCCGGCAAATGCCGGCCCTTTTTTTCCGACGGACGATACGCCTTCAGTCAGCCGTGATCGCTTCGAACAACCGGGCATAGATCGCCTCGACGATGGCCGCCTCCCGTTTCCCCAGGCGATGGAAATAGGAAAGGCCCGGTGCCGCGTTGACCTCCAGCAGGTGGGCGGCTCCCCCATCCTCCAGCATCAGGTCGACGCCGGCAAAGCGCAGGCCCAGCGCCCTTGCTGCCGATACCGCAAGCAGCCGCGCCTCATCGGTGAGGGTGGCCGTGGCATCGGTCGCCGTGCCGCCGGTCGAAAGATTGGCATTCGGAAGCAGGGTGACCGTTTCATCCCTCGCCGGAATATCCTCAAACGAGCGGCCGTCGGCCATCAGATGTTTCAGGATCCTCGGGTCGTCCGCCGCGATCCGCCTACCCCGGCCTTCGGCGCCGAGTTCCGCGATCCGCATTTCGATCAGTCGGCCAAGCATTGAGCGACCATCGCCCGAGACCCTCAGGGGCACACGGTGGAACGCGGCCAGAACCTCACCGTCGAGCACCACCACCCGATAGTCATTTCCGCCGACAGCCTTCTGCACCAGGACGCGGTCGTTGAGCTGAAAAAGCTCCCCCAGCGCCGCGCCCAGCGCTTCGCGGTCGCCAGCCTTCATCACGCCCTCGCCCTCCGAGCCCTCGTTGGGCTTGACGAAGACGGGCCAGCCGACGGTCTCGGCGAAAATTTCCGCCGCCGCTTCCGTAGCAAGCCGACTGGCAACGACCGGGTTCTTCAGCGCCATCGCGTACCGGCGCCGGGGAGCATGGATCAAAACCGCCTCGGGAACGGGCAGGCCGGCTTCCGCCAGCATGCGCCCGGCATAATCCTTGTCCTTGGCAAGGCTCGCCGCCCCCGCGCCATTGATATCGAAATTCGTACCCTTGAAGAAATGCCGCCTGCCGTCTGCGGCCTCGATATAGCCGGCATATCCGTAGACCGGCTCGACATGAACCCGCGCGCCGCGCGCCTCCGCCAGCCCCGCGAGGATATCCAGCCACACCGGCCGCAACGGCCTGGAAGACGGTTCGCTCACCCGCGCATGCTCCGCCTTGGATGTTCAGGCCTCAGTTGCCCTGCTTCTGGCGGGTATTGGCCAGATAATCGATGACGAAAAGCTTGGGATTGGTCGGTCCGTTGACCGTGGTGTTGAAGATCGCCACCGAGGTGTCGAGCCCCTGCGCGTCCGTCACCGTCCATTGCTTCAGTTCCGTCGACTTGGCGTCGAAGATCAGCGTCAGTCGGCCCGAGCCGAAGGTGGAATTGTCGTCGATCCCGATGGTGACGAGATCCGGTTCCACCGTCACGCTCGACACCTGGTCGTTGCCGAGCAGGTCCACCTTCTCTTCCAGCAGGAATTTCAGCGGCGTCTCGTTCAGCGGCCAGATATCCTGCGTGGCGAGCTTGCGGTCACGCACGGAGACCGACTTGCCGTCGGCGACGATGTCGATCTTGGCCGGCGGATTGTAATAGAAGCGGATCTTGCCGGGCCGGGCGAGATAGAACTTGCCTTCGGCGCGCTCGCCGTTTGGCCCGAACTGGATGAAGTCCCCGTGCATGGTCTTGACGGAATCGAAATATTCGTTGACCGCCTTCACCGTCGACCGCTGATCTTCCGTCAGTTCGGGCAGCGCGAAAGCCGGAGCGGCCAGGCAAAGCGCGCCCAATGCTACGGCAGCGAGGCCAGCAAGGGCGCGGCGTGCGATTTTCCCGGGCATCTTCAAGGCATTCCTCATGGTTTCGCGGACAGGCTCCCACCGCCGGACGTCAGCCGCCGATAGCAACGGGCTGTGGCGAAGTTGCGGCACCGGTTCGCCCGATGCGCCAGCCTTTCCGCGTCAGTAGTCGTCCTCGACCCCGTTCTGCACCAGGATCTCGCGCTTGCCGGCGTGGTTCGCCGCACCGACGAGCCCTTCCCTCTCCATGCGCTCGATGATCGAGGCCGCCCGATTATAACCGATCGAGAGCCTTCTCTGGATATAGGATGTGGAGGCCTTCTTGTCGCGCAGCACGATCGCCACCGCCTTGTCGTACAGGTCGTTGCCATCGTCGCCGCCCCCGGCCATCGCGTCATAGACGCCGTCCACCGGCTCGTCGTCTTCCGTTACTGCCTCCAGATATTGCGGCGTGCCCTGCAGCTTCAGGTGCTTGACGATATCCTCCACCTCGTCGTCGGAGACGAAGGGGCCGTGGACGCGCTGGATACGACCGCCGCCGGCCATGTAGAGCATGTCGCCCTGGCCGAGCAGCTGTTCGGCGCCCTGCTCGCCCAGGATCGTGCGGCTGTCGATCTTCGACGTCACCTGGAACGAGATGCGGGTCGGGAAGTTGGCCTTGATCGTACCGGTGATGACGTCCACAGACGGGCGTTGCGTGGCCATGATCAGGTGGATGCCGGCGGCGCGCGCCATCTGGGCCAGACGCTGGATCGCGCCTTCGATGTCCTTGCCGGCCACCATCATCAGGTCGGCCATCTCGTCAACGATGACGACGATATAGGGCATCGGCTCGAGCGGCAGTTCCTCTTCCTCGAAGATCGGCTCGCCGGTGTTCCGGTCGAAGCCTGTCTGGATGGTGCGGGTGAAGCTTTCGCCCTTTTCCAGCGCCTGCGCCACGCGGGTGTTGTAGCCGTCGATGTTGCGCACGCCCATCTTCGACATCTTCTTGTAGCGCTCCTCCATCTCGCGGACGGTCCACTTGAGCGCCACCACCGCCTTCTTCGGATCGGTGACGACCGGCGTCAGCAGGTGGGGGATGCCATCATAGATGGAGAGTTCCAGCATCTTCGGGTCGATCATGATCAGCTTGCACTGCGCCGGATCGAGCCGATAGAGCAGCGACAGGATCATGGTGTTGATCGAGACCGACTTGCCCGAACCGGTCGTGCCGGCGACCAGCAGGTGCGGCATGCGCGCCAGGTCCGCGATCACCGGCTCGCCATTGATCGTCTTGCCGAGGGCCAGCGCAAGCTTCGCGCGGCTCTTCTCGAAGTCCTGCGCCGCCAGCAGTTCACGAAGATAGACCGTCTCGCGGCGCTGGTTCGGCAATTCGATGCCGATGGCGTTCTTGCCGGGGATGACGGCGACGCGGGCCGAAATCGCGCTCATCGAGCGGGCGATGTCGTCGGCAAGGCCGATGACGCGGGACGACTTGATGCCCGGCGCCGGCTCCAGTTCGTAAAGCGTCACCACCGGGCCGGGACGCACTTCCATGATCTCGCCGCGCACGCCGAAATCCTCCAGCACCCCTTCCAGGATGCGGGCGTTCTGTTCCAGCGCATCGGTGCTGATCGCGGCGCCGCGCGCCGCTGCCTTGGGTTCGGCGAGCAGTCGCAGCGGCGGCAGTTCGTAGCGCTCGGGCGCACCGAGGAACGACGGCTGCGCCTCGCTCGCCATGCGCTTGCCGGGCTTCAGCCGGGCGACCGGCGGCACCACGCGGCCGGCGGCTTCGCCCTGCGCGGCGCGCGGCGAAGCAGCAGCATTTGGCGAGGCAATGCCGACCGGCATCGGCCGGCCCGATCCGGCCTGCATCGCCATATCGGCATCGTCATCGTCTTCGTAGACTTCCGGATCCTGGTCGTAGCCGCCGTATTCCATGTCGTCGACCGCCGACAGGACCTGCTTGGGCAGTCGGCGTTCTTCTGGCCGGGCGGGATAGAGATGGTCGAGCCCGTCGTCCTCAGGCTGCGTCAGGCGTCCGAGGAAGGAACGCAGCCGCGATCCGCGCTGCGCTTCGAAGGCGACTTCCTCGACCGGCTCGTCGTCATGGGCGGTTTCGTCCCAGTCGTCATACGCCGCCTCGGCGCGGCGCCGGCCGAAGGCCCGGCGCAAGGTCGCCTGCGTCAGCAGGCCGATATGGGCGACCGCGCCCATCATGGCCGACAGGCGTCCGCCTTCGTCGAAATCATCGTCCTCCTCGTCGATCAGGTCCATGGCCGCAGCCTTGCCACCGCGGCGGTTCGCGCCTTTCGCGAGCGCTTCGCGCGGCAGCGCCTCCTGCGGCAGCACCCTGTCGCCACCGACCCAGCCCGCGGCGCGCAGCATCAGGATCACCGAGGGCACGCCAAGACCCAGCGCTCCGACGATAGTCGCCATTCCGTCGGTGAGCGATGCGGTGAACAGCGCCGGCACCGAATGGACGAAATCGCCCATAAATCCGCCAAGTCCCGTCGGCAGCGGCCAATCGTCGGGAACAGGCAGCGCGGCGAGGCTGCCGGCGGCCAGAAGCGTACCGAGACCCCAGGCGACGATCCGCCGCCTGGCAATCCGCAGCGACTTGCCGGAAATCAGCCGCCATCCCCAAAGGACGACCGGAACGAGGAAGATGGCCGTAGCCAGTCCGATCGACTGCATCAAAAGGTCGGCGACCACGGCGCCCGGCCAGCCCAGCGCATTGCGCACCGGCTCTTCGGTCGCGTGATTGTAGCTCGGGTCGTTGACCGACCATGTAGCAAGGGCGGCGGCAAGCGATGCGGCGAGCGCGGTCAGACCAAGTCCCACCGCTCCGGCGAAATTGCGCCGCAAGAGCCGCTTGACCGGATTTTCCAGTTCGTCGAACTGGGAAGAAAGTCCTCGTCCCGCCCGCATCGCTGCCGCCCGCCTCATCGCGTTACTCCAAGATAGTCTGCGATCCGCGTCAGACCCTTGCGCACGACGCCGGCCTCCTCGACCAGTGCCACGCGCACGAAGGCATCGCCCGGATTGCCCTCGCCACCCTCCAGCGCCAGGTAGCTGCCCGGCAGCACCTTGACGCCGGTCTTTTCCCAAAGATCGCGCGTCACCTTCAGCCCGCCGCCCCAACGCGACACGTCGAGCCAAAGGAAGAAGCCCGCCGGCGTGGAAACCGGCCCGCCCATGACGGGCGCGAGCAACTCGTCGGCGATCGCGAATTTCTCGTTGTAGAGCCTGCGGTTTTCGATCACATGCGCCTCGTCGCCGAAAGCGCGCACGGCAACCGCCTGGGCCGGGAGCGGCACCTGGGGTGCGGCAAGGCCACGGAATTTCACCCATTTGGCAAGGAATTCCGGGTCGCCGGCGGCGAAACCGCAGCGCAGGCCCGCAAGATTGGAGCGCTTGGACAGCGAGTTGAGGGTGATCACCTTCTCGTAGCCGCCGCCCATGGCATGCGCGGCCTCCAGCACGCCCGGAGGCGGCGTGTCGCGGTAGATCTCCGAATAGCATTCGTCGGCGAAGATGAAGAAGTCGTGCCTGCGCGCCAGTCCGATCAGCTTCTGCCAGGTTTCCAGCGATGCCACCGCGCCTTCCGGATTGGTCGGCGAGGCGTAGATGAAGGCTACCGTACGGTCGAGCAGATCGGGATCGAGCGAATCGAGATCGGGCAGGAAGCCGTTCTCCGGCTTGGCGTCGAGCAGGATCGCATCCGCACCCGCGATATGCGCCGCCGCCGCATAGGTCTGGTAGAACGGATTGGGAAACAGCACCGCGGGCTTGGCGCCCGTCTTGCCCAGCTGGTCGCGTGCGGCGATCGCCGAGAAGGAGAGGCCTTCGCGTGAACCGTTCAGCGGCAGCACGCCGCTCTTGCGGTCGATCGTGCCGCCGAGCCGGTAGCGACGGTCGAGCCAGTCGGCGACACCGGCCCGGAATTCGGGCGTGCCCTCGATCGGCGGATAGCGGCGGAAATCGGCGAGATTCTCCGCAAGTACCTCACCGACGAACGCAGGGATGGCGTGCCGGGGCTCGCCGATCGTCATGACGATCGAATCGCTGCCCGGATCGATACCTTCCAATAGCGCAGCCAGACGCTGGAACGGGTTGGCGGAAGGAAGGCTACTGCCGCCGGTCGGAGCTGCGGAAACGTGACCTTTTGTAAGCGCATGCATGATTGAGACGGAACTCGCGAGATTGCGGCCGTTAGCCGAGTACGTGACGGAAAGGCTATCGGGCCTTGGTAAATCCCCCATTAACCAGCGACCCGCCGGATCGAATTCGACGGGCTGCCGGCCGGGGCGGTGGCGGGTGAAGACGGTTGGAGATCAGAAATCGACAGCGATGCCCTTGATTTCCCAGTCGTCGTAGCGGGCGGGATCCAGACCACCGCGACCGTCGACCTCGCGCGGCATGGCCTTCTGTTTTTCGTCAACGGCCTCGCGTCGGGCTTGCGCTTCCAGGAGGGCCCGTTGCGCCGCCGGCGGCAGATCCTCGAAACGGCGGCGCGGCGCTTCTTCCAGCGTCACACCGTCGATTTCGGCCGCCGCTTCGGGCGCGGCTTTTCGTTCTTCGCTCATCCAACCTCCTGGCGCCATTGCGGTGGCGGGTCATTCGAACGGCAAGTCTTGCGAAAGACAAACTTCCGGTGGGACTTGTCCAATGCGGTTTCGGCAACAACATATAGAGCGGATTTGGTGCCCGGGCACCTTGATCCGCGCCACGTAACGGGATCGCGTCATGAACTACTTCCGCACCGCTCTTCTTCTTGCGGCGATGACAGCGCTGTTCATGGGAGTCGGTTATCTGATCGGCGGCCAGAGCGGCATGATGATCGCGCTCCTGATCGCCGCCGCAATGAACCTCTTCAGCTACTGGAACGCCGACAAGATGGTGCTGGCCATGCATCACGCGGTGGAGGTCGACGAGAGGCAGGCGCCGGAATTCTATCACCTCGTGCGCCAGCTTGCCGAGCGTGCGGACCTGCCGATGCCGAAGGTCTATATTATCAACAATCCACAGCCCAACGCCTTCGCCACTGGCCGCAATCCGCAAAATGCCGCCGTCGCCGCCACGACCGGGCTTCTCGACATGCTGTCCATGGAAGAAGTCGCGGGCGTCATGGCGCACGAACTGGCCCATGTGAAGAACCACGACACGCTGATCATGACGATCACCGCGACGATTGCCGGCGCGATCTCGATGCTCGCCAATTTCGCCTTCTTCTTCGGCGGCA
Organism: Stappia albiluteola; assembly: GCF_014050225.1. Classification (GTDB taxonomy): domain Bacteria; phylum Pseudomonadota; class Alphaproteobacteria; order Rhizobiales; family Stappiaceae; genus Hongsoonwoonella; species Hongsoonwoonella albiluteola. The sequence goes on along the minus strand of NZ_JACFXV010000063.1, from coordinate 159,534 downwards.
ACCGGGAGAACAACAATCCCTTCGGCTTCATCGGCGTGATCGTGGCCGCAATCGTCGCTCCGATGGCGGCCATGCTGGTGCAGATGGCGATCTCGCGCACCCGCGAATATGCCGCCGACCGCATGGGCGCGGAAATCTGCGGCCAGCCGATGTGGCTCGCTTCCGCGCTCCACAAGATCGCCAACGGCGCGGCGCGCATCCACAACATGGACGCGGAGCGCAATCCGGCGACCGCCCACATGTTCATCATCAATCCCTTGTCGGGCGAACGGATGGACAACCTGTTTTCCACCCATCCCAATACGGAAAACCGCATTGCAGCCCTGCGCGACCTGGCCTCGCGGATGGGAAATGTCGGTGGAACGAGTGGCTATGACCAGTCCGCGCGCGAACCCGCCCGCACCGCTTCCGGTCCCTGGGGAACGAGCCGCCGCACTTCATCCGGGAAAGACAAGGGCCGCCACGGTCCCTGGGGCTGACGAACGGCATTCTTTCGCCTATCACGTGGTTTCGCGTCGCCAGGCCGCACACTCCGGGTGACCTGCGCCCGCTTGCGCGGCAAGATGGCGACGACAGACCTGATCGAAAGAAGACAAAGCCGTGCCCAGTGAAACGCCCGCACCGCGCCGGGTCAAAAGCAAGTATCAGCCGACGCCCGTCATCGGGTTTGCCGCCCGCAAGGCGGCTACCGACATTCTCGGCCGTGTGATCAGGGGCGGACGGCCGCTCGATCTGGAGATCGATCCGGAAAGCGGCCATCCCTCCATGCGGGCGATGATCGTCAAGGATCGCGCCCTGGTGCGCGCCCTGCTCGGCACGGCCCTTCGCCGGCGCGGCCAGATCGCCATGGTGCTGGAAGAGCTTCTCGAACGCCCGATCCCGGAAAAGACCGGCCGGATCGACGACATCCTGCATATTGCTGTCGCCCAGATCCTCTTCATGGACGTCCCCGACCACGCAGCGGTGACGATCGCCGTCTCCATCACCGAGCAGGATCGGCGCGGGCGCCCCTACAAGGGCCTCGTCAACGGCGTGCTGCGGCGGATCGCGCGCGAGAAGGACGATCTTCTCCGGCGCTTCGACAGGCCGGAGCTTGCGGCACCATCCTGGCTTTTCGACAGCTGGACGGCGGCCTACGGACCGGAAGAGGCGCATGCCATTGCCGCGATGCATCTTCTTGAGCCCAACCTCGACCTCTCCGTCAAATCCGATCCGCAAGGCTGGGCCGATAAGCTCGGCGGCTTCGTTGTCGGCAAGCATACCGTGCGTCTCACCGCTCATTCCGGCCGGATCGAGAAGCTCGAAGGCTTCGGCAACGGCGAATGGTGGGTGCAGGATGTCGCCGCCAGCCTGCCCGCGCGGCTTCTCGGCGACATTTCAGGCAAGCGTGTTGGCGACCTCTGCGCGGCCCCGGGCGGCAAGACATGCCAGCTTGCGGCATTCGGCGCCCACGTTACGGCGATCGACATTTCCGCCAGCCGCCTGAAGCGGGTCTCGCAGAATCTCGGCCGGCTTGGCCTTGAAGCCTCGGTCGTCGCGGCGGATCTGCGCTATTTCACGCCGGACGAGCCCTATGACGCCATTCTTCTTGACGCTCCGTGTTCGGCGACCGGTACGATCCGCCGCCACCCGGACGTCGCATGGTCGAAGACCCCGGTCGATATCGAGGTGCTTGCCGCCATCCAGGCGGACATGCTGGACCGCGCCTTCACTTGGCTGAAGCCGGGCGGAACCATGGTCTTCTGCACCTGCTCGATGGAGCCGCAGGAAGGCGAAAGACAGATCGCGGACTTCCTCGCCCGTACTCCCGCTGCACTCCGCATTCCGATCGCGATCGAAGAAGTGGGCGGCATCGAGGGCATCGTCACCGCTGACGGCGACCTGCGTACCCTGCCAAACAGACTGCCGCGGGAGCCGCGGGAGGCCGGCGGCATGGACGCCTTCTTTGCCGCGCGCATCCGCCGCGTGGACGGCTGAACGGCTGCCATTTCGTCCCCGTTTTTTACCGATGTGGACGAAAGTGGACAGGAAAAGCATGCTTTGGCCACGAAATCGGTAACCTCGCGCTAACGTTAATCGATACATAATTCAGCCTGGCGCATCTCATAACCGGCCGTGCGAGCGGCTGGGGGCAAGTGCCGTGACAGACCGCATTTTGAGCAGGAGCGAGGATTCGGCGCAGCCTGGAATGCCGGAAATCGGAAAGGTATCGGGGGGTATGGCGCTCATGGCGGTGTCCGAACAGGCGCGGGTCTTGCGCCTTATGGCCGGCGCCGTGTGGCGGAAGGCCCTCCATTGGCTTCACGGCGGACCTCTGTTTCGCTGGCAACCCTTTGCCGGCGCCCCCCAGCGTTTGCTCATCGCGCCGCAGGACATTCGCACCTCGGATGCGACCAACGCTGCGGATATTTATGCCGGGCGATTCCTGTTTGCTGGTTACCTCGTTGAAGCGGAAGGAAATTCTCCCTTCGAGATCGAGGCGCCGTCCGACGATTGGGCGCGCGCCCTGCATGGTTTCGGCTGGCTGCGCCACATGCGCGCGGCCAACACGATCGTAGCGCGGCAGAACGCCCGTGCCCTTGTCGACGACTGGATCAGGACCTGCGGCCGCTGGGATCCGATCGGCTGGGAGCAGCCGGTGGTCGCCCGCCGCGTGCTCTCCTGGCTGTCGCAATCGCCCCTGCTTCTGGAAGGCTGCGACCGCGAATTCTATCGCCGTTTCCTGCGCTCGCTCTCCCGCCAGGTCCGCTATCTGCGCAGGACAATCAACGAAACCGCCGACGGAGTGCCCCGCGTGACGGTGGCCATTGCCATCGCCGCCTCGACCGTCTCGATGGCCGGGCAGGGGCGCTACGTCCGCCAAAGCCTTCGGCGGCTCGACCAGGAACTCGCGCGCCAGATTCTGCCCGATGGCGGCCATATCTCGCGCAATCCCTCCGCGCTGATCGAAATCCTGACCGACCTGCTGCCGGCGCGCCAGGCGCTCGCGATGCAGGGCCTGCCCGCGCCGCAAAACGTCATGCAGGGTATCGACCGCATGATGCCGATGGTGCGTTTCTTCCGCCACGGCGACGGCAATTTCGCGCATTTCAACGGCATGGGCGCAACGCTCGCGGATCTGGTCGCAACGATCCTTGCCTACGACGACACGCGCGGCGCACCTCCCGGCAACGCCCCCCACACCGGCTACCAGCGCCTTACGGGCGGCGACACGATCGTGATCATGGATGCCGGCAAGGCGCCGCCGATCTCCGTCAGCGATAAGGCTCATGCCGGCTGCCTGTCCTTCGAGATGTCCTCGCGACGCAACCGCATCATCGTCAATTGCGGCGTTTCCGGCATCGACCGGGGCCGCTGGCGTACGGCCTCGCGCGCAACCGCCGCCCATTCGACCGCGACGATCGAGGACACATCCTCCGCCCGCTTCCTGTCGCAGGAGCGCTACGGCCGCTGGCTCGGGTCGCCGATGATCGCGGGGCCGACCAGCGTTCCGGTCTCGCGGGAGGAGACCGCAGCCGGGACACGCGTGGTGGCGAGCCACAACGGCTATCAGGAACGTTTCCGCATCATCCATGAGCGCGATGTCACGCTTTCGAGCGACGGGACGGTGCTCGACGGCATCGACCGATTCCGGGCTACGGGCCAGATTTCCGGCAAGGACCGCTATGCCATCCGCTTCCACCTGCATCCGCAGATCAAGGCGAATGCCACCCACTCCGGCAACGCCGTCCTCCTTGTCGCCCCGGACGGCGAAGCCTGGGAATTCGTTGCGCCGGGCGCGATGATCTCGATCGAGGAATCGATCTATCTCGCCGATGTCTACAGTCACCGGCGGACCGAGCAGATCGTGCTGCACGGGCGCACCGGGCATCAGCCGGAACTGCGCTGGCAGTTACGCCGGACAGCCGCCCCGAAGGCCGCGCGACGCCGGGTCAGCGACACAATGACCGGTGAGTTGGAACTCTAGATTTCGTTACCGCCGGCCTCTCCGCGCCGTGTCCGGCCGCCGCCACCCGGGCGGCGGGGACACAGGCATGGAGGAAGGAACCATTTAGCTTCAATCCCACCTTCCGGTTCCGGTCAAAACCTGCTAGCAGGCGCCATCTCCTTTCCGCCAAGTAATCTGCGAGGCAATGCCATGGCCGTGGTGTCGAAGCACATCCCCGTTCCCGATCGCGTTTCCGTCAGGCGCGCGCTGCTGTCCGTTTCCGACAAGACCGGACTTATCGAGTTCGCGCGCGGGCTTGCACGGCATGGCGTAGCGCTGGTCTCCACGGGCGGCACGCGCAAGGCGCTGGAAGAAGCGGGCCTTGCCGTCAGCGACGTGTCCGAGGTTACCGGCTTTCCGGAGATCATGGACGGGCGGGTGAAAACGCTGCATCCGATGGTGCATGGCGGACTGCTGGCAATCCGCGACGACGAGGAGCACAAGGGGGCGATGGCCGAACACGGCATCGCCGGCATCGACCTCCTCTGCGTCAATCTCTATCCCTTCGAGGCCACGGTTGCCTCGGGCGCCGACTACGCGACCGGCGTTGAGAATATCGATATCGGCGGCCCGGCCATGACCCGGGCAGCCGCCAAGAACCACGCCTATGTCACGGTCATCACCGATCCGCAGGATTACGCGTCGGTGCTTGCGGCCCTCGACGAGGACAAGGGGCAGGTCCCTCTCGCCCTGCGCAAGAAGCTTGCGCAGAAGGCCTTTGCCCGGACGGCAGCCTATGACGCGGCTGTGTCCAACTGGTTCGCGCAGCAGATAGCGGAAGAAGCGCCCGACTACCGGGCGATCGGCGGAAAGCTTGCGGAAGTGATGCGCTACGGCGAGAACCCGCACCAGGCAGCCGGCTTCTACAAGACCGGCGAACAGCGCTTCGGCGTCGCAACGGCCAGCCAGCTCCAGGGCAAGACGCTTTCCTACAACAACATCAACGATACGGATGCCGCCTTCGAGCTCGTTGCGGAATTCAACCCGCAGCGGACCAAGGCTGTCGCCATCATCAAGCACGCCAATCCTTGCGGCGTGGCGGAAGGCGCGAGCCTGCGCCAGGCTTACGAGAAGGCGCTGCTTTGCGACCCCGTCTCGGCTTTCGGCGGCATTGTCGCGCTGAACGACACGCTGGACGCCGAGGCGGCGGAAGAGATCGTGAAGATCTTCACCGAGGTGATCATCGCTCCGCACGCAACGGACGAAGCGATTGAAATCGTCGGCAAAAAGAAGAACCTGCGACTGCTCGTCACCGGCGGGCTACCCGATCCGCGCGCGAAAGGGCTTGCCGTCAAGACCGTGGCCGGCGGGTTGCTGGTGCAAAACCGCGACAATGGCACAGTGGACGATCTTGACCTCAAAGTGGTTACAAAACGGGCGCCGAGCGAGCAGGAAATGGTCGATCTGCGGTTCGCGTTTCGCGTCGCCAAACACGTCAAGTCGAACGCCATCGTCTATGCCAGGAACGGCGCGACAGTCGGCATCGGTGCCGGCCAGATGAGCCGGGTCGACAGTTCCCGCATCGCCGCGCGCAAGGCGCAGGATGCAGCGGAAGCAGCAGGATTGAGCCAATCGCTCGCCATCGGCTCAGTGGTCGCCTCCGACGCCTTCTTCCCCTTCGCCGACGGCCTGCTCTCGGCTGCGGAAGCAGGCGCCACCGCCGTCATCCAGCCGGGAGGCTCCATGCGCGACGACGAGGTGATCAAGGCGGCAAACGATGCCGGCCTTGCCATGGTTTTCACCGGCATGCGTCATTTCAGGCACTGAGCCCGCCCCGCGTCGACGATCAACGATCCTCGACGCGGGCAAGCAACACGAGCCCGGCGGTGAAGAAGGCGAGGATCACCGAAATTCCCGCCGCCTGGCTTGCGGTCGCAGCCGTTACCAGCCCGACGCCGAGCGGCGCCAGGAAACTGGTGATCTTTCCCGACAAGGCGAAGAGACCGAAATACTGCGTCACCTCGCCGCGCGGGGCGAGATGGACGAGGAGCGTGCGCGAGGCGGCCTGAAGCGGGCCGGCCGCAGCCCCAAGCAAGCCGCCAAGCGCCAGGAAGGCGATCTCCGGCGGCGACGAGAACAGGGCCGTTCCGGTCTTCGGCGCCGTGTCGATGACGAAGAGGATCGTGTCCCTGTCCACCGAGACGAGGCCGATGCCGCAGAAGATCAGGATCAGCAGCGCGGCGGAAATAACCGCCTTCGGGCCGAAAACATCGTCGAACCTGCCGCCGAGAACCGCGCCGAGCGTGCCGGTGATCGTGAGGAAAATGCCGAAGATGCCGATCTCGATGCTGGACCAGCCAAGCACGCCGGCCGCATAGATGCCGCCAAAGGCGAACAGCGCCACAAGCCCGTCCTTGTAGACCATGTTGGCGATCAGGAACAAAAGCATCGGCCGCCGCGCACGCGCGCTCGCGAAAGTCGCCTTGAGGCTTGCGAGACCGGCACGAACCGAACCCGCCAGCGGCGCCCGGCGCGGCACGTCCGGCGTGAACAGGAAGAGCGGCAGCACGAAGACGGCATACCAGAGCGCCGAGAACGGGCCTGAGGCGCGGTCACCGGCCCGTGTCGCCGGATCGAGACCGAAAATCGGCTCAAGCCCGAGCAGGGTTCGGCCCGTATGCGGGTCGGACGCCATCAGGCCGAGAGCCACGACGAGAGACAAGAGCCCGCCCGCATAGCCGAGCGCCCAGCCGGACCCAGATAGCCGCCCCAGCCTTTCGCGCGGCACGAGGTCCGGCATCATCGCGTTGTTGAAGACGGTTGCGAATTCAACGCCGAGGGTCGCGATCACAAAGCCGATCAGTGCCACGACAACGGCATGGGAAGAGCCGGGCGCCGTCCACCAGAGCATCAAGCAGCCGACGACGAGTGGCAGCGAGAAGGCCGCGATCCACGGTTTGCGCGCGCCCGTACGATCGGCGATCGCGCCGAGCACCGGTGCCAGGATGGCAATCATCAGTCCGGCGGCGGCGGTGGCATAGCCCCAAAGGGCCTGGCCCTCGGCAGGGTTGGACGCGACCGCCGACGCAAAGTAGGGACCGAAGACGAAGGTCGTCACCAGCGTGTGCACGGGCTGGGTCGCCCAGTCGAAGAACAGCCAGCCGTAGATCGCCTTGCGATCGGCGGCAGGCCGGGCAACGTCGGTTTGCAACATCAGGGCAAGGACCTAGCGCGCCAGTTCAGCAAGCAGGCTTGCGGCAACGGAGAATTTCGAGACGGTCAGGTCGCCCTCGATGATTTCACCGGCGGCGCGCGCCGTGCGCCCGACCCGCCCTTCATTATCAGACAGCCAGCTGGAGAACCCGCCGTTCGACAAGGCTTCCGCCGTGATACGACGGTGGGCGGCGGACAAGGTCGCCCGCGCACGGTCAAGCGCCAGCCCGTCATAGTAGTCGCGGACTTCCATGGCACGCGCCGCCTGATCCATCGCACCGAGCCGGAAATGGGCGGCTGCCGCGAAATAGGTCTGCGCCACCTCCATCAGCGGCTCGCCGGTTTCTTCCGATACGAGCACGATATCCGGAATGGCCGCCTCACCTGGAAGCGTCGCAATCCGTTCCGCCAGTTCCTTCGGCACACCGCCTCCGGCGAAACGGTCGATCTCGGCCGCCAGCGTGTTGTGCATTCCCTCCGACACGATGCCGAGCAGCTTCGGCGAAAGTTCGAGTATGCCCTTCCGGAATCGGTCGACGATGGCGGCGATGCCTTCTTCGAAGGAAACGTTGCGCAGGAACCAGACCGTCTGATCCAGCACGAGATCCTGCACGGCCGTATAGAGCTCAAGCTGCAACGGGCCGGAAATGACGGCATCCAGCGCATCGATTTCGCCGTTCAGGGCCGTCAGTCCGTAAGCGTCGCGCACCGCGGCGAAGGCCTGGGCGATCTGAGGAGCTTCCGCGCCCGTCTGGTCGGAAATGCGGGTGATGTAGGTGGGACCGCCCCGGTTGATCATGGAATTGGCAAGCATCGTGGCGATGATCTCGCGCCGCAGCCTGTGGCCGGAGATCTCCTCCGCATAGTTATCCTGCATGGCCTGCGGGAAATACCGGAACAGCTCGCGCGCCAGGTACTCGTCGTCGGGCACGGAACTCGCGACCAGTTCGTCGAAAAGCGGAATCTTGCCATAGGCAAGGAGCACGCCGAGTTCCGCGCGGGTCAGTGTCTGGCCCGCCTTTTCCATCGACCGAAGCTGGGCATCGTCCGGCAGTTCCTCGACCGAGCGGTCGAGATGGCCTGCCGCCTCGAGGCGCTGCATCATCCGCCCCTGATAGCCGAAATCCTCCATTCCCCTGCGTTCGGCAATGCTGATCGCAAGCGTCTGGAGATAGTTGTTGCGCAGAACCAGCGACGCGACCTCGTCGGTCATGTCCACCAGCAGCCGGTTGCGCGCCGGCGTGTCGAGCTTGCCCGAGCGCACGGCCGCGCCCAGCGCGATCTTGATGTTGACCTCCATGTCGGAAGAATTCACGCCGGCCGAGTTATCGATCGCATCGGAGTTGCAGCGCCCGCCGTGGCGATGGAACTCGATACGCGCCTTCTGCGTCATGCCGAGATTGGCGCCTTCGCCGACGACCTTGGCGCCGAGTTCGGCCGCAGTCACACGGATCGGGTCGTTTGCCTTGTCGCCAACGTCGGCGTCCGTTTCCTCGCTGGAACGGACGTAGGTGCCGATGCCGCCGAACCACAACAGGTCGACCTGCATCTTCAGGATCGCATTCATCACCTCCTGCGGCGTCGCCTTCGGTCGCGTCACGCCGAGCATCGCCTGAACCTCCGGCGACAGCGGGATGGACTTGGAACTGCGCGAAAAGACGCCGCCGCCCTGCGAGATCACGCCCTGGTCGTAGTCGTTCCACGAGGAACGCCCGAGGTCGAAGACGCGCTTGCGTTCCGCCCAGCTCCTTTCAGGATCCGGGTCCGGATCGAGGAAGATGTCGCGATGGTCGAAAGCCGCCAGCAGCCTGATCTCCCTGGAAAGCAGCATGCCGTTACCGAAGACGTCGCCCGACATGTCGCCGACGCCGGCGACCGTGAAGGGCTCCTTCTGGATATCGCGATCCATTTCGCGGAAATGACGCTTCACCGCCTCCCAGGCGCCGCGCGCCGTAATGCCCATCTTCTTGTGGTCGTAGCCCGCCGACCCGCCGGAAGCGAAGGCATCACCGAGCCAGAAGTTGCGGCTTTCGGAGATGGCGTTGGCGGTGTCGGAGAAGGTTGCCGTGCCCTTGTCCGCGGCGACGACGAGGTAGGGGTCGTCATCATCGTGGCGCACGACCAGTTCAGGCGGCCAGACGGTATCGCCGTCCAGATTGTCGGTGATGTCGAGCATGGAAGATACGAAGATCTTGTAGGCTTCCGTGCCTTCGGCGAAAACCTCCTCGCGCGAACCGCCCGCCGGCAGCCATTTCGGCACGAAACCGCCCTTGGCGCCGACTGGAACGATGACGGCGTTCTTGACCTGCTGCGCCTTCACCAGGCCCAGGATCTCGGTTCGGAAATCCTGCGGCCGGTCCGACCAGCGCAGGCCGCCGCGCGCCACCTTGCCAAAGCGAAGATGAACGCCTTCCAGCCGCGGCGAATAGACGAATATCTCGCGGAAGGGCCGCGGGCGCGGCAACTCCTCCAGCCGGCGCGGATCGAGCTTGAAGGCGAAGGTCGGCTTCGGCTGGCCATGCGAGTCGAGCTGGAAGAAGTTGGTGCGCAGCATCGCGTCGATGACGTTCTGGAAGCGGCGCAGGATGCGGTCGTCGTCAAGGCTTTCCACCTGGTCGAAGGCCGCCGAGAGCTGCTGTTCGACGCGCGCGGCCCCAAGGGAACGATCCTCCGCCTCATGGCCCGGGTCGAAGCGCAGATGGAAGAGGTTCACCAGTTCGGCGGCGATCGCCGGATAGCGGTTGAGCGTGCCCCACATATAGTCTTCGGAGTAGCGGATGCCGGCTTGCCGCAGATAGCGCGACAATGCCCGAAGCATGGCGATGTCCCTCCAGGCGAGCCCTCCGGACAGGACGAGCGTGTTGTAGCCGTCCGATTCCGCTCGCTGGTGCCAGACAGCCGAAAAGAGCGCTTCCAGCCGCTCCTTCAGATCGTCGTTCAGGTCGAGACCCGCGCCCGAAGCCGGCGCCAGCGTCATCTCGTGCAGGTAGGCCAGGGGCCTGTCGGCCGGCGTTATGCGATAGGTGCGCTCGTTGATGACCCGGAACCCCATGTTTTCCAGGATCGGCACGCGGGCGGAGAGCGGAATCGGCGTCTCGAAATGGAAGACCTTGAGGAAAATCTGGCCGCCATCAGTGCCGGAACGCCGGACGAAGCGGATCGTGGTGTCGCGCCGCTTCGACAGCCGCTCGACCGCCTTGATGTCCTGCAACGCGATTTCCGCCGGATAGATTTCGCGATAACCGGCCTGGAAGGCCTCGCCATAGCGGCGCGCCTCCTCGACCGCGCGATTGCCGCCATAAGCCTGGCGCAGGACTTCTCTCAGATCGTCATTCCATGTCCTGACGATCTCGCCAACCGACTGCTCCAGTTCATCCTGCGACGGATTGGGCGTCTCGCCCTCGTCGCGGCCGATGATGAAGTGGACGCGGGCAAGCGGCCCCTCCGGATAGGTGACGTACCAGGCCGAAAGCCGGCCGTCATACACCTCGGCCAGATAGCCGCCGATCTTCAGGCGCACTTCCGTCGTATAGCGGTCGCGCGGCACGAAACACAGGATCGAGACATATCGGTCGAACTTGTCGCGCCTGGCGAGAATGCGGATGCGAGGCCGCTCTTCGAGCTGCAGGATGGCGATGGAGTATTCGTAGAGAAGGTCGATATCGATCTGGAACAGCTCGTCGCGCGGATAGCCCTCCAGAATTGTGAGCAATGCCCGGCCGGAATGGCTGTCCGGATCGTAGCCCGCCCGCAGCAGCACGCCATCGACCTTGCGCCTGAGATAGGGAATGTTTCGGGCGGACAGCGTATAGGCGGTGGACGTGAACAGACCGACGATGCGCAGTTCGCCCGAAAGCTCGCCGTTCTCGTCGAACAGCTTGACGCCGATATAGTCCATGTGGACGCGGCGATGGACTCGGCTCTTCACATTCGCCTTGGCGATGATCAGCGGCTCCGGTTTCATCAGGAATTCGCGGATCTCCGGCGTCATCACCACGAATTCCGAGCCGCGCCGCAAGACGCGCACGTTGGGATCGGCCAGCAAACCGAGCCCGGACCCCTTCTTGTGCGAAAGCTCGCCGCGCGTCGGCCCGCCCTCGAAATAGTATTCCCGCATGCCAAGAAGGATGAAATTGTCCGCCTCGACCCATTCGAGGAACTGTACCGCCTCGGCAAGCTCGTCGACGGCGAAGGGCGGCGGGGCATCCTTGTAGGTGCTGATGGCCTCCTGAAGCCTGCCGCGCATGGATTGCCAATCATCCACGGCACGGCGGACGTCGCGCATGACCGCGTCAAGCCGTTCCAGCAGGGTCTGACGCTCACCTTCCGCATCGATGCGGGCAACGTGTATGTGGATCAGGCTCTCGCGGCGGGCCTCCGCGTCGCCCGGCAGGTCGCCCTTGCCATGAAAGGCGACCATGTTGCCGTCGTCATCGCGCTCGACGGCAAGAATCGGATGCAGCACCAGTTGCACTTCCGAGCCGAAGTCCTGCAATTCGGCCATGACGGAATCGACGAGGAAAGGCATGTTGTCGTTGACGACCTCAACGACCGTCACATCGCCCGCCCTGTTCGCATCGACCTTGAATTTCGGGTTGAAGACCTTCACGCGATGCGTGCCGACCGGATGTTTCGCGATATCCTTCCACGCCTCCGCGGCGAAGGCGGCAAGCTCGTCGCGGCTGTAGGTAACGAGGTCTTCCGCGGCGCCCCGCGCATAGAATTCGCGCGCGAAGGAGCCGATCTCGGGATCGAGCTTCGTGACGACGGCATCGATCAGGCGCGCCTTCGCTTGTTCCTTGGCTTCCGGCATGGATTCCCCCGATTTATTATTCTGCGTCCGGCCGCCGCGACCCCGATGCTATGGGCCTATCGTCACGGCACCGCTTGATTCACAGCCTCCCCCAGCGACAGGGGCCATGCTAGCCTCTGGAATACAAACGGCAATGACGGATTTGGCGGGAGGCACGTCCATGAGCAGGAAAACACGCATCATTGCGCTCGATCTCGATCACAGCACACCCAAAAGTCCCGAGACGGCAGCTTATTTCGCCAAATGCGAAGAAAAGCTCGGCCTCGTCCCCAACGTGCTGAAAGCCTACGCCTTCGACGACAGAAAGCTCAAGGCCTTCACGGAGATGTACAACGAGCTGATGCTGGCCGAAAGCGGCCTGTCCAAGCTCGAGCGGGAGATGATCGCGGTCGCGGTTTCCTCGGTCAATCACTGCTTCTACTGCCTGACGGCGCACGGCGCGGCGGTGCGCCAGCTTTCCGGCGAGGCGGAACTCGGAGAGCTGATGGTAATGAACTACCGCGTGGCGGAGCTTTCGGACCGGCAGCGCGCCATGCTCGACTTTGCCGTCAAGCTTACCCGCGAGCCCGAAGCGATCGTCGAAGCGGATCGCGAGGCGTTGCGGAAGGCAGGATTCTCGGAGCGCGACATCTGGGATATCGCAGCAGTCGCCGCCTTCTTCAACATGTCGAACCGGGTCGCCTCGGCAACCGACATGCGACCCAATGCCGAATACCATTCGATGGCGCGATAGATTGCGGAATCGGGCGGGAAACGATGACAAGGCGCCCCTTGCTGGTGTAGAAGGAGCGCCCGACGCTTTCGGCGCCAGCGAACCCGGCCGCCGAGCGTTCTTACGCGGAGCGAACTGGCATGGTTGCGAAGATCTTCATCGACGGCGAGGCAGGCACGACGGGTCTCCAGATCCGCGAGCGTCTGGCGCGCCGCCGGGATATCACGCTGCTCGCCATCCCGCAGGACAAGCGCAAGGACCTTTCCGCCCGCGCCGCCCTTCTTAACGAAGCGGATGTGGCAATCCTCTGCCTGCCGGACGACGCCGCACGCGAAAGCGTCTCGCTGATCGAAAACGGCACCACCAAGGTGATCGACGCCTCGACCGCTCATCGCGTTGCGGAAGGCTGGGCCTATGGCTTCGCCGAAATGACGCGCGAGCAGGGCGATGTCATCGCCACCGCCAGGCGGGTCGCCAATCCCGGCTGCTGGCCGCAAGGGCCGATCGCCATGCTGCGGCCGCTGATCGCGGCGGGCCTCGTCGGCGCGGACTATGCGGTCAGCGTCAACGGGATTTCGGGTTATTCCGGCGGCGGCAGGTCGATGATCGAAGCTTATGAGGCGGAAGGCGCGGCGGCCGCCCCCTACATGCCCTACGCGCTCGGCCTCAACCACAAGCATCTGCCGGAAATGACGGCCTATGCGACGCTCGACAACACGCCGCTTTTCCAGCCGACGGTCGGCAATTTCGCGCAAGGCATGGTGACGGTGGTGCCGCTGCACTATGCACTGCTGCCGGGCAGCCCGAGCGGCGCGAAACTGCACGAGGCGATCGCCGATCATTTCGCGGGCATTGCCGGCGGCTTCGTCGAGGTGGCGCCTTTGGAGGCGGTCGAAAAGACGCCTGACCTCAATCCGCAGGTCTTCAACGGCAGCAATCGCATGCGCCTGCATGTCTTCGCCAATGACAAGCGCGGCCAGGCATTGCTGATCGCCGTCTACGACAATCTCGGCAAGGGCGCTTCGGGCGCGGCCGTCCAGAACCTCAACCTGATGCTCGGCGTCGATCAGGCGACCAGCCTCGCCGCCTGAGCCCATAGTGAAGCCAAGGAGAAACTCGCCGTGGAGAAATTCACCACGCTGACCGGGGTCGCGGCGCCGCTGCCGATCGTCAATATCGACACCGACATGATCATCCCGAAGCAGTTCCTGAAGACGATCAAGCGCACCGGCCTCGGCACGGCGCTGTTCCACGAGATGCGGACCAAGGAAGACGGCTCCGAGAACCCGGATTTCGTGCTGAACCAGTCGGCCTATCGCAACGCCCAGATCCTCGTGGCCGGCGACAATTTCGGCTGCGGCTCCAGCCGCGAGCATGCGCCGTGGGCCCTGCTCGATTTCGGCGTGCGCTGCGTCATCTCCACGTCCTTCGCCGATATTTTCTACAACAACTGCTTCAAGAACGGCATCCTGCCGATCGTCGTCTCCCAGGAAGACCTCGACAAGCTGATGGACGACGCGCGGCGCGGCGCCAATGCCACGCTCACCGTCGATCTGGAGGCGCAGGAAATTCGCGGCCCCGATGGCGGCGTGGTTACCTTCGACATTGACCCCTTCCGCAAGCATTGCCTGATCAACGGTCTCGACGATATCGGTCTGACGATGGAAAAGGCGCCGTCGATCGACGCTTTCGAAAGCAAGGTCGACGGGGACCGCCCCTGGGTCTGAGGCAAACGGGCCGGCGGTTTCGCCGGCCTTTTCATTCGTTCAGAGCGTGTGAAACACACGCGGACCTCACCAAGGCTTGAACAAGCTTGCTGGGACCAATCCCCTCCGGCGGATTATCTGTCTGGCAACAGGAGTGAGGACGGAAATCGCATGGTGACGGGTACGCAGGCTTCCAGCATCTCGGGCTACCTGCCCTGGACCGAGCGCAATGGCCGCTTTTCGAGCCTGAAATTCATCGCTTTTGCCGCAACCCTGGCACCGGGCCTCTACCTCGTCTTCGGGCTGCTGACCAATACGCTTGGCCCGAAGCCGGTGACGATAGCGCTGCATGAGACGGGCGACTGGGCGATCCGCTTCCTGTTCCTGTCGCTGCTCATCACGCCGCTTCGCCGGATCGCGGCCTGGAACAGGCTCGTCAACATCCGCCGCATGCTCGGCCTTGCCGCCGCCGCCTATGCGCTGCTTCACCTCGGGCTCTATGTCGTCGATCAGGCTTTCGACCTCAGCAAAATCGCCAGCGAGATCGTGCTGCGTTTCTACCTGACCATCGGCTTTGTGGCTCTCGTCGGGCTTATGGCGCTTGGCGTCACCTCGACGGACGGCGCGATCCGCCGCATGGGCCAGAACTGGCACCGGCTGCACAAGCTTACCTATGGCATCGCGATCCTCGCCGCCTTCCACTTCTTCCTTCAGTCGAAGTCGGACGTGACGGAAGCAACGCTGATGGCGGGCTTCTATGTTGCACTGATGCTCTATCGGGCCGCGCAGAAGCGAGGTTTCAACCTCGCCTCGCCGGTCGTCCTTGCCGTCATCGCCGCACTTGCGGGTCTTGCGACGGCGGGGATCGAATATCTCTGGTACGCACTCGCCACCGGCATTCCGGCGGAGCGAGTGCTCGCGGCCAATCTCGATTTCCGCTATTCGATCCGGCCCGCCTGGTGGGTCTTCGGCACCGGGATGGCGTTTGCCGGCCTGCCGGTCCTGCGAATGATCTCAGGCCGCTTCAGGCAGGTTCTTCCCCGCTTTTCATCAGCGCGGACCTGAGCGCCTCCAGATCCCGCTTCAAGGCCGGCAAATCGACGCCGGAAGACAGGCAAGCCTCTCCGATCCTGGCCGGCACCGACTCCGCCCGCTCGCGAAGCGCGCAACCCTTCGCGGTCAATTCGATCAGAACGCGCCGCTCATCCACGCTGTCCCGCCGGCGAATTACCAACCCTGCGGCTTCAAGCCGCTTCAGCAGCGGCGTGAGGGTGCCTGAATCCAGATAGAGCACCGCTCCCAGATCCTTCACCGACAGGCCGGAACGCTCCCAGAGCACCAGCATCACCAGATATTGCGGGTAGGTAAGGCCGAGAGGATCGAGTACGCCCTTGTAGACGCGCGACAGGGCATGCGTCGTCGAGTGCAACGCAAAGCAAAGTTGATCAGACAAGAGAAGATTGGTTCCGCTTTCGCTGCCTCGAAGCTCGCGATGCGCCATTCGCTATCCATCCACTCGATCGCCCTCGACCATTCGCGGTCGAGCGCCATTTTCGGATAGGGACCTGACCGGTCCCTCCCCGGGCGCATTCGTGAAAAGCACTCCGAGGCAGGCTCTAGGGTCAGGACCCATTAATTTGGCTGAAATGGTCGGAGCGGATTTGTGCGGATACGAGGAGCAAGCCCACAGGAAGGCTAAAGCCTTTCAAGGGTTTGCGACAAAGTAGTCCGTGCGGATCCGCCCGATCCAAAGGATGATCGAGCTGACTTCGACCTGTCGCGTCAAAGCCCTCGACCGGGGGAATAACCCCGTTCTTCGAGCTTTTCCTTCCATCTCTCGTCATCTCGAACACCATTCCAGTCAAATTAATGAGTCCTGACCCTAGTTTCCTGATGCCGAACATAGAGGCAAGTCAAAAAAACCTTACGTCAATATATTGCATAAAATTGAATTGTGTACTATCTATTTTTGCGCCACGGGATGCACATGACCATCCCGTTCTCATTGGCCAACGCTGAAGACAGGGAAAGGATTGAAATCATGCCTATCCTCTACACCGCCCATGCAACGGCGACCGGCGGTCGCGACGGCAAGGCCCGCTCCAGCGACGGGCAGCTCGAAGTTTCGCTGACCACGCCGAAGGAACTTGGCGGCCCCGGCGGCGCCGGCACCAACCCCGAACAGCTCTTCGCCGCCGGTTATTCGGCCTGCTTCCTTGGCGCGCTGAAATTCGTAGCGGGCCGGGAGAAGGTCAGGCTGCCGCAGGATGCATCGATCAGTGGCGACGTCGGCATCGGGCCGCGCGACGACGGACAGGGCTTCGGTATTGCGGTAACCCTGACGATTTCCCTGCCCGGTGTGGAAAGGGCGCAGGCGGAAGACCTCGTCGCAAAGGCGCACGTGGTCTGCCCTTACTCCCACGCGACGCGCGGAAACATTCCGGTGACGCTGAACGTGGCCTGACACCGTCCGCACGGCGGCCAGCCAAGCCTTTCCTCCCGGGCCTCGGGCCCGCGGGGAGGCAGCGCCGTCAGCCGTCCCCGCTCTTGTGCCCGCGCTGCTCCAGCACCTCGCGGTCGATCTGTTCCAGAACATTGCCGACGCGCGACAGGGAGCGCGTCATCTGGCGGAAATTGCTTGCCCGGCTTTCGAAAAGGGCGGACGCAATCTCGGGGAACTCCTGCAGCATCCGCTTGAAAAGGGCGCGGCGAATGCGGATCACTTCAGTCTGGCCGACGGCGACCGCCCGCGCGGGACGCCGCGTTTCCACCAGCAGAGCGGTCTCGCCGATCAACGTGCCGGGGCCGAAAGTCCCCATTGCCTCGCGGGTTTCGCCACCGCGCTCCATCGCCACTTCGCCGCTCGCCACGACGAAGCCGCCATCGGCGCGCTCGCCTTCGGTGAACAGCACCTCGCCGTCGCGAAAAGTCTGGTTCTCGGCGGAGAACGCCAGCAGGCGCAACTGGTCGTCCGGAAAATCGGAGAGCAGCGGCACCTGCCGTAGCAAATTCATGTCGCGCGCGAGACTCATGCAGAAACCCTGCAGACAGACGAGGTGCGATCAAGAGCGATCCCGATGCCTTCACCATGGGCAAAGGCATGAATCCGCACAAGAGTTAATGCGCTTTAACGAAAAATGATCCTCAGGGAACCAGTTTGTAGCCGCCGGCATCCGTCACCAGCAGTTCCGCGTTGGAGGGATCGCGCTCGATCTTCTGCCGCAGGCGGTAGATATGGGTTTCGAGCGTATGGGTGGTCACGCCGGAATTGTAGCCCCAGACCTCATGCAGCAGCACGTCGCGCGTCACCGGCTTTTCGCCCGCGCGGTAGAGATACTTGAGGATCGAGGTTTCCTTTTCCGTCAGGCGGATCTTGGCGCCCTTGTCGTCCACCATCAGCTTCTGCGCGGGGCGGAAGGAATAGCGGCCGATCGTGAAGACGGCATCCTCGCTCTGCTCGTGCTGGCGCAGATGCGCACGGATGCGCGCGAGCAGCACGGCGAACTTGAACGGCTTGGCGACATAGTCATTGGCGCCGGCCTCGAGACCGAGGATCGTGTCGGAGTCCGTGTCGTGACCGGTCAGCATGATCACCGGCGCCTTGAACCCGCCCTTGCGTAGCAGCTTCACCGCCTCGCGGCCGTCGATATCCGGCAAACCGACATCCATCAGGAGCAGGTCAATATGCTCGCTCTTGGCGGTGTTGATACCGGCGGAGGCCGTCTCGGCCTGCAGCGTCTCGAACTCGTCATAGAGCGACAGCTGCTCGACAAGGGCCTCGCGCAGATCGTTATCGTCGTCGACGATCAGGATATTG
This sequence comes from Stappia albiluteola, assembly GCF_014050225.1. Taxonomy (GTDB): domain Bacteria; phylum Pseudomonadota; class Alphaproteobacteria; order Rhizobiales; family Stappiaceae; genus Hongsoonwoonella; species Hongsoonwoonella albiluteola. The sequence goes on along the minus strand of NZ_JACFXV010000063.1, from coordinate 141,345 downwards.
CGCGCGCTCATGGCTTCCACTCCCTTGAATCTGCGAACCGGCGATCACATCGGCGAGACGCCAGATCGACGCTGTCATATTCGCAGCGCCACATATTTGATGCCAGACACTTAATGATCGCAACAGGCCCTTGCGAGCCCAAATCGTGATCCGTTCGCGGCCGAGCCGTCAATTCTTCTTCACGCAGCCTTTATCATCGGGTTATCAGGAACTTGCAAATGCCCGGCCCGCGATCATCATGACGTTGGGTCAAGAAACAGGAAGCCGATAAAAGTGACGGAATTGCTGACGGTGCGGCGCAGGCCCGCCAACAAGGCGCAGGGCCTCCTCACCCATGGATCGATCACGATTCCGTGTGCAATCGGACGTGGCGGCCCGACAGCGCGCAAGCGCGAAGGCGACGGCGCCACGCCGCTGGGTCAATTCGAGCTTCTCAAGGTCTACTATCGCCCGGACAGGCTTCGCAAACCCGTCACAAGGCTTCCCGTCGAGCCGATGCACCCGATGCTCGGCTGGTGCGACGCGCCCGCAGACCCCTGCTACAACCAGCCTGTCCTTCTGCCCTTCGCAGGAAGCCATGAGAAGCTTTGGCGGGAAGATCATCTCTACGACATCGTCGTCGTGCTCGACTACAACCTCTTCCCGCCGGTCGATGGCAAGGGTTCGGCGATCTTCTTCCACCTCGCGAGACCGGACTATTCGCCGACGGAAGGCTGCGTCGCGGTGTCGCTCGCTCATATGCTGAAGATCCTCGCGTCCGTCGGCAAAGAGACCGCAATGAGCATCGAGGCAGCCTGAGAAAAGCTTTGACGGGCCGCGGCTCTGGAAAAGGCCGCTATTTTCGGCCATATAGTCGCCATGTGCGACGGCAGGCACTGAAAGTGCTTTCAGCCTGCCGACCGCAGGACGAAATCCGGTTTCGATCAATCCGGCCCTTGTGCCGGCAAGCGCGAAAAGCATCCCATGGGCGACAGACGCATCCCCTTCCTGAAGATGAACGGGCTCGGCAACGATTTCGTTGTCTGGGACGCCCGGACGGAGCCCGTGCGTCTTTCCCCCGAGCAGGTCCGCGCCATCGGCGAGCGCGAAAACGGCATCGGCTTCGACCAGATGATCACCGTGGAACCGTCCCGTTCGGGCGCCGACGCCTTCATGCGCATCCACAATTGCGACGGCAGCGAGGTTGACGCCTGCGGCAACGCCACGCGCTGCATCGGCCGCCTGCTGATCGAGGAAAGCGGCCTGGCGAGCGCGGCGATCGACACCAATGCCGGCCTTCTCATCGCCATGAAGACGAGCGAGCCGCGCCGCATCACGGTCGACATGGGCGTGCCGCGCTTTGCCTGGGACGAGATCCCGCTGGCGGAGGAATTCCACGACACCCGGGCGATCGAATTGCAGATCGGGCCGATCGACAAGCCGATCCTGCACACGCCGTCCTGCGTCAACATGGGCAATCCGCATGCGATCTTCTGGGTGAAGGATATCGAGGCCTACGACCTTTCGCGCATCGGCCCGCTGCTCGAAAACCACCCGATCTTTCCGCAGAAGGCGAATATCTCGCTCGCCCATGTCATCTCGGACACGGAGATCGAGGTGAAGGTGTGGGAGCGCGGCGTCGGCCTGACGCGCGCCTGCGGCACCGCGGCCTGTGCCGTTGCCGTGGCGGCGGCCCGCGACAGGCGCACGGGGCGCAAGGTGACGGTGCATCTTCCCGGCGGCCCGCTGGAACTCGAATGGCGCGAGGACAACGGCCACGTGATGATGACCGGCGACACGGAGATCGAATACGAAGGCCTGCTCGACCTCGACACGCTTTCCTTCGAGAAGACGGCGCCCGGCGACAAGCCGATGCTGGAGGTCGTCAAGTGAGCGTCGACGTCGTCACTTTCGGCTGCCGCCTCAACGCCTACGAATCCGAGGTGATGAAGCGCGAAGCGGAAGCCGCCGGGCTGAAGGACGCCGTGCTGGTGAACACTTGCGCGGTGACCAACGAGGCCGTTCGCCAGGCGCGGCAGGCAATCCGCAAGGCCCGCCGCGACAACCCGCATGCCCGCATCATCGTCACCGGCTGCGCCGCGCAGACGGAGAGCGCGACCTTTGCCGGAATGGCGGAAGTCGACCTCGTGCTCGGCAATACCGAGAAGCTGGAAAGAGCCTCCTACGGCCGCGTGGCGCAATTCGGCATCGAGGACAGCGAAAAGGTCCGCGTCAACGACATCATGAGCGTGCGCGAGACCGCGGGCCACCTGATCGACGGGCTGGAGGGCCGGGCGCGCGCCTTCGTGCAGATCCAGAACGGCTGCGACCACCGCTGCACCTTCTGCATCATTCCCTATGGCCGGGGCAATTCGCGATCCGTGCCGATGGGCGTCGTGGTGGACCAGATCCGCCGCCTCGTCGACAACGGCTACCGGGAGATCGTGCTGACCGGCGTCGACATCACCAGCTACGGCGCCGATCTTCCGGGCAATCCGAGCCTGGGCGACCTGACGCTGAAGATCCTGAAGCTGGTGCCCTCGCTCGACCGGCTGCGGCTTTCCTCCATCGACAGCATCGAGGCGGACGACGCGCTGATGAAGGCGATCGCCGAGGAAGAGCGGCTGATGCCGCATCTCCACCTGTCGCTGCAGGCAGGCGACGACATGATCCTGAAGAGGATGAAGCGCCGGCACCTGCGCGCCGATACGATCCGTTTCTGCGAGGACGTCAGGCGGCTGCGCCCCGACGTGGTGTTCGGCGCCGACATCATCGCCGGCTTTCCGACCGAAACCGAGGAGATGTTCGCCAACTCGCTGGGGATCGTGGACGAATGCGGGCTGACGCATCTGCATGTCTTCCCGTTCTCGCCGCGTCCGGGAACGCCCGCCGCCCGCATGCCGCAGGTCGACCGCGGGCTCGTCAAGGAGCGGGCCGCCCGGCTCAGGGCCAGGGGCGACCAGGCGCTCGGCGCCCATCTTGCCGGCGAGGTCGGGGCCACGCGCCGCGTTCTCGTCGAACAGCCGGGCCTTGGCCGGACGGAACAGTTCACGCAGGTCGAATTTCCCGGTGGCGATGCGGGCGCCCTTGAGGAGTTGCGCATAACCGGTCATACCGGGCGCCATCTTCTGGCAGAGCGTATTTCAAAGGCGGCGTGAATTCATGAGCGAAAAGAAGCGCGGATTGCTCGGCCGTCTTTTCGGCGCGAAGGAAGACGCTCCCGCGCCTGCGCCCGCCGGAGACGAAGCCGAGGCGACAGCCGCTCCGGAAGTGGAAGCGACGGCGCTGGAACAGGACGATCAGCCCGGCGAAGCCGCCGCGATGGTGCCCTCGCCCCGGCAGGACGAGGGTGCACCCCAGCCGAAGCAGAGCTGGCTGAAGCGCCTGCGCTCGGGCCTTTCCCGCTCGTCCTCCGCGCTGACCGGCGGCATTTCGGCGATCTTCACCAAGCGCAAGCTCGACGCCGACACGCTTGAGGAGCTTGAGGATATCCTGATCCAGGCGGATCTCGGGGTGGAGACGGCGATGGCGATCACCGGGCGGCTTGCCCAGGGTCGCTATGACAAGGAAATCTCCGTCGAGGACGTGCGCACGATCCTGGCCGAGGAGGTCGAGAAAGTGCTGGAGCCGACCGCCCGGCCGCTCGAGATCGACCTGGCGAAGAAGCCGCATGTCATCCTCGTCGTTGGCGTGAACGGCACCGGCAAGACCACCACGATCGGCAAGCTGTCGGCGAAATTCGCCGCCGAGGGCCGCAAGGTGATGCTGGCGGCGGGCGATACCTTCCGCGCGGCGGCGGTCGAACAGCTGAAGATCTGGGGCGCGCGCACGGGCGCCGAGGTGATTGCCCGCGACACCGGCGCGGATGCGGCCGGGCTCGTCTTCGACGCGATGAAGGAAGCCGCCGACAAGGGCGTCGACGTGCTGCTGATCGATACGGCAGGTCGCCTGCAGAACCGTGCGGAACTGATGGCGGAGCTCGAAAAGGTCGTCCGCGTCATCCGCAAATACGACGCAGAAGCCCCGCATAGCGTGCTGCTGACCCTCGATGCGACCACCGGCCAGAACGCCATGAACCAGGTGGAAATCTTCGGCAAGACGGCGGGCGTCACCGGCCTGGTGATGACCAAGCTCGACGGCACGGCGCGCGGCGGCATCCTGGTGGCCATCGCCGCGAGGCACAAGATGCCCGTGCATTTCATCGGCGTTGGCGAGGGGGTGGACGATCTCGAACCTTTCACCGCCCGCGATTTCGCCCGCGCTATTGCCGAAATTGACGCCTAAACAGGATTGCCGTCTGAACGCTCGCCCTGATTTCACACCTGTTGAGTGGAATAAAGTCTTCATGGAATTCGAACACGGACCCAATGCACCCGACCGCAAGGAGCTGTCGCCGCTCCTGAAACTGCTGCTGGAAATGGGTCCGCTCGCCCTGTTCTTCTTCGCCAATGCGCGCGGAGAAGCGATCGTCTCGGCTTTTCCCGCCTTGCAGGGGCTCGGCGGTCCGATTTTCCTTGCAACCGCCGTCTTCATGGCGGCGATCACGCTTTCGCTCGTCGTTTCCTATGTGCTGACGAGGCGGCTGCCGATCATGCCGGTCGTGTCCGGCGTCGTGGTTCTCGTCTTCGGCGCGCTGACGCTGCTGCTGCATGACGAGCTTTTCATCAAGCTGAAGCCGACGATCGTCAACCTGCTGTTCGGCGGCATCCTGCTCGGCGGACTTTTCTTCGGCAAATCGCTGCTCGGCTACGTCTTCGACAGCGTGTTCCGGCTGGACGACGACGGCTGGCGCAAGCTGACCTTTCGCTGGGGCGTGTTCTTCCTGTTCCTTGCAGGACTGAACGAGGTTATCTGGCGCAGCTTCTCGACCGACTTCTGGGTTTCCTTCAAGGTGTTCGGCATGATGCCGATCACCCTCGTCTTCACCATCGCCCAGTTGCCGCTGATCCACCGCCATTCACTGGACGAGAAGGAAGAGCAGGGCTGAGGTCCGGTCGGCCCGGATCGCGATGAGATCGGATCGATTCGATCCAATCTCATAAAACGTGATCGATCCTATATATTTAGAGCGGGATTTCAGGCGAAAACCGCTCTCACTTTTCGCCATCCCGCTCCAGGCCGCGCGCGGCAATCGCTTCCGCAAGGGCGACGACACGGCACCCCATCTCGGCATGCAGGCGCTCCACCATCCGGCCTTCCACCTGGATGGCGCCCTTGGCGGCATTTTCCGGCTTCTCGAACTCTGCGATGATGCGGCGCGCCCAGTCGACCTCGCTTGCCGCCGGCGAGAAGGCGCTGTTTGCCGGATCCACCTGCCTGGGATGGATCAGCGTCTTGCCGTCCATGCCCATCTCGGCCGCAGCCACGCACTCCGCCTCGAAACCTTCCTGATCGCCGAGCGCGTTGTAAACGCCGTCGATGATATCGAGCCCGTAGGCGCGGGCCGCCGCGACGCAGGCCATCAGCCAGGACATCATCGGCGCGCGGCCCGGCACGATCCTCGCCCGGGTTTCCTTAGCCAGATCGTTGGTGCCCATGACGAAGCAGGCAAGGCGCGTTTCCGGATTGACGGCGGCCGCGGCAATCGCACCGGCGTTCAGCATGGCGAGCGGCGTTTCCATCATCGCCCAGAGCTTGACGCTCGCCGGCGCATGCGCGCCGTTGACCCTGCTTGCCACCCGCTCCAGATCGACGGGGCTTGAAACCTTCGGAATCAGGATGGCATCCGGCCTCGCGGCGATCGCCATTTCGAGGTCGTCGCTGCCCCAGGCGGTATCGAGACCGTTGATGCGGATGATCAGCTCGCGGTGACCGTATCCGCCGCCGGAAACGGCGGCAGCCACCTGTGTGCGCGCGACATCCTTGGCATCTGGCGCCACGGCATCCTCAAGGTCGAGGATCAGCGCATCGGCGGCGAGCGTCTTCGCCTTGTCGAGCGCCCGCGCGTTCGAGCCCGGCATATAGAGCACGCTGCGGCGAGGGCGAAAGGCGACGGGGCTGGTCATCGGCTTGCTGCTCCTTTTGGGAATTGCGCGACGGGTATCCCGGGAACCTAGCCCCTGCCGGGCGCCTTCACCACTGGCCGTTCGGCGGAGCGGCGCAACAACAGGTCCCTGGCGGCGATGAACGCACCAAGGGTGATGGCAAGGCACGCAATCGCGACGACGAGCGTGAACTCGCCGTAGCCCGCGGCAATCAGCAACAGCGTGGACAGCAGCGGCGCGGCATAGGCGCCGGCGCCGAGCACCTGGATGTCGCCCCGCTTGACCCCGATATCCCATGTGAAAAAGGCGAGCCCGACGGGAAACGCGGCGAGCCCCAGAACCGCCAGCCATTCGCTCGCCCCTTGCGGCCAGACGGTCTCCTCCAGCGCAAGGTGGCAGATGAGGGACAGCGCGGACGTGGCAAGGCAAAAGCCGGCCACCACCTGCGTCGGAACGGCCGCAAGCCTCCGCGACAATACCGAATAGCTCGACCAGAACAGCGCGGAGCAAACGGCGGCGAGATAGCCGAACCCATAAACGGGATCGAAGGAGAGACCGCTACCGCCCGTCACCAGCAGGGCCGCGCCGCCGAGACCGAGCAGCGCGCCGACGACATGGTGCGGCTTCAGGCGTTCGCCGGGCAGAAGCGCCGAGAAGACCACGATCAGCAGCGGCCACGTGTAGTTGATGAGGTTGGCATCGACCGGCGGCGCATTGCGGATGGCGGTGAAATAGAAGAAGTGAAAGCCGAAAAGCCCTGCCGTGCCGAAGGCCCACACGCGCAGCGGCTGGCGCAGCAATGCAGCGCCGCCGGGACGTGACAGGACATATACCGTGGCGGCTAACCCCGAAATGCCGAAGCAGAGCGCATTGAGAAGGAACGGCGGCACCTTGCCGGAAGCGGCGCCGAAGAGACCGAGCGCGGACCACATCAGCACTGCCGTCAGGCCGATCAAGGTGGCGCGAAGCCGCGAGGCGGGGGCGGAAGAAGGTGCAACGATCTGGGACACGGACATTCTGACGCTTTGCGACGAGGGAGTTGGGCGGGCGGCGGGATATTGCGTCGGAATATGCCGCCGGGCAAGCGGCGGAAGCGCTCCCGTATTTCGGCGCTCTTGATCGGAGCTTTCAATCGCGTCAAGGTGCGCCGGATCGCCTCGCCCCGGAGGCCCTGAAGTCCCATCCGCCTGCGGAGATTGCATGACCAAAGTCGATATCAAGGCGCTTGGCCCGGAAGACGCACTGCAGCTGGCGCCGCTGATTGCCGCCTACGCCCAGGCGCAAAGGCGCGGCGCGCCCCGTCGGCCCGACCAGTTCTACGCCGAGCGTATCCTCAACGACCGCACGGCGGAGGTCGTAGGTGCGTTCAGGGACCAGGAAATCGTCGGCTTTGCCATATTCTTCGACCTGCCGGAGATCATCACCGGCCTGCGCGTGGGCCAGATCGACGAAATCTATGTCCGCCCGGAAGACCGCCAGCAGGGCATCGCGCGCCGGATCATCGAGTCGCTGGTCAATGAAGGCCAAAGCCGCGGCTGGATGGAATTGCGCTGGATCGTGCCCGGCAAGAACGCACCGGCCGTGGCGCTCTACGACAAGATCGCCGAGCCCGCCGGCTGGAAAGGCTACGTGATCCCGATCGACCGGCTCGCCTCGCGCTGAACCACACGGCTGCTTCAAAACATCGGCGGCAGGGTTCCAAGCGGGACCAGGCCGACGCGGGCGCGCCCGTTGTCGATGCTGACGGTGACGCTTCGCGCCGGTTCGCCATCGAGGGTGGTCTGTCCGCCAAGCCCGAGCACTGCGCCCTGCAAGGCGGTCGGCACCGTGCTTTCAGCGGGAAAGAACGGAGCGAGCGTGGCCGCGAGCTGCTCGCTACCGGCCACCGTCAGCATGACCTCGCCCGATGGCATTCCATCCGCATTGAACGTCAAGGCGCCATGGCCTTGCAGGCTGGAGGCGCCGCTCGACAGCCTGAGCGAGGTGATGCGCACCGGCTCGTCGCCTGAAAGATAGGCCGCGAACTCCTTCCCGCCGGCGAGCAGCGGCCCGCCCCGGGGCAGGCTCAGCACCAGTTCGGCGTCGACGCCGGCAGATAGCTGGGGAACGGCGGCCCCCTTCGCCAATAGCGCGATATCGAGCCCGTCGGAATCCGTCCGAACCCGACGTGCGTGAACCTCGATCGATTGCGCAGACAGCCCGGCCGCGCCGATCGCCGCATCCGTCAGGGTGAACCGGGGCAGGTCGAATACTGCGTCCACGCGCTCGACCGAGCCCTCGCCGATGCGCAAGCTGGACCGCGCACTTTCCCAGCCCGCAGACAGGGACATCGGACGCGGCGTCGCGCCGCTTGCTTCAAGCGGTCCATCCGCTTCGAGGATCAGATGCTTCGGGTTATAGGCCAGCGCTATCCCCCTGAGGGCCCGAAGCGTTGCGCGGTTGCCCCTGGCATCTGCGATCTGCAGCGGACGGCAGGACAATTCAAAGCGGAACGGAAAACCGCCAAGCGCCTGGTCGGAACATGCGAGTTCGCCGCCCTCGGCTGCCGCAACCTTCTTGGCATTGCGCAGAATATCGGCGGCAATGCCGCGCCCGGCGGTCCAATAGGCCGACCAGCCGCCGACAACGATCAGCACAAGCGCGATCACGACATAGTAGCCGCGTCGGGAGGGCTTGCGAGCGGGCGAAATGGGCTGCATGGCTGTTCCTGTCGCGCTGGATCGTATGGAGATTTCGCTACAGCCCATAACCCATCCGTCAGCCTGCGTCATGCCGATTGAGCCGCGATATCGTTTCGCCTCCGGTCCGGAACCCTGCCGCGCCCCACTTTTGCGCGATCCGATCCAACAATCCTGTCATGGCCATTGCATCGGCCGGCACATGCTGATAGCCGATTGCGCCGCGCATCGACCAAATCAGGGACGGTCAGGACGGTTCATGCGGGACTTCTGGATATTCGGATACGGCTCGCTGATGTGGCGGCCGGGCTTTGCCTATGAGGAAGCGACGCCGGCCTTGCTGCACGGGGCGCACCGCTCGCTTTGCGTCTATTCCTGGGTGCATCGCGGCACCGAGGAAAGACCCGGCCTGGTGCTCGGCCTCGACCGTGGCGGCGCCTGCCGCGGCATGGCCTTCCGCATCAGCGCCGAAAAGCGGGGCGAGGTTATCGAATATCTGCGCGCGCGCGAACAGGTCACGATGATCTATCGCGAAGCGGAGCGGCCGATCCGGCTCGAGGACGGTTCCGCAACCCGGGTCACCGCAACCACCTATCTGGTCGACCGCAGCCATCCGCAATATGCGGGCGTTCTGCCGCGCGACCGTCTGCTGCGCATGGTCAGCGGCGCAGTCGGCCAATCGGGCGCCAATCCGGAATATGTCCTGAACACCGCCGATCACCTGGAGCAGCTCGGTATCCACGATCCCGTGCTGTCCTGGCTCGGCCGGGAACTTCGCAGTCAGGCCTGATCTTTGTTGCTTTCCAGATCCGCGAGCACCGAATGGCGCTCCGGCGCCGCATTTGCCAGGAGATGCACGTAAGCGCGCATCCGTTTCAGCCGCACTGCGGAAATCGGCTTGCCCTGCCTCGCCCCATAGCGATCGATCTCGCCGAGCCAGCGACCGCGGCTGTCGCCGGAACTTCGCAGTCGAGGCAGCAACACGACCACGGCATTGCGATAGTCTTCGAGGTCGTCGACGGCGACCTCGCTGAACAGGTAGCGGCGACCCGACCTGCCCTGGAAATAGCGAAAGGCATCGCCAAGGCCAAGGGCACGGGAGGCCTCGGGCAGGAGGCCATCGACCGGCGTTGCGTTTTCACCTTGCGTGGTCATGTTGCATGAACCCGGAATTCGGACCGCCTTTTCGACAGGGGCGCCAAATCTAGAACAAACAGCGAACAAAGAAAAGTGCAAAACGCGCGACACCACCTCTCTTCAGGGTGCGAACCCTCTGCTGATGTGGCGATTGCCGTCAGGTATTCAAGCGTTGCGGTCAGTTGCGCCGGAGCATCCGGCCGCGTTCGCGCCAGCGCTCGGCAACCCGGTCAAGAACCGGCAGATCCGGATATGCCGCGGCCGTTTCCTCGATCAACCGGTCGGAAACCGTCTCGACCCGCTCCGTCAGCGTGCTTGCGAAAGCCTCAAGGCCCAAGCCCGGCTCGATCGGAGGAAGAATCTCGAAGACCACTTTTCCGGGATAGCGATAGAAGCCGCGGCGAGGCCAGAAGATGCCCGTATTGAGGGCAACCGGCAGCACGGGACAGCCGATCTGCCGGTAAAGATGGGCGACGCCGTACTTGTAATGCGGTTCGGCGCCGGCCGGCCTGCGGGTTCCTTCCGGAAAGATCAGTATCTGCCGGCCTTCCGCGACCGCCTCGCGCGCCTTTTCCGTCATCGCCGCCAGGGCGACGGAGCGTTTGCCGCGATCGACCGGGATCTGCTTCATACGCATCGTGTACCAGCCGAACAGCGGGATATAGCGCAGTTCCCGCTTCAGGATGTAGGTCGGATCGCGGAATTCGGGGATGAGCGCGAAGGTTTCGAGTGCCGACTGGTGCTTGGCGGCGACGATAAAGCCGCCCTCCGGGATGTTCTCCCTGCCCCTGACTTCCACCTTCATGCCGACAAGGTGCTTCAGCACCCACAGGTTCACATGCGCCCAGAAGGGAACGATCGGCCAGCCGACATGGCGAGGAAGCAGCAGGAGCGGACAGCCCACCACCATCAAGGTCAGAGTGAACAGATAGAAGAAAATGTTGAACAGAAGAGAACGCAGGGCGAGCATGATGTCGTCGACGGAGCCTTTCAGCCGCAAATGGGATGGAGCTCAGTCGGAGACCTGGGCCGTTGCCGCGGCAGCGCTCCCCTGGACTTTTGCCCCCGTCCGAAGCCAGGCAACCGTATACTTCACATATTCGCGCAGGAGAAGTTGCGTTGTGGCCGGATCGAGATACCAGTGGCCCATGTCGAGGTTTTCACGCACCACCGGATAGGGAATGAGCTTCGCGGAAGGCATCGCTGTCTGGAGCTCCAGAAGCGAGCGCGGCATGTGATAGGCGCTGGTCACGACCAGCAGGCTGCTGAAGCCTTTTTCCTGCGCCCACTTTGCCGTTTCAGCGGCGTTTTCCGTTGTATTCAGCGCTTTTCTGTCGAGATCGACACAGCAGGCGAACAGGTCCGGATCGGCCGCTGTGCTGCGCACGATCTGCTCCGGGGTCGTCGCGGGATGAACGCCGGAAATCAGCAGGCGCCTTGCCTGCCCCTCCTTCAGTAATCCCAGGGCCTGGCTGATGCGATCGCTGCCGCCGGTCAGCACCACGATCGCGTCGCTGAAGACGGAGTCGGGCAGCCGCGCCCCCACCACCGAATTGGCGAAGTGCAGGAAGTTGGCGATCAGCAGAAACGCGGCAAGCGTCGATGCCAGAACCGGCAGGATCACGCGCTTGCGTGGCCGCTTGCGCCCGGGCGACGGCCGGGCGATCACGCAATCGCCACCGGCCGCCCTCTCAGCGGGATCCGCTGCCTCCATCGGCGCTGTGGTGGCGTTCTGGTCGGCCATTCCGGCGTGACTGCCCATTATTCGATTGACTGAGTTCGACAATGCTAACCGATTCGGGCGTCATCGCGGCAAATGCAACCCATTGGCACATCGCCGCAGGCGAATTTGCGTGGAACCGGAGTGTTTTCCGGTCGTTTGCGACACTTCTGCCTCAGCTTTTCACTCCAGCCGGGCCAGATGGGACCGAACCGCGTAGCGCGAGGTGGCCGCCGTCAGGACCGTCACGATGAAGATGATCGCCAGGACACCGAGATAGCCGACAAGGCCGACGGAAAAGCCGCCGAACAGCGCGTCGACCTGATCGGCGCCGGCAATGCCGGAGCCTTCCCGGAAAGCGAATTCCAGCACGAGGAACACCAGACAGGCGAACACCCCGCCGGCGATGCCGCCCCTGAGGCCGAGCAACAGGAAGTGGCGCTGGAATTCGCGCGCGATGAACGTGTCCTCGGCGCCGACGAAATGCAGCACCTCCACCACGTCCTTGTTGCCTGCCATCGCGGCGCGGGTGGCAAAGATCACCGATAGCGCCATCGACCACAACACCAGCGCCAGGATGGCGATCCCGCCGATCACCATGGCGTTGGCCATGGAGGCGAGCCGTTCCGTCCAGGCGGAATGATCGTCCAGGCTGCCGCCGGTAATCTCGCGGCCGACGGCGACCTTGAGATCGGCGACCGGGAAAATGTCCGGGTCGTCGACAGCCACTTCGATCAGGCGGGGCACCGGCAGCGTGTCGAGATCGAGGCCGCCGCCGAGCCAGGGCTCCAGGAGGCTGCGCGTCTCGCCGTCGGAGAGCGCACGCACCGAACCGACGCCCGGCATGCCCTCGGCAAGCGCGATCGCCTTGTCGATTTCGCGCTGCATGTCGACACCCTCGGCAGGGCGGATCTGGATGGTGACCTCCCGGACGAGATCGCCCGACCAGGCATTCGCCGCCTCGTCGATGACGCTGACCGCGCCGACGGTGATGCAGGCAAGAAAGCTCATGATGGCGACGACCAGCGTCAGGGCGCGACCCGCGACTGCCTGGGGCGGCACAATGGCAGCCGATGGCCGCAATCCATCGCCGGGCGGCCGACGGCGGCCACCGCCCTTGCCGTCACGCGAGGCCTTGTTCTTGCGCGGCGACGCGCTGGCGCGCCGGCCTTCCGCCTGGCCGCCCGGTTCCTGGCCCGCCGCTCTGCGTTCGTTCGCCATGGCCTGTTCAGTCGTCATGAATTGCCAACCGTCCGCCCGAAAGGATCATTCGCCGCGCATCGACCTGCTCCATGAGGCCCAGATCGTGCGTGGCGATCACCACCGATGTGCCGAGACGGTTCAATTCAATGAACAGCCGAAGCAGCCTTTGGGCAAGCGAAGGATCGACATTGCCGGTCGGCTCGTCGGCCAGCAGGAGTTCGGGACGGGTGATCAGGGCGCGCGCGATCGCCGCCCGCTGCTTCTCGCCGCCCGAAAGGACCGGCGGCAGAACATGCATCCGCTCGCCAAGCCCGACCCATTTAAGCAGTTCAACCACATCCGAGCGATAGTCGCTTTCCTGCTGTCCGAGGACGCGAAGCGGCAAGGCGACGTTTTCATAGGTCGTCATGTGGTCGAGCAGGCGGAAATCCTGAAAAACGATGCCGATCCGCCGCCGCAAACCGGGCACCTGCGACTTTGACAAGGTGGAAGTATCGTGGCCGAAGGCCGAGATGAGACCACGCGTCGGCTTCATTGAGAGGAACAACAGGCGCAACAGGCTCGTCTTGCCGGCACCCGACGGGCCGGTCAGAAACTGGAAGGACTGCGGTTCGATGCTGAAACTTACATCACGCAGCACTTCCGGCCCCATGCCGTAGCGCAGGCCGACATTCTCAAATCGGATCACGACGTCTCCTTTTCGCCCCGTCTTCCAGACTATGGTGGCCTCGTTAACGCTTCATTAATGATATCGGCGCGTGATAGGCGGAAGGCGCCCCATGCGCGAGGCATAAGCGACACCGCCGGCGACGATGAAGGCGGCGGCGTGAACGCGGCCACGCCGGGGTTCGTAGCCTGTTAAGGGACAATAGGGCATAAAGGTCTCTTTCGAAGACCTCATCAGTATGCGGCAAGGCCACCGCCCATGAAAATAACCTGTCCCAGCTGCTCGACTTCCTACGACGTCAGAGCCGACGCCCTCGGCCCTTCCGGCCGAAGCGTGAAATGCACGCGCTGCGGCAACAGGTGGCACGCCGTCGCGGAAGAGCCTGCGGAAACATTCGCGAAGGGCAATGCATCGAAGGACGATGCACGGACGGCCAAATTCGATCCGACGGAGGAAGAGAACGGGTTGCCGGGCCCGGAGGACTGGGGCGAGGAAGTGGCGGACGGAATGGATGACGACGATGTCGCATCCGATACGAAATCCGCCCGGGACATCGTCAACGCCACGGAAATGGCGCTCCGTCCTGCTGATCCGCCGGAAGGCCCGGAAGAACCGGACGGCAGCGCGCAAGCGCAGCCGGACAAGCCGAAGGACATTGAATCCCTGGCGCGCCGCCCCCGGATCCGCATCCGCCGCCGGAAGCGGGACAAGAACCAGCCGTCGCTTCTTGCCGGCCTCAAGACGAAGGCCAAGCGCTTCAAGGTTCAACGCGTCGTCGGCGCGATGGTATTCCTGCTGGCGATTGCGCTCGGCGCTTTCGCCTATTCGCTACGCACGGAGATCGTGGCCCGCGTTCCCGACCTGGCCGGCCTCTACCAGCTGGCGGGGCTGGAGGTGAACCTTCGAGGCCTGGAATTCAAGGACTTGCGGACCTTCCGCGAAGTCGAAGCGGGTACGGTGGTGCTGGTTATAGAGGGAACCATTGAAAATCCGGGCAAGAAGGCCTCATATGTGCCTGCTGTCCGGCTCGCTCTCAGGAGCGAGGATGCCCAGGAAATCTATGCCTGGATTGTCGAGCCGAAGGTCAGGCAGCTGGAAGCGGGTGAAACCACCCGGTTTCGCACCCGCCTGACCACGCCTCCGGATCTCGCGGCGGATATCCATGTCCGCTTCACCGATAGACGCAATCAACAGGCGAAACTTTGATGTCCAAGGCGCACCAGCAAGCCGCAGTCCTTTTGGACGCCCCGAAAATCGACGTGCTCTTCGACGAGAAGGCAATTGCAGCCCGCGTGGAAGACATCGCGCACGAGATCGGCGCGGCGAAACCCGTGAACCTGCTGGTGGTCGCGGTGCTGAAAGGCAGCTTCATCTTCGCCGCCGATCTGGCGCGCGCGCTCCATCATGCGGGCCTTGCCCCGGAAATGGAGTTCATTCACCTGTCCAGCTACGGCGCCGATACCGCCTCCTCCGGCGAGGTCAGGGTCCTGCGCGACGTGGCAAGCGACGTGAAAGGGCGGGACGTCGTCCTGGTCGACGACATCCTGGAGAGCGGACGCACGCTCGCCTTTGCGCGCGAGAGGCTGATGGAGCGCGGCGCGCGATCCGTGCGTATCGCCACCTTGCTGGACAAGCCGGGCCGCCGCAAAGCTGCCATCTCCGCCGACTACGTAGGATTCGAATGCCCGGACCGATTCGTCGTCGGCTACGGCATGGATATGGGACACAAATGGCGGCAGCTGCCTTATATCGGCTACGTCGTGCAGGGTGAAAGCGAAGTCGCCGGGACGGCTTGAGGACGGATATCTGGACGGGGAACCCGGCAGGGGCCGGGACGGGAGATAGACATGGCACGCATTCTTCTCGCGGAGGACGATGAGGCGGTCAGGAGCTTCGTCAAACGCGCACTCGAACTCGACAGCCACGAAGTGGTGGCGGCCGAGGACGGAGCAGCGGCCGCGGAAGTGCTTGCCAGGGAAAAGGCGGGCTTCGACCTGATGCTCTCCGACATCAAGATGCCGGTCATGGACGGCATCGCGCTCGCCCTCGTCGCGGCGCGCGACCATCCGGCGATGCCCATCCTGCTGATGACCGGTTTCGCCGACCAGCGCGAGCGGGCCTCGGGCCTTGAGGCTTTGATCCACGACGTGATCACCAAGCCGTTCTCGCTCGCGGAAATACGCCGCGCCGTCTCCGACGCCATTCTCGGCATCAATCGGGAAAATCGCCGGCTTTACGCCTGATCGGGCTACCTTCCCCCCGCCAGCGGGAGGAAGGCGCCGGAAGATTTCCGGCCGACCCTGCGCGCCTCAATAGCGCCTGAGCAGACGCTCCAGATAATCGAGCTCCAAAGCCGGCCGCGACGGGTCGGAGAACCGCCGGCGCAGCTCTTCCAGGATACGTCGCGCCCGCTGCACGTCGATCTCGTCCGGCACCCGCACCTGATCGCCGAAATCCGGCCCTTCCGTGCGCCGCGGCCGCCCGAGCGGATCCTCGTCGAGCGGACTGCGGCCGCGCGCGAAATTCTGCCCCGGACCCTGCCCATCCTGGCCGAGCATCTGGTCGATCATGCCCTGGGCGCCCTGGCGAAGCGCCTCAAGAGCGTTGCCCTGCTCGCCCACCGCGCTGCCTGTTTCACCCCTGCCCAGTTCCTTGCCGGCATTTTCCATGGATTCCCCCGCTCGGCCGAGGTCCTGGTTTTGCGGCATACCGTTGCGGGCCATTTCCTCCATCAATCGCTGGAGTTGCTCGGCCAGCGCGCCCTGCTGCTCCTGCAACTGCCTGAGCGCTTCGGCCAGCTCTTCAGGCGTCATTTGCTGACCCTGCTCGCCCTGCTGCCCTTGCTGGCCTTGCTGGCCGGGACGCCGTTGACCATCCCGCTGACCGAAGCGGTTGGTCTGGTCCATCAGCTCCTGCTGGCGCTGGATCATCTGGCCGAGTTCGTTGAGCGCCTCCATCATCTCCTGGCTCATGCCCTGAGGCATGTTCTGCATCCGGCCCGTCTGCAGGTTCTCCAGCATGCGCTGCATCTGCGACAGAAGCTCGCGCGCGGCGTCGCGCGCACCAGATTTCGCCAGTTCCTCGATGCGGCGGAGCATCTCGTCAAGGTCCTGCGGCCTGAGCGACTGGGCGTTCGGATCGGGAAGCTGCTGAAGCGCCTGCGGATTCTGGCGCAGCTGCTCCGCGAGGGCCTGGAAATATTCGTTGAGCGCCTTGCGCAGTTCATCGGTCAGCCGCGCGATTTCCTCATCCGACGCACCGCTTTCCAGAGCCTTGCGCAGCGCCTCCTGCGCATCGCGCAGATTGCGCTCGGCAACGGACAGATCGCCATCCTCGATTGTCAGCGCCAGATCCCAAAGCAAGGGAAGAAGGGCTGCGAGTTCCTCGTCGCTCTCGGCCGCCACGAGCCGGTTATAGGCGAAGCGGGTACCGAGATAGTGCTTCGGCTCGTCGAAAAAGCGTTCCGGCGCGATCAGAAGCGCATCGATCGCATTGATTACCCTAAGCTGATTGCCGGCATCGAGCGCGAGCTCGCGCCGCTGCTCGACGATCGCCCGCGCCATCGGCTTGGCAAAATTGCGCTGAGGCAAGGTGAAGCGATGCGGTTCCGACCGGCCTTCCTGGCCCGCCTGGTCGCGGGCGAGCAGCATGAGCTCGACTTCGGAGCCCGCCCACGGATGGGAGGTCAGGTCCTGGAAGGTTTCGGCAGCACCCGACTTTTGCTCGCCGGAGGGCAGGGAAAGCGGAAAGCGCGGCGCTTCCACCAACGGACGCGGCTCTTGCCCGGTCGACCTGCCTTCCTCTCTGACAGGCTGGATTTCCGCCTCGGCGGCCGCCACACCATAGTCGTCCTGCACGAGATAGCTGAACTTCAGGCTGCCGCTGAACTGTTCCTCGGGGTCGTCGAGAAGGCGGATGGTCGGCAGCTGATCGGGTTTCACGTCGAAGACCCAGGAGGCGACGGTTTCCTCGCCATCCCGGATATCCAGCCTGCCATTGGCTTCCAGCAGAGCCTTGCGGTCAACCGGCGCAGAAGCCGGAACGCCTTGCTCGGCCGGCAAGATCTCGTCAGAGCCCTGCGCCCGCCGATAGATGACGCTGATCCTGTCGCTGCCCTGGGAACGGATCAGCAGTTCGCTGCCCGTCGGCACGCTGATGGGCGCTGAGGGATCGCGCAGGGCCGTCGCCGTGCCGGTCAGGAAGATCGGAGGCTTGCCCGTGTAGACGGGCGGGGTGACCCAGGCGTCGATACGCGCCGTGACGGCCGCCGCTTCCGCCTCGTTCGGGAAAAGCGTCACCAGACGCTGCCAGCGTTCGCCGCCGGCGTAAACGAAGCCCGTGACCAGAAGCAGGGCGGCAAGGGCACGCAGGCCATAGGGATCGACCCGAAAGGCCTGCGGCGAAGGAAACCCTGCCTTCAGGGCGCGCAGCGCTTCCGCCATACGCCGCTGATGAGCGGCCCAGAGCGCCCGCGTCTGCGGGTCGCCCTGGCCGACGGATAGGTCGTCTTCCATCGCCGCAAGGGGCCGGTGGCTATGGCCGGAAACGAGCTCGACGCGATGCAGGCCCTGGGCCCGGTCGGGCCATGACAGGGCGAAAAGAGGACGCAGCGTCCAGGCGAAGACGGCCGCAAGACCCAGAAGCAGAACGACACGCAGGATAACCGGCAGGGCGATCCAGAACCCGAGCCAGGCAAGGCCGGCATAGAAGGCCAGCACGATGAGCGGCGGCACAAGGCGCGGCCAGGCAGCCTCCCAGAAGATCCAGAGACGGCTGAGAAGCACTGTCCAGGCGAGGCGGTTCTTCGCCTCGCGGAGAGAGAAGGTTTCGGAGAAACCGGCTCGATCGGCGTCAGGTGCTGGTTCTTGCGTCGTCTTCACGCGCGTCTCCGTCCTTGCCCCCGGTCGGTCGTCGGTCCCGATCCCGCCCTCGATGCTGCGAAGTCAGGATATAGGGTGGGGCAATTCAGGCAATCCGGCAAGGATTGAGTGCGTACGCAAAGCGCTTTCCACGACAACGGAATCGCTGTCGTCACAAGAAATCGCTTCGGGATCACGATGTTGGAGCCCACCCCGCCGAAGCGGTTTCACTTTGGCGCGATGGGTCCCCGGTTCAGGTTTCGGAGAGCCAGCCCGGCAGACGGTCGAGGCCGATCAGCTCGTCGTAGCTCG
Source organism: Stappia albiluteola (assembly GCF_014050225.1). Lineage (GTDB taxonomy): Bacteria > Pseudomonadota > Alphaproteobacteria > Rhizobiales > Stappiaceae > Hongsoonwoonella > Hongsoonwoonella albiluteola. The sequence continues at coordinate 122,806 of NZ_JACFXV010000063.1, read as the reverse complement.
GCCTTGGCCGCACAACGGCGAATTCGCCGTCCCGCACCAGGACTTCGGGGATGAGCGGACGGGAATTGTAGGTCGAGGCCTGCACCGCACCGTAGGCGCCGGCCGAGAAGACCGCGATGAGGTCGCCTGCCTCCACCCGCGGAATTTCCCGGTCGTGGGCGATGAAATCGCCGGTTTCGCAGACCGGTCCGACGACGTCGGCGCGCAGGCGCGGTTCTTCGATGCGCGAAAGCGTCACCGGGCGCACCTCGTGATAGGCGTCGTAGAGCGTCGGCCGGATCAGATCGTTCATCGCCGCGTCGACGATGACGAAGGTCTTGTCCGCGCCTTCCTTCACATAGACAACGCTGGAGACGAGGATACCGGCATTGCCGGCGATCAGCCGGCCCGGCTCGAAGATGATGCGGCAGCCAAGCTCCTCGACATGCTTGCGGACCACGGACGCATAGGCATCGGGATGCGGCGGCGGCTCGTTGTTGTCGCGGTAGGGAATGCCGAGACCGCCGCCAAGATCGATATGCTCGATCGCATGCCCGTCGGCGCGCAGGCTGGCGATCAGTTCGCCGAGGCGGGAAAAGGCGGCATCGAAGGGCTCCAGCTCGGTGATCTGCGAACCGATATGCATGTCGATGCCGGTAACCTCGATCCCGGGCAGGGCGGCCGCCTCGGCATAGACTTCCCGCGCGCGCTGCCAGGGGATGCCGAACTTGTTTTCCGCCTTGCCGGTCGAGATCTTGGCGTGGGTCCTGGCATCCACGTCCGGGTTGATGCGGATCGAGACGCGCGCGGTCATGCCCTTCTGGCTGGCAATGCGGGAAAGCTGGATCAGTTCCGGCTCGCTTTCCACGTTGAAGCAGAGGATATCGGCATCGAGGCCCAGCGCCTGCTCGGCCTCCGTCTTGCCGACGCCGGAAAACATGATCCGCTCGCCCGGTACGCCGGCGGCGAGCGCCCGGCGCAACTCGCCTTCCGAAACCACGTCCATGCCGGCGCCCAGTCTTGCCAGCGTCGCCAGCACCGCCTGGTTGGAATTCGCCTTCATCGCGTAGCACACCAGCGTCGGGATGCCGGAGAAGGCGGAGGAAAACACCCGATAGTGCCGCTCCAGCGTCGCGGTGGAATAGCAGTAGAAGGGCGTGCCGACGGCGGCGGCGATTTCGGTCACCGGCACGTCCTCGGCATGCAGAACGCCGTCCCTGTAGGCGAAGTGATGCACGCGATGGGCCCTCTAGGAAATTCGCGGACCTTGGTCCGGTCAGATAATCGGATCGAGGATGAAGGGGCGATCGGGTTTTGCCGGCTCCGCCGGGAGCTGATCCGCCGCCACCGCCGGATCGGCGGCGGCCGACGGCTGCTCGAGCTGACTGCGGCGCCCGCAGCCGGCAACGACCAGCGCCGACAGGCACACGGCGAGGATCAAGGTCCCGGTTCTGTTGCTCACTTGCGCCCCTCAAATCTCGGACGGCCACGCCGTCAATCCTTGCGTCTTACCTCGCACAGGCGTCGCCATCGCCGCAAGAGGGTTGCGGGCTCAAAACGCGGGAAGACGCCGGGGCGCTACTCCCCCGCCTCGCCCAGCGCTTCCACGCCCGCCGGATCCGGCAGCAGGTAGAGCACGAGCGCGATCAGACCCATGACCGGCACGATGGTGCCGAGCGCCACGACCGGATCGCCGACAAGGACCGCCGCGAAGCTGCCCGCAAGGCCGCCGCCCATCTGGAAGAAGCCCATCAGCGCGGAAGCCGCTCCGGCGAATTGCGGGAAGGGAAAGAGGGCGCGCGTCGACATCGACGGCAGGATGACGGCGATGCCGAAGGCAAAGACGGCGACCGGCCCCATGACGTGAAGCAGCGTCAGGTTGCCGGCGCGGGTGAAAAGGGCGAGACCGACGCAGCCAAGCACGATGAGCGCCATGCCGAAGGGCACGATCCTTTCCGCCGAAAACCGCTTCAGCAGCGAGCGCGTGACGAGGCTGCCGAGGAAGAAGGAGCCCGACTGCAGCATCATCGAGTAGCCGAATTGCGAGGGCGTCAGGCCCACCCGCTCGATGATGACGAAGGGCAGCATGGTCGCCATGGTGTAGATGCTGCCAAGGGTGGTGCCGAGAATGATGGAAGGGCGCAGGAAGCGCGCATCGGCCAGCAGGCGGGCATAGGAGGAGGCCAGACGCCTCGGAGCGATATGGCCGCGATCCCTGAAGGCATTGGTTTCCGCCATGAAGAAGATGGCGAGCACGCCGATGCCGATGCCATAGGCGACCATGACGAAGAAGATCGCCCGCCAGCCGAGCGTTTCCAGCGTCAGGCCGCCGATGGTGGGCGCCAGGGCCGGGCCGACGGCGAGCATCAGGCCGACAAGGTTCATGATGCGGGCAGAGGCCTGGCCCGTGAACTGGTCGCGCACGATCGCCCGCGATATCGCGATGCCGGCGGAGGCGCCGACGCCCTGGAGCAGGCGGGCGGCGAGAAGGGCTGCGACGCTGTCGGCAAAGACGGCGATCACGCTGCCGAGCAGGTAGATGCCGGAAAAGGCCAGCACGATGGGCCGGCGGCCGAAAGCGTCCGACAGCGGCCCGCAAAAGAGCTGGGCCAGGGTGAAGCCGGCGAAATAGATCGTCAGCGTCAGCTTGATGGAGGAGATGTCGGTGCCGAAGACCTCGACAAGGCGCGGCATGGCCGGCGTGTAGAGCGCCATGGAAACCGGGCCGAGCGCGACGAGAATGGCGCCGATGATCGCCGTCTGGCGTTCGCTCATGATGGGCGTCGTCATGCGAGCGCCTCCAGCAGATCTTCCACAGGGTCCGCTTCGGGAACCGGCGTCGCCGCCAGCCGGTCGCGCATGGCGGCGACGGTGCGGCGGAAGGCTTCCGCCTCGGCGTCGCTCATGCCCGCATTGACGACGGCGCGCACCCGCGCCCCGGCGGCGCGGATCGTCGCCATGATCGGTTCCGCCGCCGCCGTCGCGCGGATCAGCTTGCAGCGGCGATCCTTGGGATCGGCGGCCCGCTCGATCAGGCCGAGCGCTTCGAGCTGGTCGAGATAGCCAACCAGCGTCATCGGCTCGACCGCCATGCGATCGGCAAGCTCCTTTTGTCGCAAACCGTCATAGGCAACCGCATAGGCAAGCGCGCGGGCCGAGCCCGGCGTCAGTTCAAGGCCGCCGCGCACCAGCTCCGCCTCGAAACGCTTGCGGTAGAGGCGGTAGAGATCGGCCAGCAGGAAGCCGAGGGTTTCGTTATGCGCGGCGGGCATGGCGGGGAACCGGTAAAATTAATAAGGAAGCCTTATTATCAGGAGCCCCGTGCACTCCGGCAAGCCACGATGGCGCATGGCTCCGGCGACCGCGTTGCATAACGTGCAGAGCTGGACTGCAAAGCCGCGCGGCTTACGCATGCGGAATCCTTGCGACGGGCTGTTCAAATCGTCACGAAAATCGGCTATAGGGCCGCATCTCGAATTCATACCGCGCTCGAGGATGCGCTGCCGGAGGGTCGAGCGACCCCTTCCGGCGGATACCCCCGGCTTTTCAAATGGCCTGGCCACCCAAGACACCAGGCACGCTCACGGAGCCTTCATGGACCTTCGCAATATCGCGATCATCGCCCACGTCGACCATGGCAAGACCACGCTGATCGACGTTCTTCTCAAGCAATCCGGCTCCTTCCGCGAGAACCAGCGCACGGAAGAGCGGATGATGGATTCCAACGACCTGGAGCGGGAGCGCGGCATCACGATCCTGGCCAAGGTCACCTCGCTGGTCTGGAACGACAGGCGCATCAACATCGTCGACACGCCGGGCCACGCCGATTTCGGCGGCGAGGTGGAGCGCATCCTGCACATGGTCGACGGCGTCGTGCTCCTGGTCGACGCCGCCGAAGGGCCGATGCCGCAGACGAAGTTCGTGCTCGGCAAGGCGCTGAAGCTGGGCCTGCGCCCGATCGTGGCCATCAACAAGATCGACAAGCCGGAACAGCGCGCCGAGGAAGTGCTGGACGAGGTCTTCGACCTGTTCGCCGCGCTCGACGCCAACGAGGCGCAGCTCGACTTCCCCGTCGTCTACGGCTCGGCCAAGCAGGGCTGGATGGCAATGGACCCGGACGGCCCCAAGGACAGCATGGATCCGCTGTTCGAGCTGATCCACAAGCATGTCGAGGCGCCCAGGGCGGAGGAAGGCTCCTTCCGCATGCTGGCGACGACGATCGAGGCGAACCCCTTCCTCGGCCGTATCCTGACGGGCCGCATCGTCTCCGGCACGGCGGTGCCGAACATGGCGGTGAAGGCCCTGTCGCGCGACGGCAAGGTAGTGGAAAGCGGCCGCATCTCCCGCGTGCTCGCCTTCCGCGGCCTGGAACGCCAGCCGATCGAGAAGGGCGAGGCGGGCGACATCGTCGCGATCGCCGGCCTGGAGCAGGCAACGGTTTCCGACACGATCTGCGCGCCGGATGTCAGCGAGCCGCTATCGTCCCAGCCGATCGACCCGCCGACGCTGTCCATGACCTTCTTCGTCAATGACGGCCCGCTGGCCGGCACCGAGGGCGACAAGGTGCAGTCCCGCGTCATCCGCAAGCGTCTCTTCGACGAGGCGGAAGGCAACGTGGCGCTGAAGATCGAGGACACGCCGGAAGGCGACGCCTTCATCGTGTCCGGCCGCGGCGAATTGCAGCTCGCCATCCTGATCGAGAACATGCGCCGCGAGGGCTTCGAGCTCTGCGTCGGCCGGCCGCGCGTGGTGTTTCGCACCGACGCCAACGGCCAGCAGCTGGAGCCGATCGAGGAAGTCATCATCGACGTGGACGAGGAACACTCCGGCATCGTGGTGCAGAAGCTTTCCGAGCGCCGCGCCGATCTGCTCGAAATGCGCCCCTCGGGCGGCGGCCGCACCAGGCTCGTCTTCCACGCGCCGACCCGCGGCCTGATCGGCTACCAGTCGGAGCTGCTGTCGGATACGCGCGGCACGGCGATCTTCAACCGCCTGTTCCACGACTACGCGCCCTACAAGGGCGAGATCCCGAGCCGCCACACCGGCGTGCTGATCTCCAACGGCGACGGCGAGTCGGTCGCCTACGCGCTGTGGAACCTGGAAGACCGCGGTCCGATGCTGATCGACCCGGGCGTCAAGGTCTATCGCGGCATGCTCGTCGGCGAGCACACGCGCGGCAACGACCTTGAGGTCAACGTGCTGAAGGGCAAGCAGCTCACCAACGTCCGCGCCTCCGGCAAGGACGAGGCGGTGAAGCTGACCCCGCCGATCCGCCTCAGCCTGGAGGCGGCGCTCTCCTATATCGCCGACGACGAGCTGGTCGAGGTGACGCCGAAGTCGATCCGCCTGCGCAAGGCGCTGCTCGACCCGCACGAGCGCAAGAAAGCGGAACGGGCGGCCAAGAGCGCCTGACCGTCAACGGACAGATATCCCGCAGAAAGCCTCGCCGGTTCCCGGCGGGGCTTTTTTGCTATTCGACGGTCACCGTGATCCGCTCCGACATGATCGGCGGATCGTGCGGGATGTGGTTGTGGTCGCCGATGATGAGCTGCAGCGTGTGCGTGCCCGGCGAAAGCTCCACCGTCACCTCGGTCTGGCCGCCGCCGAAATGGTGGTGATGTTCGTCCGCCGGCAGGGGCTCATTCAGCGCCTCGCCCTCCAGCACGGTATCGACCAGCAGGTGATGATGCCCGGTGTGATCCTTGTCGACGCCGGCCGGCGCGACACCCATCCCTTCCAGGCCGAAGCGGATGGTCAGCGGGCTCTTCACCGTGTCGCCGTCCTTGAGGTCGATGAAATAGACACGGGCCCCTTCGGGTGCCGGAGTTTCGCCCGCAAACGACAGAGAGCTTCCGGCGACGGCAAGGGTCGCCGAAACAATGGCAGCCATGGCTATCAGTTTCATATGTCGCTCTCCTGTTCCTGAACTTTCCGACGGCGGCTTTCAGCTGGAAAGATTATGGTATTCCGTTAGGTAAAGAAAAGAGACGCTTCCCTTTTGGCGCCCCGGACCCCATGTCTTCTCAATGGACGATCGCGACGATGACGGGACGGGCAGGGAGATGGAACGCACCTTCGAGGAACTGGGCTTCGATCCGGAAATCCTCGGACCGGAGGAAAAGCAGCGGCGCAGCGTGAAGGAGAAGATCTTCCGCACCGCCAGGCGCGCGGCGCGCCAGATCCCCTTCATGGAAGACGTGATCGCCGCCTATTTCTGCGCGCTCGACCCAGCGACGCCCGCCAAGGTGCGGGGGACTATCCTCGCCGCCCTTGCCTATTTCGTGCTGCCGCTCGACGCGGTTCCCGACTTCCTGATCGGCATCGGCTTCGGCGACGATGCGACGATCCTGATGGCGGCCATCGCCCTCATCCGCGCCCATATCCGCGACGAGCATATTCAAGCTGCACGCGAGACACTGAAGGACGAAGAATGAATGCCCTCAGTGCCAGTCCCCGCAAGGGTCTTCGAGTGATTTGACCGCTCGCCAGGAGCCGGCAGTCCTGCCCGCTATCCGCCAGTAAACCCAGCCTGAAATCGCTCCAATGAAAGAAGGAAAGACAATTTCGTAAATTGCGAAATCAAACATTCTCAAAAAAATGGATGCGCAAGCGCCTAGTGAAACATATATATATACATTTCTAATTGAAGCACGCTCAAGAGCTATTATAAGAACAATAAATGGTATTAGTATTATTATGCCAAACGAAAATAATAATAATACTGATATAAATAAATCGTCTATGCTAAAGTTCTTCAAACTTTTAATTCCTTCATTATAAATACCTATGATATAATAGCTAATAAGTAAAATAATTGCAGCGGTAATTAAAGCAATTAAATAACCGTATATTATTGTAAAAATTCTTTTTGTCATAAAACCGCTCTCCGTTTTTTATATTATTTGTTTCTGCCCGTAATTCCTGATGATCATATCAACGGAGCGCTCAACAATCTCCGTCATTTCCTCGCGAGTGACGGGCGTGTCGGTGAATAGCCGCGGGTAGAAGCCCTGCGATTTCAGCAGCGCCAGAAACTGGTCGGCGGCGAGCGCGGGGTCGGGTGCGGAGAGCTTGCCGTCGCGGGTGGCGGCGGCGAGGAATTCGGTGAAGACGCCGACCTTGGTGATGCGGCTGTTCATTTCCGCAGCCAGCGCCGGATCGCGGATCGTCTCGCCCATGATCATGCGGGCAAGCCTCATGAAGGCCGGATCGGTGAACAACCCGCCTTCAGCCCAGGCGAGGCGGACAAGCTGCTCGCGGATCGGCTCGTCCGGGTCGTAGCGAAGGTCGAGGGCCTGGTTCAACCGGTCGGCCAGCCGCTGGGTGATGGCGTAAAACAGCGCTTCCTTGCTTGCGAAATGATTGTAGACGGTGCGCTTGGAAACCCCGGCCCGTTCGGAAATCCGGTCCATGCTCGCACCAGCGAAACCGCGTTCCTGAAACTCGGCAATTGCCGCGTCGACGATGAGGCCTTGTTTTTCTTCCGACAGCGCCATTTCTAGACCCGGGCCGGCGCGATTTCGCATTCCATGTAAACTATACAGTTTACATTTTGCCTCCACGCCATTAGATTACACCCATCAGTTTACATTTTCCACCAGCATATACGAGCCAGCGGAGGCTAGCAAAACATGCCGGTCAATCTCACGATCAACGGCGTTTCGCATTCCATCGACGCCGACCCCGACACGCCGCTTCTTTGGGTCCTGCGCGACGAGCTGAACATGACGGGCACCAAGTTCGGCTGCGGCATCGCGCAATGCGGCGCCTGCACCGTCCATCTGGACGGCATGCCGATCCGCTCCTGCCAGACCTTCCTGTCGGACCTGGACGGCGCGTCGATCACCACCATCGAGGGCGTCGACGGCAAGGCGGCGGAAGCCGTGCGCGCTGCCTGGCAGGAGCTGGACGTGCCGCAATGCGGCTATTGCCAGTCCGGCCAGATCATGGCCGCGACCGCCCTGTTGAGCGAAACGCCGAAGCCCAGCGACGACGACATCGATGCCGCCATGGACGGCAATGTCTGCCGCTGCGCCACCTATGCCCGCATCCGCGCGGCGATCCACCTTGCCGCCGAGAAGATGGAGGGCTGAGCCATGCTGCATCATCTCATGAAGCCGATCGCGAATGCCGCTCCGTCCCGCCGCTCCTTCCTGAAGCTTTCAGCGGGTGCTGCCGGCGGGTTGCTGATCGGGCTGCGGCTGCCGGGCGCTTCAGGCGCCGCCATGGCCGCCGAGGGCGAACTGGCCCAGCCCTTCGTCCATATCCGCGCCGACAACACCGTCACCGTGATCGTCAAGCATCTGGACAAGGGCCAGGGCGCGGCGACCGGCCTCGCCACGCTGGTGGCCGACGAACTCGACGCGACCCATGAGCAGGTCAGGGTCGAATTCGCGCCCGCCGACGCGGAGCGCTACAAGAACCTGTTCTTCGGCGTCCAGGGCACCGGCGGGTCGACGGCGATCGCCAATTCCTTCCAGCAATACCGCACCGCGGGTGCGACCGCGAAGGCCATGCTGGTCGCCGCCGCCGCGAAGGCGTGGGGCGTACCCGCAGCCGAGATCGCCGTTTCCAAGGGCGAGCTTTCGCATGCAAGCGGCAGGAAGGCCTCCTTCGGCGAAATGGCGGGACTGGCGGCGGCCGAAAGCCTGCCCGAAAGCCCGCGCCTGAAGACGCCCGAGGAATGGGTCTTCATCGGCAAGTCCTTCCCCCGCCTCGACACGAAGATGAAGACGGTCGGCGCGCCCGGCGTCTACGGCATCGACCACAAGGCGGAGAACATGCTCGTCGCCGTGGTGGCCCATCCGCCGAAATTCGGCGCGAAGCCGAAGACGGTCGACGCGGCGGCGGCAAGGGAAGTCCCCGGTGTGGTGGACGTGCTGACCCTGCCGGCCGGCGTCGCTGTGCTTGCCGACAAGACGTGGCCGGCGATCCGGGCACGCGAGCTTCTGGAAATTACCTGGGACGAGACGGAAGCCGAGACGCGCGGCAGCGAGGAGATGCTTGCCGAATTGCAGGCAATGGCAGCCAGGCCCGGCCTCAAGGCCCACGTGCATGGCGATGCCGAGGCAGGGCTTGCCGGCGCGGCGACCGTGATCGAGGCGGAATACAGCTTCCCCTTCCTCGCGCATGCGCCGATGGAGCCGCTGGACGTCACGATCCTCTTCGACGGCGGGACGGCGGAATTCTGGACCGGATCGCAGTTGCAGACGGTGGATCAGAATGTGGCCGCCGCCGTGCTCGGCATCACGCCGGACAAGGTCGCCATCAACACGCTGTGGGCCGGCGGCTCCTTCGGCCGCCGCGCCCAGCCCGACAGCCATCCGATCGACGAGGCCGCCCATATCGCCAAGGCATGGGCCGGGGCGGGCAACACGCCGCGCCCGATCAAGGTGGTGTGGACGCGCGAGGACGACATCAAGGGCGGCTACTACCGCCCGATGGTGGCGCACAAGGTGCGGGCCGGCATCGACGCCGAGGGCAATATCACCGGCTGGCAACACCGCGTCGCTTCCAAGTCGATCCTGATCGGCTCGCCCTTCGAGGCCTTCCTCGTCAAGGACGGCGTTGACGAGACGACCGCGGAGGGCATCACCGACATGACCTACGCGGCCGGCGCGATCGACGTCGAGGTGCATAACGCGCAGACGGCGGTGCCGGTACTGTGGTGGCGCTCGGTCGGCCACACGCACACGGCCTATGTGGTGGAGACGATGATCGACCGGCTGGCGAAGGCCGCCGGCAAGGACCCGGTCGCCTTCCGCGAGGGACTGCTCAAGGACGACCCGCGCAAGCTCGGCGTCCTGCGGCTTGCGGCGGAAAAGGCCGGCTGGAACGACCCGCTGCCAGAAGGCCGCCATCGCGGCGTGGCAGTGCACAAGTCCTTCAACACCTATGTGGCGGAAGTGGCGGAAATCTCCTTCCGCGACGACGGCACGGTGAAAGTGGAGAAGGTGACCTGCGCGGTCGACTGCGGCGTACCGGTGAACCCGGACAACATCCGCGCGCAGATGGAAGGCGGCATCGGCTACGGGCTCGGCGCGATCCTGCGCAACGAGATCACCATGACCGACGGCGAGGTGGACCAGTCGAATTTCGACGCCTACCTGCCGCTGCGCATCAGCGACATGCCGCAGATCGAAGTGCATGTGGTGCCCTCGACCGAGGCGCCGACGGGCGCCGGCGAACCGGGCACGCCGCCGATCGGCCCGGCGGTGGCCAATGCGATTGCCGCCGCGAAGGGCGAGTGGATCACCGCCCTGCCGCTGTCGAAGCAGGGACTGGCCTGACAGGCAGGGTTCCGCGATGAAACAGGGCCGCCCGGCATCCGGGCGGCCCTTCGTCATTCCGCTTCCGGCTTGCCGTCGGCGCTGCTGCCTCTATCTCCAGCGAAGTCGCCCAGAAGACTGCGGGAGGAAGCCGGGAATGTCCTGTCGTGGAATTGCACGCCTCGCAACGCTCCTTGGCACGCTCCTCTTCGCGTCCGCCCCGTCTTCCGCACAACCCTCAGGCCAGGTCGATCTGGAACTGGTCCTGCTTGCCGATGCGACCGGATCGATCGACGCCGGCGAAATCCGCTTCCAGCGCGAGGGCTATGCACGCGCCATCGCCGATCCGGCCGTGCTGTCCGCGATTGCCGGCGGCATCCACGGCCGCATCGCCGTCACCTATGTCGAGTGGGGGCACGCGGAGTCCCAGGACGTGGTCGCCGGCTGGACCGTCATCGACGGAAAGGCCGCCGCGGACGGCTTCGCCGAGGCACTGCTCGCCCCGCCGAGGCGGGCCTTCGGCCGCAACGCGATCGGCGCAGCCCTCCTGTTCGGCAAGGCGCTGATTGACGAAAACGCCATCCAGGGCACGCGCCGGGTGATCGACCTGTCCGCCGACAGCGCCAACAACTGGAACGGGCCGGCCATCTTCGACGCGCGCGACATCGTGGTGAAGTCCGGCATCGTCATCAACGGGCTGGCGGTGCTGTGCCGGCACTGTTCCGGACGGCCGGCGAACTACGACCTGGAGGCCGCCTTCGCCGAGCGGATCATCGGCGGCCCAGGCTCCTTCGTCATCACCGCGGACGACCGCACGACCTTCGCGGAAGCCGTGCGGCGCAAGCTCATTCTTGAGATAGCGGGATCCGCGATCGACCCCCTATATGAAAGCACCAGGCGAAGGATCGCCGACGCACAACCAAACGAGGAGGATGTAAAGAATGAATAATCAAACTCCGATCCGCCGGATGACGGCCAAGGATTTTCCGCAGGAACTGCTGGACCTTTACGACTATTACGCCCACGGCAAGATCACCAAGCGCGAGTTCCTGGACCGTGCGGCGAAATTCGCCATCGGCGGCATCACCGCCGCGGCGCTGCTGAAGCAGCTGTCGCCCAATTACGCGCTTGCCCAGCAGGTGGCGCCGGACGATGCGACGATCACCACCAGCCGCATCACCTATCCCTCGCCCAACGGCCATGGCGAGGTGAACGCCTATCTGGTGCGCCCTGCCGGCGTTGCCGGCAAGCTGCCGGCCGTGCTCGTCGTGCACGAGAACCGGGGGCTCAATCCGTATATCGAGGACGTGGCCCGCAGGCTGGGCAAGGCCGGCTTCATGGCGATGGCGCCGGACGGGCTGACTTCCGTCGGCGGCTATCCGGGCGATGACGACAAGGGGCGCGAACTGCAGCGTACCGTCGACGGCACCAAGCTGATGAACGACTTCTTCGCCGGGTTCGAGTTCCTGCTGAACCACGAGGACAGCACCGGCAAGGTGGGCGCGATCGGCTTCTGCTACGGCGGCGGCGTGGTGAACGCGATCGCGGTCGCCTATCCGGAACTGGCGGCGGGCGTGCCCTTCTACGGACGTCAGCCGGCGCCGGAGGACGTAAGCAAGATCGAAGCGCCGCTGCTCATCCAGTATGCCGAGCTCGACGAGCGCATCAATGCCGGCTGGCCGGCCTACGAAGAGGCGTTGAAGGCGAACGGCAAGACCTACACGATGCAGATGTATCCGGGCGTCAACCACGGCTTCCACAACGACACGACACCGCGCTACGACGAGGAGGCCGCGTCGCTTGCCGAACAGCGCGCCATCGCCTTCTTCAAGCAGCATTTAAGCTGAAATCCCGTGCCTGCCGGGGAGGTATTTCAGCTCCGGCAGGCAAATATTTATTTTATATACTTTGAGATTTTTCTTGTAATGCGATGCCATATGGACCATATAGGGCGCATCGATAGTTGGCCAGACTACTGGGCCTTATAGCCTCGTTACGTACGAGTTGCTCGCTTCAGACTTCTTTCCAAGATCGACAATCCGGTGATCGGGCGCGGAACCGCTGCGCCGATCGCTACGTGCAACCCTTTGTAACGAGGAATTCCCATGACCAAGGGCACAGTCAAGTTTTACAATGGCCAGAAAGGCTTCGGATTCATTCAGCCGGACGACGGCGCGAAGGACGTTTTCATTCACGCCACCGCCCTGGAGCGGGCTGGTCTTTTCGGCCTGAACGAAGGCGACAAGGTGAGCTTCACCACGCGCGAAGACCCGCGCAACGGCAAGATTGCCGTGGATACGATCGAACTCGCGTAAGCAAGCCGCGCATGGCCGCCCGTTCTGCGGGACCCGGCCGTGCCGACATGTGATGCCGCTCGACAGCGCGGCCGGAGCAATCCGGCCGCGTTTTTCGTTCCCCCGTATCCTATTTCAGCTGCTTCGTGAGCAGAACCCATTCGGTGCCGGCACCGTCCCAGTCATCCTTGACCATGGGGCGGCGGGCCGCCTCCTTGTAGCCGCAACGCTCGTAGAGCCGGCGGGCGCCCGCATTGGCGTCCGACACGATGACGCTCATGCCCTTCTTGCCTGCCCTGCGGCCCGCTTCGTCGGCAAGCTCCATCAGCGCGGTGCCAAGGCCCCGGTCGCGATATTCCGGCAGGACGGCCAGCACATTCACGTACCATGTGCCGGGGGCGAGACTTTCCAGTTCCTGCAACGGCATGACGATCGGCGGCGTATCCGGATCGATCGCTTCCGGCCTGTCGGCGATGACATAGCCGATCAGGCACCCCGCCGCCTCGCCATCCGCCTCGATCAGCGTCGCATTGCGATAGGAGAAGGCGCCATCCTCGCGCAGGGCCCGCTGCGCTCCGATCTCCCACACCGTCTCGCCGGGACCCGCCATCCTGCTCCAGAGGTAATAGGGCAGCCCCTCGCCGGCATAGTTGACGAGCTCGGCAAGAAGGTCCGCATCCTCCTTCGTCGCGGGCCGGAAGCGGGAGTGATCCAGGGACATCGCCATCTCCGCTCACAAGCGCGTCCAGATCGGCAGACCGTATCCGCCGCCTGGAGTCGCCTACTATTACGCAACGGAAGTTTGACGTGTCACCTTTCCCGATGGCAAGCGGCTTTGTGAGTTTTCACGAGGCTCGGCGCACGAACCAGAGCATTGCCGGGCCGGATACGCCGAGCTCCTGCATCTTCTGCTTTAGGAATTCCGAGCCGGCAAACGTCCTGGCTGCATCGAGCGTATCGAAATCGTGCGTGACGGTGACGTCGTTGGCGTCTTCCGCTCCCCGATAGACCGCGTCCGCAGTCACGCCCATCTCGTCGCGCATCTTGCGGCCGGCGTCATACCCCTCGCGCCAGAGTTCGTAGTCCCTGACCGGGTGACGGACGATCATCCTGATCATCGCTTCCTCCGCTGTGGCGCCGCCCCAGCAGGCAGAGGATAGCACGATCCGGCCCCGGCTACTCGCGAGGACTCAAAATCCGCCACTTACCCGAAGTGCGCCCGGCGACAAGCCAGTAGGCGAGGCCTGCGGCAAAGCCGGCCGCGAGCGCGATGGTCGAACCGGGACGAAGCGCGGCCTCGCGCGCCGGATCGCCCAGCACCCAAAGGCCGAGGCCAATCAATCCGCCGGCAGCAATGTGGAAGATCACCGATTTCAGGCGCAAAAGCTCCGCCGCAAGGATCGCGGCAAAGGCGGGGATCGCGGCAATGCCGCCGATGACGAAGCCGGAGATCAGCCCGCTGCCGACCGTGGCTGCGAAGGCGACCGGATCGGCGTCGACGCCATGCGGCCTGAAAAATCCCCAGGAGAGAAACAACCCCGCCGCCGCCACCGCCACGGCATAACCGACGACGATCTTGACCAGTTGCCAGACAAGCCTGCCCGCATCCACCATCGAGAGTTACGCGCCCGCCTCGAGAGCTTCGCGCTCGCGCTTCCTCAGCCGCTCGGTCTCGGACTTGAGCTGGCCGCATGCGGCGAAAATGTCGCGGCCGCGCGGCGTGCGGATCGGCGAGGCGTAGCCCGCGCGGTTGACCACGTCGGCGAATTCCTCGATCCGCTCCCAGTCGGAACATTCGTAAGGCGAGCCAGGCCAGGGGTTGAAGGGGATCAGGTTGATCTTGGCGGGAATGCCTTTCAGCAGCCGCACCAGTTCCTTCGCCTCGGCAAGGCTGTCGTTAACGTCCTTCAGCATCACGTATTCGAAGGTGATGCGCTTGGCGTTGGACAGGCCCGGATAGGCGCGACAGGCATCGAGCAGCGCCTCGATGTTCCATTTTTTGTTGATCGGCACGAGTTCGTCGCGCAGGTCGTCGCGCACCGCATGCAGCGAAATCGCCAGCATGCAGCCGATCTCATCGCCGGTGCGCCCGATCATCGGCACGACGCCGGAGGTGGACAGCGTGATGCGCCGCCTCGACAGCGACAGCCCCTCACCGTCGGACGCGATCAGCAGCGCCTTCTTTACCGCGTCGAAATTGTAGAGCGGCTCGCCCATGCCCATCATCACGACATTGGAGATGAGCCGGCCCTCGGACGGCACGATGGCGCCCTGGGGCGTTTCCGCGTCGGGGAAATCGCCGAGCCGGTCGCGGGCGACCATGATCTGGGCGAGGATTTCCTCCGCCGTCAGGTTGCGCACCAGCGTCTGGGTGCCGGTATGGCAGAAGGTGCAGGTGAGCGTGCAGCCGACCTGCGAGGAAACGCAAAGCGTGCCGCGTCCTTCTTCCGGGATATAGACGGTTTCGACCTCGACCGGGCGGCCGGCGCCGCGCGGCGGAAAGCGAATCAGCCACTTGCGGGTGCCGTCGACGGAAATCTGCTCGGAGACGATCTCCGGACGCGCGAGCGAGAAGCCTTCGGCAAGCAGCTTGCGCAAATCCTTGGAGACATTCGTCATGGCATCGAAATCGGATACGCCGCGCACGTAGAGCCAGTGCCAGAGCTGGGCGATCCGCATCCGGATCTGCCGCTCCGGCACGCCGGCCGACAGAAGTGCGGCAGCGAGATCGTCGCGATCGAGGCCGATCAGCGACGGCGTTTCACTTGCTGGCTCAACCGGGGAGGACCGGTGCGCGATATCGAGCGTGACAGCCATTTCAGTTCCCGAAAACGGAGCCCGATGTCCGGCCCTGCAGCGGATGGCGGACGGAAGCCGCGCTCCTTCCGGCGCCCTTTCAAGGCATCGGCTCATCGGAGAGCGATTGCGTCATGGCCATCGGCAAGCGGCGCGAACAAACATTGCAAACGCGGAAACCCGCCCCGCGGCCGTTAACAGCCGCTGGCGGGATCCGCAATCACATCCATGTGGTCCGGCGACGGCCCGAAACCGGGGACACGCGAACCGCCGCGTCCCTATAGCGCAAATGCCGGCGCTTGTGATCCCCTAAAAGACCGGCTTATTGGCAGGCCTTATCGGCCGCATCGATTGCAGCCGTCACACCGGAAAGCGAATATTTGTAGCTCGTCTCGGTGTTGCGGCCGGAAACCGCCGATATCAGCATCTCGCGACCGGCCTTCATGGCGCCGACCAACTCACGCTCCTGGGCGGCGTTTTCCACCCACGCACCGTCGCCCTTGGTGAAGAGCGAGAACTTCTTGCCGTCGATATCGATCGTCACGGCAGAGCCTTCCTTGAACGGATAGCCGACCATCACCATCGGCTCGTTCGCGACGCCTTCGCCGGGCCTGTTCGACACGAAGAAGAACACGTCACCGTGATTTCTGTCGCTCGGCTTCATTTCCGTCGGCTTGGACAGGGCATAGCAGACCTTGCCCTTCGCGCCGCCGTAGGAATAGGCCGCCCAGTCCTTGAACTGGCTGATCAGGTTGGGCGTCTGAGCATTCGCCGCGGCGCCCGAAAGAGCGAGTGCCAGGATGGCCGGAACCAGGATTTTGACCGGGTTTCTTGCTTGCATCGTCTCCAAACCGCTTTTCTTGCGCTACCGATATGTATCGAACTTACGTTCGCCTATACACCTTGTTTTAAGGTTACCTTAAAGCGGGTTACCAAGGAGTTTACCGTCGCGCCTCGTCACAAAATGACCTCGCAGCGCAGCATGACCCGCCTGCCACGCAAACTCGGCCCAAACGCTGGCTGCAAAAATCGGGCGAGATTGTGACCCCATGCGGCAATGCGGCATCCGGCCGCCCTATCGTCTTGCGTTCTCTGCCCCATCCCCTTGAGGCCGCCGCGTTAATCTGCCACTGGTTAGAGCTCGACCATATCTTGGGCGGAAGCAAAACAGGATCTGCCGTGGCGGACGCGGACTATTTCAATCGCCTGATTCTCCAGGTGGCCGTGGCAAGGGACCAGGCCGCCTTCACGGCGCTGTTCGACCACTTCGCCCCGCGCATCAAGGCCTATCTCATGCGCCTCGGCGCGGATGCCGGCAGCGCGGAAGAACTGACCCAGGAAGTGATGATCGCGCTGTGGCGCAAGGCGGCGCTGTTCGATCCGGCCAAATCCTCCGCCGCGACCTGGCTGTTTCGCATTGCCCGCAACCGGCGCATCGACGCGCTGCGGCGCGACCGCTCCTCCGATCTCGACCCGGAGGACCCGGAGCTTCGCCCGGCCGCGCCCGAGGACGCAGACGAGGCCTTCGACGCACAGCTTCGCGAGGAACGCATCCGCGTCGCGCTCGGCGAATTGCCGGAAGAACAGGCCGCGCTCGTCCGGCTCGCCTTCTTCTCCGGCCAGTCGCACAGCCAGATCGCCGAGGTGACCAGCCTGCCGCTCGGAACAGTGAAATCCCGCATCCGCCTTGCCTTCGCGAGGCTTCGCAAGGCCCTGGAAGCGGACGACGCCGTCGATACCGAGTAGGAACCGGACTATCCCGGCAACCTGTGGCGGGCCGGGCGATAGTCGAGCTGGTCGCCGCGGTGGTTGACCCGCTCCTCGGTCGGGCCGCCGGAGCGAACCGGCCGCGGCGCGAACTGGCCATGGATGCGATAGCGGTCATACATGACGATGGCGCCGGCCATCGCCACGTTGATGCAAAACCGCGTCGGGATGCGGATGACGTGCTGGCAGCGCTCCAGCATCGCCGGCGACAAAGAACCCTGCTCGGGCCCAAGAACGTAGGCTGCCCGGAGCGGATGACCGAAGCTTGGCAGGTCGATGGCATCCTGGGTCAGCTCGATGCCCACGATCTGGCAGTCCTGCGGCAGGCTCATCTCCTCGATCCGGTCCCAGTGAAACAGCGGCAGATGGGAAGTGCTGCTGGACGTGTCGGATTTCGGCGCCTGCTTCAGCCGCTTGTGAGCATCCACTGTGAAGAAGAAGCTGGCGCCGAAGGCATGGGCCGAGCGCATGAGATTGCCGAGATTCATCGACTTGGAAATGCCTTCCGCGCCGATGGCGAAATATCCGCGCATGGGACCTCGCGATCAGTTTTCTGCAATTTCTTGCATATGTCTCAGGGATATGAAGCTCTTAACCCCGGCACCGGACGGACGCAACCCCGGCACCCGGTGCGCCTCCCCCAAATGGCCGATTTGCGCCCTTTTCACGGTTAACGGACCATGTTACGCCGCATTTCCCGGTGCAAGGCCGGGGCGGGGCGGTGCAACGAAGTGACGGGGGAATTCAGGTGAAGGCAGTCGTCTGCGAAAAACTCGGACCGCCGAGCGCGCTCGTCATCCGCGACCTCGAGGAGCCGATGGCCGGGCCCGGCGAAATAGTGGTGGCCGTGAAGGCGGCCGCCCTGAACTTTTTCGACACGCTGATCATTCAGGGCAAATACCAGTTCCGCCCGCAAATGCCCTTCTCCCCGGGCGCGGAGATGGCCGGCATCGTGGAAAGCGTCGGCGAGGGCGTCGAGCGCTTCAAGGCGGGCGACCGGGTGGCCGGTTACCTGAAATGGGGTGCTGCGCGGGAAAAGGTCCTTGCGACGGAAGACGATCTGGTTCCCCTGCCGGACGGCGTCGGCTTCGAGCAGGCGGCCGGCGTGACGGTCACCTACGGCACCACGCTCCACGCCCTGAAGGACCGCGCCAACCTGCAGCCCGGCGAGACGGTTGCCGTCCTGGGGGCCGCCGGCGGCGTCGGCCAGGCGGCGGTGGAGATTGCCGGCATCATGGGCGCCCGGGTGATCGCCTGCGCCTCCAGCGACGAGAAGCTTGCCTTCGCCAGGGCGAACGGCGCGGCGGAAACGATCAATTACGCGACCGAGGACCTGAAGACCCGCCTGAAGGAACTGACCAACGGCGAGGGCGTCGACGTGGTCTACGATCCCGTGGGCGGCGATCTGGCGGAGGCCGCGCTGAGGGCCACCGGCTGGCGCGGGCGCTATCTCGTCATAGGCTTTGCCTCCGGCGAGATCCCGAAGATCCCTCTCAACCTGGTGCTGCTGAAGGGCTGCGACATACAGGGCGTGTTCTGGGGCGAGGCGGTGGTGCGCGAGCCGGAAGACCACGCGGAGAACATGGCGCAGCTTCTGGGCTACATCCGCGACGGCAGGCTGAAGCCGCACATTCACAGGATCTATCCGCTGGAACAGACGGCGGCGGCGCTTGAAGAGATCGCCGGCCGCAAGGCGCTCGGCAAGGTCATCGTCCAGCCCTGACGGACCGGCATGGCGCGGGCGGGAAACCCGCGCCGGCTTGCCGTCATTTCGTATCCAGGCGGAACTTCAGGAAGGTGCTGCCGCTGTGGTCCACCTCTCCGACCAGCCTCGCGCCAAGGCGATCGAGGCCCTTGAGATGCTTGCGCGACGGCGGCAGCAGGAAGGTCACGAAGGGAATGCGCTCATCGCTTCGGGCGAAATCGAGCGCCTTGCGGGCGATCCGCGCGCCGAGGCCGAAGCACTCGGCCTTCAGCACCAGGCCGAAATCCCATTCCTCGCCTTCCTTCTGGAAGCCGCCCCAGCCGATATAGGCGCCGTCGCCAAGGATCGCCCAATGGCCCAGCCCGTCGCGCTGCCAGCAATCCTCCTTCATCCCGACGAACTTGCCGCAGAAGGCCTCATCCCAGACGAAGGTTGCAAGCGGCATATGCTCGGTGACACGAGGGTCGTTCATATGCGCGATGATCTCGTCCGGAGAAATTTCCGGCAGTCGCGTGAAGGTAATTTCGGGGTTGGAACGGGTTGTCACTGGTTTCAAATCCGCAAGAGAGAGGTAAGCCGGTAGACCTCAGCCCTCGAATTTCGCAAGGACGGGTACGTGGTCGGAAGGTTTTTCCCAGCCGCGCGCATCCCTTAGCACGCTGATGGAACGGGAAAAGGGTTCCAGATCCCGCGTCGCCCAAACGTGATCGAGGCGGCGCCCCTTGTCGGCGGCCGACCAGTCCTTCGCCCGGTAGCTCCACCAGGTGTAGAGTTTTTCCTCCATCGGCACGTGCTTGCGCATCAGGTCGACGAACGGGCCGGCTTCCCGCACCCTTTCCAGCTTCTCGCACTCGATCGGCGTGTGGCTGACGATCTTCAGAAGCTGCTTGTGCGACCACACATCATGTTCGTAAGGCGCGATATTGAGGTCGCCGACGATGATCGACGACGTCGCCGCATCGGCAAGGCAGTCGTTCATCTCGTCGAGAAAGTTCAGCTTGTGCTCGAACTTGTCGTTGACCGCCGGATCCGGTTCGTCGCCGCCCGCCGGCACATAGAAGTTATGGATGCGCAGCGTCGAGCCGTTGAAGGCGATGTCCGTGGACAGATGCCGGCTGTCGCCCTTGCCGCAGAAGCCCCTTTTCTCCTCCGCGAGGAAGGGACGGCGGGAAATCGTGGCGACGCCGTGATAGCCCTTCTGCCCGTTGACGGCGATATGCTCGTAGCCGAGCTTGCGCAGCGCCTTGAGCGGAAATTCGGCGTCCGGGCACTTGGTCTCCTGCAGGCAGAGAACGTCGGGCGCCTGTTCCAGGATCAGCTTCTCGACGATCGGCAGCCGCAGGCGTACGGAGTTTATGTTCCAGGTGGCGATCGTCATGCGGTCGGTCATCAAGGCCTCTTCAAAGCGAACGGGATTTCGGCAGACAGCCGGACCGTCAAGCTCATGCCAGTCCCCGCGCGAAGACGCAAGCAAGGGCAGGGACCGCGCGCCGGGCCGGCATTACGGGTGACCGGATTTCGCGGCGGGCCGGCTGCCCGTCGGGGCAATCGGGCGGCAATTGTCATTCACGTTTTCGTGATCATTGCCTGTGAGCCGGAAGCCCGCCGTTTTTTCGACAGGGTTCGCCCTAAGGTAACTTTCTGGTTAAGGGTTCTCGCTAATCTCCGTCCTGATCGGGGGGCGTCGGTCGGACGGGTAACTGATGTTAACGCGCGTGTTTGCTCTTTTGTGTTCCATTCTGCTGGCCGGATGCGCCTACTACGATTTCCCGGATCCAACTCCGGAGGATTTCGCGGTGCACGGCATCGACGTCTCCCGCTATCAGGGCGACATTGACTGGCTGGCGGCGAAAAACAGCGGCGTCGAGTTCGCCTTCATCAAGGCGACGGAGGGCGGCGACCATTCCGACCCCCGCTTCCTGGACTACTGGTATGCCGCCAAGGCTGCCGGCGTGCCGCGGGGCGCCTATCACTTCTACTATTTCTGCCGTACCGGCGCCGAACAGGCGGCGTGGTTTATCGAAAACGTGCCGAATGAGGAAGACGCGCTGCCGCCGGTCCTCGACATGGAATGGAACGGCCATTCCAAGACCTGCAAGAAGCAGCCTTCCCGGGACGAGGTCATCCGCGAGATGGCAGTGTTCCTGAAGACGGTGGAAGCGCATTACGGCAAGAGGCCGATCATCTATTCCTCCGTCGACTTCCACCGCGACCGCCTGGTCGGCGAGAAGCACGGCTATGATTTCTGGCTGCGCTCGGTGGCGAGCCACCCGAGCCGGAAATACGAAGGCCGCGACAACTGGCTGTTCTGGCAATACACGGCCGAAGGCCGGATTGCCGGCATAGACGGCAATGTCGACCGCAACGTCTTTTACGGTACCCGGTCGCAGTGGCGGAAATATCTGGAAGAAAAGAACGTTACCCGCACCGCCTCGCGGTAACCGCGGGCGCCTACGCGAAATTGCGTACTTCTCCGCAGTTCTAAATTCCGTCGCGTAATTATATAGTTCCCGCGGGCCCAGGGCGGCTCGCGGGAGAGACGGCATGCGTCAGATCGGGTTGCGCCGTACCCTGGCGCTCCTTCCAGTGCTCGTTGCAGCCGCTTTGCTGGCTGGATCGCGGCCCGCCGAGGCGCAATCGCTGGCGCAGACGACTGCGGCCGTGAACCTGAGGGCCGGGCCGGGCACGAGATACGAGGTCCTGACCACGGTTCCGGCGGGGGCGAGCGTTTCGGTCTATTCCTGCAATTCCGGCTATTCGTGGTGCGATATCGACTATGCCGGCCAGCGGGGCTACGTGGCCGGCAAATATCTCACATCAAACGCGCAAGGCGCCTATTACGGCTCGCCGCTGCCATCCGTCGGTGTCTATCTCGGCCTGCCGCTCTTCTGGGACTCCTACCCCGTCTATCGACCGGGATGGCCCGGCTATTACCCGCCAGGATACCGCCCGCCGGGCTGGCGTCCACCCGATTACCGGCCGCCGGGAAATCGCCCGCCAGGCTGGCGCCCGCCCGGTCAACGGCCGCCGGATGCAAGGCCTCCACGGCCGACGCCGCCGATCGCACGTCCTCCCGGCCAGCGCCCTCCCGGCGTAAGACCGCCGGGCCGGCCAAGGCCGCCTTCCGCGCGTCCTCCGGGCCAACGTCCGCCGAGTTTCCGGCCGCCCGGCGGCGGCAGGCCTGGAATGGGCCGGCCGGGTGGAGGCAGGCCGAGCGGAGGCCGGGGCGGTGGCGGCCGTGGCGGCGGGCGCCGCTAGGCGGTCGGGCCGCGGCGATTGGAGATGAAACGCATGACGGACGGTGCGGTGACCAGGGGTGTAGGACGATGAAAGGTTTCAAGGCAGCCCTGCGGTGGGCAATGGCCGTTTCCGTTGCCGCATTCCTGCTGGCCCTCGGCGGCCTGGCGGCAACGCCGGCCGTCGCAGGCGCCATGGAAGATGCCGTCAAACGCGGGTCGTTGCGCATCGGCATCGCGGAGGAGGATTTCCTGCCCTGGATCGGCCGGGATGCGGATGGCAACCGCATCGGCTTCGAGGTCGATGTCGGGCAGGATCTCGCCCGCGTGCTCGGCGTGACGCCCGATTTCGTGGAACTGCCCTTCGACGACCTGCCCTATCACCTGATCGCCGGCGATGTCGACGTCATCGTCTCCGCCCTCTCGGTCACGGCCGCGCGGGCGCGCACGATGCTGTTCTCCATTCCCTACGGCACCACGGACTACTGGCTCGTCGTCGACAAGGACACGCTGCCGGAAAGCGCCAAGGACGGCGAATACGACGTCGCCGGCTACAAGGTCGGCGTGATGGCGGGTTCGCTTGCCGAGATCGCGGCCGCACGCTTTTTCAAGCAGGCCGAGATCGTGCCGCTTGCCGACGAGGGCGCCGCGCGCGATGCCCTGGAGAACAGCGAGCTCAACGCCATCATCGTGCCTTCACCCTATCCCACCTACATGATGGAGCGGCGGCCCGACCGTTTCCTGCTTGGCAGCGACAGCCTGTTCTCGACGTCCGAAGCGGTTGCAGCGCGTCCGGATTCGCTCCGCTTCATCAATTTCGTCGACGCGTGGATCACCGAAAATCGCGGCAATGGCCGGCTCGACCAGGCCTATGACTACTGGTTCGGCTCGACGGACTGGATGGACCGCCTCGACAAGACACTCGGCGAGTCCGACGAACGCCCGGCCGGCGAAGCGCCGAAGCCACAGGAAAAAGCGCAATAGGCAGCCATCAGGCCGCCTTTAGCGCTCCTGCTTCCACGATGCGCACGACATCGGCCATGATGTCGGTGAGCTGGAAATCCTTCGGCGTGTAGACCGCGGCGACGCCCATGGCCCGCAGCGCCCTTTCGTCCTCCGGCGGGATGATGCCGCCGACGACGACCGGCACGTCGTCGAGATCAGCCGCCCGCATTCGTTCCATGACGTCGCGCACCAGCGCCAGGTGCGAGCCGGACAGGATCGACAGGCCGACCACGTGGACGCCTTCTTCGAGTGCGGCGTTGACGATTTGCGCCGGCGTCAGGCGGATGCCCTCGTAGACCACCTCCATGCCGCTGTCGCGGGCACGAACGGCGATCTGCTCCGCGCCGTTGGAATGACCGTCAAGACCGGGTTTGCCGACCAGGAATTTCAGCCGGCGGCCAAGTTTGGCCGACACCCCGTCGACCGCCTGGCGGACCTGCGCAAGCTGGCCGGCATCGTCGCGCGCCGCCTTGCCCACGCCGGTCGGCGCCCGGTATTCGCCGAAGACCTCGCGCAGGCAGGCACCCCACTCGCCGGTGGTGACCCCCGCCTTTGCCGCGACGACCGACGGCTCCATGATGTTGCGCCCTTCGGCCGCCGCGGATCTGAGCTCGGCGAGAGCCTGTGCGACCGCCGCGTCGTCGCGCTGCTCGCGCCAGGCCTTCAGCGCCTCGACGCATTCGGCTTCCACATGTTCGGGCACGGTAAGGATCGCACCGTTCTCGCCCGCGCCGAGCGGCGACGGCTCGCTCTCCGTCCAGCGGTTGACGCCGACGACGACCTGCTCGCCGCTCTCGATGCCCGCCAGCCGCAAGGCGTTCGATTCCACCAGCTTCTGCTTCATGTAGGAGGATTCGACGGCGGCGACCGCGCCACCCATCGCCTCGATACGGGCAAGCTCGGCACGCGCTTCTTCCTTCAGCGCGTCGACTTTCCTCCCGATCTCGCGCGAGCCGTCGAAGATGTCGCCATATTCGAGGAGATCGGTTTCGTAGGCGACGATCTGCTGCATCCTGAGCGACCATTGCTGGTCGAAGGGGCGCGGCAGGCCCAGCGCCTCGTTCCAGGCCGGCAGCTGCACGGCGCGGGCGCGGGCGTTTTTCGACAGCACCACAGCCAGCATCTCCAGCAGGATGCGGTAGACGTTGTTTTCCGGCTGCTGTTCGGTCAACCCCAGCGAATTGACCTGAACGCCATAACGGAAGCGGCGGAAACGCACATCCGTCACGCCGTAGCGCTCAAGGCAGATCTCGTCCCAGAGTTCGGCGAAGGCGCGCATCTTGCACATCTCGGTGACGAAACGCATGCCCGCGTTGACGAAAAAGGAAATGCGGCCGACAGCCTCCGGAAAATCCGCCTCGGATATGGCGCCGGACGCCTTCACCCGGTCGAGGATGGCAATTGCCGTGGCAAGGGCGAAGGAAAGCTCCTGCACGGGCGTCGCGCCCGCTTCCTGGAGGTGATAGGAGCAGACATTCATCGGGTTCCACTTCGGCATCTCGCGATAGGTCCACGAAATGACGTCCGTCGTCAGCCGCATGGAGGGCGCCGGCGGGAAGACATAGGTGCCGCGCGACAGATATTCCTTGATGATGTCGTTTTGCGTCGTGCCCGAAAGCAGCTTGCGGTCCGCGCCCTGCTCGTCCGCCGCCGCCACGTAGAGCGCCAGCAGCCAGGGCGCGGTGGCGTTGATCGTCATCGAGGTGTTCATCTTTTCCAGCGGGATCTCGGAAAAGAGCGCGCGCATGTCGCCGAGATGGCTCACCGGAACGCCGACCTTGCCGACCTCGCCGCGCGACAGGGCATGGTCGGGGTCGTAGCCGGTCTGCGTCGGCAGGTCGAAGGCGACCGAAAGGCCGGTCTGCCCCTTGGCGAGG
Organism: Stappia albiluteola; assembly: GCF_014050225.1. GTDB lineage: Bacteria > Pseudomonadota > Alphaproteobacteria > Rhizobiales > Stappiaceae > Hongsoonwoonella > Hongsoonwoonella albiluteola. Next base: position 97,879 of record NZ_JACFXV010000063.1, on the reverse strand, counting down.
TTCGAGCGGTAGAGCCGGTTTGACTCCGCCGCCGTCGAATGGCCGGCATAGGTGCGGAAGATCCAGGGACGGTCGCGCTCCCGGCCGGCAGCCTTGGCTTGGGCCGTGGACGGATTTCCTTGTTTCGTTTCGCTCATGTCGCTCCCTTCGTCCTCTTTTTTCACGTTCCGGCCGATCCGGGCGAAATTGCCCGTCCGAGGCGGAAATCCGCCGATCCGCGCCCCTCTCCCGCGCTTTGAAACGGCAAATTCGATGCCTGTTTTCGCACCAGCGCAGTGTGCAATGCAAAAAACACTCTTGGGTATCCGGCAAAATTAAGCAATAGTCTTATAGCGGGAGGCGTATAAATCGCACGATAATTTCGCGAAGGGCCGATTTCGACCCGAAACTATGACGCGATGCAATATCGAAAAGCGATGGACGCCATCCGATGATGCCGCCGGGCATGCGGGAGGAAACGCAGGGCCAGACGCGGCGGGCAACCGGTAAGGACAATACAAGGACGGGAATGGAATGAGCTCTGTCGCGCAAGCCAATGACAACCGCCCCGAGGAGACTGTGCCCTTGAAGGATCTCTACGAGGTTGGAGAAATTCCGCCACTCGGCCATGTGCCGGCGAAAATGTACGCCTGGACGATCCGGCAGGATCGCCACGGCCCCCCGGAAGATGCCATGAAGCTTGAGGTGGTGCCGACCTGGGAACTGGACAGCAACGAGGTGCTGGTGCTCGTGATGGCGGCGGGCGTCAACTACAACGGCATCTGGGCAGCGCTTGGCGAGCCGATATCCGTCTTCAACGTCCACAAGCAGGACCTGCACATTGCCGGTTCCGACGCCTCGGGCATCGTCTGGGCGGTGGGTTCCAAGGTAAAGCGCTGGAAGGTCGGCGACGAGGTCGTGGTGCACTGCAACCAGGACGATGGCGACGACGAGGAATGCAATGGCGGCGACCCGATGTTCTCGCCCACGCAGCGCATCTGGGGCTACGAGACGCCGGACGGCTCCTTCGCCCAGTTCTGCCGGGTGCAGTCGCAGCAGCTCATGCCGCGCCCGAAGCACCTGACCTGGGAAGAAGCGGCCTGCTATACCCTTACGCTCGCCACCGCCTACCGCATGCTGTTCGGCCATCAGCCGCACCAGCTTCGTCCCGGCCAGAACGTTCTGGTATGGGGCGCGTCCGGCGGCCTCGGCGTGTTCGGCGTCCAGCTTGCGGCGGCCGCCGGCGCCAATGCGATCGGCGTGATCTCAGACGAGGACAAGCGCGACTACGTGCTCTCGCTCGGCGCCAAGGGCGTGATCAACCGCAAGGATTTCAACTGCTGGGGCCAGATGCCCAAGGTCAACTCGCCCGAATACAACGAGTGGCTGAAGGAAGCCCGCCGCTTCGGCAAGGCGATCTGGGACATCACCGGCAAGGGCAACGACGTCGACATGGTGTTCGAGCATCCCGGCGAAGCGACATTCCCGGTCTCCACGCTGGTGGTGAAGCGCGGCGGCATGGTGGTGTTCTGCGCCGGCACCACCGGCTTCAACATCACCTTCGACGCCCGCTACGTGTGGATGCGACAAAAGCGTATCCAGGGCTCGCATTTCGCTCACCTGAAGCAGGCCTCGGAAGCGAACAACTTCGTCATCGAGCGACGGATCGACCCCTGCATGTCGGAGGTCTTCCCCTGGGCGCAGATCCCCAAGGCGCACACCAAGATGTGGAAGAACCAGCACGCGCCGGGCAACATGGCGGTGCTGGTGAGCGCGCCGACCACGGGACTGCGCACCTTCGAGGACGTGCTCGAGGCCTCGCGGAGGCCATAAAGGCATCGTGTACTGCACCTTCTGCAGCCTCGCTCGCCGGCCAGGGTCCCTGGCCGGCGCTTTTTCATTCGAGAGCGGCAAAATTCTTAGCGTCTTGCCGTCCGTGCGCGGAGAGCCGATAACGGTGGGATTGCTGACGCATCGAAAGGAATTCGCGTGCGGGTCGGAATGGTCAGGCCATGGATTTCGGGAACGCTGAGGACACTCGCCTTTCTGGCCGTCTTTTCGGCATTGGCCGGAACAATCCCAGGCGATAGGGCGCTGGCCGAGGGTGCCGGCAATCTTGGAACGCTGCAGCCCGACGGCACCATCTCCCGCGACACGAACACCGTGCCCCAGACCACGCCGGAGCCGCCATCCGATACCGCGCCCCAGGACGACGAGCCAAAACAGGCGGCCGCGGACGCCGACACGGATCTTTCCAGCATCGCCGGACTTACTCAATCGGGCGAAGGCAAGGCGGCACGGGAAGCCCTGCAACGCCGGCTCGTCGCCTGGGAATCCCGCCTTAACACGATAGAACTGGCGTTGACGCGCGGCGGCACGGACTATCGCGGGCTAGCCGGCCTGCAGTCGCGGATTTTCGACATCTTGTCGGAGATGGCGACAACGCTCGGCAAGCTCCGGCCGCTGCTGCAGTCGATCGAGCGGCGGTTGGCTGGCCTGACGCTGCCCGAGGACGGCGTCCAGGAAAGCGAAACGCTGGCCGAACAGCGCCGCCAGCTCACTCAGACCCGGTCCACGCTGACCAACTTCATCAAGCAGATCGAGGTGCTGGAGATCCAGGCCAACGACATCGTCAACCGCATTTCATCGCAGCGGCGCGAGCTGCTGCGCAACGCGCTCTTCGTCAAGACCGGCAGCCTGCTGAGCCCTTCCGTCTGGCGGGCGGCGATCGGCGAGATTCCCGAACTGGCGCGTGGCCTGACGCTTCTCACCCGCGACTGGCTGAGCCTGATCACCGAGCGCGAGGGGCCGATTGCCGCCGGGCTTTCGCTGCTGGTGGTTCTTGCCTCGCTGGTGCTGGTGTGGCCGATCCGCCGGCGGCTGCTGCGCTGGGGCGACCGGCCGAAGGAAGCGCTCGATCCGCCCGATGTGCGACGCACGCTGTCGGCCTTCGCCATCGTTTTGCTGGCCACCGTTCCGGTGCTCGCCATCTCGCTGGCCGTCTATCTGGGCTTCGTCTCCTTCGACCTCGCGCCGCCGCGGGTCGCGACGCTGCTTGGCGCGCTCTTCATTGGAGCGGTAGTCGTTGCCTTCTGCCAGGGCCTTTCGCGCGCCTTGCTGGCTCCCGGCCTGCCCAACTGGCGGCTTCTCGGCGTCGACAACGACGCCGCGCGTGATCTGACATGGATCGCGCTTGCGGCCGCTGTCCTGTTCGGCGTTTCCTTTCCCCTTGCCAGCCTGCTCAGGCTGCTGGAAGCCGATTCCCCGGCCAAACTGCTGCCGGCCGGTTTCCTCGCGATCGCCATATCGCTCCTGACGATGCGGATGTTGCGCGTCGCCGGCCGCGCCCGCAAGGGCGAGGAAACCACCCCCGAAGCGCCGGAAGGCTCCGGCCTCGCCATCATCTGGCGCTGGCTGGTGCCCCTTTTCTGGCTTGCCGCCCTCGTCGCGCTCGGGGCTCCGCTCATCGGCTTTATCTGGCTCGGCTGGTTCTTCGCCGTCCAGATCATGTGGACGCTCTTCGTCCTGTCCACGCTCTACCTGCTGCTTCTGGTGGTCGACACCAGCGTGACGGCCGGCTTCCAGCCGGGTTCGGCGCTCGGCAGGGGACTGACCGACGCCATGACGCTGAGCGGGCCGACGATCGAACAGATCGGCGTGGTGCTGAGCGGCGTCATACGGCTGATCCTGACCGTTCTTGCCGTCATCGCGGTGCTGCTGCCCTGGGGTTTCAGTACCGGCGACATGACCGGCATCGTACGCAACGCGCTCTTCGGCATCCAGGTCGGCTCGGTCACCCTGTCGCTGTCGGCGGTCTTCAGCGCCATCGCCGCGCTGGTGGTGGTCATCGCGATCACGCGCGGCCTGCAAAACTGGCTGGAAAACCGCTTCCTGCCGCGCACCCGCATGGATGTCGGGCTGAAAAGCTCGATCTCGACCTCATTCGGCTATGTCGGCTATATCGTCGCCGGGCTGCTGGCGCTGTCGATCGCCGGCCTCAACCTGCAGAACATCGCGCTGGTCGCCGGCGCGCTTTCCGTCGGTATCGGCCTTGGCCTGCAGGGCATCGTCAACAACTTCGTGTCCGGTCTGGTACTGCTCGCAGAACGGCCGATAAAGGTCGGCGACTGGGTGGTGGTCGGCACGGATCAGGGCTATGTGCGCAAGATCAACGTGCGCGCCACCGAGATCGAGACCTTCGAGCGCTCCACGGTGATCGTGCCGAACTCCAACCTGATCTCGGGCGTGGTGAAGAACTGGATGCACGGCAACTCCATGGGCCGGGTCGCCGTGCCGGTCGGGGTCGCCTATGACAGCGACCCGGACAAGGTGCGCGACATCCTGCTGGCCTGCGCGCGCCAGCATTCGAAGGTCCTCGCCTTCCCGGCGCCAAACGTATTCTTCATGAATTTCGGCGCAAGCTCGCTCGACTTCGAACTGCGCTGCTTTCTCGGGAATATCGATTATGCCCTGACGGTTGCCTCGGACCTGCGCTTCGAGATCTTCAAGCGGCTGAAGGAGGAGGGCGTCGAAATCCCCTATCCGCAGCAGGATCTCCATATCCGCGACGTCGAGAAGCTGAAGGCGCTGCTCGCCGCCCCCGCGAAGCCCGGCGACGACACGCCGCCGGCAACGCCTGACAAACCCAGTTCCCCGCCCTCTCCCGGATCCGATTCCGCATGACAAAGCTTCTTTCGCGCGCCGCGGCCCTCGTCTTTCTTGCTGTGCTGGCCGCCTGCGGCAGCAAACCCGAGCCCACGCCGCCCTTCTACCGCGACCTCGCCAGTCCGACGGCGCGGGTAGACGCGGCGACCGCGGCGCAGTTCATTTCCACCTACCGCATGCAGAACGGGCTGGGCGGGCTCACCCTCGACCCGGCGCTGCAGCGCGCGGCGGAGGCGCAGGCCGGGGCGATGGCGGCGGCCAACGACGTTAACGCCTCCCGCTCGGCGGAAAACAACCTCAAGGCCCGGCTTGCCAATGCGGGCACGGGCGAGGTCTACGCGGTGGAAAACGTCAGCGCCGGCTACCGGACCTTCGCCGAAGCCTTTTCCGGCTGGCGGGAGTCACCCAAGCACAACGCCGTCATGCTGGATGCGAGAGCCACGAGAATGGGTATTGCCACGGCCTACGTTCCGGGCTCGAAATACAAGGTGTTCTGGTCGCTCGTGCTGGCGACTGACAAATAGCTTGTAAAGATTATCCGCAAAATTAACCATATTGCCGCTAGGTTAGACTCAATATATGGTGCTCCACACGATGAGAGGAACAAGATCTACCCTCTCAATGAGCCGAAGGAGCATATTATGGGCAATCAAAGAAAGACTTTTGACGTTGGCCGTGATTCTGAGACCGGCAAATTTATTCCGGTTGAAGAAGCCGAACGACGTCCGGCTACGACGACTGTCGAAAGGATCCCGAAGCCAGGCCGCGGGGATACAAAAGGTGAACCCGACAGAAGGAAGTAAACTACTTTCCGCCCCTCAGAACTTTCTGTTTCTGAGGGGCTTTGTTTTTTATACGCTGTATCGATGATGATGCGGCGACCTTTTCATGTTGATTAAATCAACGAGTTATGAAGACCTGACCGCGCGCTTCCGCTGGGACCTGCCGGAGCGCTACAACATCGCCTGCGCGGTGTGCGACCGCTGGGCGGAGCGCGAGCCCGACCGGCTGGCGATCCTGCACCGCCACGAGGACGGGCGGCTCGATCGCATCTCCTATTCCCACCTGATGCGCTGCTCCAACCGGCTCGCCAACGCGCTGAAGGCGCATGGCATCGGCCGGGGCGACCGGGTGGCGCTGCTGATGCCGCAGGCGCCGGAAACGGCGATCGCGCATCTGGCGATCTACAAGATGGCCGCCGTCGCCGTTCCCCTTGCCGCCCTCTTTGGCGTCGAGGCGCTGCGCTACCGCCTCGCCAATTCCGGCGCCAAGGCGATCCTCACCAACCATGCCGGCCTTGCCAAGCTGGAGGAGATCCGCGACGACCTGCCGGACCTCAGGCTCGTCATCTCCATCGACGGCGCGGAGGGCCAGGCGCATGGCTTCGCCGCCCTGCTGGAGGACGGCTCCGACCGCTTCGAGATCGAGGACACGACGCCGCACGACCCGGCGCTGATGATCTACACCTCCGGCACCACCGGGCCGCCCAAGGGCGCGCTGCACGGCCACCGGGTGCTGCCCGGCCACCTGCCCGGCATCCAGATGGCGCATGAATTCATGCCGAAACAGGGCGACCTGTTCTGGACCCCGGCCGACTGGGCCTGGGCGGGCGGACTGTTGAACGCCCTGCTGCCGGCACTGCATTTCGGCGTGCCGATCGTCTCCTGCCGCTTCGAGAAATTCGACCCAGAGCGCGCCTTCGCGCTGATGGCCGACCTTGAGGTGCGCAACGCCTTCATCCCGCCGACGGCGCTGAAGATCATGCGCACGGTGGAGCGCCCGCGCGACAGCTACGACCTGAAGCTGCGCACCATCGGCTCGGCCGGCGAGGCGCTGGGGCGCGAGACCTACGACTGGACGAAGGCCACGCTCGGCCTCACGGTCAACGAGTTCTACGGCCAGACGGAATGCAACGCGGTGATCGCCTCCTGCGGCGAGATCGGCGTCAGCCGCGCCGGCGCCATCGGCAAGCCGGTGCCGGGCCACGACGTGGCGGTGATCGACTGCGACGGGCGCAAGCTGCCCGCCGGCGAACTCGGCCAGATCGCGGTGCGCGCGCCCGACCCCGTCATGTTCCTCGAATATTGGGGCCGGCCCGCCGCCACGCGCGAGAAATTCGTCGGCGACTGGATGATGACCGGCGATCAGGGCGTGGCGGACGAGGACGGCTATATCCATTTCGTCGGCCGCGACGACGACGTCATCACCTCGGCCGGCTACCGCATCGGCCCGGGCGAGATCGAGGACTGCCTGCTCGCCCACCCGGCGGTGGCGCTGGCGGCGGCGATCGGCAAGCCGGACCCGATCCGCACGGAAATCGTCAAGGCCTATATCGTCACCAAGGCCGGCATCATGCCCTCGCCGGACCTTGAGGCCGATATCCGCCTTTGGGTGCGCAACCGCCTTTCGGCGCACGAATATCCGCGCGAAATCGCCTTCGTGGACACCATGCCGATGACCACGACCGGCAAGGTGATCCGCCGCGTCCTGCGCGACCGGGCAAGGCTTGAGGCGGGTATTGCGGAGGAGTGAGGAGGGGCGGATGTCGCCCACGCAAAGTAGGTGCATAACGCACTAAAGGAATGATATATGGTCAGGCAGAGGATTACACTTTTGCCCGGGACATATAAATTAATACCTAACGTAATATAAGAGAGCGAGATTCACAGAATTAAAGACTAAATCATATTAATAAGTCTCCTGTGCAATGAAATGAAACTTGAGATACGCACTGAACCAACTTACGCAGTATGAATTTAATTATTTTATTGCACGCAATATTAAAAACTCGAACTTTGTCATAACAAATTCGTCCAAAGCAAATTTATACTTACTTAAAGATTTAGCATCCAAACTCTCGAAGTTCAGCAATTAGCTTTTTTCTCGCCGCCTTTGCTTCGTCGCTGACTAAGTTAAATTGCCGTAAACTTATCTTTTGGTCTTTATCATCACCCTTCACCACGGTTTGTCTGCTTGCAGGTTTTGAGTTTAATACAAACATAAACTCGCGTTGTTCCTTGCTACCAGCCTTACCTTTGCCCATGCGCTTTATCCCATTGCAGTGGCGCCTATAGACCTTTTCTCCACGCTCTCGAGATGATCTATAACCCGTTTTTCGTGCGTAGTGAATCCATCCATTGGCGGCGGCAATACAGGTTGCGCCGTTTTTTTCTCAACGGCACGTGCCTTGCCGCCTTCTTTGCGTTCAATCCCATGGTGAAACAGCTTTAACGCGCTATCGGGTCCAACCCCCTCGTATTGAAGAAATGCAACCTTGTTATCTTCCCCATCCCTCACATCTATGGCGTCACTATGAAGCTCTAAAGCCAGACTTTTTGCATAAGGTTCGACGTAATACACTTTAGCTATCCCCGCCGCGACAATATGCCTGGCGCAGTTATGGCACGGAAATGTTGTCGTATATAATGTCCCTCCGACCATACCAATCTTTCCCGCTCGACCTGCCGAAACTATAGCTTCCATTTCTGCATGAATCGATCGGCTATATTCAATTAGGTCTTTGACAGGAGTCTCAATTAACGCAGACCGCAGCTTTACGTTGCTAACACCTTTTCCTAATAAGTTATTTTCTTTCATCTTTTTGAAAATTTTTTCGTAAAGCTCCTCCTTCTTACGGTCATTGTGGCAATGCTTCTCTCCCCAAAGGTAACAACGATGGTCACCGTCATGATCATTAGATGAATACAAACCACCGTGTGCCTTTGGGACGTCATTCCAACCGACACTAATCAACTCGCCATCAGCCGAAAATATAGCCGCGCCGACCTGTCGTGAAAGGCAAGCCGACTTGCTGGCGGCGGAAACCGCTGCATACATACCTGCCTCGTCAGCTGTTGGTGTATGCACCGATATATTGAAGATAATCTCTAAATACCTTTCAATTACCGCAGTCAGTCGTGCGTCATTTTCCCCGTCATTTCTAATAAAAAAATCTGAAAGATAGGCCGTCCTACTAACCTTCTGACCGTGATCTCCTTCTTTATCGTTTTCATCTCTTGTAAAAATTCCAGGCAACTGATCTTTTTCAATACCAAGCCTTCTAAGTCTACCCTCTCGAACAGATTCAGGGGAAAATACTGTAAATTGCCAGTATATTCCCCCATAAACCCTCCTGAAGAGGTATGTTTCCTTCGGATGTTTCAATGAATCAACAATTGTTGCTTGCCTTAATCGTTTCGGCTGCGGAACTTTTTTGCTTTCGTCGTACCCGCCTTTAGTTTTTCTTTGCACAGCGATCCTCTCAATTACTTTCGCCGCTATATAATCTTCACCAAACTTATCCCTTAATTCCGTGCCTACAGCTTGTAATTCTTTGATACGATTTGCCCCCTCCTTCTCGGGGTTTGAATTACTAGTTTTATTCGCATTCTCACGAATTAGATCACTTGCCTTAATGATCTCGACGCTGTATCCATAGTCTCTCTCAAGTATCCTTTTTAATTCAACTGAAGCTCTTGAGACGCCAGCGCCCACGGCTCCCACCATGCCGACAATTAGCTCCTCAGTCGGTCGGGATATCTCCTCTGAAGGCGCGATAGACTCAAATTGATCTATGGCGGAAGGCAGTTTAGTTACAGTAGTCTTTTTAGACATTCTCTAACACGCCCAATTGGAATTTAATTTTATTATATAAACTCACCCTAATGCAAAGTAAGCATAATTTATGAACTATTCATATTGTAATAACTGCCTAAAGGTAGGTATACTTAACGGTATAGGCGGGGTAGACTTTTTGTTGCAACTGATTAAATTTCTGCATTGAACCAAAGCTCCCATTTTGCCTCTCGCCCCTGCCTATCAAGCCATTTCCCTCACCCCCTCACCCTCTTGACCACCGCCTTGGCGGCCTGTTTCAGGCGGCGGCGGGCAGCCATGTCGGCGGCAAGGCGGGCGGCGCCCGCTTTCGAGGTCGCGACGATGGCCGTGGCATAGGGCACCGCACCCCGCCACAGCGGCGAGATCATCGGGTGGCCGGGAATGGCAAGGGAATCGCCGTCCCGCCCGTCTTCCGTGGCAGGTTCTTCGGCAAGGGTGAGCCGCATCGCCTCGCGCGCCAGTTGGGCACCGGGAGAAAAGCGGGCGAAGGCCTCGTCATAGGCGGTTTTCCAGGCAAACAGGCGGGCGCCGTCGCGGATCGACACCAGCATGGCGACCGGCTGGCCGGCATGGATCAGTTCGTCGATGCGCAGGGCACCGCGCGCGGCGGCGGCCGCCACGAAGGCGCGGGCGAAGGCGGCGGTCTGAGCGCTTGAGGAAAGCGCGCTGCCGCGCCCGCCCTTCCATCCCTTAGCCTCCAGGTGCAGGAAACGCTCGAAGGCCTGCGGGAGTTCGGCGGGGTCGGAGGTGCCGGCGAAGCGCGTCTCGGCAAGGTCGGACAGGCGACGGAACTGGCGACCAAGCTCCTTCAGCCGGCCTTTCGCCACGCTTTCGAACTGGGCGCGGCCGGCCTCGCCCGCGGCATGGCCGGCGCGGACCTGCGGATCGTCGAAGGCAAGGTGCCAGCCGCGCGCGCCTGCCGCCTCCGACAGGCTGGCGGCGACGGCATCGTCGGTGCGCAGATAGGGAAAGACGACAATTTTCTTGCGGAAATGGCCGGCCGCCGCCTCGACCAGCAGCGCCAGCGCCCCGGCCAGCGCATCGGCCGGCGCCCCAGCCAGCGCACCGGGCGCAAGAAGCGGGGTGCCGAGCGGGCCGTAGTCTCCGGCGGCGGCGGTGGCCGCGCCGATCAGCAGGCCGGGACGGCGATGCTGGAAGGGAGCGGCGGCGAGGAGCGCGTCCGCGCCCTTTTCCCGCACGGCGACGAGCACCGCGGGGCGGCGGTCCAGATGGGCGAGATAGGGCAGCAGGAAGGACGGCGCGAAGAAGGGATTGGGCGCGACCGCCCGCTCGGCCAGCGCCTGCCAGGCGGGGGCCATCGCCCCGGCCTCCTGCGGCTTGAGGATGAGCGCCTCAAGCCCGCTCATGAGCCTGCCGGCGCCAGACGAAGGTGTGCAGGTCGAGCCGGGCCTGCGCCTGATGGTAGAGGGCGGCGGCCTCGAAGACCATCGCCGAGGCCGTGGCAAGCCCGGCCCCCATGATGCCGAACAACGGGATCAGCGCCAGGTTCAGCCCGACATTGAGGGCGAAGGTGAGCGCGTAGATCGCCGCGCAGCGGTTCTGCTCGCCGGCCATGGTCAGCAGCGCGTCGACCGGGCCGACGGAGGCGCGCGCCAGCACCCCGGCCAGCAGCACCAGCAGGATCGGGTAGCCGGCCATGAAACCGGGGCCGAACAGCGACAGCAGCAGCGGCCCGGCAAGGGCAAGCAGCAGCGCGATCGCCAGCGTCGGCCAGAAGGTCCAGCGCGCGGTATCGGCGACGAGGGCGGCAAGGCCGTCGCGGTCGCCGGCCTGATAAAGGCGCGAATAGCGGTGGGCGGTGGCCGAACGCACGGCGAAATAGACGAAATGGGCGAGCGCCAGCGTTCTTGCGGCGGCGAAATAGACCGCCACCTCGTCGGGCGGGCGGAAGAAGCTGACCATGATCACGTCGGCGCTGGTGATCAGCTGGAAGAAGCCCTCCACCAGCAGGATCGGCACGGAAATGGCGAGCCAGCCGCGAAAGTCGAAGGCGGGCGGGGCTTTTTCGGTGACGCCCTTCAGCCTGCGCCGCAGCCGCAGCGTCTGGACGGCGGCGACGCCCCAGGTGGCGGCGATGGCGGCGATGCCCGCCGTCGTCGCGGTGGCCGGCGCGCCGAGGACGACCGCAAGCACCATGGCGACGAGGATGGCCAGCGGCCGCCAGACGAAGGTCGGCAGCATGGCGTCGAACGTCCAGTCATGCGCCCGGGCGATGCCGTCCTGGATGCTGCCGAGGGTGAAGAGCGGCAGGCAGACGGCGCCGAGATAGAGCGGCAGGACGTAATAGGACGTGATGAGGCCGGAAAAGACGGTGATGCCGACACAGCCGACAAGCGCGATGGCCGTGGCCGAGGCGAGGCCGAACAGGCGGCTGCCGAGAAGCACGCCGTTCAGCCCGGCATGATCGGCGCGGGCGCGGCATTCGGGAATGAGCCGCAGCACGGAGGAGGAAAAGCCGAAGGGGGCGAAGATGCCGAAGACGACCACCAGCGTCCACACGACGACGAAGATGCCGTATTCGTGCCCGCCCATCAGCCGGGCGAGAATAACCTGCGAGACATAGGCGAGAAACGCCCCGAACACCCGGATGGCGAAGACGATCAGCGCCATGCGCCGCGCGCCGTCGCGGTCCTCCTCGCCGGTGAAGAGGGCCTCCAGCCGGGCAAGATGCGGTCGTGCCCGCCCGTAGAGGGGCGACGGCAGCAGGCGTTCGGCCCAGGCCATCGGGGTGAGGCGCAATGTCCCCGGCTCCTCTTGTCTTCCCGTCGGCCATGGCCTGCCGCAATGGAAGGTGGCCGGTGTAAAAGGTAAGGAAAGCTACCCTCAGAGGGCTTAATTTTCCGTACTTCTGCGCGGCAATCCGGACGATTCCGCGTTATCGGGCCGCCCTTTCGCCCCACCCTTCCCTCCGGGCGGCGAAAATCACGGCTTGACTCCGGGCCCGGTTGGCGGAATCAATAAGAACATAACAGGAACAAATACGATCATGACTGCCGTGGAACACGTTTTCCCGGAACGGCCTCGTCTTGCCGAGCTGCGCCGCCGCGTTGCGGCCATGGAGGGACGCCTCACCCCCGAGGCGCAGCTTGCGCCGGCCCCTGCCATCGCCGCGACCCGGCAGGGGCCGGCCCGTCTTCGCACGGGCATGGAGGCTTTCGACCGGCTGTTCGCCGCTCCCGGCCTTGCCCGCGGGGCGCTGCACGAGATCACGGCGGCCGAGACCCGGCAGGCGGGCGCGCTTTCAGGCTTCGCCGCGGCCCTGGCCGCACAGCTTGCCGAACGGCATGACGGGGACCTGCTATGGGTCGTCGATCCGCAGGTCGCCCGGGAGGCGGGCGTGCCCTTTGCCGACGGCCTTGCCGCCTTCGGCCTCGACCCGGCGCGCATCCTTCTCGTCACGCCCCGCCGGATCGAGGACTGCCTGTGGGCGCTGGAGGAAGGCGCGCGATCGTCCGCCCTTTTCGCGGTGATCGGCGAAATCCACGGCGCGCCGAAGGCGCTGGACCTCACCGCAACCCGCCGCCTGTCGCTGAAGGTGCGGGCCAGCGGCACCACCTTGTTCCTGCTGCGCCACGCCTCCCGGGACGAGCCGACGGCGGCCCTGACCCGCTTTTGCGTGAGCCCCCGCCAAAGCCGCCCAGCGCAAGGCGGGAGGGCGGGAAGGCCCGGCCTGGTCGGCGCTCCCGCCTGGCGCGTGCGGCTGGAGAAGAACCGCGACGGGCGGCCGGGCGAAGTGGAGTTGGAGTGGGATCATGTGCGCCGCAGTTTCACCGCGCCAGCGGATCTTGAGCCTCTGGTTTCCGGAGCTTTCGACCGACCGGATCGAGCGGCGGGAGGCGGGGAGGTCGTGGCGTTCGCGCGGCGCTGACGTTCCCCCGCGCGCCGTCACCCGCAAGGTGAAGGGCGCCGAGCGGCTGGCCGGCCTCAACGCGCCCGCGCGCGCCCTCGGCCTTGCCAGGGACGAGCCGCTTGCCGACGCGCGCGCCCGCATCCTGAAACTCGTCACCGAACCCTGCGACGAGGCGGCCGACGCCGCCCTGCTCGCCGCCCTGGCCGACTGGTGCGACCGCTATACGCCGCTTGTCGCCATCGACGGGAGCGACGGGCTTTTCCTCGACATCACCGGCTGCGCGCATCTTTTCGCCGGCCCGCAGGACAACGCGGGCGAGGCTTCGCTGCTGGCCGATTGCCGCGCAAGGCTTACCGCCCAGGGCTTCGCCGTCTCGGCGGCGATCGCCGACACGCCGGGGCTGGCCTCGGCCGTCGCCCGCTTCGGCTCGGGCGGCAAGGACGGCAACGTCGCGGCAATCGTGCCGCCGGCGCAGGGAGGCGACTGGCTGAAGCCGCTGCCGCTCGCCGCCCTCAGGATCGGGAACGAAACGGTCGCCATGCTCGAAAGGGTCGGACTGAAGCGGATCGAGGATATCGTCGGGCGCCCCCGCGCGCCCCTTGCCGCCCGTTTCGGCACGCTGCCGATCCGCCGCCTCGACCAGGCGCTCGGCATCGAGGGCGAGCCGATCTCGCCACGCCTTGCCACGCCCGCGCTGATCGCCGAGCGTCGCTTCTTCGAGCCTGTGTCGCGCGAGGAGGACGTGCGCTCCGTCATCGCGGCGCTGGCCGGCCATCTGGCGGAGGCGCTGGAGCGGCGGGGCGAAGGCGGGCGGGCCTTCGAGCTGGCGCTGTTTCGCGTCGACGGCGCCGTCAGCCGCGTGGTGGTGGGCACCAGCCGCCCCTTGCGCGCGCCGCGTCGCGTCCTCGGCCTGTTTGCCGAGAAGCTTGCAAGCCTGCGCGACGAGCTCGACGTCGGCTACGGCTTCGACCTGATCCGTCTCGGCGTTCTCGAGGCACAAAGGGAAGACGCCACGCAGATCGACCTGCAGGGCGCGGATGCGTTGGAAAGCGACCTTGCCGACCTGATCGACCGGCTGGGTGCCCGTCTCGGCCTTGCCCGCATCGCCCGGTTCCTGCCCTGCGACCGTCACCTGCCGGAGACCCGGCAGGCATTGGTGCCGGCCGCCACCGTCAGGAACGACGCGCTTGTCTGGCAGGCGGAAGCCACGAGCGGCGAGCCGCCGACCCGCCCCCTGCGGCTCATTAATCCGCCCGAGCCGGTGGAGGCGGTGGCGATGGTTCCCGAAGGGCCGCCCTTGCGCTTTCGCTGGCGCAAGTCGCTGTACGAGGTCGCCGCCTCCGAAGGGCCGGAACGGATCGCGCCGCCCTGGTGGTCGGCGGAATACGGGCCCGGGCAGCCGGACCTGACGCGCGACTATTTCCGCGTCGAGGACGGCGCCGGACGCCGGTTCTGGCTCTATCGCGAAGGGCTTTACGAATTCGAGACGCACAGCCCCCGCTGGTACCTGCAGGGGCTTTCAGGCTGAAGGGGGACCGATGGCTTATGCGGAACTCGGCACGGCCAGCAATTTTTCCTTCCTGCGCGGTGCTTCCCATCCGGAGGAACTGGTGCGGCGGGCGGCGGAGCTGGGGCTTGCGGCGGTCGGCGTCGCCGACCGCAACTCGCTGGCCGGCGTGGTGCGGGCCCATATGGCGGCGAAGGAAGCGGGCCTGCGTTTCGTCGTCGGCTGCCGGCTCGCCTTTATCGACGGCACGCCCGACATCCTCGCCTTTCCGCGCGACCGGGAAGCCTATGGCCGGCTGACGCGGCTGCTGACGATCGGCAACCGCCGCGCCTCGAAGGGAGACTGCCACCTGACGCTTCAGGACCTGCTTGCCTGGGGCGAAGGGATCATCCTTGTTCCCCTTGCCCGACCGGAAGAGGAAGACCGGCTGCCGGAACTGCTTGCAGAGCTCGTCACGGCTTTCGGGAAAGCGGTGCGCCTTGGCGTGCAGCTAGCCCATGGCGGTTCCGACCAGCGCCGGCTGGCCCGGCTTTCGGCAATCGCACAGGCCGCCGACGTACCGCTTCTGGCAACCAACGACGTTCTCTATCACCTGCCCGAGCGACGCCCCCTGCAGGACGTCCTCACCTGCATCCGCCTGCACGAAACGCTGGAAAGCGCCGGTCGCCGGCTGCTACCCAATGCGGAGCGGCACCTGAAGGGCGAAGACGAGATGGCGAGGCTTTTCCGCGCCGCGCCGGGCGCCCTTGCCGAAAGCCTGCGGATCGTCGGCGAAATCACCTTCTCCCTCGACGAACTCAAATACGAATATCCGGAGGAAGATTGCGGGCCGAGCGCCACGCCGCAGGAGGAGCTGGAGCGGCTGGCGCGCGACGGCCTTGCCCGACGCTACCCTGCAGGCGCGCCGAAGAAGGTTCTCGATGCGGTTGCCCATGAACTGGCGCTGATCGAGGAGCTGCAATACGCGCGCTACTTCCTGACCGTCAACGACATCGTCCGCTTCGCCCGCTCGCAGGGCATCCTCTGCCAGGGTCGCGGCTCGGCCGCCAATTCCGCCGTCTGCTTCTGCCTCGGCATTACCGAGGTCGATCCGGAGCGCGCCGACCTTCTCTTCGAACGGTTCATCTCGCCCGAGCGACGCGAACCGCCGGACATCGACGTCGATTTCGAGCACGAGCGGCGCGAGGAGGTGATCCAGTACATCTACCGCAAATATGGCCGCGACCGCGCAGGCCTCGCCGCCACCGTGATCACCTACCGTTCCCGCTCGGCCATCCGCGAGGTCGGCAAGGTGCTGGGCCTGAGCGACGATGTGCTGGGCCATGTCGCCGGCACCATCTGGGGCTGGTCGTCCGGCGGCGTGAACGAGCGGGAACTGAGGGAAGCCGGCCTCGACCCGGCTGATCCGCGCCTGCTGCAACTGGCAAGGCTTTGCCGGCAAATCATCGGCTTTCCCCGCCACCTGTCGCAGCATGTCGGCGGCTTCGTCATCACGCGCGGGCGGCTGGACGAGGTGGTGCCGGTGATGAATGCGGCAATGGAGGACCGCACCAACATCGAGTGGGACAAGGACGACCTGGAATCGCTCGGCATGCTGAAGATCGACGTGCTGGCGCTCGGCATGCTGACGGCGATCCGCAAGTCGCTCGACCTGCTGAAAGCGCATTACGGGGAGGAATACAGCGTTTCCAGCATCCCGGCGGAGGAACCTGAGGTCTACGACATGTTGTGCGAGGCCGATTCCATCGGCGTCTTCCAGGTGGAAAGCCGGGCGCAGATGACCATGCTGCCCCGGCTCAGGCCGCGGAATTTCTACGACCTCGTCATCGAGGTGGCGATCGTGCGGCCCGGCCCGATCCAGGGCGACATGGTGCATCCCTATCTCAGGCGCAGGCAGGAGCTCGAGACCGTCACCTACCCCAAGAAGGAGCTGGAGGAGGTGCTCGGCAAGACGCTTGGCGTGCCGCTCTTCCAGGAGCAGGCGATGAAGATCGCCATCGTCGCGGCCGGTTTCACGCCAGGCGAGGCCGACCGGCTGCGGCGCGCCATGGCGACCTTCAAGCGGGTCGGCACCATAGCCACCTTCCAGAAGAAGATGGTGGAGGGCATGGTCGCGCGCGGCTACGAGCGCGATTTCGCCGAGCGCTGCTTCCGCCAGATCGAGGGCTTCGGCGAATACGGCTTTCCCGAAAGCCATGCGGCGAGCTTCGCGCTACTGGTCTACGCCTCGGCCTGGATCAAGGCGCGCTATCCGGACGTCTTTCTCGCCGGCATGCTGAATGCCCAACCGCTCGGCTTCTATGCACCCGCCCAACTGGTGCGCGACGCGC
Source organism: Stappia albiluteola (assembly GCF_014050225.1). GTDB lineage: Bacteria > Pseudomonadota > Alphaproteobacteria > Rhizobiales > Stappiaceae > Hongsoonwoonella > Hongsoonwoonella albiluteola. Next base: position 80,910 of record NZ_JACFXV010000063.1, on the reverse strand, counting down.
GCGACCACGGCGTCGAGGTGCGCGAGGCCGATATCAACCTGTCGAACTGGGATGCGACGCTGGAACCCGGCGTGCCGGCGGCAGGCCGCCTGCATCCGCTTCATGCGAAGATGCGCGGCACGGTGCGCTCGCATATGGCGGTGCGGCTGGGCCTGCGCCAGATCAAGGGTTTGAAGGAAGGCGATGTCGAGCGCCTGATCCGCCACCGGGGCAAGGGCTACGATTCCGTGCGCGACCTGTGGCTGCGCTCCGGCCTGTCGCGGATGGCGATCGAGCGGCTGGCGGAGGCCGACGCCTTCCGCTCGCTGGGGCTGGACAGGCGCACGGCGCTCTGGGCGGCGCAGGGACTGGAGGCGGGCGGCCTCAAGGAGAGACTGCCGCTTTTCGACACGACGGGAGGCATGGAATTGCGGCGGGAGCCGGATGCCGACCTGCCGCCGATGCGGCCGGGCGAACAGGTGATCGCCGACTACCGGACGCTTACCCTGTCGCTGAAGGCGCACCCCGTCTCCTTCGTGCGCAAGTCGCTTGCCGCGGGGCGCATCCGGGCCTGCGGCGAGTTGCGCGGCATGGCCAATAACGGCTGGACCAGCGTTGCCGGCCTCGTGCTGGTGCGCCAGCGGCCGGGCACGGCAAGCGGCGTGATCTTTATGACCATGGAGGACGAGACCGGGGTCGCCAATGTGGTCGTCTGGCCGAAGGTGTTCGAGCAGTTCCGCGCCATCGTGCTCGGCTCGCGCTTCGTCAAGGTGACGGGCAAGGTGCAGTCGCAGGACGGCGTGATCCACCTGATCGCCACCCGGCTGGAGGACATGACGCCGCTGCTTTCCGACATCAGCGGCATGCCCGCCGGGCAGACGGACCTGAAGGATGCCGGCCTGTCGCGTGCCGACGAGGTGAAGCACCCCGTCTCCGAGGACCGCCGCAAGCCGCATCCGCCCGCCGCCCTTGTGCGTCTCGTCCGAGAGGTGCCGGAAATCGCCGCCGATATTCCCCGGCTCGAGGATATCAAGCCGGCAAACGATGCTTTCATCGCCAGACGACCGTCGCAGCAGGACACCGTGCTCGCCATGCCGCGCGGCAGGAACTTTCATTAGCCTTGGATCAATCGGCGAGAGCGCGGGAAAGCTTCGCGATCAGTTTCTGCCGTTCCCTGGCACTCGCCGTCGCCTCCAGCCTGTTCGACAGGGCAAGCGTGAAGGCCGCATAGTCGTTGTACCAGTCGTGCTCAAGCGCGACATCGTCGATACGGCTCGCGGCACGCCCCTTCGATTGCGCGGTGCCGGCGACAAGCTCGAAGCTCTCGTCGAACATCGGCAGCAGGATCTTTTCCAGCTCCATCCCCTTCTTGCCCAGCAGGTGGCGAAGCTCGATCCGCGCTTCCTGCTCGCCGTGATTGAGGAAGAGGTTGCCGGAGATCGGCCGCCGCTCCAGGATCCAGTCGATGAGCTCGCGCTGGTCGGCATGGGCTGAATAGTTGCCGATCTGCCGGATGGTGGCGCGCACCTTGAACTCCTGGCCGAAGATACGCACGTCCTTGCGGCCCGAAAGGATGATCTGGCCAAGCGTGCCGGGCGCCTGATAGCCGACGAACAGCACCGTCGCATTCGACCGCCAGATATTGTTCTTGAGGTGATGCTTGATCCGCCCGGCCTCGCACATGCCGCTGGCCGAGATAATGATCGCGCCGCCGGAGATCAGGTTGATCGCCTTGCTTTCCTCCACGCTCTCCACCATGCGGAAATGCGGATCGCGGAACAGCGTGGCCTCGTCGACCTCGATATCGTCGAAACTGGCGGCATGGCGACTGAACACCTCCGTCACCTTGCGTGCCAGGGGCGAGTCGAGAAAGACGGTGGCCGGCGGGATCTCGCCGCGCGCAAGCAGCGTGCCGATATCGTGTAGAAGCTCCTGGCTACGCTCCACCGCGAAGGAAGGGATCACGACATTGCCGCCGCGCTGAAGGCCCTCGACCAGTTCCTGGCGCAGCGCCTCACGCCGCGTGGCAAGCGTATAGTCCTCCCGGTCGCGGTCGCCGTAGGTGCTCTCGCAAATCACGTAGTCGAAGCCTTCGTCGGCATCCGGCTCCGGATGGAAGACCTTTTCGTCCGGACCCAGGTCGCCGGAGAACAGAAGCCGCAGCGTCCTGCCGTCCGCCTTCGCTGAGATCGTCACTTCCGCCGATGCCGAACCCAGGATGTGGCCGGCGTTCCAGAAACGCACCCGGACACCCGGCGCAGGCTCGAACCATTCGCCATAACCGTGCGGCTCGATCCGCCTGAGCGCCTCGTCGGCATCCTCACGGCGGTAAAGCGGCTCGATGGGCGGGGCGTTCCGCCGCTGCTTGCGCCGCGTGAGGCGCTCGGCATTGGCTTCAACGATGGAAGCGGAATCCGGCAGCATGAATTCCAGCAGGTCGCCCGTCGCCGGCGTCGCATGGATCGGCCCTTCGAAGCCGTACCGGGTGAGCTTCGGCAGCAGGCCGGAGTGGTCGATATGCGCATGGGTGAGAATGACGAAGTCGACCGTCCGCGGGTCGAAGGGAAACGGTTCGAAATTCAGTTCGCGCACCGAACGGTTGCCCTGGAACATGCCGCAGTCGACGAGAAACCGAAAACCCGCCGCTTCCACCATCGAACAGGAGCCGGTGACCGTTCCGGCCGCGCCGAAAAAGGTGAGCCTCGCCATCGCGTCCCGTCTCCGCAGCCTGTTTCCGATCCCCTGCAAGCTTGCGCCGGAACGCGGGCGAGGGCAATGCGCATCGCATGGCTTGCATTGACGCGGGCCCGCCCAACCGATACAAGCGCGCCCTTACGAGCAGGTCCTGCTGATGGTGTATCGGGGTCGGCTTCAAACGGGCCCGGGATTGCCCGTTCCAATCTTTTCCCTGAAAGCAGGACACGATGACCCTTTTCGAAGGCGCCCATCCGGCGCTCGCCTCCGCGCTTGAAAAGCGCGGCTATGAAGCCCTTACCCCGGTTCAGGAAGCGGTGCTCCAGGACGACACGCAGGGGATCGACCTCCTCGTCTCCGCGCAGACCGGCTCGGGCAAGACGGTCGCTTTCGGCCTCTCCATCGCGCCGACGCTGCTTGGCCATGCGCAGACCTTTGCCGCCGCCGAGCTCCCGCTCACCCTCGTCATCGCGCCGACGCGCGAACTGGCGCTTCAGGTCGCCCGCGAATTCGAATGGCTCTACGGCGAGACCCGCGCCCGTATCGCGACCTGCGTCGGCGGCATGGAAATGCGCAAGGAGCGCCGCGCGCTCAGCCAGGGCGCGCACATCGTCGTCGGCACGCCCGGCCGGCTTCGCGATCATGTCGAGCGCGGCTCGCTCGACCTCTCGGCTCTTCGGGTCGTGGTGCTCGACGAGGCCGACGAAATGCTCGATCTCGGTTTCCGCGAGGATCTGGAGTTCATTCTCGACGCCGCGCCCGCCGACCGGCAGACGCTGCTTTTCTCGGCGACGGTTCCCCGGCCGATTGTCCAGCTCGCCAAGCGGTTCCAGAAGGACGCGCTGCGCATCTCCACGATCGAGGATCGCGAACCGCATGGCGACATCGAATATCGCGCCTATGCGGTGGCCCCGAGCGACCGGGAAAACGCCATCATCAACGTGCTGCGCTATTTCGAGGCGGAAAGCGCCATTGTCTTCTGCGCAACGCGCGAAGCGGTGAAGCACCTTTCGGCACGTCTCGGCAACCGAGGCTTTTCCGTCGTCGCGCTGTCCGGCGAACTCAGCCAGAGCGAGCGCACGCATGCCCTGCAGGCCATGCGCGACGGCCGCGCCCGCATCTGCGTGGCGACCGACGTCGCCGCCCGCGGCATCGACCTGCCCAACCTTGATCTCGTCATCCATGCCGATCTGCCGACGGGCCGGGCGACGCTCCTGCATCGCAGCGGCCGTACGGGCCGTGCGGGGCGCAAGGGAACCAGCGCGCTGATCGTGCCCTTCACCCGCCGGCGTTCGGCGGAGCGCCTGTTCGGCGGCGCCGGCGTCGACATCCACTGGAGCGAGATGCCGCAGGGCCACGAGATCCTCGCCCGCGACCGCAAGCGCATCCTGGAACGCGCGGCAGCGGCGGCCATGCCGACGGACGAGGACATGGATCTCGTCTCCGAATTGCTGGTCGTCTGCGGGCCGGAAAAGATCGCCGCCGCCTATCTCCAGCAGATCAAGGCCAATCTGCCGGCCCCCGAAGACCTGATCGAGGCCCAGCCGATGGAGGCCTCGCGCCCGAGGGAGCGGCGCGAGGACTTTTCGGGCGGCGTCTGGTTTCGCGTCTCGCTCGGCCGCAAGCACCGGGCCGATCCGCGCTGGCTACTGCCGCTGGTCTGCCGCGCCGGCCATATCACCAAGCGCGATGTCGGCGCGATCCGCATCCTGGAGGCGGAAAGCCGGGTGGAAATCTCGCCGGCGGTCGCCGAACGTTTCGCCGATACGATCCTGCGGCAGGGAACCGGCGAAAAGAACGTCACGATCACGCTCGCCGAAGGCGGCGATTTCGAGTCCGACCATCGCGGCCCGCGCAAGAGCAGCGCTCCGAGGCACCGCAAGCATGGCCGCGAAGACGAAGGCAGGCCTCATCGCCGCCCGGTCCGCAGGGACAACGACGGCAAGGGCGCACCCTTCAAGGGCAAGCGGGAAGGCAAAAAGTCGCGCGACGGCTAAAAAAGCTTTCGCAGGAAAGTGCGGCTCGCCCCCCCGGGGTGGTCGGGCAGATGCCCGAACACCTCATAGCCGAGGCCCTTGTAGAAGCCCGGCGCCTGGAAATCGAACGTATCGAGCCAGGCCCCGACGCAGCCGCGCTCCTTCGCCGCCCGCCCCGCCTCGCCCATGGGCCTGCCCCACAACCCGCCAAGGGTATTTCCATCATCGTCGCGGATGAGCACAGCGAAGGGCGCGAACCCGGCGGGGCCGCCGGCAGCTTCATTGTAGGCGACCAGCCCGGCCACGATCGCCTGCCTGTCGGCTTCGTGCGGCATGTCGGGCGTAACGATGACGATGGGCGACCTTGCCATCCCCTAGTCCTTCAGTGCCTCGACGTAGTACCAACGGCCGGCCTTGCGCCTGAACAGGCTGTGTTCCCGATGTTCGCGCAGTTCGCCGCCCGCGAGATAGCGTGCAATGAAGCGCACGGTGCCGCGGCTGTCGCGCGCCCCGCCCTCGCGCGTCTCAAGCACGGTCAGGCCGATCCAGTGGTTTTCCGCGGACCAGGCAGCCGTCGCCGCGCGGTCGAAATGCCGCTGCAGGGCGGGCCAGAGCGTTGCTTCGAGATAATCGATATCCTGAGCGACATAGGCCGAATAGCGCGAGCGCATCAGCTGCTCGGCCGTTTCCGGCAGCGCATCGCGTGCCAAAAATGGGCCGCAGCATTCGCCAGTCGTCTTCCTTGAACCGCAGGGACAGGCCGCCATGATTGTGTCCGTCAACTCCATACATCCCGATCCGGTTGCCGCCGCAAGGCGGTAATGGCGTAATAGCTGCCGACTGGCAAGGAGACAGAGCCCGCCGCCATGCGCATCGCAACATTCAATCTGGAGTCCTTCGGCGGCAATCGTCTGGACATTGACGAGCTTGCGCCGCGCATCGCCGTGCTGAGGCCCCAGCTCCTTGCGCTCGATGCCGATGTCCTTTGCCTGCAGGAGGTCAATGCCCAGCACTCGCCGGGCCGCGATGAGCGCATCTTCGCTGCGCTGGACCGTTTGCTGCAAGACACGCCCTACGAGACGTTCCATCGCGTTGCGAGCCATCGCGAAGGAAGCGACAGGCCGGCCGACCGCCACAGTATGGTCGTGGTTTCCCGGCTCCCGCTCGATCCGCCGCGATCGATCTGGATGCAGCGCGTCCGGCCACCGCTGTTTTTGCCTCGACATAGCGAACCGCCGGCCGGCAAGCCCCAGGAGGTCACGCTCGACCGGCCCATCCTGCAAACGGCGCTTCGTTTACCCGAGAACGGTTGCCTGCATCTCTTCGTGGTGCATCTGAGAGCCCCGATCGCCGCAGCCCTGCCCGGCGCCAAGGAGAGCGCGGAAAGCTGGAAATCGGTGGCGGGCTGGGCAGAAGGGCTTTTCCTATCCGCATTGAAGCGGACAAGCCAGGCGCTCGAATTGCGGCTCGCGCTTGAGGAGATATTCGAACAGGAAGCCGAGCCGCTGATCCTGGTTGCCGGCGATTTCAACGCCGGGACGGTCGAGCCGGCGCTGCGCATCGTCGCCGCCGACCCGGAAGAAACGGGCAATCCTGCCCTGCGGGCGCGGCGGATGGAAATTCTCGACCGAAGCATTCCGGATGCGGACCGCCACAGCGTGCTCCATCACGGACGTGGCCGCATGCTCGACCACCTGATCGCCAGCCCCGCACTCGCCGCACGCCTTCGCGAAATAAAGGTGATGAACGCCGGGCTTCGCGATGAAGCCGACGAAAAGGGCGGAACGCAGGGATCTTTTCACGCCCCGCTCATCGCGGAATTCGATCTCTAGGGCCAATCGACATTCAGGATTTGGCGTGCGGTATGAGCAAAAATTGCACAGATTTAGGAGCGAAACCGCAGGAAGGAGCGGCCCCTTTCAAGGTTTCGCGACGCCAAGATGGGTGATTTTTACCATATCCCTTCGGGACGCGGCGGATTTCGGCCCTGAATGCGTTGAAGAGCCCTTGTAGTGGCCTGCATCACGGCGGCCTCTTCGCCTGTTCAGAGCCGAAATCCGGCACGCGCCGCACCCGAAACCTGAATGTCGATTGGCCCTAGAGGGAAAGCCTATTTCTTCTGGTTCAGGATATAGGCGACAAGATCGGCAATTTCGCGCCTGGAAAGGTTCATGTCAGGCATCTTCGGATGGGGATCGACGAGAAAGACCTGCAGATTTTCCTCCGTGCGGCCCGGGCTTGCCGCGATCGCGGCGAAGCTTGGCACCGCCTCCGACCCACGCTGCTGGTCGTCGGCAACCACATGGCACGCCGCGCACCAGGTCCTTGCCAGCTTCTCCCCCTCGAACGCATCTCCAGCCGCCAGCGCAGGCAGAGCTGCCGGCGCTGTTGAAAAAGCGGCCAGGACCATGAGGGTCTTCAGCTTTCGCGACAATGTCATCTGCCTGCGGCCTCCGTTCAAATCGATGCTGCGCCATTTAACGTAACCGCTGCCCGCGCATCGCGACAGGCTGGAATTTTGCGGATACGATCCCGGCCATATTGTTTGAATCAGGAGATTTCGCCATGACCATCGCCTTTCGCAGGATCGCGGCCGCCGGTGTCGTTCTCGGCTCGCTCATCACCAGCGAAGCAGCCTTGGCGCAGGCCGCGCCGATCCTGTCCGACCTTGATCGCTTCCACCCGGTGATCGCCGAAAACGGCATGGTGTCGAGCCAGGAAGCGCTGGCCAGCCAGGTCGGCGTCGACATCCTGAAGGCCGGCGGCAATGCCATCGATGCCGGTGTGGCAGTCGGCCTTGCGCTTGCGGTCACCCTGCCGCGGGCAGGCAATCTAGGCGGCGGCGGCTTCATGCTGATCCACAAGGCCGACAGCGGCGAAACACTTGCCCTGGACTACCGGGAACTGGCGCCAGCCCGGGCATTCCGCGACATGTTCCTTGACGACAAGGGTGAAGCGGACAGCCAGAAGTCGCGTTTCTCCGGCCTTGCCGTCGGTGTGCCGGGAACGGTGGCCGGCCTCTATGAGGCCCACCGGCGGTTTGGCGGCGGCACGCTGAATTTCGCACAGGTCGCGGCACCGGCGATCCGCTTGGCGCGCAACGGCTTTCCGGTATCGGAGGATCTGGCGAATTCACTGGAGAGCGTCGCCGATTCGCTGTCGCAGGACGAAGCCGCCCGCGCTGTCTTCTACAAGACGGATGGAAGCTTCTATCGCCCGGGAGAAATCCTCCGGCAGCCGGACCTCGCCAATACGCTGGAACGGATCGCCAATGAGGGACCGAAGGCCTTTTACGAGGGGCCGGTCGCGCAGGCGATCGCCGAAAGGGTGACCGCAGGCGGCGGCCTGATGAGCACGGATGACCTTGCCGGCTACCAGCCGGTCTGGCGGGACGCCATCACCGGCACCTATCGCGGCTATACGGTCGCTTCCATGCCGCCGCCCTCCTCAGGCGGCATCCACATCGTGGAAATCCTCAACATGCTGGAACCGCACGATCTGGCGGCGAGCGGCGCCAATTCGGCGGCGACCATCCACGTGATGGCGGAAGCCATGAAACGGGCCTATGCGGACCGCTCCGAATATCTGGGCGACCCGGATTTCGTCAAAGTGCCGGTCAAGGCACTGACGTCGAAGGAATATGCAATTGCCCGGATGGCCGATTTCGATCCGGAGAAGGCCGCCAATTCGGCCGAAATCAAGCCGGGCGACGTCGTTCCGTACGAAAGCGACCAGACCACGCATTATTCGGTCGTCGACAAGGCCGGCAACGTCGTCTCCAACACCTACACGCTGAATTTCTCCTATGGCGTACGCATGATGGCGCCCGGCACCGGCGTTCTGCTGAACAATGAACTGGACGATTTCTCCGCCAAGCCCGGAGTGCCGAACGCCTACGGGCTGATCGGCGGCGACGCCAATGCGGTGGAACCGCGCAAGCGCCCGCTTTCATCCATGAGCCCGACCATCGTCTTTCGGGACGGAAAGCCTTTCCTGGTCACCGGATCGCCGGGCGGCAGCCGCATCATCACAACGGTGCTGCAGATCATCCTCAACGTCGTCGACCACGGCATGAATATCGCCGAGGCGACCGCCGCTGCGCGCATACATCATCAGTGGCTGCCGGATGAAATCCGCGTGGAGGAGGGCATTTCCCCCGATACCGTCCGCCTGCTGGAAAGCCTCGGCCACAAGGTCGCGGTCAAGGATACGATGGGCTCGACCCAGTCCGTGCTCATCGCGGAGGACGGGCTTCGTGGCGCAGCGGATCCGAGACGGGAAGGCGCGCTAGCTGTGGGATATTGATCGACTGTCCGGTCAGCGGCCCTTTGTACGCAGCCATATGCTGGCGCCGGTACGTTCGCCAGCGGGCAATGCTCCCATGGCTGCGGCCACCTCATCCGCCATGCGGGTTCCGGCATAGTGGCTACTGAAGACAACATCACAGGCGTAGAGCCACCCGGCGAGCCCGGATTGTTCCGTGTAGGCGCGATGCGACCACGATAACGGATAAGGGTCCGGCAGAAAGATGTCATGGAAATGCACAAGCACACCCGGTTTCAGCGCCGGGAGAATGCGGTTGAAGATGATATCGACGTCCGTTCCCTGAAAGAGAATATGGCTTGAATCGAAAAACGCGACATCGCCCGCCTCAAGCCGGCGGAAGAGTTCGACATGGCCCTCACCCAGCACAGCCTCGACCCAACGAACGCCGAGCGCCGAAATGTCGGCCCGCGGCACCGGGTCTATGCAGGTGATTTCGGGTCTTACCGAAAGGCCGGCCGAAGCCGCGCTAAGAACATGGGTCGAACTGCCGGATCCAACTTCGATGACCCGTCTCGGCCGCCCTTGGCGGACCACGGCCCAGGTCGCCGAAGTATCGAGCGCGCCGAAATAGCCGCGGGTCCAGTGATCGCCCAAAGCATTCGCGGCTGCCGAAGCCAGTTCGCTGCTGTCTGCCTCGATCCGGCCAAGAAGATGCTGGAAGTCCGCCCGAAGCCCGGCGAAATGCTCTTCGATCGCATCGTATGCCGGGGGAACGTCCTGGATCGATCCGGCATATCTATAGGGGATGTAGAAACCGCGATTCGCCAGCCCCAGGAGCGTCAGGACGCCTTCGATCCGCTTCTTGAGGCTGATCCTTTTTCCGCCTTTCCTGATCGTAACGATTCCCATCGCTTGCCCTCTTCGTTCAGCGGATATCGGATCGGGTCGACAATACCCGGTATCAGTCCAAGATCACCTGAAGACCCGCCTGTGAGCACCTTCAGACCGCTCTTTACTTTTGCGCATGCGCCACCTGGTCAAGGCGCAAATGCAGGCCAATCGAGATCTGCTTGCGCTATGACCGCGGGAGGGGCCGGCCATGCGATGGCAAAGGCCGGGTCATCGTATCGATACCCGGCGGCGTACCCGGGTTCGTAGACCCGGCTCATCTGGTAAAGGATGTCGCAGTCCTCACGCAATGTCAGGAAGCCATGCGCACAGCCTTCGGGCACAAACAATCCGAGCCTGTTCTCGCGCGAAAGCTCGAACGCCTGATGTCCAAGATAGCTCGAACTCTCCGGGCGGAGATCCACAATGACATCATGGATCGCACCATTCAGGCAGCGAACGAACTTCGCCTCCGCATGCGGTTCAGGCTGAAAATGCAACCCCCGTAGCGTATGGCGATGCGGGTTGGCGGACAGGTTGATCTGCGTCGATGAAAAGTCGATTCCGGCTCGCTTGAATTCCTCCGGACAATAAAGCCTGGAAAAACCTCCACGTTCATCTCGATATTCGTCGGTCTCGACCAGAAAAGCACCGGCAATCTGGGTTTCCGCGAACCGGAGCATCACAGCACCCGCGTCTCGGGTATCGCCGTCACGAAGCGTGTACCGCTGCCTTCAAGGACCTTGAGCTGGCTTCGGACTTCGCTCGCCAGGTTCCAGGGAACGATGACGACATAATCCGGGCGCGTCTCGATGAGGCTTTCAGGCGAAACAATCGGAATATGGCTACCGGGCAGGAACTTGCCCTGCTTGGCGTGGCTGCGGTCGGCGATCAAGGGAATGTCGGCAGCCGTCACGCCACAAACATTGAAAAAGGTATTGCCCTTGGCCGCGGCGCCATAGGCGGCGACCGTCTTGCCTGCCGCCCGCACGTCAGTGAGGAACCGCCTGAAGCTCGCCAGGCAATTCTCGATCCTTGCAGGGAAGCCCGCATATCCCCCGATGCTATCGAGCTTCGCTTCGCGCTCCTTGGCCCGCATCGCTTCGACGGCCGGCGTTTCGCCGTGGCGAGCCTCGAGCCGGCAGGCAAAAAGCCGCAGGGAGCCGCCGTGAGTGGGCAGTTCCTCCACGTCGAAGACCCGCAAGCCGGCCCTTTTGAAGATGCGCTCGATAGTCAACAGGCCGAGATAGGAAAAGTGCTCGTGATAGATCGTGTCGAACTGAACATCGCGGATAAGGTTCAGAATATGCGGAAACTCGAAGGTTGCGACGCCGTCTTCCTTCAGCAACTCACGGAATCCTGCGGAAAAATCGAGAATATCCGGTACGTGGGCGAGTACGTTGTTGGCGGCGATGAGATCGGCTTGCAGCCCCTCTTCGGCAAGCTGGCGGCCGAATACATTGCCGAAATACTCGATCCTCGTCGGGATGCCCCTGGCGATCGCCGCATTCGCGGTGCTTGCCGTCGGCTCGATACCAAGCACCGGGACCCCGGCGGCGTGGAAATGCTGCAGCAGATAGCCGTCATTGCTGGCAACTTCGGCAACCAGCGACGATGAGGTCAGCCCATAGCGCTCTGTCATCGCACGGGCGTATCGGCCGGCATGGGCAACCCAGCTATCGGAATAGGACGAGAAATAGGTGTAGTCAGCGTCGAAGATTTCCGCGTGGCGGACCACTTCATCGGCCTGGACGAGAAAGCAGACCTCGCAGACCCGAACCACCAGCGGATAGGACCGATCCCGGCCCGCCTCGATATCCGCCCTGGTGACATAAGAATTGGAAAGAGGAGTCGATCCAAGGTCGGCGAACACCGTTTCAAGCCTGCTGCCGCAGAAGCGGCACTTGCAGTTGTCGTCCGTCATCCCTTTGCGGCCTTTTCCATATAGGTCTCGATCTGCCGCAGGCTTTCCGCCCGCATATCCGCGCCTTCAGCCAACGCCTTGTACCAGTTGGCCGTCCAGTCGAGATGTTCGGGATAGGCGAGGCTATCCCTCCATCCAAGGGTGGTACGGGCAAGCGAGCTGTCGAGCGAGAGCTTCATCATCTCGCGCGGCATTTCCCGGTTGTCGGCGTGCCAGCCGTTATCGCCATGAATGGCGGCAAGCATATGTTCGGCTATTTCCTGCACAGTCGCCCGTATATCGGTATCGGGCCCGAAATTCAGCGCATCCGGTGTCTCCACCTTTGTCGCCATCGCCTCAATGAAAAGCAAATACCCGTTGAGGCAATCGAGAACGTGCTGCCATGGTCGTGTCGCAGCCGGATTGCGCAGTTCCAGCGATCTGCCGGAACGGATGGACCGCCAGATATCCGGAATGATCCGGTCCTTCGCGAAGTCGCCGCCGCCGATGACATTGCCCGCGCGCGCCGAAGCAAGCCGCATCCCGCACTGCCCGGCGAAGGAATCGCGCCAGCTCGCGACGAGGATCTCGCAGGCAGCCTTCGAAGCCGAATAAGGATCGTGGCCGCCAAGCGGTGCATCCTCCGCAAAGGCCATGCCCGTCTCGTCGTTCCGGTAGACCTTGTCAGAGGTGACGGCGAGAACCGTTGCCTCCGGCGCTTCCGCCTTCAGGCACTCCAGAAGGTTCAGCGTGCCGAAGACATTGCTTTCCCACGTCGCGATCGGGTCTTCATAGGACGCAAGAACCAGTGCCTGCGCCGCCATGTGAAGCACGATTTCGGGCTTTGCTTCGGCGACAGCCTTTTGCAGGGCTTCCCTGTCGCGAATATCGACGACATGATGGGAAATCCCCTCCTCGACGCGGGCCAGCGAAAACAGGCTTTCCCCCGGCAACGCCTCAAGCGCGAGGCCTGAAACATGGGCGCCAAGACGCTTCAACCACAGAACCGCCCAGCTGCCCTTGAAGCCGGTGTGTCCGGTGACGAGAACCCGTCTGCCCCGCCAGAATTCAGCATCAGGGGTACGCATGGCCTACCAGATCTTCCAGGGAGCGTGGCCGTCGTTCCACAAGCCTTCCAGATGATTCTTGTCCCGCAGCGTATCCATGGCATGCCAGAAGCCTTCATGCCGCCAGGCCATCAATTCCCCGCGGGCGGCCAACGTCTCGAGCGGCCCCGCTTCAAAGGAAGTCGCAGGGCCCGCGATGAGGTCGAGAATATCGGGCTGAAGCACGAAGAAGCCGCCATTGATGCGAGCATTATCGCCAGGTGGCTTTTCGGTAAACCGGTCGACCCGGTCGCCAGTGGTCATCAGTGCCCCGTAGCGACCGGGCGGTACGACGCTTGCGACGGTGGCCAGCTTTCCGTGGCGGCGGTGAAAAGCCACTTCGCCGGCAATATCGATATCGGCAACGCCGTCGCCATAAGTCAGGCAGAAGGGCTCATCCTTCTCCAGGTAACCGGCAACAGCCTTCACCCGTCCGCCGGTCAGCGTCTCGGCCCCGGTCTCAACCAGCGTCACCCGCCATGGTTCGGCGGTGCTCTGGTGATAGATGACCTCGCCGCTGCGGGCATCTATCGTAACGTCAGATGCGTGCAGAACGTAGTTGGCGAAGTATTCCTTGATCATATAGCCGCGATAACCAAGGCAGATGACGAAGTCCGAGATGCCGTGCGCAGCATAGATCTTCATCACGTGCCACAGGATCGGCCTGCCGCCGATCTCGATCATCGGCTTGGGGCGTAGATGGCTTTCTTCGGAAATGCGGGTCCCAAGACCACCAGCTAGGATCACGGCTTTCATACCGAGGATATATCCTGCGGTGCTCAGACAAGTCCAGCCTTCGCCGTCCCACCCCGGAACATATCGTAAAGCTCTTGATCCAGCTCCACGAACGGTTTTGCCAATGCGATCGCAGCGGGGGTGAGATCAGGCAAATCGGCCGAGACTCCGCTTCTCCGCATTTCCTGCAGGGAGGTGTTGACCGCCCTGATGCTGGCGGGGCGATCCATCCTCAGTTTGTCGAGAATGGCGCGCATATGTGTGTCGTAGTCTTCGACAATTCCGACATGGTCGAACCCGGACAACCGCCGGATAGCCAATTCGAGCCAGCGCTCGCGCGGCACACGCATAGCATCTTGATAATCGACAGCTACTGCCAGCTGGCGAACCTGAAGGTTGTCTGCCGCCTGCAGAACGTCAGCAGTAGGTGCATCCAGAAATTCTTCAAAGCTGTTCGCGCAAAGCCGTCTATCCGGATGACGAAAGGCCGAGGAATAGACAAAAGTTGAGATCAGACGTTCCAGCGGGCTGCGAATAAAGGTGAATACGAAGGCATCCCCGCGAATCGCGTCCAGCGTCTCGCCGCCGAAATGCCCCCCCACGAAACGCGCGCTGCGCGCCTGCGCCAATCTCGCTTCCCAATCGGTGCCACGTTCCGCATCATTGAGAAGGATTACCCGGCCACTGTCGCCCGACCCAAGGCGAGTCTTGAAATAATCATTGACTGTGGAGCCACCGCACCTCGGGATGTGAACGAAAATTACTCGCCTCGACGCGCTACCCTCGAACAATTCCCGGATTCGGTATCGGATCCGCATATACCGCTTGGTTATGGCTTTCCGCGCTGACTGCATAGATCACTTCCCTCCGCGGCATATAGATTCCGCCAGGGAAGTATTTCTTTTTATCGATACGATCAACCGCTAAGGTGCGGCAATTGGCCGAGCATTCGATATATCCCAATTCAATCAAAGAAATAACCAAGAGAAGAACTGTAAGTTTACGACCATAAAAGTAAGATGCCGCCTTATTTTGCTCCAATCCGCTGGAAATCGATATTCCGATAATGGGAAAAAAGCCTGCAGACCCACTCCCTTGCTTCCGGAGAAATGTTTTCCCCTCGGCCGGAAGCGCCAACGTTGAAGCGCCGCCGCTCGGCCTTCGCTGCGGCAACAGCCTGCTCGATCGACGCACCGGCATTGATTCCGGAGAACTCCGAGATTTCTTTAAGAACACCTTCGGGATCAGTACGAACCTGATCGTAAGTTACCCAAAGCGCATTCGGACAATGCTGCCAACTCACGTAAAAATTGACGTACCAGGGCATGACAAGGTCTGCAATCAAGCACTCCAGTTCAGCGTCATTGTAGTTCGCACAGGCAGGATCGAGCCACGCCATGGGCATTTCCGAGCTCTCGTTTCTTACATGGTCACGGATGCTTGGTATGATGTCAAAGAGATTTCGAGTGAGAACTATGGGCCGAATATCGAATTTAGACAGAAGTCGCCCGGTTTCTTCGCTGTACTTGATATGCTGCTGAGCTACGTAGTTTCTGTTTGCCTTGCGAGCCAGGATGTGCAAGTCAAGCTCCTGTTCCCGATGGCGAGATGAGAGGGACAGGCTCGTCTGTCGCATACCCGGCAACCTGGAAATGGCGTCAGCAAGAAACGACGATCCTGACTTCGGCATGCATGCAAGCAGAATATGGCTTCGTTTCAACGGGCTGAGTTTAGCCACAGACGCCAGGATGCCAGCCCTGAAGAGATCAAAGATCATGCTTGGTCCCTAAGATAAAGCTATGAAAAGAAAATCCTGCAAA
Source organism: Stappia albiluteola (assembly GCF_014050225.1). Classification (GTDB taxonomy): domain Bacteria; phylum Pseudomonadota; class Alphaproteobacteria; order Rhizobiales; family Stappiaceae; genus Hongsoonwoonella; species Hongsoonwoonella albiluteola. The sequence continues at coordinate 65,543 of NZ_JACFXV010000063.1, read as the reverse complement.
CTCTCGAAGAATTCAGGAATTTGCATTTTGCGGCGAAGCCTCATCCATAGGGCACCCCCCACACAACATATTTTTGACAGAACGCGCCAATTTCACACAACTTATAGCGTTGGTTAACGAGACCACGAAGTAGAGAGCCCAACTTGCGCATCAGCATCATCGTTCCGACACGCGAAAGAGCGCATTATCTGTCGTCGTGCCTGGACAGTTGCCTGGCCACCGATGATCCGGACCTGGAGATCGTCGTCAGCGACAACGCAAGCCAGGATGATACGGCAGCCGTTGTCGCATCGAAGAACGACGCCAGGATCGTCTATACGAATACCGGCCGGCGCGTCAGCATGCGGGCCAATTTCGAACACGCGCTCAACCATGCAAGCGGCGATTACATCGTCTATATCGGCGATGACGACGCTGTACTTGCATCCGGCTTGCGAACTCTGCGCAGCCTGATCGAACGCTGGCAGCCGGATGCGATTGGCTGGCGGCTCATCCATTATCTCTGGCCAGCGGAGGACGGATCCCGGCCGGGCCGGCTGGAGATCCCGTTAAAATCCATATATGGCGAACTCAGGCAGAAAGACCCTGCGGCAATCCTGAGAAATTTCGCGGCGGCGAAAGTGCGGTCCTATAAGGACGGCGCCAATCTCTACCACGGCTGTGTTTCCAGGAAGGTAATCGAAAAAACGCGCAGCAGGGATGGCGTCTATTTTCATTCGCTATCGCCGGATGTCTACGCCTCGATTGCAAATCTCGCGCATATCCAGACCTTCCTTTGGCTTCGGCATCCGCTGACCCTGGGCGGCGAGAGCGACAGAAGCAACGGCCGCGCTTTTTCGAACAGAATGCCGTCAAATAAACTCAGCGAAACTAGCGCTCAGATATTCATGAGCGAGGTGGAAGGCGATCCTTACGGCGGAGAAATCGATGCTAAGGTTTTTTCGATAGATGCACATATCCACGCAACGATGATACTTGCAAATGAAGTAACATTTAGAGGAAACCTAGCGATCGACCATGGAGCCTGGGCTCGGCGCGTTCTTCGCACAACGCAGAACATCCAGGGTGATCGTATCGAAGAAAGCCTCCTGCTTTATAAGAAATTCCTTAAGAGCCACTCGCTCCCAGAGGCCATCGCGGAACTGGATAAACGGCCGTTTGCGCAAGGTGATCGAGCTCTGCGTAACGGCGAAAGACGGAAAGCTTTTTTGCTGCCCAGCTCAGGTTCGGAGTTACCAAATGTTGCGGCTGCAGCGAAGGCCGCCGACAGTGCACTATGTAGCTATTGCCCCGCCAAGGCAGGCGGTGCACGTTTCAGCTTGAGGGGCTCTGCCTTGCTTTTCCGAGCGATTGCGCGGGCCATAGCTGCGTAAGAAGCGCAACATAAGCCGGTTGACGCGAGCATTCCAATATTTGCATTGATTTCTGTATCGAACGGGGAAGCTACCGATCAAGCGCATCGAATATATAGGCAAATTCAAATCGCCCTTTCGCCAGCGCTTGGTTGCAGGAAATTATCCGCCTGGCATGGATCGGATTGAGACCAACAAAAATGACCGCGATATCGGCCGGCACATCCGATGGAGAAATCACGGGAATTCCAAAAATGCTGGAACCTTGCAAGTGCTGATTTGAGTCGATGAAGTAGGCTGGCCGAGGCGCGACGTGCTTCAATCTCTGGGCGATGAAAGAGCCGTAGAAACCTGCACCATAGATCGCCATCTTCTTGCCGGAATGCATCTTCGCCGCGCTCTCGATCCGACTGGCAGCTTCAGTCCAACTATCGGCAATTTCTTTAGCTGACGCACAACCGATCGACGGGTCGAAATTGGCTTTCTCCACCGTATCGGCTCTCTGCGACGCCGTCACAAGATATGCGCCGCGGAAACTTTCTGCGTCGAGGCCAGTCAGCGAGAGACCAGATCTGCGGACTGCCTCCGCCAACGACGCCTCGGTGAAATGATTAAGGTGATCGACGACCAGCAGATCGCCCGGATTTCCCTGAAATGATGGAACAGTAAAGAATATTCTACCATCAGGTTTGATGAGGCCCGCCATTTCCTTGAGGATCGATACGGGATCAACAAGATGCTCCAGAACAAAATGCGCTGTCACGAGATCAAACTTCCCACGCCATCCGCCCGGCACGGAATAGAGTGCCTGATGGTCCGGGGCGAGCCATTTATCCCAGTGAGACTTATAATCCGAGGATACATCATAGACATAGGCGTCAATATCTGGGCGCAGCAACAAGATCTTTGAAAGAGTCGCAGCTTTAGCGGCCCCGTAGTCCAGCACTGAGGCGCCGTAGCTGAGCTTCAAGTTTTCAAGGATAAGCCTTGCCTGTTCGTCGGTTCTGTAGACGGGCAAGCCGTCCCTCACTTCATAAAGCTGATCAAAATCATCCGACTGAAGTGAGATTCGATAGTCCGTATCATAGAAGCTCTGCACGTCCGGAAGATCCGGCCCTTGTACATGACCACATACTTCGCAGGCATATAAATCGGTCGCCACATCTATTTGACTGGAAATAGACGTCAGCGCGGGCGCGTCGGCATGGTAGATCAGTCGAGGAAGATCGGCATCGCAAATCCTGCAAACCTTCATTGTTAGTCCCGCCCGGAGTTTTGGACCAGCTGCGGTAAAACATCGGAGAACTTCTGCCCGGCGGCGAAGGAACCTTTCCAGTCGATGCTTTGGCCAACCTGATCGGCAAAATTAAAAAATCTGAACTGGATCGACCAACGAGGGCAGTCGGAGACGTTTTCCCCAGAGCGATGCAGGGTCAGAAAATCCATCGCCACAAGATCACCTGGATTAGTTAGAGGTGCTACTTGAGAATATTTTTCTAGGCGCTCTGTTTCGCGATCAAGCCTCAAGGAATAGGCTCCACTTTTACCGATGCCGCCGTCATCTTCATAGACTGGTACAAGGCCCTCTTTATGGGAGCCTTCCGCTATCACAACCGGCCCCATCTCACATGACACAGGAAGCAGTGGCGTCCAGAACACTACTCCATCCACAGAGCGCAGCTGCGCAGGAAACTCCTGATGCCAAGGCGCCGAGAATTTCGCTTCCCCAGGATTGTCTATCCTTATGCCATACCCACCCGCCGCCACACCCGGAATGGATCCCGGCCTCAACTCCCGAAAGAGATCAATGTTTTTGCTGTGCCCGACAAGGGCGATGAAATCAGGGATTTGTTTGACTGCGTCATATACGATCCCGCCCCAGGCCCTATTGCGGGCGATAAGCGCCGGATAGGCCCGCGTCATTGCCTCTTCGGGAGTGTCACAACGCACATCAACTTCAAAGCGTTGGCACAGCAATTCAACGATGGAGCGGATCCCCTGCTGTATCGGCGAAATAAGGGCTTCTACATCATAGAAGCCGGGGGCCAGTAGGTATCCATCCCGCGCGAAGCGGTCAAAAAAGGGGCTACGTTCCATCATTGCCTCTGACACCCGTCTTATCCAGCCTCTGCTCAACAAACCGTCGCCACGGCATCGAAGCACCACGTAGGTGATGTCGCGCTTCGCTGGCCCCCACCGATGCAATCAGATCCAGCACCGTGACGTAGGGCGTAAACTCGCCATCCGGCTGAGGCCAGGGCAGAGGCCTATAATCCATGTAGTCAACTTCGATTCCAGCTTTCTCGAATTCTTCATGATCGAGGTAGTTTGCTGCGCCATGCCCCGTGAGATAACGCGTGCCGCCGAGCTTGCGTACAATGTCCAACACCCTTTGCGAGGAATGACCACTGGTAGGCATATCCGAAGAACGAACGATATGCGCGGGCAAGACGTCCATCGCCGCGGCTGGTATTTCAGCAGAAGCAATGAGAAAGTCACAAAGCGGAGATATCTCAATCGCACGCACATAGAGCTCCAGGGCATCGGAGAGGCGAGTGCGTCGGGCCAGCGAAGCTTCCAGCAAAGCTTTGTGCGAGCGGCGCCAGTCATTCCCACTCGATTTGAGATCGCAGATCGGCGTGAAACTCCCCTTGCCGGCCAACGGGATGGACATCCATTTGCGCTGGTTGCCGATTTTCACCTGAATCCGGTTTGTAAATGACCCCTTGGAGAATTGAGCATCATCCAACCAAACATAGATATCCGCCAAGGCCATTTGTTCGAAGAAGCCCACCCAAGGGAAGTACATTGGCTGCGAAATGACAACAGTGGTCAATGGCGGCCCTCCAGATCACGCTCCATGAGCACGACATCGTGGTATTGCCGGCCATCGAAATAGTGCCTGCTCAGCGTTCCGATCAGGCGGAAATCCGCTGATTTATAGAGCGAGATCGCTGCTTCATTATCGCTGCGAACATAGAGCATAAGCTTGCGCAGCCCAAGATCGGTCCGGGCATGTTCGAGAATAGCCAGCAGTCCCGCGCGACCGTATCCTTTCCCCCAATATGGACGAGCGACGGCTATGCCGAGAAAACCATACCCTCCCAGCCGATGGATATCCGCGATCTGAACAAAACCAACCGCTTCGCCGTCCAAAAGAGCCAATACCTTGAAGACCGTGCTCTCCGCCCGCTGACGGCGGGCCAACCATTCGGCGGCATCATCCACACGGGGGGATTTCGGATAGGCGAGCAATTGGTGCTGGAGTGCAGCGTCTTCACGGATATTCTGAAAAAGCTTCAAATCGCTTGCTTCGGGAGCCCGCAGGGTGATCGCAGCGCCGGCTTCTCCCATCTCTCTATTTCCTGATAAGATAGCCACCCGGAGAAGAGCAAAGCACAAGCTTGCCATTCAGTTCAGCATCGACTTCGAATTCATCCGTCGCGCCCAGAAAATCGGAGACGGCGGCAAGAGGTTCGTTGCCCTTAAACCAAATCTTGGAGCGTTTGGTGGGCGCTCGGTTAGCGTCCAGGTAGCCAACCGCGGTATCCGCAACAACCATGTAGCAGCCCTTCGTCACGAGCGGACCATAGGCCTTCAATTCCGCCAGAACGTGATCCCGGGAATGGTCGGAATCCAGCACCACCATAACGGACGCGCCGTCGGGAATGAGGGAGCGAACCTGGTCGAGCGTCTCCTGCGCCACGGACGATCCTTCGATCAATTCGATACGCTTGGACATCGGATGTGTTTCGATCGTTTGCCGATTATGCGCCCGAATGTCGATGTCGACGCCAATGACCACTCCCTTGCCGATCACCTCCAGCAAGGATGCCATAAAGATCACGGAACCGCCCCGGGCCACGCCGGTCTCGATGATGACATCGGGCTTGGTTTTCCAGATCACTTCCTGCGTTGCCATCACATCCGCAGGGAGTTGAATGATCGGAACTCCCATCCAGCTCCACAGGTAGCTGTAGTCGTACCGGTCCAGCGTGACAAGCAAATCGAGGGCCTGATCGAAGGCAGCCTTGTCCTTGCCGAGCGCCAGCGCCTGCGCCCGTTTATTCGCCTCGAATTCGGCGCGATCGTCCTTCATTGGCATCCCCTGCTATTTCCGGCGAGAACCTAGCCGCGAGGAACCCGATGGCCAAGGCGAAATTTTGGCGCGTTGCGAATTCGACGCCAGCTGTGGCAAAAGCGAACAAATGTGACGCACGGAGCAAACATGGCTGCAAGTGACGATTTCATTCCTGTAGCGGGCCCTTCGATAACCGACCGGGAAGTCGAATATGCAGCGGATGCGGCGCGCAATGCCTGGTATCAGAACCACTATTCCTTCAACGCTCGCTTCGAGACCCTCTTTGCCGAAACCATCGGTGTCGCCCATGCGGTGAGCCTGCCGCACTGCACAGCCGCGATCCATCTTGCCCTCGCTGCTCGGGGAATTGGTCCCGGCGACGAGGTCATTGTTCCCGACGTCACCTGGATCGCCTCGATTGCCCCCGTCGACTATGTCGGCGCGACGCCCATCTTCGTGGACATCCTGCCGGATACCTGGTGCATCGATCCGGATGCCGTCGAGGCGGCGATTACAGACCGCACGAAGGCGATCATTGCCGTCGATCTATACGGCTCCATGGCCGATTGGCGACGCCTGCGGAAAATTGCAGATCGCCACGGCCTGTTTCTGCTGGAAGATTCCGCCGAAGCGCTTGGGTCCACATATGACGACCGGCAGGCGGGCAGCCATGGCGACGTCGGCGTCTTTTCATTCCACGGATCAAAGACTGTCGCCACAGGCGAAGGCGGTATGCTCGTTACCGGCGATCCTGCGCTGTTCGCCCGCGTGATGACCCTGCGCGATCATGGCCGGCCGCCCGGCGACCGCTTTTTCATCAACACCGAGGTTGCCTTCAAATACAAGATGAGCGCCGTACAGGCCGCTCTCGGCCTTGCCCAAATGGAGCGTTTCGACGAACTGATCGCAGCAAAGCGGAAGATCTTCGCCAGCTACAAGGAGAGGCTCGGCGATCTTCAGGGCGTGGCATTCAACGCTGAGCCGGAGGGTACCGAAAATTCATTCTGGATGGTGACGGTGATCCCGGATGCCGAATACGGACTGGATAAATTCGCGATCATGGAAGAACTGAAGGCGCGGAATATCGATTCCCGACCTTTCTTCTCACCCTTGTCTACGATTCCGGCCTATGAAGGACGCCAGCAGAGCAAGCGGTTCCTTCCTGCACAGCCAAAGGGTCATGCGATAGCCAATTACGGCGTAAATCTTCCTTCTGGCTATCACATGGACGAGGCAAAGATCGACCGCGTAGCGAAGGCGTTGAGTGACATCTTGCGGAAGTGAACACGCAGCGAGTGCAACGCAAATGGCGCGCCGCAGCTGCGGCGCGCCAAAGAACCCAGGTTCATAGTACGGGCATCACCCCGCCTTCGGCGGTTCAACGAAGCGCAGGCCGCCGGTCTTGATCCAGACCTTGGCGCCGTCCGGCCCGGCCTTGGCGACGACCTTGCCGCCGATAGGAACGCGCAGCCAGGAGTGGCGGGCAAAAGATTCCCCGGATTCCTCGAAACCGCCTTCGAGAACCAGAAGCTCGGCACCGCCGTCGACATCTACGGTCACGTCGGCGCCCGGCGCCCAATGTTCCAGACGCACATCCTCGCGCTCGTCCTTGAACAGCGGCGAAACGGATACGCCCGGACGGCCCTGCACCGGCACGGCGCCCAGCTTGTTCATGTCGATGCGGATATGCGTGCGATCCTTGGGATCGAACTGCCAGAGTTTCACGAAGATCACGCAGCCCGGTTCGGAACCCGGCGTGTGCTTCGATTCCGGCGGGTTGCGGATATAGGAGCCCGCGGGGAAGTCCCCGTGCTCATCCTGGAACACGCCTTCCAGAACGATGAATTCCTCGCCGCCCGTGTGAACATGCGCGGAGAAATGGCTGCCCGGATCGTAGCGGACGATCGTCGTGGCGCGCGCCACTTCGCCGCCGATGCGGTCGAGCATGCGGCGGCTCACACCCTTCATAGGAGATTCCTTCCACTCCAGCATTTCCGAGTGGACAGAAGTTCTCTTGTCGAAGTCGGTATTTATCTGCATGACACATTGTCCTTCTTGACATTCAGCGGTGATTACCAGGGCCAACTCACGCAAATAAATACAAACAATTGTGAGCGATGCCCTGAATCAGCCATCAGTGCTTGATGGTCGATCCAGAGCATCCGATCTCACTTCAATCAACCAGTGTTAATACTTACTTCAACCCTGATTGATCGGCAATTTAATTACGCGGCAACAGCTGCGCTGGGACGCGAGAAGACGCGACCCTTCCAGGCGGCCAGGTTCTTCAGCTCGGCCGGGGTCTCGACCTTGACGAAGTCGCAGAAGGCGAAGCCGGCCATGCCGGTGATGTCGGCGACGGTGAACTTGTCGCCGGCCAGATATTCGTTGCTGGCGAGGTAGTCGTCCATGGCCTTCATGGTCTTCAGAACGACCGACTTCTGGTACTCGCCCCACTCCTTGTTCTTGTGGGCGTAGTTCTGCGGGCCAAGACCATCGGTCGCATGATGGAAGTAGTGACCGATCGCCTCAAGCAGGCCGGATTCAATCTTGCGCTGACGCATATGAATGTAGGCACGCTCCTTGGCGCCCTTGCCCGTCAGGGTCGGCTCGCCGGCGGACTGGTCGAGATACTCGGTAATCGCGGTGCTCTCGGAGATCTGAGTGCCGTCGTCAAGCTCCAGGACCGGCACGACGCCGGACGGGTTCTTGGCAAGGAACTCCGGGGTGCGGTGCTCACCGGCCGGAACGTTGACCTGGATGAACTCCACTTTGTCGAACAGGCCTTTCTCGGCCAGTGCGATGCGAACGCGAGCCGGGTTGGCGAAACCCTTGAACTCATAAACCTTCATGATGCTCTCCTGAATTCGGCTTGGGATCGACGGTAGGGGAGCGCATTCGCCTTTCTACCTATCGATAGGTAGGTGATGACGTGTTATGTTTTGCTTGTCAACTCCTATCAAGTGGTAGATAGGTTAAGAATGGGCACAACACAGTTTGCCGGGAAGGCTTCCGAAATCCTGGATGTCGCGGAAGCGCGCATGCGGGCGGGCGGCTTCGACGCCGTGAGTTTCCGCGACATTGCGGCGGATGTCGGCATCAAGAGCGCAAGCGTCCATTATCATTTTCCGCAGAAGGTCGACCTGGGCGAGGCGGTCATCAAACGCTACCGGGAGCGTTTCGCCGAGCGACTGGGCGCGCCGGACGATCCGGACGAAAGCGTGCGCCGGCGCATCGAACGCCTGTGCGGCGGCTATCGGCAATCCACCGTCAAGGAAGGCAAGGTGTGCCTAGCCTGCGTACTCGGCGGCGAGGCGCTCAACCTTCCCGCTCCCCTTTCGCAATCCGTCGGCTCCTATTTCGACTGGCTGCTGGAATGGACCGACAGGGCGCTCAGGACATCCGCCACCGCCGCACCGGCCATACCGGCGAGCGTGGTGATCGGCAGCCTGCAGGGATCGATGATCCTTGCGGTGGCGACCCACGATCCGGATGTATTCCTTGAAACCGAACGCTGGATTCTGGCTTCGCTGTAAGGCGGAAAACGGCCGGGAAGGGGGACGGTCTCCTAGTTTCTGCCCGGAAACCTGATTCAACCGGTATCACAAGGATATCAGGTTTACATTGTGAATTTGCGCCACTAGCTCTGCCGCAGACTTTTCCGATCGGATCGAAGAGGAGATCTGCAATGAGCAATGCCTATTCGGAAGTTCTCGAAGCACTCGAGGTCTATCTCGACGCCCTGTATCACGCGGACGAAAAGCGGATTAACGAGCTTTTCCATCCAGCGGCGCTCTATGCGATGTCGACGGATGCCGGCGGTATCATGACCCGCACGACCGCAGAATATGTCGACGTGCTGTCCAAGCGCGAATCTCCGGCTTCCAAGGGCGAGACGAAGAACGGCACGATCCACTCGATCGAGTTCGGCGGCCCGTCGACGGCGATCGCACGCATCAGCGGCGTGCTCGGCTCCACAGCCTATGTGGATCTGGTCACGCTGATGAAGGTGGAGGGCCGCTGGCGCATCCTGACCAAGATCTTCCACACCACCCCGGCCTGAAGCCCGGCCGTCCGGGCGGACAAAAAATCAGGGCCCGCGCCGCAAGGCGCGGGCTTTTTCCGTTCAGCGCGGCCGGAGCCCCCTGGAAGCTCAAACCGCCCGCTTGCGCTCGACCGGCGCATCGGCGCCCTCGTCTTCGGCGGCCTGGGCGGAGCTGCCATACGCCGCGTTCTCGTGCTTGAGCTTGTGACCAACGTCGACGATCGCCTCGATCGCCGGCACAAGGCGGGCGCCCAGCGGCGTCAAGGAATATTCGACCGAGGGCGGCGAGGTCGGCTTGACCTCCCTGACGATCACGCCGCGCTGCTCCAGTTCCCTCAGCCGGGTGGTCAGAACCTTCGGCGAGACCGGCGGAATGTCGATGCGCAACTCGCTGAATCGCCTGGGCCCAGCCCTCAGGCTCCAGATGACATTCGTGGTCCAGGCGCCTCCGATGATTGCCATGCACTCGGTCAAAGCGCAGGTCTCGGGCGGCTCCGGGCTGTGATTCTTCCGTATTTTCAATGGCATGACTGCAGACCTCGCGAGTAACGAAGTATCCAATTGGTAATCATATTTGCAAGTATCAGATAGATATCACGTTTACAATCGAAATTGCACTGACTAGCTAAACCCTGGATTTCCGGCACAACAGCTAAGGGTATCACCATGGATCCGAGATACGCCGAAGTCGCGGAAGCAATGGCGATCTATTTCGACGGCCTCTACCACTGCGACACCAAACGCCTCGGCCAGGTGCTGCACAAGGACGCCATCTACGTCTGCGCGACGGAGACGCCTCTCCTGCAGCTTTCGATGGCGGAATATTTCCCGATCGTGGAGCAGCGCGAGTCGCCGGCAAGCCGCAACGAACCGCGCGCCGACGCGATCGACGAGATCACCTTCGGCGCGCCGGACATGGCCTTCGCCCGTGTGCGTTGCTCCGCCGGACCGAAGGACTTCATCGACTTCCTGACCCTGGTGCGGATCGACGGCCGCTGGCAGATCGTATCCAAGGTCTTCCACTACGACCTCAGGCAGGCCTGACGCTGCCGGGTCCGGAACTGGCAACAGGGCCCGCAGGACGTGCGCATGCGCACCGGCGTGCCCGCATTTTCGGAGTTTCAAATGATCGACCTCTACAGCTGGATGACCGGCAACGGCCGCAAGGTGACCATTGCACTGGAGGAAATGGGTCTCCCCTACAACGCTCATCCGATCAATATCGGCAAGGGCGACCAGTTCGGTGAAGAGTTCACGAAGCTTTCGCCCAACAACAAGATCCCGGCGATCGCCGACCGCGAATCCGGCCAGACGCTGTTTGAGTCGGGCGCCATCCTGCTCTACCTCGCCCAAAAGACCGGCCAGTTCATGCCCAAGGACGAGGCTGGCAAGTGGAACGTCATGCAGTGGCTGATGTGGCAGATGGGCGGCGTCGGCCCGATGTTCGGCCAGGCCATGCATTTCCTGCATTACAATCCCGGCAAGTCGGACTATTCGGCCGAGCGTTACGGCACCGAGGTGAAGCGGCTCTACGGCGTCCTCGACCGCCGGCTTGCGGAGGTGCCTTTCGTAGCCGGAGAGGCCTACACGATCGCCGACATGGCGATCTGGCCCTGGGTGTCGCGTCACCCGATGCAGAAGATCGATCTCAACGATTTTCCGAACGTAAAGCGCTGGTATGTCGAGATTGCCGAGCGTCCTGCCGTTGGCCGCGCATGGCTTGTCTACGGCGATACCTCGCCGATCCCGATGCCGTGAAGCGGCAGTCCTGAAAAACTGTGCCACTTTGCCCCGGCCGGTGCGAACCGTGCCGGGGTTTTCTTTTTTGGGCGTTGCGAGCCGGCGACATGCGCGAACTGAATATCCGACCCTTTCACCCCCACGACACGGAAGCCGTGATCGGGCTGTTCGTCGCCGTGAACCGCGAACTGGCCCCCTCAGGCAGCGAAGACGCCTTCGCCCGCTACATCGACCTGTCGATCGCGGAGGAGATGGGGCGCCTGGAAGCCTATTACGGGGAAAGGGGCGGCAGCTTCCACGTCGCCATGTTCGACACCGGGCTTGTCGGCATGTTCGGACTTGAGCCCGCGGGGCCGGGCGAGCTTGAACTCAGGCGCATGTATGTGGCAGCCAAGGTCCGCCGGACGGGAATTGCACGGGAAATGCTTGCGCGGGCGGAGGAGATAGCCCGCAGGCTCGGTGCCGCCCGGCTCGTCCTCAGCACGTCGGAACTGCAGCAGGCCGCGCTCGGCTTCTATCGCAGCGCGGATTATATCCTCGTGCGCGAGGAGGTGGCGGAAACCGCCAGCAACAAGACGATCGGCGGCGGCATCCGACGCTTCCACTTCGAAAAGCTGCTCGGCTGATCCGGCCGAACCGCGCTACTTGCCGATCACCTCGTCCAGCATGCGCAGCACCTGGGTCAGGCAATCGCGCGCGATATTGTTGTCGAGCCCTGCCGTGCCCAGCACTTGCAGGCCGAAATAGCTGACAACGAGCGAGCGGGTCGTGCTTTGCAGCACGTCGGGCGACAATGCCGGCCTGTCTTCCTGGAGAGCGTGGCGGAAACCGCCTTCCAGCCGCCTGATCATGTCGTTGACCCGCGCCTCGACTTCAGGATCGTGCGGTGCCCGGTCGATTGCGGCATTGCAGAGAAAGCATCCGTCACGCCCATCAGCGGCGGCAAGCCGTGTAAAGAGATCGGCGATCCTGTCCCTGCCCCGGCCGTTGGAGCTGTCCGTGAGATTGCCCACGGTGACGCCTACCCTCGTTTCCTCGTAGCGCTCCAGCGCCGCGAAATAGACCGAACGCTTGTCGTGGAAAGCCTTGTAGAAGGAGCCACGGGAAATTCCCATGGCATCCAGCAGGTCCGGCAGCGTCGTCGCCTCGTAGCCCTTCGACCAGAAGACGTGCATCGCCATTTCCAGGGCTTCGTCGATCTCGAATTCGCGCGGTCTTGCCATCCACTTTCTCTCTGCCGCCAGCCTGCCGAACCTGTATCACCGCCTCCGCGGCCGGTGCAATTTGGCACCGGTATACAGGATTGCGCCTCTCACGCCTGTCTCACGCGCATGTGTTTTGTACCGATCGGTTCCTAATTGTACGGTCACGTACCTTTACCGGCCGCGACAGGCCGGTTCGGGACTGATCAGTACATTATCACGGCCATACGGGAGGCGCGAGCGCCCTCGCTGGCTGTGAGACGCTGGAGAGGACATCAAGATGAAGACCTTTATCCGCCGCGGCCTTATCGCCGCCGCTTTCGCTGCCACGCTCGCCACCAACGCCCTGGCCGCCGGTTTCGACGTCAACGCCACTTCCACCGGTCTCGCCCTGCGCGGCGTCGACCCGGTCTCCTACTTCACCGCCGGCCATCCGGTCGACGGCAAGGTCGATATCGTCTCCGTCTACAACGGCGCCACCTACCGCTTTGCCAGCGAAGACAACAAGAAGGCCTTCGACGCCGATCCGGCCAAGTACGCCCCGCAGTTCGGCGGCTACTGCGCCTACGGCATGGCTCTCGGCCTGAAGTTCGACGGCGATCCGGAGCTGTGGAAGATCGTCGACGGCAAGCTGTACCTGAACCTGTCGCCGAAGGTCGTTGAGCTGTGGAGCGAAGACACGGCTACCAAGATCCACGACGCCGACGGCAACTGGACCAAGGTCAAGGACGCCAGCCCGGCTGACCTCCTCGCCAAGAAGTAATCGTCTGACCCGAGGGTTTCCCTCCAGACGCGAGGCCGCCTGACCGGAAGGACAGGCGGCCTTTCCATGTGTGCGGGGACGATCGCCGCGCGTGGAATTATTGGTGGGCCGACCGCCTGGTTGCGCGGGTGGACAGCCGACCCACCTCCCGGGGTCCGCCGCTTGTGCGACAGGCTCCGGGCAAGGCCTCCTCCCCCTCAGCCCCCTGGAAAGGGGAGGAAGATATCGCTTACGTGGTGGCGGATTTGGTCGCCAACATGCCCGCACCCTTGGCGGATGCCGTGCCGAACATGGTTCCCACCGCCATCGAAACGATGACGAGCGGCAACACATTGCTGAAATTCGCCGCCAGAAGCGCATCGAGCGAGAAGGCGCCCGGCGTCTGGCTCAGATAGGCGAAGGTCGTCGCGTAGCCGAAGACGATACCGGGCACGAAGCCGAGCGCCGGAAGCTGCGAGCAAAGCACGAAGAAGACGATGCTTGCGGCAACCAGGATCCCGAGCCAGATCGGCATGGACAGGCCGGGCACCGGATTGAGCAGTCCAAGCACCGCAACAGCCCAGGCCACGAACGACCCGAAGGAGTTGCAGGTAATATTGAGGGCGATCGCCTTATTGTCGCCGCCGGCGGCAAAATAGGAAGCCCAGGCGGTGAAAACGCCCCATAACAGGATTGTGCCTATCGACAGAAGCGACCATGTCGCCACTCCGCCGAAGAACCCAACACTCAAAGCCATAGCCCAAATACCGGACATCGTCTTAGTCCCCTCTGCTGGTGTACCTCTTGCCTTCCCGGTACGCTTGACGGAGTGGACGATCACACCGTCAAGCGCCGCCGAAGCCTGATTCACGCGCCAACGATGAACCGTGACGCGAACTCCCGCAGCGGGCTGTTGCCCCCTCGGTATCAGAAGTGCCGCCAGTCGACCGAAGCCTCGAAGGCTGCGGCCGCCTGGTAGATCTTGCTTTCCTGGTAATCCGCCGCCGCGATCGACAGCCCGATTGGCAGGCCGTCGCCCATGCCGCAAGGAATGGACATCGCTGGGTGGCCTGTAACGTCGTATTGCGCGGTCGCCCCCAGCATCTCCCAGGAGCGGGAAACGATCTCGGCGATCGGTGCGTCGGGGCCCGGCAGGCGCGTCGCCTTCATGCCGACCGTCGGCGTCAGGATGAGGTCGTATTTGGCGAATGCCGCGTCGTAGATCGCCTTCATGCGCCGCGCGATGTTTTGCGCCTTGCCATAGAAAGCGCCGCGATACTGCTTCTGCATGTAGCGTCCGACGATCATCGCGATCGTCAGCGTCTTTGAGAGGTCGTCAGCCCGATCGCGCCAGCCGGAATGGGCCTCCATCAGGGCGACGTCGTAGAAGCCCTTCCAGTTGTAGCCCATGCCGTTGCCGAACATCATCTGGACGGCCAGGCCTTCCATGCCGATGGGGCCCCAGAGCGCGGCAAGCTGCGGATGCTCGGGAATGGAAACCTCTTCCACGATGGCGCCGAGGCTTGCGAAGTGGTCAGCCGCCGCGCGGACTTTCGCCGCGACGTCGTCTTCCAGCAGCGGCACCTCCAGACCTTCCTTCAGCAAGCCGATCCGCATGCCTTTCACGCCACGGTCGAGCACGTCCGCATATGGCGTGACCTTGGGCGCGTACTGACGAGGATCGAGGCCATCCGGGCCGGCCAGCACCTCGAGCATGAGTGCATTGTCGAGCACGTTGTTGGTGATGGGGCCGGTGTGGTCCACCGTCATTTCGATCGGCATGACGCCGGTATAGGGAACGAGGCCATAGGTCGCTTTCATACCGTAGACGCCGCAGAAAGCTGCGGGAATGCGGATGGAACCGCCCTGGTCGCCGCCGATTGCAAGTTCCACTTCACCCTTGGCGACCAGGGCGGCGCTGCCGGAGGAGGAGCCGCCAGCGGAGTAGCCGTATTTATGCGGATTGTGCACCGGGCCGGGATCGGAGGAGTGGCTGCCGGCCGACAGGCAGAATTGTTCGCAGGTGGATTTACCGACGACGGTTGCGCCTGCGTCCAGCAGTCGGCTGACGATCGTCGCATCATAGGACGGCACGAATCCTTCGAGCGTCGAGGAGCCGTTCATCATCGGAACTCCGGCGACGGCAACATTGTCCTTGATGACGACCCGCTTGCCGGCAAGCTTGCCCGATGGAGCACCCTTGATCTCGCTCTTGAAATACCAGGCGTTCAGGGGGTTCTCGTCCGGACCCGGACGGTATCCGGGCGTCCGTGGATATTTCACCGGCGGCAGGTTGTCCGCCATCGCGTCGACCATGTCGTACGGATCGAAGTTCGCCTGCATGACTGCGAGATATTCCGCAGCCTTTTCCGCAGACATGCTCATTCCCAATTCGCGAGCGATCTCGACGATCTGGTCAACATTTGGCCGGTTAATGGTCATCTCTTTTTCCTTTCGCGGATCCCGGTTGGAACGCATGATTTCAATGAATTTTTTATTGTTGAAATTTCATATATCTACACGCACTTCTCTCGTATGAGGGAGCTTTCCATCGCTCCCGCATCCCTTTGATGCGGGAGCGGTGGAAATGGAGGATCTGTCTGCCCCGGCGGTCCAAAGAGGATCCGCCAGGGATATTCAACTTACCCGCGCCGGCCGCCAAGACCCGCCCGGTAGCGACAAGGCGTCATGCGTCTTCTTCTTTCCCGCGTGACCACAGCCAGCCAAGGCTCGATCCGAGAACCGCCCAGAACACGGCGCTGCAGACAAGCGATGCCGCTGCGAAGTGGCCGGCAAGTTCTGCTGGCGCCGTTGCCTCGAAAGCTTCCGGATGAGGCGCTCCGACGACGTGTGGCACCAGGATCAGGGCGACACCCGCAGCCTTCAAGGCCGGACCGCGTCGAGAAGCAAGCAGCAGCCACAATCCGCCTGCGGTAGCGATGACGGTCGACCACCACCAGGTTTGACGACCGGCCAGATCGGCAGCGGCGGAACCGGGGATTTCGGGCGGCAGGCCGAGGGACGGTGCCAGCGAGAAGGCTGCAAACCCGGCGATGCCCCAGGCGAGCCCGACACTGGCATCGATGCGCTTCGTACCCAGCAGCATGGCCGCAAGCGCCATCAACGCGAAGCCAAAGCCGACAACCAGACTCGAGACGGTGGTGTAGAACGTCCGCTCCAGTCCGTCTTCCGGCGCCCATTCACCGAAGACCCTGTCGAGAAAACCGGGGGCTGCCTCGTGGGCGGCATGCGCCTCGCCGCTGCTCGCCAGCCAGATGCCGACATCATTGGCATGGGCAATGGCGTGCTGCAGCCCCGGCGTCAATGCGGACGCGGTTTCATAGGTTTCCGCTTCCAGAATGATCGGCACGGTAAAGAATGCCTGCAACACCGAAAGCGTCAAACCGGCGATAAGGCCCGCGCCAAGGGCAACACCGAAAAGTCGATTGATCATGTTCCCCTCCCCGTCAACAAGTGACGGTTTGCCGCTGTCGGGTCAGTGGCAAGGAAATCCGAGCGCATGACGGCTGTCATGCGCGGCGTTGTGCAGTACGTTGGGATGGGCGAAGCCCGTGGCATAGACGAGGCCGAAGCCGAAGACCAGTGCCAGCATGGCTGCCTTGAGGACATCTGCACGGGCGCGTCCCTTGACGGAAACGGCCGAGATCGCGGTCACTTGTTCCATGGTATCCTCCTCTACCGCGAGCCTTCCTTCCGGACGCCCTGGTTTGCGGCAAATGGTTGCAACTTTCCCGTCCCCGGCGACGTGGCAGGCACGCCGCCGGGCTGTTTACTCGTATTCCTGGACCCTGAACGCCGTTTCAGCCGGCCTTGGCCATGATTGGCTTGCTTACCGAAATCGGCTCCGGCCGCCGACCGCCATGACCATGATGGTGATGATCGTGATCATCGTCATGATCGTGCGGTTTCTCCAGCCCCCGGCGGAATTCCACCGGATGCCCGTGCGGCGTGACCAGATAGGATCTCCGCCAGTCTTCGGCGGCCGCCGCTATATCGGCATCGCTCAGGACGCCGGACGCCTGGAGGAGGGTTTCGAGCGCGGTTTCCCACTGCCGGTAGTAGGCGGCATTGCTCTCCTCGCCCGGACGCTGCGGTTCCTCGCGAATGACCCGGCTGAATGTGTCCACCCAATCTGCCCAGGTGAACAACCCGGCGCGACTCAGCGCCATTGCGGTACCGAATGCCTGGGCATGCCATGGTTGGGCGAATTTCGGCGCCCCCAGCCCCTCGGCAAGCCGCAGATCGGCTTCCCGATCGGCAGGATCGATTGTCGGAACCGTCGTGGCGGGATCGGCGTGCATCACGCTTTCTCCAGATAGCTCTCGTAGAGATCCGCATAGATCACATCCTTCGGACCGGCGTCGGGCCCCCAGATGTCCGATCCTTCGAAGCGAATGCAGTAGAGATGTTGCGGATGGTCTCCTTCGAGGATCGCCCGCGTGTCGGCGAAGACGAACCCGCCATAGTAGGTGACCACCGTTCCGACCCGGCCACGCAGGTAGCGGGGCAGACGCGTGTGCGTCGGCTTCGCCATGATCTTGGTGTTCACCTTGTCGCCGACCTTGAAGGCGGGCGCATCGGCAACCTCGGCCATCGGCGAGAAGTTCGTCGCGATGATCCCGGGGATCATGTCAGGTGTGACGGGCATCACGATTCTCCCTGGCTGCGCAGCTTCTCGATGCGGGCATCGATCTCGGCTTCGGTGAGGATGTTCTTTTCCAGCAGGCTGCGCGACACGCCGTCCACCCACTGTTCGTAGTAGGAAGACTGCAGCCAGCGCAGAGCGGGAATGCGTTCCATCGCCCAGCGGGTTTCGTCGATGTTGTAGACGCCCTCGATCGCCAGCGCGACTTTGACGCCGAACATCCGCCTTTCCCACTCCTCGTGGAAGAAGGGCTCGTTTTCCTCGAGCGGCAACGGGCCGACGCCGTCAAGGCCGCCAATGTCATGCATGCTGTTCATCAGAAGCTCTCCCTTGCTTGGGATGACGCGCTTGCGCCGTCAGGCCGCCTTGCAGACGCCGGTGCCGATCATGCTGTCGCGGGTGACGAGCTCGGCGAGTTGCTCCTCGCTCCAGCCCTCGGTTCCCTTCGGCCGCTCCGGCAACACCATGTAGCGGACGTCGGAGGTGGAATCCCACACACGCACCTCGACGTTGTCGGGCACATGCAGGTCGAATTCCTCCAGGACGGAGCGCGGGTTCAGCACGACACGGCTGCGGTAGGGAGCAGTCTTGTACCAGTTGGGTGGCAGCCCGAGCACGGGCCACGGATAGCAGGAGCACAGGGTGCAGACGAGGACGTTGTGAATGTCCGGCGTGTTCTCCACCACGACCATGTATTCGCCCTGGAAGCCGGAAAAGCCGAGCGACTCGATCGCCGCCGTACCGTCCTTCAGGAGCCATTCCTTGTAGGCCGGGTCGGTCCAGGCCTTGGCAACGACCTTGGCGCCGTTCTTGGGACCCAGATTGTGTTCGAACACGTCGACGATCGCATCGACGACGCCCTGGTTGAGAACGCCTTTTTCGACAAGCAGCGTCTCGATTGCCTTGACGCGCAGCGCGATCGGCGCCGGCGGCTTTGTATGGGAATGCGACATTTTTCGCCCCTCTGGTGGCTTTCTTGTCGGATCTTGTTAGCGGACTATGAACGCCATGATCACGAAGCTTCTCCGGCTTCGCCGCAAGCGATCATGACTGGTTTCATAATGCCCTCGCGTCATTATTTGACGCCGCAATATCTGAAAATGCAACTACTTTTTTCGATTGCCGCCGAAAGAGTTTATGCTGCGGCGCACAATGCTCTGAAATCCAGTTTACTTAACTACTTTGAATTCAAGGCCTGAAATCAAGTAATGCGCTCGATAACCCTGAATTCGATACCGTCGACCGTGGCCAGATGAACCGGCTTTGGAGCACCGGCAACGGCCGTGGAGTCGTAGCCTCGAGCCGTACGCTCCTGCATGGCGCGCCCCACGCGGCGCTGAATGTCGTTGGGATCGAGAGCGCCGCTGGCGGAGGCCAATCCCGCCAGGCAGTGAATGCCTTCGTAGCAGGACTGGCCGAAGCCGTTGGTCGGTGGCGGGCAGGTGCCGAAAGAGCCGTGATAGCGCTCCAGGAACGCATCGTTGTTGCGCGACCGCAAGGAGGAGAAATAGGCCGAAGTCACATAGAGGTTCTGCGTGCAGTCCGGCCCGAGCGCGCACAGCACCGTCTCGTCGATGGCCGAGGTGAAGCGCAATACGTGGTGGTCGAGGCCGGCCTCCACGAACGCCCGGTCGAAGCCGAGCGCCTCGTAGCCGAGGAGATAGGGCATGACCACATCGGCGCCCGAACGGCGGATCTCCTCCAGCAGGGGTTCGTAGTCGCTGAAGCCGAAGGGCAGGATTCGCTCGCCCACCACCGCGCCGCCCATGCCGCGAATGAGGCGGCGGGCCGTCGCCAGCGTGGACCGCGGCCAGATATAGTCGTTGCCGAGCAGATAGTAGCGGCTGGCGTTCTTGTGTTCGCCCAGCCAGGCGATGCCGGGACGCAGCAGCTCTTCCGACGTCTCCCCCACCGTGACGACGGAAGGGTCGCTCTCGAAGCCCTCGAATTGGGGCGTGTAGACAAACGGGATGCGGGAGTCGATCGCCTTGGAGACCGGCCAACGCGCAAAACTCGGCAGCAGGGCGACGATCGCCTGGACCTCGTCCAGCTCGACGAGATCGAGCGCGGCGCTTGCCGCCTCCCGCGCGGTCGAGCCGCCATTGCCGAGGATAAGTTCGACCTGCCGCCCCAGAAGGCCGCCCGTCTCGTTGATTTCCGCAACAGCCAGGACTGCACTCGCCTGAGCAGACGGTGTCCAGATGCCCGCCGGGCCCGCACCGGGCGTCAGCAGGCCGATCCTGATTGACCCATGCACCATCCCGCTCGCCACTCCTCCTGGCTTTACCCCGGTGCGTTGGCCTCTCGGCCAATCATTCCTTTCCGTCTCCGCGATGCGTCAGGTGGCCTGCGTTCCCCTTATTGTGGCTCACCCGGCATCGAAGCCGACCCTACTCTGCGTCCTTCGTCCGCTCCATTCTTGCGGCGCCTTCCGGCCCTGCTGCCGTCCCCTGTATTCACGCTTTGCGGAATACCATCGAAATCAGCGACGTTTCCGCAATTTTTTCGTCCCCAATCGTCAAATCTACTAAGGAAGCGTCAGGCCAGCAAGTTGTTGATCGATCAAGCACGGCCGTTCATGCCGCGCATGCTCATCGATATCGATATCAAATTCAACCAGAACGCAACCGAGTCAGCCACCGGGATTTTGTCCCGCAGTACTCCATCTTCTTCTTTCCCAAAAGAAAGATCGGCACTTCGTCAGGTCGGCCGGGATCCGCATTACGGGCGCTCCGGCGAGGGAAGCCTGACCGCAAGGTTGCGTAACGGGCGTAGCGCGCGCAGCCATTGCGTTTTTTCTTCGATGACAATAAGCCCTGTAACAACAAATAGTTGACCCCATTTCCGGCGATCGTCGCGAGCAACCCAAGCTTGAAGAAAAATCGCAAAAGAGGTATTTATCTGAACTTGCTGATGTTGAAACAGAGATTTTCAGCCGCTTCGGGATTGAGTCCAATGGAAGACCAACTGGCCTATCTGATCGCCAGCGTGAACCGCCAGCTCGAGGAAGAACTGGCGGAAAAGCTGCGCCCGGAAGGCGTACCGATCGAGCAGATGCGCATTCTGAGCGCGCTTGAGCGCAACGACGGCCTCGCCATGGGTGACCTCGCCGCGCAGGTGCTTGTCGATTCCACCACGCTGACCAAGATCATCGACCGGATGGTGACGGCCTTGCTGGTCTACCGGGCGCCGGACCCTCACGACCGCCGCAAGGTGATCATCTTCCTGTCGCCGCAGGGGCGCAGCCTGATCGGCCGCCTGCAGGGCATTGCCAGCGAGCAGCAGGAAAAGATCATGAGCCGTCTGAAGGGCGGCAAGGCGGACGAACTGAAGCGCCTCCTGCGCGATCTGATGCAGGCCTGAGGCCGCGAAAGCCGAAATTCAGCATGGTTGGGCCGGCCGCGACGTGGCCGGCTTTTTTGTGGGCGGTATCCTGGGCAGTGGATGTTCGGCCCGTTCATATGGCCGACCTTCCATCACAGCGCCGCCGCGACGTTTCAACCAGCGATATGAGCCTGAAAACAAAAAAGCGCGGCAGAACCGCGCTTCCGCCCCCGGCATCCGCCGGGGAGATTTGGAGCGGGCGATGGGATTCGAACCCACGACCCCAACCTTGGCAAGGTTGTGCTCTACCCCTGAGCTACACCCGCACGCTCCGTCCCGGCTGCGCGGTTGCTCCCGGCGCCGAGGTGGGGTGTATATGAACCAACCAATGGCGGAATGCAACAGCGTTTTTTCCGAAACTTTTCAGGCACGCCCAATTGTGGAGGATCGGTGGATATCTCCCCGGACCGGCTGCGGGCAGGCGGCTTGAGGCCTCGGCTTTCTTCGCTTACCAAGAAGCACCGCACCCGTGACGCGCTTCAAGGAGCCGTCTCTTTCCGGCCAAAGATCAGGACCAGCCGATGCCCGCCAGCCGCGCCGAGCTTCTCGCCTTTCTGCAAGACCTTTCCATCCCCGCAACCACCTTCGACCACGAGCCGGTCTTCACGGTCGCCGAGTCCTCGGACCTTCATGCCCGCATTCCCGGCGGCCACACGAAGAACCTGTTCCTGAAGGACAAGAAGGGGCGGCTTTTCCTGGTCGTGGCGCTCCATGACGCGGTGATCGACCTGAAGTCGATCCACCAGAAAATAGGCGCGCAGGGGCGGGTCTCCTTCGGCAATGCCGAACTGCTGATGGAAGCGCTCGGCGTGCAGCCGGGCTCCGTAACGCCCTTCTCGCTGATCAACGACAGGCAGGCACACCGCGTCACGCCCGTATTCGACGCGGCGATGATGCGCGAGCCGCTGCTTAACTATCACCCGCTTGAAAACAACGCGACCACCGCCATTTCCAACGAGGATCTGCTGCGTTTCGCCCGCGCCTGCGGACATGAGCCCGCTGTTGTCGCGGTCAGCGAAGAGGCCGCGTAAAGCAGGTTTGTATTCCAACGGGCCCGGCCCCATGTTAGGCGTAGGATAACGAAAAGGGCCGGCCTTCGACGGACCGCGCCTGAGGTATTGTCAAGGGAATGAGCGGATGAGCGGGCAAGGCTTTTCGGTCGGCGGCCGGCTGGGCAACGTATTCGGTGCGGACGCCCAGAACATGAATGGCGGGGCCAATGGCGCCGGAGCGAATGGCGGCAAGGACACCTATGTGAAGGACGTCACGACGCCGACCTTCATGCAGGACGTGATCGAGGCTTCCCGTATCCAACCCGTCCTGGTCGACTTCTGGGCCCCCTGGTGCGGGCCGTGCAAGCAGCTTACGCCCGTCCTTGAAAAGGCGGTTGCGGACGCTCGCGGCGCGGTCGTTCTCGCCAAGATGAATATCGACGACCATCCCGAGGTCGCCGGCCAGATGGGCATCCAGTCGATCCCGGCCGTGGTCGCCTTCAAGGACGGACGCCCGGTCGACGGTTTCATGGGCGCGCAGCCCGAGAGCCAGATCAAGGCATTCATCGAGCGCATCGCAGGTCCGGTCGGCCCCAGCGACGCGGAGAAGTTCTTGGAGGAAGCCGAAGCCGCGCGTGCGGCCGAGGACTTCGGCCAGGCGGCGCAGCTCTACGGCGCGGTGCTGGCGATGGAACAGCAGAACGCCACCGCGATCGCCGGTCTGTCCCAATGCTATCTCGGCCTTGGAGACGTGGAGCGCGCCAGGCAGGCCCTGGCCATGGTCGACGAAAGCTCGACCAGCGATCCGGCCGTCGCCGCCGCGAAGGCCGCCATCCAGCTTGCCGAGCAGGCCGAATCGCTCGGCGACCTCGCCGAGCTGCAGGCGCGCATCGAAGCCGACCCTTCCGACCACGAAGCGCGCTTCGACCTTGCCGTCGCGCTCAACGCGCGCGGCGACAAGACCGCGGCAGTGGATCAGCTCATCGAGATCGTGCGCCGGGACCGCGCGTGGAACGACGACGGCGCACGCAAGCAGCTGCTTCAGTTCTTCGACGCGTGGGGACCGAAGGAAGCGGCGACGGGCTACGGCCGCAGGCGACTGTCATCCGTCCTGTTCTCGTGACCGTAGAAGATGGGGGCGGCACCGAGGCCGCCCGATCCGATTTGACACGCTCTTCCCGAGGAGATGCCCATGCTTGCGGGCAATGCCAGCTATGATGGGCCTGGAGACCTGCCGCGCGTCATCCCGCTCTTTCCGCTGACGGGAGCCTTGTTGCTGCCGCAGGCGCAGATGCCGCTGAACATTTTCGAGCCGCGCTATCTTGCCATGGTGGAGGCCGCGCTCAAGGGCGATCGGATCATCGGCATGGTCCAGCCGGATTTCAGGCTCGCCGGTGCGGACAGCGTCGAGCACCCGCCTCTATGCGCGGTCGGCTGCGCCGGGCGGATCATCGCCTTCCAGGAAACCGGGGACGGACGCTATCTGATAACCCTCGCAGGTATTGCCCGTTTCGAGATCGTGGAAGAGCTCGAAACGACGACGCCCTATCGCCAGGCAGTTGTCTCCGCCGAGAAATTCGGCGGCGATTTCCAGGAAGGCCTGGGCGAGGATGATGTGGACCGCGACGAACTGGTCAAGACGCTGCGCGCCTATCTCGAAGCCAACGATCTTGAAGCCGACTGGTCGAGCGTCAGCGAAGCGACGACGGAAGTGCTGGTCAACGCGCTTTCGATGATGAGCCCGTACGGGGCGGCGGAAAAGCAGCTGCTGCTCGAGGCGCCGGATCTCAAGACCCGCGCCGCGACGCTGGTGGCGCTCACGGAAGTGCATCTTGCCCGCAAGGGCGACGACGGCGGGCGCCTGCAATGACAGGGCGCTCGCACAGGGATCTTCAGGAGAAAGCCGCAATGTCGCCTGCCGACAGCAAGGGCGCGGAAAAGCCGCGTGCGATCGACCGCAAGCTGCTGGAACTGCTCGTCTGCCCGCTCACCAAGACGACGCTCGAATATGACGCGGAGAATCAGGAGTTGATCTCGCGCGCCGCGAAGCTCGCCTATCCGATCCGCGACGGCATTCCGATCATGCTGCCGGAGGAAGCGCGCAAACTTGAAGACGATCCCGTCGCCTGAGCCCGCCCTCCAGCGCGATTAAATTGCCGGCTCCTCGATGCCGCGAATGCGGCAGGCCGCGCGAACGGTATTGGCGAGAAGGCAGGCGATCGTCATCGGCCCCACACCGCCCGGCACGGGCGTGATGGCTCCGGCCACCCTGGCAGCGCCCTCGTAATCCACATCGCCGACGAGCTTCGTCTTGCCCGGTCCCTTTTCCGGCGCCTCGACCCGGTTGATGCCGACATCGATCACCGTCGCGCCGGGCTTGATCCAGTCGCCCTTCACCATTTCCGGACGGCCGACCGCCGCGACCAGCAAATCGGCGGTGCGACAAAGGGCGGCGATGTCGCGGGTGCGCGAATGCGCCATCGTCACCGTGCAATTCTCGTTCTGCAGGAGAAGCGCCACCGGCTTTCCCACAAGGATGGAGCGGCCCAGAACCACTGCGTTCAGACCAGACAGGTTGCCCAATTCCTCCTTGGCAAGGATCACGCAGCCCTGCGGCGTGCAGGGCACGAGGCCCTCCTTGCCGAGCACGATCCGGCCGGCATTGACCGGGTGAAGGCCGTCCACGTCCTTCGCAGGGTCAATGGCCAGCACGATCCTGTCGCTGTCGATATGGGACGGCAGAGGCATCTGCACGAGGATGCCGTCGACCTGCGGATCGGCGTTCAGCCTGTCCACAAGCGCCAGCAGCTCCGCCTCGCTGGTCGCCTCCGGCAGGAGGTGCTCGATCGAGCGCATGCCGCATTCCTGCGTCTGACGCACCTTGTTGGAGACATAGACCTGGCTTGCCGGATCCTCGCCGACCAGCACCACGGCAAGCCCCGGCACAAGGCCGTGCTCCCGCTTCAGCTTCCCCGCCGCATGGGCGACGCTCTGCCTCAAGCGGGCCGCACGCGCCTTGCCGTCAATCACCCTTGCGCTCATCGAAGCTTCCTTCCTGCTCGATTTCGTACGGGAAAGGACCATACTCACCTGACGACCGCAAGCGCGCGCAGATCTGCGGCAATTTGTTGCGCGTCTCCGTCAAGCGTCAGGATCTTCAGCCGCGCCGTGGCGCCGCTTTCAAGCCGCACCGCCGATTTGGGAAGCTTCAGCTTCGCAGCGAGCAGCCTCGCCACCGCCTCGTTGGCAGCACCCTTGTCGGGTATCGCGCGCACCTTGACGAGCAGCACCGGCCTGCCGTCGGAGAGAACCGAAACACCGGCGATCTCGTCGCGCCCGGCTTTCGGCGTCACCCTGACGGCAAGGCGCAGACCGCCCGCGCAGGCCTGCCAGGGAAGGTCGGCGGCACCCACGAGGCTCAGAAGACGTTCGGGTAGACGTAACGCACGATGATGCTCTGGGCGAGGAAGACGCCGAGCAGCAGGACGATCGGGGAAAGGTCAAGGCCGCCCATGGCGGGCAGGAAACGGCGAATCGGCCGCAGCAGCGGCTCGGTCAGCGAATAGAGCGCCTGACCGATCATCGCGACGAACTGATTGCGCGGATTGACCACGTTGAAGGCGTAAAGCCAGGAGAAGATCGCACTGGCGATGATGACCCACGTATAGAGGTTCAGCACCAGCATGACGACGTCCAGAATTGCACGCATGGATCGGGGAACTCCCGCTCGGTTCAGGTAAAATCGGACCGATCCTCATGTAGCGGGCGGTGCGCCCGCCTGCAAGCGGCGAAGGGATAAGGTTGCGTTACAGAAATTCCGCCGGGCCTTCGGCGGCCCCTTGACAGCACCTGCGGCGCTCTCCTAAATGCCGCATCGCTCGAAGAGCGGGGCCGTAGCTCAGATGGGAGAGCGCTGCAATCGCACTGCAGAGGTCAGGGGTTCGATTCCCCTCGGCTCCACCAAATTCCCCCGAAATTCCAGATTTGCAAAAAATCGAACCGCGTTCGATTCTGCTCCCGGTAAAAGTCGGGCGCAGCCGCTGCGTGGATACGCGGGTCAGGCCCGCGTATGACGAGCCGAGAGGTTGCGGCAGAGAGGCGACTCACTCTGTCATGCTTGCACCAACGCGCCCACAAGCTTTGTCATGCCCGGCCTGACCGGGCATCCAGTAACCACTGACGTGAGAGATTCAGCCACCGACCGATGTGTTTACTCGCTCCCCGCCTGCGGGGGGATGACACCTGAGTATGTGACATGCAGCCTGCCACACCCTCGACCGTCGGAGGACGCACAGCCTCTCCCCTCGTCATTGCCGGGCCTGACCCGGCGATCCATCGGACGGCGGAAAAATGTGCTGGCGCCGCGTGGATACGCGGGTCGAGCCCGCGTATGACGAGCAGAGAGGTTACGGAAAAGTGGCTGCCCACTCTGTCATGCTTGCACCAACGCGCCCACAAGCTTTGTCATGCCCGGCCTGACCGGGCATCCAGTAACCACTGACGTGAGAGATTCAGCCACCGACTGATGTGTTTACTCGCTCCCCGCCTGCGGGGGGATGACACCTGAGTATGTGACAAGCAGCCTGCCACACCCTCGACCGTCGGAGGACGCACAGCCTCTCCCCTCGTCATCGCCGGGCCCAGACCCGGCGATCCATGGTCGGTGGCTAAGAACTCGGGGGCCGCGTGGATACGCGGGTCAAGCCCGCGCATGACGAGCCGAGAGGTTGCGGCAGGGAGGCGGCCGCACAATCCGTCATCCCGGGCAAGTGAGGCGCGGCGAGCGTTCGGACGACTCCCTCCATGCCCCCTGATCGAGATCAAGGACGCAAACAACGCATGGCCGCATAGTTGGTTCAGGAGATTTTCCTGATGAGCAGCGGCATGCTTGAGATCACCAAACCGGCGCCCAACCGTATCGACATCAGGCTTGAGGGCACCCTCGACGCCGAGACGATGGCAAAGGCCCTAGACGATCTTCTCGCGCTTTCCGAGGATGTAACCAACGGACGGATGCTCTACACGATCCCCGAATTCTCGATGCCCACGCTCGGGGCGATCGCCGTCGAGTTGCGGCGGCTTCCGAAGATGTTCGGCCTGCTTGGAAAGTTCGATCGCTGCGCCGTCCTGAGCGACGCGGCCTGGCTGCGCACCGCAGCCGAAATCGAGGGGAGGCTGTTCCCCGGCATCGAGATCAAGAGCTTCAAACTCGACGATGTCGAGGCGGCGGAAGCGTGGCTCGCGGAAGGCTGAGCCTGCAAAAACTCACTACAACGGAGCGCCATCCAGTACGGGTGCCGCGTCTAGGCGTCCGGTGCCGAGCATCTCCGCGACCGCGCCCAGCGCCGCGATGATTTCCCTTTGCCGCTCAGGCGGCAGGGACGAAAAGCGTGTCGAAAAGGCCGCATGCAGCAACGGCGGCGCACCGTTGAGCGCTGTCTCGCCCGCCGCCGTCAGGCGCGAATAGACGGCGCGCCTGTCGCGGCTGTCGCGCCGCCTCTCCACCAGCCCCTTGCCCTCCAGCTTGTCGAGGATCGTCACCAGGGTTGCCGGCGACAGGCTGGCTTCCTCCGCCAGCCGCTTCGAGGTGACGGGTCCGTTGTCGCGGATCGCCTGCAGGATCACCAGTTGCGGGACGGTCAGACCGACAGCCTTGGTCACCTGCTTGGACTGGATATCCACGGCACGCGTGATGCGGCGTATCGCCCGCAGGACTTCCTTGATTTGCGCCGGATTCCTTCCTGATTCGGTTTCGCTCATCGGTGCCGCTCAATCGTTCCTGACCATATAATTTGAACTCAAATCATTTGTACTGTAAATAGATGGCGGGTCGAATTCACAGGCTCGTTCCCTTCCACAACAATCAACGGATTCATGTGCGGACTTTGCGGAGAGATTACGTTTGACGGCGCGAGCGCGTCGACCGAAGCCCTTGAAAAGATGACGGCGGCGATGGCGCCGCGCGGGCCGGATGCCGACGGTATCCTGCGCCGGAGTCGGCTCGGCCTCGGCCACCGGCGCCTGAAGATCATCGACCTTTCGGATCACGCCCAGCAGCCGATGAGCGATCCCGATCTCGGCCTCGACATCGTCTTCAACGGCTGTATCTACAACTACCGCGAGCTGCGCGCCGAGCTGGAAGCCAAAGGTTACCGCTTCTTCTCCACCGGCGACACAGAGGTGATCCTGAAGGCGCATCACGCCTGGGGCGAGGCCGCCCCCACCCGCCTGCACGGCATGTTCGCCTATGCGGTGCACGAGCGCGACAGCGGCCGCCTCTTTCTCGTCCGCGACCGGTTCGGCATCAAGCCGCTCTACTACACGCAGGATGCCAGGCGGCTGCGCTTCGCCTCCACCCTGCCGGCCCTACTGAGGGCGGGTGACGTCGACACGTCCATCGATCTTGCCGCCCTGCACTGTTTCATGAGCTTCCACGCGGTCGTGCCGCCGCCGAGGACGATCCTGAACGGCATCCGCAAGCTGCCGCCGGCGACCGTCCGCCGCGTCGAGCGAGACGGCAGCTTCACCGACACGACTTACTGGACGCTTTCCTTTGCGCGCTCGGCCGAAGATGAGGAAACCTCCTTCGAGACCTGGACCGACCGGCTCGAGGCTTCGCTGATGACGGCCGTCAGCCGCCGGATGATCGCCGACGTGCCGGTGGGCGTCCTGCTTTCGGGCGGCGTCGATTCGAGCCTGATCGTCGCCATGCTCGCCCATATGGGACAAACGGGGCTGAAGACCTTCTCCATCGGCTTTCACGAGGCGAAGGGCGAGAAAGGCGACGAGTTCGTCTATTCCGACCTGATTTCCGAGCGGTTCGGCACCGATCACACCAAGATCTTCGTACCCTCCTCCGACCTGATGGAAGCGCTGCCGCGAACCATCGCCGCCCAGTCGGAGCCGATGGTCTCCTACGACAATGTCGGCTTCTACCTGCTGTCGCGGGAGGTCTCCAAGCATGTCAAGGTCGTGCAGTCGGGCCAGGGTGCCGACGAGGTCTTCGCCGGCTATCACTGGTATCCGAAGCTTGCCGGCTCCAACCGCCCGCTCGACGACTACGCCGAGGCCTTTTTCGACCGCGACCACGAGAAGATGGGCCGCCATCTGGAGGATCGCTGGCTCGGCAACGACGCCAGCCGTGAATTCGTCGCCGGTCACTTCGCGCTGGAAGGCGCCGTCGACCCGGTCGACAAGGCGTTGCGCCTCGACACCGGGATCATGCTGGCCGACGATCCGGTCAAGCGCGTCGACAACATGACCATGGCCTGGGGCCTGGAGGCGCGGGTGCCGTTTCTCGACCACGAACTGGTGGAGCTTGCAGCCCGCATTCCCGCCCGCCACAAGCTGCATGACGGCGGCAAGGGCGTGCTGAAGGCGGTGGCGCGGCGCTTCGTGCCGAACGAGGTGATCGACCGCCCCAAGGGCTATTTTCCGGTACCGGCGCTGAAATATCTCGACGGTCCCTACCTGGAAATGGCGCGCGCCGCGCTTACTTCCGAAAAGGCGCGTGAGCGCGGGCTTTTCCGGGGCGCCTATCTCGACGCGCTGTTTGCCGATCCCGCCGGCCATATCACGCCGCTACGCGGTTCCGAACTATGGCAATGCGCCTTGCTGGAACTCTGGCTGCAGGCGCAGGGTATATAGATATCCACAGGGGGACGGAGGTCACCATGTCGTCGCAGCACGTGAAGCGCCACGACCCGCAGGCCTATGCGCACCGCCTGAAGCGGCTGCGCAACAACAGCCTCAAGCCGCCGATCGGCCCGAAGGGCGAAGCGGCGCTGCCGCGGAATTTCGCCCTCGATGTCGGCTGGGGCCGGCTGCTCTTCGGCCAGACATTCGACAATGCCGAGGAGATCGCGCGGATGCTGCGGGCCGAGACGCCGGGCGCGCGCGATATCGCCTTCTATATCCGGGACCCGCATGTGGCGCTGGCCAAGGCGCCGCAGGAACTGTTCCTCGACCCGTCGCATACCTACCGGCTTGATCTTTCCACCTATCGCGCCGAGCACAAGCCGGTCGAGGGCGTGATCATCCGCCGCCTGTGCACCCAGGCGGACGCGGAGGCGGTGAACCGCATCTACCTGAAGCGCGGCATGGCGCCCGTCGCCCCGGAATTCTTCTGGAAGCGGCGCGACAGCCGGGTGATGACCTTCTTCGTCGCCGAGGACGAGGCGACCGGCGAGATCGTCGGCACGGTGACCGGCATCGACCACGAGCGCGCCTTCGGCGATCCCGAGCGCGGCGCCTCGCTGTGGTGCCTTGCCGTCGACCAGGAAATCGGCCGCACGGGAACGGGAACCGCGCTGGTGCGCAGGCTTGCGGAACTGTTCCAGGCGCGCGGCGCGGCCTATCTCGACCTTTCCGTCCTGCATGACAACGACCAGGCGATCGGTCTCTACGAGAAGCTCGGCTTCCGCCGCATTTCCGTCTTCGCGCTGAAGAAGAAGAACCCGATCAACGAGAAGCTCTTCATCGGCGAGTTGCCGGACGAGCACCTCAATCCTTACGCCCGCATCATCGTCGACGAGGCCCGCCGGCGCGGCGTCAGCGTCGACATTCTCGACGCCGAGGGCGGCTTCTTCCGCCTCAGCCATGGCGGACGGCATATCAGCTGCCGGGAGTCGCTCAGCGAGCTGACATCCGCGGTTGCGATGAGCATCTGCGACGACAAGTCGGTCACCCGCCGTTTCGTGGAGAAAGCAGGCCTCACCGTACCCGAACAGGCGGAGAGCGGCGACGAGGCCGGCTGGAAGGCGATCCTTGAAAAGGCCGGCGCCGTCGTCGTCAAGCCGGCGCGCGGCGAGCAGGGCCGCGGCATCGCCGTCGGCCTGCGCAACGAGGTGGAGATCCGCCGGGCGATCGCCACCGCTCGCGAGATCTGCGACCGCGTGCTGGTCGAGGAGCTGGTGCGGGGGCATGACATGCGGCTCGTGGTCATCGACTACAAGGTGGTGGCGGTGGCGATGCGCAAGCCGCCAAAGATCGTCGGCGACGGAAAGAGCACCATCGCCCACCTGATCGAGATGCAGAGCAAGCGGCGCCGGGCTGCGACCGGCGGTGAATCGGAAATCCCGATGGACGGTGAAACGCGCCGCTGCGTGGCGGAGCAGGGCTTCGGTTTCGACAGCATCCTTGCGGAAGGCCGGGAGCTGGAAGTGCGCCACACCGCAAATCTCCATACCGGCGGCACCATCCACGACGTCACGGAGAAGACCCATGCGGACCTGATCGCCGCCGCGGAACAGGCGGCGCGCGCCATCGACATCCCCGTCACCGGCATCGATTTCGTGGTCGAGGCGCCCGACAGGCCGCACTACGCCTTCATCGAGGCGAACGAGCGCCCCGGCCTTGCCAATCACGAGCCCCAGCCGACGGCGGAGCGGTTCATCGACCTGCTCTTCCCCCTGACCGTCGCCCCTTCGCATCAACATCCGGGATGAAACGGAGAAGCACCCGATGGCGCGACTGCAGATCGATATCGACTATCTCGCCGAACAGCTGAAGGCGCTGCTGGCAATCCCATCGCCGGCCGGCTTCACCGACACGGTCGTGCGGGCAACCTGCGAGGAACTCGACCGGCTCGGCGTTCCCTATGACCTCACCCGCCGCGGCGCGATCCGCGCCTGGGTCAAGGGCAAGACCAGCAACCAGCGCCGCGCCGTCATCTCCCACCTCGACACGCTCGGCGCGCAGGTAAAGATGATCAAGGACAACGGCCGGCTGGAACTCGTGCCCATCGGCCACTGGTCGGCCCGGTTCTCCGAGGGCGCGCGCTGCACGATCATTTCGGAGAAGGGCAGCTATCGCGGCACGATCCTGCCGCTGATGGCCTCCGGCCATACTTTCGGCGAGGAAGTCGACAAGCTTCCCGTGGGCTGGCCCTTCGTGGAACTGCGGATCGACGCGCTTGCCCGCACGAAGGCGGATGTCGGGCGGCTCGGGATCGATGTCGGCGACCTTGTCGCGATCGACCCGGCGCCGGAGTTTCTCGACAACGGCTTCATCGTCTCTCGCTATCTCGACAACAAGGCGGGGGCGGCGCTGATGCTGGCCTGCCTGCAGGCGCTGGCGCGCGAGGAAGCCGTTCCGACCGTCGATACCTACTGGCTGTTTTCCATCTCCGAAGAGGTGGGTGTCGGCGCCTCGGCCGTCGTACCGCACGACGTCGCCTCGCTCGTGGTCGTCGACAACGGCACCAGCGCCCCGGGGCAGAATTCCGCCGAATTCGGCGTCACCATCGCCATGGCCGACCAGACCGGCCCCTTCGACTATCACCTGACCCGCAAGCTCATCCAGCTTTGCCGGGACAACGAAATCCGCTTCCAGCGCGACGTCTTCCGCTACTACCGCTCCGACAGCGCCTCCGCGATCGAGGCGGGCGCGGATGTGCGCACTGCGCTTGCGACCTTCGGCGTCGATGCCTCGCATGGCTACGAGCGCATCAACATGCATGCGCTGCGCTCCGTCGCCGAACTGCTGACCGCCTATTGCCTGAGCCCGGTCATGATCGAACGCGATGCGAAGGAACTCGGCCCGCTGAAGGGCTTCACCGAGCAGCCCCTGGAAGAAGCCGAACAATCGCTCGGCCCCGGCAAACGGAACAATGGCAAGCGGGACAACGACAAGGGCGATCGATAGGTCAGCCAAACCGGAGGCGAGGCCGGACGGTGCAGCTTTGCAACAGGCGATGCGGATTCGTCGCAGTGCCGGTTCAAACCCCTCAAAACTCACGTATAACCATTGGTGAGTTATTTGAATCGCATTGCTGCCGGTCAGACTATTTGCCGACCGTTTGCGGCCCACTCGACGGATCCTTGCCTCATGCGTCTTTCCCGCGCCGCCAGCCCCCTTCTTTGCGCGACCGTGCTTGGTGCTGCCACCTCCGCCCGCGCCGCCGACGACATCACCGCGCCGGAGGATCGGCCGGTTCCCGTCAAGCAATACGTGGTCGACCTCGGCGTCGGCGCACTGCTGCAGCCGGAATATCCCGGCGCCGACGATTATCAGGTCGTGCCCTATCCGCTGATCGCCGTCGGCCGCTTCTATCTGCCGGGCGTCGGCCAGGTTCTGGAAGGCGAGGTCGTCAAGCGCGGCTTCTTCTTTTACCCCTCGTTCGACTTCAACGGCGAGCGCAAGGCGTCGGACTCGTCCAGCCTCACCGGCACCGACACCATCGACTGGGCGCTGGAACTCGGCCTCGGCGCCGGTTACCGCTATGACTGGATCCGTGGGTTCGCGGCCCTTCGCCAGGGCATCAACGGCCACCACGGCCAGGTGGCGGACTTCGGCATCGACGTCATTACCAACCCGCTGGATCGCCTGGAGATCAGCTTCGGTCCGCGCGCGTCCTGGGCTTCGGACGATTACATGTCGACCTATTTCGGCGTCACCGCCGCCGAGGCCGCTGCTTCCGGCGGCGCGCTGACCGCCTATGACGCGGATGCCGGCTTCAAGACCGTCGGCCTTGCCGCCCGCGCCAGCTACGCCATGACGGAAAATACCACTCTGCATCTGCAGGGCGGCTGGGACCATTTCGTCGGCGATGCCGAGGACAGCCCGATCGTCAATGGCGGCGACGATAACCAGTTCACCGTCGGCGTCGGCGTCACCTACCGCTTCGCATTCGATCTCTTCGATTGATCGGATTGATCGCGCGGGCCACTCCAAATCAAAGCCCGCCCGCCGGTCGGCACAGCCCCTGATACGAACGTGGTCCGTTGAGGTTCTCTCCCCGGACCGCATTGTTTTTTATGGCTGTTCGCCGGGTCTGCTCCAGTGTTGCGCGAGCGAAAGTGCCGCGCGTCGTATCCGCGGCCTTGCGGATCAGTAGTGGTAGCGCAGCTGGGCGATCTCGAGGCTTTGAGCGTCGCCCTTTCCGCTCACGCGATAGACGAAGCGGTGGTCGCCGGAGATCCGCCGGGACCACCATCCGGTAAGATCGCCCTTGAGAGGTTCGGGTTTTCCGATCCCCTTGAAAGGCATACGCTTCGCTCCCTTTATGAGCTCATTGACCCGCTCGAGTCCCTTCTCGTTGCCGGGCAACTGCCACCAGAGATAGTCCTCCCAGGCCTGATCTGAGAAGACGAGCTTCACAGTTCGATGTCGCGTTCTGCGCCCTTGCCGGCATTCAACTGAGTGATCGACGCCTGCAGACGCCGCACGTTTTCGGGACTTTTTTGTAGATGGAGCGTTTCCTGAATCGCGTTGTACTCGTCGAGCGAGATCATCACGACCGCCTCGCGCTTCTTGCGGGTCACGACGACCTCGACGCGATCATGAATCACGCGGTCCATTACGTCCTTCAGGGAAGAACGGGCATCCGTATAGGTGATGACGTCCATTGGAACCCCCTTATTCGACTGCAGTATATGCACAGAATTCTGTACAGAACAAGGAGAGCGTCAAGATCGCGAACATGGCGCATAGGACTCTGGGGCCGGATTTTTCGCGCCCCCCCGGTCAAGTCACTGGGCGCGGCGATAGATCGCCGTGTTGGACACCAGCCCCTGTCCCGGCACCTCGACCGTCTGCTCGATCTCCAGCGCGTGCCCGTCGTCGGACAGCGTGCGCCGCGCCGTCATCAGCGGCACGCCGTTGCGCCTGGCCTGGGAGGTCAGCGTCCGGCTTCCTTCGAAATAGAGCACCATGCTGTCGATGAGGCCGCTCTCGCGCATCGGCGTCTCGGGCCCGTCGGGAATCCCTGACAGCACTACATTAAGTTCATCACCGCCCGATTCCACCAGCGACATGCGGATGTTGACGAGGCCGAATTCCTCCTCGATCCGGCAAGAACCCGAGCGCGGCAGCGCGCTCTGGTCGAACTCGCTATCGTCAAGGTCGAGCAGCCAGGTGCCGAGGAAGGGTCTGATCTTGTCCTGCATGGGTGTGGGTCTACCCGAATGATCCCGTAAAAACAAACGGGTCCCGGCCGGAAGCCGGGACCCGGAACTCAGGCTTCAGGGGCTTCAGGCGCTCAGCGCGTCGAGTTCGGCAACGATTGCGTCGCCCATCCCTGCGGTGCTGACGGTCGCCTCCCCCTTGGCCGCGATGTCGCGGGTTCGCAGGCCCTTGCCCAGCGCATTGGCGATTGCCTTGTCGAGCATGTCGGCCTCGGCCACCAGGCCGAAGGAATAGCGCAGCGCCATGCCGAAGGAGGCGATCATCGCGATCGGGTTGGCCGCTCCCGTCCCGGCAATATCCGGCGCCGAACCGTGCACCGGCTCATAGAGCGCCTTGCGCTTGCCCGTCTTGCCGTCCGGAGCGCCGAGCGAGGCCGACGGCAGCATGCCGAGCGAGCCGGTCAGCATCGCCGCCACGTCGGACAGCATGTCGCCGAACAGGTTGTCGGTCACGATCACGTCGAACTGCTTCGGCCAGCGCACCAGCTGCATCCCGCCGGCATCCGCCAGCATATGCTCCAGTTGCACGTCCTCGTAGCCCTGCTTGTGGGTCGCGGTGACGACCTCGTTCCACAGCACCCCCGACTTCATCACGTTGCGCTTTTCCATCGACGTAACCTTGTTGGAGCGGGTGCGCGCCAGTTCGAAGGCCATGCGGGAAATGCGCTCGATCTCGTAGGTGTCGTAAACCTGCGTGTCGATGCCGCGTTTCTGGCCGTTGCCGAGATCGATGATCTCCTTCGGTTCGCCGAAATAGACGCCGCCGGTCAGCTCGCGCAGGATGAGGATGTCGAGGCCCTCGATCACTTCCCGCTTCAGCGACGAGGCGTCGGCGAGCGCCGGATAGCAGATCGCCGGGCGCAGGTTGGCGAATAGCTCCAAATCCTTGCGCAGGCGCAGCAGGCCGGCCTCGGGACGCACCTCGTAGGCTACGCCGTCCCACTTCGGACCGCCGACGGCGCCGAAGATCACCGCGTCGGCGGCAAGCGCGCGCTCCATCGTGGCGTCGGACACCGCCTGCCCGTGGGCGTCATAGGCCGCGCCACCCACCAGATCGTCTTCGGTCTCGAAGGACACGGTTCCGCGGGCATTGAACCATCCGATGATCTTCTTGACCTCGGTCATGATTTCCGGGCCGATGCCGTCGCCGGGGAGGAGCAGGAGCTTGTTGGTCGCCATGGGTCGTCTTTCGTTTGGCTGCGGTCACTGGAACGGCGGGCGGCTCGGGGACGCCGCCGTACCGTGCGTAAGGAAAGATTTCAGGCAATCTGCTAATGACTCACGCGCGCCTTGGCAAGGCCGGCGAAGGCTCGAAGCGGCTCAATCGGCGGCGCGGCAGACGAAATGGAGATTGTAGCTGTCGGCCGCCGGCTTCCCTGACTCGACCGGATCGGCGTTGCAGTCGTAGACTGACAGCACCTCGAACCCATGCTCGCGGAGCTGTCGGCGCTGCGCCGCCTCGTCGATGCAATAGACGAGGCCCGAGCGGCGCAGGGATCCCGTGACGATCGCATGATCGGCCTCCTGCCGCTGGCGGGAGGCGAGACGGATGTGGTTGCGCCGTTCGCGCAGCGTCGTGATCACCGCCCAGACATAATGCGGCAAATCGCCAAAGCCGTGCCGGGTCGGAAAGCTTGGCGGCCGGCCGGAGCCGTGCCAGGCCCGGTTGTGGGTTGAGAAGACGAACAGACCGCCGGGCACGAGCCGCGCCCTGATTGCGTCGATGAGCGCCAGCCGGTCGGCATGGGAAAGAACGTCGATCGTGTTGTAGGCGATCAGCACGAAGTCGAATGGCGGCTCCTCCTCACCGATTGCCCGGTCGATATCGCGTAGGTCTCCCTTAACGAAACGGGCGGCCGGAAAGGTGTCCTTGGCGAGCGCCAGCATTTCCACCGACAGGTCGAGGCCGAGATAGGTCCGCGAGAAGGGCAGCAGGTAGCGCGTCGTGCGACCCGAGCCGACGCCGAGGTCGAGCACGCTCTTGCCGGCATAGGCATCCCGGTAGCGGATGAGGATCACCGCTTCGGCCGGCTGCAGCCGCTCGGCCGCCAGTTGCCGCGCCACCCTGGCGCTGAAAAAAGCCTGCGCGTTGAGGTCCGTCATCTCCGCCTCGCTGTCGCGAGCCGCAGCCTGACGCCCCGATATGGCGGAAGGTTCCATCGGATTGCCTTCTGTTGCTCTTCACCTGCCGCAATACACAGAAAGTTTATCGCAACGGCAACGCCACAAAACCCTAAATTTAATTTCAATTCGAGTTATAGTTTACGCAAAGGAATTTAGATGGATTCCTGGTAATATTGACAATAATCAGGATCGTCAGGCTCCAAACCTCGACAGCGCCTCTGGATCGACATTGCCACCGCAGACCAGCACGCCGACCCGCTCGTCCGCCACCGGCTTGTAGGCCCCGGAAATGAGGGCTGCCAAAGCCGTCGCGCCACCCGGTTCGGTCGCGATCTGCGCATCGCGCCACAGCCGTGCCTGCGCTTCCGCGATCGCGGCGTCGCCGACGAGCACCACGCTGTCGACCTTCTCCCGGCAGATTTCGTAGACGAGATTGCCGCAGCGTTTCGCCCCGAGACTATCGGCGGCGATGCTCTCCACATCCACGTCAACCGGATGGCCCGCCTCCAGCGCTGCCTGCAGGGCACAGGAGCCGACGGGCTCGACGCCGACGACCTTCACGTCGCCGGAAAACCAGGTGGCGATGCCGGAAATCAGTCCGCCACCACCAACCGCGACCAGAACCGTATCGAGATCCGGCGTCTGTTCTTCCCATTCCAGCGCCACGGTGCCCTGCCCGGCAATGGTTTCCGCAGCATCATAGGCATGGATGTCGATCGCCCCGCTATGTGCCCGGTGCCGGGCGCAAGCCTCCGCCGCGTCGGCGTAGCGTGCGCCACCCACATGCAGCCTTGCCCCCATCGCCCGGACCTTGGCGATCTTGGCCGGCGCGGAGGTCTCCGGCACGAAAATATCCGCCGGCAGATCGAGCGAGCGTGCCGCATAGGCTACCGCCACGCCATGATTGCCGCCGGATGCCGCCGCAACGCCCGCTTCCGGCACCGGGCGCGACAGCAGGTTGTTGAAGGCGCCGCGCGCCTTGAACGAGCCGCCATGCTGGAAGAGCTCCAGCTTGAGGCTGAGCGAGCGGTCGATGCCGAAGGAGCCCGCACCGCTTTCCATCACCGGCGTGCGGCGGATGTGCCCGGCGATACGCTCATAGGCGGCTTCGATATCGGCGGTCGTCACGGCCATGGATCATCGCTTCCCGCGTTTCAGATGCCGATCATCTCGGCGACGCCGCGCCAAAGCAGGTTCAGCGCCAGCACAGTCATAACCAGCTTGAAGCCTTTGCGGAAGGTCTGCTCGTTCATGCGACCGAGCAGCTGCGTGCCCGCCAGCGTGCCGAGGAAGCCGCTGGCGATCATCGCCGCCATCAACCCCGCCCAGGGTGCGAAGGCGAAGCCAAGCAGCCCGAAGACGGCGATCTTCAGCAAATGCATCAGCAGCGCGGTGCCTGCCTGCGTGGCGACGAAACCGTGCCGCGACAGGCCAAGCGTGGCGAGCACCGCTCCGCCCACGGGGCCGGCCGCGCCGAAGAACATGCTGAGAGCGGTCGCGACGAAGCCCGTCGCCACCATCACCCGCTTCGGCGCCTCGTGGAACTTCGGCACCGTCCCCCACATCATCCAGAGGATGAACAGCCCGATGCCGAGCCGCAGTACCGGCGCCGGCAGGCTGACGGCGATGGAACCGCCAGCGAGCGCTCCGATCACCGCGCCCGCCGCGAACCAGCCGAGGATCGCCCATTCCATGTGGCGGAACTGTACAATCGCGCGCCCTGCATTGGAGCCGAGCTGGATGACGCCATGCACCGGCACCAGCGCCGTGACCGGCATCAGGTTGGCCATGATGGCAATGAGCGCCGCTCCGCCGCCAAGGCCGACGGCGGCCGTCAGCGCGGAGGTAAAGAAGCTCGCCCCGACCAGCAGCCAGCCGGTCAGCGCGGAAATTTCCGGCGGGAAGAGCGTGAGCATGAAGGGAATATCTGGAAGGAGGGCCGGCGGAGCGGCTCCACGCTCCGCCGGAAGGATTCAAGACTGCTTACGCAGCCGGCATCGCCGTTTCGACCAGCTTCACCCAGTAGGAGCAGCCGACCGGGATCAGGTCGTCGTTGAAGTCATAGGCAGGGTGATGCAGCGAGGCGCTGTCGCCATTGCCGGCGAAGATGAAAGCGCCCGGCCGGGCCTCCAGCATGAAGGAGAAATCCTCGCCGCCCATGGTCGGCGGCACGTTGGTCTCCACATTCGCCTCGCCGACGATCGAGGCCGCGACGGAGGCGGCAAAGGCCGCCTTCTCGGCGTTGTTCACCGTCACCGGATAATCGCGGCTGTAATGCAGCGTGGCGGTCGCGCCATAGGCCTCGGCGGTCAGTTCCACGATCCTGCGGATGCGTTCCTCGGCCATGTCGCGCAGTTCCGGCACCAGCGTGCGCACCGTGCCGCGCAACCGCGCCTGCTGCGGGATCACGTTGTCGGTGAAACCGGCATTGAACATGGTGATAGAAACGACCATCGATTCCAGAGGATCGGTGTTGCGGCTGGCGATCGATTGCAGCGCGTTGACGATCTGACTGCCGACGAGGATCGTGTCGATGCCTTCATGCGGCTTGGCGGCATGGCAGCCCTTGCCCTCGATATCGATCGTGATGCGGTCGGCGGCGGCCATCAGCGCGCCGGGGCGGATGGCGAAGGTGCCCACCGGGGCGCCGGGCATGTTGTGCATGCCGTAGACTTCCTGAATGCCGAAGCGCTCCATCATCCCGTCGTCGATCATCGCCTTGGCGCCGGCGCCGCCCTCTTCCGCCGGCTGGAAGATGACGACGACGGTGCCGTCGAAGTTTCGCGTCTCGGAAAGATACTTGGCCGCG
This sequence comes from Stappia albiluteola, assembly GCF_014050225.1. Lineage (GTDB taxonomy): Bacteria > Pseudomonadota > Alphaproteobacteria > Rhizobiales > Stappiaceae > Hongsoonwoonella > Hongsoonwoonella albiluteola. Next base: position 25,501 of record NZ_JACFXV010000063.1, on the reverse strand, counting down.
CCCAGCAGCATCGCGGTGTGCCCGTCATGGCCGCAGGCATGCATCTTTCCGGGCACGGTCGAGGCATAGGGTTTGCCGGTGGCTTCCTCGATCGGCAGCGCGTCCATGTCGGCGCGCAGGCCCACCACCTTTCCTGAGGCATTCGACCTGCCCCTGATCACGCCGACGACGCCGGTGCGGCCGATCCCCGGCACCACCTCGTCCAGCCCGAAAGCGGTCAGCTTTTCCGCCACGAGCGCCGCGGTGCGATGCACGTCGTATTGCAGTTCCGGATTGGCGTGGATGTCCCGGCGCCATTCGGTGATCTCGTCGGCAAGCTCGGCAAATCGGTTGACGGTCGGCATGTCGGTCCTCGAAACACTTATGAATACGATGCGGGGGCAGCGCACGAACGACCCGCCCCGGGAGGCGTATCTCACGCCGACTTGGCCCTCAAGGCAAGGCCCGAAAAGAGATTTTCACTTGGCAGGCCATCGCTTGAGCGTGAAGACGCTCGTCTTCTTCACCGCGGCATCCTCCAGCGCGCGGATCACCGGCACCTCGTAGGTGGCGGCCAGCTCCAGCCGCTCCTTCGGCAGGTAGGACCGGCCGGGGTCGCCGACATAAACCGCAATCCCCGCCTCGAGGGCCCGGTCGAGAAAGGCCAGCACCTTCGCCGCCATCGGCTTTTCGTAGAAGACGTCGCCGCAAAACAAAACATCGGCGGCCGGCGGATCGCCCGCCGTCGCATCCTCGCCGGTCGCCGCCACCGTGACGCCGTTCAATTCGGCATTGAGGCGAATGGCGATCAGCGCGAAGGCGTCGATCTCGCTCGCCGTGACTTCTGCGGCACCTGCCTTCGCGGCGGCGATCGCCACCAGACCGGACCCGGCGGCGAAGTCATAGGCCCTCCTGCCGGCGACGATTTCAGGATGATCGAGGATGTAGCGGGCAAGAGCCTGCCCGCCCGCCCAGGCAAAGGCCCAGAACGGCGGCGGCAGGCCCATGGCACCCAGTTCCTCTTCCGTCTTCTCCCACAGATCCATCGCCTCGTCGGCCAGATGGAGGCGGATCTCCGGGGCATGGGGAACGGCATGGACGGCGGTCTCGGCCCTGATGAAGGCCTCGCGCTCCGCCTCGCTCGCCATCACTCCTTCAGTCCGCCCATCTCGCAGACGATCTTCCATTCCTCTTCCGTCACCGGCTGCACGGAAAGGCGCATGCTGGTGACCAGCGACATCTCGGCCAGGCGAGGCTCCGCCTTGACGTCGGCCAGCGTCACCGGTTTCGGCATGTCCTTCACCGCGCGGATGTCAACGCATTCCCAGCGCGGATCGTCCGTCGTGCTGTCGGGATGGGCAAGGGCGCAGACCTCGACGATGCCGACGATCTCCTTGCCCTCGTTGGAGTGATAGAAAAAGCCGAGATCGCCGAGCTCCATGGCGCGCATGTTGTTGCGCGCCTGGTAGTTGCGCACGCCGTCCCACTGCTCGCCGGCGGCACCTCTGGCCTTCTGCATCTCCCAGGACCACTTGAAGGGCTCGGACTTGAAGAGCCAGTAGCGCACGATGTCAGGCCTCCGGGTTCTTGGCGACCCACTTCCAGGGACGGATCTCGACGCTTTCGAAGAGACCGGCGCGGGCATAGGGATCCTCCTGGGAAATCGCCAGGATCTCGTCGCGGTTGGCCGCCTCGATGATGAGCAGCGAGCCGGTCATGTTGCCGTCGTCGTCCATGAAGGGCCCGCCAGCCTTCAGCTTGTCGCCCATCGCCTTCAGGAAGCCGAGATGGGCCTCGCGATTGTCGAGGCGGGTCTGGAGCGAATGGGGTTTGTCGGTGCAGATCAGCGCATAAAGCATCAATTTTCCTCCTGTCGGGCGGGCAAGTTAGGGCGGTCGCGGGGGAAACTCAATCGCCGATCGGAGCGGGCGGAAACCTTCGCGATCCTGACGCCGCGTCGTCAACGAACGCGCTTCTACATCAGCCGCGCATGGCCGGACCGCACAGGCCCGGTTCCTCCCTCAGCTTTCCCGTTTCAGTGGCCGCGTCATCAGCGCTTCGAGCGCATCATCCAGGCTGAGCGATCCGCCGAGGACGGCGGCTACCGCGCCCGAGATCGGCAATTCCACGCCGTGCCGCTTGCCGATATCCACCGCAACCTGCGCGCTGAAGACGCCTTCGGCCAGCTTGCCGCCCTGCGCCATCGGCGCCGTCCCCGCTTTTCCGAGCGCGATGCCGAAGGCGAAATTGCGCGACTGCTCGCTGGAACAGGTCAGCACCAGGTCGCCGAGGCCGGACAGGCCAGTCAGCGTTTCGGGGCGCGCGCCGAGCGCCGCCCCCAGCCGCGACAGCTCCACGAAGCCGCGTGCCGTCAGCGCGGCCCGCGCGCTTGCACCCCAACCCCGGCCCTCCACGGCGCCGCAGGCGATGGCCAGCACGTTCTTCAGCGCGCCGCCCACCTGCACGCCGATCAGATCGCCGGAAGCATAGGGACGGAAACTAGGCGAGGCGAGCGCCGCCGATAGCGCGTCGGCCACTGTCTCGTCGCCCGCTGCAATCGTCACCGCAGTCGGTAATTTGCGCGCGACATCGGCGGCAAAGCTCGGGCCGGACAAAGCCGCCGGCACCGCTTCCGGCAGCGCTTCGCGCAGCACGTCCGACAGCAGCAGCCCTGAGCCGCGCTCGATGCCCTTGGCGGCCAGGATCACCGGCGCGCCCGGCAGGCAAAAGGGCGCGATCCGGCCCGCCACTTCGCGCGTCGTCTGCGCCGGCGTCACCAGAAGCACGGCATCGGCGCCGCGCATCGCCGTTTCCAGCTCCGTCGTCGCGACAAGGCCTCTGTCGAAGGTGATGCCCGGCAGGAAGCGGGGGTTTTCGCGAGCGCCGTTGATTGCATCCACCGTTGCCGCATCGCGCGCCCACAGCGCGACGTCCCGGCCCGCGCGGGCAGCGACCAGCGCCAGCGCCGTGCCCCACGCCCCGCCTCCGATCACCGCAATGCGCCGGATTCCCGCCATCACGCCCTCCCGATCCGCCGGCGCAGCTCGCCGAGCGGTGCCGCGAAGCCGGCAAAGAAAGCGTTCTCGTCATGGGCGAGATCGTCGAAAAGGTCGATCCAGAACAGGCGGAAGCGGATCGGGTCGCCGCCCGCCGACGGCGTCATCTCGAAATGCTCCCATTCCTGCCTGTCGATCCGGGCGGTGCGGGCGTGAAACAGCCTGCGGCGATGCAGGTCGCGGCCGGCGGCATTGTCGAAGAGCACGTCCTGGTCGCCCAGGTGGTCGAGGCAAAGCGGCAGCGCCAGCCCGGTTTCCTCCGCGAATTCCCGCCTCGCGCCATGCAGGTAGCTTTCGCCGGGATCCAGCGTGCCGCCCGGCACCTGCAGACCCACATCCGGTTCGTCGGGTTGCGCGAAGACCAGCAGCTTCGATCCGCAGGTCAGGTAGATATAGGCCTTGTGCTTGAGGCCGAAAGGCGGCAGCGGCGGGGTCGGACAGACGACGCCATTGCGGTAGATCTCGTCCATCAGGCCTTCGCCCCCTTGCGTCCCGACCCGAGCACCGCATCGGCCGACGCATCGAGCGGCCAGCGCGGACGCGGCGCCACGTGCCGGTCGTCGACGGGTCCGAGCAGCATCCGCTCGATGCCGGCCCAGGCGATCATCGCCGCATTGTCGGTGCAAAGCGCGTGCGGCGGCGCCACCAGCCGCGCGCCGGTTTCCTGGCCAAGCTCTTCCAGCCGGCCGCGGATCGCGCTGTTGGCAGCCACGCCGCCGGCGATCACCAGCACCGGCTCCCGGTCCGGATGCAGGTCGCGGAAATGATCGATCGCCCGGCGGCTCTTTTCGCCCACCACGTCGGCGACCGCCTGCTGGAAGGCGGCGCAGAGATCGGCAACCGCCCGGTCCGAGAGAGGGGCCGCCTGATAGGCTGCGTTGCGTACCGCCGTCTTCAGGCCGGCGAAGGACATGTCCAGGCCGGGCCGGTCGAGCAGGGGGCGCGGCAGGCGGAACGCCGCCGGGTCTCCGGCAGCGGCCATCTTCTCCACCGCCGGTCCGCCCGGAAAGCCGAGGCCGAGCAGCTTGGCCGTCTTGTCGAAGGCCTCGCCGATCGCATCGTCGATGGTGGAGCCGAGGCGCCGGTACTGCCCGACGCCCTCCACCAGCAGGAACTGCGTGTGACCGCCGGAAACCAGCAGCAAGAGATAGGGAAGGTCGAGGCTGTCGGTCAGCCTGGCCGTCAGCGCATGGCCTTCCAGGTGGTTGACGGCGATGAGCGGCTTGCCGCTCGCCGCGGCCACGGCGCGCGCAGTCAGCAGTCCGACAATCACGCCACCGATCAGGCCGGGGCCGGCGGTCGCGGCCACCGCGTCGATCCCGTCCCAGCCGAGATCCGCCTCGCGCATCGCCTTCGCGATCAGGCCGTCGAGAATTTCGATATGGGCACGGGCAGCGATCTCGGGTACCACTCCGCCGAATTCGGCATGCTCGTCCACTTGCGAACGGATGACATTGGAGAGAATGTGGCCGCGCCCTTCGGGCGTGCGGCTGACGACCGCGGCGGCGGTTTCGTCGCAGCTCGTTTCAATGCCAAGCACCGTCAGGGGGGAAGACATGATTTCGGCCTGCCATTCGTGCGCCGCCGAAGCGCAATCGACCGCATTGGCCTAGTGCATCGCAGCGCCTATCATCGCGCTCCGCTCTAACATCGGGATCGGGACCCTTGCAAACGAAGAATAGACCAAAATCCATTCGCATCGGTACGCGCGGCAGCGCGCTGGCGCTCGCCCAGGCGCACGAGACGCGCGATCGCCTGATGAAGGCGCATGGTCTTGGGAGCGATGCATTCGAGATCGTCGTCATCAAGACGTCGGGCGACAGGATCCAGGATCGCCCGCTGTCGGAAGTCGGCGGCAAGGGCCTTTTCACCAAGGAAATCGAGCAGGCGCTGATCGACGGCGACATCGACCTTGCGGTCCATTCCTCCAAGGACATGCCGACCGTGCTGCCGGAGGGCCTTGGCCTTACCGCCTTCCTGCCGCGCGAGGACGTGCGCGACGCCTTCATCTCGCCCAAGGCGAAGCGGCTGCAGGACCTGCCGCAAGGCGCCGTGGTCGGCTCCTCGTCGCTGCGCCGGCAGGCGATGATCAAGCGTCTGCGGCCGGATATCGAGGTCGTCACCTATCGCGGCAACGTCCAGACCCGCCTTGCCAAGCTCGCCGCCGGCGAGGTCGACGCCACGCTGCTCGCTTTCGCCGGGCTGAAGCGTCTCGGCCTAGCGGGCGAGGTCACCTCGCTGCTCGAGACGGAGGATTTCCTCCCCGCCGTCGGCCAGGGCGCGATCTGCATCGAAACGCGCGCCGATGACGGCGAAACCATCGCCCTGCTGCAGGCGATCCATCACACCGAAACGGCGACCTGCCTTGCCGCCGAACGCGCCTTCCTCGCCGAGCTCGACGGTTCCTGCCGCACTCCAATCGGCGGGCTTGCCCGGCTCGAAGCGGGCGAGGTGACCTTTCGCGGGCTGATCCTCAAGCCCGACGGCAGCGAGGTGCATGAGATCGAGAGCCGGGGCGCTGCCGGCGAAGCCGCCGGAATCGGCGCCCGCGCCGGTCAGGCGCTGAAGGCACGCGGCGGCCCGGATTTCTTCAGCCACTGAGGTCATCCGTGCGCCTTCTCGTCACCCGTCCAGAACCTCAGGCCAGCCGCACCGCGACCCGTCTACGGCAACGGTTCGGGGCGGAAGTGGTGGTGGCACCGATGCTCGAAATCATCCCCCTTGAGGCCGATGCGATCGACCTTGCCGGGATGACCGCCGTCGCTCTGACCAGTGCGCGGGCAATCGAAGCGGTTCGCGATCGCGCCGAATGGACGAAGCTTTGGCGGCTTCCGGTCTATTGCGTCGGGACGAGGACGGCGGACGCCGCCCGCTCCGCCGGGGCGGTAAGGGCGATTGCAGCGCAAGGCACGGCGGAGGATCTCGCCCGCCTCATTGCCGGAGAAGCTCTGCAGGGCGCGGTTCTCTACCTCGCGGGGCAGGAGCGCTCCGCCGATCTGGCCGCCATGCTGGCTGAGACCGGCGTGCCCTGCCGCATGGTCGAGGTCTATGGCGCTAAGCCCATCGAGGTTTTCCCCACCAGCGTTGCCGCCGAGTTGCAGGCCGGGCACATCGACTGGGTGCTTGTGTACTCCCGCCGCACCGCGCAGGCCCTGACCAAGGCGTTCGCCCGGCTGCAACCCATGCCCCGGCTTCGCTTTGCCTGCCTTTCCGAAAATGTGGGCGAGCTCCTGCGACCCTTCGGGGCGGTTCACATTGCCGCATCGCCGGATGAGCACCACCTCTTCGCCCTCCTTGAAGGGGCGTGATATGGGTAGCGGGGAATCACCGCCCCGGCCCCTGTCATTTTTCTGCTTTGGAAGCAGTGCATTGGGTCGCCTTTGGCAGTTATAGTCTGAGTGTCCGCGGCAAGCGGATGATCGATGGAGGACGATGCGATGGCAGCCGACGAGAAAAAGCCGGGCAGCGCCAGCAAGAGCGGCCCCGCAGGCAAGCCCGGGGAGAAGCCCGGCAGCCAGGCGGCCGGCGCGCGCAAGTCCGTGACCATCGACCTGGAAGCCAGGGAAGTCGGCAAGGCGGCCGCTGCCGCTTCTGCGGGCGCGAAGTCCGAAGCGTCCTCTGCCAAGCCTTCCTCCGCCGCAAGCACCGCACCTGCCAATCCTGCGAAGGAAAAGCCCGCCGAAGCCTCGAAGCCGGAAGCCGCCAAGGCGGAAGACAAGAAGCCTGAGAAGGCGGGACCGGAAAGCGACAAGCAGGCCGACCAGCCGTCATCTCCGCCGAAAGACGAAAGGCCCGCGCCTGAAAAATCGGCAAAACCCGCCGACTCGACCGCGAAGGCGACCGCCGAGGCGTCGCCGCCTGCCGAAGAGACGACCGAGCGTCGCGGCCACGGCTTCGGCGGCCTGCTCGCCGCCGGCATCGTCGGTGCCGCGGTGGTGGCCGCCGCCGGCTACGGGCTCAATCAGGCGGGTTATCTCTCGTCGGGTTCCGGAGCCGTGGACTCCGAACTGCGCAGCCTGATCGACGCTTCCCAGACCCGTGTCGCCGAACTGGAAAGCCGGCTTGCCGAATTTTCCCGCGCCAATCCGGGCGCAAGCGGCGTGCTCGAAAAGCGCCTCGCCGACCTGGAGAACCGGGTCTCGTCGGGAACAAACGAGGCAAGTCAGGCGCTCAGCCAGGAGATCGACAAGCTGGGCCAGGGCCTGAGCGAGCTTCGCCGTTTCGTTTCCTCCGGCAATGCCGGGGAAACGGCGGGTCTTGCCAGCCTCCAGCAGGACCAGGAAACCCTCAAGTCCTCCCTGTCCGAACTCTCGACGAAATTCGAGGCGTTGCAGGGTCAGGCCAGCGCCATCGCCACGCTGCAATCCGAGGCGAGCGGCCTCGGCGACAGGCTTGCGGCCACCGAAGCCGGCACCAAGGCGGCGCAGGAAACGGCCGCCGCGCTGGCCGGGCGCCTGGAAGAGCTTTCCGGCAAGGTCGCCGCCAACACGGAAATCCTCGCCGGACTGAAGGCGGATATTGCCGCCGTCCGGAACCGGCTGGAGCCGCTGGAAAGCCGGGTGGGCGACGCGACCGCGCGCGAAGTCGCCGCCCGTGCACTGGCGGTGGCTGCCCTGCAGACCGCGCTCGATGCCGGCCGCCCCTATGCTACGGAACTTGCGGCCCTTTCCGCAACGCTGCCGCAGGAAAAGGACCTGTCCGCCCTGTCCGCCCACGCGGAGAGCGGAGTGCTTTCCGCCTCGCGGCTGATCGCCGGGTTCCCGGCCTCAGCGCGCGCCATGTCGGCGGCGCTCGACCAGCCGGCAGGCGACGATCTGGTCGGTACGTTCCTGTCCAATGCCCGCTCCCTCGTCAACGTCCGGCGGCTCGATGCCGGCGACGGGGCATCGCCCGAGGCCGCGCTCGCCCGGATGGAGGCGAGCGTCAGGGCCGGCGACCTCGACGCGGCGCTTGCCGCCTATGACACGCTGCCGGAAGCCGCCAGGGCCGCCGGCGCGGACTGGGCAGGCAATGCAAGGGCGCGGGTGGAGGCCGAAAAACTGGCGGGCGAAGTCGCCGCCACCGTGTTGCAGGGCCTCGGCAGTTCGGGCGGCTGAACCGGCCGGGCAGGAAAAAATAGGGTTTTGGGCTGCTTGCAGTTTCGTGCAAGCATCAAATCCCGGGTGAGATTTTGTGCAATCCCCTCTTCGGGGACGGAGTGAGTATCGGGAGAACGACGCCATGATCCGCGTCCTGGTCTTTATCGCCGTCGTCTTCGCCGTCGCGCTCGGCGCATCCTGGGTAGCGGACCGGCCGGGGGTGATTACGCTCGACTGGCAGGGCTACCGGATCGAGACGGCGCTGATGACCGCGCTTATCGCCATCGCGGCGCTGTTCGTCGCCGTGATGATCGGCTGGGGCCTGCTGCGCACTATCCTGCGCTCGCCGGACATCGCCTCCCGCTTCTTCCGCCGCCGCCGCCGCGAGCGTGGCTACGAGGCCCTGTCGCGCGGCCTGGTGTCGCTCGGCCTTGGCGACGCGCCCTCCGCCCGTCGCTATGCCACGGAAGCCTCCAGACTGCTGAAGAGCGAGCCCGCCGCTTCCCTGCTTCTGGCCCAGACGGCCCAGCTTGCCGGCGACCGCGACGAGGCGCGCAAGCGCTTCGAGGCGATGCTCGACGACCCGAAGCTGAAGCCCGTCGGCCTGCACGGCCTGTTCGTCGAGGCGGAGCGTCTGGGTGAGCCGGTCGCCGCGCGCCACTATGCCGAAGAGGCGGCGTCGCTGGTGCCGGGTCTGCCCTGGGCGGGGCGCGCGGTGCTCGGCTATCAGGCGATGGCGGAAGACTGGCAGGCAGCGCTTGCCTCGCTCGAGCGCAATTACGGCGCCAAGCTGATCGACAAGAAGACCTTCCGCCGCCACAAGGCGGTGCTGATGACCGCCCGTGCCCTGCAGCTTGAGGATCACGAGCCGGATCAAGCCCGCGGCCTTGCGCTCGATGCCCACGGGCTGGCGCCGGATCTCGTTCCCGCCGCCGTCGTCGCGGCCCGGCTGTCGTCGCGGCGCGGCGATATCCGCAAGGCGCTCAAGGTCGTCGAGACCACCTGGAAGCTCGAACCGCACCCCGACCTTGCCGACGCCTACGCCCATGCGCGGTCGGGCGATTCCGCCCATGACCGGCTTGCCCGCATCAAGACGCTGATCGCCCTGCGGCCCAACAGCACCGCCGGCGCCCTCGCCTTTGGCGCGGTGGCGATCGAGGCGCGCGAATGGTCGATGGCGCGCGAGCAGCTTGCCGGCGTGGTCCGCAGCCACCCGACGCGCCGCGCCTGCCTGCTGATGGCCGAACTCGAGGAAGCCGAACATGGCGACCGTGGCCGCGTGCGCGAGTGGCTGGCCCGCGCCGTCCGCGCCCCGGCGGACGAAACCTGGGTCGCCGATGGTTTCATCTCGGACGAATGGATGCCGGTTTCCCCGGTCACCGGCCGCATCGACGCCTTCGAATGGAAGGTGCCGGCAGTGCTCAATCACGAGGAAACGGTCGAGGAGATCGACGAAGCGCTGATGGCCGAACTGCCGGCCATTGCCGCCGCCGAAAAAGCCCCGGAGCCGGAGCCCGTAAAAGTCATCGAAGCGGCACCGGATACGGCAAAGGCGGAAGCAAAGCCCGCGGAACCGGCAGTGCCGAAGGAGAGGCGCGAGGAGGCACCCGCAACGGGCGCCGCGCCCGAACCCGCGGCACCTGCAAGGGAAACAGCGCCCGGCAATGGCTCGGCATCATCCGCCGCCGCGCGCCCAGCGCAATCCGCTCCGGCGGCCGCCAGACCGCAGGAAAAACCGGCTACGCCCAGATCTTCGGAAACGATCGATTTTCCGCTGAAGCACATGCCGGACGATCCGGGCCCCGACATGGACGAGGACGAGCCCGCCCAGAAGCCGGGCTTCCGCTTCTTCAATTGACGGCTGCGGGAAGAGCCTTCCCTTCCGCCTTCCAGGGCAGGGCGAAGGCAGCGCAATGACGGGACGCGGCCGCCCGTGACGGCGGCCGATCGCCTGAGCGGAAAGGGCAATTTCGGCGTTGTTGCGGATTACCGGCCAAGCCTCTTGCATCCGGCCTGCCTCTCCGCTATCAAGCGATCACTCCGCTTCGCCGCAGGCGCTCGACTGGCGGGCTTTGCTCACGCACCCGGCTTACCGGTGCCGCGAAAGCCTCTTGAAACCAACGGGCCGGCAGCGCGGAGCCTGACATAGCAGGGCCGATGCCTGAAGGCCCGTGCGTCTGGTGCGCCGGTGTAGCTCAGTTGGTAGAGCACGTCATTCGTAATGATGGGGTCGGCGGTTCGAGTCCGTTCACCGGCACCACTTTTTCAGTAAAGACTTACCGAGTCGGATTTGCACCGAAGGATGGCACTTGAGTGCAGCGCCTTCCTGACCCAAATCGCCAAAGGCACTTGTCTCTCACCACACCACTCGGAGCAGATGGTCTGTGCGGATACATGGCGGATATCCTCCCCAGAAACCTAAGCCTTGGCGCGCGATACCTGCTAAAGATCTTCAAAAAACGGCTTCAGGGCCGCCGCGAATTTCGGCATGCCCTTTCTAGTCAGGTCCGTCAGAAATTCGCTTTTCGTGAAACTAGGCTTGTCTAGGCGCTGGCGGACAGACCGAACCGCATTGACGGCCAGAGAACGGTTGAGTTCAAACTGACCGACCAGGAATGTATCCGGATCGATTGCTTCCAGCTCATACGACTCCAGCACTTCAGCGGGAAAGTCCTTCAGGTTGCTGGTGACGATCTGTTGAGCTCCTGCCGCCAGAGCTGCAGCGACCACATGACGGTCGCCTTCATCCGGCAATCCTTCCATACCCGCGATCAATGGCCTGTGATGGTAGACCCAGCATTCTTCGAAGGCGTCTCTCATGACTGCCAAGGTACGCCGGATTTGAGCCTCGCTCGCCGCGTGATTTGCCAAGACGTTGCGCGACCATTCATCCATGATTTCGTCGGTCCACATGGCCCGGAACAAGCCTTTGTGGACCATCGTCAGAAGAATGTCGCGCATCCGGTTCGGGTACAGCACGTTTGCATCCAGAATGACGCAAAAGCCGTCCGCGACGAAATTATCCGGCATCCATTTCCTGACCCAGCACAGCCAATTCCGCCAGAGCGTCCTCCTGCTTCGCATCCCTTCTGGCCTTGTAGGCCATCAGGTCATCAAACCTGATACGCCGGTGCGAGCCGACCCTGAAATGCTTGATATCGCCGCGTTTCAGGAGTTTCGTCAAAAAGGGACGCGAAACGTTCAGCATGCTGGCAGCCTCGGCCGTTGTCAGGTCTGCGCCGGTTGGTACGAGCGTAACCATGTTGCCGCTCGCCACTTCGGATAGCAGGTCGATCATCAAGCGACCAATGGCAGGAGCGATATGCAGGTCATTGCCCCGCGTACCTCGAACGACAAGCGCGCCGTTAGAATCGAGTGAATTGGCCAAGGCAGAGGCAGCCTGCGCTGCGCTTTCGACCTCTTCGGGCGTCGGCAGGCGGTGCTCCAGGACATCTTCGTCCAATTTTTTCAAGGTCTTAGCCATCGTTTCTCTCCCTCCCGATCTTTAAAGATAGGATCGCCGGCGCAGGCTCTCAAGTGAAATAAGTGAAATAAGTGAAATATATATAAGCATGTGACGCGCGTGCATCGGATGTGACGAGGCTTGCCGCGCGCTGCAGCGCGAAGCGAACCGGGCAACCTTGCCGCCGGGAACGGCCTGAAGAAGCTGCAGGCGACGGCGATTCCTACCCCGCCTCGCTCTCCACCCGTTCCATGTCCTCGTCGGACAGGCCGAAATGATGGCCGAGTTCGTGGATCAGCACGTGGGAAATGATCGTGCCGAGCGTTTCCTCGTTTTCCGCCCAGTAGTCGAGGATAGCGCGGCGATAGAGCCAGACGGCATTCGGCATCTGCCCGGTCCAGCTGGCAGCGCCGCCCTGCGCCAGGCCGACACCCTCGAACAGGCCCATCAGGTCGAGTGGATCCTCCACGCCGACGCTGTCGAGCGCCGCCTCGTCGGCGAAGTCGGCGATACGGATTTCGACGTCGCCGCACAGGTCGCGGAAGGCCTCGGGCAAAGCCTCATAGGCGGCGATCGCCATTGCCTCGAAGTCGTCGAGGCCGGGCGCGAAACGGTCGCGCCAGAAGGATGTGGCGGAGAGGGATTTCTGCGAACCCAAGGGCAGTCTCCGGCTGCTGCTACACCGGCTAGAGATAGGTGACGGCGAGATAGATCACCAGACCGATAGCGAAGAACAGCCCGGCGATGCGGCCGATGCGCGAGCCCCATACCTCGATGGCGTCGTCCGGGTCCTTGTCGCCGGCCATGAAGTGATCGCGCGCTGTATCCGCCGCCCTTGCCACGGACGACGGCAGGATCGTTTCGCTGTCGCGCTCCACCGCCCGCAGTGCCCTTCGGGCTTCTTCGGTCTTCTCGCGGTCGAGTTCCTCGCGTTTCGACATCGCTTGCCTCCCGGCCTCGCCCCGATTGACAGCCTACGCCTGCTTGCGCCGCCGAGCCACCAGCGCGACGAGCGCCAGCGCGGCAAGCGCGGCCGAGGCCACCGCGTTCCAGCCGGCGAAGGACAGGCCAAAGAGCCGCCAGCTTGCTTCCGTGCAGCTAACGACCCGGGTGGTGCTGAGCGCCGACAGCAGGTTTTCCGCAGATGTCGGCGCAGCCGTGCCGCCGCCGCAGTCGCTCGGGCCGGGCCAGAAGCCCCATTCCGCGCCCGCCTGGTAGATGCCGAGGCCGCTGCCATAGGCGAAGGCGACGGCCACGGCGGCCAGCAGCAGCCCGACGAGGGCGGGCACCCTGTCCGCCAGGGCCAGCACAAGCGCCAGGGCTGCGAGCGGCAAGCCGACATAATAGGGCACGCGCTGTTCCAGGCAGAGCTTGCAGGGCACGTAGCCGCCGATCAGCTGGAAGCCCCAGGCGGCCGAGATCGTAGCAAGGCCGAGAAGCAGGAGCAGGGAAAGCGAAAGTTTCGACAGGGTCTTGCCGGCTGGCATGCTCATATCACCTTCAAAGATACCGGATTGCCGCGAAGCCGCCGATCAGCGCGATGACGAAGACCGTAAAGACGAGGCCAAGCCGCTTTTCGATGAAATCGCGGATCGGCGGGCCGAACAGGTAGAGCAGGCCCGAGACGACGAAGAAGCGCAGGCCGCGCGACACGAGGCTCGCCGCCATGAAGACCGGCAGGCTGAGGCCGGTCGCGCCGCTGGCGATGGTGATCACCTTGTAGGGAAAGGGCGTCAGCCCGGCGATGAAGACGATCCACGGCCCGAAGGCGTTGAAATCGGCGCGGAAGCTCTCGAACTTCTCGAGATAGCCGTAGAAGCTCAGGATCGGCTCGGCGAGCTGCACGAACAGGAAGGCGCCGATCGCATAGCCGAACAGGCCGCCGACGACAGAGGTGACGGTGCAGATCACCGCATAGGCGAAGGCGCGGTCCCGCCGCGCGATCACCATGGGGATCAGCAGCACGTCGGGCGGGATCGGAAAGAACGAGCTTTCGGCGAAGGACACGGTGCCGAGCGCCACCGGCGCGCGGGGGCCGGAAGCGAGCGACATGGTCCAGTCATAGAGGCGGCGCAACATGAGCGTTCCATAGCGGTAGCCGCGAGGCTTGTCACGTACCGGTATGTGGCAGACGGCGTTATCGCAAATAAAAAGGGCGGCACCGCGCCGCCCTTCCGGGTTTCGAACGGGGGCGTTGCCGCCTATTTCGCGGCCTTGGCCCGCTCGATCGTCTCCAGCACCAGACGCTTGGCGTCGTCCGGCCCGCCCCAGCCGACGACCTTCACCCACTTGCCGGCTTCCAGGTCCTTGTAGTGCTCGAAGAAGTGCTGGATCTGCTTCAGCGTGATCTCCGGCAGGTCCTCGTAGTGGGCCACGCTCTCGTAGCGACGGGTGATCTTGCTGGAGGGCACGGCGATCAGCTTTTCGTCCATGCCGGCCTCGTCTTCCATGAACATCACGCCGATCGGGCGGCAGTTCATGATGGCGCCGGGAAGGATCGGCCGCTGGTTCACCACGACCACGTCGAGCGGATCGCCGTCGCCGCACAGCGTGTGCGGCACGAAGCCGTAATTGCCGGGGTAGCGCATCGGCGTATAGAGGAAGCGGTCGACATACATGGCGCCGGCTTCCTTATCCATCTCGTACTTGATCGGTTCGCCGCCCACGGGCACTTCGATGATGACGTTGATGTCCTCGGGCGGGTTCTTGCCGATGGGCACAGCATCGATACGCATGGCAGCTTGGGCTCCTTGTCAGATTTTGCGGGCTGTATCGCAGCCGCGGGCGACGAAGGCAAGCGACAACGTGTGCGTTGCAACGAAATGCTGAGGAGGCGGAATTCGCCTGTCAGGAGCCGTCGCTGTCGGCGAACCAGCCGAAAATCGCCAATTCCACGGTAGTGGCGGCGATCTGCTCACGCGTGGTCATCAGCACCTGGCCGCCGAGCGACTGGTAGAAATGCATTGCGGCGTCATTGTCCTTGAGCACGCGCACGGCAAGGCCGGAAAGGCGCATGCGATGCAGCTCGCGCCGCGTTCCCCTGAACAGTTTGGAGCCGAAACCGAGGCCCTGGTATTCGGGCAGGATATAGAGCTCGTAGATCTCGCCCTCGAAAGGCAGTTCGCGCATGCGCGAGCGACCGTAGGTGGCATACCCGGCGGGACGTCCGGCCACTTCCAGCACCTGCATCATCACGCCACGCGTCAGCGCGCCGCGCCACCAGCGCGGACCGCGGCGCGACAGCATCCGCTCCAGGTCGACGCCGGACAAAAGACCCCGATACGCTCCGCGCCAGGCCTGCAGGTGGATGGCGGAGAGCGTGGCGGCGTCGGCCGGGCGGGCGGGCCGCATGGCGATCAGATCCGTGCTCATGAAAACAGGATAACGCGCCTCGAGCCTCGACAAAAGCACCGATCGGAGCCCGGATCGCGAAAGACCCAGGAAAGATAGGAAGGGGCCATCCAATGGAAATGGGCAAAAGAAAAGGGCCGGCTCGAAAGCCGGCCCTTCGGGTCACCTTAGGGGATTGTTCCTGTGAGGAACACCTGTTCCAATCTGCGACCGACCCCGGGGGGCTGGGGGGCTAGTGCGTTCCGAAGCCGGTGCCTGATCGGATATCTGAGGCAACGATATATGTATGACCGTCCAACGTGGCTTCCCAAGGGCTGGATTAAGGCAAAATTATGAAAAATTCCGTGATCGGAAGCGCTCTTTTTTGCAGTGCGGTCTTCGCGTCACGACCGACGTCGTTTCCACGCTCCCGGCGCAAGGGCTTCCACGCGACACAAGCTTTTGAAGTTGTTCCACGCTTTGCCTGCCTCCGTCTTCCGGCCGGCTTGAAGGTGCTGGGCACGAGTCCCATTTGCCGCTAGATCACTTCGTGTAACGGCGAAAAAAGAAGGTTGATGCGGCAATGACGGCAGACCAGTCGACGCGGGCGGAAAACGCCAGCTTTCCCGACAGCTTGCTCGAAGGTTACGGGCGCTACCGCGAAAAGGGCTATGTACGCTTCCGCGAGGATTACGAGCGGCTGGCGATCTACGGCCAGACGCCGGATGTCATGGTCGTGTCCTGCTGCGACAGCCGGGTAACGCCGGAGGGTATCTTCGGCGCGGGCCCCGGCGAACTCTTCGTCGTGCGCAACGTGGCCAATCTCGTGCCGCCCTACGAGCCCGACGGCTATTACCACTCGACCAGTGCGGCGCTGGAATTCGCGGTGCAGGCGCTGAAGGTCAAGCATATCGTCGTCATGGGCCACGGCCGCTGCGGCGGCGTTTCGGCCTTCCTCAACCAGAATGCCGTGCCGCTGTCGCCCGGCGATTTCATCGGCAAGTGGATGACATTGCTGGAGCCGGCGGCCGATACCCTCGCCTGCCTCGAAATCGGCAAGGAAGACGACCGCCAGCTTGCGATGGAATATGCGGGCGTGCGCCAGTCGCTTGCCAACCTGCGCACTTTTCCCTGCGTGAATATCCTGGAGGACAAGGGTCGCCTTGCCCTGCATGGCGCCTGGTTCGATATCGGCTCCGGCGAGTTGCGCCTGATGAACCCCGAAACCGGCGAGTTCCATCTGGCTCCAACGGGCAAGGCTGGCGACGCCGGGTAAGGCTTCACGCGGGTTTTCAGCCGGCGACAAAAGGTGTATTGGCCCGCCCGTCAAAGGAGAATAGGTTCACGGACGCAACCTTTTCTCCTTTGATTGCATTGGTATAGCCTTTTGATTTTCCTTCGCAATTACCGCCATGGCCTGGTGCTGGGCATGGGACGTTCCGCTGCGATCTGCGGCGATCAGATTCTCGAGATCATGCTTGTCTGGGCCGTCTGGCAACTGACGCAGTCGTCCACCCTGACCGGTCTTGCCGTCTTCATCCAGCGTGCGCCCTTCTGGCTCTTCGGTTTCGTGGGGGCGACATTCACCGACCGGCTGGGCGCGCTGCCGATCTTAAAGCGGGCGAACGGTTTTGCGATCCTGGTCGCAGCCCTGGCGACGCTCGCGATGGCCGCAGGATCGTCCGAGGCACTGACGATCCTGTGCGCCGCCTTCGCGATCGGCTGCGCCAGAGCCTTCGAGTCGCCGGCCCTGACGGCTATCGTACCGGCATTGCAGCCGGTCTGGTCAACCAAGAACCTCAACAACCTGCTGGACAACGCCAAGCGTCTCGGGCGCCTTGTCGCGCCGTTTCCCGCCATGCTTCTCGGCAAGACGGCAACCTTTCTCGTGCTCGATATCGCCGCGGCGAGCTTTGCCATCATGGTGACGGCCGCAACCGTCCTGTCACGCTCGATCAGACCGGCGACCAATCCGCTTCCGACAGGGATCGGCGAACAACTGCGCGCCATCCGCACTATCTGCGCATCGCGGGTGCTGGCGGCGGTACTTGTCTGCTCGGCGGTCTACGCACTCTTCCATGGCGCGGCCTATTTCGTGATCCTGCCGCGCATCCTGCTGGAAGGCGGCAACGGCGAGGCAGGTGCCTATGCCAGCGTCATCGGAGCTTTCGCCTTCGGCGGCATCGCGGCAAACCTGATCATTGCGTGGCTTCCGGCAAGCCGATCCAATCTGATGGTCGGCTTCGGCATGTTCGTCGCGGGCCTTGCCTTCCTGCTGGTCGGCCAGACCGGAACGCTTGCCCTGCAAATGGCGATCGGCCTTGCCGGCGGAGCTTCCTTTGCCTTCCAGGATGTCTTCATCATCACATTGATCCAGAAGCACGCGGCCGCGACCCATCTGGCGCGCGCCCATGCGCTTTGGCGGCTCGGGTCCGAGCTTGGGCTCGGTGCCGGCGTACTCTTGGGCGGCATAGCGGCCGACAATTTCGACGCCGCATGGCTTTTGCTCGTCGTCGGCGCAAGTATCGGACTTGTAAGCCTCGTCCTCGTCCTGCGGACTTCGCCCGAAGCCGAAGACCGGCATCCCGCCTAACCCGCGAAGTTCAATGCACTGCCGAGGACGGCACGGAACACGCCGGCCCAGGCCCGCCTCGCGGGTCTCTGGCCGTATGGGAGGACGGCGGAACGAAAAGCCCCGGGCGCGGCGATGCACGCGCCCGGGGCTTTCAGGTAGATGACGCCGGCAGGCGGAGCTTTCGTCAGGCGGCCCGCTTCTTCGGCTGGATCAGCTTGCGGTTGACCAGAACCTCGGCGATTTGAACCGCGTTCAGCGCCGCGCCCTTGCGCAGGTTGTCGGAGACGACCCAGATATTGAGGCCGTTTTCGACTGTCGCGTCCTCGCGGATGCGCGAGATATAGGTCGCGTCCTCGCCGGCGCATTCGAACGGCGTGACGTAGCCGCCGTCTTCCTGCTTGTCGACGACGAGGCAGCCCGGCGCCTCGCGCAGGATCGAGCGGGCGTCCTCAGCCGTGATCGGCTTCTCGAATTCGATATTCACGCTCTCCGCATGGCCGATGAAGACGGGCACACGCACAGCCGTGCAGGTAACCTTGATCTTCGGGTCAAGCATCTTCTTGGTCTCGGCCAGCACCTTCCATTCTTCCTTGGTGTAGCCGTCTTCCATGAAGACATCGATATGCGGGATGACGTTATAGGCGATCCGCTTGGTGAACTTCTTCGCCTCGACCGGATCGTTGACGAAGATCGCCCGCGTCTGGTTGAAGAGCTCGTCCATTGCGTCCTTGCCCGCGCCCGAGACCGACTGGTAGGTCGACACGACAACGCGCTTGATGGTGGCCGCCTCGTGCAGCGGCTTCAGCGCGACGACGAGCTGTGCGGTGGAGCAGTTCGGATTGGCGATGATGTTCTTCCTGGTGAAGCCGGCAATCGCATCGGCATTCACTTCGGGCACGATCAGCGGCACGTCGGCGTCGTAGCGCCAGGCCGAGGAGTTGTCGATGACGACGCAGCCTTGCGCCGCGATCTTCGGCGACCATTCCTTGGAGGCCGAGCCGCCGGCCGACATCAGGCAGATATCGGTGTCGGAGAAATCGTAGTTCTCAAGCGCCTGGCACTTCAGCGTCTTGTCGCCGAAGGAAACGTCGACGCCCTGCGACCGGCGGGACGCGATAGCCACCACCTGGTCGGCCGGAAAGCCGCGTTCCGCGAGGATATCGAGCATTTCGCGGCCCACATTACCCGTGGCGCCTACGACTGCGACCTTGTAACCCATCGTGATAGTTCCTCTTTTTCCGCCCCCCGCGAGCCATCCGGCGCATCAAGCGACCGTGGCCCTCGGCGCTCCCCTCGTGACCCGGGGGAGCGCGGGACGAGAGGCACCGTCAGGCGGTGGTTTTAGTGGTCGTGGTTTTGAGGGTGGTCTCGCGCGGATCGTTCGCGCACGTCATCGCCGCCGCAAAAAGGGCGGTTGCCGAAAAACCGGCGATGTCGTCGTGCCGCAAGGCCATTGGATCGAACGTCCGACTGAAACGATTGCGAACGTCATGACGAAAAAGGGGGATCAAGTCAACCGGAATGCGTGTGATCCGGCACGGGGGAAGACCGCGGGCTTCGAAATTCGCCACACGGATTTTCCGCCCCATTTATGCGATCGGGAAACGAATTCACGCATCAGGGAGGCCGGGAGATGTCGGAAGTAACGGGCAAATCGGGAAACGCGAAACCGGACAGGCGCCTGTTCATCGCTTCCGCGCTGGCGCTTCTGGTGCCGGCCCGGGCGTTTGCCCACCACGGCTGGCGATGGGCGGAAGACGGCCAGTTCGAGCTGACGGGCATCATCCGCTCGATCTATCTTGGGCCGCCGCACGGCCTTCTCGATGTCGACGTCGAGGGGGCAATGTGGAAGGTCGAACTTGGTCCACCCTCGCGCATCCGCGGCGCCGGGCTGAAGGAAGGCGGCATTTCCGAGGGCCAGGAGGTTTTCGCCTCCGGCCACCGGTCGAAAAACCGGTCGGAAAACGTCATGAAGGCGGAAAGAATCACCGTGGCCGGTATAGTCTATGACTTCTATCCCAATCGCTCGGGCTGAACTTCTTGGACTTGACTAGCATTCTTCATCTCGACGAGGCGGCGCGTTTCCTGCAGGCGTCGCAGGCGGCGACGCTCATGCGGCGCGAGCCGTGGCTCTATCCGTTCGTCAATTTCGGCCATGTCGTGGGCATCGCGCTGCTGTTCGGGGCGATCCTGCCACTCGACCTGCGCCTGATGGGTTTCTGGAAGGCGGTGCCGCTGGCCGAGTTGAAGCGCGTGCTTGTGCCGGTCTCCATGCTCGGCCTCCTGATCGCGATCACGACAGGCACCTTGATGATTTCGGTAAAGGCGACCGACTATCTCGCCATGCCGGTGATGCAGGCCAAGCTTGTCCTCGTCGCGCTCGGTATCCTGAACGCCCTGTCGCTCAGGATCGTGCCCGCCTGGCGCCTTCTGGCGCAGGTTGATTCACGCGGCACCATTTCCCGCTTCCGCTGGGCAGGCTTTTTCTCCGCCGCGATCTGGCTTTCGGTGATCGGCTGCGGCCGGGCGATCGGTTATCTGTGACGGCGCGCTGCAGCCCCGTCATTCGCAGGCCTTCAGCGTGATGCCCTCGGGCAGCTTCGTCTTCTCGTCGCCGCAGGCATTGATGATGCGCTCGGGCGACAGTCCCCGCACGCCGGTCAGGTCCGCTCCGGCAAGCCGCGTGCGGCGCAACAGCGCATCGGTCAGATTGGCGCCGGACAGATCGGCCCCCGTCAGATCGGTACTGGTCATGTGCGCGCCGGTCAGGTCCGCGCGCCTGAATGTCGTACCGGCCGCCCTGACCCGGTCGAAATCGGCGTATTTCAGCCGGGCGCCGTCGAAATTCGCGCCTTCGATCATCGCCCGCTCGAGATCGACGCCGTCCATCTTCGCACCCTTGAAGATGGTATTGGCCGCCTTGCTGCGCACCAGATAGGCGAAGCGCATGTCGGCATCGGTGAAATCGCTCTCGCTCATGTCCGCTTCGGCGAGATCGGCGTCCCTCAGGTCCGCGTCGGCGAATATGGTCCTCACCAGTATCGCCTTCTCCATATCCACGGCACGCAGGGAGCCACCGGTAAGGTCGCTGCCCGACAAATCCGCGCGTTCGAATTCGGCGCGGCGCAGATCGGCCCCGCGCAGATCGGCGTTGGTGAGACGCGCCTCCTTGAGATCCGCCTCGCGCAACACCGCCCGCTCCAGTTTCGCGCCGTCGAGCGAGATTTCGCGCATTTCGTCGAACTTGAAGTCGCAGCGCGGACAGGCGCCCGTCGACAGGAGCCGGTCAATTGACGACTGCCCGGCCAGTGCGCTGCCGCCGAACAGGGCCGCGAGCGCGATCGCACCTGCGATACTGCTGAAATTCCGCGTCTTTCTCATGCGACCGTTCCGTTCGATCCTCTTGATGAATGTAGGAAATCTATGCGGGCCTTTCCAGAAAAACGGCAAATCTTGAAAGCCTTTTCACCAGCCAGCGGGCGGGTGGCCATGGCGCGGCCGCATCCTTGCGCAATGCGGTGTTGCGCGATGCGGCGAAAAGTGAAGCAGGCGCCTGGGACAGGCGGTTAAAGCCGTGTTAATCTTTTCCCGATGCCACAAGAAGGGAAATACTTGTAAAATTCAGGCAAGCAGTGGGGGTGTGTAATGAGTCGGCCCATTTGCGGAACAATGCTATCTGCTTTCTTTTTGACAGTGTTTCTGAGCCTCGTTTCCTTGCAGCCGGCCAGGGCCGGCACGGTCATCGCCCGGATCGACCTTTCCGAACAAAAAATGGTGGTCTACGTCAACGGCCGCAGGCTGCAATCCTGGCCGGTCTCAACGGCAAGGCGCGGCTACCGCACGCCCACCGGCACGTTCCGGCCCGGGCGCATGCACCGGCGCTACTTCTCGAAGAAATATCACAATTCGCCGATGCCCTGGTCGGTCTTCTTCTATGGCGGCTACGCCATCCACGGCACCGATGCGGTCAGGAGCCTCGGACGGCCCGCCTCGCATGGCTGCATCCGCCTGCATCCGGCGAATGCGCGGCACCTCTATTCGCTGATCCAGCAGCATGGAAAGAAGAATGCGCGAATCGTGATTACGCGCTAACCTGTCGTTTACGAAATGGACGAAGGCCGCTTGCCTGGGTGGCGGGTTTCGCTAGTGTCCGTTTCGAATAATCCGGCGGGACGAAGAAGGAGGCGGGGTCGCATTTGCCAACCTTCCTCGTCCGCCGATAGCTGACGACGCACAACCTGACAGTCAGCGTGTCGATGATGGCGCAAAACCCTTGCTAAATCGTTGGCACGCTGACGCTCAAGATCACGGGCAAGCGGGCAGGAAAACCACAATATCTTGAGTATCTTTAGAGTTTGGTAACGATACCTGTCGTTTGCTCGTGCACAATGCGACGGCCTTCCGGTGCAGGTTAACGAACCGGCAAGGCTTGTTTCCGGCGCCTGTGGAAATCAGCCGAATTCGGCGCGCAGATCGACCGTCGAACGGCTGCCGATGGCCTCGAAATTCTCCTTCGCCCAGTGCCTTGCCGTCTCGCGGCCGATGTCGCGCAATTCGGTAAGGAAAGCCCATTCGGCGTTCATCTTGGAGGAAGCCTGCAGGGGCCGCAGGTCGCTCGCCGCGATGCGGTGGAAATGCACCTTCATGTAATGCTCGTTGCTAAGCTTGCCTTCCTCGATCAGCCTGGTGACGAAGTCGACGGCGCGCAGTTCGCGCAGCAGCGTCGAATTGAAGGTGATCTCGTTCAGCCGATTCAGGATCTCGCGCGCGGTGCGCGGCGTCTCGCGCCGCTCCAGCGGATTGATCTGGATGAGCACGGTGTCGGGCGTGTTGGTGCTGTAGAACAGCGGATAGAGTGGCGGATTGCCCATGTAGCCGCCGTCCCAGTAGGGCTCGCCCTCGATCTCGACCGCCTGGAAGAGATGCGGCAGGCAGGCCGAGGCCATCACCGCGTCCAGTGTGATCTCCGATGCGGAGAAGACGCGGATCTTGCCGGTATAGACATTGGTGGCGGCAATGAAGAGCTTGATCCCCTTGCAGTGCCGGACATTGTCGAAATCGACCGTCTCTTCCAGCACATCGCGCAAGGGATTGTAGTTCAGCGGGTTGAACTCGTAAGGCGAGGCGAAGCGCGACACCAGGTCGAAGGCGAGATAGCTCGGCGAGAAATCGAGGCTCCACTGGCCGAGCGCCACGTCGACCGGCGACCGCCGGATCGGGCTGAGGAAGGAGAAGTCGCTGACGGCGCGCCAGAACTTCTCCAGCGTCTCGCGCGCGCCGTCCGGTCCATCCCTTTGATAGCCGCAGGCAAGCGCGACGGCGTTCATGGCCCCCGCCGAGGTACCGGTGATGCCGTCGATCTCGAAATGCTCGTGCTCCAGCAGCCAGTCGAGAACGCCCCAGGTGAAGGCGCCATGCGCGCCGCCGCCCTGAAGCGCCAGATTGACCCGCTTGTGAGGAAGCTTCCCGGCCGCCATCGCGCCCTCGCCTGCTCTCGGTTGAACTCCTACTGCGCCGTCCAGCCGCCATCCATCGGCAGGATCGCGCCGGTGATCGCGCTTGCCGCGTCCGAGCACAGGAACACCGCAAGGGCCGCCACCTGGTCCACCGTGACGAACTGCTTCGTCGGCTGGGCGGCCAGCAGGACGTCCCGCTTCACCTGCTCCTCGGTCATGTTGCGCGCCTTCATCGTATCGGGGATCTGGCGCTCGACAAGCGGTGTCCAGACATAGCCCGGGCAGATGGCGTTGACGGTGATGTTCTGCTGCGCCACTTCCAGCGCCACCGTCTTCGTCAGGCCGGCAATGCCGTGCTTGGCCGCCACATAGGCGCTCTTGAAGGGTGACGCGACCAGGGCATGCGCCGAAGCCGTGTTGACGATACGCCCCCAGCCCTTGCGCTTCATGCCCGGCAGGGCTGCGCGAATGGTGTGGAAGGAGGAGGAAAGGTTGATGGCGATGATCGCATCCCACTTCTCGATCGGGAATTCGTCGATCGGCGACACATGCTGGATACCGGCATTGTTGCAGAGAACGTCGACGGCGCCGAACTCCCTCTCCGCATCCGCGATCATCGCGGCGATCTCGTCGGGCTTCGTCATGTCGGCGGGCGAATACCGGCACTGCACGCCGAACTCGCGCTCGATCCCGGCGCGCTCCTTCTCGATCGCCTCCGCCTCGCCGAAGCCGTTGATGACCACGTTGGCGCCCTGCGCCGCATAGGCGCGCGCCAGGGCGAGGCCGATGCCGGAGGTCGAACCGGTGACGGCGGCTGTCTTGTTGGCGAGCATGATGGGTCTCCCTTGCTGCATGCGGTTGCCGGCTGCCTCCCTCGGCCGCCCGGGTCCGCCTTCGCCTGCATATGACCCCAACCGCCGCTGCACTGCAACATGAAGCTTTGGCGACGAGATGGCCGCCGCGCGGAATTGAACGCTCAGCTCGGGAAGGCCTAGTCGATGCGCTCCTGCATGATGTAGTAGCCGCCGGTCAGGATCGTCGTCAGCAGAGCCAAGGAAACCGCGTCGAAAAGCGGTCCAACAGCAGGTATCTGCGGGCTGAAGAGGATATTGGGAAAGTCTGTCGATGCCGAACCCCCTAACAACAGGTTAAGAACGAGATTGATTGGCCAGAACGACAGATCGACGGCAATGATCGCGAGCATCATGGGCACGCCGAGACCGCGGCTTTCGCGCCAGGCATCCTTGAGCGTAACCGGCCTGTCGACGGCGATCGACGGCAGAACGAGCGAGCATCGCATCAGTGCCGGCAATACAAGATAGGCCGAGCAGATGGATGCCAGTTGCGCTGCCGGACCGGGCACCGCATCCCGCCATTCGGCTTGAAGCCACAACAAAAACATCAGAAAGGGCGCTATGACGACCAACCCCAGTCCTGCAAGAATGAGCATCCGGGCAAAATAGCGGGCTTCCCTGCGCCCAAACTGAAGGCGAGGTTCGGCGGAAGCTCCGCCGACCAGCAACACCCTGTGCCAGCGGACACTTGCAGACACGCAAAAGATGGCAGACAGCGCCGCCACGAGAAATATGACCGTGGCACCTTGAGAAAAGAGACTGACCAGAAAAAGGAAATAGGAGGCGACGGCCAACCACCCATAAAGCTTGGCGAATTCTCTGAAATTTGCGGACAGTGCTTCAAAAGTCCCCTTGAACAGACGAACGGTCGTACCCATGCCGGCCTCATTTGAACGAACTAAAAAATCAATGCTCCGTGTGTGCTATCCGACCCCGCTTTCGCGAAGGTAAAGATTGGCGGTTGAATTTGCGGGGCCTGCACCGACCGGTCGGCTTCGCTCCCCCTGTCCAGTATGATGCCCGAGAATGGGGGGCTGCTTCTCTGTCGCAGCCCTTCGGTTCGTCATGCGCGGGCTTGACCCGCGTATCCACGCGATATCCCCCCTTGCCGCAGCCTTTCGATGGATCGCCGGGTCTGGGCCCGGCGAAGACGAGAGGAGAGGCAGAGCGTCACGTCGAAGGTCGGCGGTCAGGCAAAGCGCTTGCTCCATACACGGTGTCATCCCCGTGAAAACGGGGACCCAGTAGACACCCGCCTCAGTGGCTGCTTCTCTGCCTTAGCCCCTCGGTTCGTCATACGCGGGCTCGACCCGCGTATCCATGCGGCCTCACCCCTTGGCGCACTCCTTTCGGAAAACTAATCCCCGCCTTCTAGCCTGCCCTTATCCTTGTCCCATCGCCCGGCTGCTCGTGGGACCGTGATCGGACCGACCGTTCATGTAAGCCGGGGGCGTGACGGCTCTGGCTGAAAGGGTGTAACGGCCCCGAGTAGGCTGGGGTGATCCCTATGCCAGGGGGAGCACCGAGAGGTGTCCGGGCTGGGCACGCCCGACCGTTGGCAGGACGCCTGCCCCGTTCCAAGGGGGCAGGTGCCGGCGGAAGGGCGGCAAGAGGTCGAACGGCGCCCGTCAAGGGTCATCCGTTCTGCTGGTCCGGCTCGTGGAAGTTGGTATGGGCGGCGGGAGATAACGTCACGGGCAAGGCGCGGCA